>NZ_JAQZSJ010000012.1 GCF_029360585.1 Cohnella caldifontis | reverse complement strand
CCAGTGAAAAAAGTTACACAACTACGCTTGATCGAGGATCCCAGGGACGGAGTTATGTAAGAAAGTTACACAACTCGCTCGAATGGTGGGTCCAGCGGCGGAGTAATGTAAGAAAGTTACACAACTCGCTCGAATGGTGGGTCCAGCGACGAAGTTATGTAAAAAAGTTACACAACTCGCTCGAATGGTAGGTCCAGCGACGGAGTTATGTAAGAAAGTTACACAACTCGCTCGAATGGTAGGTCCAGCGACGAAGTTATGTAAAAAGTTACACAACTACCCTCGATTGGGGTGCTAGCGTCTGCATTGACGGCGCGTCCAGCGGCAACGCGGGGACCGACCGATAATACGTAAAACCGCCAGGGAACCATTATGGTCCTGGCGGTTTTACGCGTTATCGGTCCTTGCGGACCAAATGGCGCCTCGGGTGCGTGATTTTGCCGCGCTGCCGCTCGATCTCGTCTTTCTTCGACACGAGCCGGGGATCGGTGCGCCCGTCGTGGTGGTTCTCGAAGCTGTATTCGATGAGCCGCCATCCCGTGGTGCCGAGCGCCGGATCGGCCGGGAACGTCTGGCCCCGGTTCAGCTCGACTTCCCGGCCCCATTCGTTCTGGTAGGTGCCGTCCACTTCCACTCGTTCGCCGGAAATCGGATCCATCTCATAGCTGCTTTCGTCGCTCACGATGCGGCCACCTCCCGGTTATAAACCATGTTTGGGATAAGCGGCTCGATCCGCCTTCGACTGCATGCGGCTCGCTTTCTCTTTGCCTTGGCCGGTACGGTCGGCACGGGCCTGGGCCCGGCTGGCCTCCTCCTGGCCGGCGGAAGGACGTTCTCCGGACATCGCCGTCTCCTCCTGTCATCAGGATGCCCGATTAGGGTTCCTCGGGCGCGGAACGGTTATGCCTGCGAACGACCTATCCATCCATCAAACGGAGCCCGCAAGACGGACATTCGGCATTCACATGCGTGACCGTTTCCCCGCATCCGGGGCATTTTTCCTCGAACGGCTCAATTTTCTCTTGCGAAGCAACGGCCGCCGTTTCGTCCCGTTTCTTCGAATCCCCTCGAGCTTCTTCTCCGGGACGCAGGAAAGCCGGCGCATGGAACAGCGGGTCCAGCATGGCTTTCAGTTCCTCGTATTTTTCCGAGTCGCCGGAGATAATCCGGACCAGGACCACCAACCCGGCAAGCAGCAGCACCAGCACCGTTACCGCGATGCCGTACCCCCACCAGGACACAGCCGACATTTTCCCGCCCCCTTTATGCCCGGTCTTTCGTTTCGAATCGGGACTCCAGCTTTTTGCCGCCGAACCACATCACGACCAGGACCGCGACCGCCGCAATCAGCCTCCAGGGCTGATCGATCATGGCCTGCAGGTCCGAGCCCAGAAAGGACAGCGTGAAAATCATGACCGCCTTGCCGAGTACGATCGCCGTCAGGAAGGAATGAAGCGGCATGTTGGACACGCCGGCGGAGACATTGACGAGCACCGAAGGGGAAAACGGAAAACACGAGAGCAGAAAAATCGGCGTGAATCCTTTGCGCTCCATCCAGGTGAAGAACCGTTCCGTTTTGGGATAGCGTTTCCGGATCCGCGCTCCGTACCGCCGCCCGATCCATCTGGCAAGCAGGAACACCAGCATGGCGCCGAGGCACACGCCGATCCAGGAATACAGAAAACCGGCCCACAACCCGTAGGCCGATGCGTTGGCGATCACGAACACGACCAGAGGCAGAAAAGGCAGCAGCGCCTCCAGCAGCGGAAGGAGAATCCCCGGCAAGGGCCCCAGCGCCGAATACCGGTCCAGCAGCGTCTGGATGTCTTCCGTTTTCCAGTCTTTCAAGGCCGTCTCCACATTCAACCAATGGAGCGCCAGCCATTCCCCGATTCCCATGAATCAATCTCCTTCGGCTTCGGCCGCCGGCTGCCACGCCGGAGTTCGAAGCCCGCCTTTACTCCCCGCGAAAGGTTCGAAACGGAAAAAACACGTAAAACAAGCTGATCAGCACGAACAGTAACCCCGCCAAGCCGACGACCCAGGCCTCGCCGAGCGAAGTCGCCAGAACTCCGCCGACATACGGGCCGACCATCGCGCCCAAACCTTCCACCGTCGAAAACACGCCCCAACCCAGTCCTTGCTGTCCGGGCGGAACATAAGCCGCCAGCAGCGCGTTCCATGCGGGAAGCACCGCCGCGTAGGAAAGACCGAGCAAGATCGCCCAGATCAAGGCCAGGCCATACGACGG
This sequence comes from Cohnella caldifontis, assembly GCF_029360585.1. Lineage (GTDB taxonomy): Bacteria > Bacillota > Bacilli > Paenibacillales > Paenibacillaceae > Cohnella > Cohnella caldifontis. Next base: position 145,935 of record NZ_JAQZSJ010000012.1, on the reverse strand, counting down.
CTGGAACGTGAGCAGGTTGAGCACGATGCCGAACAACAGGAAGCCGGTCACGAGAAACCATTTTTTTCCGAAATGGTCCGAAAGCTTTCCCATCGGAATCAACCCGATGACCGTAAATACGCCGCCCAAAGTCAGGAGTACCGAGTAGTGGGTGGAGGTCATCCCCAGATTTTTCGAAGCGAAGGTGGGCAGAATCGGCAGCAGCATGCCGGCCCCGAGCGTCTGAAGCACCATGCCGGGCAGCAGTATCTTCATCTCCCGAAGCCTTGCGCCGAGGATAGAGATTTGGCGAAGAAACGGAACCCGGTCGATATGGATTTCCCTGCCCCCCGCCAGAAGCAGGGAAAGCAGCCAGCCGGCCAGCGCCACGATGGCGAGCGTCCAGAACGCGGCGGACAGGCTGACGTCCAGCACCAGGTTGACGACCACGGGACCGGTGCCCATGCCGGCCAGCCAGATCGTGTACAAAAAGCCCATCTGGACGCCGCGGCTCTCTTCCCGGATGCGCGTGAGGCATACGATCCAGATCGGCGACAGTCCGAAGCCGAACAACGCGGCTGCCGTAATGAACAGCCAAGGCACGTCCGCGAAGCCGATCAACAAGATGCCGGCGGCGCAGAGCAGAATGCTGGCGGAAACGACGGTGCGTACCGCGAATCGGTCGAGCAAATATCCGATGGCCAACTTCACGATCGCGTCCGTCAGAAAGCTGGCCGTAATCGCGGCGCCGATCACGTCCAGGTCGAGTCCGAGGTGACGGGTCCCATACAAGGAAAGAAAACTGATCTGAACGGCGCCCCTTACGAATTCCACCAAAAACAAAATGACGGTGTGCAGAAGCATATCCGCGTGAAGAAGCCCCTTGAACGGCGCCGTTTTCATGCGTGGCCTCCTTTAGTTCTACGGGCTGCAGCCGAATGAAGTTTCGGAAACACTTTCCATTATAGGTGATCCTTCGGCATTGTCCAAACGCCTTGCTGCGGAAGAGGGACGTTGCGGCTGCGGCCGGCATGCCGGAGCGGGATGTTCTGGGCCGAAGGATCCGCGACATAGGATGGGGAGGAATCTTTTTCAAGAAAAGCAAAGGGATGGAGGAGTCGGATATGGAGTACGCGAAGCTGGGGCGTTCCGGCATGCGGGTATCCAGGCTGTGCCTGGGCACGATGAACTTCGGCGTGGACACGGAGGAGCGGGAGGCTTTCCGCATCCTGGACGCGGCGCTGGACGCCGGCATCCAATTCATCGATACGGCGAACGGTTACGGAGGGGAGAAATCAGGTCTGACCGAGGAGATCCTCGGCCGCTGGTTCCGGCAAGGCGGCGGGCGCCGGGAAAAAACCGTGCTGGCCACCAAGGTGTACGGCTACATGCGCGATCCCCTGGACGGCCCCAATCGGGAAGCGGGGTTGTCCGCGTACAAAATCCGCCGGCATCTGGAAGGCTCGCTTCGCCGCCTGGGGACGGACCACGTAGAGCTCTATATCATGCACCATGTTGATCGAAGCGTCCTCTGGGACGAAATTTGGGAAGCTTTCGAAGCGGCCAGACTGCAGGGCAAAATCGGGTACGTCGGCTCCAGCAATTTCGCCGGGTGGGATCTGGCCGTCGCGCAGGGCGAAGCGAAAGCCCGGGGTTCCATGGGCATCGTCGCCGAGCAGCACAAATACAATCTGCTGTGCCGGCTGCCGGAGTTGGAGGTGCTTCCCGCGGCGCAAGGTCTCGGCATCGGCGTAACGGTATGGGCGCCGCTCGATGCCGGGCTGCTCGGAGGGAACGCGCTGAAGCCGGGCGTCGGGGTCCGGGGGGCGGCGCAGCGGGAGAGAATCGAGCAGGTCCGCGGTCAGCTCCTTGCCTTCTCCAGGTTCTGCGCGGAGCTGGGCGAGCGCGAGGATACGGTGGCGCTGGCCTGGCTGCTGCACCAGCCCGCGGTGACGGCCCCGATTCTCGGCGCCCGCACGCTGGAGCAGTTCGAGCGGAGCCTGCGCGCGCTGGAAGTCAAACTGGCGCCCGACGCGCTGGCCAAGCTGGACGAAATTTTCCCGGGTCCCGGAGGCGAAGCGCCGCGGGCGTACGCTTGGTAGCACGAGCCTCCCTATGCGTAATAAGGTACGCGGAACAATGCCAACAGCAGGATCAAAATGCACAACGATACGGCCCATGCCGCCTTCCAGCTCCGGGAATGAAGCCAGATCATGGAGAACATGCACACGTCGATGAAGACGGACCAGCCGAAATTCCAGCCATGCTCGTAGATAATCTGTTTCCAGTAGAGCAACAGCCCTTCCATGATGGCATACGCGGCGACGAACGCCGCCAAATACGCGATTCTGGACCCCGTACGGCGCGGAAAATAGCGCAGGAACAACACCGTCGTACACGGAAAGTAGACGGCGGACTGAACCAGCCCGTTCACTTTGTCGGTGAACCATCCCCAGCTCGGATAGTGCCAAACCATGTACCCTCGGCAGATGACCGGATACAGCAAGGAGACCAAGACGACGTACAGCACCGTCGGGTAATAAGGATCCATGTATTTGTAAGACTTCGTAATAAGGAATGCCGCCAAAGCGCCCAGCGAGAAAATGAGAATCACCATATGCCCGTCTCCGTTACTCGAATTTTTCAGACTTCATTAGAATCCCCAAGAATTGGAAGCCCGATTCCCGCCTTTAACGCGAAAAATCCCGACAGCGGGGCTGTCGGGATCGTAACGTCTCTATTCGTTGTTATACCAAAAATTTGAACAGCAGCGGATCGTGGTTCAGTTCGACGAATTGGATGCCTTTGCGCTTCATGCGGCCGATCAGCGGCTCGTAGTCCTCCCGGCTTTTGAGCTCGATGCCGACGAGGGCCGGGCCGTTTTCCTTGTTCATTTTTTTCGTGTATTCGAACTGCACGATGTCGTCGGACGGGCCGAGCACGTCGTCCAGAAATTCGCGGAGGGCGCCGGCGCGCTGCGGGAAGTTGATGACGAAATAATGCTTCATCCCTTCGTAGATCATGGAGCGCTCTTTGATCTCCTGCATCCGGTCGACATCGTTGTTGCCTCCGCTGACGATGCAGACGACGTTTTTGCCCCGCAGTCGGTCCGGGTCGATCTGCGAGAGGGCGGCGACCGGGAGGGCGCCCGCCGGTTCGGCGACGATGGCATGCTCGTTGTACAGCTCCAGGATCGTCGTGCATGCCCGCCCTTCCGGCACCAGCATGACGTCGTCCAGCAGCTCCCGGGCGATGGCGTACGTCAGGTCGCCGACGCGTTTGACGGCGGCCCCGTCCACGAACTTGTCGATCTCCTCCAGCGTGACGACGCCGCCGGCTTCCAGGGAACGGGTCAAGGACGGCGCGCCTTCCGGCTCCACGCCGATGATCGCGGTCGCAGGGCTGACTTCCTTGACGTACGAGGCGACGCCCGCCGCCAACCCGCCGCCGCCCACCGAGACGATCAGGATGTCGACCGGGGACACGCCGGCCTCCAGGATTTCCTTGCCCAGCGTGGCGTTGCCCGCGACGATGCGGGGATCGTCGAACGGGTGCACGAACGTCAGGCCTTCTTCCCTTGCGACCCGGACGGCTTCCCCGTAGGCGTCGTCGAACGTATCGCCGGTCAGCCGGATTTCCGTGAACGCGCCGCCGAACATTTTCACCTGATGCACTTTCTGGCGCGGCGTCGTCGCGGGCATGTATACGATGCCCGGAATGCCCAGCGCCTGGCAGGAGAAAGCGACCCCCTGGGCGTGGTTGCCCGCGCTCGCGCAAATGATGCCGCGCTGCCGTTCTTCCTCGGGGAGGGAAGAGATCAGGTTGTAGGCGCCGCGGATTTTGAACGAGCGCACGACCTGCTGATCCTCCCGTTTGAGATAGACGTTGCAGCCGTATTTCGCGGACAACCCCCGGTTGAGCTGCAGAGGGGTCGGCACGATCACGTCCTGCAAGGTCCGGTGGGCCTGCAGCACGTCGGCCAGCGGGATTCGGGCCGGGAATGGGGAGCCGGGCATGGGCATTCTTCCTCTCTTAATAAAATACAAAATCCGCCCCTGATCATAAGGGACGGATCGGAATCCGCGGTACCACCCTTGTTCCGCGCGCCGCTCTCTGGCAGAATTCGGCGCGAGACGCTTCAGACGCGTTACTCCATAACGCGCCGCCCGTAACGGGGGCTGCCGACCGCGCTTACTCCGCAAGTTTCGGAGCGGCTTCTCGGGGAGGATGCCGGCTGCGGGGGCGGACGCCGGCTTGCAGCCAATCGCCGGCTCTCTGGGGACCGCGTCATCGCAGGGCTTGTTCCCGTCAACGAATTTGTGTTATTCATTTTATACGCCTCCCGGCGGGGAAAGTCAATGGATGGGGGCGCGCGGAAAGGGGAGATCGACCGGCGTGAAAAAGCTGTTGTTCGCCTTGATCGTCTTGATCGTGCTGGCCGCGGGCGCGGCGGCAGCCGGCCTGTACTACGTCCGGCCGGATCCGATGCTGAATCTGGACCACGGCACCGTATCCCTGAAGGACAAAGCCATGGACATGGCCAAGCGGATGTCGTTCGACCTGCGCTTATCCGAGGAAGACGTGAACGACGTGCTGAAAGCCTACTTGGAGGAGCATCCGCAGCGGGGGCCGGACGTGACCGTGGAAGGTGCGCAATTCGGTTTGTCGGATGACCGGATGACCGCGGATTTGCGCTTGCTCTGGAAAGATCGCGTGCCCTTCGGCATGCGGGTCGTGTATCGGTTGGAATGGCGCGATCCCGACCTGGAAGCCGTCGTGGAGTCCGTACGGGTCAAGGACGTCAGCCTGCCCAACGATCTCGTGGACAGCCTGTCGGTGCCGATCGGGCAAGAACTGCCGGAGCTGCTGAAAATCAAGGACGTCGCGTTCTCCGGCCATGAAATCATCATCCGTTTCCGGAAACCCGAATTATCCGACTTGAGGAAATTGCTGGAATAGCCGGGAATCCAAGCGCCGCTTCGCGCCGAAGCGGCGCTTTTCTTCGTTCATGGGGCCGGGTTCGGAGTCATACGGGAGACTTGGCGGCGAATAAAATCGTTTAGGGACCTTAAAAGAACGTTGGCAGCGATGCCTCGGAGGGAGGGGAACGCATGCCGGTCCTTCATGAAGGCGCCGTTATCCTGAACGAAGACGGGGCCTGCTTGGTCGATTTGGGCCGCGGCGTGGCCGGGCTGTTGTTCCGCTCCGCCGGCGGTTGCGCCGGTCCCGGCATCGCCGAGGCCGTCCGCCGTTCCGTACGGGAAGTCGAGCGGGATTGGCGGGGACTCGTGCTGGCTTCCGAAGGTCCCGATTTCAGCGCCGGCTGGAATTTTAGGTTGTTGCTCGCGGAGGCGGAGAACGGGGATTGGGACGGCATCGACCTCTTGGTCCGGGAAATGCAGGAAGCGGCGTTGTCCCTTCGCCGCATGACGAAGCCTTCGGTTGCCGCGCTCCACGGCCGGGTTTGGGGACCGGGCGCCGCTTGGAGCTTGGCCGCGGACCGGATGATTTTGGACCGGGAGACGCGGTTCGGGTTCCCGGAGGCGAAGCTGGGGCTCATTCCCGCTGCCGGCGGCTGCCTGGCGGCGGCGGAATTGGCCGCGCTCCGGGCGGAGCCGGCGGGGTTGCCGGAACCCTCGCTTCCGCTGGTTGCCTTGTACGATGCGATGGCGTTCGGGCGGACGTCGGAGAACGGCGGCGAAGTCCGAAGGCTTGGCTGGACGCGGCCCGGGGACTTCTTGACGGCGGCGAAACCCCATGATCGGATTCAGGAGGCGGTCCGTTCGGTACTCGAGCTGGAGCGGGATCGGGAGCGCGGCACGCGCTGCGGGGAAGGCCGCGAAGAAGGCGGCTCGGCGTATGCAGCCGCCGCCGGACGGGACGCTTCGGCGGCCCTTAAGCTTCGGGCGGCAGCCTGCCGCCGGGCGGGCCGATTCAGCGATCATGACGCGAAGGCGGCGGGCAAGCTCGCGGAGGTGCTGGCGGGCGGAGACGTCCGAGCAGGCACGCCGGCCGGGGAAGCCCATTGGCTGGAGCTGGAGCGGGAAGCGTTTCTCAGCCTGCTCGGCGAGCCGTTGACGCAAGAGCGGATCCGCTATTGGCTGACGGATGGCGCGTATTTGCGGAACTAGCGCGAACAGGATAGGAGGGAGCGCGTTGTGCGGGAAGCCGTGATCGTCTCTGCCGTCCGCACGCCCGTCGGAAGAGCGCGCAGCGGCCTGTTCGCCGAGACCCGGCCGGAAGATCTCGGCGCGGCGGTCCTCTCGGAAGCGCTGAGGAGGGCCTCGGGGTGGCCGGCGGACTTGCTGGACGACTGCATGCTGGGCTGCGCCAAGCAGGAGGGCGCGCAAGGCCGCAATTTGGCCCGGCTGTGTGTCCTGCATGCGGGCTTTCCGGCTTCCGTGCCGGGAATGACGGTGAATCGGTTCGGCCTGTCCGGGCTCCAAGCCCTCGCGCTCGCGGCCGACGCGGTTCGCACGGGTTCCGCGAACTCCGTCATCGCGGGCGGAATCGAGAGCTTGAGCCGGTTTCCGCCGGAAGACGATGGGCAACGTCCCCATCCCGAATTGCTGGAACGTTATCCCGCGGCATACTTGGCGGCGGGTTACGCCGCGGAGACCGTGGCGCGCCGGTACGGCGTCTCCCGGCAGCGGCAGGACCGCTACGCGGCCGAAAGCCGGCGCAAAGCGGCCCAAGCGGTACGCGAGGGCCGCTTTGCGCCTGAGATCGTCGCTCTGAACGCGGTCCGCACGGTGGTGGACGGCGAAGGAATCGCCGGGCCGGCATGGCGGGAGGCCGCCGAGGATGACCTCGACCAACCGCCGCCGACGGAAGAAGAACTCGCGGCTTTGCCTCCCGCCTTCACCCGGCATGGCACGGTGACCGCAGGCAACTCCGCTCCGCCGGGGGACGCCGCCGCAGCGATGCTGGTGACGACCCGGGAGCTGGCCGAACGGATGGGCGCTCGGCCGCTGGCGGGTTTCCGGTCGTTCGCGGTTGCCGCGACGGCACCGGAGATCGGCGGCATGGGCGCTTCGTACGCCGTTCCCCAAGCACTGGAGCGGGCCGGACTTCGGGAATCGGACATCCGGCTTTGGGAAATCGGCGAGACTTTCGCGGCGGAGAGCGTGCCGCTCCTTGAACGGCTGGATATCGACCCCGCCTTGGTCAATGTCAACGGAGGCGGCTTGGCGCTCGGACACCCCGTCGGCTGCACGGGCGCGAGACTGGCGGTCACGTTGCTTCACGAGCTGTCGCGTCGGGGCGGTGGATTCGGTGCCGTCGCGCTTGGGTCGCCGGGCGGCATGGGTGCGGCCGCCGTGTTCGAAGTTTACGCGTGAAGGCAGCGGAAGGGGGAACCGGCCATGGAACACGCCCCGTACGGCGGAAGCTTCATGGTGGCCGACATCGGCGGGGACAACGTCGTCACGCCGGAAGATTTCGCGGAAGAACACCGCCGGGTGCGGGCGTCGGCCGAAACTTTCCTGCGGTCGGAACTGCTGCCCGCGTTCAAACGGGTGGAAGAACCCGATATCCGGCTGACCCGGCGCCTCCTTCGCCGAATGGGGGAACTCGGCTTGCTGGAAGTCGGCTTGCCGCTTGCCGGCGGCGCGCCCGGTCCCGGCCAGGTCGGCGCCGCCCTGCTGGCCGAAACGCTCGGCCCCTGCACTTCGTTCGCGTTAGCGGCGCTGTTCCATACCGATTTCGGCATGCTCCCGATCGCCTGCTACGGCACCGAGGATCAGCGGCATGCGTGGCTGCCGGAGATGGCAGCCGGCCGGCGGATTGCCGCCTTCGCCTTGTCGGAACCGGAGGCGGGTTCCGACGCCCTTGGCGTGCGGACGAACGCCGCCGTGGCGGAAGACGGCACGTCCTGCGTGCTGAACGGCTCGAAACGGTATATCGCCAACGCGGGGATCGCGGACGTCTTCCTGACTTTCGCGAAGCTGGAGGGCCGGCAGTTCAGCGCGTTCGCGCTGGATCGGGATACGCTTGCGTCGGGCGTCGGACCGGAAGACGAAATGATGGGCCTTCGCGGGCTATCCGTCTGCCCGATCCGATTGGACGGCGTGGAGGCTCCGCGCGACCGGCTGCTGGGCTCCGCGGGAAAGGGACACCGGATCGCCCTGAACGCGGTGAACGTGGGCCGAATGAAGCTGGGCGCCGCCGCATTGGGCGTCATGAAAGAGGCGCTGACGCTGAGCGTTTCGCATGCGAAGGAGCGAAAGCAGTTCGGCAAACCGATCTCTTCGTTTCCGCTCAACGCTTCCAAGCTGGCGACGATGAACGCTTTGATTTACGTGACGGAAAGCATGGTCTATCGCACCGCGGGGTGCTTGGACCGGGCGTTCGCGCGCGCCTTCGGAGAGAAGCCCGGCGCCATGGACGAAGCGCTGGCCGAATTCGCGATCGAGTGCTCGATCGTGAAAGTCTTCGCCTCGGAGGCGCTGGGCCGGGTCGCGGACGAGACGCTGCAGCTGCACGGGGGCGCCGGGTACGCGTCGGGGACGCCCGCGGAACGGATCTACCGGGATTCGCGCGTGTTCCGCATTTTCGAAGGCACGAACGAAATCAACCGGCTTCGCATCCCGACGACGCTGCTTCGGCGGGCTTTGAAAGGCGGCATTCCGCTGCTGGCCCGGGCGGAGGAAGCGCAGGCCGAACTGCTGAAGCCGCTGCCGCTTCCGCCTCTAGCGGCTGAATTCCTGGAGAGGGAAACCGGGATCGCGGCCGCTTTGAAGAAAACGTTCCTGCTCGCGGGCGGTTTGGCGCTGCAACGATATGGCTTGCGCTTGGAACGGGAACAGGAGCTTGTCGCCATCCTCGCCGATCTGATGATCGACGCTTATGCCTTGGAGAGCGCCTGTGTCCGGACCGTGAAAATCGGGAGGGAAAAGGGGGCGGAGGCGGCTGCGCTCGGGGCGCGGATGACGGCATGGTTCGCGGACGAGGCGGCACGGAAAGCGTTCGGCAACGCCCGGATGCTGCTGGCCGCGCTGGAACGGGGAGAAAGTCTCCGCCTGCAGACGGCGTTGCTCCGCAAGCTGCTTCACTTCGAACCCATCGACGCGGTGGCGGCCTTGCGGGATACGGCCGCGGCCGTATTGCGGGCCGGCCGATACGTTTGCGGGAATACCGAAGGAGCCGCCGAAACGGAGAACTAGAAAATGTCACCAATATTTCATGAAAAAAACAGAACGCTTTATTGAAAGAAAGGAGGCGATTCGGCTATACTTAACGGAAAGAACTTCTGCACCGCTTTCTTTTTTGACGCAAGCGGAAAGCGTTTACAATACGGAAATTGACGGTGAACGAAACGTGGTGAATCGATTGCCCGGCACGAAAACGAATCGGAAGGAGAGAAGGCGGATCCGCCTTCCGGGGACTGCCGGATGGAAGCGGGCGGCCGCGCGGGCGGGCCGGGGAGCATTCGGGTTCCTGCCGGCGATGCCGCTGGACGGCCATCAGCCCGCCGGTTTTCTCCCTATGGCCGTCGGGACCGCGCTCGGCACCCTGCCGCTTCTGGCTGCGCTCGGCATCGGCATCGCGATCGCGGTGATCGCCGTCATCGCGTTTCTGCAGATGACGTCCAGGGGACGGGAAATGCTGGATCCGGCCGACGCGGAAGAAGATCCGGAGGAACCCGCATTCGATGATCGCGAGCAAGGGATCCCGGAAGGGAACCCCGCCGAGCGGAAACCCGAAGCGTCTGCCGCCGGCGGGAAAGTCCCGGCCGTCCCGGCGGAATTCGACGAAGAGGGGGCGGCGGCCGACCGCACGCTGCCGATCTCGCGGGTTTCCGCGATGATGCAGGCTTCCGCGGCGGAGCATGGGGACGGTCCGAGTCTGCACGGGATCGGCGGTGAATTCGAAGGAGCCAGCTTCCGGATCAACGGTCGCGGACTGCGGCTGGGCCGGGATCCGGAGCTATGCCAAGTCGTGTTCCCGCCGGAAATCGGCGAAGTCAGCCGGAACCACTGCACCGTCGGATTCGACGAGGAGACGCGTACGTTCGCGCTGGAGGACCACGGGTCATCCAACGGAACGTTTCTCGAGGGCGGCATAAGGCTCGTGCCGGGCAAACGATACGCGTTATCCCCGGGCGAACGCTTCGCTCTCTCGGGAAGCCGGCACTGGTTCGAGGTCCGAGATTGACTTTTTCTTTTATCCCCGTCCTTGAACTGGTATAATAAACAAGAGCAGGAATGCTGAAGTTCTGTAGAAGCGGAGGATGAATCGACAACGAAGCTTGCATGGCGAACCTGCATGGTTCATGGGAAACCGCCTCAGCTCCGGAGTCATCGCCGGGCACCGGTGCGGAATCCATTCCACTGGGAGGGAATTGCATGTCCAAACGAAGCCACAATGAAGTTCAGGAAAGTTTGCGAGAGCTGACCAGGATTTTCCGGCCCAAGGATCCGCGCAAGTTCGTGAAAGACTATATCCGCAAATACAGAATTACCGGCGGTTACGAAGACGAATTGACCCTGTTCGTGGAACGCGAATTGATCAAATTGAACTCCCCGGCGTCCTGACGCCGTAAGGGAAAGGCCGACAGGCGGTCCGGATCCGGATCGCTTGCCGGCTTTTTTTTCGCGGCGGCCGAATTCGCGCGCGCGCCGGTTAAATTTGGGGCGCGACTTTAGGGCCGCAGGGTGCGTTTATTCATGAGAAGACATGATGATCCTGACGGAATTGGATCATCGGAACAGGCGGTAACGCGATGAAAACCTTTCTGCAAATGAACACGATCTTTCTCAGCATGGTCATGGAGGCCATTCCGTTCGTGCTGATCGGCGTGCTGATTTCCGGCCTGATCCAGATTTTCGTGACGGAAAGCTGGATCGCCCGCGTCATGCCCCGCAACCGGCTGCTCTCTTCGCTGTTCGGGTGCGGAGTCGGGGTGCTGTTTCCTTCCTGCGAATGCGGGATCGTTCCGATAACCCGAAGACTGCTCGGCAAAGGAGTCCCGTTAAACGCGGGCATCGCTTTCATGCTCACCGGACCGGTCATCAACCCGATCGTATTGTTTTCAACTTATATCGCGTTCGGCAACGATTGGAGGATGGTGGAGATCCGGGCGGGGATGGCCGTCGCGGTGGCTTTCCTCATATCGATCGCGCTGTCCTTCCTGTTTCCCGAGCTTCCTCTTCGGTCGAAACCCGAACCCGCGCCCGTCGCGGCGACGCTGGAACCGGATACGGGGGCGGTGTCCCTCAAGCCGGGCCGGCGCTGGCTGCCGCAGGTGTACGGGGTGTTGGCGCATGCCATCGAGGAATTTTTCTCGGTCGGCAAATACGTCGTCATCGGCGCTTTCATCGCGGCTTGCATGCAGACTTACATCCCGACCTCGACGCTTATGCACCTGGGCCATGATCCGCTCTCTTCCTCGCTGGTCATGATCGGCATGGCGTTCGTCATGTCGCTGTGTTCGGAAGCGGACGCGTTTATCGGCGCTTCGTTCCGAAGCACGTTCTCCGTCGGCGCCATCTCCGCATTCTTGGTGTACGGGCCCATGATCGACATCAAGAATACGCTGATGCTGACCGGAACGTTCAAGGGGAAGTTCGTCGCGGCGATGATCGCGCTCGTGACGGTATTCACGCTGGTCGGTTCGCTGATCGTGGGGAGGGTATTCGGATGATCCGCTTTTTCGTTCTGTTCGGGTTCACGCTGATGTTCGTCTCGATTCGCGCGCAAGGGAATTTGAACAAATTCATCAATACGAAGTACAGCTATCTGTCCACGATCGCGATCGCGCTGTTCGCCTTGTTCAGCTTGATCGAGTTTATCCGTTTCTACCGCCGGGAAGCGGAAGCCGAAAGGCTGCGGGAGGCCGAGAAGAAGGACGCGCCGCGGCATCATGACGGAGACGGACACGATCATGACGATCCTCACCATCACCACCACCATGACGCTCATGAGCACGGTCCTCACGAGCAAGTTCACCATCACCATGACCATCATCACGACGATCTACACGAGCATTCGCACGGTTTAGATGACCATACGCACGAAAGCCCTTCAAAATGGAAGCGGGCGCTGGGGCGGGCCGTCTTGTTCGTGCCGATCTTCGCGGGGATCTTCTTGCCGGTGCAGACGCTCGACTCGAGCTTCGTGAAGGCCAAGGGCTTCTCTTTCCCGCAGATCGACGTCAGCGAGGACAACCCCGGGCAGCATCAATTCCTGAAGCCGGATACGAGCGTATATTACGGGGCGGAAGGCTATGAGGAAATCAAAAACAAAGAATACGCCGAGTTCAAGAACCTGAAACGGATTGAACTGACGGACGCGAATTATTTGAAAGGCATGGAGGTCATCTACAATTACCCCGGCAGCTTCATGGGACGCACGATCTCGTTCGACGGTTTCGCGTACAAGGGGGAGCAGGCGGACAACAACCATTATTTCGTTTTCCGCTTCGGCTTCATCCATTGCGCGGCGGATTCCGGGGTGTTCGGCATGCTGGCGGATTTTCCGAAAGGCACCGAGCTGTCGGACGACCAGTGGGTCCACGTCACGGGCACGCTGACGTCGGAGCTGTACCAGCCATTCAAGCAAACGGTCCCGGTGCTGAAGGTGACGGGCTTGGAACGGATTCCGGCGCCGAAAGATCCTTACGTATACCGGAATTATTAAACGGCAAGGGGCGGCTGAGCCGCCCCTTTAGACTTTTATATAACTTAGGTAGGTTATTGCGGCGGTTGGATGGTGATTTGAGCGGATTAGCGTATGTGATACGTTATTGCGGTAGTTGGATGGTAATTTGAGCGGATTAGCATTTGTGATACGTTATTGCGGCGGTTGGATGGTGATTTGAGCGGATTAGCGTATGTGATACGTTATTGCGGTAGTTGGATGGTAATTTGAGCGGATTAGCATTTGTGATACGTTATTGCGGCGGTTGGATGGTGATTTGAGCGAATTAGCGTATGTGATACGTTATTGTGGCGGTTGGATGGTGATTTGGGCGAATTAGCGTATGTGATACGTGATTGCGGTGGTTGGATGGTAATTTGGGGCGGATTAGCGTATGTGATACGTTATTGTGGTGGTTGGATGGTGATTTGAGCGAATTAGCGTATGTGATACGTTATTGCGGCGGTTGGATGGTGATTTGAGCGGATTAGCGTATGTGATACGTTATTGCGGCGGTTGGATGGTAATTTGGGGCGGATTAGCGTATGTGATACGTTATTGCGGCGGTTGGATGGTGATTTGGGGCGGATTAGAGTGCGTGATACGTTATTGCGGTGGTTGGACGGGTGCAATGGACAGAGGTCTTCGATAAATATCAAAGGGGCCGCTCAGCCGCCCCTTTTGCATGAGATGATTTACTTGTTGCCGTCGACGGGTTCCGGACCCGCCCCGCCCGGAGAGTCCGCCCCCGGATTGTACTCGTACAGCGGAAGCGGGATTTCGCTGCCCATGCCGAACACGTACTGGACGAGCCGGTTGAACGCGGGGGTCAGCGGCTTCAGCGGCCGGCCGGCCCACGACTCCTTCGCGAACTCCACCAATTGGTTGACGTACTCCCGGTTGGCGGAAATGTTCACTTCTTGGACTTTCGGATGGGCGTTCCGGATCACCTGTCCGATCGTTTGCCTCAGCTTGCTGGATAAATCGGAAACGTCTTTATGGGTAAAATAAGAGTTATACGGCGTCACGACGTGGCGGTTATCCCATTTGGAACTTCCGTTGTCAACGTTATACACGCCCTCCATCGTGCCTGCATTTTCCGACTCCCGGAGCGTCCGGCCGCCGCGGGCCTGCGTGCCGCCGCCGGACCAGTCCGTGACGACGCCGACGTAGGCGTTCCGGTCCGTCAGGAAAACCAAGGCGGTGTTAATGCCGGGCAAAGACGACACTTGGCGTGACAAGTTCGCGCTGTACTCGAAGTACGAGTTCTGATGCTGGGCCGGATTGGCGGTCAGGGCGCCGTACGACCGGACCTGCATGAGCTTCGTTCCTTCCGGGTCCCGGCTTCCGTAATCGTATCCGCTCTGCTTTTTGTAGTATTCCGTGTAATTGCAACCGGCCAGCGATCCGGCCAGAACGACCGATACGACAGTCAACCCGACAAGCCGCAGCCCCATCGTCGGCAGCCTCCTTCGCGGGATTTCAACATTATCCCTAGGGTTCGCCCAAGCCGGTCAACTCATGCGGCGGCTTCGGTACATAAAACACCCCACGATTGGCAAAAAGATGAGAAGGAGAACGTAAACGGGGCGGCAGGGAGCCGCGTGCGCGGCGACGCCTGCAGCGGACTTCCCAACAAGCCGTCAAGCCTTAGAGCGGCAGGGATTTGACGGTTTTGAGAACAATTTGTGAACTGCTTTGTGAACATTGACAAAACGACAAACTGATCTTTATAGTTATTAGAGTGTGTTAGACGTGTGGTGGATCGTTCCAGCATTCGTACATAAGGCGGAAGGCCTGAGAGGGCAACGGGTTGCGGGCCCAACGCCAATACGCAAAATGGGGTTGATAAGATGAATCGATGGAACGTGATGAAGCGCATTCTTCCGCTGCTCGCGGGAATGGCGCTTCTGCTGTCGGCTTGCGGTCGGTCAGACCTCTCTACCCTTGATCCGCAAGGTCCGATCGCGCAGAGACAGTACGATCTGATGAAAATTTCCATCAGTATCATGACGCTCGTCGTCGTGGTGGTATTCGCCATCTGCATTTATGTGTTGATCCGTTTCCGCCGCCGCAAAGGCGACAAGACGATTCCGAAGCAAGTCGAAGGCAATCACAAGCTGGAGATCATTTGGACGATCGTTCCGATCATCCTGCTGATCATTCTCGGCGTGCCGACGGTGCAATCGGTCTTCGGGATGGCGACGGATTATTCCAAAGATAAGGATGCCATTCAGGTGAAAGTCACGTCCCACTTGTACTGGTGGGAGTTCGAATATCCGCAGTACGGCGTGACGACCGGGCAGGAGCTTGTCGTGCCGACCGGCAAGAAGATCAGCTTCGAGCTCGTGGCCGCGGACGTTAAGCACGCCTTCTGGATCCCGTCCATCGGCGGCAAAATGGATACGAACCCCGGCATGTCCAACCGGATGTACCTGGAGTTTCCGGAGGAAGGCGTCTATCGCGGCAAATGCGCCGAGCTGTGCGGACCTTCCCATGCTTTGATGGATTTCAAAGCCAAATCGGTCAGCCCCGAATCGTTCGACAAATGGATCGCCGCGATGAAGGCGCCGGCGGTCATGCCCGCCGATCCGAAACTCGCGGAGACGTTCCGCGCGAAATGCCTGGCGTGCCACGCGGTCGGAGACCAAGGCACGAACGGCGCGCCGAACTTGACCGGAGTGGGAAGCCGCCAGACCATCGCGGGCATTCTGTACAACTCGGATGTCGTGAAGGATCCCCAGCCGGAGGATAAGACGGCGGAACAGAATATCAAGGATTGGATCACGGATCCCCAGAAATACAAGCCGGGCAACATGATGCCAAGCGCCGCGGACAACCAATTGACGCAGGACGAGATCGACGGCATCGCGAAGTACTTGGCAGGCTACAAACTGGATTATTAATGAAACGGTTCGAGAAGGGGGTTCGCGGTCTTGGCTACGCAAGCTGCACATGCTTCGCATGCCCACGCGCATGCGCATACGGTCAAACGGTATAAAGGCCTGATGGACTGGCTGACTACGGTTGACCATAAGAAGATCGGCATACTGTATTTGCTCGCGGGGTTCATTTTCTTCATCGTCGGCGGCCTGGAGGCGATCCTGATCCGCATCCAGCTGATGAAGCCGATGAACGACTTCGTCGCGGCGGATACGTTCAACGAATTGATCACGATGCACGGCACAACGATGATTTTCCTCGCGGCGATGCCGATGCTGTTCGCGCTTATGAACGCGGTCGTGCCGCTCCAGATCGGCGCCCGCGACGTCGCGTTCCCGTTCCTGAACGCCCTCGGGTTCTGGACGTTCTTCTTCGGCGGCGTTCTGCTGAACATCAGCTGGTTCGTCGGCGAAGTGCCGGACGCAGGCTGGACCTCGTACGTTCCGCTTGCCGGCCCGACGTTCAACGGCACGCACGGCGTTGACTACTACGTCATAGGCTTGCAGATCGCGGGGATCGGCACGCTGCTCGGCGGCATCAACTTCATGGCGACGATTATCAACATGAGGGCGCCGGGCATGTCGTTCATGCGGATGCCGATGTTCACTTGGGCGATCTTCGTCACCTCCATCCTGATCGTATTCGCCTTCCCGGCGCTTACGGTCGGTCTGGTCGCCTTGATGTTCGACCGCCTGTTCCAAGCGAACTTCTTCGAAACCGGAAGCGGCGGCAACACGGTGCTCTGGGAGCACGTGTTCTGGATCTTCGGCCACCCCGAAGTGTACATCCTGATCCTGCCGGCTTTCGGCGTCATCTCCGAAGTCGTCAGCACGTTCTCGCGCAAGCGGCTGTTCGGTTACAGCTCGATGGTATTCGCCTTGGTTCTTATCGCGTTCCTGGGCTTCATGGTGTGGGCTCACCATATGTTCACCACCGGCTTGGGCCCGGTCGCCAACGCGCTGTTCTCCATCGCCACCATGTTGATCGCGGTGCCGACGGGGGTTAAGATCTTCAACTGGCTGTTCACCCTGTGGGGCGGGTCGATCAAGTTCACGACGGCATCGCTGTTCGCGATC
The DNA here is from genome assembly GCF_029360585.1 of Cohnella caldifontis. Taxonomy (GTDB): domain Bacteria; phylum Bacillota; class Bacilli; order Paenibacillales; family Paenibacillaceae; genus Cohnella; species Cohnella caldifontis. The sequence goes on along the minus strand of NZ_JAQZSJ010000012.1, from coordinate 129,298 downwards.
GGGTTCATCCCGACGTTCGTCCTCGGGGGCGTGACGGGGGTTATGCTCGCGTCCGCGCCGGCCGACTATCAATACCATGATACGTACTTCGTCGTCGCCCACTTCCACTACGTCATCGTAGGCGGCCTGATCCTGGGCATTTTCGCCGGCTTGCATTACTGGTGGCCGAAAATGTTCGGGCGCATGCTGAACGAAGGGCTGGGCAAGCTGACATTCTGGACGTTCTTCATCGGCTTCCATCTGACGTTCTTCGTGCAGCACTTCCTCGGTTTGCTGGGGATGCCGCGCCGCGTATGGACGTACTTGCCGAACCAAGGCTTCGATACGATGAACTTGATCAGCTCCATCGGCGCGTTCCTGATGGGCATCGGCACGATCGTCTTTGTCATCAACGTGATCGTCACCTGGGCGAAGCCGCGCAACGCTGAAGCCGACGCTTGGGAAGACGGCCGTTCGCTGGAGTGGTCGATTCCGTCTCCGCCGCCGGAGTACAACTTCAAGCAGCTGCCGCTCGTTCGCGGCTCGGACGCTTGGTGGAAAGAGAAGAGAGAAGGCAAGACCGAAATGACGCCGGCCGAGCCGCTGGGTCCGATCCACATGCCGTCTCCTTCCATTCTGCCGTTCATCATGAGCGTCGGACTGTTCGTCGCCGGTTTCGGGTTCATGTACCACATTTACTGGCTGGCCGGGCTCGGCATCCTGATCACGTTCGCGTGCATGTTCCTCCGCTCGGTGTTCGATGATCACGGCTTCCATATCGATCCGGAAGAGGAGGTGCACGCATGAGCGCACATGGACATGTAGAAGGGCAGCTGCCCCACGAGCCGGAGAAAGCGACGCTGGAAGGCCGTAATAAGATCCTTGGCTTCTGGATTTTCCTCGGCGCAGAGGTTGTCTTGTTCGGCACCTTGTTCTCGGCTTTCATCGCGTTGCGCCATCAAGTGCTCGACGGCCCGCACGCTTCCGAACTGTTCGAGCTTCCGACGGTTTTCGCCGCCACGATGATCCTGCTGACTTCGAGTCTCATGAGCGTGTTCGCCGTCCAGGCGATGCACAAGAACCAAGTCAAATCGATGATCTGGTGGCTCGTACTCACGGTTCTGCTCGGACTCTCCTTCTTGGTGCTCGAGATCGTCGAGTTCAACACCTACGTTTCCGAAGGGCACCGCATGAATACGAGCGCCTTCAGCTCCTCCTTCTATACGTTGGTCGGCTTCCACGGAGGCCACGTATTGTTCGGGGTGTTGTGGATTTCGCTGCTGATCGCGCAGATTTTCAAGAAAGGTCTCACGGTCGTTACGGCGCCGAAGATCTATCTGTCCGCCATTTACTGGCACTTCATCGACGTCGTGTGGGTGTTTATCTTCACCGTCGTGTACCTGATGGGAAAGGTGGGATAATCTCATGTCGAGCAACCATTCCGTGTCGGGCGAAGAAGCGCGTCGCCACAAGGTGGAAGGTCCGCAGAAGCATATCGTGGCTTTCATTCTGTCTCTTGCGCTGACGATTATCGCGTTCGCCGCCGTTGCGGCGGGAGACATCAATACCACGTTCACCTACATCATCCTGGTGCTCATGGCGATTATCCAAGTGTTCGTGCAGCTGGCGTTCTGGATGCACATGAAGGACCGCGGGCACCTGTTCCCGATCATCTGCATCGTCGCCGGAGTGTTCGTCGTGTTCATGATGGTGATCATGGCGGTATACTGGCTCTGGTGGTAAGGCATCCCTGACAGACGTGCTGGAATTGAACAGAGGCGGTCCTGGTACCGCCTCTTTTCTTCATTTTCGGTAAGAAACCGATGATGATCGGAGGTGAGACACCCGTGCTGGGATTGGAGTATTTCTCATTCCGCGACCTGTGGAGCCCGGTGTTTCTGGTGTTTATGCTGGCCGTGGGCGTTTTGTATACATTCGTGGCGGGGCCGTGGAGAACGAACTTCAAGCACAGTTCTCCCGTTACGATCGGCAGGCAGGTCGTGTTTCTGCTCGGCGTCGCGCTGCTGTATTTGGCGCAGGGAGGCCCCTTAAGCCTGCTCGGCCACTTGATGTTCACGTTCCATATGACGGACATGGCGATCTCGTACTTCATCGTGCCTCCCATGCTGATTTACGGGATACCGGATTGGCTGTGGAAATGGGCGTTCGACCGGTCGTTCTGGCGGCCGTTCCGGGCGCTGATGAACCCGCTGATCGGCTTGTTTTTGTTCAACCTGCTGTTCTCGTTCTACCACATGCCGAACGTTCATGACTGGATCATGGTCCACACGACGGTTCACGCCGCGTTCTATTTCGTGCTCTTTCTCGCGGCTATGTTGAACTGGTGGCATGTTCAATGCCCCGTACCCGAATGGGCGCGTTTGACCCCGTTGTGGCGGCTTGGCTACATTTTCGGCAACAGCATCGTGTTGACGCCGGCATGCGTGTTGATTATATTCGCCAGCAAACCGATGTTTTCGGTGTACAGCGACCCCTATGTCTGGGCACAGGCGATGCGTTACTGCGTCTCCGGCGATCCGGCCCGATTGCTGGCGGAATTCAAAGGCGGACCGGCGTTCTTCAACCTGATGTCGGCGCAAGACGACCAGCAGCTGGGCGGAATCCTCATGAAGCTGCTGCAGGAGTTCATCAACATCGGGGCGCTTTTCGTCGTGTTCAACAAATGGTATCGCCAGGACCGCGAACGGGAGAACGAGAACGATTGGGACGAGTCGGCCGGCGCCCTGCTAAATCGCAACAATCTGTGACGCTTGTCCCGGCGGCGTTGTCCGGGATGGCGCGGACGTTGTACAATGTAGGGAATGAGATGCCAAACGTCGTTGGACGGGGGATAAGCCTACAATGAGCGGGTATAGCGTTCTGCCGGCGATCAGCACGAGCTTCATCGCGCTTAGCGCGATTCTGGTGGCGATCGGATGGCGTTTGATTTTGAAGAAGAACCGGGAAGCGCATCAGAAAGTCATGATCGCGGGCGCCGCGGCGGCTTTGATTTTCTTCCTGATCTACTTGTCGCGGACCATTTTCGTAGGAAATACGGAGTGGGGCGGCCCGGACAGCCTGAAGACCGTGTATTTGATCTTCTTGCTGTTCCACATCGTGCTCGCCGCCGTGGCTGCCGTATTCGGCATTACGACGCTGACGCTGGCATTCCGGCGGAAGTTCGCCACGCACCGCAAATGGGGCCGCGTGACCGCCGTGACTTGGTTCGTCACCGCCATTACCGGCATCACCGTCTACGTGCTGCTTTACTTGCTCTATCCGGGCGGCCACACGAAAGGGCTGTTCGACGCGATTTTCTAAGCGAGATGATAAAGCCAGCCTTACGGGATATCACCCCGGGGCTGGCTTTTTTTCTACGATTGACCCATTCGCATACCAGGTCGAAAAACACGGACACCATCAGGCTAAGGGACACAGAGGACGTTATCGGGGGCATTCCTCAACCTATCGTATTCTAACGGACACGAATGCACTTATTCAGCAAAAATACCGCTTATTAGCCGCGATGTGGGGCGCTTAAGGTCCGTGTTGTCCGTTACGATTTGAAAAACGTTGAAATTGCCCCAATAACGGCTGTGGTGTCCGTAACGATCGGCATAAGGCAAATCTTCAGTATGTCTAATAGTCAACAGTAGTTTTTTGCGTTATGACAGGGTGAAGTACAGATAAAGAGCCGATATGTTCCAAATTAAGAACGTAGTGAACGCTCATATTAGCGGTTCGAACAATAGCATGATTTCCCTGCCGCATCCCGGGTAAGGCGTTGTCCGGTTTTATCGTATAACTCGCTCGAAGTCTCGCAAATGCAGCGTCGATATCCGACATTTCCGTACATCGGCTCCCATTTTCAGCGAATCCCCCTCCGTTGTCCGACTTTTCCGGACATCTCACCTCATTCTCAGCAAAATCCTCCCTGTTGTCCGACATATCCGTACATCGACTCGTAACAAACAGCATACGCATCAAGATGAATCTGCCCGTGGACGCCTGGATTTTACGACAATAGTTTACAAAAAAATGATTATTCCTTGTATGTTGCATACAGTAGATCTGCCTTTCCATTAAATGATGGAGTTGGCCTGAGCGGGATTCGCGAAATCGACGTTTGGCAAGTGAACTTCGAGAAATACATTGCACGTGAAAAAACTGCCGCCTGAGTCCCCTTCATAGAATCGTTTCCGCCCGCGCTTGCCGCGGGTTCTTTTTTATTGGAGAATAGTGGAAATTACATCGAAATGCAACGCATTTGTTTCAATATGAAACAATCAGATACAAGTTTCTCAGAAATCATGTTGTATTCATTGCAAATTGTTTAATATAACGATAGTATGTAGGTGAAAACGATTCGCTTATCTATCGCAGACGAAATATGAAACACAACATCGGGAGGCGCTATCATGACCCCACTGCCGCAATTTTACCAATTCCAGACCGCACCGCAGATCATCGCGGGGACGGGATCGTTAGGTCAGCTCGGCGAACGCTTGCAGGCGCTTGCGCCTGTTCGTTCCGCGTTGATCGTTTCGCAGCCTTCGATGTTCCGGCAAGGCTTCATCGACCAAACCCAGCGCCAACTCGAGCAACGCGGCATATCTTCCATGGTGATTCGCGACGTCATGCCGGAGCCGACCGCGCAGCATATTCGCGAATTGTGCGACCGAGTAAGAGGAAGCGGCATCGACTTGATTGTCGGACTGGGAGGAGGAAGCGCGCTTGACGTCGCCAAGCTGATCTCCGTGTTGCTCACGAATGAACAGGACGTCGAGGAGATGCTGGGCGTCGATCGAGTTCGGGAACCGGGCATTCCGACCGTGCTCATTCCGTCGACGGCCGGCACGGGATCGGAGGTCACGCCGAACGCGATCGTGACGCTGCCGGAGCAGGAGCTGAAAATCGGCGTCGTCAGCCGCCATTTGCTGCCTCGCCTGGTCGTTCTCGATCCATTGCTTACGAGAGAGCTGCCGCAGAACCATACGGCGGCCACAGGGATGGACGCCTTTACCCATGCGATCGAATCCTATATTTCCACGAAAGCCAATCCGATCAGCGACATGTTCGCGCTGGAGTCGATCCGCCTGATTTCCCGGAACATCCTGCAAGCCTACCGGGACGGTAGCGACATGGCGGCGCGCGAACGCATGCTGCTCGGCTCCATGTACGGCGGCATGGCGCTTACGGGTTCCGGCACGGCGGCCGTACACGCGCTGGCTTATCCGCTTGGCGGCAAATTCAACATTCCGCACGGCGTGGCCAATTCGATGCTGCTCCCCCACGTCATGAATTTCAACAAGCCAGTAATTGGAGAGCGGTTGCAAGACGTAGCCGAAGCGATGGGGCTCGAAGGCGAACTCCGGAATGCCGACGGAGTCATTCGGCAAATCGAGCAATGGACCCGGGAGCTCGCCATCCCGCAGGATCTGCGCTCGTTCGGCATCTCCGGGGAAGACGTGCCCGCCTTGGCCCAGGCGGCCATGAAAGTGACGCGGCTCATGCAGAATAATCCGAGAACCATGACGGCAGAGGATGCGGAAGCCATATACCGCCGTCTGCTGGCTTAAGGATGAAGGGGGATGTCGGCGATTCGGAATCCGGGGAAAATGAAAGTGTTGGTCGTGGCGCCCTATCAAGGATTGGGCGAGCTGATCAAGCAGATGACTCCGCAATACGAAAATTTCGATATTCACGTGATCATCGCGGACATGCAGGAAAGCCTCGGTCAGATCGCTTCCTTCGGAAACGGCGATTATGACGTCGTCATCAGCCGAGGGGGGACCGCGCGGTTGTTGGCGTCGCATTCGAAGGTTCCGGTCGTGGAGATCCAAGTATCCGGCTTCGACGTGCTGCGGATGCTGACGCTGATGAAGGAATACCAGGCCAAAATCCGGCTGATCGGATTCCCGAACATCATCCAAAGCTTCGTGTCCGTGTCCAACCTGCTGGATTACGATTTTCCTTACACGGTCATCAATGACGAGAACGAAGTGGAGCAGGCGCTGATCGAAGCCAAAAAAGACGGCGTGCAAATCATCGTCGGCGATACCGTGACGGTGAGATTCGCCAATGAGCTTGGCATGCAGGGCGTCCTCATCACTTCCGGCCGGGAATCCGTGGCGGAAGCTTTCCGCACGGCGGAGCTCATCTGCCGTTCGCTGGACGAATACAAACGGATGAACCGGATTTACGACCGTCTGCTGAAAGAGAGCGGCAGGGAGTCGGCGGTGCTGGATGCGTCGCTGAACGTCCTGTTCGCCACCGAAGGCATGTTGTCCCTCTTGGTCCGAAACCATGCTCAGACGAAGTTCCCCTTCCCCCTGGAAAACGGCGGGCTGCTGGAGCTGCTGCTTCGGGACGCGGCTTCCGACATCCGGGAGAACGGCCCTCTCGCCTTATACGAGCCTGCCGGGCGGGTGATGCTTACCGTGCGGTTGTTGGATATCGCCGGAGGAGCGGAATATTACCAGCTCACCTTAGAGCCGGGCGGGGAAACCGAAGCGAATCTCCGGGTCATCGAACCGGAACGGGATATGGATACGTTTCCTTCTTTCCTTCAAACGACGGGCTTCATGGATGAAGCGCTTCAGAACGCGAAGCGGCAGTTGCTCGCGGGAGAACCCGTAACCGTATATGGGGAACGGGGAACGGGCAGGCGGATTTTCGCCGGGGCGCTTGCGGTTTTATGGGACAAGAACGCCCGCGTGATCGAATTGGAAATCGCCGTCGGGGACGAGGCGGCGTTCCTCAGAACCTGCCATTTGTTAGCCAAAGCCGAGCGGGGGGCTCTGCTCCACATCCGCGGATTCGAACGTTTTCCGGCGTTGCAGCAGAGGAAACTGGCGGAGAAAATAAAGGAGAAGGCGCTCAAAGTCCTTTTCTCGTTCGGCGAATCCCCTAAGGCTCTGAAAAGCGATTCCCGCTTGGACGCCAAGGCGTTCGATTGGCTCGGCCGCGGGGCCGTGGAATTGAAGCCGCTCCGCGAGCGGTTGGACGACTTGGAGGAGTACGTTCGGACGTTCATTTCGGCATTCAACGAGAAGTACGGAAAGCAGATCGTCGGCGTGCGCCCGGACGTCTGGGATGCGCTGCGGGCCAAACCGTGGAAAGGCAACTTGATCGAGCTGCGGGACACCATGGAAGCCGCCGTGCGCGAAGCGACGGGGGAGTATATCGAACGGTCCGACGTAGATCTCCCCGCCCGCCGTTCCTCCGCCCCGTCCGTTGCCGCCGAGGGGCCGGTATTCGATTTGAACCGGCCGCTCGAAGACATCGAAAGGGACATCATTCGGTATGTGCTCGAAGAGGAAGGCATGAACCAGTCGAAGGCCGCCAAAAGGCTCAATATTAACCGGACCACGCTGTGGCGGAAAGTGAAAGGCGTTGAATAAAAGGCAGCAATCGCGCCCTGCAGGATCGCCGAACGATCGTGCGGGGTATTTTTTTCGCGATAACTGTTTAAAAATGCAACAAAAATTAAAATTAATGAGAATTTTAAAATACATGTTGCAAAATGAAAAACGATCACTATAATTGAGAATAAGAAAGCGGATACAAATCAGAACGGTTTCGCTTTCCGGAATTCGATGTTTCAAATTGCAACAAATTGGAAATCAAAGTCTACACCTCATCGAAGGGGGAAATTCAGCGTGTTCGGTAAAAAAGGGTCGTTATGGATTCTCGTGCTGGCCGTTCTTCTTGTATTGTCGGCGTGCAACAAGTCGGGCGGTTCGGATTCGGAGGCATCGTCTTCCGGGCAGGCTTCATCCCCGGCTTCCGCTTCTGCCGGGGCCGGCGGCGACAAAATCCAGTTTTCCTACATGATGGCCGGCAAGTACATCAACTGGTTGAAAGACCTCAAGTGGTACCCCGAGCTTCTGAAGAGAATGAACGCCGAGGTTGAACTGGTCAACGGCGGCGACGATGACAGCGCTTACGCCAAGGGCCTGGACACGAAGCTGTTGTCGGGCGACCTTCCGGACGCGATGATCGTCACGCTGTCGCAAGCGGAAGTATACGGTTCCCAAGGGTTGTTCCTGAACCTGAAGGACCTGATCGCGAAAGACGCGCCGAACATCCAGAAGTTCATCGATTCGGACGAAGCTTACAAAACGCTAATCACGGCATCCGACGGCAACGTTTACGGACTGCCCCAGCAATACCCGATCATCACGAACGTTCCGTTCTACCGCGCCGACATGTTCGAGAAAGCGGGCATCACGAGCAATCCGAAGACGATCCAGGAATTCACGGACGTTCTTCGGAAACTGAAAGCCGCTTATCCTTCGAACGACTTCTATCCGTTCACCGGCCGCGACGGCTACATCAAGTTCACGGAAGCGTTCCTGGCGAAGGACAACATCGACGAGAACGGCAAAGTCCACGGCATCTACAACGTCGGCAAAAGTTACGACCTGATGGCGCCGGGATTCAAAGACTTGATCCAATGGTACAACACGATGTACACCGAGAAATTGATCGATCCAGAGTGGGTGCTCGGCACGCAGACCGAGGAATCCTGGCAGACGAAAATGCTGACCGGCAAGGGCGCCATCTCCTATGACTTCTTCACCCGTCCGTCCTGGTTCATGAATAACGGCGGTCCTCAGAACGATCCGAAGTACGACATCAAGGTAATGGACGCGCTGAACGACTCCCAAGGCAACCCGTCCAAGGTGCCGATGGCCGAACAGCGTTACCGCGAAGACCGCGTGTTCGTCATCAACGCCAAATCGGAGAAGAAAGCGGAGCAAATCCTCAAGTTCATGGACTACCTGTTCTCCGACGAAGGCCGCACGCTGATGGATTACGGCGTGGAAGGCCAATCCTTCAAGACGAACGGCGACAAGAAAGAATTCACCGTCAAGTTCGAAGAAGAAGGCAACAAGCCGCTCGGCACGCCGGTGTGGAACTTCCTGCAAGACCGCTTGACGTTCCCGGTTCCGTCCAACGACGCCGCTTACTATGACTGGATGGATCCGCTCACCAAGTCTTTCGCCGCGGACTTCTTCGGCAAATACGCCGCCGTCGCGCAGCAGATCAAGTATTCGACCGAACAGCTGAAAGAACGTTCCGAGCTCGTCGCGAACGTGCAGCCGATGGTCGACGCCAACCTGGTGAAATTCATTACCGGCAAACGCCCGATGTCCGAGTGGGACGCCTTCCTGAAGGAAGCGGACGCGCAAGGCTACAGCAAGATCGTGGAGATCGACCAAGCGGCGTACGACGCCGGCAAGAAGTAAGCCCATCCGATCCGTCATTCCATGCGGCACCCGTGATGGAGTGACGGATCGGTTTTTCAACACCCCCATGCAAACTCAAAGGATGTGCTAGCCATGCAAACCGCCCTGAAAGGCAAACCGCCCGGCGCCCGCGGCAACGTGTGGAACAAAATATGGAGATCCAGGTTGCTGTATCTCATTCTCCTTCCCGGTCTGATCCATATGCTGCTCTTCAAGCTGCTGCCGCTTTTCGGTCTGGTGATCGCGTTCGAGGACTACAACGTGATCAAGGGCGGGATCCACAGCATCATCGACAGCAAATGGGTGGGGTTCGCCCACTTCGAGAAGTTCCTGAACGACGGCTATTTCTGGAAGCTGCTCAAGAACACGCTGCTGCTCGCCTTCTTCAACTTGCTGTTCGTATTTCCGATTCCGATCCTATTCGCGCTGCTGGTGAATGAAGTCCGGTTCCGGAAAGTGCAGCGGTTCGTCCAGACCGTCACCTTCTTTCCCTACTTCATTTCCTCCGCGGTCGCGGTCAGCATCCTGTACACGTTCCTGTCCCCCCAAGGCGGATTGGTGAACGTCGCTTTAGAGGGATTAGGCATCCAGCCGATCTTCTTCATGGCCGAGCCGGGCTGGTTCCGCCCGCTGTACGTCATGCTGAACGTCTGGCAGCTTTTCGGCTACAATTCCATCATCTATTTGGCGGCGATGACCAACATAGACCCGCATCTGTACGAAGCGGCCGATCTCGACGGCGCGGGCCGGGTCAGCAAAATGTTCCACGTCACGCTGCCGTCCATCGCGGGCACGATCGTCATCATGTTCATTTTGGCCATCGGGCAAATCATGACCGTCGATCTCGACAAGATTTTGATGATGTACAACCCCAGCGTCTACGATACGGCGGACGTTATCCAAAGCTACGTGTACCGCCAAGCTTTCGCCACCAAAGGCTTCCCGAATTACAGCTACGGCGCTGCCGTCGGTTTGATGCAGTCGGTCGTGGCGTTCGTCCTGGTGATTTCGGCCAACCGGGCATCCAAGAAATTTTCGGATTCGCAGCTCTTTTAAGGAGGGGACAACATGAAAACCAAACTTCGCGGTTTCGATTACTTCAACATCGTTGTCCTCATCTTGGTATCGATTATCTGCGTCTATCCCTTGTGGAATATTCTGGCCGTCTCGCTCAGCGACGGCATTTACGCGGCGGCTTCCAAGGTGTATCTGATCCCGAAAGGCTGGAACGTCGAGACCTACAGGTACGTGCTCAACAACCCGAGGCTGGGCGTTTCGCAGGGGCTGTGGAATTCTTTCGCCTATACCGTCGTCGGCACGCTGGTCGCGGTGATCCTCACGTTTCTCACCGCTTATCCGCTCAGTAAAAAGCGTCTCGTCGGCCGCAAAACGATCATGCTGATCTTCGTCTTCACCTTCGTGTTCGAAGCGGGCATCATCCCCAACTTCATCGTGTATAAAAGCCTGGGGTTGGTGAACTCGTTCTGGGTCATGATCATCCCGAACGCGGTCAACACGTTCCTGCTCATCATCATGCGCTCCTTCCTGGACGCGCTGCCGGAAGAGCTGGAAGAGTCGGCGTACATCGACGGCGCCAACGACCTGCAGACGATGTGGAAAATCTATTTCCCGCTGGCGCGTCCCGCCATCGCCACGGTGTGCGTGTTCTATTCGGTCGCCATCTGGAACCAGTACCTCGTTCCGGCGATTTACCTGCAGAAGCAAAGCCTGAAGCCGATCACCGTCGTGCTGTACAACCTGATCGTCGCCGGAAGCAAGGACGGAACGTCGCTGGAGAGCATCCGTGTGCACGGCGTCCAACTGCTGCCGCAGAATCTTCAGGCCGCCGCGATTTTCCTGTCCGTCGCGCCGATCCTGGTCGTCTATCCGTTCGCCCAAAAGTACTTCACCAAAGGAATGTTGATCGGATCCGTCAAAGGGTGATTGGCATTACCGTCCAGCGAGGTGTTTGACATGAAGTTCGCCATCATTGCCGACGACTTGACGGGGGCCAACGACACGGGGGTCCAATTCGCCCGGCGGGGCTTGCACACGTCCGTGCTCCTGGAGCCGGATCCGGAATTGGCCAAGGATCTCGACGTGGTCGTGATCGACACCGACAGCCGATCCTTGCCGAAGGACGAAGCGTACCGGAAAGTGAAATCCGTATCCGAATATTTGCGGCCCCATTCCGTCGAGTTCGTCTATAAGAAAATCGATTCCACCATGCGAGGCAACATCGGGGCGGAGATCGACGCCGTATTCGACGTGTTCCAGCCGGAGCTGGTCGTCATCGCGCCCGCGTATCCGAAGAACAAAAGGATCGTCAAGGGAGGGGATTTCTACCTCGACGGCGCCCTGCTGCACGAGACGGAAATGGCGAGCGATCCGAAGACGCCGGTCACGTCCCCGAACGTGCCGGAAATCATCCGCGCGCAATCCGGGCGTCCCGTCCATCAAGTCACTTCCGACGATTTGCTGTCCGGCTACGCGAGGATCCAGGAGAAGCTGGCGGAAGCCGTGCGGCAATCGGCGCCCTACGTCGTATTCGACGCCTTGAAAGAAGAGGACCTTCGCCTGATCGTGCATGCCGTGCAGGAAAGCGGCCGCCGCGTCGTCTGGATCGGCTCCGCCGGGCTCGCGAACCATCTATGCAAGGCGTATCTCAAACGGCAGCAGTCGCAGAAAGTTCCGCATGCTTCCCGGTCGCCCGTGCTGACGGTGGTCGGTAGCGTGAACCGGAACAGCCGCAGCCAGCTGGACCATCTGCTGAAGCTTCCGGGCGTGGAAGGGATCCAGATGAACTCGCACTTGGCGGTTCAAGAAGAAACGGCGGCCAGCCGGGAAAAGGAAAGGATCGCGGTCCTGGCTTCCGAGGCGATCAAGCGGGGGCGGCACGTCGTCTTGTATACGGCCGGCAATCCCGAAGACATCGCGCTCGCGAACGGGGTCGGCGCAGAACGCGGATGGGATCCGAAAGAGGTCAGCGACCGGATTTCCCGGGTGCTCGGGGAGACGGCCGCCGGGCTGATCCGCGAATTCCGGCTGAACGCCCTGGTCATGACCGGGGGAGACACGGCCAAGCAAGTCTGCTCCTCTCTAGGCGTAAAGGAGTTTCAACTCATCGACGAAGTGGAGATCGGCATGCCGATCGGCCTGTTGTCGGGGGACTGGCCCGTCTATGCCGTGACCAAAGCCGGCGGCTTCGGCGCCGCCAACGCGCTCTCGAAAGCGCTCAAAAAAATGCAGGGAGAATCGTAACCATGAAACCAATCATCGGGATCACGATGGGGGACGCCGCCGGCGTCGGCCCCGAGATCATCGTCAAGGCGTTGCGGACGGAGGAGGCTTACCGTTCCGCCCGTCCGCTGGTCATCGGGGATGCCGCCATTCTTCGCCGGGCGTTGGGTTATGCCGGCGTCCGCGCGGAAATCCGACCGGTCTCGGACCCGGCGGAAGGAACGTACGAACCCGGGACGATCGACGTGCTCGACTTGGCTCTGCTGCCGGCGGATTTGCCGGTGGGACGGATCTCGGCGGAAGCCGGGAACGCGGCTTTCCGGTACATCGAGAAAGCCGTGGCGTTGGCGAAGGAGGGCAAGATCGACGCCATCTGCACGGCGCCGCTGAATAAAGAAGCGCTGCACAAAGGAGGGCATCGTTACCCCGGGCATACGGAGATCCTCGCGGACCTGACGGGCACGAACGACTATTCCATGATGCTGTCGGCGCCGAAACTCAAAGTGATCCATTTGACGACGCACGTCGGGCTGATCGAGGCCATTCGCCGGATTACGCCGGAACGTACGTACAAGGTGATCCGGCTGGCGGACGACACGCTTCGTCGCGCGGGCGTCCGGAGCCCCAAAATCGCGGTATGCGGCATCAATCCGCATGCGGGCGAGAACGGGCTGTTCGGGGAAGGCGAGGAAGAGGAGAAGCTGATCCCCGGCATCGAGCGGGCCCGCTCGGAAGGAATCGACGTCCAAGGCCCGCTGCCCGCGGACACGTTGTTCTTCCGGGCGGTGCGCGGCGACTTCGATATCGTCGTGGCCTGCTACCATGACCAGGGCCATGGTCCGATCAAGGTGCTGGGGCTGGAAGCCGGCGTGAACATCACCGTCGGGCTGAACGGCGGCATCATCCGGACGTCCGTCGACCATGGCACGGCGTTCGATATCGCCGGCACCGGCAAGGCCGACGAAGGCTCGCTGATGGAAGCGATCCGGATGGCCGTCGAGCTGGCGCCGAAGCGGAACGGTTAACTTATTCCGATCAGGAGGGATTCATCCGATGACGTCATTCCGAGATTTAGTATCCGCGCCGATGCCGAAGGACGGCGAGCTCCGTTCGACGGGGAACGGAACCGCCGAAACGATTCTGCCGACGCCCCATATCGTGAACCACGCGCCGAGCCTCATAGAGCTGCAAAACGGAGATCTGCTGATGGTATGGTTTGCGGGCGATACGGAGGAAGGCCGCAGCGATATCCGCATCGTGATGTCGAGGCTCGCCAAGGGGGAGACGCGGTGGACCGACCCCGTCGCGGTATCCGAAGATCCGGTGCGATCCGAACAGAACCCGGTGTTATTCCAGAAGAAGGACGGCGGGCTGATGCTTCTCCACACCGCGCAAATGCCGCGGGAAGACAAGAAGGAGAAGTACGACCCCGCGACGAACGTCGACGCGGCGACCCGGCAGGAAACGTCGGAGATCCGTTGCCGGTTGTCTTTGGACAACGGACGCACTTGGGAGCCGACGCGGACCTTCTCGGAAACGCCGGGTTCTTTTTGCCGGGCGCCGATCGTGGCGCTGAGCAACGGGGAATGGATTTTCCCGATGTGGATCAGCCGCAGGGACGCCGGCACCGTGTTCGGCAACGACACCAGCCTGGTCCGGATTTCGGGCGACGAAGGCCTTACCTGGCAAGAGTATCCCATTCCGGGAAGCCGGGGCCGGGTTCACCCGAATATCATCGAATGGGGCGAAGGGCGGCTCAGCGCTTTCTTCCGCAGCCGTTCCGCCGACTGGATTTACGTGAGCCGCTCGGACGACTGGGGCCGCACCTGGACGGAGCCGGAGCGCACGACGCTTCCGAACAACAACGCCTCGATCCGGGCGATCAAGCTCCAGAGCGGCAGGCTTGCCGTCATTTACAATCATTTTCAGGCCGGGGACGATCCGACGGCGACGATCTGGCCGAAAACGCGGTTCCCCGTCTCGATCGCGCTGTCCGAAGACGAAGGCCGCACCTGGCCGTACATCCGGCAGCTCGAGCAGGGCGACGGGTTTACGGGCGAGGCCAATAAGCATTTGAACCGCACTTACGAATATCCCTGGCTCCTCCAGACGAACGACGGGTTGATCCACGCCGCTTACGCGTACGGCAACCGGCAGGCGATGAAGCATGTCGTGCTGACCGAGCAGTGGATTACCGGTTGATCGGATCGGGAGGGAGCGCATGGAAGGGGATTGGCTGCTCGGTCTGCTGAAAATCATGCTGGTCAACATCGTCTTGAGCGGGGACAACGCGGTCGTGATCGCCTTGGCGTGCCGCCGCTTGCCCCCCGCGCAGCAGAAGCGGGCCATCTTCTGGGGCACGATGGGGGCGGTGCTGTTGCGGCTAGCCCTGACCGGCGTCGCCGTGTGGCTGCTTAAGGTGCCGCTCGTCGAAGCTTGCGGGGGGATTCTGCTCCTCTATATCGCCGTCAAGCTGCTGACGGGTCAAGAGGACGAGGAGGGCGAAGGCCGATCCGGCCTCTCGATCCGCCAGGCGATCCGCACGATCATTGCCGCCGACGTCGTCATGAGCTTGGATAACGTCGTGGCGGTCGCGGGAGTGGCGCAGGGCGACTGGCTGCTCATCGGAATCGGCCTCGCCGTCAGCATCCCGCTGATCGTTTTCTGCAGCAGCCTGCTGACGCGGCTCATGAAACGGTTTCCCGTCATTGTCTGGTTGGGCGCGGGACTGCTCGGCTACACGGCCGGCGAAATGCTGGTGAAGGACGAATGGGTGCACGGCCTGCTGGAGCCGGTGTTGGCGGGCGGCCTGCCGATCGTCCCCGCGGTGCTGACCTTGGCGGTCGTGGGCTGCGGGGCGATTTTGGCCAAACGTGCCGCCTCCAGGAGCATGCAGGAAAGAGGGTGAGGGTCTGGACTCGGTTTCCCGCAGGCAGCTCTGGGCGATCGTGGGCATCTCCTCGCTGCTGTCCGTCGTTTTCAGCGGTCTGGATGTCGCGTTTACCGTATTTTCCGTTAACCGTCTGGAACTGCCGGCTTCGGATTTGGCGCTGCTTCGTTCCTTGCGCCTCGCGGTTACGATTCCGTTCATTCTCCTGATGGGCGGGATCGCCGACGCGTGGGGACAGAAAAAGACGGCGACGGCCGCTATCGTCGTTCTGGCCGCCGCATCGGTCCTCACGGTCGCAAACCCCGGCAAAGGGATGTTGTTCGCGACTTTCCCGCTGTACGGAGGCGTGTCCGCCATCCTGCTCGTCAGCATGAACGTGTTCTCGCAGGGCGTAAAGAACGAGCTGAGGGGCTTGTCCAACACGTTGTACCGCTCCACGTTCATCGGATTCGCGATCGCCGGTCCGCTGTGCGCCGGCCTTCTCATCGAATCCGGATTCGCCGCCGCCTTCTTGGCTTTCGCCGCGATCGCGCTTCTCAGTCTGGCCGCCTTGTCGCTCTACCCGCAAGACCGGAGAGAGGCGGGGACATCCCGGGAGACGGTCCGGCAGACCGCGGCGCGGATGGCCGACGGTTGGAAGTCGCTGCTCCGCGACAAGCCTTTGCTGGCGTACATGTTGATGAACGGCCTGCTCAACCATACCCTCATGGTCAACTTGGTGCTGATTCCGGTCAAGCTGATGGACGACCTCGGCGTCAGCAGCGGCGACTACTCCCGGGTCATGACGCTGAGCTCGATCGTCGGGCTGCTGTTCACGATCGCGGCAGGCTTTCTGATGAAGAAACATTTATCCAAGCTCATTACGGTGCCGATGCTGCTGAGCGCGGCGTGCAATCTCGCTTCGGGGCTGGAGTCGAGCGCGTGGCTGACGATCGCGCTGTTTATCCTTTCCTCCGCCCTGTACACGGTGACCATGGCGCCGACCAGCCTGTGGCTGGGCGAAATGGCCAGGCGGCAGTTCGGCACCATTTTCGGCATCTTCAAAGTAATGTCGGCCGGCATCGGCTTCCTGGTGTCGGCCTCGCTGTCCGTCGTCCAGTCGGGGCTCGGCATCGATATGGCGCTCGTCGCCTACGGAATCTTCGGCGTGCTGGCGAGCTTGCTCTTCATGCGGCTCATGTCCAAGTGGCAAGCCGCGGCAGGCCGCACGGTTCCGGATTCCATTCGGCAGACCTCTCAGAAGGACGTGACAACATGAAAGTCGTGTCGACCTCATCTACGTTCGCCCGTTATTCCGACGAACCGATCCGGCTGCTCGAGGCGGAAGGGATCCAAGTGGTCCGGATCCCGCCGCAGGCCGAAGGGCCGGAGCTCTGGGAAGCGGTTAAGGACGCGGATGCGATGATCGTGGCTTACACGCCGGTCGACGATCGCCTGTTGGAGCAGGCGCCGCGGCTGCAAATCGTCTGCAAGCACGGCGTCGGCGTGGACAATATCGATTTGGAAGCGGCGAAGAGGCGGGGCGTATGGGTGACCAACGTCCCGGACGGCAACGCGACGGCGGTGGCCGACTTCACGTTCGGCCTCCTGCTTGCGCTGGCGAGGCGAATCGAGGAGACGAGCCGCCGCACGAAGGCCGGCGAATGGCCGCAAGTGTTGGGCGGGGAAGTCGGCGGCAAAACGCTCGGCGTCGTCGGCTTGGGGCGGATCGGGAAAGAAGTCGTGCGGCGGGCTCGAGGCTTCGGGATGAGCATCTTGGCCTTCGACCCGTACCCGGACCAGCGGTTCGCCGAGGAGTACGGCGTGTCCTTCGTGACGCTAGAGGAGCTGCTCCGGCAAAGCGACTATATCACGCTGCACATGCCGCTCACCGAGACGACCCGTCATCTGATCGGGGCCGCGGAGCTCGGGGTGATGAAGCGGGGCAGCTTCTTGGTCAACGCTTCAAGGGGCGGATTGGTCGACGAAAGCGCGCTCTACGGCGCCTTGAAGGAAGGCCGGTTGGCCGGGGCGGCGCTCGATGTGTTCGAGCATGAACCCGCCCGGGAGCATCCGCTGTTCTCGCTGGACAACTTCATCGCGACTCCCCATGCGGCGGGTTACACCCGGGAAGCGATCACGAACGTGGGCGTCGCCTGCGCGCGGAACGTCGCGGACGTCTTGGTGCGCCGGCTCCGTCCCGCGTCCGTCGTGAACGGTTTGTAAGGGGAATTTATGTTGCCCAGGACTGATGGATCGATATTTCCGGATCTCGCCGATCTGACTCGCGGGAAATAGCGGATGTGATCCACTAAATCGGGTCAGTTGGGTTGATTCCTGAGAATCACCCATTTTCACCCCCTTGGTGACGGGCGAGCGGCATGGATGAACTTTTGGGGATTCATTAGAAAGGGGGGCGAGCGATGATCACCATTCCGGTCGACTCCGTCCGTGGGTTTATCGAACAATGTCTGATCCGCCTCGGGCTCGAGCCCTTGCACGCGGAAATTTCCGCCCGGCATATGGCGTTCGCCGACGCCAGGGGAACGGATACGCACGGGATCATGCAGCTCCCCGTCTACGCGCGGCGAATCCGGGACGGCGGCATCAACCGCAAGCCGAACCTGGTTTGGGAGCGGGAGACCGAGCAATCCGCGGTGCTGGACGGGGACCACGGCATGGGCCACTATTCGGCCCATCTGGCGATGGAGAAGGCGATCGAAAAGGCGCGTTCGCAGACGATCAGCTTCGTGACGATCCGCAATGCCAGCCATTTCGGAGCCGCCTCCTCTTATGCCAAAATGGCGTCCGACGCGGGGATGATCGGGTTCGTCACGTCCAACGCCGCCGCCCTCATGGCCGCGACCGGCGGGACGGAGCGCGTGCTCGGGAACAATCCGGTGTGTTTCGCCGTTCCGAGGAAGGACGGCGACCCGGTCATCCTCGACATGGCTTGCAGCAACGTGGCGATGGGGAAGCTGGTGATGGCGCAGAACAAAGGGGAGTCCATCCCGCTGGGGTGGGCGCTGGACAAGAACGGCAATCCGACCTCGGATCCCTATGAAGGCTTTCAAGGCGGGGGCACCCTCGTGCCGATCGGGGGACATAAAGGGTACGGATTGGCGCTCATCATGGACATTCTGGCAGGCGTGCTCTCCGGCTCCAACTACGGAAAAAACGTCGGACGGATGGCGGATTCCGCCGTGCCGACCGGCATCGGCTGTTCCATGATCGTCTTGAACCTGGCGCGGATCCTTCCGTCGGACTTGTTCGGCGAGCGGCTTGAGGATTTGCTCGGCATGGTGCTCTCCTCCGGCAACGGGGAGAACCGGATTTATTTGCCGGGCGAGAAAGGCGCGGAGACGGCACGCGAACGCCGGGAGACCGGCGTGCCGATTCCGGAGGCGCTGATCGCGCAGCTGTCGGGCATCGCGGAAGAATTGGGCATCGACACGTCCGCTTACGGCTTTTAACCTGACCTGAGAGTGGAGAAAGGAAGACGAACATGACGAATCCAATCGAGCTGTCCACCGGCATCATTCCCGCCATGGTGACGCCGTTTAACGAGCGGGAGGAACTAAACGAGCCCGCGCTGCGGGCCATGACGCGGCGGTTGGTCGCGGCGGGCGTTCACGGCCTGTTCTGCCTGGGGACGAACGGCGAGTTTTTCAACCTCTCGTTCGAGGAGAAGATCCGCATCGCGGAAATCATCGTCGAGGAAGCCGGGGGCAAGGTGCCGGTGTACGCCGGGGCGGGGTGCGCGGGCACCGCGGAAACCGAGGCTTTGGCCGTACGGCTGGAGAAAGCCGGCGTCGACGCGCTGTCGGTCATTACGCCGTATTTTCTCTCCTATACGCAGCCGGAGCTGATCGCCCATTTCGAGACGGTCGCCGCCTCCGTGTCCATCCCGGTGATCCTGTACAACATCCCGGCCCGGACGGGGAACGCGCTGGCGCCCAAAACGGTCGGCCAGCTGGCGAAGGTGCCGAACATCGTCGGGATCAAGGACAGCAGCGGCAGCTTCGACAACATCCTGCAGTATATCGACCAGACGCCGGACACGTTCTCCGTGCTCGCCGGCACGGATTCCCTGATCCTGCCGACCCTGATGGCCGGAGGCAAGGGCGCGATCGCCGCCACGGCGAACGTGTTCCCCGAAGCGGTGGCGTCCATTTACGAGTTTTGGAAAGCGGGCCGTTTCGCCGAGGCGGAGGAAGCCCAACGGGTTCTCCGCGACTTGCGGAGCGCCTTCGGTCTTGGCACGCTGCCTTCCGTCCTGAAGGCGGTGCTGAATTACATCGGCGTGGAAGCGGGACCGGCGAGACGTCCGGTGGCTCCGCTCACGCCCGCGGCCGACCAAGAGGTTCGGCAGATGGTCGAGAATTACAAGCGGAAGGGATTGCTCGCGGATTCGTAAGCGGCGGAGCCGCAAGAGCCAAGAGCCGTTATCCGAACAGCCGATATTCCGAACAACCGAAGTCCGAACAACCGAAGTCCGAACAACCGAAGTCCGAAGATATCAAGCGGGAGGGGAACAACTTGAAATACGCGAAACCGTTCAAACCAGAGGGCATGGTGCAGGTCGAGCTTTACCGCAACGACAAGGAATTCTGTTCGTGGCCGTTCAACGCGGGCATGTGGAAAATCGACGAAAACAACATCCTGGTCGGCTTCATGAACATTCCGTGCGACTACTCCGTACCGGGGACGCTGAACCACGACCGGGTGGAGACGTTCGGCAAGATCAAAGCCGTCCGCACCCGAGACGGCGGTCGGACGTGGAGCGGCCCGATCGAGATCGCGGACAACATCCGCTTGCAGGACGAGCTGCGTTACGGCCGGCGTCATGAATTCTCTGAACCGTTCGATTTCCGGGACAAGAACACGCTGCTCGAGTGCTGGTGCACGCCGAACTCGGCGGTCGACTGGGCGCAGCCTTGGGTGAAAATGTCCCGGGACGGCGGGGAGACGTGGAGCGAAGCCGTGATGCTGCCCGATTGCGGAATCCCCCGGTATCAAGGCCGGCCTTCCTACATCGTAAGGCCGGACGGCGTCGTGCTGCTGTTCCTGACCGCGCGGCCGAAAAACAACCCGCACGACCGGCCGGTCGTGTTCGCTTCCTTCGACGACGGGCGGAATTGGTCTCTCGTGTCCATGATGCCGAACGCCCAGGAATACCGGATGATTTGCCCGTCTCCCGTGATCCTGAAGGACGGGACGATCCTGGTCGCGGTCCGGGTGAAGCCGGCCATGACCGCCGCTTGGGACGAGTTGTTCGCGTCGGACGACGGGGGGCTGACCTGGCGCTTCGTCTCCCGCATCAACGACCATGGCGACACGGTGCATCTGACTTTGCAGGAGGATGGCAGACTGTTCGCCGTATACGGTTATCGCCGACCTTCGTTCGGCATCCGGGCGAGGGTCAGCGAGGACAACGGCTTGACCTGGGGACCGGAAATGATCCTGCGCGACGACGGCGGGAGCATCGACCTGGGCTACCCGCGCGCCGTCGAAGTCCGGCCGGGCGAAATCCTCGCGACTTATTATTTCAACGACAAGGATGACCCGATTCAGCAGCGGGGCGGCGTGCGCTACATCGGCGGGACGATTTTGAAGGTGTGAGGAGGCCGGTTCGTTCATGATCATCGGGGATTTGAAGCACTGGAGGGACGAGATCGCGGGGTTGAGCCCGGTTCTGCGGCAAGCGTTGGAGTGGCTGGAGCAGAACGTGACGGCGGAAACCCCGGCTGGACGATATGAGATTGACGGGGACCGGATGTACGCCATGGTACAGCATCTGACCACCGAATCCGAAGAGCGGCGGTTCGCCGAGAGCCATCGCCAGTACGCGGACATTCAACTGCTGCTCAGCGGGCGGGAGCTGATCCTCGCCGCCCGGGACGACGAATCGGCGGAGATAGCGGCGGACGAGCTCGCGGCAAAGGATAAGCTGTCCTACCGCGAGGTGCCGGGCGAATCCCGAATCGTCCTGAATCCGGGCATGTTCGCGGTTTTCTTCCCGATGGACATTCACCGGCCCTGCTGCAGCATCGGGGAACCCGGCGACATCCGCAAAGCGGTGGTCAAGATCGACCTCGCGTCGTTCGCATAAGAAAGAACATATTGGGTAAAGCGAATTGCACCTCGCCAATCGAGGTGCTTTTTTTACTACGACTGATCTATTGACGTGCGATCGCCATGTTATGCAGGGGTAAGCGGGTTGTAGGCGCAAAATTTGGAGTTCGAACGGATGGACGAAGGAGTGGCACACCAATCCCACGCTGTAACCGGTTAAAATCGGGTTACGGTTCAAAGCAATTGCGCTTTAATGCGATACAGCGCGATTTTGGACGGGAGTGACCCCAATTAGTTGACCGATTCGCAAGCGATTGAGCAACGGGCGCTCCGGGAAAAGGCCGAAATGCCCGCCAGGAGGAAGAGAAGCTTCGACAGGCGGAGGAAGCGGAGCGTCAGCGGAACGCGGCATTGCTGGATGAGCTGAAGAAGCGGGAATCGGAGAAGGGACAAGCCAACCGGGAAGCAATCCGGAAGGCGCAGGAACAGGCGGAAAAGGCGTATTTGGAGCATCTATCGCAGGCGGAACGCGAGCGGTTTGCGGACAATAAGCAGAAGCTGACGGAATCAACCCCCGCTCCGGCTCCTTCAACTTCGCCGACGAACGCTTCGGAATCCCGTTCCCGCGAGGCGGGACTCAGCGGGCTATCGCTAGAGGACGGCGTGCGGGACGAGGCGATTCCCTTGGCCGGTTTCGATGCGGAAACGCTGAACTACGACGTCACCGTTCCATACGAAGTTTCGATCGTTCGAGTCGTGCCGACCGCCAAGCACGCCAGGGCGTCGATCCTCGTAAACGGCGCCCATACGGCGAGCGGAACGGCGAGCGACGCGATCGCGCTCCCTGCAATATCGACCACGGAGCTGGCGGTTCAAGTCACCGCGGAGGATGGCGCGACCAAGCGGACCTACAAGGTGAAGGTGACGCGAGCGCCTTCGACGAACGCCGCGCTCGCCGGCATCGCCGTGAACGGAGCAAGCATCCCGTCTTTCACGCCGTCCGTCACTTCCTACAGAGTCGAAGTGAACTACGAAGTGGAGACGGCCGTATTGACGGCGGAACCCGTGGACGGCGCGACGGTCGTCTCCGGAACGGGGACCGAATCGCTCGAACCGGGGGACAATATCTTCACGATCGTAGTGCAGGCCATGAACGGAGCGACGAAAACGTACCAACTGAACGTGCACAGGGGTTCGAACGAAGCCGCGCTGAGCGACCTCAAGCTGCTGGACCCGAACGGTGCCGAAATCGCCTTTGCCCCGACGTTTGAATCAGGCATCACCGATTACACGGTGTCCGTTCCTCATGATATCTGGAGGATTCGCGTTCGTCCCCAAGCAAGCCAGACGCATGCGGTGCTTTCCCAACGGCGCTACGGTCGCTGGAGGGGGCCAGTCGGAACCGATCCTTCTGACCGCGGCGCGGAGACGGTCGTCGAAACGGCAGTCACTTCGGAAGACGGAACGGCAACCCGCACCTATCGGGTCGCGTTCACGAGAGAAGAGCTGGAGACGGATGCGGCGTTAATCGGATTTACGTTTACCGATGACAAATCGAATCCGATTCCGCTCGCGCAGACAATCGATCCCGCTACAACCGACTATACGGTCGCGGCTGCCGTGTACGCCGTGAACTATACGGTGGACACCGTCAAGCTCACGCCGGTGGCGAGCGGATCCCATGCGACCATTAAGGTGAACGGGACGCATGTGGCTAGTGGGGGTACGATCTCCCTCCCGATCAACCCCGGAACGAATACGATCTCGATCGTCGTTACGGCCAAATATGGAGTCACGACCCAGACGTATACGTTAACGGTGAAACGCAAACCTTCGCTTAACTTTCAAATTAGCCAGACGCCGAATCAGAAGATCGTATCAGGATGGACGGGACTCGATCCTGACGTCTATGTTTACCATGTTACGATTGACACGACAAAAAGCCAACTCACGGCTGGCTGGGGTCCAGTGCCGGGTTGCACGAATACAGGTCTCTCCAATTCCGGGATTCTGACCGGCACGACAACGGAACTGACGATTACCGCTAAATCCCAGGACGGCACGATTGAACAGACGTATACGTTCTACGTTACGAAAGCAAGCACAAGCTGATCATGGGCGCTCTCGCGGGAACACGGCGGGAGCGCTTTTTTACGTGTGTGAACAAGTGGACTATGAGAAATTGCACGATGTGCACCCCGTCATTCGGGGTGCTTTTTTTTGCCGAAAGGATTGGGGGCGTACCTAGGGTGCATAAAGGCCCCAAATGTGAGAGAATGGAAGAAGATTCCATTTCAAAACCGAAAGGCGGCGATCGGATTGATCGGGATGAAAAAACGGTTTTTGGCGGTTGCGTTGCTGCTGGCATTCGCGCCGGCTTGCGATTCGGATCGGAACGGCGGTACGTCGGCCTCGGCTGTGCCCGACGATCCGGGCGTCTCGGCCTCGACCGCCTCCGACGATCCGGTCTCTTCGGCCTCCGCCGTTTCCGACGATTCGGCCGTGCCGGTTCTCATCCGGCTGGAGGAGATCGCGCCTAAGGGAACGTACGACCGGCCGACGGGACTAGAGAGACGCTTCGACCGTCCGGATGTCCTTTACGTCGTGGAACAGGCGGGCCGGATCCGCCTTCTCGATCCGAGCAGCCGGGAGGCGACGCCGGAGGCTGTGCTGGACATTACGGACCGCGTGAGCGACGACGGCAACGAACAAGGGCTGCTCGGTTTGGCGTTCCATCCCTCCCGTCCCGGCGAAGCGTACGTGAATTACACGACGAAGACGCATACGGTCGTTTCGCGTTTCGCCGCGGATCCGTCCGCTTCCGATCGGTTAGATCCTTCCAGCGAGAAGGTGATCCTGACGTTCCGCCAGCCGCGTGCCAACCACAACGGAGGCCAGCTCGCCTTCGGACCGGACGGTATGCTGTATATCGCGACGGGCGACGGCGGAGGCGCGGGAGACCCGCAAGGCAACGGGCAAGACAAGCACTCGCTGCTGGGCAAAATCCTCCGCATCGACGTCGACCGCACGGACGGGGAACTCGCCTATTCCATCCCCGGGGACAATCCGTTCGCCGGAGGAGGCGGGGCTCCCGAGGTATACGCATACGGCCTGCGGAACCCATGGCGGTTCAGCTTCGATCCGGCGACCGGACGGCTGTGGGCGGCGGATGTCGGGCAGGACCGATGGGAGGAAATCAACCTCGTCGAGAAGGGCGGCAACTACGGCTGGAACGTACGCGAAGGCCTGGACTGCTACAAGCCGGCCGAGGGCTGTCCGTCGGACGGCCTGATTCCGCCGATCCACCAATACGGCCGTGAAGACGGGGTCTCCGTCACGGGAGGATACGTCTACAGGGGCTCGTCCATTCCTGAGCTGAAAGGCTGGTACGTCTTCGCGGATTATGCGTTCGGAACGATATGGGGGCTGCGCCTCAAGGGAGACGGAACCGCTTCCCATCGGGTGCTTGCGGAATCGGGTCTGCAGATCACTTCTTTCGGAGCCGGCTCCGACGGGGAAATTTACGTATGCGCGCAGGACGGCGGCATATTCAGAATCCGAAACGGATAGCTTTTCGGACAAGCCGAGAAAGATTGGGCTTGACAGTCTTGTTTCGGCCATCGACGCATCGGATACATCGGGCTCGGTTTGACCGACAGCATCGCCGGACAAACCCGATATCGCGGCTACCTTCGCACGCTGCGAGAATATGAATCGGAATACGCGCGGGAGCATATCGTGTTCATGGACGGATGGATGTACGATCCGTACGAGGCCGCGGCGGAGCTGTTCGCCCAGTGCTTCGGCTTAACCGCCGTCTTCACGACGTCCGACGAACTCGCGATCGGGTTTGTACAAGATCGGCACCCGGGCGGTCGACAAGCTGCACGCCGCATCAGCGGGCTGGAAGATCCGGTCCTTATGCTTGAGGTTGAAAGGCCTTTCACGATCGCGGACGACCCATGAACTCTATAAGGAGGTGGGGCAGGGACATCCGATTTCCCGAAACCATTCGCATGCGACTGACGGCAGGCACAAGGGGCCTTGAAACGGAAAGGCCGCAGCATCACTTTATTATTCCCATAAAGGGGCTGAGTCGATTGATCAGACAAAAGAAATTCGTGATTGGACTCATTTTGGTCATGGCGTTCTCCATGCTGCTCGCGGCATGCGGCGGCAAGAAGGACAACACGGAAGCGTCCCCGAGCGCAAGCTCCCCGGCGCCCGCGAGCTCCCCGGCGGCATCCCCGAGCGATTCGCCTAGCGCGTCTCCGAGCGCCAGCGCGGCGGACGGCGGTCCGCTCGCCGACGCTTACGCCGGCAAATTCAAAGGCACGAAAGTGACGATGGCCGGTCCGTTCGTCGACGTGGACCAAGTGAAATTCGAAGAAGCGATCAAAGACTTCGAAACGAAAACCGGCATCGATATCGCCTACGAAGGCTCCAAGGAATTCGAAGCGACGATCTCCGTCCGCGTGAACGGAGGCAACGCGCCGGATATCGCCGACTTCCCGCAGCCGGGCTTGCTGGCCAGCCTCGTCAAGGCGGGGAAAGTCATCGACGTCACCACCTTCATGGATAAAGCGAAGCTGGAGAAGAACTACAACAAGAGTTGGCTGGACATGGCGACCATGGACGGTCCGAACGGCAAAGTCATGGCCGGCGTCTGGAACCGCAGCAGCGTGAAGAGCCTGGTCTGGTACAACAAGAAGGAATTCGACGCGGCAGGCTACAAAGTGCCGCAGACGTGGGACGAACTGCTCGCGCTGACCGAACAGATCGCCAAAGACGGCGACCCGGCTTGGTCGATCGGCATCGAATCCGGCGCCGCCACCGGCTGGCCGGCGACCGACTGGATCGAGGACATCATGCTGCGCACGACGACTCCGGAAAACTACGACAAATGGGTGAAAGGCGAGCTTCCGTTCACCGATCCGATCGTCAAAAACGCCGTGCAGAAAATGGCCGACCTGTGGTTTAAGGACGGAGCCGTGTACGGCGGACGGAAGTCCATCGTCACGACGGCGTTCGGCGACGCGCCGAAGGTGCTGTTCGACAACCCGCCGAAGGCATGGCTGCATCGCCAAGCGGGCTTCATCACGAGCTTCTTCCCGGAAGGCCTGAAAGCCGGCGAAGATTACGACTGGTTCCCGCTGCCTTCGATCGATCCGCAATACGGCACTCCGGCTCTCGTCTCCGGCGACATTTACGCGATGTTCAACGACCGTCCGGAAGTCCGCGCCGTCATGGAATTTTTCACGACGGGCGAGTCCATCAAGACCTGGGTGCAATCCGGCGGCGTCATCGCCCCGATGAACGACGCGGATCCGTCCTGGTACACGACCGACGTCGAACGCCGCATGGCCGAATTCATCCAGAAAGCTTCGGCGCTCCGCTTCGACGGTTCCGACCTGATGCCGGGCGCGGTCGGCGCGGGCACGTTCTGGAAAGGCATGACCGACTTCGTCAGCGGAACGGTCGACCTGGATAAAGCGATGGAAGAAATCCAAGCGGGCTGGAAGAAGTAATCCGCCGCGAATAGGAAACGTGAGGGCGCTGAAGTATCCGAGTTTTCGGCGCCCTTCGTCCGGCGCGACGGCCAAGAAGCCGCAGCGATTGGAGAAAGGAAGATTCCGATGACGACATCTGCCGCCGCAGCAACCAAACGGAGCGTACCCGGAATCGTTTTTTGGTCGATCCTGGTTCCCCTGTTGAACGCCGCCCTGCACGCCGGTATTTTCATCGTGCTGCGCGACGCCCAACTTCAACCGATCCTCCACGCGATCCTTGCCATTCTCTGGGGAGTCGGAGGCGTATATACGATTTATTGGTCCCTGAACTTGGTGATCGAGCTGTATCCGGAGAAGTGGAAACGGAGAATCCAGCCGTTCCTGTTCATCGGTCCCGCGATCGGCCTGCTCGGCTGGCTGCTGCTCGTCCCGACGGTGCGCACGCTCATCATGAGCTTTCAGGACGCCGGTTCCAGCAAGTTCGTGGGATTTGCCAACTATGCCGCCGTTTTCACCAACCGCCTGCTGCTCACCGCGCTTCGGAACAACCTGCTGTGGGTCGTCTTCGGCGCCACCGCGTGCATCGTGTTGGGACTGCTGATTGCCGTCCTGGCCGACCGGAGCAGCTTCGAACGGCTGGCCAAAGCGATCGTGTTCATGCCGATGGCGATATCGTTCGTCGCCGCCGGCGTCATTTGGAAATTCATCTACTACTATCAACCCGGCGATGAGCAGATCGGCTTGCTGAACGCCATCGTCGTCGCCTTCGGCGGAGAGCCGCAGGCCTGGACCAGCATGACGCAGCCCTGGAACAACCTGTTCCTGATCGTCATCCTGATCTGGATGCAGACCGGATTCGCCATGGTGATTTTGTCAGCCGCCCTGAAAACGGTGCCGGAGGACATTCTCGAAGCGGCCCGCATGGACGGAGCCGGCGAAATCCGCATCTTTTTCCGCATCATCATCCCGTTTATTTCCGGAACCTTGTTGTCCGTCACGACCACGATCATCGTGTTCACGCTGAAAATTTTCGACGTCGTCATGGTCATGACCGGCGGACAATACGACACCGAGGTCGTGGCGACCCAGTTCTACCGCCAGTTCTTCATGTACCAGAATTTCGGCTACGGTTCCACGCTGGCGATCGTCCTTCTGATCGCCGTCATTCCCGTGATCGTGTTCAACCTGCGCCAGATCCGGAAACAGGGGGAGATCTGACATGAGAAGAAAATCCCGCCGCACCGGCTCGAAGACGCTGGTCAACGCGATTCTGGCTTTCATTTGCCTCATCTGGCTCGTTCCGACGGTCGGACTGCTCATTTCGTCCTTCCGCCCCGCCAGCGACATCCTGAAAACCGGTTGGTGGACCGTGATCCCACATCGGGAGGACGTCACGCAGGACCGAATCCAGCTGCCTAAGGATACCGATCTTCGTCAGCCGATCGAAGTAAACGGCAACACCTACACGGACGAGCAGCTGCGCAGCGGGGTCAAAGCCCCGGACGGTTCCACGCTGATTTGGGAAAACCGGCGCGGCCGGCTGATCGACGTGCAGAAGCCGGGGTGGACGATGAGCAAAAACTTTACTTTGGACAATTACGCGGGCGTACTGACCGGCAAAACGTACGTGCTGAAGCAGCCGGACGGAAGCGAGCGGACGGAGAAGGGCAGCAACATGTCGCGGGCGTTCCTCAATACGATCGTCGTTTCGATCCCGGCGACGGTCATTCCGATCCTGATCGCCACCTTCGCCGCCTACGCGTTCGCGTGGCTGAAGTTCCCGCTGCGCAAAACGCTGTTCATCGTCGTGATCATGCTGCTGGTCGTTCCGCTCCAGGTGGCCCTCATACCGGTGTCGAACGATTTCGCGGCGCTTCACTTGAACGGCACGTTCCTGGGCATCTGGATCGTACACGCCGGCTTCGGCCTCCCGCTTGCCACTTATTTCATGTATTCGTATATCAGTCAGTTGCCGAAAGACCTGTTCGAGTCCGCCTTCATGGACGGAGCGTCGAATTTCACGATTTTCACCCGGCTCATCCTGCCGTTGGCGGTTCCGTCCATCGCTTCGATCTGCATTTTCCAGTTCCTCTGGGTGTGGAACGACTACCTCGTCTCGCTGATCTTCCTCGGCGGACAAGAAGACGTGCAGGTACTGTCGATGCGGATCGCCAACCTGGCCGGTTCCCGCGGCGACGCTTGGCACCTCATGACCGCGGCGGCGTTCGTGTCGATGCTGATGCCGCTGGCCGTATTCTTCGGCATGCAGCGGTACTTCGTCCGCGGATTGATGGGCGGCGCCGTGAAGGGATAAAGCCTGAGTATTGCGTCAAGAAATAAGCGGTTGAACAGAAGCTCCCTTCCGTTCAACCGCTTTTTTCTTGACCTATGAGAATCTAAAACTTTTCGGGGTTGCTGCGTCCCTTTCTTAGAGCGACCAGACGCCGGCTGCCCCATTCGCTGAGGCGGTAAGGCTAACGGACATAGCGTACGTTATGGGGGGGGGATCTTCGGCAAATCGCATTTTAACGGACACAGTTGCGCTTATTGGGTGAAAAGCCCCACGTATAACCGTAACGGGTAACGGATAAGGGCCGCGGTGTCCGTTACGTTTTGAAAATGAGGGGATTTGATCCAATAGCGGCTTCAGTGTCCGTTAGAATCAGAACCCGTGGCGGGGGAGGATGGGCAACAGCTGATTAAGCCTGCCGAGCAAGCTTATCCCCCGCCCCTCTGGACGAACGGGGATTGAAGATGTTCGTGGAAAAGTTGCTGAAGAGTGACTTCATTGGCACGAAACACTAGGACCGTCTGGTACGAATTTCTCCCTGGCGGTTTTTCTTATCCCCGTGCGTCTACGCTTCCTCTTTGAACACGCTCAGGAACGTCTTCGGGATGTCCGCCTTGAACCGCATTTCCCGTCCCGTCGAAGGGTGCAGGAACGCCAGCACGCTGGCGTGCAAGCCCAGGCGGCCGATCGGCTTCGTTTTCGCGCCGTATTTCTTGTCTCCAGCGATCGGATGCCCGAAGTCCTGCATATGGACGCGGATCTGGTTTTTGCGGCCGGTCTCGAGTCGCACCTCCAGCAGCGAATAGCGGCGGTTCGACCGCAGCAGCTTGTAATGCGTGATCGCATGCTGCCCGTCGTTCGGCCGGGGGCTGGAGTACATTTTCATCGCGGCGTTCTCCTTGAGCCAGGACTCGATCCGGCCTTCCGGCTCGCGGACCTGTCCTTCCACCAAAGCGACGTAGACTCGCTCCAGGACGACGTCCTTCCAGGCGTCCTGCATCTTCTTCTGGACTTGCTCGCTCTTCGCGAACATCATGACGCCGGACGTATCGCGGTCGAGCCGGTGCAGAATGAAAACGCGCTGCCGGGCATCCTGTTTCTTCACGTAGTCCATGAGCTGGCGGTAGGCGGTCAGCTCTTTTTCCTGTTCGGTCGCGATCGACAGCAGCCCCGCCTCCTTGCGGATGACGATGAGATCGTCGTCCTCGTGGAGAATCGAAAGTCCGACGAAACGGACCTCCTCCGGAGGCCGTCCCTTGCGGATTTCGACCGCGTCGCCCGGCCGGAGCGGGTGGTTGTAGGCGGTGACGGTCCGGCCTCCGATCGAGATTTGTCCGCGGGACAGCATCGCTTTGACGGCGTTGCGTCCTTGATTCGGATGCGCCTGAAGCAGGAAGGCCAGCAATTCTCCCGGCTCCCGGACCGTGAGGGTGCGGGAGGTCGGGCCGCCCGGGCGAAGCTGCGGATGGGTGGAGGATGCCGCCTTGCGGGCTCGCGGTGTGTTCGCGGGTGCCGCCTTGCGGGCTTGCGGCGGGCTTGCGGGTGCCTCCTTGCGGGCTCGCGGTGTGTTCGCGGAAGCCGCTTTGCGGGTTCGGCCGGGGGCCGTCCCGGTTTTGCGGCCGGTTGGTTCTCTCATGATGGGAAACTTCCTCTCGTCTTTAAGGGGTAACGGACGCCGAGGCCAGCTTGTACCCCGCGTCCAGCGCGTTCTTGATGAATTGGACGGCCTCGGCGCGCGTCAACGTGTCGGCGCCCCGGTAACCGTCGACCGTCGCGGCGGTTTTGCCCTTCGAATAGCCGTTGTCCAGCATGTACCGGATCGCCTCGTCGCCGGTGAGCGGCTGTCCGGCTCCGGATGCGTACAGCTCCGCGACCGCTTCGCGGTCGATGGGCGCGGACCGGGCGTCGGCGTCATCGAAGCCTTGCAGCGCGAAGCCGCGCTCGGCCGCGAAGGCGTAATATGCGTCCGACCAAGGTATGGTCGGAGCGGGATTCGCGCCCGCCGCCGCCGCGAACATTTTCAGGAACTCCGCTTCCGTGACGGTGCCGGAAGGCTTGAAGGTCCCGTCCGGATAGCCGGAGGCGATGCCCCGTTCCGCCGCCCAGTCGATCGTCTGGCGCGCCCAATGCGCCGCGGTGTCGGAGAACTTCGCGGCCGCCTGCGCCGGAGCGGGATTCTTGGCGCTGACGAACTCGACCTTATATGTGATCGTCGCCGCATCCCCGTCGTTCCGCTTCAATCCGTCGATCCGCACTCGGTACACATCGCCTGCCTTGTAGGCACCGACGTTCGCCGGCCGGAAAATGATCGCGGGACCGGTGCCGTATCCGCTCGTTTCGACGCCCAAATAATTTCCGCTCTCCGTCACCCGGCTTAACCCCGAGCCCAGCCGCCAGGTCTTTCCGTCCCGCAGCCTCTGCAGCGTCACTTTGACGGCGGAGCGCGAAGGAAGATCGTACTCGTCCGGGTTCACGCTGACGGACCAAGCCGTCGTCGGCTTCATGACCTCGATCGGGAACGCTCCCCGTGCCGGATAAGGGATATAGTGGTAGTCTACGTTCTCCTTACGGCTATCGTCGAACACCTGGAGGGCCGTATAGCTGAAACCGTTCGTTCCTTTCGCCAGCCCCATGCCGGTCAGTTTCAGAGGAGGATTCAGAATCCAGCGCCGATGGCCGAGCCGGTCCAGGTTGTCCGTATCGGAATCTTCCATGTAGGCTTCGACGGAAGCGAACAAGATATGATTATCATATCCATAGGAAGCGTAAATATTGGCGGTGGAAGTGGATGCCAAGCCGATGTCGTAAAAGTCCGGGTCCATGTCGTCGGGGCGTTCCTGCTCGTGCTCGAACACGCCTTTGGACGCAAGCAGCACGGCGCCGTAAGCTGCTTTCACGTTCAGTTCGTCCGCGGCGGCGACGTCCGCGGGCAAACCGCTGATCCACCGGTAGAAGTTGACCGCGTTCAATCCGTCCCGGATATAATCGGCCTTCAGCTTTCCGGCTTTGTAGGGAGCCGTAACCGAAGGCGCCGTGAGGAACGGGCGCTCGATATCGGCTTTCGGATTCATGTTCTTCCGCCACATGTCGGCAATCTCCTGCGCGGTACGGACCGGAAGTCCGGTATCCGTATCCGGATCGGTGGACGAAGCCGCGCCGGCGGGTCGGGACACGCTCGTGAGGAGCGCGAGCAACAGCATAAGCGCAAGTAGGGTACGTCCGGCCGTCGTTCTGCGAATCTCAGCTCACGCCTTTCTATGGGTATTCGAATCTCTCATCTCTATTGTCTTCGATTCGATAGGTTCGGTCTATGCTTTTGAGAACATTTGACAATGAAAATTTGCTTAGGTATAGTGTGTATATAGATATACACACATTAACAATCGTGGGCGTGGCCCATTGCAGGCCGGAAGGAGTCGAGGCGTATGCGCGGATGGAGTGCGGCGTGGCGGATGGCCCAGATCGGATGGAAAAGGGAATGGCCCGGCATGCTGTTCACGTTTCTGTTCGCCGTATACTGCGGGTGGATCGGCGGGTTTACGCTGGGCGAGATTCTCCGATACGAAGATACGATTCGGTCCACGTACATGATCACCGATTGGTTCTACCTGTTGGTCCTTCCGGTGCTCGGTCAACTGATGAACTGCACGGTGTTCGCCATCAGCCGGGGCGATATCCATACGAAGAAGATCGCGCATTGGCGGACGATGCCGATCCCGCTGGAGACGATCGCCGGGACGCGTCTGCTGAACGCCGTGCTGCTCACGGCGGTAAACGGCCTTGTCTTCCTGGGGCTTCAATACGCGGTTTCTCCCGCCATCCGGGAACAGCTGCCCCTGGCCGGGTGGCTGTGCGCCGGCCTGGTCTGGATCGGTTACGCGCTGGCGGTCAACGCGGTGTTGATTTGGTTCGAGCTGGGCTGCAGCGGCAAGGTGTACGTGCGTTTCTACTGGGCGTTC
Organism: Cohnella caldifontis; assembly: GCF_029360585.1. GTDB lineage: Bacteria > Bacillota > Bacilli > Paenibacillales > Paenibacillaceae > Cohnella > Cohnella caldifontis. The sequence goes on along the minus strand of NZ_JAQZSJ010000012.1, from coordinate 96,122 downwards.
GTCGGCTGCTGCCTGCTGCTCTCGGGCGTGCTGACGCTATCCGGCGTCCATTTGGTCAGGGCCGTGATCCGCGAGATGCAGGCAGGGCACTACATCTGGCTTGTGATCAGCCCGGTTGCGGCCGCGGCTGCCCTGTACGCGGGCTATCGGTTGACCTTGCGCCGGATGCGCGGGCGCAGCTTCGCCCTTTAAAGAATCTTTAGGCTTCGGCGGCCCTGGCATGCTGTACCCTAAAGGAGGTGATTCCGTGCAGCTGCCGATCAAAGTAGACGAACAACGTCCGGAGCCGATGTACCATCAGATCGAGTCGCAGCTTCGCGGACTCATCCTCGGCGGTCAACTGGCGGAAGGAACGCCGCTTCCTTCCATCCGGGAGCTGGCGATGTCCCTCAAGTGCAGCTCCATTACGATTCGCAGAGTCTATCAGGATTTGGAAAGCGAAGGATATATCCGAACCCGGCAGGGATCCGGCACGTTCGTGGCCCGTACGGGCGGCGACGACCGGCGGCAGCATCGTCTGCGCCGGGCGGCGGAGGAATTGGAACGCGCGGTGGACGCCGCGTTCCAGCTGGGATGTTCGGAAGAGGAAATCGAAGAGCTCTTCCGGAAGGCGGTCCGAAACCGCGTCCCGGAACCGAAGGGGGGGATCCAAGATGAATGATTTCGAACGGCCCGCCATCCGGATGGAAGGCTTGACGGCCGGGACGGGGGACTTCCGCCTCGGCCCGCTCGACGTGTCGATCCCGAGGGGGACGGTGACGGCCGTCGTCGGTTCGAACGGTTCGGGCAAAAGCACGCTGTTTCGCGCGCTGCTCGGGCTCGAGCCTCTGACGGGCGGCGCCTTGCAGGTGCTGGACTCGGCCGTCGGACCGTCCGGCGACGAGCGCTATAAAGCCCGGATCGGCTTCGTTGCGGAAAACCCCCACGCCTACGAGAATTCGGTTACCGTCCGGGAGAAGGCGGAGTTCGCCTCGATGTGGTATCCGGGTTGGAGCTGGGAGAGGTACCGCCGGCTGATGGAACGCTTCGACATCCGGGACCAGGTCAAGCTTTCTAAGCTGTCCAAGGGACTGCGCCGGAAAGCCGAACTGGCGGTTTCCATGGTTCACGATCCGGAGCTGCTGATCCTGGACGAACCGACTTCGGGGCTGGACCCCGTGATCTGGAAGGTTTGGCTCGAGGAAATGCAGGCATACATGGACAGCGGGGACAGAACGGTGCTGATCGCCACCCACGTCACCGAGGAAGTGAAGCGTCTGGCCGATTACGTTCTCATTCTTCACCGGGGAAAATGTCTCGGATTTTACGAGAAAGACCGGCTGTTCGAGGAATGGCGCACGGTGCTGGCCGAACCCGTGGACGGGCGGCCGGACACCGGCACGCTGAGGCGCGCGGACGGCTGCAGCCGGATCGAGGAGCTGGAGAACGGCCTCTATCGGATCGATTGGAGCGGATCCGGGGCGGCGGAGCAAGAAGCGGCCATGCGCGCCTGCGGCTTGCGGCCGCTGGACAGCCGGCGCCTGGAACTGGAAGAAATCTTAAGCCGTTTCATACAAGAGGAGAAGGTTTGAATTCGTCAGATAGAGGAGGAAGGTCGCGTTGAATCCGCTTAAAGTCGAGAGCGTGGTCAAGCAATACGGGGAGAAGACGGCCGTGAACCGGCTCAGCTTCGAGGTGGCCGAAGGGGAAATCTACGGCTTGCTCGGCGCCAACGGAGCCGGCAAAACGACCACCATGCGCATGGTGCTCGGCCTTATTCTCCCGGACGAAGGGGACATCCGGTATTTCGGCAACCCCTATAGCAAAGAGCAGCTCAGCATGCTGGGGTATTTGCCGGAGGAGAGAGGCATGTACCCGAAAATCAAGGTGAGCGACCAGATTCTCTACCTGGCCCAGCTTCGGGGCATGCCGCGCAAGAACGCGGAAGCGAATCTGCGCAGGTGGCTGGACAAATTCGAGGTGCCCGAGTACTACGACAAGAAAGTCGAGGAGCTGTCCAAGGGCAACCAGCAGAAAATCCAGTTCATCGCGGCCGTCATCCACGAGCCGAAGATCGTCATCATGGACGAGGCGTTCAGCGGACTCGATCCGGTCAACGTGGAGATGCTGAAGAAAACGGTCAAGGAGCTGCGCGACGGCGGCACGAGTTTCGTGTTCTCGACCCACCGCATGGAGCACGTGGAGGAGCTGTGCCGCAACATCACGATCATGCACAAGTCCAATCCCGTGCTGCAGGGAGCGATCCGGGACATCAAGAAGAAGTTTCCGCAGGAGCGGGTCCTGCTGTCGGCCGACGAGCCGATCCAGGGCCTCGAGTCCGTTCCCGGCGTGACGTCGGTCGTCCGGCACGAACACGGCTGGGAGCTGAAAGTCCGGGAGCCGGAGGCGGCCCAAGCGGTGCTGCGCCACGCCCTCGCGCAAGGCCCCGTCCGCCGCTTCGAACTGATGGAGCCGACGCTGAACGAAATCTTCATTAAAACGGTAGGTGAGCGCCATGAATAAAGTGGGGACCGTCATCGCATTCACGATGCGCAACAAAGTGCGCAGCAAGTCGTTTCTGATCACGACGCTCGTGCTGGTCCTTCTGGTCGTCGTCGGCGGCAACGTGCCTTATTTGATCAATAAACTGGGCGGCGGGGACAAGGCGAGCGACGTCGGGTACGTCTCCGGCTCGAACCCGGAAATCGTGCAGCAGCTCCAGGCGCTGTACGCCCAGCAGGAGAAGCAGCAAGGCCATCCGGACGTCAACCTGCAAGTATCCGCGGACGAAGGGCAGCTCAAGCAAATGGTCGAGGACAAGACGCTGGACGGCTATATCACGCTCCAGGACAATCCGGCAACCGGATTTCCCGACGTGACCTACCATTCGAAAAACGCGCTCGGCTCCGGCACCTCCTCGTCGCTTCAAACCATGCTGCAGCAGGTGAAGACGAACCTGCTGGTCAAGGACGCCGGATTGTCGGAAGAGCAAATCCGCAGCCTGCTGACGCCGGTCGAGCTGAAAAACGAACAAGTCACGCTGGGCGACGGCTCCGGCAAAACCGCGGAGGAGCAAGGAACGGCCATCGGCTTGACCTACGTCGTCGTGATCCTGCTGTTCATGGGCGTCATGATCTCCGGCCAGTTGATCGCGACGGAGATTACGGCGGAGAAGAGCTCCCGCGTCATGGAGATCATCGTCACGAGCGTCTCGCCGCTTGCCCAAATGTTCGGCAAGGTCATCGGCACTTTCGTCATCGCGATCCTGCAAATCGCGGTGATCGTCGGGGCGCTCGTCGCCAACCTGAACCTGCCGCATAACGCCGAAGCGCTCCAAGGCTTCGGGATCCGACTGGATTCGATCGACCCGGCCATGATCGTGATCGCCGTCGTTTTCTTCCTGACCGGTTTCTTCCTCTATGCGATGCTGTTCGCCGCCGTCGGCTCCATCGTGAGCCGGACCGAGGACCTGGGCCAGGCGGTCATGCCGATCACGATGCTGACCTTGGTCGGTTTTTACGTGGCGATGTTCGGCCTTACGCATCCGGACAGCCCGCTGATCGTCGTCTGCTCGTACATCCCGTTCTTCTCGCCGTTCCTCATGGTGCTGCGGGTCGGACTTTCCGATCCCGCTTGGTGGGAGATCGCGCTTTCGATCGGAATCCTGCTCGCCTCTACCCTGCTGCTGGGCTGGCTCTCCGCCAAAATCTACCGCACGGGCGTGCTGATGTACGGCAAGCGTCCTTCCGTGAAAGAGCTCGTGAAGGCGATGAAGGCGTACAAGGTGTGAAGTCAAAAAAAGAACGTATCGAGTAAAGAAAGTGCAAGCCGAAGCTTCGGTCGAGCGTATCGCCGAACCTTCGGGCAAAAAAATCATGGAACCGGTAAAGAACGTTCATTTTGCGATCCGCCGTCAATCTATATAATCAGGGATAGGCAGACGCGAAACGAGAGGCTGATCCGGCAACCGCCCGACCGATAACCCTGGATGTCCAGGGTTATTTGGTTTTCTCCTTCCCGTGCCCGCCGGATGCCCGGTTCGATCGTTATGCTATGATAGAAACAGCACGGCAGCCGAATGCGGAGGGAATCCGGTGTTCCGATTTTTCCGGTTTATCAGCATTAAAACGAAGATGATGCTCTTCTATCTGCTGGTCATTCTGGTGCCGATTTCGGCGATGTTCGTGAATTCGTATTTTTCGTCTCAATTAATGATCGAGCGGAAATATACCGATTTGCTGTTCGACATTACCCGGCAGTCCAACATCCGCATCGAGGAATTTCTGGACGATACGCGGAGAATCTCGCTGATTTCCAGCTATGGCATCAACAGCTATTCCTCCGCGATTTCGCAGGAAAATTACCCCGTGCAAAACTACTTGCGCGAAAGCTCGAAAAGCAACGAAGACCAGGCGGCTCAGCTGCTGATGAACTATATCACGATGAAAGACCGGGCGTTCTCGATTTACGTCTACAACCTGAACGGCGGCAAAGACCTGTTCGTCAGCCCGAACAAACCGGTCGACTATACCTATAGTCCCCGCGAAGAGAAATGGTTCCGGGATTTTTTGATATCGGAAGAGATCACGAGGGACGAGCCGACCCGGTTAGATCAACAGACGAAAAAGGACGATAACTGGACGATTCACCACCTTCGCAAAATTTTCGACATGGAGAACGGCAAGCTGATCGGAATCATGGTGATCAGCATCGACATCGAATTCGTCAATAACCTCAACAAAAGCCTTCAGGCCAGCAGCCGTTCCGCGTACACCATCGTGGACTCCGGGGAGAACGTCATTTTCAACAGCGATTACGGACGCATCGGCGCTCCGTTCCGCGAGGGGTTTCCGTTGAATTCGGCGGTCGGCCAGACGGTCAAAGACCGGCAGGTGGTTACCGCCGGAGACGAGGATTACATCTTGATCCGGTCGCCGTTCGCGGCGCATCCGTGGACGGCTTATATGTATATGCCGATCGACGAGCTGGCCGTGGAGGAGAACATTCTCAAGCGCAATCTGTGGACGCTCGTGATCGTCTTGGTTTTTTTCGCGATGATCAGCTCGCTTTATCTTTCGAATCTCATCACGCGTCCGATCAAGCGGCTGATGAAAAACATGACGCTCGTGGAACAGGGGAAATTCGACAACTTGCCCGCCGTGCGGTCGAACGACGAAATCGGCCTGCTCGCGGCCCGTTTCGAGCAGATGTCCGGCGAGCTCAAGCAGCTCGTCGAGCGCATCTACCAGGAGCAGGAAGAGAAGGCGGAAGCGGAAATCCGGGCGCTTCAGGCGCAGATCAATCCCCATTTTCTGTACAATACGCTCCATTCTCTCAAGTGGATCGCTTCCATGCAGCGTTCCGACAAAATCGTCGAAATGACGGAGGCGCTGATTTCGATTTTGAGATACGCATCGAAGACCGAAAACGGCATCGTCCCGATCCGCGAGGAGTTGGAAAACATCCGCCATTACGTAACGATCCAGAAAGTCCGGTATTTTAACCGGATTTCGGTCCGTTACTCGGTCGACGAGGCGCTCCTGGACGATTCGATCCTTAAGCTGAGCGTGCAGCCGATCGTGGAAAACGCGATTTTCCATGGCATTGCCGACCTGGAAGAGGAAGGAAACATCGAGATCGGCGTCTCTGCGTTAGGCGGCAAGGACATCGAGATCACGGTGCGGGACAACGGCAAAGGAATGGACGCGGAGACGGCCGAGAGGCTGCGTGCCCAGCTGTACGGGGCGGTTCGCGGGGAAGGCGGGATCGGCGTCCGCAACGTGCATGACCGCATCCGGCGGGTGTTCGGAGAAGGGTACGGCGTTTCGTTCGCCAGCGAACCGGGGTTGGGGACGACGTTTACGATTACGATTCCGAGAAGACGGCAAGGAGGCGATGCGGCTTGATCCGCGTCATGATCGTGGACGACGAACTACTCATGCGCATCGGCTTGAAGTCGATGATCGATTGGGAAGCCCACGGCTTCCAAATCGCCGGCGAAGCCGCGAACGGCAAGGAGGCGCTGGAGCTGGCCGCCGGCCAGCCGCCGGATTTGGTCATTGCCGATATCAAGATGCCCGTCATGGACGGGCTGGAATTGATCCGGCAGTTGTCGAAATCGCATCGCGCCTGCCAATTCGTCATTCTCAGCTGCCTGGACGAGTTCCAATTCGCGCAGGAAGCGCTGCGGCTTGGAGCCGTGGATTACTTGATCAAAAGCGATATCAAGCAGCAAGACCTGCTGAACGTGCTGGAAGCCGTCCGGGCGAAAATCGAACAGGCTTCCCGGCGGGAGGACGGCTCCGTTTTCCGGGAGCGAATGAAAGAGAGCATCGGCTACTTGAAGGAATCGTTGTTCAAGGAACTGCTGAGCGGATTTCTCGACGAAGAGGAAATCGTCCGCCGGGGCGAAACGCTCGGGATCGGCCTGGCGCAGGGGCCGATGGCGCTGGCGAAGCTGAAGGTCGACCGGTTCGACGACATCAGGCGGAAATACGTCGAACCGGACGAGAAGCTGCTCCGGTATGCGGTCGTGAACATCATGGAAGAGGTTATCCCGCGCAAATGGCGCAAGGAAATCGTAACCCTGAACTCGGCGGAATATTTGCTCATCGCGAACCTGCCGGAACCGGATGGAGAACCGTTCCGGGAAACGTTGGACCGGCTGTTCGGGAAGATCGCGGCGGCGATGAAGGATTTTCTCAATATCACTTTCTCGATCGGCGTCAGCCGTACGGTGCCCGGATTCGCCGGGCTGAAGGCGGCTTGCCGGGAAGCCGACGCGGCCCTCCGGAACTTGTTTTTCGAAGCCGAAACCCGAATTTTCCATTACGAGGAGGAGGCGGGGAGGATCGAACGCGCGCTGGACCGGTACCCGTGGACCCGGGAGGAGGAGAGGGAGTTCCGGCACGCCGCGGAGTACGGCGGAGACGAGGCGGTTGCGTTGCTGGAACGTTTGAAGCACCGGCTTCGCCATGAAGGCTATACCGAACAAGCCGCCCGCAAAGCTTATTTCCGCGTCCTGTCGCTCGCCGCTTCTTGTTTCCCGAGCATTCCGGAATTCGGAGCCGACGGCCGGACGCCCTACGAACAGTTGTTGAAAGAAGAAAACCTGGAAGGACTGCATCGGCTCGCGCTGCTGTTTCTCGACGAGTGCCGGCGGCACAGCCGTTCGATCGAAGACCTGCCGAAAAGCTACGCCGAGCAAGCGAGCGCCATCCTCGAAGCGTTATACGCGGAGGACGTTTCCCTGCAGTCGGTGGCCGACCGGATCAATGTCAATCCGTCTTACCTCAGCCGGGTGTTCAAGCAGGAGACCGGGGAAAATTTCGTCAGCTACCTGACCCGCATTCGGATCGAAAAGGCGCGTCAAATGCTGAGGAACCGAAACGTCAAAGTGTACGAGGTCGCGAGCCGAGTGGGATATCCGAATACGGCTTATTTCACGAAAATCTTCAAAAAGACGACCGGGGTGACGCCCGAAGAATACCGGGGCTGACGGGGTTCGCCGGCCGGGGTAAAAAAAGAAAAAGGAAGGTAAAGGAAGTGCATCGTCCGCGATGCGCTTTTTTTCTTGCGGAAAACGAAAACCGTAAAGAAAGGAACGGTTCTCGTAAAGAACGTTGATTTCGCCTGGGATAGGGATTCGTTAACATAACGGGCAAGAGGTGATTCCGCCTCAATTCGAACCAGGGGGAATTTCGGTGAGGAAAAAAAGCTTGTCCCTGATTTTAACGCTAGGCCTGGCCATGGCGGCATTGACGGCCTGCGGCGGCAGCAAAGGCGCGGTATCGACGCCGCCGGCCGACGGGAAGACGTCTCCGACGGCGTCGGCGGCAGCGCCGGCAAGCTCGCCCGCGGCGGGCGGCGAACAAGTCGCGCTCCGGTTCGCGATTTGGGACTCGAACCAGGAGAAAGGCTTGCGCAAGATGGCCGACGAGTTCGAAGCGGCCAACCCGAACATCAAGATCAACATCGAAGTGACGGGCTGGTCCGATTACTGGACGATGCTCGAAGCCGGCGCGACCGGCGGATCGCTGCCGGACGTGTTCTGGATGCATTCGAACGAAATTTACCGCTACGCCTCCAACGGCATGCTGCTGGATTTGACGGACAGAATCAAGGCCAGCCAGAAGGCGAGCCTGGACAACTTCCCGGAAGGACTCAACCAAATTTACAACTTCCAAGGCAAGCAGTTCGCGATTCCGAAAGACTTCGATACGATCGGCTTGTGGTATAACAAGACGCTGTTCGACAAAGCGGGACTGAAATATCCGGACGAAACGTGGACCTGGGACGACCTGCACAACGCGGCGAAAACGCTGACGAAAGACGGCGTGTACGGCTTCCTCGCCCCGCTGCACAACCAGGAAGGCTACTACAACTTCGTTTACCAAAACGGCGGCACGATCATCACCCCCGACAAGAAATCGGGGTACGACGATCCGAAAACGGTCGAAGCGTTGAAATATTACGTCGGTTTCGTGCGCGAAGGCTTGTCCCCGGAAGTGTACGGCGACGCCGAACGCGCCGACCTGATCAAGAACGGCAAGGTCGCCATGGGACTGTTCGGCTCCTGGAACCTGTCCGGCTTTACCGAGAACGAATACATGGCCCAAAACTTCGATGTCGCCGTGCTTCCGAAAAAAGAAAAGCAAGCTTCCATCTATAACGGACTCGGAAACGCCATCGCCCACAACACGAAACACCCGGAAGAAGCTTGGAAATTCGTCGAATACCTCAGCTCCAAGGAAGGCCAGGAAAGGCAGGCGCAGCTCGGCGTCGCGATCTCGGCGTACAAAGGCGCGGCCGACCTGTGGGTCAGCTCCAACCAGACGTTCCACGTCAAGGCGTTCGTCGACATGGTGGGCTACGGCGTAATCCGCCCGTACTCCAACACGACCGCCGTCTGGGAAGACAAAGCTTACGAGGCGTTGAAACCGGCGTTCTCGGGACAATCCTCCGTCGAAGACGCGGCCAAGAACGCCGCGAAAATCATGAACGAGAGCCTTGCGGAAGAGAAATAAACTTCGCGAATCGTCGATTGCGGCAACCTTCACCCGGTTGCCGCAATTTGATAGGAGAGGAAGAAGATGAGCAAGGAGCACGGAAGAGCATTTCGCAGCCAGACGCTTAGCGAATGGTTGTGGGGCTGGTTCCTGATCGCGCCTACGATCGTCGGCCTGATCGTGCTGAACATCGTACCGATCGGCCAAACCGCGTATTTGAGCCTGTTCAAAAGCGGGGATTTCGGCAAAGGCAACGTATACGTCGGATTCGACAACTACCGGAAAATGGCGCACGACCCGCAGGTTTGGCACGCGCTTGGAAACACGCTGTTGTACGCCCTGCTGGTCGTTCCGCTCAGCATCGCGTTCGCGATGCTCGTCGCCGTCCTGCTGAACGGCAAGACGAGAGGGAAGTCGCTTTACCGCACGGTCTATTTCATTCCCATGGTCGCGGCGCCGGCGGCGGTCACCATGGTGTGGAAATGGCTGTACAACGAACATTTCGGCTTGTTGAATTACGGGCTGTCCCGGCTCGGGATGTCCGCGGTCGACTGGACGACCGATCCGAACGTCGCGATGTTCTCGATCGCGGTCATCGGCATCTGGAGCGTCGTCGGCTACAATATGGTGCTCCTGCTGGCGGGACTGCAGGAAATCCCAAGGGATTTCTATGAAGCTTCCGACATCGACGGAGCCGGCAAGCTCCAGCGGTTCTTCGTCATCACGCTGCCGCTCGTGTCGCCGACGCTGTTCTTCGTCGTCGTGACCTCGATGATTCAGGCCATGCAAGTATTCGACGTCATCTACATGATGATCGAAGTGACGAATCCGGCCTATGACCATACGGTATCCCTGGTGTACCTGTTCTACAACAACGCTTTCAAATACTTCAACAAAGGCTACGGCTCGGCGATCGTCATGCTTCTTCTCGTCCTCATCCTGATCGTGACGGCCATTCAAATGAAGGTGCAGAAAAAATGGGTCCAATACTTGTAGGAGGCACGATCCGATGACGGCGTCTCACCGATTTTCCCGAATCCTTGTCCAAGCGATCTTGCTGGCGGGCGGTTTCGCGATGGTTCTGCCTTTTCTCTGGATGGCGCTGACTTCGTTCAAAACCGCGACGGAATCGACCTCTATGAACCCGTTCGTCATTTTCCCTTCCGACTGGAAATGGGAGAACTATACGGAAGTGCTGCGGCAGTACGATTTCGTCCGTCTCTACTGGAATACCTTCGCCATGATGGCGCTGCGGATCGTCTGCTCTCTTCTGTTCAGCGCGATGGCCGCTTACGCCTTCGCCAGGCTGAAGTTTCCGGGAAGGAGCCTTTTTTTCGGGCTCGTCCTGTTCCAAATGATGGTGCCCACGCAAATCTTCATCATCCCGCAATATTTGATGGTCGATGCCCTCGGCATGCGGAACACGATTTTCGCGCTCGTGTTTCCGGGCCTCGTCAGCGCCTTCGGCACGTTCCTGCTCCGGCAATTTTTCATGGGCTTGCCCAAGGAGCTGGAAGAGGCGGCCAAGCTGGACGGCTGCAGCATCGGGCAGACGTTCGTCCGGGTCATGCTCCCGCTGGTCCGTTCCGGCCTCGTCGCCTTGGGCATTTTCACCGCGCTGTTCGCCTTCAAGGATTTGATGTGGCCGATGATCGTCAACACGAGCGCGGACGCCGCCACGCTGTCGTCCGCGCTGGCCAAAATCCAAAGCGCCTATTCCGTCCATTACCCGCAGCTCATGGCGGCCGCCGTGCTGGCCATCTGGCCGATGCTGCTCGTGTACGTCATTTTCCAGAAGCAATTCATCGAAGGCATCGCGACGTCCGGCGGCAAACTGTAACCCGCCTATCGGCAGACTATCGATTGGCGGCGGCATTGTCCCGCGGATTCACCGAATGCTATGATGAAGCGGCGAGAGGTTGAATGGCGGCGAGGGGGAGAGCCGGGTGGCAGGAAGACGGGGGCGGGGAGTTGGGCTGACGATCTTGGCGATCGCGCTTTTGTTGGGGGCTTGCGGCGGTCCGGGCAGCCGTCTTGACGTGTCCATGCTGAACGGAGGCGATCGGGACGACGGCTCGAAGGAACCGGTTACCCTCCGTTATTCCAGCTATTTGCTGGATACGGCCCAGGCCGGCAAAGTGTACTACGAGGCGATTAAGGAGTTCGAAGCGCAAAATCCGGACATCAAGATCGAACCGGATTTCATCCAGAACAACAATTATATGGCCGGCATCAAAATCCGCCTGCTGGGCGGCGAAAAGCTGGACGTCTTCGACACCTGGTCTCCGAGCCTGTTCGAGGAATTCCGCGCCCTGCGCAAGGATTTGTATCTCGACCTGACGGGTTCGGGCTTCCTGAACGAGTTTTTCCCCAGCTCGCTCCAACCGGTCACGATCGGCGGCAAAGTATACGGCGCTCCCGAAGTGATGCACAGCGACGGCTTGTTATACAACAAGACGTTGTTCGGGCAGCTCGGCCTGCGCGTTCCCCAGACGTGGGACGAGTTCATCCAGGTATGCGAAGCCTTGAAGCAGGCGGGCTACATCCCGATCGCGATGGATTCCGAATGGTCTACCGCGCAATTTTTCTGGGGTTCCATGATGTCCAACAACGGCGCGGACGAAGGCTGGACGAGGAAGCTCGAGAGCGGTCAAATCCTCATTTCGGACGACGCGTTCGTAGACGCGGTCAAGAAGCAGAAGGAGATCATCGTCCGGGGCTACGTTCCGCCCGATTGGTCCGGCATGAAACACGAGCAGTCCAAAGACTTGGTCGGCCAGGGCAAAGCGGCGATGATCATTACCGGCACCTGGGACATCCCGAGCATCACGGCGCGCAATCCCCATTACGATATCGACTTCATGCTCGTTCCCGGCAGCGACAAGACGGTGCCCAACATTAACGTCGGCACGTACCGCGTCATCAACGCCAAAACGGAGCATCCGGAGGAAGCCAAGAGGTTCGTGGCATTCATGAGCAGCAGGGCCAACCAGGAGAAGCTGGCCGCGGGCGCGTTGGCCGTGCCGTCCGTCGTTTCCGCCCGGATCGACAATCCGGTCGTGGCGAAAATCGCGGCGGTGGTCACCCGTCCGGACGCCACCTTGTATTGGCCGCATACGGTGTCCACGGAGTCGCTGCAGGTGAAGATCCAGGAAGGCGTGAACCGGTACTTGTCCGGGCAAAGCTTGGAATCGGCGCTGCGGGAAATTCAGCAGGCGGTGGATGCAGTCGCGGACAGGCGGTAAGGCGATGGATGGCAACGGGATCGGGATCGCAGAAATTCCATGACGTTCTATTAAAGAATGGCTTGACGCTCCTCCATAAACATTTACTATCAGAAGTAGAGGCCAATCGACAAAGATTGACAATCTATGGAGGAGTACGATGCTTCGAGTTTGGCTCGTGGATGATGAGGTCCATGCTTTGAACCTCTTGGAAATCTTGCTGCTGGAAATCGGGAATATCGAGGTGGCCGGGAAGTCGCAAAATCCCGTTGCCGCCGTCGAGCAAATTCGCGCGGAGCGGGTAGACGCCGTTTTCCTGGATGTCGATATGCCGGTCATGAGCGGGGTGGAAGTCGCCAAAGCGCTGAAGCTCGTCCGCCCGGAGCTGCAAATCGTTTTCTCGACCGCCTATGCGGATTTCGCCATCGAAGCTTTTGAAATCCGGGCGCTGGACTATATTTTGAAACCGTTCAAAATCGATAGAGTGCGCAACACGGTGAATTGGCTCCAAGCGGCCGTGACCCAACATTCGGTAAACACCGACCCCGGAGCCGGAACGAAAATTTCCTGTTTGGGCGGCTTCTCCGTTCATCCGGGTTACCCGCACGGCGGCCGGCTTTCGTGGCGGACGAACAAAGTCAAGGAGCTATGCGCCTTTCTGGTGCATTGCCGCGGTCAGGCCGTCGAGCACTCCGTCATTCTGGAAGCGCTGTGGCCGGACGCCGACGTCAAGAAGGCAAGCGGCTACCTGTACGCCTGCGTTTCCATGCTGAGAAAAAATCTGCGGCAAACCGGTTTAGAGTCGCGGATCAAGCTGCAAAAAACCAACAGCGGATACGCGCTCGAACTTGAGAATGCGGCATGCGATGCCGATGAGCTGCAGGAGCTGCTGGACGAGACGATCGGGGGAGAGGGACTCGGCGAGCGGCGATTGAAGCAACTCGCCGCTCTATATAAAGGAGATTACTTGGGGGACTGCGATTACCGCTGGGCTGCCGAGCGAAGGGAAAAGCTGGCGGCCCAGTACGTGCAAGCGCTGCGGGAACTCATCCGCCATTTCAGGATAACCGGCCGGCATTCGTTCGTCATGGAGGGTTTGCAGCTCCTGCTTGCCGTTTCGCCGGACTGCGAGAAAGACGGGCGCGAGCTGATCCGGTTTCACTTGGAGAACGGGAACCGCAACGAGGGAATCAAGGTGTACCGTCAATTGAAACATGCCGTCAGGGAGCGTCTCGACGCGGAACTGGAGGACGAGACCGTCGAAGTGTACCGTCAGTTGGTTTCTTCCGGTGACCGGACCAGGGGCATCACTTGAAAAGCAACGTTAGCCATTCTACCGTTCAACCTCATCTACCTGACCGTAGATGGGGTTGTTAAGGTTTTGTTAAGGTTTTGTTAAGGTCCTTCATTTTACAATGGGAGGAGAGTAAGCGGAGACAAAATGGGGCAAAACTTTGCTCTTGGAGGATCTTTGAATGAAGAAGCATCGTTTTTACGTTTGCATGATTATCCTTCTGTTGTTGGCGCCCGTTATTCCTGCAAGCGTCTCGGCTCAGCCTTTGAGTCAGTGGCATGTGCGCAGTCCGCTGCCAACGCCGGTGCCGCTTACTTCGGTCGTTTATGGAGGCGAAGACGGAGACCAGCTGTTTGTGGCGGTAGGCAACAACGGAAAAATGGCCACTTCGCCGGACGGTGTCAACTGGACGAGTCAAAATTCGGGTACCGCGAATGAGCTTAACGGCGTCGTCTTCGCCGGCAGCCAATTTGTGGCGGTGGGCGCCGGCGGCACGATTCTCACCTCCGCTGACGGATTGACCTGGTTCCCGCAAAATTCGGGAACCGATGCCGCCCTGCAACATGTGGTCTACGGCAAGGGGATGTTTGTGGCAGTCGGATTTGCAACGGATTATACAGATGATTTCGAACTCGTGATCACGCCGGTCGTCTTGACCTCCTCAAATGGTACCGGGTGGACCGTGAAGACGCTGGATCCCGGGTTCGTGCCGTACGGCGCCGCTTATGGCAATGGAACTTTTGCAATCGTAGGGGCAAGCGGCATTGGGCCGAGCGCAACCGCAGCTATACTCACCTCTGAAGATGGTTCCAATTGGATGAATCGTTCTCCCTTTGCGTCAGGCCAGCTATATGACGTGGTATATGGGAATAACCAATTTGTAGCGGCCGGCTCCAACGGTAAGATTCTGACGTCAAGCGACGGGACGTTCTGGATGAGCGGGTTTTCCGGCAGCACCGCTGCGCTCAAAGGACTTTATTATAAGAATGGCACGTATGTGGCCGTGGGTTCTTCCGGGACGATTCTCACCTCCGCGAATGGGATCACGTGGACAAGCCGCAGCTCGGGTACGTCCTACGACCTTGATGCGGTGGGCTACGGCGGTTCGACTTCGTCGCGACCGGCGCGACCGGAGCTATCGTGCAGTCCGACCCGTTTTATATGGTGACGTATGACGGCAACGGCAGCAACGTCGGAAGCCCGCCGATCGACGGCATCCTGTATGAACAGGCAGATACGGCGACGGTGGCAGGAGCGGGAAGCATGGCCCGCAGAGGCTATATTTTCGCAGGCTGGAGCACGCAGCCGGACGGCGGCGGCCTGAGTTACTCTGCAGGCGACACGATCAGTATAGAAACGGACAATGTGACGCTGTATGCGAAGTGGACGGCTGATCCGTCGGTACCCTCCATCAGCGGCAGCGGCACCGCCGAAGACCCGTATCTGGTGACGTCGGCGGAGCAGCTGGCTGCGATCCGCGACAGTTACCCTCTGGATAAAGCGTACAAGCTGATGAACGACATCGATTTGACGGATTATTTGGCAAGCGGAGGTCCCGGCTACAACGGGGGGAAGGGCTGGCAGCCGATTGGAGCGAATACGGCCGGCCTCGCGTTCACCGGCACGTTCGACGGCAACGGGAAAAAGATTACCGGCTTATGGTCAAGCCGCAGCGGCGAAGATTATGTCGGGCTGTTCGGCTATGCGGACAAAGGGGCGAAAATTACCCGCCTAACGGTCGAATTGGCCGCCCCCGGCATGACGGGCGAGGAATACGTGGGCGGACTGGTCGGATATTTGAAGGAAGGTACGGTGGAGTACTGCCGGGTGGACGGTACGGTCACCGGCGCCGGTACGAGCTCGTTTCATGTCGGCGGACTGGTCGGCCATGTCGGTCCCGGCGGGTCGGGCGCTCCGCTGGCGACCGTGCGGGCAAGCTTCTCGACCGGAAAGGTGATCGGCACCGGCACGATTGACATCGGCGGGCTGGTCGGCATGAACGATGGCCGGGGAACCGTAATTGACAGTTACTCCTTAGCCGAAGTGCAGGGCGGACTTCAGACCGGCGGTCTGATCGGCGAAAACCGGGGTACGTTGACGAACTCGTTTGCGGCGGGCAAAGTTACGGGAAGCAGTTCGGTTGGCGGGTTGATCGGGCAAAACAACAACATGGGCGATCCGTTCCTCGGGTCTTACTGGGATAAACTTGCGAGCCGACAAACGGCAAGCTCGGGCGGCACTGGGCAAACGACCGCGTTTTTGCAATCGGGTACGGTTTTGAGCGGTTGGGATACGTCGGTATGGGCGTTCTCCGAAGGCAGCTACCCGCAGCTTCGCTGGACGCTGGTTCCGACTCCGCCTGCGGCGCCGGTCGATCTGACGGCGGTGGCCGGAGACGGGCAAGTCGCGTTAAGCTGGAGCAGCGTGACGGGAGCTGCTTATTACGACATTTATCAAGGATCGGCGACCGGCAGCTATGGAGCGAGTCCGATCAAGACCGTTACCGGAACGACTTACACCGTAACCGGCTTGGCGAACGGAACCGTGTATTACTTCGCGGTTAAGGCAGGCAACGACGGGGGCGCCAGCGACGCTTATTCCAACGAAGCGAGCGCAATGCCGATGGCGGAAGCGCCCCTCGTACTGACGCCGGTAAGCTTATCGAGCAGCAACCCGGCTCCCCGATTCGCGAAAACCGGCGATACCGTTACATTGACGTTTGCAGCCAACAAAGCGCTGGGCGGCACTCCGGTCGTCACGATAGCAGGCCGGTCCGCGGATGTGGCGACGGTGAGCGCGAACGTATATCAAGTGTTGTATACGTTCGCCGGGACGGAAGCCGAAGGGAATATCCCGTTTACGATCGACTTTGAGGATGCGCAAGGGAATGCCGGCGCTCAGGTCGCCGCGACAACGGATGGCAGCAGCGTCATGTTCGATAAAACCGCTCCGACGGGAACGCTTAGCATTAACGGCGGAGCGGCGGAAACCGGCTCCGCCTCCGTCACCTTGACAGCAGCAAGCAATGACGGCATGGGATCGGGAGACGTACAGATGCGTTTCTCCGGCGACAACCTTACGTGGAACCCGTGGGAGCCGTTTGCTTCGGCAAAGAGTTGGATGCTCTCCCCCGGCGACGGCAGTAAGACCGTGTATATGCAGCTGCGGGATGCAGCAGGTAATATTACCGCCCCGGCGATCACGGCTACGATCAGGCTACGGACGTCATCGTCGTCGTCGTCGTCTTCGACAACCGACAGCAGCGCAGCATCCGACCCGCAAAAAGAGACGATCAAGATTAATGTAGAGGATGGAAAAGGCGGTAAAGGGGCGGTTGTATCGAACGCGCTGATTAGTCGGACGACGGACGCCAACGGCAGAAAGAAGGATGAAGTGAGTTTTACGCCCGAACAGGCGGCAATCACGGTCGTGCAGCTTGCGGCAACGGGTTCCGACTTGGCACGCCTGGTCATACCCGATCCGAAGGATGAAGTGGCGGAACTGGTCGTAACGCTTCCCAAATCGGCAACGGAGCAATTGGCGGGCGCGGGAATCGGGCTGGAAATCCACACGGTCAACGGGCGAATCGACATTCCGAAAGAATCGCTCGCCGAGCTCAAGGATGACATTTACTTCCGCGTCGTGCCGATCAAAGCGGAAAACGAGCGCAAAACCATCGAAGAGAGGGTGCGGACGGAACGGCTAGTGCGTGAAGCGGCGGGGAACGACGGCATCGACGTCGTTGGCCGTCCGATGACGATCGAAACGAACCTGTCGAGCCGCCCGGTTTCGCTCGTGCTGCCTTTGGGAGACTGGACGACGAGTGAGCAACGAACGAAAAGCTTGGGCGTATTCATCGAGCATAGCGATGGAACCAAAGAGTTGGTCAGGGGGCAAATCGTCGCTTACGACGATACCGGCAAGCCCGGCATCCGCTTCACGGTCACGAAGTTCAGCACCTTTACGGTCGTGGGGATGAATGACATGCACAAAGCCTATATCGCCGGGTACCCCGACGGCACTTTTGGTCCGGACAAGTCCATTACCCGGGCGGAAATGGCAGCGATATTGGCAAGCATGTTCCATACCGAAAATCACCGGAGTACGCCCGCTTATCAAGATGTAACCGAGGCCCACTGGGCGGATGAAGCGATCGTTCAGGCGGCGCAGTCCGGCCTCATGCAGGGATACCCCGACGGCAGCTTCAAGCCGGATCAACCGATCAGCCGCGGGGAAATGGCGAGCATTGCAGCCAAGCTGCTAAGCGGCCACGCGTCCGGCGGCGGAATTTTCCCGGACGCCAAGGGGCATTGGGCGAAATCGTTCATCGCTCAAGCGGAGGCGGCCCGGGTGATGAGCGGCTTTCCCGACGGAACGTTCCGCCCGGACCAAGCGCTGACCCGCGCTGAAGCCGTGACGATCATTAACAGACTGCTTGGCCGAGGCCCTCTGTCCGGTACGGAGCCAAGATGGGCGGATGTCCCGCCTAAGCATTGGGCCTATGAACAAATCCAAGAGGCCTCTGTCGATCACGCGGCGGAGCCAAAGCCCGCCGAACGGAATTAAGGTTCATATACCATTGCGGTCGGGGCTGTCCCAAAAGGTCACGAAGTGACCTGAGGGACGGCCCTGTTTTTGCTTTTTGCAAAGAGAGAAGCTTCGGAGCGAGGAAGGCTATGCATTATCGGTCCGGAGGATGATCGAACCAGAAAGCGTGTTTGGTCAAATGAAGAACGACCGGGGGTTCCGGAGGTTTCTGCTTCGCGGCCTGCCAAAGGTAAGCTTGGAGGTCGGATGGCTCTCGCTTGCCCATAATTTGCTTAAGAAGGCAGTTGTGCGAGCTGTCTGCCTAGTGAGCAAAACTTACTTTTGGGACAGCCCCTTGTTAAGGTTTTGTTAATGTCCTTCATTTTACAATGGGAGGAGAGTAAGCGGAGACAAAAGGAGAGATTGCGCAGTGAATGTGTTTCATCTTGGCAGAAAAGCATCCAATCGCGGGTTAGCCATCATTTTGGCATTCGTGATCGCACTTCCGTTTCTACCCTTCCCTCGGGCCGCGGCGGCGGATTCGATTCCGTTCTGGTCCGCTGCCGAATCAAGCATCCCTCCAGCTTTCCCTCTGAGTACGGGCTGGGCTACTCGGACAATCGTCACTGAAGCAGGCGATTTATATGTCTCTTACTATGGCGCTGGCGTGAGTCATGTCAAGGAGCTCCCGGCCGGGAGCAACGAGTGGAAGGATCTAACCTATGATTTAGGCTTCAACTCCACTTTTCCCATCAAAAGTATCGCCGTAGATGCCGCAGGCAATGTTTACGCCATCGCTGAATTTACCGTGAAGAAGCTAAACGCAGGGGAAGAAAACTGGACCGATATCACTTATAGCGAAACCGGCAATCCTGGCGATCCTTTCACCAATCTGACCAGCATTGCCGTGGATGCGGCCGGGAATCTCTACGTTGCCGATTACTACTACCAAAAGGTGTTCAAGCTGTCTGCCGGAGATCACGCATGGTCCGTGTTTCTCGATATGTCAGGTTCGGGACGTCCGGCTGATATGCGGTTCGGCCCGGACGGCGCTCTTTACTTGATGGGAATCGTTACGGGCGGCTGCGGGGGTTACGGTGGTCCCTGTTCAAGTCAGGTCAATTTGATGAAGCATACGGATTCGGGACTGCAGCTCGTCGTCAGCAATTATGTCTACAGCATTTCCGAAGATCAAGTTTCCTTTGATTTTGATTTTCGCGGGCTCGCTTACGTAAAGATCGTCAATAATTTATACGTACTAGACATGCAGAAGGAACCGTTAGCGCTTCAGAATCTTGACTGGAATTCAGGCGGTATGAGCAAAATCGACGTCGGTCCTGACGGCGCCGTGTATGCAACGGGAAGAAGCAACGGACTCCCGTACAAGCATATGGTTAATCCGATCGTGTCCACTGCCGTTCCCGCGAACGTAACCGATGTCGGGGCAACCGCCGGCGGGAACGTATTGGCGGACGGCGGGGCGAACGTAACCGAGCGGGGGGTCGTCTACTCGGACACGGTAACCTTGCCGACCACGGCTGACGGCAAAGCGGTCGCGGGAACGCCCGGGAGCGGGACGTTTTCCGTTGCGCTCGCGGGATTAGCGCCGGAGACGACTTATTACGTGCGAAGTTACGCGACGACCATCGTCGGAACGAGTTACGGCGAGGTCAAGACCTTCACGACTCTCGCGGTGCCTCCGCCTGCCGCGCCGGCGAATTTGACGGCAATTGCCGGCGATACGCAGGTCACCCTGAATTGGATCGCCGTAGTCGGTGCGGCTAACTATTCGGTTTATCAAGGCAATGTCAGCGGCACTTATGACAGCACGCCGATCGCGACCGTAACGGAAGCGACGTATCGGGTCACCGGGCTCACGAACGGGACGAAATATTATTTCGCGGTCAAAGCCAACAACATTGCGGGCGGAAGCAGCGATTATTCGAATGAGGCCGCCGCTACGCCTTCCGCGGTGCCGCCGCCTGCCGCGCCGGCGAATCTGACGGCGGTCGCCGGGGATTCGCAGGTCACCCTGAATTGGATCGCCGTAGTCGGTGCGGCTAACTATTCGGTTTATCAAGGCAACGTCAGCGGCACTTATGACAGCAGGCCGATCGCGACCGTAACGGAAGCGACGTATCGGGTCACCGGGCTCACGAACGGGACGACCTATTATTTCGCGGTCAAAGCCAACAATACTGTGGGCGAAAGCAGCGCTTATTCGAATGAGGCCTCCGCCACGCCCGCTGCCGTTGTAACTCCGCCGCCGTCATCGTCGTCGGGCAGCTCCTCGCCGCAACCTCAGACGGAGATCATCACGGTCGACGTGGAGGATAACGGCAGCGGCAGCGGAGGGGTCGTTTCCAAAGCGACGATCAAACGGACAACCGATGCGAACGGACGCAAACGGGATGAAGTCGACTTTACGCCGGAACAAGCGGCCGATACCGTCGAACGGCTTGCCGCGGCCGGCTCGAAGTCGGCGAAAATCGTCATTTCGGACGCGAAGGACGAGGTAGCGGAATTATCCGTCAAGCTCTCCAAGGCCTCTGCCGATAAGCTGGCGGACGGGGATATCGGGCTCGAGATCAATACCGTCAACGTGAGAATCGACATTCCCAGCGAATCTCTGAAGGACTTGAAGGAAGACGTCTATTTCCGGGTAGTGCCGCTGAAGACGGAGAGCGAACGGCAGGAAGCGGAAAAGCGGGCGAGAACCGAACAGGCGGTCCGCGCTGCGGCAGGCGACAATCGTGTAGTAGTCATCGGCCGTCCGATGACGATCGAGACCAATATGCAGAGCCGGCCGGTCACGCTGGTACTGCCGCTCAGGGATCGATCGCTCACGGAGAAACAATTGAAGCAATTGGGTATTTTCATCGAACATAGCGACGGGACGAAAGAGCTGGTGAAAGGCGAGATCGTGCCGTACGACGAGCAAGGGAATTCGGGAATCCGTTTTACGGTCCGTAAATTCAGTACGTTTACCGTGATCCATATGGACGCGCCGGATCAGGTGCACAAAGCGTATATTTCAGGATATCCGGGCAACGTGTTCGGACCGGATCAACCGATTACCCGCGCGGAAATGGCGGCTCTGCTGGCACGGGTAATGGAAGGAGAAGCGCCGGCAGACTTCGCCGCCGACTACAACGACGTAGCGCCGACCTATTGGGCCGTGGATGCCATCGCCGAGGTCACCTCCAAGGGATGGATGACCGGTTATCCGGATGGCAGCTTCCAGCCGGAACAGCGGATCACCCGCGCCGAAATGGCCGGCATCGCCGCGAAATTGGCGCCGGGGTCTAAGACGCAGGCTCCTGCTGCCTCGAGCTTCACGGACGCGCAAGGCCATTGGGCGGAGAACGCCATCCGGCAGGCGGCTGCCGTCGGCATTCTCAGCGGTTACAAGGACGGCACGTTCCGTCCCGGTCAGAATTTAACCCGTGCCGAGGCGGTAACGATCCTCAACCGGCTGCTTGACCGGCACCCCTCCGCCGAAGAAGTCGCGCCGCAGTGGTCGGACGTGCCGAAACGGCATTGGGCCTATGACGATATTCAGGAAGCATCCGTCGATCATGCTTTCGAAATCACGTCGGCCGGGGATGAGCGTTGGATTCCGTCGAAGTAGTCTTATAATGTAGTGCTTACAGACATCAAAAAAGGGTGTCCCCTAGTCATCTACGATGGCTTTTGGGACACCCTTTGTTTGGTTTAGAAGGGATGAATCGATTTCATAAAATCCGGGACAGCTTGCGGTAGTCGGTCGGCGAGATGCCTTCGCGACGGCGGAAAACGCGGCTGAAGTAATGGATGTCGCCATACCCGACCATCCCGCCGATTTCCTCGACGGTCAGGTCGGTCTCCCGCAACAGCCGCCTGGCCTCGCGGTGGCGGATCGCGTGGATGAAATCGCCGGGAGAGAGACCGGATGCCTGCTTGAACAGCTTGGCCGCATGGTCCAAGCTCAGGTGAAGCCGGTCGGCGATGTCGCGGTTGGTCCACGGACGGGCGGGGTCGGCTTCGATCGCTTCCATCAGGGAGTGCAGCTTGGCGTCGTGCGGGGAAGAAGCCGCGGCGTTGAGCCGGCTCCGCACGAGCCGCGCCAATTGCGAGAGCAGGCTCAGCATCAGCGCTTTGCACGCCAGCTCGCAGCCCGCCGGACGCATCTCGAATTCCTGGACGACTTGCTCCATCGTCTGAACGAAGACGAGCGGAACATGATAGACCGCGACGGAAGACAACGGAGGGAAGGCGTCCGAAAGCGCCTCGCGGGCGAATTTGTCCGGCTGCGGCGATTGCTCGTTCACCACCAGGTCCGATTCGGTCTGAATGTCCAGTTCGTCGAAAAAGTCGAAGTGGATGCCGATAAACCGGGCCCCTTGCTTCGAGACGACTTCGTTCTGATGATAGACGCCGGAAGGCAGGAAGATCAGCTGTCCGGCCGTCAGCGCGTACCGTTGGCCGCGCATCGTCGTCGCCGCTTCCCCCTGGCTGACGTACAGCAGTTCGAAGTCGTACAGTCTCCGCGGCGGGAGCACGTCGGCCGGAAGCCGTTGATGACGGGCGTAATGGACGCTGGGCGACCACTCCCGGAAAGGGGCCGTCCGTTGTAGCGGATATCCGGAATCGGCCGGCTGTTCCATTCGCATCCCCCCGCCTTTCCCTCTTCGCAATATCGCGGAATCGTCCAAACAATCTCTTTTATGGCTAAAGAAAATCCCGATTTCTTCATCTATGATGAAGATATTATGGCATAACCCCGAGCGTCCAACAATATCGGAATCGGCTAAATGGAGGAGGAATCGGCATGAAGAAAGGGATCAGCATTTGGTCGTTCCGGGAAGGAACGCCGATCGCGGACTGCATCCGGCTTGCGAAAGCGGCGGGCTTCGACGGCATCGAGCTGAGCTTGAACGAGGAGGGCGAGCTTGGACTGGATGCGACGGAGCGGGAGCTTCGCGACATTCTCGCCCGCCTGGAGGAAGCGCAGCTGGACATCGCGGGGCTGGCGACCGGCCTGTACTGGGCCTATCCGATGACGAGCGGCAGCGCGGCGACACGGGAGAAAGCGATGGACGTCTGCAAGAAGCAGCTGGAGTTCGCTTCGATCCTTGGCGTCGACGCGATTTTGGTCATCCCGGGCGCCGTCGGCGTGGACTTCATTCCCGGTTCGGAAGTAGTCGATTACGAATACGCGTATGATCGGGCGCTGGAGGCGATCTCCAAGCTGGCTCCATTCGCTCAGCAGGCGAGCGTGTCCATCGGCATCGAAAACGTATGGAACAAGTTCCTGCTGTCTCCGCTCGAGATGCGCGCCTTCCTCGACGCGGTCGGCTCGGATTACGTCGGCGCTTACTTCGACGTAGGCAATACGGTAGCGAACGGTTATCCCGAGCACTGGATCCGCATTCTCGGCCATCGGATCAAGAAAGTCCACTTCAAGGATTATCGCCGTCAAGCGGGCGGGCTTCACGGCTTCGTGGATTTGCTGGCCGGCGACGTCGACTATCCCGCGGTGATGGAAGCGCTGGCCGCGGCAGGTTACGACAATTACGTTACCGCGGAGATGATTCCGCCTTATACGCATTATTCGGAACAGATCATTCTCAATACGTCCGCCGCGATGGACGCGATTCTGGGGAGGAAATAAAGGATGCTCAAGATCGGACTCATCGGCTTCGGCTTCATGGGCAGGATGCACTTCGACAACTACGTGCGGCTGATGGAAGAAGGAGCGGACATCAAGCTCGTCGCCGTCTGCGACATGCAGATCGAGCAATTGAAGCATGCGAAGACCGGCGGCAACATCGCGACCGGCAGCGAGTTCTACGATTTGACGCCGTACCGGCTGTACGACGACATCGAGAACATGCTGTCGAGCGAAGAGTTGGACGTCGTGGACCTTACGCTGCCGACGGACCTGCATGCCGAGCTGGCATGCGGGCTGCTCGAGCGGGGATGCCACGTGCTTTGCGAGAAACCGATGGCCAGGAGCGCCGAGCAAGGGCGGAGAATGGCCGAGACGGCGGCCCGCACGGGCAAGACGCTCATGATCGGACAATGCCTCCGGTTCTGGCCGGCTTACGAGTATTTGAAGGCGTGCGTCGAGGACGGACGTTACGGGGCCGTCACGGCCGGGTATTTCTTCCGCGGCTCGGACGCGCCGCAGGGCTGGTTCCTGAACGGCGAACGGAGCGGAGGCTGCATGCTGGACATGCACGTCCACGACACGGACATCGTTCATTGGCTGTTCGGCAAGCCGGAGCGGGTGTCGTCGATCGCGCGCAACGTCATTCCGGGCAGCGCATACGACGCCGTTTCGACGAATTACCACTATCCCGACGGCAAAGTGTTGAACGCCCAAGCCGATTGGACGCTGCAGGGCGACGCGGGCTTCTCGATGACGTTCCGGGTCAACTTCGAGCGGGCGACCCTCCTATTCGCGAACGGCGAGCTGAACGTGCATCCGGCCGGAGAGCCGGGCTTTACCGCCGACCTTTCGCCGGACATGGGCTACTATCGCGAAATCAAATATTTCCTGAACGCGGTCGCCGGAGGCACCCCGGTGTCGGTATGCTCTCCGGAGAGCGCGGCCGGCACGCTGGAGATCATCGAAGCCGAAATCCGCTCGGCCGATCAGGGCGGCATTCCCGTCGCGATCCCGTAAGCAACCGTTTGACTCCTTTTTGCGCAAATTTTAGAATGAGTGTGATGAGTTTGCGCCGGAAGGGGAATCCCCGCTCTTGAAATTGAAGGAAATCGCCGCCAAGGCCAACGTTTCGATCAGCACCGTCTCCCGGATCATCAACAACCAGGGCAACTTCAGCGAAGACACGCGCCGCAAAGTGATGGACATCGCCAAAGAGTATTTGAAGCCGGGCGCCGCGCCGGCCAAGATCGCCGGCCTATCGTACACGATCGCCGTCTTCGTGCCGGAGGTTCACGATTTCGTCGACAACGATCCCGCCAATTCGACGGATCTCAGCCATCTGAAGGAAGAATTCGAAGCGCACGGGCACCGGTTCCTGCTCGCGACGCATGCCCGCGGAGCGCAGGCCGGCGGCCCCTCTTACCGTTTGTTGGCGGATCAACATATCGACGCCGCCATCGTGTTCGATCCGTTCGCGGAAGACCCGCTCGTCGACGAGCTGGCGGCGCGGGGCATTCCGTACTTGGTGACGAACGGCAGAAGGTACGATCGCAGCCAGAACTATATCGATTACGATAATCGCAGGGGAGCCTACGAGGTCATTTCCCATTTGCATCGCCTCGGGCACCGGAAGATCGGACTGATCGCGGGTCCGGAGGATCATCTCGTCAGCTTGAACCGGTTGGACGGCTGCAAGGACGCCTTTCGGGACTTGGGCCTCGCCTGGAACGACCGTTACGTGCTTGCGGGAGCGTTCGATCCATCCCACGGCCACCAGGCGGCTAAGCGGCTGATCGGCCAAGACCGCGGCATTACCGCGCTGTTCGCTTTCAATGACATCATGGCTTTCGGAGCCATGAAGGCGCTGGCGGAGCTCAAGCTGAAGATTCCGAAAGACGTTTCCTTGGTCGGCTTCGACGACTTGAAGCTGTCCGAATACATGACGCCGCCGCTGACGACCGTCCGAAGATTCCGGTACGACATCAGCGGGCTGATCGTGAAGATGCTGACCGAGCTCATCACGAACAAAACGATATCCGAAGTCCACATCAGCCTGAAGACGGAGCTGATCGAGCGCGAGTCGTGCGGCCCGGCGCCCGCCAGAGGATAAATCCGATCAACCTTAAGCAAACCGGCAGCGGAAGCCGGTTTGTTGTTTTTTTTGTTAAAAAGTTGTCGCGTTTCTTAAATTCCCGGCATCGCGGGGGAAAGGACCGAGTGGGATAATGGGTAAAAGACGATTGCGCAAGGTTTTCCTGCCAGAAGATTGGGGGAATTCACAACGTTTCGCGAGGAAACCGGCAAACCCATTCCGAGAAATCGGAAGGAACAGGCGATGATACGATTGAACTTAAAAACGCCATCATTTTTGCTTGCGACCGTTTTGCTTGCCGCATCTTGGGCGCAGGCTACGAATGCGGCGTCCGCCGGCGCGGCGAACGCAGCCCGAAAGCAAGCGGCTTCCTCCGCCGGTCCGCGGTTTCGGGGCCGGAGGTTCAATTTTACGGCAAGCCGTGTTATCGTGTTGTCAACAGCCATCTGGGGGGCTTGCGTCGCCGATGATCAATCGAACGTTGCGCCGGTTCGCGGTACCCGTTCTCCTCGCGTTCGGCATGCTGATCGGAGCCTGTGACGGAACGCCCGACGGCGCGGAAGCTTCGTCGGGCGGCGGCGCCGCATCCGGCGTTCCGGACAACTTCGTGACCTTGAAGATGCTCATGCCGGGAGACGAATCGGCCCGCATGCGGGAATTCGCCGATAACGAGCTGAACGAACGCTTGGGGAAGGAACTGAATCTCAAGCTCGAATTGACGTACGTTCCATGGTCGGACTATCAATCGAAGCTGGAGCTCGCGTTGGCGACGGGCGAAGATTACGACTTGGTCTGGTACGGCACGCCGTTCGTTTCGGACTATAAAGCCAAAGGATATATCCAGCCTCTCGACGAACTGCTGCGGAAGTTCGGGCCGGATTTAACCGCCAACATCCCGGCGGACAATTTCAAGCTGGATCGGATCGACGGCAAGCTGTGGGCGATTCCTTCCCAGGCTTTTACGTCGGCGGGCAAATTCACATCGGTCCTCGTCCGCCAGGATTTGCTCGAATCGGTCGGCATGAAGGACATTCGGACGATCGCGGATTTGGAATCGTTCTACGCGAAAGTGCGCGCCGCGGATCCGGGTTACTACGGGTATTTGGAGACCGACCGGGGCCAAGACGTCTTATGGCGCGAGCTCTCGGACGAGCCGCTGACCTTCCTGGACGAGAATCAGATGTTCGCCGTCAACGAGAACACGGGGGAACTCGTCGATTACCTCGCATCCGCTCTTTACGAACGGGTGGCGGACGTCCGGAAGAGATGGGCGGACATGGGGCTCATCGATAAACGGCTCGTCGGCAATTTGTCCGCGAATATCGACCAGGAGAACGCGGGCAAGCTGCTGTTTCGGGTCGGCGCCGTTTCCCGGGCGATGGAGAACCTGCAGACGGCCCAGAATGCGGATCCGTCGGCCAAGCTGCGGGAGTATTACTTGTCGCCGGACAAGCCGAAGTATATCGTCGCGCCTTCCAACGAAGCGTATATGATCCCGGCGAAAGCTCCCCATCCCGAGCGCGCGATGCGGTTCATGAACTGGATCCTGCAAAGCCGGGAGCATTACAATTTCATCATTTACGGCGTGGAAGGCAAGGATTATCGGGTCGAGAACGGCAAAATCCGGCTGCTCACGAAAGACCAGTTGATGTACGAATGGATGTGGCGGAACAAGAAGTACTTCATGGCTCCGGCGAACGTCGACGATTCCGTCGTGCAGGACATGATGCATAACGACGATAACGCGCGGATCTCCCGGATTTTCGGGTTCCATTTCAATCCGGAGCCGGTGAAGAACGAGTACGCCAAGGTGCTTGCGGTCTACAACGAGAAGTTCGTTCCGATCAACATGGGCATCGTCGATTACGAGAAGCAGTACGGCAGCGCGATGGCCGCGATGAAGAAAGCCGGTTATGGCGAAGTTTGGGCCGAGCTGCAGCGACAATACGCGGCATTCCGGGCGGATCAGCCGGCCCTTGCGGAATAGGGGGAATCCGGGTGCGATCCAGCATTTTCACGAACATGGTTATCGCTCTGCTCCTGCTGTTGACCCCGATTATCGCGCTGTACGCCTATTCCAACCAGACGAGCTCGCGCGTGCTGACCGAGGAAATCGTGAAGGCGAAACGCGCGCAGGTCGATACGTTCGTCGGACAAATCGGGCAATTGTTCGCCCAGTTCGACTCCTACCAGAAGATGCTCTATCAGAGCAAGGAAGTCCGCAATCTGGCGTATCCCGATCTGCTCGGCGACGATTTGCTGCATTTCCGCACCCTGAAAACCGTGTCCGAAGAAATCAACCGGCTGGTCGGATACGGCGGGAGGAAAGGGGTCATCGCGGTCGTCTATCCGAAGGCGGGCATGGTCATCAAAAGCGATTCCAGCCTGGGCGCCTTACCGGCCGCGCTGCCGGATATCGACGGTTTCTGGCACTACGAGAAGAAAGCGAACGGCGACTCCTATTTCATCGAGACGATTTCCAGTCCGGCCAAAACCTCGAAGGGAGAGGAGGCGGATCTGACGGTCGTCGCGAAGGTGGATGAAGGGGAAATCAAGAGCGATCTGTCCGACATGAAGATCAAGGGTCTGGAGGATCCCTTCCTATATAAGCCCGGCCAAACTCCGATTTACAACTATACGGCCAACCAGGCCTTGATTCGGCAGTTGCTGCCCAAGCTCACGCCCGGAGAGCGCGGAGGGAACGATCGGCCTCTGCTGATCCGCACGGAAAACGGCGCCTACCAGGTTCATATGGAATTGGTTCAATCGCTCGGGTGGTATTTGGTGGATTACGTGCCGATCGACACCATCATGGCCCCCATCAAGCGGAACCAAGCGATGTTCTACACGATCAGCGGCATGATGCTGTTCATGGCCTGCATTCTAAGCTTTATCCTCTACAGAAACATCCGCATTCCTTTCCGGAAGCTGATGCAAGGAATGAACTTCATCGAGAAAGGCATGTACAAGAGCCGGATGGAGGATCCGCCGAAAGGCGAATTCCGGTATTTGTACCAACGCTTCAACTCGATGGCCGCCAGAATCGAAGAGCTGATCGAGGACGTGCTCAAGGAGCAGATCCGAACGAAGGAAGCGAACGTCAAACAGCTGCAATCGCAAATCAATCCGCATTTCCTCTACAATACGCTGGCGTACATCAAAAGCATGGTGGAGCTCGGCGAGAAGGAAGCGGCCGTCTCCATGACGATGAATTTGAGCAAGTATTACCGCTATACGACCAAGACCAGCCGGAGCTTGGCGACGCTCGACGAAGAGATGGGGCTGGTCGTCAACTATTTGGACATCCATCGCATGCTGACGGACGACTTCGAGTACGAAATCGAGATCGAACCGTCCATGCTGGAGATGGAAATCCCCCGTTTGTCGCTGCAGCCCCTGGTCGAGAACGTGATCGTGCATGCCTTCAAAAAACGCGTTGCATTCGGGATCGTCCGGATCCGGGGAAGCGTGGAATCGGGCATCGCCCGCCTGTCGGTCGAGGACAACGGACCGGGCATCCCGCAGGCGCAATTGGATGCGGCGTTGTCGAAAATCCGGATCGCGGCGAGCGGCGAAATCGATTCCGGCTTGCAGAACGTGCATCAACGGTTGATCCTGCTCTTCGGCGAAGGCTCGGGGCTCTCGCTCGGCGTTTCCGAGTGGGGCGGGCTTCGCGCGGAAATCAGCTGGCGGATTCAGGAACGGACCGCGTGAGCTTCGGAGGAGGCGTGGGTATGTACGAAATCTTGATCGTGGACGACCATACGCATTTGGTGGACAGCTTGGCGGACGGACTCCCGTGGGAGCAGATGGGCGTTTCGGCCGTGCATAAAGCCTACTCCGGCGAAGAGGCGCTGGAGCTGCTGCAGGTCCATTCCGTCGACATTATCGTCACCGACATCCAGATGCCGGGCATGAGCGGACTCGAGCTCGTATCGGTCGTCAAAGACAAATGGGTCAAAATCAAATCCGTGATCTTAACGGGGCACGACGAATTCCAGTACGCGCAAGAAGCGATTCGGCAAGGCATCTGCGAATATTTGCTGAAGCCCGTGGCCAACGAAGAGCTGGAAAAAACGATTCGCGCCTTGATCGCCGGCATGCAAAAGGAAGGGGAGCAGCTCGTCAATCAGCAGAAGCTTGCGTATTTGTTCCGGGAAAGCCTGCCGAAGCTGCGGGAATCGCTGCTTGCGGAGCTGCTGGGAGGCAAAATGCCGCCGGCGCCCATGCTGCGCGATAAGCTGAAACTATACGAATTGCCGTATCGGGAGTCCGATCCGGTGCTCATGCTGTGCATGCGGATCGAGGAGGATTTCGCCGGGACCGATCTGTACAGCGTGTCGCTGCTCGAATATGCCCTGACGAACATCGCGGACGAAATCTTCTCCCCCCGCTTTCACGTTTGGCATTGCAAGGACGACCACGATTACCTGGTTTTCCTGGTCCGTCCGGGGCAGCCGTCCGAAAGCTCCGAGAGGGAATGGCTGGAGGAAGCGGAAAGGCTGGCCCGCCTCGTGCAGCACCAGATCAAGCGTTTCTTGAAAATCAAGGTTTCCGTGGTCATGAGCAACTGGAGCTTGTTTCCGAACGAATTGTCCGCCGTTTACCATAACTTGCTTTCCTTGTTCACCGACTACATCGGGTTTCAGACCGAGAGCTTCTTCCATGACCTCCAGGAGCGGAACGTAGAGGAAATACGCCCATTGTCCGAATTGTACGCGTCCCCCACGTTCATGCAATTGCTGGAAGTCGAGCAATGGGACGCCGCCGAGCGGAAACTGACCAAGGTGTTCGAGGAACTGGAAAGCCGGGAAAACAAAACGAAAGAGCACGTCTTCGAAGCGTACGTCACGATCATGCAGGCTTTCGCCTATTACGTTCACAAGAAGGGCAAGCGTTTCAACGACATCTACGGCCGGGAAGCCGAGAAAATGCTAAGGCTCGATGCCGGCTGGAGCATCGAGCCGTTGCGGGAGTGGTCCTTCCGCGGCTTGCGGCAGCTGAAATCGTACAGCGGCAGCTTGTCCGACAGCTTCCGGAACGACCTCATCAAGCGGATCATCCGTTTCGCGGGCGAGCAGGTAAAGGACGTGACGCTGCAGTCCGTCGCCGACCACGTTCACCTGCATCCCGTGTACGTCTCCAATCTGTTCAAGGCCGAGACGGGAGAAAACTTCTCCAACTACGTGCAACGCGTGCGCATGGATGCGGCGATGCGGCTGCTGAGACGGAAGGAGCTCAAAATCAACCAAATCGCGCAAGAAGTCGGGTACCAGAAACCGCAATACTTCATCAAGCTGTTCAAAAACCATTACGGCATGACGCCGCAGGAATACCGGAGCGGGCTGTAGCCGTCGGCGAGCTCAGCGTACGTCGGCGGCGATCGCATCGCGGAAGCTTCTCAGCTCGACCGCTTCACCGCGTCGCTGCCTGGAGGCTTCCGCCGCGAACGCCATCAGATGGCTTTCGAGGGAAGCTTCCGCCGACGTCAGCGAACCGGAGAACTTCTCCGCGCGCAAGTCGGCGATGAATTGGCGCAAGACGCCCTCGTCTCCCCCTTGATGCCCGCCTTCTTCGCTCGGCGTCCGGATCAAGGTCCGTTTGGCGCCGGCGAATTCGAAGAGATCGATCTCCTCCTTATGCAAATCCCCGCGGATTTCCCCTTTCGTCCCCATGATCTGCACGATGCGGTTCGTATCGCGCGTGAACCCGCACATGCTGAACATGGCCGTCGCACCGTTCACGAATTCCATGGCCACGACCTGATGGTCGACCACGTCGTTATCCGTTCGATAGACGCATTTGCCGTAAGGACCGCTCTTAATCGCGTCCATCCGGTTCTCGAGCGTCGGCGGATCGGCGATCAGCCCGGCGTACGGATTCGCCTTCAGGTCTTGCGAGTAGAAACGCAAGGCGGAATAAGGACAGGACGCTTCCGCGGCGCAGCCGTCCGCGCACCGATCGGCCGCGCCTTCCGGGGCGTTCTCCGGGCGGAAGTGGGTCAGCGACCCGAAGGAACTGACGCGCGCGCATTCGGAATCGACCAGCCAGCGGATCAGGTCCATATCGTGGCAGGATTTGGCCAAGATCATCGGACTGGACAGCGAGGCGTTCCTCCAGTTGCCTCTCACGAAGCTGTGGGCGTAATGCAGGTAACCGACGTTCTCGTTGTGCTGGATCGATATGACGTCCCCGATCGTCCCTGCGGAGAGGATCGTTTTCAATTGCCGCCAAAACGGGATATAGCGGGAAACGTGGCAGATGGTCAGCAAACGGCCGGTTCTCCGCGCCATCTCGGTCATGGCGATGCACTCGGAAGGGCTGTTCGACATCGGCTTCTCCAGCAGCACGTGGTACCCTTGCCGCAAGGCGGCCATCGTCGGGGCGAAATGCATCCGATCCTGCGTGCAGATGAGGAGAGCGTCGCAGAAACGGGGCTGGGCCAGCAGCTCCTCCCATGAGGCGAAGATGCGCTCGTTCGGCAAATCGAAACGTTGCGCGAATGCCGTTCTTCTTTGCTCGTTCGGTTCGGCGACGGCGACGATCTCGGCTTCTTCCGGAAAACGGCTGAAGTAGGGAGCGTAGGCGATCAGCCCCCTTGCGCCTGCTCCGATGATGGCCAGCGTTGGCTTTCTCATGAAGGATCCTCCTCTTTAATGCAAAAGTTTGCGCAATATAATGCAATCAGTTCTGCAAAATCATTATGGATCGGGCGTCCTGTCGTTGCAAAGCGGATCTTAATTTTTGGGTCGCAATCTTTAAAATGAGGCATTTATTGCCCGTAATCTCGTGATTTATGATGAAAGCACAAGGGACGCCTTGTCAGGCGCCATTCGGGAAAATCTGCGCAAAATTTTTCCGGAACGTTGCCTGCAAATCATGATCTCGAGGGGGAACTACAGTGGCATTCGGCAAAAAAACTTGGATTTCCGCACTGAGCTTGCTGGTCGTGACCGCGCTGGCGCTGACGGGCTGCGGAGGCAGCCAATCGAATGACGGCAGTGAGGCAAGCTCGCCG
This sequence comes from Cohnella caldifontis, assembly GCF_029360585.1. Taxonomy (GTDB): domain Bacteria; phylum Bacillota; class Bacilli; order Paenibacillales; family Paenibacillaceae; genus Cohnella; species Cohnella caldifontis. The sequence goes on along the minus strand of NZ_JAQZSJ010000012.1, from coordinate 63,327 downwards.
GACGGCAGCAAGGGGGCAAGCGCCCCGGCCAGCCAAGCGTCAGACAAGCCGAAAGAGAACGTTACCTTGACGTACACGATTTGGGATCAACTGCAGCAACCGGCCATGGAAGCGATCGCCAAAGAGTTCACCGCCGAAAACCCGAACATCAAAGTCAAAGTAGAAGTCATTCCGTGGGGAGATTACTGGACCAAGATGTCCGCGGCCGCTCCGGCCGGAACGCTGCCGGACGTGTTCTGGATGCACAGCGGCCAGTTCGTGAAATACGCTTCCGGCAAATTCCTGGAGCCGATCACGGGTAAAGTGCAAGCCGGAGAGATCGACCTGAACGACTACGCGGCGAACCTGGGCTCGATCTACACGCTGGATAGCCAAAACTACGCGATCCCGAAAGATTTCGACACGATCGGGCTGGCGTACAACAAAGAACTGTTCGACCAAGCGGGCGTTCCCTACCCGGACGACACGTGGGATTACGCCAAGCTGGCGCAAGTCGCGAAACAATTGAGCCAACCGGATAAAGGCATCTACGGCTTCGCGGCCAAGATGGATACGCAAACGGGCTACTGGAACGATATGCTCGCGAACGGCGGATCGATCGTGACCGCGGACGGTTCGAAGTCCGGCTATGACGACCCGGCCTCGATAGAGGCATTGAAAGCCCGGTATCAAATGATTCTCGACAAAGCTTCTCCGACCCATCAACAAATGACCGACACGGACTCCACCGAGATGTTCAAATCCGGCAAAATCGCGATGATCTTCGAAGGCGACTGGAGAACGACCGACATCGACGGCAGCGACATCATCAAGGGCAAATGGAACTGGGCTCCGCTGCCGAAAGGCAAATCGAAGCGCGGCAACATCATCAACGGCCTCGGCAACGTGATGTCGGCTTCCGGCAAGCACAAAGACGAAGCTTGGCAGTTCCTCAAATTCCTCGGCTCCAAACGCGCCGCGGAAATCACGGCGCAGATGGGCGCGGCCATTCCGGCCTTCAAGGATACGCAAGCGGCATGGGTGCAATCCAAGCCGCATCTGAACTTGAAAGTGTTCATCGATCAAGCCGCGGACGCGGCGCCTTACCCGGCCGGCTCGAAAGCTTATCCGGTCTGGTTTCCGAAAGAAGCGGAAATCATGGCGCAAGCATGGGGCGGCAAGATTTCGATCGAAGACGGGGCCAAGCAAGTGGCGGCGATGATGAACCAAGCGATTGCCGACAACAAATAAGGCATCCGCACGGGTTGCGATCCAAAAGTCCGAGGCATTCCGGAGTTCCGGAATGCCTCGAATGAATGCGGGGAGGTTGGCCATGAATTCGAAAAGCAGGTACGTTTGGGCATATGCCATGATTGCGCCTACCCTGCTCGGCACGGTCTTGTTCTGGAGCTGGCCGGCCGTATATTCGATCTACCTCAGTTTTTTGAAATCCGAGAATTTCGGGCTGGTCAATCATTGGGTCGGGTTCGCGAACTACGAGAGGCTGTTCCAGGATCCGGAATTTTGGCGCAACCTGCGGAACACGCTGTATTACGCGGTCTTGTTCGTGCCGCTGACGCTCGTGTTCTCCACGTTTTTCGCGGTGCTGCTGAACGCCAAGATCCGCGGGTTGTCCGCGTACCGCGTCTTTTTCTTCTTGCCTCAGGTGACGATGCCCGCCGCGGCGGCCATGGTTTGGGTCGTGCTGTTCGCGCAAGACTACGGGTTCATCAACTATGTGCTCGGAACGCATGTCGCATGGATTTCCGATACGAGGTTCGCGATGTTCGCGCTGGTCATCGTCGGGGTCTGGGGAGCGATCGGCCTGAACATGCTGCTCATCCTGGCCGGCTTGCAAGGCATTCCGAGGGTGCTGTACGAAGCCGCGGAAATCGACGGGGCCGTGCGGTTCCGCAAGTTCCGTTACATCACCTTGCCGTTGCTGACGCCGACTTTGTTTTTCACGTCGGTCGTGCTGATGATCGGCGCGACCCAGATATTCGATTCGATCTACTTGCTCATCGGCAAGACGAACGTCGCGCTGCCTGCCGTACGTTCCCTTGTCTACGCGTATTACCAAAACGCGTTCGTCTATTACGATCAGAACTACGCGGCGGCCATCGTCGACGTTCTGCTCGTCATCAATTTGATTTTGACGGGTCTGCAGTTCGCGTTCCAGAAAAAATGGGTCATCTACGACTAAGGGGGGATAGAGAATGGCGACACGATCGCAGGCCCGTTCGGGCAAATCCAATTGGCCGATCCACCTGGTTCTTATCGCAGCGTCCGTTGTCATTATCGTCCCCTTCCTGTGGATGGTCCTGACGTCTCTCAAGACCGTGACGGAAGCGACCCAAATCCCGGTGAAAATTTTCCCGTCCCATCCCGATTGGAGCAGCTACGCGAAGGCATTCGAAAAATCCGATTTCAAGCACTATTACTTGAATACGGCGTTCAGCGCGTTCATGAAGACGGTGTTCCCCGTCATCTTCAGCTCCATGGCGGCCTACGCTTTCGCGAGAATCCGGTTCCCGGGAAGAACGATTCTGTTTTTCGTCGTCATCTCCGTCATGATGGTGCCGAATCCCGTCTTCTATACGCCGCAATACTTGCTCATGAGCCAATGGGGATTGGTCAATACGGTGACCGCCCTGTGGATTTGTTCGCTGGTCAGTCCGTTCGCCACGTTCATGCTCCGGCAATTTTTCCTCGGCATTTCCAAAGAACTGGAGGAAGCTGCGATTCTGGACGGCTGCAATCCGTTTCAGACGTTCCGATATATCATGCTGCCTTTGGTCAAATCCGCTTTGGTCGCGATCGTGATCATTCACTTGCTCTGGTCCTGGAACGAATTGCAATGGCCGCTCATCATCAACAGTTCGCCGGATAAGCTCACGTTGTCTTCCGGTTTAGCCACGCTCGTCTCCATGTTCAGCACGAATTATCCGATCTTGATGGCCGGGGCTTTCATGGCCGTCATTCCGATGATCGTTCTCTTTTTCATCTTCCAGAAGCGGTTTATCGAAGGCGTGGCGTTCAGCGCGCACAAAGGATAATCGGGGTCTCCATCCGCGTTTGCGGGAACCGCAAGTCCGAGGGCTATCCTTTACGGGATGGTCCTTTTTTGGCCGTGGAGGGTATTCGGAAGGGAATTCCAGGTGGGTAGATACGGAGTTGTCGCTTTCGACGGCCGAGTTATTGCGCAAAAGCAAAAATTCCTAGGTGAGCTCGTTCGCATGGAAGTGAATGGCCGGGAGGCGGGCGTGCGAATGTGGAAGCCCTACTCTTCGAAGCGGGTCGTTAGCTCAAGCCGGGGCATTCATAGCTGAGGAGTCTGTTCCAGCATGTCAGGCGGCACCGGCAGGCTTTGCACGATCTCGTCCATACTGAACGAGGCGCAGGGAACCGTCCGCGAATGGATCGTATCGTCTCCGGCATAAACCTCGGCAAGTTCGTAACGGCCTCCATCCAGTACATATTGCTCCAAGGCTCATCGGCTCCAAGACGCCGTCCGAAATCTCGTAACGGTTGCCGTCATCGATCATATTGGCATACATCTCATACGTAACGGGAGACTCCTGAATGACTTCTTCATACGTTTTTTTCTTCATTCCGATCCCTCCGCTTCACGATAAAAATAGCCCCACCGGGTTGTCAACGATCCTGCATCCGTGATTACCCGTAATAGACGGCGTCATACGGGAATTCGAGCTTCTTCTCCCGATACTCCTTCGGCGTCATGGACATGTACTCGCGGAATACTTTGCCGAAGTAGCTGGGGGTGTCGAACCCGCAACGCGCGCCGATCTCCCGGATGGGCAAGTCGGTCGTCCGGAGCAAGGCCAGCGCGGCTTCCACCCTTCGGTCCCGCAAGTAGGCGAGCGGCGAAGTGTGCTCCGACTTCTGGAACAGCCGGCACAGATAGTGCTTGTTGATCCCGCACTGCTCCGAGATGGCATCCAAAGTAAGGGGGGATGCATAATGTTCCCGGATGAATGTCTTGGCTTTGTCCAGGACGGAGCCGGGCTGGGCGCCTATCTCCTTGCCGAGTTCCCTGCTGGACTGAATCAAGGTCAACATCCAATCATAGGCCAGAGCGGATAACCGATACTTATCGGTTACTTTCTCTTCGGCGATCATCCGGAACAGCTTCCAATAGTGAACGATGAGAGAAGAATCCGCCCCTCTCCGAATAACCGGTCCCTCTTGTTCCGTCACGAGATCCCAAATGCGATTCGCTTCGTCCCCTCGCAAATTCAGCCATAGGATTTCCCAAGGTTCGTCCGCTCGCGCGTAGTAGTAGCAGTGCTTGCTGGGCACTTTGACCAAGAAGCCCGTGCCCGGCGGCAGGGCGTGGGTTTGCTGTTCGAGTTCGAGATAGCCTTGTCCGCTAAGCGTATATTGAAAGATGACATGCCCGCTGTCGGGGCGTTCGTCGCCGGCGAAACGATAGGCGGGGCTGTTGATCTTCTGCCAGCCGATGGAGTCGAGCGTGACGATCGACCGGTCGTCGTTGCGAAACGCGTAAGAAGCAGGAGCAAGCATGCGCGACCTCCGTTACGAAAAGTCAATTTTGTTCTATTATAGGTCACAACTTTCAGATTGTCGCTCTGGATTCGATAGCGGTAAGATCGAACCAGATAAAGGAGCGTGGCCTATCATGACGACTCGAGAACTTATGATTCAACTGCTGCCCGGCGAGTATTGGTGGGGCGGACGTGCCGCAGACGGGAAACACATGCCTTATGGGGCATCTCTGTTCAGCGTTGACTTAGCGGAAAGCAATAACGCCAATCAGGCCTCTCCCTTGCTGATTTCCAGCAAGGGCCGATACGTATGGAGCGAGGAACCGTTCTCTTTCCGCTTCGATCGACAGAGTCTGAGCGTGAGCGGCACGGAGGGGGAACCGATCGTTGGCGAAGGCCATGAGACGTTGCGAGGGGCGTACCTCCACGTCTCCCGGACCTTTTTCCCGCCGGTGCCTTCCCTCCCGGAAGAGCTGCTGTTCACGGCACCCCAGTACAATCTTTGGATCGAGTTGCTCTACGAACCGACGCAAGAGAAAGCGTTGCAATATGCGCGAAGCGTGCTCGCCCAGGGAATGCCTCCGGGCGTCATCATGATCGACGACAATTGGCATGAACCGTACGGAACTTGGACTTTCCACTCGGGACGGTTTCCCGATCCCAAGCGCATGGTCGACGAACTGCATGCGATGGGCTTCCAGGTCATGCTGTGGGTATGCCCGTTCGTCAGCGCGGATTCCCAGACGTTCCGCAAGCTTGAGCCGGAAGGGATTCTCTTGAAGGACCGGGATGGCAACACGGCGATTCGCAAGTGGTGGAACGGGTACAGCGCCGTGCTGGATGGCACGAACCCCGCTGCGGTCCAGTGGATGCACGGGCAACTGGATGCTTTGCAATCGGAATACGGGATCGACGGCTTCAAGCTGGACGCGGGCGATTTCGATTTTTACGAGCCGGACGACCGAAGCTTCGTTCCGACGACCCGCAACGGGCACTGCGAAGCTTGGGCCCGGGTCGGCCTGAAATATCCGCTGAACGAATACCGGGCATGCTGGAAGCTCGCCGGCCAGCCCCTCGTCCAGCGATTGAAGGATAAGCGGCATGAATGGGGGGGAGACGGGCTCGGCGCCCTCATTCCCGACGGATTGGCGCAAGGCTTGCTCGGCTATGCGTATACGTGCCCCGACATGATCGGCGGAGGAGAATATTCGAGCTTCATGGCGGAGAGATTGGACCCGGAATTGTTCGTCCGATCCGCCCAATGCTCGGCTTTGTTCCCCATGATGCAATTCTCCGCCGCTCCATGGCGCATTCTGGATGAAGAGCATCTTCGCTATTGCGTGGAGGCGGCCAAGCTTCATAGGCGATTCGGCGCCGAAATTCTGGAACTGGCCAAACATGCCGCCGTTACCGGAGAGCCGATCCTTCGCCATATGGCCTACGAGTTTCCCGATGAAGGCATGGAGACCGTCAAGGATCAATTCATGCTGGGCAGTACGCTGCTTGTAGCCCCTGTCGTTGTGAAGGGTGCGCGAGCCCGAAAGGTGGCTTTCCCGGCCGGCACTTGGGTGGGGGACGACGGCAGCGTCGTGGCAGGACCCGCGAGCGTGGCAATCGAAGTTCCGCTCAGCAGGCTGCCATACTATAGGAAACAATAACGAAAGGCGAGGAGGAACGTAACCCAAGCCAAGGCGCGGGGGCGTCCTTTTTAGGACTACGGGGGCGGACTGTGGACCCGCGTCTTACGGCCCCGCCCATTTTTTGCGATATTGATGCGGCGCGATGCCCATATGGGATTTGAACAGCTTGCAGAAATACGAGGCATTCGTCAGGCCGACGGCTTCGGCGATCCAGGAGACGGGCTTGTCGGTCGTCGTCAGCAGCCGGACCGCTTGGTGGATTCGGCGGGCGGCCATGTACTCCGTGATGCTGACCCCGGTCGCTTCCTTGAACAGGTGGGACAGATGGTAAGGGGAGAGATGAAGAGACCGGGCCATCTCCTCCAAACGGAAAGGCGACGCGTAATGGGCTTCGATCCAGCTTAAAATAGGCTCGACCTGGCGGCTTTTTCGGCGGGTATGATACGCCTTCGCGTCCGGGCCGAGACGCTCCCACGCCGCCTTCAGGAAGCGAATGAGGCCGACGAGAAACAAGGATATTTCCTCCAGCATGTCCGCGCCCGTTAAAGTCGGCAACTGCTCGTTCATGCCGCGAAACAGGCTGTCCAATTGGGGGTGCCCGTCGATGTCGTAGAGACAGGGATAAGGGAGTTGACCGAAAGACAAGAACCGGTAAAACGAATGCAGAGACGGCCAAGGCTCGAAATAGGACTCGAACATGGTCGGTTCGAAGATGGCCAGACTGCGTTCGAAACTTTGGCCGTCCTCGTACTCCAGTTTCAGATGATGCAGTTGATAGGGTTGAAACATGCAAAACATCCCCGGCCGGATTTCGTAGCGGGTATTGTTCACGATCATGGTGCCTTTGCCTTGGTGAATCCAGAGCAGTTCGATGCCCAAGTGGGAGTGGAACGTTTCCCGATGCTCGTAGTTGACGCTCTTGCGCTGATAAGCGAATTCCAAAGGGTTCTCGCCGTGATTCCTTCTGACGAACGGCATGCGACCGTCCTCCCTCGCGCCTATCCTCCGACGACGCATTCGAAGATACCCTCACTATAACGAATCGATCTTCCTCGTACAAGCTAAAAACCGCAATACAGCGTTATTTTCTCCCCCATACCGAGTCACTTTCGCCAAGCCGATTCCTCTAAAATTCGGGTAGATTCCGAATCTCGCAAATGGAGGGACCGACGTATGCTGAAAGTCGCCGTTATCGGCTCGGGCGCGATCTCGCGCGCCCATATCGAAAGCTATTTGCGGTTCAGGGACCGCTGCACGATCGCGGCAATTTGCGACATTTATCCGGAGAAGGCGGAAGAGCTGAGAAAGCAGTACGGACTGGACGCCCGAATCCTGAAGGATTACGCCGAGCTTCTGCGGGAGGACATCGACCTCGTGTCGGTCTGCACGCCGCCGTATACCCATGCCGACATTACCGTCGACGCGCTGAACGCCGGCAAGCATGTCGTCGTCGAGAAGCCGATGGCCTCTTCCCTGGAAGAGTGCGACCGGATGAACGCGGCGGCAGCAGCCTCGGGCAAAATCCTCTCGGTCGTCAGCCAAAATCGGTTCGGCGACGGCATTCAGAAGCTGAAGCGGGCGCTGGACTCCGGACTGGCCGGACGCATCGTGCATGCCCAGGTCGATTCGTACTGGTGGCGCGGGTACGTCTACTACGACCTGTGGTGGCGGGGAACGTGGGAGAAGGAGGGCGGAGGCTGCACGCTGAATCACGCCGTCCATCATATCGACATGCTCCAATGGCTGATGGGGATGCCCGAGCAGGTGACGGCGGTGATGAGCAACACGGCTCACGACAATGCCGAGGTCGAGGATTTATCCATCGCGATCCTGAAATATCCCCGGGCGCTGGCGCAAATCACGAGCTCGGTCGTGAATCACGGCCAGGAGCAGCAGCTGATCTTCCAGGGCGAGAAGGCTCGCGTCTCGATGCCGTGGAAGGCGGTGGCTTCCGTGTCCAAGGAGAACGGCTTCCCGGAAGAGAACGCGGCTCTGGAGCAAGAGTTGACGGAGCTGGCGGACAAGGTTCCGCCGTTGCGGTACACCGGGCATGCCGGCCAGCTCGACGACGTGCTGACGGCGATCGAGAACGGCACCGGCAAGGTGTTGGTCACGGGGCAGGAAGGCCGGCGAACGCTGGAGTTGATCACGGCGATTTACCAGGCGGCCAGCACCGGTATGACGGTGAGCCTGCCGCTGCAATCGGACAGCCCATTCTATACGCGCGAAGGCATTTTGAAAAACGCCCCGCGGTTTTATGAAAAGAAAAACGCGCTGATCGGTTTCGCGTCCAACGAAATCACCGTCAGCGGCGAGCCATCGTAAGGGGAGGACGAACGGGATGAACCGAAACGGCGGCATGAATTACGCGCCGAAAGGCAAGCCCCGACCGGTGGTCGGCCCGGGGGACTTCACGATTGCGGCGGTCGCGCTCGATCACGGCCACATTTACGGCATGGTGAACGGCTTGCTGGAAGCGGGCGCCACGTTAAAATGGGTGTATGACCGCGATCCGGCCAAGGCGGAGGCTTTCGCCCGCACCTACCCTCAGGTCCGAATCGCCTCCTCGGAGGAGGAAATTCTGCAAGACCCGCAGGTCCGGCTCATCGCGGGAGCCGCCGTTACGTCCCAGCGCTGCGCGTTGGGGCTGCGCGCGATGGCGGCGGGGAAAGATTATTTCACCGATAAAGCGCCCTTTACCACGTTTGAGCAGCTGGAGGCGGCCCGAGCGATGGTACGGGAGACCGGCCGAAAGTACATGGTCTACTACAGCGAACGGATCCATGTGGAAGCGGCGGTTTACGCCGGACAGCTCATCGGGCAGGGCGCGATCGGACGCGTGCTCCAGGTGACGGGCTTCGGTCCGCACCGGCTGAACGCCAAGTCCCGGCCGGCATGGTTCTTCCAGCGGGAGCATTACGGAGGCATCCTGTGCGATATCGGCAGCCACCAGATCGAGCAGTTTCTTTATTATGCCGGCTGCAAGAAGGCGGAGGTGCTGCACAGCAAAGTCGCGAACTACAACAACCCGGAGTATCCGGAGCTGGAAGACTTCGGCGATGCGACCTTGCTGGGCGATAACGGGGCCACGCACTATTTCCGCGTCGATTGGTTCACGCCGGACGGGCTGGGGACTTGGGGGGACGGACGGAACCTCATTTTAGGGACGGAAGGCTACATCGAACTGAGGAAGTATATCGACGTCGCCCGCGAACGGACCGGCAACCACGTATACCTGGTCAACCGGGAAGGAGAATACCACTTCCAGGTGGACGGGCAGGTCGGGTATCCGTTCTTCGGGGAGTTGATCCTGGACTGTCTCAATCGGACCGAGAACGCGATGACGCAGGAGCATGCGTTCATGGCGGCCGAGTTATGCTTGAAGGCGCAGCAAATGGCGGTCCGAATCGAAGCGGAGCGGTAAATGGACCTGCACCATGAGGGAATCCCTCATGGTGCGTTTCTTTTCTCGGGACAATCTCCGATAGTCGTTCGGGCTTGTCCCCATCAGCTTGCGGAACATCCTGCGAACATGCGTCAAGTCGCGATACCCCGTGCTTTTCGCGGCGTTTTGGATTTTGTCGTCCGTATCTACCTGGATCGACGCCGTCCAGAACAGCAAATTCGCGATCTCCTGAATTATAGGTCCCGATAAAAACCGAACCGCAATCGGCGATCCCGAAGAATCGTCAATTGCGGTTTCTTTTCTACGACCGACCCATTCGCATACCAGGTCGAAAAACACGGACACCATCAGGCTAAGGGACACAGAGGACGTTATCGGGGGCATTCCTCAACCTATCGTATTCTAACGGACGCGATTGCACTAATTCAGCAAAAATACCGCTGATTAGCCGCGAAGTGATGCGCTTAAGGTCCGTGTTGTCCGTTACGATTTGAAAAACGTTGAAATTGCTCCAATAACGGCTGTGGTGTCCGTAACGATCGGCATAAGGGCAAATCTTCTGTATGTCAATTAGTCAACCGTAGTTTTTTTAAAAGTCCGTTTCAGGACTTCATCAATTGCTTCCGGTCGGTCGTCAACGGCGGTTGTTCCAACCATCTTCGTTCCACCACGGCATCGAACGTGTCTTTTCCGTACGCCATGATTTGAGCGATCAGCCTGGAGTAATTGGCGGCGAGATCCGCCCGCATGGCGAGGGAGAGCGCGTGGGCGATCAAGACGATGTCCACCGAATTCAAAGTATGGATCATGGCCAAGATCAGCTTTTCCGAGAATGGGGAAGCGGTGGAATCCGTTACGACCATGTTGACGCTCATGACGCCGAGTAAGTCCTCCTCCTGCAGCAAGGTGTTGAAGAGGTCGATCTGATGCTCGCTTATTTTTTTGCCCTGAAGCGCCAAATCCCGCAAATTTTTGTCTTCCAGGACTTGCGCGAAGCCCAACATCAGGGTGACGGAAAAGTAGTTCCGCTCGATGTTGAAGAAGATTTCGGTCAGCTCGACCGCGCTGAGTCGGCGCTTCCGTCCCCAAATCCCGTCCAGGAACGATTCTTTCTGCACGTATTCGACTTGCTCTGGATAATTCATGAACGGCGGTCGGTCGTAAAGTCCTTTTTCCAGCAGCATCCGAACGGCTTTGCCGAACATTTCGGTGCATTCGCGCAGGCACTCGTTGAAAAAATCGAGTACGTCCAGTCTGACGGTACTGGAAGCGATAAACGAATAACTGATCATCGACAGCCGGTTCATCATGTAGACGAAGCTTAAGCTGAACGAATCGAGGAAAAGCGGCGGAGCGGCTAAATTCACGTCATTTTCCGAAAATCCCGCCGGGACCGGGAAATTTTCCGCTTGGAAAAAGGCCTTCATTTTGTCGACCCGCTTACGCGATAGATCCAAGGCCTCTTGCGCGAGCGGAACGATCTCCGCGTCTTGGAGATGATGCACGAAATAGGTCAGGAAACAGACCGCCATCGTTTCTTGGAGATAGGCGCTCCAAAGTCCTCCGATTTCCGCGCAGGTCCAATCGATGTTGACGGCTTTCGTTTCCGGTTTCGGGCCAACGGACAAGGCAATCACCTTCTTACGCGGATTCTTACGCGGTTTCTTCCGCTGTATAGGATGCCCTTTCGTTCTTCGGATATCCAAGCATCGCTCCTGACACGCTTTTAACGGGCACCCCTTCCATGATTCGGGGGGAGCTGTCCTGCCGGGTCGCGCACGAATGCTCGAACGGGCGGGACGCGCTGGCGCGGCTGGAGAGCCATTCGGCCGATCTCGTGCTCAGCGACGTCAAAGTTTGCGCTGCCGCTCAAGGTCCCCGTTTCCATCGATCGGCGGGTTCAAGACGACGGGCCGGCAGCGCTTAACGAATCAAACCGAGCCAGCTCCAGAACGGCACGCTGACGAGCACGGCGGCGAAAACCGCCGCGGCGTAGAAGACCGCCGTCCATTGGCCTTGCCGATGGGTGAACGATTTTTCTTCGGCGCTGTAGTACGCGGTTAAATACGTCGGCGATTGGTAGGAGAAGAAGAACGGATCCGTCGCGAGCAGGATGACGAACACGAGCACCCAGGGATGGATGCCTGCCTTTCCGGCCAGCGGAAGGAACGAAATGACCAGCAGGATGACGGCGGCGTCGTCCCGGACCAGCAGCGTCACCAGGAACGAGACGGCCATCGCGGCGACGAGAAACAGAGCCGGAGACGACAGGAAGGGCGCCATCTTGCTTCCCAGGAACGTGGACAGGGCATCGATGACGCCGAGCTGGCCGGCAACGGCCGCGAAGCTGAACGCGACCCCGATGAACAGCAGGAACGTCCAGTCGATGCCCGTTTTGAGCGTTTTGGCGTCCAGCACGCCGCTCACGACCAGCGCCGCGAAACCGAGCAGCATCACCCAGGCGTTGTCGATTCCGTGCAGCGGCTGCAGGATCAGCAGGACGATGGAGCCCGCGGTCGCAGCCAGCGTAAGCTTTTCCTCGCGCGTCCATTTGCCCAAAATCCGCAGCTGTTCCTCCAACGTTTTTTCCGAGACCGTTTTGCCGGATTCGGACGGTTTGAAGAACAGGAAGATCAGCAGCAGCATCGTCGCGCCGAACACGAGGAAGGCGGGCAGAGCGTACCAGAACCACCGGAACCAGGACATAGGTTCGGCGATACCGGCCAGCCCATAGGCCATCACGTTCGTGTACGAGCCGGTAAGGACGAACGGAGCCGTAAATCCGTAGAACACCATCGCGGTCAAGCCGAATCCGGCGGCTCCCCGGCCGCGTTCCGGAAACCCCATCGATTCCGCCAGCATCCGGGCGACCGGAACGCCGAGGGAGACTTTGGCGGAGGAGGACGGGATGAGCGGGTTCAGCAGCGCGCCTCCGGCGGCGATACCCAGCAGCTGGCCCCGGTAATGCCGGGGAACGCGTTGCAGCGTTCGGAGCGCGAGGCGGTACAGCAGGCCGGATTTGGCCACGGCCGCGCCGACCGCGAGGATGAACAGCATGTAGAGCCAAGTCGGCGATGCGAACCCGGACAGGGCGGTTTCCGGCGGCACGAGGCCCCGGACGACCCAGTACGCCGCCATCCCCAGCGCGACCACGAAATCGGGGATAATGCCCGAGATCCACAGGACGACGGCGGCCAGCCCCGTCCCGACGAATTCCATGGCCGGCCGGGACAGCCCGCCGAACGGAGCGGCGAAATGGAAATACGCCAGGAAGAGCAAGGAGAGGACGATGGCCGCTGCTCCTGCGTACCGTTCGCGACCTCTCCATCTGCCGACTCTTTCGGCTCTTCTCCGATTCCGTCTTTCCGCGGCCTGCCGTTTCGCCAATCGGTAGGACCGCTCATCGCGGAATTCCGTTTCGAATGGGGAGACCGCGTCGGCTCCGGACAAAGCTTCGGCGATCTGCAAATAGTCGAGGGCTTTTTTCTCCATCCGAAGGGCATGACACCAGTCCGCCGCCCATTCGTACAAGGAAACGAGCCGTTCGCGGGCGAACCGTTCACGGCCGGCATCCAGCGCGGTCTCCAGCTTACGCAAGCCGTTCTTCCGCGCTTGGGCGATCCCGTGCCGAACGTAACGATCGAACACCGGAGAGCGCTCCAGGAGAAGCTCGTCCGGGCAACGGTCCAGTTCGGGGAAGACGGCGTCTTCCATGCGCTTGTCCATGGTGCCGAGGAGAATCGCCCGTTCCACGGCGTCCAAGGCGGCATCCCATCGGCCGGTTTCCGCATGCAGCAGGACCGCGAGATCGGCTTTCCCGGCGTCCCGGTAATGATCGGAAGCGCGGCGAAGCCATTCCTGTTTGCGTTCGTATCCGAACTTTGCCGTGAACCGTTCGGCTAACGTGCCTCTCCATTCCGCCTTGACCGCGACTCGATCGCGGCTAACCGTTTTTTCCTCGAAGAAGTCCGCCATCAGCGGGAACTCGCGGAGTGCCCGTTCCAGCGAACCGATGCCCTGGGCGGATTCCAGCCAGCCGGCATCCGCGGCCGGAAGCAGCGAAGCATGCAGGACGCAGTCGGCGAGCGGTTCGGGCAGCTTCTCCAAGCGGTCGGCGGCGAGACGGCTCTTGGAGGCTTTGTTTTCCTGCAGGCTGCGGTTCGTCCGGACGAGTCTGCCGGACAATAGCCGAATGAAGTAGGAGGAGGCGGCGGGATTCTCGGCGATGAGCGATTGGAAAGCCTCCCGGTTCAACTCGTAGAGCGCGGTATCGGCCGCGGCGACCGCCGTGGCGGAGCGGGGTTCCCCCGTGAGCAGCGCCATCTCCCCGAAGGAATCGCCGGCTTTCAGCGCCGCCAGCAATTGTCCGTTTCCCTCGCCGGCCCCTTCGCCGCCCCCCGAGAACAGTTCGACCTCGCCGTCCTGGACGACGTACATGGATTCTCCGAGGTCTCCCTGGCGAAACAGCACGGCGCCCGCGGGTAGTCGCACCGTTTCCCATTTGCCCAACGCCCGGGCGATGTCCAGGTTGGACCAGCCTTCGAACAACCCCGCTTTTTTCAGCTCCATGATGCCTTAACTCCGTTCGATTGAGGATTCCGGTTTAGCTTTCGCGCAATTCATCCAGCAGCCGGTAGAGAAGGGCGGCTGCCTCCGCCCTAGTGGCCGGACGTTCCGGATGGAATGCGCCGTCAGGATCGCCGCTCATGAGACCGGCCGCCGCCGCGGAATGGACGGAGTTTCTGGCCCATGAGGGCAGCGCATCCTCATCCCGGAATTCGGTGCTGCCGCCGCTCGCTTCCATGGAATACGCCCGCAGCGCGTTCGCCGCGATGACGGCCATTTCCGCCCGGGTGATCGGACGGTTAGCGTCGAAGCGAGATAGCCGCCCATTGGCTAGCGCGTCGCCGCGCATAAGCCCGGCCTGCGTCACGGCGGTTACGTCGGTTCGGGCCCAAGCGGGGATGCCGTCTTGGTCCAGGTAATCCGCCGGCTTCGAAGACGACACCGCCAGTCCCAGCGTTCGGGAGAGCATTCTCGCGAACTGGGCCCGGGTGACCGCCGTATCCGGGTGGAATTCGCCGTCCGGGAACCCGCTGAGAACGTCCATGCCGATGAGCCGTTCCGCGTAAGTCTGCGCCCAGTGTCCGCGTAAGTCGGCGAACGCGGTGTGCCGTGCGCCGAAGACGGCGAACTTCGTGAAATGGTCGACCTGAACGGTTACCGTCCCGTCCGGATGAACCGAACCGCCTTCGTAAATCCACCGTTTCAGAGAGTCGTTATAATAAAATACCGCCGGAACATCGCCTTCCGGAACCTGACGATCGCCGAATCGGAAGGTCATTCCGATCGGCGTTCGGAACGTGCGGCCGGTCGTGCTGGCCAGTTCCAGCACCCGGCTTAAGGCCGCGTGGTCCGGGAAGGCAGGAGCCTGGGCTTCGGGTACGACCGCAACGCCGATGGTGCCGTCCGATTCGACGGCTCCCGCCGGAACCGTGATCGTCATCAAGCTGCCAAGGCTCCATTCCGACCGTTGGCCGACAAATACGTTAAAGGAGCCGGAAGTCGGATCTTCTTCATCGTCCGGCGTCGGATCCGTTGACGAAGATTCCGTCGTCGATGGTTCCGGGGACGGTATCGGATCCGGTGCCGGGCCGGAAGAAGGCTCAGGCGACGGGTCAGGCGACGGCGAAGGCTCAGGTATCGGGTCAGGCGATGGCCCCGGCGACGGCTCAGGCGACGGCTCAGGCGACGGGTCAGGCGACGGGTCAGGCAACGGTTCCGGTGCGGGATCCGCGAAGTCGAAGGCGAATGGTACGGACGTGACCGGCACGGTTGCCCCCGATATATAAGTTGGATCTACCGTGACGCTCGCATTTTCGATGTCGTTCGCATCCGCATGCGAATTCGCGCGGCCGGTGAAAGCGATCGTGAGCTGGCTGTCGCTGTCTCTCTTGACGCGGATGCCGAGTCCGGCGGGCAGGTTGTTCACCGTAACGCCGCCGTCCATATCCGCGGCGAACGTGCCGTTCTCCAGCGTCACCGTCAATGAGCCGGCGATGGAGCCGTCATTGGCGGAGGATTCGGTCAGCACGGAGCTGCCGAGCGACAACGCGGGCAGCTTGGGCACGATGGCGATCGTAAACGTCTGAACGGCGGACGTATCCTTGCCGCCGTTGTCCGTGCCACCGTCGTCTTGAAGCGCAACGGATACCACGGCTTGGCCGGTCACTCCAGGCGCGGGCGCATAATGCAGATTGCCGTCTGTGTCGATGGAAGGTTGCTCCTCGAACAGCTCCGGATGGTCGCTGCTGACCGTGAACGTTACCACCTGGGCAGCCTCATCGGCAGGTCCCGCCGAGATGTCCGTCGCCCAGCGGCTCACGATTTGCTCGGGGGCGTCGATGGCGACTTGCTGGTTCGCCCCCTTCGTGAAGGAAGGGGCGTCGTTCACCGGCTTAACGGCAAGGGGATAGGCCCGGGAAACGGACTTCGCGTCTTCCTGCGCTCCGTTACCGGAGTCGATAACGGTCAGCGTGACGGCGTCCGCCCCGTTGAAATCGCCGTTCGGCTCATACGTCAGATTCCGAAGCGCCGCGTTCAGATCTTGGGGAGACCCCGTATAGGCGACATGGCCGGTACCGTTCTCCCCGCCTGCTAGCGTCAGCCCGCCCGTGCCGGACAAGCGGACGCTGCCGTGCGGAGCCGAAAGATCGGCCGTAAGCGCAGCGTCCCCCTCGTCGCTGTCTCCGATTTCGTCGAGCGGAACGGCAACGAAGCCGTCCTCCTCCAATATTTGCTCCTCCGGCAGCGGATCGTCCCCCATGGGAGGTCTCAGCGCCGCTTCATACGAGCCGGTAATCGTGCCGTTGTTGTTGCCTCCGGCTCGGTCCGTGACGGTGGTGCCAGTGATATTTTCCATGTTCAGGTACAGTTGAAGATTGGCTTCGGTCCCCGTTCGTTTGCGGTTATAGTAGTCTGCGATTTCTTTAGGCGTTAACTGCTTGTTCCAGTACCGGACCTCATCCACTTCGGCTTGGCCGAACCGGCTCAGGCTCGAATCCCGCCCGATGGAGAGGGCGATGGGCTTGGTGGTATGGGACGTTTTTAACCCTGGCCAAAACAGATGATTGGCGATTTGTTTGCCATCCATATAGAGGCTATAAGAGATGTATTGGGTATCCCAGTCTTCATAGGCGTACGTGATGGCGTATTGATGCCAATTGGTAATGTCGGCAGGCTGGAAAGCGTCCTCGATCGCCATTTCCACGATCTCGGAAGAATTGTAATAATATACGCTCAACGTTTTTTTGCCCTTGTTGGGATGAAGGACGAACCCGTTCGGACCGCGGGAAGAGAGGAGAAATCCGTCTTCGCTCCATGTCGGCGTCAGGGAACGGGCCCACAGCTCGGCCGTAAAGGCGTCGTGGTTCGACAAACCCGATACGGTGATCGATGTGTCGGTTCCGTTCAAGCGCAGGGCATGGTTGCTGCCGATGAACGGCCGCGTATTGCGTTCGCCGACCGTGATCTTGAACGCGTCCGTTGCGGTATCCGCGCCGTCCAATGCCTGGCCGCCGTCATCCTTCAAGACGACGGTCACGTTAGCGCTGCCGGTGATGTCGGATTTCGGCTCGAATGTCAGCGTGCCGTTTCCGTCGATGGTCGGTTGCTCCAAGAACAGCTCCGGATTGTCATTGCTCGCCGTGAAGCTCACACCCTGGGTCTCGCCGGCACCGGCCGTGATACCGGTTGCCCAGGCGGGGAACGTTTGGGGACCGGATCCCTCATTCACCTCGATATCGGCGCCTTTAGTAAAAGAGGGAGCATCATTGATGCCGGTAACGGTGATCGGCCATTGATAAAATCCGGCGGCGGGGGCGGGGTCGTCCGCGCTGCCCGCATCGGTAACCTCGACGGTTAACGCGTCCGTCCCGTAGTAATCCGCATTCGGTTCATAGGAGAGAGTCTCCAGCGCCGCGTTCAAATCTTCCAACGTTCCGGACCAGCTCATTTCGGAGCTTCCGTTCTCCCCGCCCATGGGAGTCAGGTTGTCCGTCGAATCCAGCCGGAGGATTCCATGGTTGACGGTGAGATGCAGGGTGTACGGGGAGAATGGGACGAAATCCGCATCCATTACCTCCAGGCTTGGAAGCGGGTGTTTCCCCTTATCCTCGTAGAAGGAGAGCAACGGGGGAGCCTCCCTCGTTGCGGAGTAGACGGCTCCGGTAACGGTGGCGGGATCCAGGGGATCGAAGTCCCAATGGTGAACCAAGCCGGACTCCGACCCGCTCAGCCTGACATCCTTGTATTTCGCGATGTCGGAAGCCGAACGGGCGTAGTTCCAGATCCGCACTTCGTCGAACTCCGCTTGGCCGTAATGGGACGGGGAACCCGGGTCTTTACCTACCCACAGGGCGGAATAACTGACGCCGTGGCGGCTTTCTCCCGTGGAAGGGGCTGTCGCCACGAGGTTCCCGTCCAAATATAGCGCGCCAGGGCGTCCGAAATCGAACGCGAAGGCGTAATGGTGCCATTCCATGATATCGTCGACGTGAAAGCTGGCGCCGAATTTCGCGAGACGCCCGCTTCCGTTGTAGACGTAGACGTCTACGTCCGTCGTGCCTTTCACCGGGGATAAGACGACCCCATTCTCCGCTCGGGCCGACAACAGGAAGCCGCTGTCGTTCCATACCGGCGTATCGGACTTCGCCCACAGTTCGACCGTGAAGTCGGCGGCGAACTGTACGCTCGGGGCATATGCGGCCGCGTCGGTTCCGTTAAGCTGCACGGTTCCATCCGGCTTCGCGGCAATGATGGGCGCGTCATTCGCGGCCGCGGCCGCGAAGGGGATCCCCGCGAAGGATGAGAGAGACAATAGGAAAGCGAGAATCAGCGCGGAGGCCGTTTTGGACCGTTTGACGATATTCATGAGCGTTAACCTCCTTCGAACCTTACCGATCAAGCCCCCATTTTAAAGCATTCCGATCCGGGAAACGATTAACGAAAGTTAACTTTTTTCGTTGTTTTTTTGACGGAAAAAGACGAAGATGGAGGAAGAAACGAGAATTTTCCCGGAACGACGGAGGTTCGATGAGCACCTTACTCGATCACACCCTGCTGCTGACCAAAATCACCGTTCCCTTGGCGAAAGGCCGAGCCGTTAGAAGACCGAGGCTGATCCGGTCGATCGAGACAAGTCTGCGGGGCAAATTGACCGCGGTCTGCGCGCCGGCGGGATCCGGCAAAACGACCGTGCTGAGCCAGTGGGCGCGGGAATCCGGCCGGCCCGCGGCCTGGGTATCGCTGGACGAGACGGACAACGACCCCGGAAAATTTTGGCGTTATGCCGTGCACGCTTTGGCGGGCGCCATGCCCTCCGGCTCGCTGACGCGGGTCCTGCCGCTTGCCCATGCCTTGGCCGGCATCTCCGTACATACGTTTCTGGACGCGCTGCTGAACGAATTGTTGGCTTTCGGGCAACCGATCGATTTGATTTTCGACGACTACCAGGTCATCCGCGAAGCGCGCATCCATCAAGGAATGGAATATTTCATCGAATATTTGCCTCCGAACGTTCACGTCTTGATCGCAAGCAGAAGCGAGCTGCCTTTGCCGGCGGGCAGATGGACGGCTAGGGGGGAATTGTCGGAAATCGGGGCGCCGCAGCTGAACTTCACCTTGGAGGAAACGGAGCAATTCTGCGCGAAAACGGACGGCATCCCGCTGCAGCCCCGCCTCCTGAACCGCCTGCACGCGTACACGGAAGGCTGGGTCACGGGTCTGCAGCTGGCCTTGGTCTCGCTGCCTGCCTATCCGAATCCGGAGCGGTTCATCGAAGACTTCAAGGGCCACCGCAGCCTGTCGGGCTTCCTGTTCGAGGAGGTATTCGGCAAGCTGCCCCGCGACATCCAAAGCTTTTTGCTGGACACCGCGGTTTTGGACCGGATGGACGCCAGCCTCGGCGACGAAGTTTCGGGCCGGACGGACAGCCGGGATATGCTCGGGAAACTCGCGGCTTACAATCTTTTTCTTATCCCGCTGGACGACGCGGACGAGTGGTTCCGGTACCATCATCTATTCGGCCAATTTCTCCGGGCGATGCTCGCGCGGGAAAATCCGGAGCGGCGATTCGAGCTCCATCGTCGGGCCAGCCGGTCTTTGGCCGATCGCGGCCTGATGGGGGAAGCGATCGACCACGCCATCGAAGCGCGGGATTTCGCTTACGCGGAAACGTTGCTGGAACGGCATATCCCCACCGCGTTCATGCAAGGGGAATACCCGACGCTGCTTCGCTGGTTCGAAGCGCTGCCGGAGGATGACGGGCGTTCCCCGGACTTGACGCTTCTATACGCGTACCTGTTGTCCGCGGGCGGCATACCGGAGCGCGCGATGCGGGAACTGGACCGCGTGCGGCGCCGGTACGAATCGGAGCGGGACGAGGAGACGCGCGCCCGGCTTCAGAGCGGCATGCTGTTCGTCCAGTCCAATCTGCTGTTTTTCAGCGGCGATTTCGAACGTTGGCACGTGTTCGCGGCAAGCCATGCGGATCGGAAGCTGCCGTCGAATCGGACGTTTTACAGCTTCAACTACAACCTGACCGAGCCGTTCGTCCGGAGAACGGCGTTGGGACTGAAGGGGGTCTTGAACCCCCATACCGAGGCGATCGGCCTCAGCTTCGTTCGGGTCGTGGAAAGCCAGGGGTGGCAGGAATCCTACATCAATTTGTACGTGAGGCAGTCCCTGTGCGAAGGGTATTACGAGTGGAACCGGCTGGAAGACTGCAAGGCGAACCTGGCGGCGATCGAGCAGACGGTGAATCTCGGCAAAGTGCCGGGACTGCTCTTCCCCATGCGGTTGATGCAAGCCCGGCTTTACCTTCTCGAAGGAAAAGCCCACCTCGCCCATGTGACGGTCGACGAAGCGGCGGAATACGCCGGCACGCTGGCGGAACCGCATTGGTCGCAATTCTTGCGGGCGTTCAAAGCGCTGATTTACTTGTCGGAGGATGAGACGGCCCCGGCCAGAAAGCTGATTTCGTCGCTACGGATTTCGGAGAAGGACAAGCCTACGCTCAGCCGGGAAATCGAGTATTTGGCGCTCGTTCGCCTGCTGATCAAACAGAAGAAGCATACGCCGGCGCTCCGCCTGCTCGAATTGCTCAAATTGCAGTCGCGCAGGGAAAACCTGCTGAGCAGCCTTGCTGAAATTTCCATTCTCCAGGCGACCGCGGAATACCGGAGGGGCCACCGGTCGGCTGCGCTGCGCTTCCTGCATGAAGCTCTAACCATCGGGGAAGCGAACGGATACGTCCGGAGTTTCCTGGACGAAGGCAAAGGCATGGAGGACTTGCTCCGGAGTTACCTGGCCCAGAGAAAACGCGAAGCGGGCGCGCCGTTGTGGGAAGGCGTATCGGAAGCGTACGTGCAACGCCTGATCGGAGTGTTTCCGCAGTCGGGCGCTGACGCCGCAGCTCCGCCGGACGCCTCATTGGTCGAGCCGTTAAGCGAGAGCGAGACGGCCATGCTTGAGATGGTCCGCGCGGGTTCTTCCAACGGAGAGATCGCGCGCGAGCTCGCTTTGTCGGAGGGGACGGTTAAAGTATATTTGTCCCGTCTGTACGCGAAGCTCGGCGTCTCTTCCCGGACGCAGGCGGTGAGCAAAGCCAAAGAGCTTCGGATATTGGAATAGGCGTTCATTCGACATGATGATTCGGAATTCTTCGCCTGCGCTTTCAGGCATGCTAACCATGAAAAGGAAAAGGCTTTGCATGCTGCAAGAGGTGGAACGCAGCATGCAAAGCCTTTTTGGCCGTTTAGGCCGTGCGCTATTTTTTGACGCCCGGCCTCTTCACCCATTCATCCGCGCCGAGTCCATGGAAGCGGTACCAGACGGTGCCGTCGGGAGCGGTCCATTTTTCGAAAGCCGTGACGGTTTGCGGTTTGTAGAAGCCCTTCGCATGAACCCGGAACGGGCTGTTCGGGTAGTCGTAATATTCGTCCGTTTGGGTTAGTTGAACTTTCTCTGCTGTCGGTACCGTGCCGACCGGCCGTTCGAGCAGGGCTTGCTGCGGATTGACCCACACGTCCCCGCGATCCGGCGTGTGAATATGCACCCAATCCTCTGAAGCTTCAAAGGCCTCGTAGGAGCCCGCCTTCAGCGGTTCCTTGCCGACTTGCGGGTTCCCCGCAGGGAAGGGATAGGTTTCGGTGATGATTTTCGTCGGGGCGAGCATCGGCTCGCTGTACGTTTTGGCGTCCGTTTTCAGCTCAAGCTTCTCGTTCAGGACGCGATAGTCGGTCCAAACCGGATGCTGCGGAACGATCCAGCGGTCGCCTTGAGGCAGCCGGATTTTCAGCCAATGCACCTCTCCGGGGCCGATACCGGCCGTCCACCGGGCGAGCGATTGCACGACCTGCGGCTCCGCGCTTTCCGCTTGATCCTGGATGGCGAACGGGTACGGATAAGCCGTTTCTGGCCCCGTCAGCTTGACCGTGCCCAGGAAAGGCTTCTCCTGCACGAGCTCCGGAGCCTTCGGGTTCCGCAGCCATTGAGGGCCGTCGGCGGTATCCGCGCGATACCACTTTTCACCTGACATCATGATCAGGCTCATGGCGTCGGTGAAATGGACCGGTTGAAACTCGAACGCGGCCGTGACATGGATCATCTGCGGTTCGATCGTTCGATCGGAAGCGAGTCGGCCGTCGGGCCGGTCATATAAAGTCTCCGCCGCGATCAGCGTCAGGGTCCGGTCCTCGGCTTCGTATTTCCCGCTTGTCATCGTCTCCGCGTCCAAACGGATCCATTTGTCCCCGATCCAAGTTTCGACTTTCAGCCATTGGATGTCGTATTCCCAGTCGAAATCGCGGTTCGTGCCGGTATCCGCTCCGACCACCTTCACGAACTGACCGGCCGACAAAGCGGCAAAAGGCTTCGACGATGCGGACGGCGCGGCGTACAAATCCGTCTTCTGCAGGAGATATACGTACGCAGGTACTCGCGACATGGCGGCGGTCGACTTCGGCCCCGCGATCGCTCCGCCGCAAAGAATCAGCATGACCAGCGAAACGGCGATCAAACGCTGCTTGTTCAATCCCTTCCCTCCCCCGGAACACTACCTCTCAATAGTGACGCCCAGAAAAAGGAAATGTTGCGATTGCTGCCGGCCGGTAGAGGGAGAAACTCCCCCTGCAACATCCCCTGCGTTCCACGGATAAACAAAAGAGCCGCCCCGCAGGTCCACCAGACCCACGGGCAGCTCTTCGTCTTATCCGGAATGCCGCCGAATCAGAAGTTGAAGTTATCCGGATCGGCGCCCACGCGCTCGTTGCGGTTCAACTCGTCGATCGCCTTCATGTCCTCCGCGCTCAGCTCGAAATCGAAAATGCTCGCGTTCTCGACGATGCGCGGCTCGCGGATCGATTTCGGGATCGTCACGATGCCGCTTTGCAGGTCCCAGCGGAGCACGATTTGCGCGGGCGTTTTACCGTACTTGCCGGCGATGGACCGGATGACCGGATCTTCCAGCACGCGGCCTTGGCCCAGCGGGGACCAGGCTTCGATTTGAATCCCTTTGCCGCGCGTATACTCGCGAAGCTCGGCCTGGGACAAATACGGGTGAAGCTCGACTTGGTCGACGGCCGGGACCACCTTGGCTTCCGCCAGGACATCCTCCAGATGATGCTTATGGAAATTGCTGACCCCGATCGCCCGGACTTTGCCGGACTCGTAGATGTTCTCGAGCGCTTTCCACGTCTCGACGTATTTCCCCTTAACCGGCCAATGGACCAGGTACAAGTCCAAATATTCGAGACCGAGTTTCTTCAGGCTGACGTCGAACGCGTCCAGCGTCGTCTGGTAGCCTTGGTCGGAGTTCCAGACTTTGGAGGTGACGAAGAGGTCCTCCCGGGAGACGCCGTACTCGCGGATCGACTCGGCGATCGCTTGTCCGACGCCTTCCTCGTTCTTGTAGACGGCGGCGGTGTCGATGCTGCGGTAGCCGTGCTTGATCGCGGCTTTGACGGAATCGATCACTTCGCGGCCTTCCTGTACTTTGAACACCCCGAGACCGAACCAGGGCATTTGGACGCCGTTGTTCAGGGTGACGCGATCTTGCAGACGGGCGGGTACGGATGGATTCATGGGATGCTGCAGCTCCTCTCGCGGCGGATTTTCAAAAATGCCTGTTGCTTGCGCGCCCCCATTATAAACCAACCGGAGGTTCCATTCCAAACCGCGGCTTTTCTGTGCAATGAGAGTCAAATTTTAGACGGAATGAGGTAAGTGCAATCAAGATCAAATCCCGGTCGATCGGCTACAATGGGAGCAACGACATGCGGGCCGCCGAAATCTGCGCAGCCCGCGGCGGAAGGGAGACGCGAAATGGAACCGGTTCGCATTGGCGTCATCGGACTTGGCAACATGGGTTTAGGACACGCGAAGTATTTGAGCAAGGGAGAAGTGGAAGGCGCCGTACTGACGGCGGTTTGCGACGGCGTGCCGGAGCGGCTCAGCCGGGTCGCCGGCGAATGCGGCCCCGGAGTGGCCGCCTACGAAAGCGCATCCGACCTGCTCTCGTCGGGCAAGGTGGACGGCGTGCTGATCTGCACGCCGCATTACAGCCATCCTGCGCTGGCGATCGAAGCGTTCCGGCACGGGCTGCACGTGCTGGTCGAGAAGCCCGCGGGCGTCTACACGCGCCAAGTGCGCGAAATGAACGAAGCGGCGGCCGCCTCGGGCCGCGTCTACGGCATCATGTACAACCAGAGGACCAATCCGATGTACTGCAAGCTGCGGGACTTGATCCAATCGGGCGAGCTGGGCGAGATCCGGCGGCTCAACTGGATCATCACGGATTGGTACCGGCCGCAATTTTACTATAATTCGGGGGGCTGGCGGGCGACTTGGGCCGGCGAAGGCGGCGGCGTTCTGCTCAACCAGGCGCCCCACCAGCTGGACCTGTGGCAATGGACGACCGGCATGATGCCGACGCGGATCCGCGCCTTCTGCGCCTTCGGGAAACACCGCGACATCGAAGTGGAGAACGAAGTGACGGCTTTCGCCGAATACGCGAACGGGGCTACCGCCGTGTTCATTACTTCCACTTGCGAAACACCTGGCACGAACCGCTTCGAGGTGACGGGCGACCGCGGCAAAATCGTCATCGAAGGGGGCCGGATGTCCTTCTGGCAACTGGACGTGCCGGAGTCGGAGTTCAACCGCACGACCCGCGAGGGCTTCGCCCATCCCGGCAAACGGCTGGTCGAGATCGAGCTCGAGCCCGGGGAAGGGGAACAGCATGCCGGCATCACGCGGGATTGGGTCCGGGCGATCCGGGAAGGCACGCCGCTCCTGGCCCCGGGCGAAGAGGGCATCCACGGGCTGACGCTGTCCAACGCCATGCTGCTGTCGACGTGGACGGACGATTGGGTGGAGCTGCCGCTGGACGAAGAACGGTTCCATCGCATGCTTGAGCATCGAATCCGGAACTCCAGGGCGGCGAAGGCATGAGCCGGAAAGACGGCATGAACTACGCCCCCCAAGGGAAGCCGAGTCCCGTCGTGAGCCCGGGAGAGTTCGCGTTCGCGGCGGTCAATCTGGACCATGGGCATATTTACGGCATGACGAACGGCTTGATCGAAGCGGGAGCGACGGTCAAATGGGTGTACGACCCCGATCCGCAGAAGGTGTCGGGTTTCCTCAAGGCGTACCCGGCCGCCCGGCCGGCCGAATCGCTGGAACAGGTGCTGCAGGATCCCGAAATCCGCCTCGTGGCGGCGGCGGCGATCCCGAACGAGCGGGGGCCGCTCGGCGTCCGGGTCATGGAGCACGGCAAAGATTATTTCACGGACAAGACGCCGTTCACGACCCTGTCCCAACTCGCGGCGGCGAGAGAAGCGTGCGATAGGACCGGACGGCGATATTTCGTCTACTATAGCGAGCGGCTGCACGTGGAAAGCGCGATCCACGCGGGCCATCTGGTCCATAGCGGCGCCATCGGGCGCGTCGTGCAGGTGCTTGGCCTCGGGCCGCACCGGCTGAACGCCCCGTCCCGGCCGGCTTGGTTTTTCGAAAAGGAACGATACGGCGGCATTCTTTGCGACATCGGGAGCCATCAGATCGAGCAGTTTCTATTCTACGCGGGTTGCCGGGATGCCCGGGTGCTGCACAGCAAGGTCGGCAATTTCCGCAACCCGCAATATCCGGAGCTAGAGGACTACGGGGATGCGACGCTGCTGGGAGAGGGCGGGGCGACGATGTATTTCCGCGTGGACTGGCTGACGCCGGACGGACTCTCCACTTGGGGGGACGGAAGGACGGTCATCCTGGGCACGGAAGGTTATATCGAGCTGCGGAAATACGTGGATATCGCGCGGGAGCCGGAAGGCGACCAGTTGTACCTGGTGAACGGCGAGGGAGAGACGCGCCTTGCGCTGCGCGGCCAAGTCGGGTATCCGTTCTTCGGGGATCTGATCCTGGACGTGTTGAACCGGACGGAGCGGGCCATGACGCAGGCGCACATTTTCAAGGCGGCCGAATTATGCCTGCTGGCCCAGGAACAGGCGATTCGAATCGAAGGAGCGTGAACGAACATGGGAGAGATCAAGCTGTCCGTATTCACGGTGGCGACCCCCGACATGGGGCCGGGCGAATTGGCGGCGGCCGCGCGGAAGGCGGGACTTCACGGCATCGAGTGGCGTTGCCAGGACGTGCCGGAGAACCGGAGGAACGAAGCGCCGTCTTTCTGGGGCAACAACCGCTGTTCGATTCCGACGCGATGGGAGGAGGCCGACCTGGCGGCTTTCCGCGAAGCCGCGGCCGGCAGCGGAATGGAGTCGATCGCCGTCGTGCCTTATTTGAAACCCGGAGACTTTGAAGCGCTGGAACGCGTGCTCAAAGCGGCCCGGTATCTGGGGGCGAAAATGATCCGCCTGGGCGTGCACGGCTATGACCGCTCGCGGCCGTTTCCCGAGTTGTTCGCCGATCAGAAGACGTATCTGAAGCGGGCGGAGGAGCTCTGCGGGTCGTATGGCGTGAAAGGCATCATCGAGATCCATCACGGCACCATCGCGGCCAGCGCGTCCGCCGCCTATCGGCTGGTCGAGGATCGCGACCCGGATCGGATCGGCGTCTTGTTCGATCCCGGCAACATGGTGTACGAAGGGTACGAGAATCACCGGATGGGCCTGGAGCTGCTGGGACCTTATCTCGCGCACGTGCACGTGAAAAACGCCCAATGGACCCGATCCGGCGAGACGCGGGAAGACGGCTTCGACCGCTGGTTATGCGGTTGGGCGGGGTTGACCCGTGGCATCGTCGACTGGCCGCAGGTCGTCGCCGATCTGAAAGCCGTCGGTTATAATGGGTACATCGGCGTCGAGGATTTCAGCGGCGAGTTTGAGTCCGGGGAGATGCTCGCGAACTTCTCGGCCGTCATGAATCGGCTGCTGTAACGGAACGGCAGGGAACCGGGAGGGGAGATGGCGGGATGGCGTCGGTCCGGGGAACGGATTATTTGGACTTCGGCTATCGGAACGGCGGACCGGTCGAGGAGATTTTCCACACCCACTCCCGGTACGAAATCTATTATTTTCACGAGGGAATCTGCAATTATTTGATCGGGGACCGGATCTACAGCCTGTCGCCCGGCGACCTCATTCTCATGAACGGCATGACCTTGCACCGGCCGAAGGTCGACAAGCGCCGCCCGTATATCCGGACCGTCATCCATTTTCATCCTTCGGCGGTGAAGCCGTTCTTGGAACTTCCGCAGGCCGTTCCGATCCTGGAGCCTTTCCGGACGCTGGCCAATTTCCGGCTCTCTTTGGAAGGGCGGGAGCGGGAGCAAGTCGAACGGCTTCTGCACGCGATGCACGAACGGAAGCATGCGGGCGGTCCGGCTGCGAACAGCCGGGTGCTTCTGGCCTTCGCCGATCTGCTTCACGTCATCTACGAGTTGTGCCTGCAGCCTTTGGGCAGCCGGCAGGAGTTCTCTTCGGAAAAGGAGCGCACGGTCCAGCAGATCGTCACGTACGTGGAAGAACGGTACATGGAGGATCTCGACATGGACCGCCTGCAGGACGATCTGCACGTCAGCAAATATTATTTATCCCGGTTGTTCAAGGAAGTGACGGGGGTCACGATATTCGAATTCCTCTACCGGCGGCGGATCAACGAGGCGAAAATCCTGTTTCTGCTCGACCCCGCGCTTTCCGTGACCGAAGTTTGCTTCCGGACCGGCTTTAAGCATTTGGCCCATTTCAGCCGATTGTTCAAGAAACAGGTCGGGCTTACGCCCGAAAAATACCGCCGAAGCATGCGGGAACAGGCCTGAAGAAACGCGGGCCGAACGATTGCGGC
Source organism: Cohnella caldifontis (assembly GCF_029360585.1). Taxonomy (GTDB): domain Bacteria; phylum Bacillota; class Bacilli; order Paenibacillales; family Paenibacillaceae; genus Cohnella; species Cohnella caldifontis. Next base: position 35,416 of record NZ_JAQZSJ010000012.1, on the reverse strand, counting down.
TGCCGATTTTCGGCAGCCTGTTGCTTGTTTTTGAACGCCATGGATCCAAGATGGTCAGAAAATGTTTAGGTTTTGACGTTAAAATATTCCTTGTTAAAACCCACTATTTTACAGTATATTAATTGTGTACTCCAACCGAATAGGATCGATAAAGGCAAACCCACTGAAAAGTGGCGACGCAAAGCTATAGGGGCTAATGCGGAATCATCCGCAATGCCAGCCAGTTGCCGACGGAAGACTCCGTCTATCTTTTCATGGGATGACGGGGTTTTTTATTTGTTCAAAATTACAATAATTACCATATTTCTCTGTTGAACGGATGATGAAAGGAGGTGAAAAACGTAGCTACAAAGAGCATTCATTCTTACACCGGAGGGGTATTATGGGCTTCGTGCCGAAGCACGGAAAAGAGTTCGAACGTCAGGAACGGCCATCGAGGAGATTCAACGATTACAAGGGGGAATTGGAGGAGGTTAACGTCAAAAACGGCGCTTTCGTGCTGGATGCCGGGTGCGGATCGGGCGTCGTCAGCCGATACTTGGCCGAACGGTTTCCGGCTTCCTGGGTGATCGCTTGCGACGAGAACGCCGCTCTTATTGAAACGGCGCGGAATTCAGCCCAAAAGATTCCGAATCTTTTTTATGAGGAGCAGGATCTCCGTCGATTGAAGTACCCGGATGGGCATTTCGATCTCATCGTGTCCCGTCATGTTCTCTATCGCCGGGATCCGGATAGCCTGAAACGAATCCTCTCCGAGTTCGCGAGAATCCTTACGCCCGACGGCAAACTTGTCGTTATCGAAACGGACGGCGGGTAAGGAGCCCGGAGACACCGCCGGTCAAGGCGGCGTCTTCTTTTTTCTAAATTATGGTTGACAGCTGCGTTGCGATCCGTTATATTTTCGTTGTACATACAAAATAAAAAGGTGATCCCTATGGCGGACGAGAGCTTTCTGCATAATTGCTTGTTCTTCACGGCGAACCGTTTAAGCCGGGCCATTACGAAAATCGCGGAAGAAGAGTTCGCGGAGACCGGCCTGTCGCCTATGTACGGATACTTGATCCGGCTGGCGATCGGGACGCCCGGCATCTCCCAGAAAGAATTGGCCGAGAAGCTGTCCGTCGCCCCGTCCACGCTTACCCGGTTCGTCGACAAACTGGAAGCGCGGAAATTGGTCGAACGCCGGGTGTCGGGGAAAACCGTGCAGGTGTACCCGACCGACAAGGCGAGGGGAATGGAAGAAGCGATCCGCCGGGCCTCGCGCAAGCTGCATGACCGGTATGATGCCATTCTGGGCGAAGAATCGTCCACGGCCTTAACGGAAACCGTCTTGAAGGCAAGCCGCCGATTGGAGCAGAGTTGAATCTGCTCTCCGCCTTTAATTTTGTATGTACAACTAACGGTTGGGGGAATATGGCATGCGCACGAATGGGAAAACCAAGTGGCATTACGGTTGGGTCGTCGTCGCGGTGACGTTCGCGACGATGCTGGTATCCGCGGGGATCCGATCCATGCCGAGCATTCTGATGCTGCCTTTCGAAGAGGAATTCGGATGGAGCCGGGGAGGGATCTCCAGCGTCGTGTCCGTCGGGATTTTCCTGTACGGCCTAACGGGCCCGTTCTCGGCATCCCTGCTGCAGAAGTTCGGAGTCCGCCGCGTCACCGTGATTTCCTTGGCCGTATTGGGTGCCAGCCTGGCGCTGACGCCGTTCATGAAATCCTTATGGCAATTCGATTTGTTGTGGGGCCTTGTTTCCGGTCTGGCTACCGGGATGATGGCGAACGTGCTCGGCGTTACGATCGCGGGTAACTGGTTTTCCGAGCGCAGGGGGCTCGTTGTCGGGATGCTGACGGCCAGCGCGGCGACCGGGCAACTGCTCTTCCTGCCGCTGCTGGCGAAGATCATTTCGGTCGCGGGCTGGCGATATTCCATTTATGTCGCCGCTGCCGCGGTCGCGATCGTGCTGGCTGCCGTGGCGATCTGGATGCGGAACCACCCATCGGACATCGGCGCGGCCCCATACGGCTCCGATCAACCGGTCCAACCCGTCGAGTTCAAAGGAAATTTATTCCTGACTCCGTTGAAAGCATTGCTATCGGCGACAAGGAATTCCACGTTCTGGCTGCTCTCGGGAACGTTCTTCTTCTGCGGGGTTTCCACCAACGGCTTGATCGGCACGCATCTGATCCCCGCCTGCGGCGATTACGGCATCACGGAAGTGGTGGCGGCCGGCCTGCTCGCGTTCATGGGGCTGTTCGACCTCGTCGGCACCACGATGTCGGGCTGGCTGTCCGACCGATTCGACAGCCGCAAGCTTCTGTTCTGGTATTACGGTTTGAGAGGGGTATCTCTGATTTTCCTGCCCTATGCCCTGAATGCCGGTCCTTCGATGTTGGTCGTGTTCTCGGTATTCTACGGCCTTGATTGGCTCGCGACGGTGCCTCCCACGGTCAAGCTGTCGATCCGGGTATTCGGTAAGGAAAAGGCGGGCATGATTTTCGGCTGGTTTGTCGTCGCGCATCAAGTCGGGGCCTCCATGGCGGCATACGCGGCGGGCGTTACGAGGGAATGGCTCGGCAGTTACAGCGTGCCGTTCGTAGTTGCCGGCCTGACGTGCCTGCTCGCCGCCTTGATGGCGCTGAGGATCGCCAAAGCTCGAGCGGCCGCTCCCGCCGTACAGGCATGAGGAACCGCGGAAACAACGTCGTGCGCCATTCCGGCGCGAAGCGTTGCCGGGTCTCCCTGGCGCGCGCAGGAGAACCTTCCCTGGCGTTGCTGCGGGAAAGCGGCGAATCTCTGCCGTACGATTGTAATGAGGTCGTTAGCTGAAATCTCAAGTCCCGGTCTCCGGGACTTTTTTCTGCGATTGATCGTTTTCGCATACAAGGTCGTGGGGATCGGTCGCGATCAGGCTAAGGGACACGGCGGACGTTATCGGGGGTTTTCCTCGACCTATCGTATCCTAACGGACACAGATGCACTTATGGAGTAAAAAATCTGCCGGTTAACCGCGATGCGGAACGGTTAAAGTCTGTGGTGTCCGTTACGATTTGAAAAACATCGAATTTGCTCAAATAACGGCCGTGGTGTCCGTCATGATCGGCAGAGGGCGATTCATCCGTCTATCTATGGGTCAGCCGCAGTTTTTCGGCCGCCAAATTCCTTAACGCGGCACCACAGAGGCGAATCCGAGAAGCTCCGATCGCCCCGCCCTCCTCCCCGCAATAAGATTTGCGGAAACGCGCAATAAATTTTCGGTTACATGGGAAGCGCTCTCGTCTTATGATGAGCATAGTTCGACATAACTAGACAAAAATTTCGTTTATACGACAAAAGTCCCACGCGCGAAAGGGAGAGTCCGCCCATGAAAATGTCAACGTTGCTGAAGGTAACCGGCGTTTCCTTTGTCGTCTTGGCCGTTCTCGTCATGGCTTGCGTTTGGCGTCTGCAATCCGAATACCAACACCTGCGGCGCGCGGTCGACGAACAGGCCGAATTCAAGCAGCTCGGCATCGATTTGGCGGACGCCTCGGATTATTTGACGGATCAGGCCCGAAGATACGTGCAGTACGGCGAGAAAGTCTATTTGGATAACTACAACCGGGAAGTGAACGAGACGAAAACGCGCGACCATGTCGTGGAGAAACTCCAGGATCTCGGCGCTCCCCGAGACGAACTCGACCTGATCCAATTGTCCAAGAACAATTCCGACGCGCTGATCGCCACGGAAACCGCTGCCTTCCAAGCGGTTGCCGACAATGACTTCGAAACCGCGCGAAAGCTCATGTTCGACGAGAACTACGACAAAAACAAGAAGGTCATCATGGACCCGATCCGCCAGTTTCAACAGCTCATGAACGACCGGGCGCAGCGGGAAACGGATCAAGCCGAAGCCCGATTCGCCCTCTATCTGCGGCTGACGATCATCCTCATGGCCATCGTCGCGGCCAGCATGCTCGCGTCCGTCGCCTTGCTATTCAAGAAACTGAAACCCCTTCATCTCGTGGTGGAGAAACTGCGCGAATTGGCCGACAACCGAGGCGACTTGACGATGAGATTGGCGATCGCGGGCAAAGACGAGGTGGCCGAACTGGCCGGCAGTTTCAACCGAATGCTGGACAACTACCAGAGCTTCGTCCGCAACATTTTCCGGTCCGTCCATAACGTGTCCGCGGCCGTCCAAGAAATCTCCGCGACCACGGAAGAAATCTCGGGCGGCAGCCAGTCCCAGGCGGCGGCCGCCCTGCACATGAACGATATGCTGAAACAATTGGCGGCCGGAATCGACAACGTGTCTTCCGGCGCGGAACAAGCTTCGGAGCTGTCCGTCAAGGCAACCCGGGAAGCGGTGGACGGCGGCAAAGTGATCCAAGGCTCGATCGGCGCTATGGAGAAGCTCAGCCGTCAGATGGAATTGCTGAAGAGGGACTCCGGACAAGTCGGCGAAATCATCGAAGTGATCGACGAAATCGCGGAACAGACGAATTTGCTGGCGCTTAACGCGGCCATCGAGGCCGCGCGGGCGGGGGAGCAAGGGCGCGGCTTCGCGGTCGTCGCCGACGAAGTGCGCAAGCTGGCCGAACGCAGCGGCGAAGCCACCAAGCAAATCACGGCGATTATTAAAGGGATGCAGGAGAACATGCTTCAGAGCGCCAAGGCGGTAGACGACGGAGTCGCCGCTTCCAGGCAATCCGGGGAAGCCTTCGAGAACATCGTGGGCATGGTGAACGAATCCGCGCGCAAAGCGTCCGAGATCGCGGCGGCCGCCGAGCAGCAAACCGTGCAGTCGGCCCACGTGCTGAAGGCGGTGGAGTCGATCGCGGCGGCCAGCGAGCAATCCGCGGCCGCGACGGAAGAGACGGCGGCGACGACGCAATCGCTCGCCCAGATGGCGGAGGAACTCAGCCTCTCCGTCAGCGCGTTTAAAATCGATTAGTCCGAGTCCCGGCCCCCGCCGATTCAGCGGTGATCCGCGTACAAGTTCGCTTTGCTGATCGCCCGGACGGCCGCGATCTCCGTTTCGGAGAGCGGCGGCAGCTCGGCGGCGTCCAAGTTGTGTTCGAGCTGTTCCAGCGAGCTGGCGCCCGGGATGACCGCGGCCACGGCCGGATGCGACAGCGAATAACGGATGGCCAATTGCGCCAAACTCCGCTCCGGCGTCACTAAACTCCGGAGCTTTTCCCGTATTTCGACCAGTTCATCCACGCCGTAATCCAGGTAGCCTTTCTCCACCGTCCGCCCTTCGGCCAACCGTCCGCTGGCGACCGGACCGCGCGCGATGACGCCGATGCCGCGCTCCTGCAGCAGCGGCAGCACCGTTTCCTCCGCCCGGCGGTCCAAGATGCCGTATGGGTTCATCACGCTGACGATGGACGACCGCTTGGCGTATTCCCGGATTACGTTCGGCCGGATGGAGGAAATCCCGTAATGGCGGATCAGCCCTTCTTGCTTGAGCTGCTCGAACGCCTCGATCGTCTCGTCGATCGGATCGTCGATCGTTCCCCCGTGCAGCTGATAGAGGTCGATATAATCGGTTTGCAGCCGGCGCAGGCTGTCCCGGACCGCCGACAGGATGTATGCCTTGGAAGGATCCCATACCCAGCCCTCCTGCCCGGGAATCCGCCGGTTGCCCACCTTCGTCGCGAGGATCACGCGATCCCGCCGTCCCCGGATCGCTTTGCCCACCAGTTCCTCGTTACGCCCCGCGTCATACAGGTCCGCCGTATCCAGCAGGTTGACTCCGCGGTCCAGCGCCCGGTGGATGATCGACGCCGCCCGGCTCTCCTCCGTCCCGAGCGACATGCAGCCGAGGCCGATTTCCCCGACGAGGAGGTCCGAGCCTCCCAGCTTGTTTATGTTCACGTTCCCGCACTTCCTTTCGCCTTCCGTTTCCATTACCGTACATCAGAATCGGACGATTTTACAAATAAGAGCGGTGATTGTTCTATTCCTTCCGCCTTCCTCCGGGTCCATAATGACACCGAGGCCTTAAGCGGGGAGCGTTTGACGCCGAGCCGTCAAACTCCCGATCGAAGGAGGATGGAGATGGAGACCGTGTTGAAAGGCGCGGAGAGCAAACGAAGACGAGCCTACTCCCTGGAACGGCTGGAGAGGCGGGCCGGCATCTTATTCGCGCTTCCGGCGCTGGTCGGATTCCTGCTGTTTATTTTGCTTCCGATGGTTTGCGTGTTCCTGCTCAGCCTGTACAAAGTGGACCTGATGACGAACACGTTCGAATTCAAGCATTTCCAATACTATGACAAAATGCTGCACGACCCCGATTTCTGGAAGAGCGTGCGGAACACGTTGGTGTACCTCGTGATCTACGTGCCGGTCACGCTGGCGCTGGGGCTCGGGATGGCGCTCGTGCTGAACGCCAAAATGAAAGCCCGCGGCGTGATCCGGACGTTCTTCATCATTCCGTACATCACCACCTACGTGGCCACGCTCGTCGTCTGGAACGTGTTCCTGCACCCGACCGAAGGCCCCGTGAACACCTTGCTCATGAGCCTCGGCGTCGAGAAGCCGCCGCAATACATGGTGGACACGCACTGGGCTTTGCCCATCCTGGCTTTGATCGGCTCCTGGAAAGACGTCGGCTACCACTGCATCCTGTTTCTGGCGGCCCTGCAGGGCGTATCCAAGGACTACCTGGAAGCGGCCGAAATCGACGGGGCGGGACGCTTCCGGCGGTTCCGGCACATTACGTTCCCCTTGATCTCGCCGACTTCGTTCTTCCTGCTGCTGATCACGATGATCGGCGGGCTGCAGGCGTTCTATCAAATGGCGCTGCTGACCAAAGGGGGGCCTGCGTTCAGCACGACCACCATGACCTATCATATTTACCGGTCCGCGTTCGAATTCTACAACTTCTCGTACGCCTCCGCGGTCGGCATGTTCCTGTTCCTGATGACGCTGGTGCTGATCGGGGTCAACTGGTTCGGACAGAAAAAATGGGTCTTCTATCAATGAGAGAAAGGAGGAGCGTACCGTGCCGCTCAGTTCCAATGCCCGATTGACGATCCGCTCCGCGATCTTCCTGCTGGTCGGGCTGATCTTCATCACGCCGCTGCTTTGGATGTTATCGACTTCGCTGAAATTCGAAAACCAGGTATTCGAGCGGCCTTTCGTGTTTCTTCATGTCCATTCGGTGAACTGGAGCAACTATTCGCACATTCTGACCGAGACCGATTTTCCGGTCTGGCTCTGGAACTCCGTATTCGTCGTGGTCGTCTCGGTCGCGTTCCGCCTCCTGCTGGCGGCGCTCGGCGGGTACGCCTTCGGTTACCTGAAATTCCGCGGGTCGGACGCCATATTCTTCTGTTTCCTTGTTACGCTGTTCATTCCCTATCAGCTGACGCTGCTGCCGCAATTCATCTCGTTCCGGTTCATCGGACTCTTGGACACGCATTGGGCGCTCATCATTCCCAATATCGTCGACGTCCTGTCCATTTTCCTGATGCGGCAATTTTTCCTCTCGTTCCCGAAGGAACTGATCCACGCCGCCTACATGGAAGGCTCGGGCATCTTCCGCTCCTTCGCGCGGGTGGCGATGCCGCTGGCCCGGACGCCCGTCCTGACGCTCGGTTTGCTCAGCTTTTTCATGATTTGGGACCAATATTACCAGCCGTTGATCTTCCTGCATTCCAAAGAACTGTATACAATACCGATGGGACTCCAAAGCTTCCAGACGCAGTTCGGCAAGCAATACGCGATGCAGATGGCGCTGGCCTGCCTGGCGATCATCCCGGTGCTGGGCGTGTTCCTGGCGCTGCAGAAGCAGTTCATCGAGAGCATCGTGTCTTCGGGACTCAAGGGCTGAATCCGCCAAAACCCGTACGATTTTACAAAGAAAAAAAGCGTTTCGTCCATGGGAGAGAATCCGCTCCCGGTTCATAATGAAACCGGTAACGACACAACCATTGGGGAGGTTTCAAAATTGTTCAAAAAATGGGGGCTTCTCGCAACCTCGGCCGTCATGGCGTTCGCGCTGGCGGGCTGCGGGGGAAAAAGCGGCAGCGAGTCCGGCGGCGGTTCCGCCTCCTCGCCCGCGTCGTCCGCGTCGTCTTCGGCGCCGGCTTCGGATGCCGGTTCCGGGGAAACGGTCACGCTCAAGTTCCTGAACATTTCCGAATACCTGGATTCCGCCGAGTTCAAGGCGTTCCTCGAGCGCTTCGAGGCGAAATACCCGAACATCAAGGTCGATCCGATCTCCGTCCCGCACGAGCAGTACATCAACAAGCGCAACATTATGCTGGCGAGCGGCGAGCAAGTGGACTTGCTCTGGGGCAACGGGGTCGAACAGTTCGACGCGATCAACAAAGGCTTCCTGATGCCGCTGGACGACGCGGCCAAAGAAGCCGGCATCGACATGAGCAAGGACTTCGGCGACTTCAAGCCGGATAAGGACGGGAAGTACTACCGCTTCCCGATCCAGCAGAACAACTGGATGCTGTACTACAACAAGAAAGCGTTCGACGACGCGGGCGTTCCGTATCCGGATCCGAAAGTGCCGATGACGTGGGACGAGATGGCCGACGTCGCGCAGAAGATCACGAACACGAGCGGCAAAGACAAAGTGTACGGCATGTTCTACAACAACTGGGGCATGTACTTCTACGGCTACGGCAGCCAGCTCAACAACGGCAAATTCTATACCGACGACGGCAAAGCCAACATCAACGCGCCCGAGTTCAAGCGCAGCCTGGAATGGATGAACGACGTCATGAACGTCAAGAAAGCGGCGATGCCGATCGCGGAATTCATCCAGAACAACACCGACTTCCTCTCCTATTGGAACGGCGGATACGGCATGGTCGTCGGCGCCCAATGGTATGCCCAGCTGGCGGCGACCAAGAAGGACAAGTTCCCGCGCGACTGGAAAGCGGGCATCGCCCCGATGCCGGTTCCGAAGGAAATGGCCGGCAAGCACATGAACTGGTCCAGCATCGACTCGCTCGCGTGATTTTGGCGCAAGAATACGTTTCCGATTATACGTTGAGCACGGGCGCCCTGCCCATGTATACTAAGGTCAACAAGGACAAGTATTACGAGGATCTCGCGAACGCGCTCAAGGACGACGGCATCACCCTGGAGCAGGTGACGTATCTGTTCGGCGGCGACCCGAACGTCATCAACGTGGAGGAGAAGCCCGTGCTGGGCGCGCCGCAGGAATACGAGTCGACGTTCCTCGACATCATCAGCCAGTATTACACCGGCGCGAAGACGGTGGACGAAGTGCTGAACGAAGTCAAGGAGAAGGTCGACGCGGCGATCGAAGAGCAGAAAAACCAATAAGCGCGAGTATGGCCGGCTAAGCCCATCGACCCGATGGGCCTAGCTTTTTCTATTCGGAAGGGGACGGGACGCCGATGAAATGGATCGTCAAGCGGTACACGGGGCCGAAATCCGTGCAGCGGAGAATCATTGTCCTGCTCGTGGCCATTTTCATTCCGCTGAACCTGATCCTGTACGCCGCCTACCATCTGACCGAGCGCACCATGGTGAACAAGGTGAACGAGATCAACCGGATCAAGTCGGAGCAGACCTCTTCCCGCGTACGCGATTTGTTCCAGCGCGCGTTCATGTCGACCAACAATTTCATCGGCGACCAGGCGTTCATCTCGGCCCTTCAAAATAAAGACCCCTACAGCATCGAGAAAAACTCGACTTACCTGCAGGCGATCGAACGGCTGCAGTACACGTTCTTCCTGAACGAGAAATACGCGGTCGTGGTGCAGGACAACTACGGGGGCGTGTTCGAATCCAATCCGTCCCGTCTGGGATGGAAGAAGGGCGAGCTGAAAAGGGATATTTTGAAAGCGGTTCATTGGGACGGCCACGATTTCTTCGACAGCTACCAATGGAACGTGCTGAGCCCGGGCAGTCCCCGCGAGACGGTCATCGTGCTGAGCCGCTGGATTTTCAGCCCCGTGACGGCGAACAAGCGGGGGATCGTCTCCCTGGTCATCCCGCTGGCCAATTTGTCGGACGTGCTCAAAAGCGACACCGGCTCGTACGAGATCCGGGACGAGAACGGCCGGTTGATTTACGCGAACAACTCCTCCGGATCCGCGTCCGGGAAGCCGGCGCCGGGACTTCAGGCGTTTCCGCTCACCCCCGCGCCCTGGACGATCTACCAGACGGACTCGACGGAAGTGATCCGCAGCGAGCTTCGGTACTTCCAGCTCACGTTGTTCGGCGCCATTGTCGTCATTCTGGTCATTTTCATCGCCTCCTCCACCTTCGTCATGCGCACGGTCGGCCGCGTGTTCCACCAAATCCGCCTGATGTCCAAGCGCTTGGCGAATCCGTCGATCGATCTGTCCGCGCCCGTGCATGCGGATAAGCATTTGGCGGAGTTGTCGGAGCTGCTTCAGCAGCTCATGCACAACCTCGAAATTTCCCGGAGCAACCTGGAGTGGGCGGCGGCGGAGAAACGGAACTTGGAGATGCAGATGCTGCAGCAGCAGATGAATCCCCATTTTCTGCTCAACACGCTGAATACGATCCGCTTTCTGGCCGAGCGGTCCAACCAGCCGAAGATCGGCTCGCTCGTGTTGTCGCTGTCCTATTTGCTGCGCCAGCAGCTTTACCGGAAGGAAGGGTATTGGTCGCTGCGGGAGGAGCGGGATTACCTGCTGCAGTACGTGGAAATTCAGCGGGCCCGGTTCGGAGAGAATATCGCGGTCCGGATGGATTTCGAGGAGGGGCTGCTGGATTTGCCCATTCTCCGTATGCTGGTGCAGCCGCTGGTCGAGAATTGCTTCGAGCACGGGTTCAGCGGAAAGGCGAGCGGAACGATCCGCATCACCGCCGAGCGATACCGGGAGGGCGTCCGGCTGACCGTGGCGGACGACGGGATCGGGTTCGGCCTCGCCGCGCAGCCGTCCGGCGGGACCCGGAAGTCGATCGGCCTGGGCAACATCCGCGAACGCTTGCGGTTGCACTACGGCGAAGAAGCCGCTTTGGAGATTTCCGGAGCGGTTCCCTCCGGCACCGCCGTCATCCTGTACATCCCCGAGCTGAAAGGTGAAGCCGCATGAACGTGATGGTCGTAGACGACGAATACGGAATCCGCAGCCACCTGGCGTCCATGATCCGCGGGTTCGGCGATCTCAACGTCCGCGAGGCCGCGAACGGGCTAGAGGCGCTGGCGCAGATGGAGGAATCCCCCGCGGAAATCGTCCTGACGGACATCCGGATGCCGGTGATGGACGGCATGGAGCTGCTCCGCCGGAGCCGCGCGCGGTTTCCGGAAACCTGGTTCATCGTGCTCAGCAACTTCGCCGAATTCGAGTTGGCGCAGCAGGCCCTCGTATACGGCGCCCGGAACTATTTGCTGAAGGCGACGATTACCCCGGACCAGGTGGAGGAAGAAGTCCGCCGGGCCGTCCTCCATCATGAGAAATCGAAAGATTCGGCCGCCGGGCTCAATCCGAACGAATGGCTGATGGTCCAGAACTCGCTGTTCTCCGAGCGGCTGGAAGGGCACGTCCAGAATGCCGAGCTGCTGCGCCGAGCCGAACGGTTTCATGTTCCCGTCTTCCTGGAGGGGAGATTCGACGCGCCCTCCAAGTTCGCGGCGATGGAAATCGAGCGGTTCTCCGATTGGACGCGAAGCAAATTCGGCGGGCAGGCGGATCTGGCCGTGTACGCGCTGTCCAACGTTCTGAGGGAGACGGTGAAGCGCTGGAACGGGAGCAACGAGCTGTTCCACTTGGGGCAGAACCGGTTCGTCCTGCTGGATTTGGGCGAGACGGACGACGCCGGGCACGCCCGCAAGATCGCCGAGGCGCGGGAGGCGGCGCAGCATTACCTGGGTCTTGCGGCGTCGTTCCTGATCCACTGCGATTTCGCCGGACTGGACGGCTTCTTCGAACGGGTGCTCGCGGCCCGCGGGCAGATGGACCTTTTCTTCTACGAGACGGACGCGTGCGTCATGGATGCCCGGGAGGCGCGGAATCCCGCGGCGGACCTGGACCTGTTCTCGTTTTTCGAATCCGTGGAGGGCGGCGGGGACGGTGGGTTGCAGGCGTCCGGCCTTCCCGGTCTCGTCGAGACTTATTTCGAGCTGCTGCGGAATTTGCGCCGGCCGTCTTCCTCCGCCCAGAGCGACGTCCGGACGCTGATCCGGTTCATCGAGAAGGGCGGATATGCCGTGCCGTCGGCCTTGAAATCGGACATCGACCGGTTGTCAGCTTGCCGGCTGTCGGACTTTAAGGAGCCGTTCGCCAGATGGCTGAGGGAAATGGGCGGCGTGTCCCGGCAGCGCGAGGAAATCGCCAAGGCGCTGGCGTTCATCCACGAACGGTATGCGGAGAAAATCACGCTCGAGGACATTTGCGGCCACGTGAACTTGAGCCGCTCGCACCTGTCCAAGCTGTTCAAGGACCGGCAAGGCGTTTCGGTCATGGAGTATTTGGAGGCTTTCCGGCTGCGGCAAGCCCGGCTGCTTCTGCGCACGACCAGACGTCCGATCGCCGAGATCGCGGAGCGGGTCGGCGTCGACGACGTGTTCTACTTCAGCAAATTGTACAAGAAGCATTTCGGGATCAATCCGAGCAAGGATCGGGAAATTTGAGCCGAAGCTCAACCTCTTCCGTCTCCTCTACGTCTAATCCGTATCCTAACTGAACAGGATGACAGCTTAGAAAGGATGATGGAGCGATGAAAAGAACGTTGCTGCTTGCCGCCGCGATGGGCGTGCTGCTGGCCGGATGCGGCGCGCAAGCCCAAACGCCGCAGCCCTCTTCGCCCGGCGCGCAGGCGGTTGAAACGCAGACGGCTTCGGCAGCCCCCGACTTGTTCACGACGGGAGAAGGAGGAGATGCCGCATGGTGGCAGGCGCATTCGCAAGACGCCCGGACGGAGGACGAGCGGACGGCCGCAGGGTTCGTGCTCGCCGTGCTGAATCGGGATATCGGAGCCGTCGCGGAGCGTGCCGCGGGCATTGACGCGTACTTCGAACCCGCGAAGCCGGAGCTGAAAAGCCGCTTGGCCCCGCTGGACATTTCCAGCCCCCAGGTGCGGGAGGCGATCTTCGCGTCAGCCGCGGCGGACGATGCCGGCACGACTTACGCGTTCAAGCTCGTAGGCGGGACTTCTGCCGATTCGTTCCAGGGCATCGAAGGGGCGCTGCAGTTCCACGTGAACGGCGCCGCCCATCTGGTCGACGATTTGCCCGAGCCGGTCTTCGATTCGAAGCCGTGACGCACGGACGCGGCTTCCTGCGTTCGCTAGGATGGGAGGCGGCGGGAAGATCCCGTCCACCCGGAGGAAGCCGGACGAGAAGAGAACCGTACAATGTACGGTTCTTTTTTTTCGGCGATTCGCCAAGCGGAGTCCCGCCGGCCGCTCCACTCATCCCACGTTCCATCCGCGTTGGACATAACTTTGCGCGCGGACGGAAAAATACGGTATGTTTGGGGGAGAGGATTCGGCAGCATGAAAACATCGATTTCGGGAAAGGCGGGATGGCAGATGGAAAAACGCAAGTTGGGCGGAAAATTGGAAGTGTCCGCGCTCGGACTCGGCTGCATGGGGATGTCCGACTTTTACGCCGGAAGGGATGAGGAGGAGGCCGTCCGCACCGTCCGCCGGGCGCTCGAGCTCGGCGTGACGTTCTTCGATACGGCGGACATGTACGGCGTGGGCCGCAACGAAGAGCTCGTCGGCCGCGCGCTGAAAGGCAGGCGGCAGGAAGCGGTCATCGCCACGAAATTCGGCAACGTCAGAAGCGAGGACGGCAAGTTTCTCGGTATCAATGGCCGCCCCGAATACGTGAAGAGCGCCTGCGAAGCGAGCCTGCGCCGCTTGGGCGTGGATTGCATCGATCTGTATTACCAGCACCGGGTCGACCCGAATACGCCGATCGAGGAGACCGTCGGCGCGATGGCGGAACTGGTGAGCGAAGGCAAGGTCCGGTATTTAGGTCTCTCCGAAGCCGCGCCGGCCACGATCCGGAGGGCCCATGCGGTGCATCCGATCACGGCGCTGCAGACGGAATATTCCCTCTGGAGCCGGGACGTGGAAGACGAGATTTTGCCGGCGTGCCGGGAACTGGGCATCGGCTTCGTGCCGTACAGCCCGCTCGGGCGGGGATTCCTGACCGGGCAGATCCGGCGCTTCGAGGACCTGGCCGAAGACGATTACCGCCGGAACTCCCCGCGCTTCCAAGGGGAGAACTTCGCGAAAAACCTCGAGCTGGTCCGGCGGATCGAGGAAATCGCCCAGGAGAAAGGCTGCACCCCGTCCCAGTTGGCGCTGGCTTGGCTGCTGGCCCAAGGGGACGATATCGCGCCGATTCCCGGAACGAAGCGGAGAACGCTGCTGGAGGAGAACGTCCGGGCCGCGGGCGTGAAGCTCACGAAGGAAGAGACGGCGCGGATCGAAGAAGCGGCGCCCAAAGGCGCGGCGGTCGGAACCCGCTATCCGGAGGCCGGCATGAAAGGCGTCAATCTGTAACATCCACTCAGGAAAATAGTGCCGGTTTCCCTTCTCCTCATGGAGGAAATCGACGGCACACCCGGATCCCCGCCGACAGCGTTCGGCGGGGTTTTGCGCGCGGCAGCTTGATCCGCCGGATTCCGGGTACCGAAACCAAATCAAAATATTCCTTGACAAGAATATTCCGGAAGATGTATATTGAAATCAAAAGCCGCGCGCACGATCCAATGAGGAGGGAAATGCAAAGTGAATCAGGAAGTTACCGCCTACATCGAAAATTTGCCCAATTGGCAGGGTGGGATCAGTTCGACCTTGCGGGACATGGTTCGGGAGACGATTCCGAACGTCGAAGAACGCATCCAGTACAAGAAACCGCATTTTCTAAAAAACGGACATTACGCGGCGGTCATTTCGCCTTCGAAGGACGCCATCTCGTTCATGATCATGAATGCGGGCGGCATCGACTTTCCGAAGGGATTCGAAGGTCCCGCCGAACGGAAGTGGATCAAATTGCGGGAAGGCGACACTCCGGACCTCGCCCTGCTGTCGGGGCTTCTGAAGCAAGCCTCCGGCACGCTGTAACCGAAACCGCGGGGGTGGGCCGATGAATCCGACAACCTTGAACGCGCTTGCGGAACCCAATCGTTTGCTGATCATCGAACTGTTGCGCGAAGGTCCGCTTTCGGTCGGGGAAATCGCGGAACGGCTGCACCTTCGGCAACCCCAGGCATCCAAGCATCTGAAGTTTTTGAGCGAAGCCGGTCTTGTCGAAGTACGGGCGGAAGCCAACCGGCGAATTTACCGACTGCGGCCGGAACCTTTAATGGAAATGGACGAATGGCTGGAATCGTTTCGCGGCATGTGGGAGGAACGGTTTGACCGTCTATCCGATTATCTCCTATATTTGAAGAAAACCGGTTCGTCCCTAAAGCCCAAGGAGGAATTCAAATGAGCAGCCGGCAAGGACTTTTATTGAAACGCGAGTTTAACGCGCCTCGAGAACTGGTATTTAAGGTGTGGACCGATCCGGCGCATTTCGGCAATTGGTGGGGGCCCAAAGGTTTCTCGCTCGAAGTGGCCAAGATGGACGTCCGTCCGGGCGGCATGTTCCTCGGCTGCCAGAAGTCCCCGGACGGGCAGCACGCCATGTGGGGCAAGTTCGTTTACCGGGAAGTGCAGGCGCCGGAGAAAGTGGTATGGGTCCAATCCTTCTCCGATGAAGAGGGGAATACCGTTCGCGCCCCGTTCAATCCGAACTGGCCGCTTGAGATTCTCAATATCCTCACGCTCGAAGAAAACGGGGGAAAGACGGTGCTGACGCTGCAAGGCGGGCCACTCAATGCCTCTGCCGCCGAACAGGAAGCATACGAAGCGATGGCGCCGATGCTGGCGCAAGGGTTCGAAGGCACGTTCGAGCAACTGGCCAACTACCTGGCAAGTCAACATTAAGCCGATACCGTTCGGCGAGACGGAAGCTTCGGGGGAATTCCTCCGAGGCTTTTTCGTCTGCAGTATGAAAAGCGTCGACCTTTGACGATATTGGATGCAAGAGGTGATGCCGCATGTACGAGGAGAAAATGACTCTCCATACCGATAAATACCAGATCAACATGATGTACGCGCATTGGGTGAACGGGACGCTGGGCCGGAAAGCCGCGTTCGAGGCGTATTTCCGCAAGCTGCCGTTCGGTAACGGATACGCCGTTTTCGCGGGGTTGGACCGGATGATCGACTACATCCTCGGATTGCGGTTCACCGAGGAAGACATCGAATATCTCCGGCAGCAGGAAGAGCGCTATGACGAAGGGTTCTACGACGAACTGCGGGCGTTCCGGTTCAGCGGCGACATTCGCTCGGCGGCGGAAGGGACTTTGGTGTTTCCGGGCGAGCCGCTGTTCCGGGTGGAAGCGCGGATATTCGAAGCCCAGCTGGTCGAGACGGCCTTGCTCAATTTCATGAATTATCAAACGCTGGTGGCGACCAAAGCGTCCCGCATTAAACGGGTGGCTCCGGACGACGTTCTCCTGGAGTTCGGGACGAGACGGGCGCAGGAGGCGGATGCCGCGGTGTGGGGGGCGAGGGCGGCCTATTTGGCGGGCTTTCACGCGACCTCGAACATGAGGGCCGGGGCGTTGTTCGGCATTCCCGTCAAGGGGACGCATGCGCATTCCTGGGTGCAGGACCACGACAGCGAGGAGGAAGCGTTCCTCCGCTACGCCCAGGCGTTACCCGACCACGTATCTTTATTGGTCGACACTTACGATACGCTGCGAAGCGGCGTGCCCAACGCGATTCGGACCGCCAAACGGCTGGAGGCGGCAGGCAAACGGCTGGAATCGATCCGCATCGACAGCGGCGACTTGGCCTACACTTCCAAGAAAGCCCGCGAGATGCTGGACGATGCCGGTCTTAAAGACGTTAAAATCATCGCGTCGAACGATTTGGACGAGAACATCATTCTGGATTTGAAAGCCCAGAACGCGCAGATCGACATCTGGGGCGTCGGCACGCAGCTCATCACCGCGGCGGATCAGCCTTATCTCGGCGGCGTCTACAAGTTGGTAGCCCGGGAGGCGGACGATGGCGCTCTCGTGCCCGTCATCAAAATTTCCGGCAACCCGGAGAAAGTATCCAATCCCGGCGTCAAGGACGTCTATCGGATCGTGGACAAGCGGACAGGGAAAGCGGCGGCCGATTACGTCGCGCTCCGGGGAGAGGAACTTCCGGCCGGCAAGCCGCTGGAGCTGGTCGATCCCGCGCATCCCTATTGGAATAAAACCGTCGAGGACTACGAGGCGATTCCGCTTTTGCGGCCGGTATTCGAGCGGGGAGCATGCGTGTACGCCCGGCCCGGGCTGGACGAAATCCGCCGAAGCCACGCGGAGCAGACGGGGCTGTTCTGGCCGGAGTACTTGCGCAAGCTGAACCCCGAAGTGTACCGGGTGTACTTAAGCCCGGCCGCCTGGCAGCTGCGGGTGGAATTGATCCGGAAGTATCAGGGATGAACCGGGCGGTATTTCCCGCGCGGCCGGATTGCGATCTCCATCACAAACCGGGCGAAGCAGTATTTGTTTCTGACTCCGTTCACCGGAGGCCCTTCGCTGTACACGGACCGTTACGGCTTCGGGAACATGCGGATCATCCACGAACGTTTTCCGATTACGCCGGAGCGTGCGGAGGCTTGGCTGTCATGCATGCGTGAGGCGATGGACGAAATCGGCTTGGAAGGAAATCCGCGGACGATGATGTTCCGGATGCTGACGAATGCCGCACGTCGATTCGTGATCGCGGAGGAAGCCTGACCACATGGGGGAGCAGCATGAAATGGGGTTCTACGCCGATCCGGGAGGAAGTCTATTGCGGCTCGCGGTTCTCAGATCCCGAAACAGGGGGATTTGCCGAATGTCCGGAACGCGCGGATCCATATCGTTCTTCTCTCCTTCCCGTACGAATCTCCCCCATTATAAAGGAGGCGCAATACGCGATGAAACGAGCGAAGCTGGACGATTTCCGACAATTCGACGATAGCCGGTTCACGAAGAAAACGATCTTCCACGGGGAAGGCGGAGCTTTTTTCGTATTGAATTTCCTCCCCGGCCAATCCATCCCGCCCCACAAGCATCCCGGTTCGCGGGTGACTTTGTGGGTGCGGGAAGGAAGCGGAACGATCCGGGTAGACGGCGAAGAGCAGGACATTCAGGCGGGCGACGCGGTACAATGCGAAGGGGACGAGGAGATGTCGATCCGCAATCCGGGCGCGTCGCCTATGTGCGTTGTCGTATGCCTGGCCGCCGTCCCCGGAAGTTGAAGGGAGAGGAAACGGAATGGGCGAAACCGGGAATTTCCGGATCAAGCGGATTTACGAACCGGCCGAGGAATCCGACGGCGTCCGTGTGCTGGTGGACCGCCTGTGGCCGAGGGGGATCTCCAAAGAGCGGGCGAGGCTGGACGAATGGATGAAGGACGTTGCGCCCAGCTCCGCTTTGTGCGCCTGGTTCGGGCATGACCCGGAACGATTCGGGGAATTCCGGAGCCGATACGAGGCCGAGCTGGCTGAGGTACGGGTCCGTCCTTGCATAGGGCGATTGAACGCGTGGGCAGAGAACGGTCCGGTGACGCTGCTCTACGGAGCGCGGGACGAGCGGCATAATCAAGCGGTCGTCCTGTTGGAATACCTGACGGGACAAGCCGCTTATTGACAAGTCTTGGGACCTTTCCGATAATGGGTAAGCATACATAAAGGTATGAAATGTATGTCTTCCGCCAAAACAACCTATTCGGAAAGAAGGCAACTTCCTTGTCTAATCGCACCAACGTCAACATGGTCACCATCGGCCTTCTGGCCGCCTTGTTCATCGGGGCGCTGGACGTCACCGTCGTGGCCACGGCCATGCCCGAAATCACGAAAGAACTGCAAGGCTTAAGCCTTATCAGCTGGGTGTTCTCGATCTATACGCTGACGACCTGCGTCACGACCCCGATATTCGGCAAGCTGGCCGACCTGTTCGGACGGAAAATCGTGTTCGTGATCGGCACGGTGGTGTTCGTCCTCGGTTCGGTTCTATGCGGCTTGGCCCACTCGATGACCGCCCTGATCTGGTTCCGGGCGCTTCAAGGGATCGGGGCCGGCGCGCTGAACACGGTGTGCTTCACGATCGTTGGCGATATTTTCCCCGGCGAGAAACGCGCCAAAATGATGGGCGTGTTCGGCTCCGTGTGGTCGGTAGCCGGGCTGCTGGGTCCTCTCGTCGGCGGCTATTTCGTCGATTACGTGACCTGGCGCTGGATCTTCTTCATCAACGTGCCGATCGGCATCATTGCGCTGGTCCTGGTCATCGGCTTCCTGCACGAGAGCTTCGAGCGGAAGAAGAAAAAGATTGACTACCTCGGCGCGCTTACGTTTACGATCGCGCTGACGTCGCTGTTGTACGCGCTGCTAAGCGGCGGCGAGCAGCATCCGTGGAATTCCGGGACGATTATCGGGCTTTTCGTCGCCGCCGCCGTGTTCATCCTCCTGTTCCTGTGGGTCGAGAAGAAGGCCGCGGAGCCGATGATGCCGCTGTCCATTTTCAAAATCAAAGTAATGAACGTGGTCAACGTCACCGGCTTCCTGGCGTTCAGCGTGACGACGGGCATTACGATTTATGCGCCGATCTGGATCCAGTCGGTGCTCGGCCATACCGCGACCGGCTCCGGCTACACCGTCATGCCGATGTCGATCGCTTGGCCGATCGCCTCGGTAATCGTGGGACGCATCATGTACCGGGTGGGCATCAAGGCATCCGTCGTGTTCGGCGGGGTCGTCGTCGTCGCGGCCGGCGCTTGGCTGGCCGCATTGAACGTGGATTCTCCCTTCGCGTATTGGATCGGAATCATGATCGTCTTCGGCTTCGGCATGGGCTTCCTCTCGACGCCGTCCAACGTCATCGTGCAATCGGTCGTCGGCTGGGAAATGCGGGGCGTCGCCAATGCGGCGAACGCGCTCATGCGGTCGCTCGGACAGACGGTTGGCGTCGCGGTGTTCGGCACGATTTTCAACCATTACGTCACTTCGGATACGCCGACGGTGACGGAGCTAACGTCGGGCATGCACGGCGTGTTCCTGCTGCTGCTTGCCATTACGGCCGCCAATCTGCTCTCCGTGTTGTTCTTGCCGTCCCATGGCAAGATCATGGCCCAGCAGAAAGCGCATTGATCGGAGTTCAAGGCAAGGCGGGTCTTCGGACCCGCCTTTTTTTAGTTTCGCACATTGACTTGAAGTCAGGCCGATGAGATAATGTACGCGCGTACATTTTGTATAGGGGCACCGCCAAAAGGAATCGGAATAAGCAACAGGCCTTTGCGTCACTTTTGGGGGGAATATGACATGGCGACACGCAAAGAAGTGGCCGATCTCGCGGGCGTTTCCGAAGCGACCGTGTCCCGGGTGCTGAACGGCGTCGGCCCGATCCGGGAGTCAACCCGCGATCGCGTCTTGGACGCCGCCGAGCGGCTGGGCTATCATCTGAACGCGGTCGCATCCAGCTTCGCGCGGGGCCGCAGCGGGAACCTCGGCGTCGTGCTGCCGCACGTGCCCAAGGTCCACCTGTTCTCGACGTACTACTTCTCGGAGATCTTAAGCGGCATCGGGCAGACGGTGCATGAACGCGGATACGGATTGCTGCTGCTGTTCCGCAACCCGGCTGAAGAATACGACTACGTGTCGCTCTTCCGAACCCGGCGCATCGATGCCGCGGTCATCCTCGGCGCAAGTTCGCTGCCCGCCGAGGTTGCGGGCATCCGCAAAGCCGCGGAGGAGGGGCTGCCCTGCTGCGTGATGGATCAGCATTTTCCGGAATTCTCGATCGGGAAAATCGCCGCGGACCACGTGGAAGGGGCCTATCGGGCCGTCCGGCATCTGCTGGGCAAAGGATACCGCAGCATCGGCTTTCTGAACGGGGCGCCCCAATATTCCAACAGCGCGGATCGGCTGACGGGATATCGGAAGGCGCTTCAAGAAGCAGGCATCGAACCGGATGACTCCTTGGTGTACCCCGGCAATTACAGCTGGACGAGCGGGAACGCGGCGGCGGAGCGTGTCCATGCCGATTTCGACCGGCTTGACGCCTTGTTCGTCGCCAATGACCGGATGGCCATCGGGCTGATGAAAGGCCTCCGCGACCGGGGATGCGCGCTGCCGGACGATCTCGCCATCGCCGCTTACGACGATTCCGACGCGGCGCGAATGAGCGAGCCGCCGCTGACTTCGGTGCGCGTGCCTTTCTACGAAATGGGAAGACTGGCCGCGGAGAAAGTGCTGGATCAAGCAACGAAGACGCCGACGGGAGACGCGGAGCCGTTCTCGGAGCAGCTGACTCCGACGCTCGTGATCCGGCAATCCTGCGGAGAACGGAAAGGGGAATCGCTATGAAACAAGCATTGATCGTTTGGGGAGGCTGGGACGGACACCAGCCGGAGGAAGTCGCGGGCATTTTCCGGGGGCTTCTGGAGAAAGAAGGCTTCCGAGCCGAAGTATCGGACCAGTTGGAGGAGTTCGCGGATGCCGATAAACTGAAGACGCTCGACCTGATCGTGCCGGTCTGGACGATGGGCAAAATCGAACCGCAGCTGGCGACCAACGTGTCGGAAGCGGTACAGAGCGGCGTCGGCTTGGCCGGCTGCCACGGCGGCATGTGCGACTCC
Source organism: Cohnella caldifontis (assembly GCF_029360585.1). Taxonomy (GTDB): domain Bacteria; phylum Bacillota; class Bacilli; order Paenibacillales; family Paenibacillaceae; genus Cohnella; species Cohnella caldifontis. The sequence goes on along the minus strand of NZ_JAQZSJ010000012.1, from coordinate 13,785 downwards.
TTCCGCGAGAACGTGGAATGGCAGTTCATGACGGGGGGCCAATGGGTCGCGCATCCCGGCAACGACGGCGTGGAGTATACCGTGAACATCACGGCCAATTCCAGCCCCCTCGTGGAAGGAATCGAGGATTTCCCCGTCAAGAGCGAGCAATATTACATGCACGTCGACCCTGCCGTGGAGGTGCTGGCCACCACGCGGTTCCCGACCGTGCCGGGTCCCCACTCCCTGAACAAACCCGTCGACATGCCGGTCGTGTGGACGAAGCGTTGGGGAGTCGGCCGGGTGTTCTATAATTCGCTGGGCCACCAGGCGGATATCGTCCGGATGCCGCCGGTATTGGAACTGATGAGGCGCGGGTTCCTCTGGGCCGCGCAAGGCAAAGGCTGATCGCAAGACTAGCATAAGGGGGAACGCAAGCATGGAGAAATTGAAGGTCGGCATTATCGGAACGGGCAACATCAGCGGGATTTATTTGCAGAACGGCAAGCGGTTCGATTCCATGGAAGTCGTCGCTTGCGCCGACATCGACGTGGAGCGGGCGAAAGAGAAAGCGGAGGAGCACGGCATCCGCGGCTGCACGGTCGATGAGCTGCTGGCCGATCCGGAGGTTCAGATGGTGATCAACCTGACGATCCCGCAGGCGCACGCGGCGGTCGGCATGAAAGCGCTGGAAGCCGGCAAGCACGTCTACGGGGAGAAGCCCCTTGCCGTTACCCGCGAGGAAGGCCTGCAGTTGCTGGCGCTCGCCGAGAAGAAAGGCTTGCGCGTCGGCAGCGCTCCGGACACGTTCCTGGGAGGCGGCATCCAGACTTGCGTGAAGCTGATCGAGGACGGCTGGATCGGCACGCCGATCGGCGCGACGGCTTTCATGATGAGTTCCGGGCCGGAAAGCTGGCATCCTTCTCCGGAGTTCTTCTACGAGAAGGGCGGCGGCCCGATGTTCGATATGGGCCCGTATTACTTGACCGCGATGATCGCCCTGCTCGGGCCGATCGCCCGCGTCACGGGCTCGGCTCGGATCACGCATCCCGAGCGTAAGATCACCAGCAAGCCGAAATTCGGCAAAGTGCTGCAGGTAGAGACGCCGACCCACATCGCCGGCGTGATCGACTTCGCCTCCGGCCCGGTCGGGATGCTGCTCACCTCGTTCGACGTCGCGGGCGGCTCCACGCTGCCGCGCATCGAAATTTACGGCAGCCAAGGCACGCTCGTCGTACCGGACCCGAACACGTTCGGCGGACCGGTGTCCGTGAAGAGAGCCGGCTCGTCGGAATGGTCGCAAATCCCGCTGACCCACGCCAAAACGGAAAACGCCCGCGGCGTCGGAGCGGCCGACATGGCCAAAGCGATCCTAAGCGGCCGCAAACATCGGGCGAACGGGGCCATGGCCTATCACGTGCTGGAAGCGATGCACGGGTTCCATGACGCGTCCGAGCAAGGCAAGCATTACTTGATGCAAAGCACGTGCGACAAGCCGGCGCCGCTGCCGCTCGGCTTGGCCGATTACGCGCTGGATTAAGCCGATTCGTCCTTCATCAAGAAAGCTCCTCCGATCCCGCAAGGGTTCGCGAGGAGCTTTTGCTTTTTATCGAGCGCCGTTGTCCGACTTTTCCGTACATCGGCCCGCTATTCCAGCAAAACTGCCGCCGTTGTCCGACTTTTCCGTACATCGGCCCGCTATTCCAGCAAAACCGCCGCCGTTGTCCGACTTTTCCGTACATCGGCCCGCTATTCCAGCAAAACCGCCGCCGTTGTCCGACTTTTCCGTACATCGGCCCGCTATTCCAGCAAAACCGCCGCCGTTGTCCGACTTTTCCGTACATCGGCCCGCTATTCCAGCAAAACCGCCGCCGTTGTCCGACTTTTCCGTACATCGGCCCGCTATTCCAGCAAAACCGCCGCCGTTGTCCGACTTTTCCGTACATCGGCCCGCTATTCCAGCAAAACCGCCGCCGTTGTCCGACTTTTCCGTACATCGGCCCGCTATTCCAGCAAAACCGCCGCCGTTGTCCGACTTTTCCGTACATCGGCCCGCTATTCCAGCAAAACCGCCGCCGTTGTCCGACTTTTCCGTACATCGGCCCGCTATTCCAGCAAAACCGCCGCCGTTGTCCGACTTTTCCGTACATCGGCCCGCTATTCCAGCAAAACCGCCGCCGTTGTCCGACTTTTCCGTACATCGGCCCGCTATTCCAGCAAAACCGCCGCCGTTGTCCGACTTTTCCGTACATCGGCCCGCTATTCCAGCAAAACCGCCGCCGTTGTCCGACTTTTCCGTACATCGGCCCGCTATTCCAGCAAAACCGCCGCCGTTGTCCGACTTTTCCGTACATCGGCCCGCTATTTCAGCAAAACCGCCGCCGTTGTCCGACTTTTCCGTACATCGGCCCGCTATTCCAGCAAAACCGCCGCCGTTATCCGACTTTTCCGTACATCGGCCCGCTATTTCAGCAAAACCGCCGCCGTTGTCCGACTTTTCCGTACATCGGCCCGGTGCAAAGCTCCGGAGTTTCAAAATGACGTTGCTTGCCATGAGGCCGTTTCGCTGAGACTGTTACATCAGTCTGTATACCTCATCAGCGACACGGAAACGGTAAAATCGCTTTTCACTGCCACCTTCCATATGAAGCAATTGTTTGTCGAGTAGCTTTCGTATCCACTCCCGCGTTGCATCCTCCTTTAATCCGATCCACCGGCATGCATCCGACATCGAAAAAGCCCCGATATTTACGAGACCGCAACGGAGAATCTCCCTTTCATACACGGACATCTCCATCCATTTGCCGTCCCGTCCGTTTCCCCATCTCCCCAAAGCTTCATACACGGAGCGGGCGCAGGCTTCCGGTTTTTTGTCCAGTTCGTCCCAACTGAACGGCATATACTTCAGATTCAGCTTCATGATGGAACGAATGCGCATTTGCTCGAAAGAGTGACGCTCCCGCGTGATCTTCTCGGCATGCACGACGTAACCTTCCGCCTCAAACGCGATTCCCAACTTACGATGAAACACGTCCACGTAAATCTTCACGCCCGTTTCGCTCACCAGCTCATACTCCAATTCCATATCCTCGAACGTGCCGAAGACGCGCCACAACGCCTCGCACAATTTCTTGGTACCTGTCAGATCGCGGTCCAGCATCTCCCGGCGCATGCCGGTCGCTTCCGCCTTCTGGCGCGCCAAAAACGCCTCGAACGCTTCCTCAAAGTGGTTCATCGTCCCATCCCCTCCTTGAAAATAAAAAACGCCGCCTGCCCCGGAGATCCGGGAACAAACGGCGGGTGCTTCACGCACGAAAACGTTGCGGTTACGGATCAGCCGACGATCTCCTGGATCCGGACGGCGTCCGATTTGCACAAATCGAGGAATTCGTCGCCGACGGAAATGAGCGGGCTGGCCGGATAGTTCGGATTGATCAGCAGGATTTTCCCGCTTCTGCCGTCGGACAGCAGCACTTCGCTGCCGATTTGCGCGTTCATCAATCCGTTCAGGAACGTCATGCCGATCCGGGAGTCGAAGCGGCCGCGGATGATCGACTCGTGGATTTCCTTGACCACTTCGTAGAAGGTGTAGGCGGGCCTGTACGGCCGTTCGGACGTCATCGCGACGTATACGTCCGCCAAAGCGACGATTTTGCTGAGCGGATCGATGTCTTCGCTTTTCAGCCGATGGGGGTATCCGCTGCCGTCCTCCCGTTCGTGGTGCTGCAGGGCGACGAGCGCGACGCGGGAGTCCACCCCGGATTCCTTCAGGATTTCATGCCCTAAGACGGTGTGTTCTTTCATGATTTCCCACTCGCTGGGATGGAACGCGCCGGGCTTGTTCAACAAATAGGAAGGGAGCTTGGCCGACCCGATGTCGTAGAGGCTGGCGGCGGTGGTCAGCAGGGAAAGCTCCTTGTCGTCCAGCCTAAGCCATTTGCCCAGCGCGGCGGACATAAAGACGACCCCGATCGTTTGCTTGTAACGATAGTCGGAAGCGGATTTCAAATCCGCGAACAGCTGGAACAAATTGCGTTTGCGCGCGGCCTCCATGATCAGGGGCAGCACCTGGCTTTCCAGGTCCGAGACCGGCACTTTGCCGTCCGATAGCGCCAGCTTTTCCAAATCGTAAAGGCGGGATTCCGTCTTCCGTACCAGCTCCCGTTCATCCGCCGGCCCGCCCAAAGCCGCGGCTGCGGGAGCCGTTTCCGGGGCGGCTGCCGCAGCCGGCTGCACGTGGATATCGTACGGATCGATTTTGAAATTTTCCAGCTTCTCGATATGTTGGGGCCCGATGATCGTGTCTTCCGGGATCAACAGCACCCCTCTGCCGTCCATAATCGGATGAAGGGTGAGCATTCCAATGAGATCTTCATACCGGTTAACCTGCATGGCTACCTCCTCGAATCGTTGCGGACTGCCAATCAACCGATAAAGCGTCGGAGCGGAGAGAAAACGCTTCCTTTTTGACGGTCGGCCAAACGCAGATAAGCATCCTTCTTCGCTGGAAGATTGGATGCCGGGGTCTGGTCGCCAAACGCGATCCCATGCTTCGGCAACCCAGCCGCCATAGGGAGAACCGCGGCCCGATCGCCGCCCCCCGTAGGCCTGAAGTTTTGCGTCCTTGCCTTTCGGCAAGTTTGCCTTTATCGTTTGGTCAAATTATAAGTAATATTGGCAGATCTGTCCAGAGACCTATCTCTTTCCGTCGATCTATGTCTCTATTCCCAGGTTGGAAACCGCGAAGGCTAGCCAATCCGCCTGGGCTGTGGTATTCTATCCGTTGACAACCGAAGAAGAAAATCCGGCTTGCCGATCGGACGGCCGGGAGAGGTTCGCGAACTCCCTCTATAAAAAACTAAGATCGGATCGCATTCCGCCGCGGCCGCTTTTTTGGCGCCGTCTGCCGGATTTGCGCATCTTTGTTTTTAGTTGGTTACGAAGCGAATCTCGTTCTTCTTTCTCGTTGCCAGGCGCAATTCGCCGCGAGAAACAAGGAGGAGATTTTTTTATGGCGCATGCCGGAAGAAGCCCGGAAGAATTGAAGGACATTTCGCAACTCGGCAGCCAAGGAACCCGTTATCCGTCGCAGTATGCTCCCGAGGTGCTGGAGACGTTCGACAACAAGCATCCGGGCCGGGACTATTTCGTCAAATTCAATTGCCCGGAATTTACCAGCCTATGCCCGATGACGGGGCAGCCCGATTTCGCCACGCTTTACATTTCCTATATTCCGGACGTGAAAATGGTCGAGAGCAAGTCGCTCAAGCTCTACTTGTTCAGCTTCCGCAACCACGGGGACTTCCATGAGGACTGCGTGAACGTCATCATGAACGACCTGATCGCGCTCATGAACCCCCGCTATATCGAGGTTTGGGGCAAATTCACGCCGCGGGGCGGCATTTCCATCGACCCGTACTGCAATTACGGCCGTCCCGGTACGAAGTACGAAGCCATGGCGGAGCACCGCCTGCTGAACCACGATTTGTATCCCGAGAAAGTGGATAACCGGTAAAGGAGGAACGAAAGCGATGAAACCGCTGATGATCGTACTTTATTTGCTCGCCATCGTGCTCGCCAACGTGATCACGGCCAGCAACGATCCGATCGTATGGGGCAAGCTGATTATCCCCGCGGGCTCGTTCCTGATCGGAGCGACTTTCATTCTCCGGGATTTGGTGCAAAACGCGATCGGCCGGAAAAGAACGTATGCGGCCATCGCCGCCGCGATGGTCCTCTCCGCGGCCTCTTCTTACGCGCTGGGCGACACGCTGTGGATCACGGCGGCGTCCGCGCTCACGTTCCTCTGCTCGGAGACGGCGGACACGGAAATCTATACCCGTCTCCGGCTGCCGATGTCCGTCAAGGTGCTGTACAGCGGAATCGTGGGCGGGGTCCTCGACAGCGTCATTTTCGTCGTCATCGGCCTGTCGCCTCTTGGCGCCGGCTTCCTGCCCTGGAGCCTCGTCGGTTACGCCGTCGCGGGGCAAATCGCGGTCAAGGTGGCCATGCAGGGCATCGGCGCGCTCGCGGTCCACTTCGTGCCGCAGACCCGGTCGGCCAAAGCGTCATAACCATCGCAAGCGTAGTTCAAGGCCTTCTTCCGAGCGTCGGGAGAAGGTTTTTTTATTTTCCAAAATGCCCCTTGACTTTCCAGACGGTCACATCTATAGTTAGTTACATAAGTAATGAACCAGTTAGGTGGTGAACCACGGATGCTAAACTCGATGGACGACAGCCGCCCGATCTTCGTGCAGATCGCGGAGAAAATCGAAGACGACATCATCGAAGGCGAACTTCCGGAAGAAACGCAGGTACCGTCCACGAATCAATTCGCGGCGCTGTACCGGATCAACCCGGCGACGGCGGCCAAAGGAGTGAATCTTCTGGTGGACGAAGGTATTTTGTATAAAAAGAGGGGTGTCGGCATGTTCGTGAAAGAGGGGGCCCGCGTGCAGCTGAGGGAGAAGCGGAAATCGCAATTCTACGAGCAATACGTCGTAGCCATGGTTCGCGAAGCGGCGAAGTTGGGAATAACGACAGACCAATTGACCGAAATGATCCGGAAAGGGGAGCAAGCGGAATGAGCCAAGTCGTATACGCGAAAGGGCTGACCAAATCGTACGGCGGCTTCGACGCGGTCAAGGACGTCAGCTTCGCGCTCGAGGAGAATCGGATTTACGGCTTGCTGGGCCGGAACGGGGCAGGCAAGACGACGATCATGAACATGATCACCGCCCAGACTTTCCCGACGAGGGGGGAGCTGAAGGTGTTCGGCGAGGAGCCCTTCGAGAACGGGCGCGTGCTCAGCCGGGTATGCATCGTGAAGGAGAGCCAGAAGTATCCCGACTATTTTAGCGTCCGAGACGTGCTGGAGACGGCCGCCATGCTGTTTCCGAACTGGGACCGGGCATTCGCGGCGTCTCTCGTGGAGGAATTCAGGCTGCCGGTCAAGCGGAAAATGAAAAAGCTGTCCCGCGGCATGCTCTCTTCCGTCGGGATCGTGGTCGGGCTGGCATCCCGCGCGCCGCTGACCATCTTCGACGAGCCGTATCTCGGTCTGGATGCGGTGGCGAGGAAGATTTTCTACGACCGGTTAATGGAAGATTATACGGAACACCCGCGCACGGTCGTCTTGTCCACGCACCTGATCGATGAAGCGAGCCCGCTGCTGGAACACCTCCTCGTCATCGACGGCGGCCGGATCTTGCTGGACGAAGACGCGGACGAGTTGCGCGGCCGGGCATACTCCGTGGCGGGAACGGCGTCCAAAGTGGAGGCGTTCGCGTCCGGCCGCGAGGACCAGGTGATCGCGCGGGAAACGTTCGGGTCCCTGGCCTCCGCGACGCTGCTGGGCGTGATGGACGAAGGGACGCGCCGGCAGGCGGGATCGCTGAATCTGGAGCTGGCTTCCGTGTCCGTGCAGCAGCTCATCGTCCATTTAACCCAGGAAAATACGCAAAGAAAGGCGGCGAATGACCGATGAACCGAACGCTTGGCATTTTCCGGATGCATTGGCGCGATAAATTCTCCGTGTTGGTCCTGCCTTGGGTGATTTGCGGCTTCAGCTTCGTCGTCAACCTCATCGTCGGCGCGGGGGTGCGGCCGGAGGAAGGCATTTATACGGGCGGGCTGTCCTCGATCTACGTCTACGTGTTCGTCGCGGGGATCGTGATTCTGGCCCAAACGTTCCCGTTCGCGCTGGGGATGGGCGTTCGCCGGACGGATTACTTCTGGGGGACGTTGGCGGCGACGGCCAGTTCGAGCGCGATCACGACGGTCGTATTGATCCTGCTGTCCGAGGCGGAAGCCGGGTGGCTGAACGGGTGGGGCGTGGGCCTGCATTTCTTCCACCTGCCGTTTGTCCATGAAGGACCCGCGTGGCTGCAAGCCGCGACGCATTTCACGCTGCTCATGACTTTGATTCTGATCGGCTTCTTCATCTCCGCCGTATATCGCAGATTCGGCAAGTTCGGCTTATATGCCTTCGGACTCGTCGCGCTTCTCGTCTTCATCGTGGGACCGCTTCTCTTGACTTATTTTGAGCGGTGGGACGATATCGGCCGGTGGGTGGAAGCGAACTTCCATACGCTCAACGATTTGACGCCGTGGCTGCTGCTGGTTGCCGTGCTGCTCGGACTGGGCTCTTACGGCATGCTGCGAAAGGCGACGATTTGATCGGAACCGAAAGGGCGGAGGAGAATGACGGATCCGTCGGTTTAAAAAAGGGAGAGGCCTATGCATGCGGCATAGGCCTCTTGCATATTCGGTTCGGGCGCCGTCGTTTCCTCAACCTTTCGGCTTATCGAACGTGTGCGTCAACGTCCAATGCTTGCCGCCGTCCGACGTGACGTACATGCGGGACGGTTCGACGGAGTCGGCGTTGATCCACCAGACGTGATCGGCATCCGTCGCCGCGATTTGCTGCGGGGCGTAACCGGGATACTGGGGCGTCAGGTTCTTCCATGTTTTGCCCCCGTCGGTCGTTTTGCCAAGGGTATTCGGGTTGTCGCAGGCTTGGCATTGTCCGCCCAGGAACGCGACGCGCGTATTCACGACGTATAGGGTGCCGGGCGACGAGCCGCCGTTCCGGGGGACTTTGTTCTCGTCCATCGCGAACCCGGGAGCCGGACCCGAGCCTGCGCCCGAGTTGGCGACGACGGGCTGCCACGTCTTGCCGCCGTCGGTCGTGTGAAACAGGGAGTAGGACCGCTGCGACATGCCGGCGTTGCCGACCAGCTCCACCCAGGCATCGTTCTTGCCGGCGGATCGGATGATCGCGTCCGTCGGCAGCACGATCGAATCCCGGGTAAATACGGTCTTCCACGATTGGCCGCCGTCCGTCGTTCTGAGGATCGAAAAGCCCTTCGTTCCGTTCGTGACGGCCCATCCGTTCGCGGCGTCATGGAAGTAGGCTTCCCCGGCCAGCTTGCCTGGAGTCGGGAGGGCGGTCCACGTTTTGCCGCCGTCGGTTGTCCGGAAGCGGCTGCTGAAAGCTTCTTTGTCCGATACGAAATGGAAGAACCCGTAGCTCGGCACGACGCCGGCATCGGTCCAGGTTTTTCCGCCGTCGGTCGTACGGATCAGCTTCGCGCCTCTTTTGTCGCCGATATCAAGCGTCGCCCAAGCTTTGTTCGCGTTCAGCGCGAAAATTTGGAGCACGCGGAATTGCGGCCGCAGCTGCACGGTCCAATGTTTGCCGCCGTCGGTCGTTCGTGCGATCCACCCGTCCCCGCCCGTCCAGCCCGTCTGCGGGTCGGCCATTCGGACGGCGTATACGGCGCCGGTCGTCCGGGTGTCGCCTTTCAAATCCTTGGAGACGGGTGGCGGGTTGACGGGTACCTCTACCGTCGGGTTGGGCGTGGAGCCGATCGGCTTCGGCGCGGCCGGCGACGAAGCCGCGGGCGGCGACGCGGACGGAGAGGCGGCGGGCGAAGATTCGGCCGGGGCCGATGACGGAGGAGAGGACGAAGCGACGGGCGGCGATCCCGTGCCGGAAGCGTCTCCGGAATGGGAGGTATTGCCGCCGGTGCAGCCGGCCGCGGCCAGCAGAAGCGACAAGCCGAGCAGCCATGCGGTCCAGCGGAAACGCGAAGCGGTGTTCATGGTGAGTTCCCCTTTCCTGCGGATGCGAATTAGACGTGGCATCGCGCAATAAAGTTGATCGGAACGCCGGCTAGTTACTCCCGGGCATCCGTTTATTTTTCCCCAAACGAGGACATTTCAGGAAACGGCGACATCTCGAATCGTCCGTGTTATCATAGGAAACATATTGTTCTTGGGAAACGAAGGGGGAACTTCCATGTCATCATCCGCAACGGAATTGCGCAAAACCGCGCTGGTGACGGCAACCGTCTTGCCCGTGCTGCTGGCCGTCAGTCTCGTGCATCTGCTCAACGATTCCATGCAGGCCGTCGTGCCTGCCATGTTCACCATTTTGGAGGAATCGCTTCATCTCACGTATACCCAAGTCGGCTGGATCCTGTTCGCGCTGAACATGACGTCCTCGGTCATGCAGCCCGTGGTCGGGTCTTACACGGATCGCCGTTCTTCCCCGTACATGCTGCCCGTGGGGATGGGGCTGAGCTTGATCGGGATGCTGGGGATCGCGTATTCTCCGAATTTCTGGTTCGTCCTGCTGTCGGTCGTGTTCATCGGCTTAGGCTCCGCGATTTTCCATCCCGAGGGATCGAGGATCGTATACTTGGCGGCCGGAGGGCGAAGGGGATTCGCGCAGTCGGTCTACCAGGTCGGCGGGAACGCGGGAAGTTCCTTGGCTCCGCTGATGACGGTTTATATTTTCGCGCCGCTCGGACAAACCGGGGCCGTGTGGGGGACGGTGCTAGCGGGCCTCGCGATCGCGGTTCTCCTGGTGCTGGTCCCGTGGTATAAGCGGCAGCTCGCGGCGTGGGACGAAATGAAGGCGGCCCGGCGCTCCGGATCGAAAGCGGGAGCGGGGGCGATGGCCGAGGCCAGCCATCCCCGCGTGAAGTTCGCGATGGGATTGCTGATTTTCCTCGTGTTCGCGCGGTCTTGGTATCATGCTTCGATCAGCAGCTTTTATCAATTCTTTTTGAAAGAACACTACGGGCTGACGACCGAACAAGCGCAGTTTCCGCTGTTCCTGTTCCTGATGTCGGGCGTGGCGGGGACGTTCTTCGGGGGGGTTATGGCCGACCGGATCGGCATGAAAAACATGATCGTCTTGTCGATCGCCGGGGCGGCGCCGCTCGCCTTGCTCTTGCCGCACTTGCCGCTCGCTTGGGTGTATCCCGTCATCACCGTGCTCGGCTTCATCATCCTGTCCGGGTTCTCCGTCACGGTCGTTTACGCGCAGCATCTCATGCCGTCCAAGGTGGGCATGGCGTCCGGGCTGACGACGGGCCTGGCTTTCGGGATGGGCGCGATCGGCGCGGTCGTTCTGGGAAAAGCCGCGGATATGTTCGGGCTGACCGACGTCATGTTCTTCTGCAGCGGACTGCCGATTTTGGGGTTGCTGGCTTATCTGCTGCCGTCCGACCGGGCAAGCGGCAAGGTTCGTCAGGCGTAACGGGTAGATGGGCGGCGTGAATAGGGTTTTCGCGGGTGAACTCGGAGGCGGGAACTCTCGTGAGGCGTGGCTTGTGAGGCCGGAGTTCACACGCGTGCTGTGAAGGGGGTTCTCGCGTGCTGCGCGGGGGAGTTCTCACGCATGCAATGAGGGGGATTCTCGCCTCGCGTTTTGCTCGGAAGAAAATTCGCGCAGATGTGTCATGAGGGTAAATCGCGCGCATGCGCCGAAGAGGGGAGACGGGGAACCGTGTCCTCTCTTTTTTGTTGCGCGAGTCGTGAAAGGGACACCTTGTAACGAGCCGTTTGCATAGCAGGGAGCGGAAATAGGTGATGAGGTCATCTATATGGCGGAAAACGTGGCGTGTGTACAGAAATAGAAGAGGAGATCATCTATTTAGCGGAAATCAGCAGTTAACTTGGTTGAATAAAAACCTCAGGATCGACCTCACTCATCGGTATCGTCGTACATGGTCAATTGGGCCAGCTCGTTGAGGCGGGTTGCCCGTCCGGGAAGTTGGGAGAGGAAAATCTTCAGGTCCGGGTACTCCTCTAAGTTCAGCGAATAGTACACAAACTGACCGCGCTTGGTTTCTCGGATCAGACCGGCGCTCCGAAGCTTGCGCAAATGTTGGCTCGTATTGGGCTGGCTGGCCTGAAGCAGTTTTGTAATGGCCGTAACGCTGAGCTCTCTCTCTTGCAGCAGCGCCAAAATCGCAAGCCGCATCGGTTCGCCCAGGATTTTCAGGAGCTCCGCCATTTCCGTCAATTCCGCTACGATTCCCTCTTGAACCATCATGTTGATCCATCCTGTCCGAACCATTTTCTATCATTATATATTTATTCGATAATATATGACATGAATATTTTACCGCATGAATTGAATTCCCAACCGAGGCTTACTGATATAAAAGGGATGGATGCCGGAACGGAGAAGGATAAGTCGGTGGGACCGACTTAATGGGCTGCGGAGTGCCTGAACGGAGAAGGATAAGTCGGTGGGACCGACTTAATGGGCCGCGTGGGGCCCGAACCGAGAAGGATAAGTCGGTGGGACTGACTTAATGGGCCGCGTGGGGCCCGAACCGAGAAGGATAAGTCGTTGAGACCGACTTAATGGGCTGCGGTGTGCCTGAACGAAGAAGGATAAGTCGGTGGGACCGACTTAATGGGCCGCGGAGTGCCTGAACGAAGAAGGATAAGTCGGTGAGACCGACTTAATGGGCTGCTGAGTGCCTGAATGGAGAAGGATAAGTCGGTGGGACCGACTTAATGGGCCGCGGAGAACCCGAACCGAGAAGGATAAGTCGGTGGGACCGACTTAATGGGCTGCGGAGGACCGGCCGCTTACCCGACTTGCAGCCCTCGCTCAAGCGGATTTCAACCGTTCGAAAAAGCCGGCGATCGCGGTCTGAGCGGCACCCATGACAGCCGAGCGCTGACCGAGTTCCGCGAACAGCAGCTGCACGCTGCGGAGATGGAAGCCCAGCGAGCGCTGGACGACGGTGCGGCGCAGGACGTTTTCGATCCAGGGACGGGCTTGGCTCATGCGGTTCCCGATAATGACGGCATCCGGATTGAACACGTTCACGATGTTGGCGATGCCGATGCCGAGGTATTCCCCGGTTTCCTCGAGCAGCGCCAGCACCTCGGGACGCCCCGACTCCGCTCCGGCCAGGAGGCTCTCCAAATCTTCGAAGCCCAGCTCCGCCGCTTTGTCCAGCAGCGCCTGCTCGGAGGCGTACATTTCCCAACAGCCCCGATTGCCGCAAGAACAGGGCTTTCCGAATGCCTCGACGGACAGGTGGCCCATTTCCCCGGAAAAACCGGAGGCCCCTTTGTAAAGCTCCTTGCGCAAAATGAGCCCGGTCCCGATCCCGATTCCCACGCTGACATACACGAGGTTGTCGATGCTGCGTCCGGCTCCGAAAATCCGCTCGCCCAGCGCGCCGGCGTTCGCTTCGTTATCGATCGCGACCGGAACGCCATAACGCTCGGCCAGGATCCGCCGCAAGGGAACGTCGCGCCATTGCAGGTTCGGAGCGAACAGTACCGTGCCCGATTCGTCCACCAGCCCGGGCACCCCGACGCCGATTCCGGTGATGCCGTACGCGGACGAAGGGGCTTGCCCGATCAGCCCGTCGATGCAGCGGAAAGCTTCCTCGAGCACGGTCTCGGGGTCATGGCGTTTCAAAGCCAATTCCGACTCCGTTACGACGTTACCCCTCAAATCGGTCAACACGCCGCGGATGTAGTTGACGCCGAGGTCCAGGCCGACGGCATGCCCCGCTTCCGCCACGAAATCCAGCATGACGGGCTTCCGTCCGCCGCTGGAGACGCCCGTGCCGATCTCGCGGACGACGGACCCGTCGATCAAATCCTGCACCAGGCTGGACACCGTCGCCTTGTTCAGGCCGGTCCGCTCCGAGATTTGGGCCCGCGACAGCGGGGCCCCGCGCAAGATCGCTTCCAGAACGATAGCGGTATTGATTCGTTTGATGAGCGCTTGGTCGCCGGTAGGCGGGTTCGTCATGATGCGGGAAAGCTCCTTCGGAAATAAGTTATTTTCTATCATAGCATAATCCGTTTGAATTACTTCTATCGAGGTTCAGCTTTTATGGTAAAGCCCGTCAACGACGCATGAACCCGTACTAACGCCCAAGGGAATGGAGTGCGGTAACAATCCGTAATTCAACCGTATGCAGGATGAAATAGCGTACCGCATCCACTAATTCGCTCATACGATCGCAAACGCGA
>NZ_JAQZSJ010000011.1 GCF_029360585.1 Cohnella caldifontis | reverse complement strand
CTCCGCCTTCGCCGGCGCGCGGCTCCTCGCGGCCGCCAACCCCGGCGGCTGCCCCTCGGCCAGCCGCGCCGCGCGCCGCCATCGCAGCGGCCCCGCCGCCGCGCTTCTTCTTGCGCTTGCCGCCGCGCCTCGCAGCCTCGCCGCCGACCGGTCCGCGCTCGTCCACCCAGCGCGCCTTGGCCGCCAGACGCGGCTTCATGTCGACCATTTCGAAGTCGATGTTGTAATCGTCCATGTTCACGCGAGCCACTCGAATCTTGACCTCGTCGCCGATCCGGTACACCTTCGAGGTGCGCTCCCCGATCAACGCCATGTGCAGCTCGTGGAAATGGTAATAATCGTCCGTCAGATCGCTCAGCCGGATCAATCCCTCAACCGTGTTGTCCAGCTCGACGAACATACCGAACCCGGTCACGCCGCTGATGATGCCGCTGAATTCTTCGCCGATCTTGTCCAGCATGAACTCGGCCTTCTTCAGCTTCTCGGTGTCCCGCTCGGCGTCCACCGCCACGCGCTCGCGTTCCGACGACTGCGACGCGATATCCGTCATCCGCGCCGCCAGCGCGTCATGCCGCAACTCCGGCAGCCCGCCGCCGCCGTGCTCGAGCACCTCGCGCATGACGCGATGCACGATCAAGTCCGGGTACCGCCGGATCGGCGACGTGAAGTGCGTGTAGAACTCGGCCGCCAGCCCGAAGTGCCCTAAGCTCTCGGCGTCGTATTTCGCCTGCTTCATCGACCGCAGCATCATCGTGCTGATGACGGTCTCTTCCTTCGTCCCCTTGATATCCTCCAGCAGCGTCTGCAGCGCGCGGGGGTGCACCGAGCCCCCCTTCCCTTTCACCGCATACCCGAAATTGCCCGCGAACTGGATGAAATGCATCAGCTTCTCGCCGTCCGGCTCCTCGTGGATCCGGTACAGGAACGGCACCTTAAGCCAGTGGAAATGTTCCGCCACCGTCTCGTTCGCCGCCAGCATGAACTCTTCGATGATCTGCTCGGCGATCGAGCGCTCCCGTTTCACGATGTCCACGGGTTTGCCCATTTCATCGACGATGACTTTGGACTCCTGGAAATCGAAGTCGATGGCGCCCCGCCGCATCCGATGCGCGCGCAAGCCCAGCGCCAGCTCTTCCATCAGCCGGAACGTGTCCGCCAGCTCCGCATAACGCTCCGTAACCTCGGGATCCTCGTCCTTCAAAATTTTGCGCACGTTCGTATACGTCATCCGCTCCTTCGTGCGGATCACGCTGGTGAAAATATCGTGTCGAACCCGCTTCAGCGTCCGGTGGTCGAACTCCATTTCGCAGGACATCGTCATCCTGTCCACCTTCGGATTGAGCGAACAAATCCCGTTCGACAACCGGTGCGGCAGCATCGGAATGACCCGGTCCACCAGGTACACGCTGCAGCCGCGGTTGTACGCCTCCTGGTCGAGCCTCGAGTGCTCCCGCACGTAATAGCTGACGTCCGCGATATGCACGCCCAGCAAATAGTTGCCGTTCGGCAGCCGCTCCACGTTGACCGCGTCATCCAGGTCTTTCGCGTCCTCGCCGTCGATCGTTACGATGACCCGGCCTCGCAAGTCACGCCGCCCTTGGCTGACGATCTCCTCTTCCGTGATCGTGTCCGGCGCCGCATCCGCTTCCGCCAGCACTTCCTCCGGAAAACTTTCCGGCAAGCCGTGCTTGCGGATAATGCTCAGGATGTCGACGCCCGGGTCGTCCTTATGGCCGAGCACTTCGACGATCTCGCCTTCCGCGGCGGACCGTCCTTCCGGATACCGGATGATGTTCGCGACGACTTTCTGTCCGGTCACCGCGCCCTTGAAATTCTCCTGCCGGATGAAAATATCCTTGTTGATCCGCTTGTCGTCCGGCACGACGAAACCGAACGATTCGTGGTTCTCGAACAGCCCGACGACCTGCGTGACCGCCCGCTTGGCGATCCGCACGATTTCGCCTTCCATCCGCTGCCCGTTGTCGCTTTTCGACGTCACCCGCACGAGCACGATGTCGCCGTTCATGGCGCCCTTCATGTCGTTGGCGTGGATGTAGACGTCCGGATGGTCCGGCTCGTCCGGAATCAGGAACGCGAAGCCCTTCGGATGGGCCTGCAGCCGTCCCCGCAGCAAATTCATCCGCTCCGGCACGCCGTAGCGCTCCGTGCGGGTCCGCAGGATTTTGCCCTCCTGCTCCATTTCGGTCAACAAACGCAAAAAGGCCTTGAATTCGTCCGCGTCCTCGATGCCAAAATGCTTCTCCAGCTCCTGGTACGTTAAAGGTTTATAAGCCGTCTCGCGCATGAAATCGAGCAGCTCCTGCTCCGTACACATCGGCATCCGCATCACCTCATTGTATGTAGTATATACGCATTGACGCCATGGCAACCGGGCTCAGCCGCAGAGTTCCGCCGCCAACCCGCCCGAAAGCATGAAAAAAGCAGGAAGCCCGCGCTCCCTGCCCGTAGTGTCCGTTATGTCTCAGCGGCTCACGAAATAAGCGACGACAAGCGCCAGAATGAAGAATCCCGCGGCCAGAACGATCGTCAGGCGCTGCAGGAACAGATCCAGTCCGCGTGCTTTCTGCTTGCCGAACAAGTGCTCCGCACCGCCGGAGATGGCGCCCGACAGGCCCGCGCTCTTCCCGCGCTGCAGCAGAACGACCAGAATCAGCCCCAGCGAGAAGACGACCAGTACGATTTTCAAGAAAATTTCCAAAGCTTCCACCTCCCGAATGCGAAGACACGAAACGCTCCACCGAGCGGATAAAGTCATAAAAACAGTATTTTCATTCTAACATATGCCCAATGAAATTGACAACCTTCCATTGCCGAATCGCGTCGATTAGAAGAAATCCGCCAAATACGGACGCTGGAGGGGCACTCGCCGCTCGAGCGTCTCCACGGCCGCTTCCGAACCTTGCAGCCTTCCGACCGCGCGAAGGAACCGGGGACGTCGGCCTCCGACCAGCATGGCCGTCAGCGTCGCGATATCGCAAGCCGCTTCGCCGCCCCCGCCCGCTCCGTTCTCCCGGCGAAGCCGCGCCGTACCGTCCGCCCCGATCGACAGCCGGTACGTTCCTTCATTCCATGGCGCATGCTTGTCTTCAAGCCGTAGCGAAACCTCGTCCGTCCCGCCCGAAGGCTGAAAAGCATACTGCGCCACGAACGCATCCGCGTCCACGATCCTCGACATGAAGTATGGCACGATCTCTTGTTTGAACCGGGGATCCGGCACCAGAAAAGCGGTATCGTCGTCCATGGGAACCGTCATTTTCAAATCGTCGATCATCGAATCGTGGTTGGCCGCGTAACTCCACAAGGCGGTCCGCGCTTCTTCCGTCGCCGCGACCCACTCGTGCACCTTCATGACTCGATCCCCGACTTCGTACAGCATGTAGCCTTGCGCACTTCCGGCTTCATCGAAATAGGCGGCGGCCAAGCCGGGTTTGGTCAGCGCGCGTTGCCGCCACAATTCATCGTCCCGGGACAGCATGCCGTCGTAACGGGAGGCGAAAGTCTCGTAGACCGGCGCCAGCAGATCCGGGCTTTTCTCCACGATCCGCACGGCCCCTGCCGTCTCCGCCCTCGGAGGCAGCAGCTTGACCGGTATCGTGTAATGCTTGCGCTCGATCGTCATCTCATAGCCGTATTTGCGATAGAACGGGAAATAGAACGGGTGCAGCATGCTGAGGCTCTGCCCTTGCCGCTTCATCGTTTCGAACGCATGGGTCAGCAGCTTTGAGACGCCGCCTTGCCGCCGGGCGTCCGGCCAAGAAGCGACCGCGGCCACCCCGCCCATGCGCAGCTTGCTCCCTTGCACCCAGGTCTCGAACGGGATCAAGAGCAGCGCCGACAATAACCGGCCGTTGTCGTCGAACAAGCCGTAATCCCACTCGGGACGGAACAAAGCCCGCCGGCTTTCGATTTGCTCGCCCGTCAGCGGCATTTGGAACGCGAACTGCATGAGCCGCATCCGTTCTTCGAAATCTTCCATCGTTAATGGCCGAATTTCCGCCAAGCCTTCCGCCTCCTCTTGGTCCGTTTTCTACCCAAATCCTAGCCCATCCCGCCGTGCAAAGCAATCCCGTCCTCCGCTTGCAGCGCGCATACCCTTGGCAATAGATTGGAATTCTACGGACATTCCCTAAGGAGGCGCTGCGAAATGGCGAAAATGTTCATGTTCCTGGCCGCTGCGGCCTTGTGTCTGATCGGCCCGGCCGGTCATGTCCATGCGAAGGAGACCGGCGGCTGCGGCAGCCTGGAGCGGATGTTCCCGGGCAAAGTCAAAGAAGAACGTTCCGTCTGCAAAGTGGAGTTCGTGCGGCGGGACCTGCAAGTGACCCACATGGGCCTGAAAATGCCGCCCGAGCTGATGGAACTGGCGCTGATGGCGAACTTCGGGACGGCGGGCGGCCAAACGGTCCTCATGGGAGAGTTCGCCTTGCTGGAGGGCGAAGTCAATCCGGTCATCGACGCCCTCCGCCGGGGCGGGGCGGAAATCACCGCCCTTCACAATCATATGATGGGCGAGCATCCGAGAATCCTCTACCTTCATTTCCAAGGGATGGGCGACCGGGACGTGTTGGCCCGTGCCGTGCAGAACGCCGTGCGTTCCGTCGCCAAGGGGACTTGATCCCCCGCGCCGTTCGATTCGCGTAACGCGGAAAAAGCCACTCCGCAGGGGAGTGGCTGATTTCCTTTTTAAACCTTATGCCCAGCCGCGCGCGCGGAACCACTCGAAGTTCAGCTTGGCGCTCTCCAGCGAACCGACGTCGTAACGCTCCTGCTCGATGATGACGTACTGGACGCCCGCCTTCTCGCAAGCCGCCAGCGCGGAATCCCAATCGACGCTGCCGCGGCCGATTTCGGTGTCCGTACCGTCCGCTTTGAAATCCTTCGCATGGACGAGAGGCAGCCGGCTCGCGTATTTGTTCACGTAAGCCGCGGGATCTTGGCCGCCCACCTTGACCCAGCCGAGGTCGAATTCCGCGAGCATCTTGTCGGCCGGAATCCGCTCCAGCAGACGGTCGATAACGAGCTTGCCGTCCACGGATTGGAACTCGAACGCATGGTTATGATAGCCGAACTTCATGCCGTAGGACGCGACGATCTCGGAAGCCTGCTCCAGCACGTCCGCCATGCGGTTCACGGCGGCAACGTCCGGATGGTCCCCGAGCGGAAACCACGGCACGACGAACCACTGGATGCCCAGCTCGCGATAATACTCGGCGGACGCTTTCAGGTTGTCTTGCCACTGATCCGGCTGATCCATCGTCAGCCCGACGTGCGCCGACGGCGCATTCAGTCCGGCGTCGTCCAGCGCCTTGCGCAAGTCCTTGGCGGCAACGCCGTAGTTGCCGGCCAGCTCCACGTTCTTGTAGCCGATGTCGCCGATTTTGCGGATCGTTCCCAGAAAATCCTGCGCGCACAGATCGCGTACCGAATACAGCTGAATCCCGACTTGAGGTTTGCTCATCCGAACCGCACCACCTTAGGTTCTAAAATTGGCCTTCTTCTATGTCCTGCCTACCGCATTGGTTCCCATACCTTTCCTATTATAGCCCATCCCTCCCTCCGCGGCGAAAGCGGGATTTTAGGCTTCTTTGTATGCATTTTGGACGCGCGCCGCCTCTCAAACGAAGAAGCGCCGCCTGGGCGGGCGGCGCCTTCTCCTTGTTAGGGACCAACTCAGAAACCTTTATATTGCGGCTCCTCGTTCTCGAGCTGCTGTACCCGCGATTCGATCTGCTGCAGAATCTGCCCGGTCTGTGCCGCGCAGTCGGTGAACATCTGCTTGGCTTCCTGGTTCTGCGTGTTCAGGGCGAATTGCTCCAGACTGGCTTGCGCGCTCTTAAGAGAAGCGACGCAGGTTTTGACTTGCGTGGATACGGTCACGTCGAATCACCTTGTCCTTTTCTTCGTTTTTCGATTGCCAAGCCGTAGCTTTCCCTTTTCTCCTTTCGTTACGATTGTAAATAATTTACATTCTTAAAAACCTCCCGCGAAGGCAACCTTGTTAGCAAATGGACAATCGGAGGAACCGCGGCTATGGCCAACAAGAAGCTGAAAAAATTGACCCCGGTGCAGCAGGAGTACCAGAAAGCCGCCAAGCTCCGGGAGCCGAAACGTCCCGTGTTCTTGAACTGCGTCCGGGCTTTCGTGACAGGCGGGCTTATCTGCGTGCTGGGCCAAGCGATCCAGCAACTGATGATCCATTGGGGCGGTTTCGACGAGAAACGGGCCGCCAATCCGACCGTCGCCATCCTGATCCTCATCTCCGTCCTGCTTACCTGCTTCGGCGTGTACGACAAAATCGGCCAATGGGCCGGCGCGGGCTCTGCCGTCCCCGTCACCGGCTTCGCCAATTCGATGGCGTCCGCGGCGATCGAACACCGGAGCGATGGCATCGTGCTCGGCGTCGGCGGGAACATGTTCAAGCTGGCGGGATCCGTCATCGTGTTCGGCACCGTGGCCGCATTCGTCATCGCCGTCATTCGTCTGCTGGTTAGAGGGGGATAATAAGCGCCATGCTGAAGGGGCATCAAACCTGGGTGTTCGAACGGAAGCCCGTCATCGCTTCGACCGCCGCCGTCGTCGGGCCGTTCGAAGGACGCGGACCGCTCGCCGACGATTTCGACATCATCCACGGCGACTCTTTGCTGGAGCAGGACAGCTGGGAGAAAGCGGAATCGACGCTGCTCGAGGAAGCGGCCAAAATCGCGATCGAACGGGCCGGCGTGACGAAGGAGCAAGTGCAATTTTACGTCGGCGGGGACTTGCTGAACCAGATCACGAGCACCAGCTTCGCCGCGCGCACGCTGTCGATTCCGTATCTCGGCGTGTTCGGCGCCTGCTCCACCTCGATGGAAAGCCTGGCGCTGGCCGCGTTCATCGTCAACGCCGGCGGCGCCCATTACGCGATGGCCGGCACGAGCAGCCATAACTCCAGCGCCGAGAAGCAGTTCCGCTATCCGACGGAGTACGGCTCGCAGAAGCCGCCGACCGCGCAATACACCGTGACGGGCGCCGGCGCGGCCGTACTCGCCGAGTCGGGCTCCGGCCCCCGCGTCACCGCCGCCACCGTCGGCCGGATCGTGGACATGGGCCTCAAGGATCCGTTCAACATGGGCGCCGCGATGGCGCCGGCCGCCATCGACACGCTTACGGCGCATTTCCGCGAATTGGATCTCGGACCGGACCATTACGACCTGATCGTCACCGGGGACTTGGCGAAGGTCGGTCATGCCATCGCCTGCGATCTCATCGAGAAGCACAAGCTGCCGATCGATCTGGCCCGTTATCAGGACTGCGGGATGATGATCTACGACTACGACAAGCAGATGGTCCAATCCGGCGCCAGCGGCTGCGCCTGCTCGGCGGTCGTCACGTACGGGCATCTCATGCGGAGAGTCCGCGAGGGCGAGCTGAAACGCATCCTTGTCGTCGCGACAGGCGCCCTGTTGTCCCCGCTTTCATATCAGCAAGGCGAATCGATTCCCTGCATCGCGCACGCGGTGGCCATCGAGTCCGCGGCCGTCGCCGAAGGGGGGGCGTGACCGCCATGCCGAACTGGATCGAGATTCTGCTCCGTTCTCTGGGCGCTTTGGTCGTTCTGTTCGCGTTCACGCGCATCCTGGGCAAGAAGCAGATTTCGCAGCTGACGTTTTTCGAATACATCATGGGGATCACGCTGGGGGAACTGGCCGGCTTCATCTCGACCGATATTGAGAAGCATTACTTTTACGGCATTCTGGCCATGTGCGTCTGGTTCCTCGTGCCGTTCGGCCTGGAACTTCTGACGCTCAAGAGCAAAATCCTCCGCCAGTGGTTCGAGGGCAAAGGCCGCGTGCTGATTAAAGAAGGGAAAGTGCTCGAGGACAATTTGAAAAAGGAGCGGCTGACCGCGGACGAGCTGATGGAACAGCTGCGCGCCAAGAACGCCTTCCGCGTAGCCGACGTCGAATTCGCCGTCATGGAGTCCGACGGGAAGCTCAGCGTTCTGCTCAAGAGGGACAAACAGCCGCTCACCCCGAGCGACATCGGCATGAAGCTGGTGAACGAAGTCGAGCCCCAGACCGTCATCATCGACGGCAAAATCATGCATGAGCCGCTTGCCACGATCGGGCTGAACCAGGGATGGCTGAAGACGGAGCTGGAAAAAATCGGGGTGACCGCGGAAAACGTGTTTTTGGCGCAGGTCGACGCGTACCAGCAGCTTTACGTCGATCTGTACGACGACCAGATCAAGACGCCCGCGCCCCAGGCGAAAGCCTTGCTGTACGCGACGCTCAAGAAAATCCAGGCCGATCTGGAGCTGTTCGCCCTTGCGACGCGCGAACCGAACGCAAAGGCCATGTACGGCAGCAACGCCCAGAAGCTGCAGAGCGTGATCGACAAGCTGAAGCCGATTCTGGATACCTGAGTCGGGCGGGCAGCGGACTTTCGGTCTTCCGAGGCCTGTTCGCATGCGGACATCCGTGTTTGGCCGGTCCCCGAATCGGGGAATATCTGGTAGACTGGTACAACAGGCAGCAAGGACTAGATCGACCGGAGGCCGGAACCGCTTATGGACTATATCGTATTGGACATCGAATTCAACGGACGCAAATTCGCCAGCGAACTCCCGATGGAGGTCATCGAGATCGGAGCGGTGCGGCTGGGGCCGGACCTGACGCTCATGGACGAGTTCAGCGCGTTCGTGAAGCCGGTCTATTTCGCCAAATTGAACAGCTTCATCAAGAAGAAAACGGGAATCGACCAAACGGACATCGACCGGGCGGACGGATTCCCGAAGGTGATCGGCGCGTTCCAGGATTGGCTGAAGCGCAGCGAATCGTTCCTGCTCTTCACTTGGGGCGGCGAAGATATCAAACGCATCGTGCTGGATACCCGGATGCACGGACTGGACGACTCGCTGTGGACGGGCTTACGCTATTACGATTTGCTCAAAGGATATCTTCGCTGCAAAGGCGTCACGAACGACGTCAGCGTGGAAGCCGCGCTCGCGGAACTCGGGATTCCGATGGAAGGGTCGGCCCACCGCGCGCTGGACGATGCCAAGATGACGGCCGAGGTGCTTCGGAAAATCCGCGACGGGCTCGACCTGGAGCGGACGCAGCAGTATAAGGACCTATTCTCCAACTCGAAAGAGCGGAGAATGGTCAAAAACGCGATCCGTTTGTTCCGGTCGCAGAAGGTCATCCCGACCTGGGAGCAGGTGGCCGAACGCCTCGCCGCCGCCAAGGTCGACCTGTCGAACGAGAAGAAAGCCGCGGAGCTGCAGGAGTATTTTCAGGCGCAGCTGGAAGGAAAATGAAGAGGGTCGAAGGAATTGGAGGTTTTTAGCACCCTTTGTCGAATATGTCGGAGAGCAGCACTCCACCGACATGAGGTGATCGGATGTCATCGCAGCCTCCTCCAACATCATCTTCGAAGCCGAATTGGTTCGTTGCCGAACAGGTTACCCTGATCTTCCTATTCGTGATCGCGGCCATCATCGCGTACAAGAATGCCGCCGATGACGGCGGCAGCGCTTTCGTTATCTTGCTCGCGTTAGGAGTGATCGGCTTAGCCGCATGGCTCGTCAGCTTGATCATCGCCGCGTTCGCGAATCATGCGGGAAAGCTGAAGGATCAGCTGATCTGGATTCCGGTCCTCCATGTCGCGCTGATCGTTTACGCCGGGTTTAGCATCAGCATGGTCCCGGAAACCCCATCCGCAGACCCGGAAACGCCTGCCGCGCCCACCTTTGAAGAATATAAAGCCAGCGCGATTGACCCGGATCCCAGGGCGCTCGCCAGAACGGCGGACAGCGAATTCAAGGGCAAGATCGTTCACCTCACGGGAACCGTCATCCAGGTCGTCGGCAAAGGAGACGAACTGCGGGTTCATTTGAACGATGCCTCGGGGCAAGAGTCGTCGATCTATGTTTACGTCTTCCGCAAGGATTCGGCCGGCACGCTTCTGGAGAACGACAAGCTGGAATTGTGGGGCACCGTGCTGGGGAACTTTACCTATACGAACTTGCTTGGCGGGGAAACGACCGCTCCTTCCGTTCAAAGCGAATATCTCCAACTGCTAAGCTCCGCGCAACCGGGCTCGGATGCCAGCATGCCCGGATCGAGAAGCAACCCGCTTCCGATCGGAACCGAGATGACGTACAACATTCAGAAAACGATCGAACAATACCAGGCCACGTTCAAAATGGAGCAAGCGGTGCGCGGCGATAAGGCATGGGCCATGATTCACAAAGCGAACCCTTATAACGAGCCGCCATCGGAAGGATATGAATATTTGCTCGTCAAACTTAAAGTCGCCATCGTAAATAACGCAAAGCCTGACGCGGCGGTTACGATCAACGCCATTCATTTCACTCTCGTGTCCTCATCCGGCAAAGACTACGATTCCGCCTCAGTGATCGCGCCTGAACCCGAGTTGGACGCATCGATGTATGCCGGGGCGGAGAATACGGGCTGGGCCGCCTTCCAGGTCAAGACGGACGACCCTCATCCGCTTCTGGCTTTCAGCAGAAATTACGATGGAACCGGCGGGATATGGTTTAAAACGGACTGATCGAATGCCCGCCCATGAAAAATAGGCCAACCAGAAATCTCTGGTTGACCTGATCATACGACAGCGAGCCTGCCGCGGCAGGCTCGCTTTTATTTATGCTGGAGCACTCTCCGGTTCCGGATTTCCAATTGGCCGATAAGGCCTTTCACGCTGCGCATCGCTTCCTCCGTGTCCGCTTGGGGGCTCGAACTTTCATCGATCTTGCCAATTCGATCGGCTAACGCGGCCACCTGCTCCGACAGTTGGAAATCCAAATCCCAAAGCGCGGGAGGAGAGATCGGGTCGCTGTAACGGACTTTTTCCTCCAATTCCCCGATTTCGCGAATCAGATCGCCGAAGCTCTCCGGATTTTCCGCCAGTCTCTGCTTCATCATGGTCAGCGTCACGAGCAGGTCCTTATTCCAATTGACCTGGTTTTTGACGTCCGATTCTTCCCCTTCCGCATCCTTCAAAAAGAGATGCACCACGGCCGCCAAGATGAGCCCCGCAACGAAAGCGATCAAGTGGATCAACGCGTACGTTTTGGCGGACACGTTAAGGATAGCGGAACAGACGACGATAATCGCCAGTACGGCCGCAAAGTACAGACCGGCGATCGCGACGTATGCGGCAAATCCGGGTACCATTCGGTTAAAGCGGCTCCCCGCGTATTGGATGTAAAGGGCCGCCGCGTAAACGGCCGTCTCGGCGATAAACAACGAGGCTAACGTCACCCCGAAATGATAAGGCCGAAACGACGGCAAATCGAACAACAGCAGCGCGGCGACCGTGAGCACCAGCGCCAGCGCGAAGATGATCGTGGTCACCCGGGTACGGGAATTT
Source organism: Cohnella caldifontis (assembly GCF_029360585.1). GTDB lineage: Bacteria > Bacillota > Bacilli > Paenibacillales > Paenibacillaceae > Cohnella > Cohnella caldifontis. The sequence goes on along the minus strand of NZ_JAQZSJ010000011.1, from coordinate 149,103 downwards.
TCCATTTTAACCCTCCTATTCCGTCAGCTTATTGCCGCATTCCAGGCAAAATTTCTGGCCGGGAGAGACTTCATGGCCGCATTTGCCGCAAGTCAGCGCACCGCCGATCGGACGTCCGCATTGATGGCAATGCTTGGCGCCTTGCGGATTATCCGCTCCGCAGTGGAGACATGGCCGGTTCGGGTCGCCGCAGTGGGGGCAGAACTTCGCCCCGGCCGGAAACGTATTGCCGCATTCCGCGCATGTCGTTTCCGCAGCCTTGTCCGGAACGTTCGGCGGAACCTGCAAGCTTTGTCCGCAAGACATGCAGAACTGGGCATCCTGCCGATTCATGGCGTTGCATCGGGTGCATTTTTTATCGTAGGCCGAAGCGTTCATCTGCTGCGTCAGCCCGAACATCTGGCTGCCGAAAGCGCCGCCGACGCTGACCCCCATGCCCAGTCCGATCCCCGCGCCCATGACGCCGGCATTGCCGCCGCCCTCGTTTTTGGCTGCCGCCTCCAACGTGTCGAAGGTTCTCTCTTGTTGATAGTTGTAACCCATGATGTCCATCTCGGCTTTTTTCGCCAGCGCTTCCCGGAGCCGAACGGTGACCGGATTGTCTTCGGGCATGTTGATGGATTCGATATAGAAATTTTGAACCGCGATGCCGTATTGCTCGAAAACCGGCGCGACCCGTTCCCGAATGTGGTTGGAAATTTCCGACAAGCGGCTGCTGATTTCCAGGATGCTGACTTTTTCGTTAATCAGGTAGGAAGAGATCCACTCGCTGATGTTCATGAGCAGCAAGCCGCGGAAGTATTGAACCAACGAATCCTTGTCGAAAACGGGCAGCGTCCCCATCAGTTTCAGCAGGAATTTACGGGAGTCTGCGATCTGCACGCCGAATTGGCCGTAGGAACGCACCGTCACCAGGACTTGGTATTTCGGATCCTGGAGCTGCAGCGGCGTCGGCGTTCCCCATTTCACGTCCAGCAGGTGGACCTTGTTGACATACCATACTTCCGCCTGGAACGGAGAATCGCCTCCGAAAGGCAGATTAATGACCGACTGCAGCAGCGGAATATTCTGGGTAGACAGCGTATGCCTGCCCGGCCCGAATAAATCGAGCGCTTGTCCGTTTTTGAATAGCAGCGCTTCCTGCGTCTCGTTGACGACCAGCTGCGACCACGTGCCCAATTCCGAATGGGGATACTTCCACGCGAGCACCCCTTCCGGTCCTTCGAACTTCAGAACTTTAATCATGGCCATTTCGGCTTCCTCCTCTTCCCCTTACGATGCCTTTACGGGAGAACCGCAGTATTGGCAATCCACGACTTCATCGGAATACAATTTGGTCTTGGACCCGCATCCCGGACATTCCGCCACGACGAGCTCGGGCTCCGCGTCCTCTTCATATTCGCCTTCGTCTTCGTAGTCTTCTTCGTCCTCGTATTCTTCCTCGTATTCGGATTCGCCGTCTTGCTCCTCTTCCGCCTCATCCCAACGATACGTTTCATCCTCGTAAAGGTTCCCGGTGGCTTCATCCACGATATAAGGAAAAAAACCGTAGGCGTTCAGGAACTGCAGGGCGGTGGTCACCTTATTCGGATCCCGTCCCGTTGCTTCCGCATAATACCGAACGTTGAAAACCCCATCCCTGCCAAGCTCCATGTACCACTCCAGCAAATCGAGCTTTTTCCGGTCGATCGCGGATTCGATTAAATAGAAGGCAATCGCCAGCAGCACGAATACGGCAAACCAGAATAAGAGATCGATACGGGTGATGCCCCAGGTCTCCTCCATGCTCTGAAAATCGGATTCAAAATAGTAATAGCTGAGCAGCAAAAGAACCCACAGGTACATCCCTGTAAAAAAATTTTTGACGATCCCGGCTTTCTTTCCGTTCAGGTGCTCATGGCCCGCGAAGTTAATCCAGAATAACAGGATTTGAATCCATGCCAGAGGAAACAAGATCGCTAGAAAACACTGAACCTTTATCCAATTTTTCGTTCTTTCCGTCAGCGCGGCATCTATTTTCTCCCTATCGACTTGGATAAAACTATATACTTGAGCAGCCTCCCCGGATCCCGCGCTGATCGTCGGTGCAGCCCCAGACTCCGTCCTGTCCATCGCCATCCGTCTCCCGGTCCGAAATTTTACGGATTTCGCCACGAATTTTCGTCACGCGTTATTACATTCCACATTTTTCTACATTTTCCTCTCTCGAATGTCGAGGAATCGCAAGAAGGGGACTGCTCGGCGGCGGGGGGGGGTTCGGAGGGCGTTACGATAAAAAGTTTCTCAACTGCTCGGCAGCGGCGGGGGTGCGGGGGCGTTGCGAAAGAAAGTTTCTTAATTGCTAGGCGACAGCGGGGGTGCGGGGGGCGTTACGAAAGAAAGTTTCTCAATTGCTCGGCGGCGGCGGGGTTTCGGGGGGCGTTACGAAAGAAAGTTTCTCAACTGCTCGGCATTGGCGGGGGTGCGGGGGCGTTACGATAGAAAGTTTCTCAACTGCTCAGCAACAGCGGGGTTTCGGGGGGCGTTGCGAAAGAAAGTTTCTCAACTGCTCAGCAGCAGCGGGGTTTCGGGGGGCGTTACGAAAGAAAGTTTCTCAACCGCTCAGCAGCAGCGGGGTTTCGGGGCGGCTCATGGACATTCTCATGGGGCAATAACTCTTGGAATACCCGGGGGGTTGAGCGCAAATTATTGCTTTCAGGCAATAATTAAGCGATTTTGGCTCCGGTTGGGACGAATAATGGCCGAATTGTTGCTCGACTGGTGCCGCACCTCACGCTTGCCGCCAACGCATGTGACGCCTAAATCATCCTACCAGGCCCGGGATCGTGCCTGGTTGGTCAAATTGACGGGCCGTAGCGAGGGAGGCGGGCGAATGCTGTACCCGCTCTTCAACGCAAAAGGAGGCCTCCGCAAGGCCTCCTTTTGCGTTTATTCCTACTTCCGGCTGCTCCGCATCGCGGGCACCAAGCGCACGTTCCCCGCTTCCCCGTCGATGAAACGCCGGTACTCCGGCGATTCCATCGGATACAGGGCCAGCTTGCCTTCCGAGTTGAAATGGATGCCCCAGCCGTATTTCTTCGGCAGCATCGACGCTCGCATGCAGGCTTGCGGCTTGCCGAAAAACTCCGCTTTCAATGCTTCGCCCCGCTCTGACAGCTCCGCGTCGGAGATGCCTTTATGCTGGGCATACACTTTGAACAACAATTCTTCCTGCGTATAACGGTACGGCTGCTCCGACGCAAGCTCGAATTCGATCGCGGGTTTCGTTTTCCCGTTCTTCCGCTCGGGCGGGACGATCCCCCGCTCGACCGGACAATCGGCGGCGACGGTAATGAACGTGTCGTAATAGTTCAACTCCATCTCACGGATCCCTCCTGCCCTCTATTATAACGGAAGCATGGTGACAAAACCTGTCAGTGATAAAACTCTGTCAAAGGAGTCGCGGTCGGCCAATAAATGGGAGAAGAAATGCCGCTCGGCTTGCGAATTGGCTCGGCCGGATCGCGGCGATAGTCACCCGCCCGGACGTCACCTTGTATGGGCTGCAGAACGCCCCTGCCTCAAGCCAGCCCTTCGAACGCCGCTTCCGGGGCCGGGTTCGGCGAGCCCTCGGGGGACGGCTTCTTGCCTCTTCTCAGCAAAAAGCCGAGCAAGATGCCGCACATCGCCACCGTCATCATGACGCCGAACGTGTAGCCGAACGCTTTGGGCGCCAGCTCGAGCAGGGCTTTCGCGGCGTTCGGGTCGGCGGCGGCAGCCCCCCCTTCGGCGCCGGCTCCGGCGGCTGCGGCCGTTAAGTTGCCGCCCGCGAGCGACTTCAGATGGGTCGTCAGGATCGTCACGACCGTCGCCACGGCCAGCGAGCTGATCACCTGCTGAAGGGCGCTCGTCAGCGACGTGACGCGGCTGACCAGCTCCCGCGGCGCTTTGCTGATCAGATGCGAGTTCAGCGGCATCATCATGAGACCCATGCCGCAACCCGCCATGATCAGCGGCAGCAGCAAATCCCTGCCTTCCGTCGACATATCGACGAACGTGTATTGGTACAACGCCCCGGACACCAGGCTCAGCCCGATCACGACCAACCAGCGCACGCCGATCCGGTCGAACAGGAAGCCGCCGAGCGGCATAATCGCGGCGGAAGCGAGCGCTTGGGGGAACAGCGTGAGTCCCGTGTCCAGCGCCCCGAAGCCTCGAGCCTGCTGCAGGAATTGCGGCATCAGGAAAATCGCCCCGAACATGGAGAACTGCACGATCCACTGCACGACGATGGCGAACGAGAAGTCGACGGAACGGAACACGCGCAGCTCCAGCAAAGGGATTTTCGCCCGAAGCTCGACGAAAATGAAAGCGAGCAGGAACACGCCGCCGGCGATGATTCCCGTCAGCGTCTCGGCAGACGACCAGCTCTTCGCCCCCTCGCTCACGCCGAACGACAGCGCGGCGAACGCCAGCGGCCCGAGGATCATCCCCGGCAGATCGAAACCGGCGACCTTCTGCCGGGAGATCTTCGGCAGCTTCCAGAGGCCGAAGATCACGCTGAACAGGCCGACGGGGATGTTAATCAGGAAAATCCAGCGCCATGAATGGTACTCCACCAGCCAGCCGGACACGATCGGCCCGATCGCCGGCGCGAGCAGGATCGGCACGCCGAGCAGCCCCATGACCATGCCGAACTTGTTCGGCGGGCTCAGCCGATACACGTAGGCCATGGCGATCGGCATGACGAACCCGCCGCCCAGCCCTTGGATCACGCGGAAGGCGATCAGCCATTCCGCGCTGTTCGGCGTGGCGCATAGGGCGGAGCCGATCGTGAACAGAATGACCGAAGTGATGAACACGTTCTTGGCTCCGAAACGGTCCGACAGCCAACCGGCCAGCGGAATGACGGCCGCCGTCGCCAGCATGTAGCCGGTCACCGTCCACTCCAACGTCGTCATCTGGGTGCCGAAGTCCACCACAAGCTGCGACAGCGCGACGTTCATGGCCGTCGTATCCAGGATCACCATAAAACAGCCGAAAATCAAAGCGATCAGCGGCGCGAAAATGCTCAGCAGGCGAAATTCCGACGGGTTGCCGGGCAAAGCTTCTTGCATGGTTCTTCCCTCTCCTCCCGCACTCCTCGGCCTGGGCGTTCCCGCGCGAACCGCCATCTTTTGCGCGAAAATCCACACACGAGCCGGAGAATGTGTTATATTTCTTTATAACGGACAATTGTCCGTACCCAGAATATACCGGACAATTGTCCGCGAGTCAACGTTTTTTTTGCCATGAATTACCGGAGAGGAGATCTGGTCGTGGAAAACAAGAACGAAACGGAAGCCAAGGAATCCCGCGACTCGGAATACCGGCGCCGCATTCTGGACGCTGCCCGAAAACTCCTGGAGCAGAACGGCCCCGACAACGTCAACATGTACCAAATCGCGCAGGAAGCCGGGATCGGGCAAGGGACGCTGTATCGCCGTTACAACCATCCGGGAGAAATTTACGGGGACCTTATGCGGACAAGCTTGCAGCGGTTTTTGGATGAACTGGAAGCGTTCCGGGACCGGATGGTGTCCGCGGGTTCCGCCTCCGCGCTCGAAGGCTTGTACGAGCTGATCGTCCGATCGCTGCAATACATCGACGACAACGCCGAGCTGTTAGCCTTGATCCGCTGCATGTACGCCGGGAAGAAAAGCCTCATTTTAAGCAAAACCCCGATGATGCAGCGCCTCCATGACCTCCTGAAGTCCCAGCTGGAGCTCGCGGAGCGGAACGGGGAGACCCCGCCGATCGACCCCGCCGGGACGGCCGGCTTCCTGCTGGCCGTGCTCACACCCGAACAATACCTCTACTACCGCGACACGGCGGCGCTGGGCAAAGATCGATACTTGGCCGGCATTCGACGCCTATTTATCGATGGACTGCGAATTCGGGGGGAGAAACCGCAATGAAGCTGGTATCGTGGAACGTCAACGGGCTGAGGGCCTGCGTGAATAAAGGATTCGAAGATTACTTCAAAGCCGTGGATGCGGACCTGTTCTGCTTACAGGAAACGAAGCTGCAGGACGGGCAAATCTGCCTGGATTACGGCGGATATCAGCAGTACTGGAACTATGCGGAAAAGAAAGGGTATTCCGGGACGGCGGTCTTCTCGAAAATGAAACCGTTGTCGGTCCGGTACGGAATGGAGGAGGATCGCGAGCCGGAAGGGCGGATTCTCACGCTGGAATTCGAAGCCTTCCACCTCGTCACCGTCTATACGCCGAACGCCAAGCGGGACTTGTCCCGGCTGCCGTACCGTCTGGAGTGGGAGGACCGTTTTCGCGAATACCTCCGGCAGCTCGATGCCCGCAAGCCCGTCATCGTCTGCGGGGACTTGAACGTCGCCCATGAGGAGATCGACATCAAGAACGCCAAGTCCAACCGGGGAAATTCCGGTTTCACGGACGAGGAACGCGGGAAAATGACGCGCCTGCTGGAAGCCGGATTCGTCGACACGTTCCGCCATTTCTACCCCGATCGGAAGGACGCCTATACTTGGTGGTCCAACATGCCGGGCATTCGGGAACGCAACGTGGGCTGGCGCATCGATTATTTTCTGGCCTCGGAACGTTTGAAGCCTCGCCTGACGGACGCGGGGATCGACGCCCACATCCTGGGCAGCGACCATTGTCCCATCGTGCTGGAGGTTTCGGACGAGCTCAAACAGGCCGGGGAGTAAATTTCAATGGGCACAGAACAACAAAGAAAGAGCATCAAAATAAAGGGGAAAGCAGGAGGTTGAAACATGGCGGACAATGCAGGGGCAAACGGCGTAACGAAAGAGATCGAGGAACGGTCGATCGTGGTCACCCGCGTATTCGACGCGCCTCGGGAGCTCGTCTACCGGGTGTGGACCGATCCGAATCATTTGACGCAGTGGTGGGGCCCGAAAGGCTTCACGAATACGACGCATGAGTTCGAGGCCCGACAAGGCGGCGTGTGGCGCTACACGATGCACGGCCCCGACGGCCGGGATTACCCGAACAAAATCACGTTCGTCAAAGTCGACCGGCCCGAGCGTCTGGAGTACCTGCACGGCGACGACGGCAACGCGGAGCATTTCCGCGTGACGGTCACCTTCGCGGAGCAAGGTTCGAAGACCGAGCTTACGATGCGCATGCTCTTCCCCACCGCCGAGCAGCGCGATCGGACGGTCAAGTTGTACGGCGCGGTCGAAGGTTTGAACCAGACTTTGGACCGTCTATCGGAGCAACTGCGGGTCATCCAAGAAGAAAAAGGATAAAGCGCCGTCCAATTGGACGTTGTTCCTGTCGGCCGCGCGTGGCCGGCATCGCAACCCCCGCCTCGGCCGGTTGAAGGCCCGAAGGCGGGGGTTGATCTTTATGCGGAGTGCACGGGGGGCCGGATTAGTCCAGCCCCTCCCACTCCTGCATGAACCGCTCCAAATACCGTTCCATATAGGCATGGCGCTCTTCCGCGATCCGCCTGGCCGTCTTCGTGTTCATCAAGTCTTTCAGCTTGAGCAATTTTTCGTGGAAATGGTTGATCGCCGTGCTGCGCCCCCGCCGGTACTCTTCGGGGGTCATCCGCTCCCGGGGCGGGAGATCCGGATCATGCATCATATCCCCTTTCCACCCGGCATACACGAAGGTCCTCGCAATGGCGATCGCCCCGACGGCGTCCAGCCGGTCCGCGTCCTGGACGACTCTCCCCTCGGGCGTCCTCATCGGCGGGTTCGCTCCGCCGTTGTAGGACATCGTGGCGATGATTTCGAGAATATGGGCCCGCTCCCCATCCGCGATCGGCTGACCGGAGAGCCAGTCTGCCACTTTCCGCATCCCGCTATCCTTGGACTCGTTCAGCTTTTCGTCAGCCACGTCGTGCAGCCACGCGGCGACGGCGCATACGAAGGCATCCGCCCCCTCCTCCGCCGCCAGCCGCTCCGCCATCTTCGCGACGCGCCGGACATGGTACCCGTCATGACCGGTCCGATCCCGCCCAAGCTCCGCTACGGCGAATCTCTCGGCCTCCCGGACGACTCGTGCTTGTTCTTCGTTCCTGTTCACCGCTTTTGTTCCTCCGTTGCGCTTATATTGAAATATGAATTTATAATATACCAATCTGGGGGAATAAGGCAGGAGGCGGACCCAGGCTTTCGCTTGCCCGGAATCCGCGGTATGATGCTACAAGAACGTAGTAAGGAAACGAGGGAAGCGAGACATGACGAATGACGTTCAGCCGCCGCTGCGGACGAACCTTTCGGCGGACTGCGAACGATGCTTCGGCTTATGCTGCGTCGCGCTTCCGTTCGCGGCTTCGGCGGACTTCGCGATCGATAAAGACGCCGGAAAGCCCTGCCCCAACCTTGGCGACGATTTCCGGTGCGGCGTGCACGACACTTTGCGGGAGCGCGGTTTCCGCGGCTGCACGGTATATGATTGTTTAGGCGCGGGTCAGAAAGTTTCTCAGACGACGTTCGGCGGACGCGACTGGCGCCGGGCCCCGGAGACGGCGAAACCGATGTTCGACGCGTTACCGATCATGCGGCAGCTGCACGAGATGCTCTGGTATCTCGCGGAAGCCATGGACCGGGAGCCGGCCCGGCCGATCCGGGACCAGATTCGCCGCGCGCTGGAAGAGACGGAACGCCTGACTTTGCTCGAGCCTGACGCCTTATTGGCGCTAGACGTCTCCGCTCACCGCGCGGAGATCGCCCCCTTGCTCCGCCGGACCAGCGAGCTTGTGCGGGAAGAAGCGCTGCGCCAGATGAACCCAGCCCCCAAGCACCCGAAGCAACGGGGCCGGGGGCTGGATTGGATCGGCGCCAAGCTCGCGGGCGCCGACCTCAGAGGCGCCGATCTGAAAGGCGCCTGCCTGATCGCGGCGGATCTCCGGAACGCCGACTTGCGCTTCGCCGACCTCCTCGGCGCGGATCTCCGGGACGCGGATCTCGGCGGGGCCGACCTGACCGGCGCCCTCTTCCTGACGCAGCCGCAGCTTCAATCGGCCAAAGGCGATGCGCGCACCCGGCTGCCGGATACGCTCACCCTCCCCGATCATTGGCCGACGTTGCCGGGGTGATCGCGATACTCATGGCCAAAACCCCGGCACGCACATCGCATGCCGGGGTTCCTTCATCCACTTTGCCTTACGAATTGCTTTCGACCGCGTTCACGAAATCCTGAAAGGCCGACTCCGCGCCGTAAACTTTCCAAACGCCGTCCACTTTGCGAAGCAAGTACGTCTCGTCCGTGCTCACGCTGTCGGTCTGGGTTTGGCCGTCTTGCGTAACGGATACTTCGATCGTCTGCCCGGTGACCGCGACGGAGGCGTAACGGTCGCTCAAGGATTTCACGCTATACGCGGCATCGCCGGAGACATGGAACGCGATCGTCCCGCCGGCCGATTGGATTTCCTGGTCCAATTGCTTCAAGTAATCCTCGGAAGCCAGCGAATTCGCCAAATAAAACCCGGTCGCCTTCGTAGGATAGAACGCGGCTGCGTCGTCGAACTTCTTCGCTTCGTTCAGCGAGTTGTCCGTATCGATGAAATCTTTCATCGCCGTCAGCACGTCCTGCTCTTTCGTCGCGTCTTTCGTCTCTTTCCGCAGCGCCCGGCGGATCATGCTGATCGCTTCCGCTCTCGTGGCGTTGTTGTTAGGCTTGAACGCGTCCCCGTAACCGGCGACGACGCCCGCGCGGCTGATGTTTTCGATGTCCGCTTGCGCCCAGTGGCCGCCGACGTCCGCGAACGTCTTCGCGGCGCCGCCGAAATCGATCGTCGATTGGAAGAAACGGTTCAGGATGGCGGAAATTTCGGCGCGGGTGATTTTGGCGTTCGGCTCGAAAAGCCCTTCTTTCTTCCCGTAAATCAGATTCATGGAGCTGGCGGTCACGACGGGCCCGTAGTACCAGTCTTTCGCATCAACGTCCGTAAATTCGGAGGTTCCCGTTGCCGTCGGTACGTTCGCGGCCCGAAGCAGGATCGCGACGAATTCCGCTCTCGTGACGTTCCCTTGCGGTTTGATCAGGGTCGTGCCGTCTTGCTGCTTATAGCCGGCCAGAATATCCGCCTGGATAAAATCCGCGAGATCCGCGCTGGCCCAATGATTCAGGCTGTCCCCGGCAAAATAGTCGATCAAGTCGCGGGACGATCCGTCCGTCGCCGGCGTTTCCGTAGCTTTCGGCTGCTCCGTCGTTGCGGCAGGCTGCTCCGCCGTTGACGCCGGCTGCTCCGTCGTTGCCTCTGACTGTTCCGTCGATGCCGTCGGTTGCTCCGTCGATGCCGTCGGTTGCTCCGTCGTTGACGCCGGCTGTTCCGTCGTTGCCGCCGGTTGTTCATCCGCCGCCCATGCGGGAGCGGTCAGACTTGCGATAATCGATACGCTGGCGAGCATGGCGGCAAGCCATTTCTGCGTTTCTTTCAAGTTCAAGCCCCTTTCTGATCTGTGCTGCAATTCAACATTCTATCAGTCGGCAGGCCCACGGTAACTCAGTAATTGTTGGAATATGGCCCGTTCCGAATCGTATCTTCGCCTTCCCCTCGAACGCCGAGAAAATCTCGGGGAAATTCCCCCCGTCACCTATGCAAGTCCGCTTTCATCCCTTATAGTAAGAATTATATGGATACATTACGTATCATAAAAAGGAGCGTATGCGCATGAAAAAAGCGAAATTCGTTCTCCTGGCGACGCTGGCGATTCTTATGCTATTCGGAACCGGATCCTTGGCCGCGGCGGCGGCACAGCCCGGCGGAAGTCCCGAACTCCCGTCCGGCGTGCAGGCGTATTTGAAACTCGAAGGGGTTTGCGGCGAATCGAAGGCGAGCAAATTCGCCGACTGGATCGAGCTTTCGGGAGTCGAATTCGCAACGAAAACCACGACGATCTCCTTTGGCGGAGGCGGCGGAACGAGCAAGAGCGCGCTTGACCATTTTACGATAACGAAAACGTACGACTGTTCCTCGATCCCCCTCTTCTTGGACTCCGTGTCCGGCAAGCACATCAAGGACGGGCAGATCGTTTTTGCCAAAGCGTCGGATGGACGGCCCGTTACGGTGCTGGAAATCGACCTGTCCGACATCGTCGTTTCCGAAGTTCAATTCGACGATTTGAATGAACGCATCGCCCTGCAACCCGGAAAGATCGAATTCCGATATATCCCGCAGGACGCCAAAGGCGCTGCCGGTCCCCCCGTGCAAGGCGGGTGGGATTTCGCCAAGAACTCCGCCGCGAAATAAACTTGCGCCGCACCCCGATCGGTCATCTCCGTATCCGGAATTTGCCGCCGGGTTCACCCCGGGGCAATGCGGACTCCGATTCCGCTCGAGCCTATCTTCCTTCGATCTGATATAATACGTTCAAAAAGTTGGGAGAGAAGAATCGTGTGGAAAGAGTTCAAAGCGTTCGCGTTTAAAGGAAACGTCCTGGATCTGGCGATCGGGGTCATCATGGGGACGGCGTTCGGCAAAATCGTGTCTTCGCTGGTCAACGACCTGCTGATGCCGGTGATCGGGCTGCTGCTTGGCGGCGTCAACCTGACCGAGCTTCAATTCGAGTACGGGGATACGGTCTTGAAATACGGGGCTTTCCTTCAGACCGTGGTGGATTTCTTCATCGTCGCTTTTTCGATCTTCGTGTTCGTGAAAGCCGTCGGCAAATTCAAACGCAAGGAAGAGACCAAACCCGCCGAGCCTCCGGCGCCGAGCCGCGAAGAGACGCTGCTGGCCGAAATCCGGGATTTGCTCAAATCGAAAGGGACGTTAGATTAAGCGTTATTCCGCTTCGTCTAACGTCCCATCCCACCGGCCGGAAAGACGGCTCGAGTTAGTCCCGATAGAATTGAAGCACCCAGCCGATGCCGTTCCGGTCGGAGAGGATGGCCAGCTTTCCGTTGAAGGGAGCCTCGTAAGGAGCGGCAACGGTCTGGCCGCCTTCGGCCAGGCCTTCGTACGCGCGGAGGAACTCCTCTTCCGTCTCGCTTTTCAGCGCCACCTTCGCATAATCGCCCTTCCGGGTCGGTTTCGCGGCGGTGGTGTCGGCGATGAAGATTTTGGACGAACCGAAATCCAGCTCGGCGTTCAACACGCGTTCGTCCTGCGTTCGGAGCACCCGGATCTCGCCCCCAAGCACGCTTTGATAAAATTTCAACTTCTCCTTGCAATTGTCGACGACGATAAAGGGCGCTGCCGTTTTCATCCTATCTTCCTCCTTGTTTCATCCGCTCGTACTTCGCTCGCATGATTTCGATCGCGTTATTCACGTCCGCGTCCGTATTCAGGTAAATCGAAACCCAGCCCGATTCCGGATAAATATGGTGAGGCTCCGCTTTCCCCGCCTCGATCCATCGATCCCGCTCGGCCTTCGGCAACGGCACGTCGACCAGCCGTTCTCCGTGCGCGTGCCCGATTTCTTTCCCTTCGTAGACGAATTCGACCCCTCCGAACCGATGCGGCAGCGCCGTCACCCCCGGCCAGGACAGCAGCTCATCCTTCAAACCGGCGTTCTCCATGGCGCACCTCCTCGCTCAAATTGCGAAGCACTTTCCGCAGCGTCCCCAGCGCGGCGGCGTATTCCTCTTCGCCGATGCCGGCCGCGCTGATCCCCCGGATGCGGTTCAGCGCCTCCTGAACCTTCGGCACCGCGTCCCTGCCCGTCTCGGTTAAATAAAGCAGCTGATAACGGTTATCCGAAGGATCCGTTTCCCGGCGCACGTACCCTTCTGCCTCCAGCTTGGCGATCGCTTTGGCGGTCGTCGTTTTGTCGATGAGCAGGTCCTCGCTTAACGCCTTCTGCGACGTGCCTTCCCGGCCCGCGATGGCCATCAGGAAAATGTATTGCCCGCTCCCGATCCGAAGAGGAGCCAGCTCGGCCGAGATCAAAATCTGCTGGTGGCGGTAAATGGCCGAGATGTACTTGCCGTAGGACTCCACCTGCGCTCGTACCTCCCTTCGTCGAATAGGATGCTATTGCAACTAATTTGTGTGTTCAGTATACGCCATATAGGATGTTATTGCAACTAATTTTTACTAAGAAAACCCGTCAGGGAGAAATTCGTCCCTGATGGCCCTAGNGTACCTCCCTTCGTCGAATAGGATGCTATTGCAACTAATTTGTGTGTTCAGTATACGCCATATAGGATGTTATTGCAACTAATTTTTACTAAGAAAACCCGTCAGGGAGAAATTCGTCCCTGATGGCCCTAGTGTTTCGTGCCTCTGAAGTCACTCTTCAGCAACTTTCCCACGAACAGCCTCAATCCTGTACTCAAATGAACATGACCATTGGGACCAGCTTGTCTAGAGGGGCGGGGGTTAAGCTTGCGCGGCAAGCTTAATTAGCTGTTGCCCCACACGTTGGCGGGGGTTAAGCTTGCGCGGCAAGCTTAATCAGCTGTTGCCCCACGCGTTGGCAGGGGTTAAGCTTGCGCGGCAAGCTTAACCGGAAACTATCCCCTGATTTGGGTAACGTTTACTGATGCGGCCCAAGGTCACGCTTCACCCCTTTCCCAATTTCCGGTAATTTGGACAATTGCAATCCCTAAAACCCGAATCCCCAACCTTCCCGTCACGGGTTCTGATTCTAACGGACACCGCAGCCGCTATTGGATCAAATCCCCTCATTTTCAAAACGTAACGGACACAGCGGCCCCTATCCGTAACCTTTTACGGTTATTCGTGGAGCTTTTCACCCAATAAGCGCAACTGTGTCCGTTAAAATGCGCTTTGCCGAGAAGCGCCCCCCATAGCGTCCGCTGTGTCCGTTAGCCTTACCGCCTCCGCGAATGGGGCAGCCGGCGTCGGTCACTCTAAGAAAGGGATGGAGCTTGACTTCACCCCGAAAAGTTATAAATTCTGGCGATAAGAAAACCCGCTTCGAATTTGACGTTCCGGAGCGGGTTTCGAACTTAGCCGAGCATGAGCTCCACGAACTTACCGTGAAGCCTGGCAACGCCTCGAATCCACCAAGGTGCCAGGAAAAGCAGAATCACGCCGGGAAAGAAATGCACCAACACGGCCCCTAGCCACGAAGGGCCGCCCCATGCGTCTTCCGTGAACTTCGTGTTCCAGTAAACGACGGGATAAGAGAGACTGTATGCGGTATGAACCCAAGGATATAGGGTGGCGAACGACACGACGAATCCGATCGGCTCGTTCAGAACGACGAACCCCACTTCACGCTAGGTCCTTCCCTCCCCGCAGGTTTCAAGCCGGAACACGGCATCCATTGATAACCGGTTTATGCGTTTTCCGATGCGTCCCGCGCCGTTCCCCTTCCAGCCATCGCCTCATAGTGAGCGGCGACGCCGGCGCTTACCTCCGCCATCCTTTCGATAAGGGAAACCGGCTCGAGAATGTCCAGCGCTCTTCCATATGGAAGCAGAAAATAGGGAACGTACACCTGCAGAGACGAAGGATCCAGGCGGAAAACCGCCTCTTGCGCCTCTCTACGCACGAGCGCATGTCCGAACAGCCAATGCCCGCAAAGCTCGTTCAGCACCTGCTCCATCCCCCGGATCCTCACGGTGACCAGTTGCTCCGCGTCCGAGTCGCCGGGGAGCAAGTTCCCGAGCAGAAAATCCTTGGCGGAAAAGGACGACGGCCGTTCGAACGTCTGCCCGGCGTCGCCCAGCCGCACGATGCGGTCCACCCGGAAGCTGCGCAGCGCTTGGCGGAGGCGGCAGAACCCGACCGCGTACCAATTTCCTTTCCAATAGACGATGCCGTACGGGTCGAAACCGCGAACCTGGGACTCGCCTTTGCCGCTGTCGTATTCCATTTCCAGCGACCGGCCCGCTGCCGCCGCCTCTTCCAGCGTCTGCAGAAAAGCCTTGTACTTCCCGTCGATCGGAGGATGGATGACGGAGACGCCGACGCTATGCCGTTCCAAATGGTCGACCTGCTCCGGATTCCCGTAGCGCCTCAGCTTGTCCATGGCCCGCTCCAGCGCGTCCGAGAAAGGATAGCCGGCCTCCCGGGCGAATACCGATGCGTGGACAAGCGCCTTCTGCTCCTCCAGATCGAACAGCAACGGAGAATCCGCGAACGGGCCGTGGATCCGGTAGCCTCCGCCCGGCCCCGAATCCGCGACGATGGGAACGCCGCTGGCGCACAGGGAGTCGATGCAGCGGTACACCGTCCGGATATGGATTTCCAACTCCTCCGCGAGCTGCTTCGCCGTCATCCGTCTTCCCGAGCGCAGCATCCAGAGGATGGACAGCATGTTATCCGATTTGGACATCCCCGAACCTTCCTCCCATCAACGGCTGCCGCGGCGCTCCTTCAACCCGATTCCGTCACGCCATCGGCGTTTTTCCCTGGTCGATCCAATCTTCGTAAGCCTGCCCGTATACGCCCGGAGGACGCAGACCGGCTTGCCGCATGAGCACCGTCATCTGCCCCCGATGGTGAGCTTGGTGCATCATCGTAAACGCCAGCGAAGCCCCGTTGTTCCAAATTTCCCCGCCCACGTCCTGCTCCTGCCGAAGCGCCTCGTCGTTCCACTGCGTTTTCACGGCGTTCAGGAAAATCCCGTTCATCCTGCGGTATTCCTCGGCAATGCCTTTAGCCGTGCCGCGCTGCCCTTTATCGGGCGCCCCGATGTCGAGTCCCAAATAAGACATGTAGTGGAAGGACTCGACGAGATGCCAGGCGATATCGCCTAACGTCCGCCGTCCCTCCGTCACCGGCTGCCCGAGCGATTCGTCCGTCAACCGGTCCAGGACGTCCTCCGTCCGTTTCGCTTCTTTTTCCCATTCCGACACGAACTTTTCGACTTCCGTAAACATGGCCGTTTTCCTCCTGCAATCGGATTTGGATCCTTACAGGAGTCAGTATAACCAGGGGTCACTGACAGTTATGGTCAGCGATTCAAAATCCCTAAATAAGCTTGAAACGGCCCGACGTCCGTCCGGTATCTCCAAGCCATGACCCGGACGATCTGCGCCAGATGCGTGAAATCGTGGACCACCCATGCGGAAAGCAGCTCCCGCGCCTTCACTTCACCGAACGCGGGATGCGTGCCCGTCCGTTCCAGGTCCGCATCTGACGTTATCAGCGATTTAAGGCGGTTGACGTTTTGCGTCCTTAACGTTTGAAATTCCTGAAACTTCTGCTCCATCGTCCACCCCGAGGTTTCCTTGAGATGGGCGAAGCGGTCGAAGGCGGGAAACGGACGGCTCGCCCCTTCCTCGAAAATGAACGCCAGACGGGGGATCCAATTCGTTTTCTCCCCTTCGATCAGATGGCCGATCACTTCGGAAACGTTCCAAGTCCCTTCTCCTTCATCGCATTCCAGCCAGCCGTCGGACAATCCGGACAGAAAGCCCTTCAGCGTCCCCGGCGTGCGTTCCAGAATTTCGATCGCTTCCGGCAGGCGAAAATTCATGCGGCATCCTCCCACCAGCGTTTTAGAAATGAAGTTCGCCGAAGTTCCCCGATTTCCTCCCCGCGGGCGGAATTGGAGCGCAACACTTCGAAAACGCGCCCATGCTATAACGGAAATCGAGATCGAAAAGGAGGCTGTGCGAACATGGCAAAGTTGAAAGGGAAGGTCGCGCTCGTAACGGGCGCAAGCCGGGGAATCGGACGCGCGATCGCGGGACGTTTCGCGGAAGAAGGGGCGCTCGTGGCGGTCCATTATGGACACAACCGCGACGGCGCCGAGGAGGTCGTGCGCGATATCGAGGCAAAAGGGGGAACGGCGTTTTCGCTGGGTGCGGACCTCGGTTCATTTGACGGCGTGAGCACTCTGTTCGACGCTTTGGATTCGGAATTGACCCGTCGAACGGGCAGCCTTCGCTTCGATATCCTGGTCAATAACGCCGGGATGGGATTGGCCGCTTCCATTGAGGAAACGACCGAGGAAGCATACGATGCCATCATGAGAGTCAACGTGAAGGCGCCGTTCTTCCTCACGCAGCAAGCGCTTCCGCGTTTGCGGGACGATGGCCGCATCCTCAACCTGTCCTCCGCCGTTACCCGCATCTCCTTGCCGGGCATTCCGGCATACACCATGACCAAAGCGGCGGTCAACGCGCTGACGCTATCCCTGGCCAGCCAACTCGGCCCCCGCGGTATTACGATCAACGCGATTCAGCCCGGTTTCGTGGCGACGGACATGAACGCCGGGATGTTGGGGGATCCCGACGGATACCGGTTCGGCGCGGGCTTTTCGATTTTCGGCCGCTGGGGTCAGCCGGAAGATATCGCGGATGTCGCCGCTTTCCTGGCCTCGCCGGAAGGCCGATGGGTCACCGGCCAGTGCATCGACGCCAGCGGCGGATCACATCTGTGAGATCGATTCAATGGCAGTAGCTTTGCACTCGCCAAACCTCAATGAGCCCAAGGCTTCATGGTCATCGACGCTCGGAGGTTCCCATCCCCGGAAGCAGTAACAGCGGCAGCCTGGACGGACTGCCGCTGCTTCTATTCAACTATCGGATCAACGGAGAGTCGTCGAAGGAGAAGGTGTTGCCAAGTGCTTCAGACTGACATCCAACTAGCACGTATACCTTACCTTTTGATTCATTCACCTGTTTCTTTGTTATGCCCGTACACAACGTTTCCCGTCTTCCCTTTCCTTGTCCCGCGAAACCATCCATTGAATTATCGTAAGCGTATTTAATTCGTTCTCCATTGAAAAATAACTCGTCAAAAACCGGGGCTCCTTCAACCGTGTAACTGGTTATTCGAATGGAATCGGGTTTCTTGAGTGCTAAGTTGTTTAAAAAATGCTGCCATCCAACTTTATTCGAAAGTTTGCCATGCACATTCACGACATCGCCATTCTCAATGGCTTTTTCAGGAGGGTACGGTTTTTCGACTTCCGGGAGAGTACCCGTTTTGCTTAAAGAAGACGATGAAGAACAACCACTGACAGAGGAAACAGCTAAAATCGCGACAAGTTTTTGCGTATACGCATCATCAACTCACCTCAACGAAACCATTTCATTGAAATTTATGAGCGGCGGTTGAGGCAGACCGAGAAGGTTGGATGTCCATCGTAATGCAGGTCCCAATTGGAGACGCTGAATACTTCTAAGGCGTGGAAGTTGAGGGATGGGCGGCTTCCCTGCCCTTGTCGCAAAATAACCCGCAGCGGCAACGGCAACAGACCGTTCCGAGAAAGCGGGGAATTCGATTCCATGTGAAGCCATGACCCTTTTATATTCCGGCAATAAGCGTTCCGCCCTTGGTCCTCCCTCCCCTTCGATGCTTGGAAAGAAAAAGCCGACATCGAACATGAACGGTCCGCTGCATGCCAACGCCCAATCGAATAACACCGTCGTACCGCCCCTGAAGCGCAGATTATCCGAACGGATATCGGAATGGATGAACCCCCAAGGTTGATCTGGGCGCAGAAGCCCTGCTTCAAACTGAACCAAGGAATTCATGTTCGCATCCAGCCACGCCTCCGCTTCGTCTCTCCGCTCCCGAAAAAGTCCAAGAAAAGCGTTGCGTTCATCCGAACGGTTTTTGATGTTTAGCCAGTTATCGGCAAAGCCGCTTTTTTCCATCGATTTAACTTTGCCATTATCGGAGTGTCCCCTGGCGTGGAAGGAGGCGATATCCCGAATGGCTTGCAGCGCCAGCTCCTCCGTCCATGGCGGAACCTTCTTGGTATTTTTCAAATCTTCCAACAAAAGAAGATGCCATCCTTCAACCTTCACGGATCCGAAATAGCGGGGGCATATCGAGGAAATCGCGGCGACCTCGCGATATACGGTTTCTTCCGTCGGAAGCACCCTCCAATTCTCCGGAACGGATCCCAGGCCTGCTCCTTTAGCAAACAAAGTTCTTCCGTCTTCTAGAAATATCCGAAAAGTTGCGCTCGGCCCATACCCGCCAAATACTTGGGTTGCCGTGCGGATCGAGCTGCCCATTATTTCTTCAACTTGCTTACGCAGTTCTACGGGGACATCCCGCCACTTGGGTTTAGGTTCGCGCACTAACCTTCACCGCCTTTTCTGGAAATTATATCATAGAAGAAAAGCCGGGAGCCCCCCGCTTGAGGTCCCCGGCTTTCCCTTGCGTTCTTTGCCCGAATGGTCATTCTTATACGCCGACATTCGTCTTCACGACGATTTCCGTGAGCCGCTTCTCGTCCGCCCGTTTTTTGGACAGCTTCGTGCCGAAGTAAGCGCCGAGGAAACTGATCGGGATCGAGGATCTTCTTGCCGGCTCCTTATGCTTTCCGATAGGTCAGCACGACCACGCCCGAGCCGAACGGCTTCGTTTCCGACAATTTCAAACCGGACAGCTCCGTTCCCTCGTCGAAAACGCGCTTCCCTTTGCCCAGCACGATCGGGAACACCATGAGCCGGTATTCGTCCACCAAACCCAGTTTCGTCAGCGATTGAACGAGGGAGTGGCTGCCGAAGACGAGGATATCTTTCCCGGGCTGCTGCTTCAGTTCGGCAACGGCGCGGCCGAGATCGCCTTTCAGGATGCTGGAGTTATTCCAGTCCGCCCGTTCGAGCGTTTTGGACGCGACGTATTTCGGATACCCGTTCATCCACTGGCCGTACTCGCCGGTCTGCTCCAGCATGTTCGGCCAAGCGGCGGCGAATCCGTCGTACGTCACGCGGCCGAGCAACAGGGCGTCGCTCGCTTTGAGCTCTTCGTATTTGAACTGTTGCTGCTCTTCGCTGCCGAATTGGAACGTCCACTGCGGATCTTCCATGACACCGTCCAACGATACGAACTCCGAAACGACGACTTTTCTCATTTTGCATTCTCCTTTTTTTGTTGGAATTGGATTGGAATCTTGCGCTGAAATCAATATACCACACTTGGAATATTCCTGCAACAGAATATTTAAAAAAATATGCCGCCAGATGGACCACTGCATCCACGCCCTGAACCGCGGGATCCAGCGATTCCCGCTGCAACGGATCGCCCGTCGCCACTTCGGCGCCTAGCTCCGTCGGAAGCCTCTCCCATTCCAAATTTCGCTTTTTTCTTCCCGGCCGGGAAAGTACAATGATCCTAACAAATCTCGGCTGGAATACGGGAAACACGGCGATCGCGGACGAAGCGCTTGCGCTAAATTGGAAGGATCATGCGCATCCGGAGATTACGGATGCCGATGGCGTGAAGGCCGCGGTGCTCCGGGTCCGGAATGCGATTCCCGACTTCCGCATTTCCATTCGGAGCATGATCGGCGAAGATGACCTGGTCGCCCTTCGCGGAGACGTAAAGCAGGAAGGCTCCGTCTCCCCGGTGATGTGGTTCATTCGCGTAGGGAACGGCAGGATGACGGAAATGTGGACCGGGATCGAATCCAAATCCTAAATGCCGATTACTCCTGCTTGCTTAGTTCCCTTTTCCGCGCCAACGCTGTCTGTTTACCCGGCTTGCGATCCAGCACGGCCAACAGCAAGAAGGTTGCCGCGGCTAATAAAATGATTCCGACCAGCGTTCCCTGAAACGTACGGATGCCGGATTCCCCCAGCGGTTCGCCGCCATGAAACTCCAGCAGCATCTGGTACATCGTTCCGATGACCGCGATGCCGACCGCCTGCGCTGCCGTGGAGAACGTGCTGAATACCCCGGAGGCCGCTCCGGCGTACTTGCCCTGAATTCCGCTTAGTACCGTTTGGATCAGCGGCGAAGTAACGGCGCCTTGGCCCAATCCCGCGAGGAGAAGCGGGACGAACATTTCCCCGATGCCCAGTCCGCTCATCCGACCCGCGGCCTCAATCAGCATGAGATAACCAAGCACCATCAGCAAAGCGCCGGCAAGCAGCACGCGATTCCCCCAGCGCTTCTTGAGCGGCGGCGACAGCAGCGAAGCCGCGAAGAACCCGAGCGCCAGCGGGACGAAAGCATAGGCGGATTGAAGCGGTTCCGCGTTTCTTCCCTCCTGCATGAATACGGATAAGAGCAGATACAGCGACGCATTGCCGCTGTACAAGGCTAGGGAAATGATCACGCCGAGCCGGAAAGACCGGTTGCGGAACAGTTCCATGGGCAAGAGCGGGACCGCCCCCAGGCGAACAAGCCGATTCTCGTAGCGAACGAATCCGGCGACAACGGGCAATGACGCAAGGAGACTGAAGAAGGCCCACAACGGCCACCCTGCTTCCCGACCGACAACCAAGGGATAGATGAACAGCCCGAGTCCGACAGCCAGCAAGACGACGCCGATGAAATCCAGCCGGTTCTTCACCGAAGCTTTCGATTCCCTCAGCATCCCGGCGGCGAACGCGAAAGCGACGAGACCGACCGGGACGTTCACGAGAAAGACCAGTCTCCAGCCCAGCCCCCACCAATCCGCCCGAAGCAAGAGCCCCCCGGCCAATTGGCCGGCGATCGCTCCAAGTCCCAACACCGCTCCATAGATGCCCAGCGCTCTTCCTCTTTCCTCTGCGGGAAACATGACGTGGATGAGCGACAACACCTGCGGCAACATGGCGGCGGCAGCGATTCCCTGCGCGAACCGTGCGGCAATCAGCATATCCGGCGTCACGGAGAGGCCGCACCATGCCGATGCGGCGACGAATCCGGCCATTCCGAGCAGGAACATGGTTTTGCGGCCGTAGAGATCTCCCATTCGCCCGCCTGTGACCAGCAAGACGGCATAGCCGAGCACGTAAGCCGCCACGATGAGTTGAAGCTCGGAGAAGTCGGTATGCAGATCCTGCGCGATGGACGGCAGCGAGACATTCACGATAAACGTATCCAATACCACCATAAACGTGGCCAAAATGACGATAGACAGCGACATCCATCTTCTGGGATCGACCGGGTGATTGTTGCCGCTTGCTTGATTCATCCGTGCACCTCTTTCGCGTTTTCATCTTGGAGCATTGACAGGGATCCGCTGCCAATTTTAAAATGAGGGAGACAGTTCTGTCTCATCTCATGCCATAAAGATACAGACAGATCTGTCTCATGTCAACAACTCCCATGGAATTTTTTTAATGTCGCCGATTAATTATTTGTTCACAGGAGGGGTTGCGGGATGGAAAAGAAGGAATCCGCGAAGGAGCGCATTCTGCGGGTGGCGAACGAGTTGTTCTATCAAGAGGGGGTGCGGGCGGTCGGCATCGACCGGATCATCCTCGAATCGGAGGTGGCGAAAGCCAGCTTCTACCGGAGCTTTCCGACTAAGGACGACCTGGTGGTCGCCTATTTGGAGCTTCATCGAATGCGCAGCTTGGCCCATGTTGAAGAAGCCCGCGAGCGGCATCCGGAATCCGCGCTGGATCAGCTTCGGTTCCTGATGAGACGGATCGCGGAGCGGATGAGCCGCCCTTCTTACAGGGGATGCGCGTTCATGAATACGATCGTGGAATTCCCGGAGATCGGGCACCCTTGTCACCGGAAGGCGCTGGAGAGCCGCAACCATGTATGGGCTGTAGTCGAATCCATGGCTCAAGAAGCAGGACTGCCCGATCCCCGCGAATTGGCCGAGCAGCTGCGCATGTTATGGAGCGGGGCTGCAATGGTGGCTTATATCAACAAATCCGAATTCAAACCCGAAACGTTCTCCTCTGCTGCCTTAAGCCTGATCGACGGGCAGCTTAATGCGGGCTGACGGAACATCGCGGGTACCTTAACGAATCCCTTCCGTTTCACGTTGTTGCTTTCGTTTTATCCTGAATGGGGAGGGATTCGTCTGTCTATGTAGTCCTGATCCTATTCTTGCCAGGTCACCGGTTTATCGATGATGACGCCATCCGATTCCACCCATTGGCGGAGACTGCCTGATTGGACTTGAATGACGATGAAATACAAATCGCCCGTGCCGTTATTGCGAAGCGCGCGTTCGCCTTCAGGCGAAACCCGAATGGCCGTTCCTTCCTTCACGTCAATAATCCGTCCATCCACCTGCAACTGACCTCGGCCGCCGATGAATAGATATAGCTCCTCATTCTCGCGATGGGCGTGATAAAACGGAATAGAGCCTCCCTCCGGCAGTTGGTTCAGCGAAACCTCCATGCCGGTTAGTCCAAGCCTGTCCTTCAGGAAATACTTGCCTGGCATGGGGTCCTTCGACAGGGTCAAAAGACCGCTAAAAGGGCCTGCTTCCACCACGCTGAAATTCGCTCCATTCATTCGCAAACTTCCTTTCCATCTTCGATTGGTTAACTTCTCACCAAGTATAATCTTCGTACTTGCAAATTGCAATTACAAACTTGCGGAATGCAAGCACGATTCGTATAATCGAAACATGAAAAAGCGAACCCCCACCGTTTGTCCCATCGTCTATTCGCTCGACCTCTGGGGCGATCCCTGGAGCCTGGTCATCCTTCGCGACGTCCTCATCCACAATAAGCGATATTATCGCGAGTTCCTGGCTTCGCGCGAGCGGATCTCGACCAATATATTGAGCGCACGGCTTCAATCGCTCGTTGAAGAGGGCCTGCTCGTCAAAATAGAAGGCGAGACGAACCGCGCGCAAACGATGTACCGGCCGACGCAGAAAGCTCTCGATTTGTTGCCGGTCGTATTTGCCATTATGCGTTGGGGCCTAAAATACAACCCGAATACCGATCGAAGCATACCGATCATGATGGAACTGACAACCGACGAGAATGCGCTGCAGCAGCGCCTATTGCGGAATTTCGACGATGTGAAATGAATACCGGTACCCGGCGGCGACTTCGATCAAACATGAATGAAGGCCATCCCGCAAAGGATGGCCTTCGACGTGCCGTTTTGCCCCTTGCCGCTAACGATGTCGTAAGTCCGCGGGAAAACGTGACCGATTGATCGAAAAAAATTTTTTCTGCCCTCTCCGTCACATTTACGGAATTCCCTACGACAAATAAGTAAACAAATCGGAACCGAAGGGAGGGATTGCGGCGCATGAACGATCGCGACTGGCTTGTCGAACAATTCGAGGCGCATCGGAATCATTTGCAGGCGGTGGCTTACCGGATGCTCGGGTCGCGGAGCGAAGCGGATGACGCCGTGCAGGAGTCCTGGATCCGTCTTACCCGCTCCAATACGGGCGAAGTCGAGAATATAGGAGGATGGCT
Organism: Cohnella caldifontis; assembly: GCF_029360585.1. Classification (GTDB taxonomy): domain Bacteria; phylum Bacillota; class Bacilli; order Paenibacillales; family Paenibacillaceae; genus Cohnella; species Cohnella caldifontis. The sequence continues at coordinate 125,128 of NZ_JAQZSJ010000011.1, read as the reverse complement.
GACCACCATCGTCTCGAGGGTGTGTCTGGATATGCTGCGAACGCGCAAGTCGAGGCGTGAACAGCTTACGAGGGATCGCGCACCCGAACCGGTTACCGGTCATCAAGACGGAAGCGATCCCGAGCATGAAGCGCTGATGGCTGACTCCGTCGGTCATGCGATGTTCGTTGTCCTCGAGAAATTGAATCCCGCCGAACGCATTGCGTTCGTGCTTCACGATATATTCGCCTTGTCTTTCTCGGAGATCGCGATCATTATCGGGTGCAACGAAGCCGCAGCGAGGCAGCTGGCGAGCCGCGCTCGCCGCCGAATCCAGGGAGCCGAATCGACTTCGGAAACGGCGGGGCTTCAGCGAAAAAGGGAGCTTGTCGATGCCTTCCTCGCCGCGGCGCGTGACGGAGATTTCGAGAAACTGCTCGCGGTATTGGACCCGAACGTCGTGCTTCGGAACGACCCCGCATTCGCTCCAGTCGCGAATGTGCCGATTGTACGCGGTTCGGAAGCCGTGGCCAATCAGGCTCATCAATTCGCCAGACGTGCCCGCGGCATGAAGACGGTGCTCGTGAACGGATCGGCAGGCGTCATCGCGGGTCCTATGGAACAACCGATATTCATTCTCGAATTCACGGTTGTGGATGGCAGGATCTGCGAGATCGGCATGATTGCCGACCAGGCATGCCTTCGCGGGCTCGATATCGCCGATTTAAACGATTGAAATTCGCTATTGAGCCATATCAAAAGGGAAGGGCTGCCGCGTGGCAGCCCTTTGCTAGTCGCAGGGAATCGAATCCGGTGTTAATTGTTCGACTTTTCCAAGATGTGCGTAATTACCAAGACCGCTTCCGCGCGGGTCGCATGGGCTTGCGGCCTCATCGTTTGGTCCGGGTATCCCGAGAGGATCCCGCGCTGCGCCGCGGCTTCGACCGCATCCCGTGCCCACTTGGAGATTCGATCCCCATCCGCGAAAGGCTGTACGGCTTGAGGTTTCTCCAAATGCAGGACGTTCGCCGCCATGACGGCCATCTGCTCCCTTGTAATCGGCTCATCGGGCGCGAAGGTGTCGTCGTCGTATCCCCGAATCGCTCCCTGGGCATATGCCGTGGAGATGGCTTCGCGAGCCCAATGTTTCTCCGTATCCGCGAATGCTTTGCCTGATGTCGGCGACCACTGCAGAGCAGCGGCCAGGATCGAAGCGAATTCCGCCCGGGTAATCGTGCGGTCCGGCCGGAACGTGCCGTCCGGATACCCGCTGACCGCTCCGTCGCCCGCCATTTTCAAGATGGCCGCTTCCGCCCAGTGTCCCTTCAGATCCGTGAATGGCAGGGTTGGCTCGCCTGGAGCCGACGGCTTTGCGATGACCGCGAACTTCGTGAAATGGTCGGTCGTGCCGCTGACCGTGCCTTTCTCGTCGTCGACGCGCTGATCTCCCAGAACCACCCACTTCCCGGACGCTTCGTCCAGCCAGCAGAGCAAGAACTCGGTACCATCCTGCCGCGTGGCATCTGCGTTCAGGCGCAGCTTGACGGTCACTTGCGCGAGGAATTTGCCCGGCACGTCTTTCTTGAATTCGAACACGCGGCTGACCAGGCGTTCCCCATCCGCCAGCGGGAGATTCGCAATATCGGTTATTTCCGCGATGGTCACCCGGAATGGACGGTCCATCGCTCCGGCAGGGAACGAGAGTTCTCCGCCTTCGAACGGCACGGATCCGCCATCGAGTCCGATCTGGTACGTATTGCTGGGCAGAACGGGTTCGGATCCATTGGATGAATCGCTGCTATCGCTATCGTTCCGGGTCGCCAGCCGGAACCGGTTCGACGTCGCGATGCTCTCGTTGCCCGCTTTATCTCGTGCCTTGATATGCAAATACCAATCGCCGTTCGCATTCTCTTTTTTCAACGCGGTGCCGTTCGTGAACGGCAGCCAGCCCTCGACGGGCGGTGTGGTTTCTGTTGTCCAAGCGTATTGCAATGAAGTGTCGTCCGGACCGCTTAACGCGTCACTCACCGAGACGGTCGGCGCCGCAGAGACCGCAGCCGTATCGCTGCCGTTCGGCGCAAACGTGACGGACGGCGCCGTCTTGTCGATGTTCACCGCGAATTTGTATTCAAGCGAATTACCCGCCTTGTTCCGCGCTTGGAAGGTGAAAGCATGTAATCCATCTTCCGATACGGGAATCGAATCCTCGTTCCTATACGGTATCTCATCCCCGCCGTCCTTGCGGTAGATTAGGATGTCGATACCGCTCGCTCCCGTCCCCGCATACACGCTGACGGTTACGCTCTGGTTCGTCCAACTGCCGCTGGCATACGGACTGCCATCGGCTTTCACCAACGTCGGCGTTAACGTCAACCCGTTCGTGCTGATCTTCACCGTTCGCTGTTCTACTTTTTCGATCCCCGCCGAATTGATTGCTTTGAAATCGATCGTATACACGCCGTCCTCTTGCAATTCGATATCTGAAGCGTAATCCGTCCATGTCTCACCGCCATCCAGCGAATAAATGAAATCGGTAACTCCTCTGTTATCGTAGACGGATGCAGTTACGGTCACGGATTGGTTCGTCCACTCTCCGTCCGGATACGCTTTGCCGTCAGCCGTCGTCCTCATACCGATGGCGATCGTGGGCTGCCAATACTCCGATACGCTGGACATAGGGTTACTCGCCAGGTCCATGACGCTTCCTGCTTGCGAATCGTAGGACAGACGGATGTCTTGTTCTTTCCGTAAAGAGGCGCTTATCGTAAGTTCTATCGTACTCGACCCGACCATCGAGCTGCCGGTAACCGTTACGTCCAAGCCGTCCGCTTTAACCGTAAACCCGCCTGTTCTGGGCATGCTGACTTCTTCATCGAACGCCACTGTGATGATGTTGGGCCGCCCGATTTGCACCATGGCGTTCGCGATCGCTGGCGGAGCAACGTCCTTGCCGAGATTGGCGGTAATTCCTTGTAGGACCGGATACGTTTTCCCTTCCTCAATCATCCAGGTATTGCCAAAATCCCACCCTAAGAAAGTAGACTTCCGCTTCATTACCGCCGTCGTGTTTCCGCCTCCATGACCAGACGTTGCGGCATCATAGTATGCTGAGGATATGGTGGATGTTGGACTGAAATCCCTCCCCACTAACCCTCCAATTTCCGAACCTGTACCCGTGACGCGTCCCGCGGCATATGCCCGATTGATCGCAGCGACATGCCGTCCCACCAGACCGCCGACTTCCGAATTTCCTCGAACGGAACCAATGGCGTAAGCATCTTCGACCAAGCTATTTAAATCAAGGCGTCCTACCAGACCACCGATCGCATAAGTACCGGAGACGGCACCGGCCGCATAGGACTGCCTGACGACTCCGGGGAACATATACCCCACCAGGCCCCCGACATTATTATTGCTGCCTTCGACATCTCCGGCCGCATAAGATTGCTCAACTGTTCCATTATAGATGTATCCTGCGAGTCCACCGACGCTGCTGTCGCCATCGACTTGACCAAGCGCGTACGAACGGTTCACCTTTCCTTGCGAAATGAATCCAATCAATCCGCCGATATTAAACGTGCCCGTGACGTTTCCGGTGGCATTAGAAGCCGTTATACCGGCGGTGTCGAGAATCCCGACAAGGCCGCCAACAGACTCGGTTCCGCTGACATTGCCGGTTGCGTATGACTGGCTGATCATTTCGCTTTGGCTGAAATTAATGCTGTAGCCCGCAAGTCCGCCTACATAACGAACGCCGCTTACATTTCCGGAGGAGCGGGACAGCGTAATCGTGGACTCATTCCCATATTGATAGCCCACCAATCCACCGACATTTTCGTTGCCTTCCACGTCCAACGCCGCGTACGACTTTTCAACTTTGCCGGTATTGATATAACCCAGCAGTCCGCCGGTGTTGGACCTGCCCTTCACAAGACCCTCTTCCAGTACGACATTGCGGATCACGCCCGGAGACACGATCATGCCGAACAGCCCAACATTATCGGTTCCCGCACGATTGATCACCAGATTGCGGATGGTGAAGTCTTTTCCATCGAATACCCCTGAATAAGCGTTAATGGGGTCCCGACCGATCGGCGCAAACCCCGCCCCTGCTCCGGCACTTGTCGCCCACATGTCGGAACGGTTGCCGTCGGTGAACGTCGTGCCGAAATCGATATCGCTTGCCAGCGTGTAATCCGCCGTCAGGTCCATCGCCATCAGTTGCAGTTGATGGGCATTGCCGATCGACTGCGACCACTCCGACCGCAGGAACGGCCGCGTCGAACCGTCGATCATGAACCAATCGTCCGTGAAGTTCCAGCCGGAATAGCTCGCTTGCGTCAACGCTTGTTCGGTGCTGAGGCCGGTCGCCTCGCATTGAAAATCAAAACCGCCCGCATCGATTCCGCATATCACCGCTTGGCCGGTCGAGTCCTTGTCCCAATAATTATTTACCATATGAGCGCCGCTATTGCTTCCGACCAGCCCGCCCTTCGTGCCGCTGCCCCCAACGGCGCCGCTGGCATAGGACTGGCTAATGGCGCCGTTCATTGTCACCCCGACCAACCCACCTGCCGCCTGGCTGCCGTCGACGGAACCGGTAGCATAAGATAGACTGATTGCAGCGCTTTGATTAAGTCCCACCAACCCGCCTGCAGGGCCCCCGCTCGCGCTTACCACGCTATCGGCGTAGGAACGATCGATTCCGCCTGTCCTATTTACGCCCACGAGCCCGCCGACCCTAGTATTGCCGCTGACGAAGCCAGTCGCGTAGGAGCCGCTCAGCGTTCCATCGATCCGTCCAGCCAATCCCCCGACTGCCTCGGCGCCGTGAACGGAACCATTGGCGAACGAACCGATAATGGTACTGCCGGGAAAGGCGTATCCTACCAAGGCCCCCGTCGCGTCTTGACCGGTAACGGAGACATTCTCCAGTCCGACGTTCCGGACGGTCCCTCCGTCGCCGATTGCCCCGAACAAGCCGGCAAAGCCCTCTGAGGGACGATGGATCGTCAACCCCCGGATGACATGCCCCGCGCCGTCGAAGTTTCCCGTGAATCCGTTAACCGTAGTTCCGATCGGCACCCAGCCGGCTCCGCCATCCCACTCGGCGGTGGCCGAAGCATCGATATCGATCCCCAGCTTATAAGAGGCCGTCAAATCGTCCCGCACGGCGTCAAGCTGATTCAGCGTCGTAATGATATAGGGGTCCCCCGGAGTCCCGCTGCCCGTCATGGCAGCCCCCTCCGAAGCAGCAAAAGCGGACGCCGGCAGAACGCCGAACGCCAGCAACATTACCGTTAACCATACGAGTGCGCGTTTCATTCGATCCGATCCTTCCTTCTCTCATTCAATCGCCGACAACATTCAACAGAAATTATAAAAGAATCCTTCGGCAATCGAATCTAACCGCGGTTATAGCCCCGGTTATAGGAAGTAGGATCGAATCCTCACATGCCCCGCAGCTCGCGCCCCCGCTTGATGGCTTCGAGCCGGTTTTTCGCCTGCAGCTTGCTGTAAATGCGGTTAATGTGCGCCTTCAGCGTGCCCATGCCGATTCCGAGCGTCTCGGCGAGCGTCGGGTTGTCCATTCCCTCTTCCATGTGGCGGAATATCGCGTACTCTTTCGGCGTCAGAAGCGTCTCCAAGGCGGCCGGCGGGGCGCTCAGCGCGTCGGCTGCTCCGCCGTAACCGAACAGGATCTTCCTCACATAGGCGAGCGAAGGCGCGTTCCGGTCCCGGATATTGCCTTTTTGGCGCTGCCGCACGTACTCCGCAAGCAGCTCCGCGACCAGCTTGCCCTTGTCGACGAACACGCGGACATAGTCGTCGGGCTCGGCATACCGAAGCGCCTCTTCCAGCTTTAACAGCGCTTCCTCCTGCTTGCCCGCGAGCTGAAGCAGCATGGCCTGCAAAATCTGAATATCCAGCGCGTCCATCGGACGATGGCCCTTCACCGCGATCGGAAGCAGCTTTTCCGCCAACGACCACGCCGCTTGCCGCTCTCCCGTCTCCATCAACACCCGAACAAGAAAAACGTATACGAACAGCTGGTAGACGGACACCGGATCGTCCGCGGACAGCTTGTACGTTTCCTTCCACCGGACAGCCTCCGTGAGGTCCCCTTGCTCCAGCCGCAGGGCGGCCATTTCCGCCTCGAGGAAAATCGGCGCCGCTTCGGCCCCATCCTTCCGCGCTTTCGCGCCGGCCTCTTCCAGCCATTTTTCCGCTTGGGCGAAATCTTGCCTTGCTCTGCCGATCCGCGACAGGAACAGGCTGGCGGGGACGTACGCCTTTTCCGGCTGGTATCCCGCTTGGCTGCCGCCCGCGAGTCCTTGCTTCAAATATGGTTCCGCCAGCTCGAGCTCGTTCCGTTCGTACAGCAATTCCCCATAGCAAATCAAAATCAGATCCTGTAAACCCATCAGTCCCATGAATTCGATCATGCTCGCGAAAAAGTCGTCCGACAGCCCCCTGGGCAGATGTTTGCCCCGTTTGCCGTTATATGAACGATAGACGGACGGAGCCAGCGGCATATAAGGAGACGCGAATATCAGGTCCGTCCCCTCGGGGCTGTACCGCAGCGACAGGCGAATGTATTCAAGCCCCCGGATCATGTCCATGTCATATTGGGTCGCCTTGAAATTGCGGACGAAATACAAATAACCCAGATAACGGTTCTTGTCCTCTTCCGCCCAGCCAGCCGAAGCGGTCTCGTAGTGTTGCTCCGCGAGCCGCAGATGCCGTTCCGCCACGTCGACTTCCTGGGCCCACAGCAAGGAGAAAATATACGAAAAATAGAGAAAAGGCCGCTGCATGAGCATCTGCTCGGGAATCGCCGACAGCCAGGTTCGGATCGCCTGGAACTCCCGGCGGATCATGACGCTGCGCATCCGCTCGAGCAGGCGCATGGCTTCCTCGTACTGCTGCCCGGCCAAGTAGTAATCGACGGCTTCCTCCAGCAGCTCCTGCCTCTCGCACCACTCGGCGGCCGCTCGGAAGAGGATGCTCGTTCGAGCGGGGTCCCGGAGCATCAGGCGGTTCCGCAGAAACTCTCCGAACAGATGGTGGAACCGGTACCACTCCTTGCGGTCATCCAGCGGAACGAGAAACAGGCCGAGATCGGCCAACTCCGCAAGTTTCCCTGAGTCGTCCCCTCCGCCTACCGCTTCGCACAAGGATTCGTTCATGCGCTGCAGAACCGACACGTCCATCAAGAACCGCTTAGTCGGCTCGTCCAATGCCTCGAACACTTCCTCCAGCAAATACCGTTCCGCCTGCCTGCCGTCCAGCGCCGGGCCGCGTTCCATCGTTTCCGACCGTTCCCCGTACCGCCAAGACAACGCGATCAGTTTCAGCCCGGTGACCCAGCCCTCGGTCTCCGCCAAGCAACGCTCGATTTGCTCCCTCCGCAACTCGCGGCCGGCGCAGATTCGGAAGTAATCCACCGTCTCGCGCAGATCGAACCGCATCTGGTCGGCGTGAATTTCCTGAATCCAACCCCGGCTGATCCATCTCGCCCGGGCCCATTCGGACGTCGTCCGACTGGCGAAGAAAAGGTGAACGGCCGGGGGCGCGTATTCCAGGAAAAACGAGACGGACGCGGCGATCTCCGGGTCCGTAATGACGTGCCAATCGTCCATCGCCAACACCAGCGGGTCATGCAGCCGATTCATCTCGTTCAGCAAAGAGACGAGAAACGGCTCGTACTGGCCAGGGCTCAGCGCGGACAACGACTCATGGACGGATGCGGACAGCGTGCCTGCTGCCCCTTCGATCGCCTCCATCACGTACCGCCAAAACCGGACCAGGTCGTTATCCTTCTCGTCCAGCGCCAGCCACCCGACCGGAACGCTTGATTGGCGGGCCCAGTCCCCGAACAGGGTCGTTTTGCCGTATCCGGCCGGAGCGACCAGGAAGGTCGCCCTGTGGGACAATCCTTCGTTTAATCGGTCGATCAAGCGGGTACGGGGAACGGAATGGGGAAGAGGCTGCGGAAGCCGCAATTTCGACAGGAGGATGACGGGATGGTCGTTTAACTCGCGGGACATGGATGCCGTCCTTTCCGATTCCGGAATACCAGCGAGTCTTCTTGTCGGCAGAGATTCGCTCGGTTTCGCAGATTCCATTTCCCTCTATTTTAACATGCTTTTTTCGACAACGTTCTTGAGGAGGGGAGAATATACTGGGAAAAGAAGAGGCGGGGGTAGAATATCGTAAATCATAGAGGTGCTGCCAAATCTAGCGGAGGTGATGACCATGCTGGCGATCGGTTTCGGCGACAGCATTACCGCGGGCGCTTTCGTGCCGCCGGAGGAGACGTTCCTGTATAAGCTGGGGCTCCAATACGGCTTCGATGCTCTGAATGCCGGCGTTCCGGGGAATACGACGTCGCAAGCTCTGGAGCGGATGCAGACCGACGTGCTGGACAAGCGGCCGGCGATCTGCATCATCCAATTCGGCATGAACGATCATGTAGCCGTGGGCGTGGACGAGCGCAAGGTAGACCCGGGGACTTTCGAAGCGAACCTGCGGCAGATGGTTGCGAAACTGCATGCCATCAAGTGCGTGCCGATTCTCTGCACGATTTCGCCGATTATCGAGGGGGATGCCGATCATTATTACTATCACCGGCATCCGCGGGAATGGTACTTGCATCCGCCGGGCGCGCAAGCCTGGATTGACGAGTACAGCCGAATCATCCGCCAAGCCGCCCGTGATCTGCATGTGCGCTTGGCGGACGTCGCGGAGCAGTTTGCCTGCTATGTGAAAGAAGGCGGAACGTTGGACGGCCCCGAAGGCGTGCTGCGCAATCTCGACAATGCCGGCGCGGATGACGGGGTACATCCGGTGGCGAGCGGCCACGACTTGTACGCGGCCGCCATCACGGAAGCGCTCGACAAGCTGGAGTGCTGACCGGCGGCCGGTTCCCGAATTCAACCGGCGGCCGTTCCCGTCCTCACTCTTCCAAGTCCCTGCTTCCAAGCACGGCGCAGCACGATCGCCCCCGCAGCCAGCGAAACGAGGAAGCAACATCCCGCGAGCACCGGGTAAACCGACCATTCCAGCAAGGATAAGCCGTTCCACGTCTGAATGCCGATGGCCGCAAGTCCCGCGAAATACGAGGCGCCCGTTACGTGAATCCACAATCGGCGAGCCGGAGACGGAAACGTAGAGCGTTCCGCCAGCCAGGCAACCAGAGGAACGGCTTGCATCGCATGGAATCCGAGCCCGTGCAGCCAGATGATGTTCCCGTGCACCCCGGTGAATCGCCCCTGGTTCACGGAGATCCAGATTCCGGCCGCGAAGGAGATCAGCGTCGCGGCCATCGCGTAACGAATCGCCAGCACGATGAGCGGATGGCCCGCATAAGCTTTGCGACTGAAAAAATGGACGGCGAAGAACAAGTAGAACGCCACCAGCAGAAAAGCGACCAACGCGAAACCGCTCGATACGGCATTGTCGAAGGCGGAGCCGTCTTGGACGAATCTCGGGTTGACGCCGCGGAAATTTTGGATGTTCTCCGCCGCGTACGAATAGAGGGCCAGCAGAATGTACGTCCGCCGGAAGAAGGTCCGTTTGCCCGGACTCATCCCCGAGAACGGAGCGATCGCCGCGGTCGATAAGAGGAAAATCCCAATCGCCGCGTTAAACGAGAAAGCTTTGGATACGTCTCCGTCCGGGGATACGGGTCCTCCGTTCAGCAAAACCCAAATTCCGCAAATCCCCGCCAGTACGAAGCCTAGCAAGCCGGTCAGAACGAGCCCCTTCTCCCCTTCAAACCACCCGGCTGTCTTGCCGCCGCGCCTCGCTGCCGCACCGTTCATTTCCCAACATCCTTTCTACGCCGCTGTAATTTCCTCCAGTTTAAAGGAGAAGCGGCGGCAGGATAACGGACGCGGGTCGAAACGGGAGCCGTCCGGGGTCGGTGATTTCGATCGGACCGCAGACCGGGGAGGCAACGGTCCTCCGGCAGGAATCATCTACCGCAATGGGCCATGTAGAGAAACGCGGATTATGTTAAGGTGATAGAAAAGCGAAGCACGGGGAGAGTCGGCATGACGGAGCGGATCGAGCGGCAAAACGATGCGGATGTGGAAACCCTACTGGCGGAGTTCATGTCACGGGGAGTTTTGGAGCGCGCGGCATGGGAGATTCACGGCCGGCGAGGGACGACGGAGGGCCGGGTGTTCCTCTTGTCGGACGGAGACGGACCGAAATACGTGCTGAAGCTGGATGAGCCGGGGCAGATCCGGACGACCGGGGAGTTCCTGCGGGCTTATTCCGGCGTTCAGCTCTTTCCTCGGCTGCTGGAAGTCCATCCGGAAGGCGAGTATTTGGTCTATGCCTACCGGGAGGGAAGCACCCGATCCAACCGGGGGGCTAAGGCACGTTGGCTGGCGAAGATAACGGAAGAAGTGCTGAACGTATACGAGCCGGAGCGGGAGAGGGCCGGATGGGGCCGGCCGGAGTATCCTTGCGAGTCTTGGAGGGAATTCAACCGGCGAAGCCTGTACGGAACCCGGGACGACGTTCGGGGCGTTATTTCCTTGGAGGATCAGCAGCGGATCGAGTCCCTCGCCCTGACCCGGTTGGCGGACGAAGGACCCGAAGCGAAATACCGGCTGCATGGGGACTTGGGAGCCCACAATTTCGTTTATGATCAGGAGGAGCTCGTCGGCATCATCGATCCTGATCCGATGGCAGGGCCGATTCTGTACGACTTCACTTATGCCTTCTGCTCCACGCCGGACGACCTCGACCCGGAGACGCTGCGGTCCGCCTATGCGCGTCTGCGCCTCCCGGAACCCAAGGACGAGCGCAAGCTCATGGAGGAAACGGCGTTCCAGCTCTATTGCCGCATCGGGATCTGCCTCCGCCATCACCCGGAGGATCTCGAGGAATACATGACGGCATGGGCATTCTGGCGGACTTTTTTGTGAACTGCCGTTAAAACCGCTCGAAGCAGTCGTAGTTCCTCTGTCTGTAAATCATGCCGTCCTTGAATTCGAAGACGCAGCAGAAGTAAGCTTTCAGTTGCTGGCCCGCTTTGAACGAGCCGACGTCCGCTCCGACCTCGGCGGTCCAGATCACTTCCGTAATCAGCGTATCCCCGGTCTCGTGAACCCTCTGAATCTCGTACTTCTGTTCCTTCAGCAGCTTCTTGCCGTTCGGGGCCCGTTGCATGAGCAACTCCATGTTGCTGACGACCACGCCCGGCGTGAGCAAATTCGGATACTCGGTCTGTTCGATCTCCGGATGCAGGATCGTCTGGAAGTCGGATGCTTCCAAGCTGAAGGCTTCGAGCAACTCGAAATAACGTTCTACCTTCTCTAACTTCATCCCGTCACCTGCTTTATCGATTGATAATTTCCATTTTTAGTATATCAGTCCTTTTTCCAGAAAAGTTTCACGGAATGATGAACATTCGAATCCGATTGACCCTGGTCTTCACTCTCTTATATGATGAGAATAAATGAGAGATTGGGAGGAAATGGGACGATGGAACCGAGAAGGGCGACCGAAATTCCTCCGTGTCCGGTGTGCGGGTTCGAGATGAAATGGTGGTTCGCCAAGTGGAAATGCTTCAACTGCGGGCAATGGAACGGATGCTGCGGGGACAGCACGAGCGATCCCGGCGGCCTGTGGTGCGATCCGGCGGAGACGAACCGGAGCGAAGAAGATTAGGGGATTCCGTTACTCACCTCCGATTTGCTGACATATAGATGTCAGCCGGGGCTTCCTATAATGAAATCGCAGCGAGCGGAAACCGCTCGACGAACCCCATCATAGGAGGCATGCCCCATGTATACTTCCGTTCAAAGCTTTGTTAACGAGTACCGCAATGAGTCCCATTTCACGCACAAACTGCTGAGTACCCTGACCGATGCATCTTTGAAGCAACCGATCGCGCCAGGCTTCCGAACGCTTGGGACGTTAGCTTGGCACTTGGTGCCTTCGGGCGGCGTTCTGACTCCGACCGGACTTCAATTCGAATCGCCGCCCGAGCGCGCCGAGGCTCCGGAATCCGCGGCGGACATCGTCCAAGCGTACTCCGCCGCTTCCGCTTCCCTAATCGAGGCGGTACAGACGCAGTGGAACGATGAGAAGCTGCAGGAGTCCGTCAATATGTTCGGCCAACAATGGAAACACGGCTTTACCTTGTCGATCTTTCTCAAGCACGAAATCCACCATCGGGCGCAGTTAACCGTCCTGATGCGTCAAGCGGGACTTCCCGTGATCGGAATTTACGGTCCGTCGAAAGAAGAATGGATCTCCATGGGGATGCAAGCCCCGGCATAACGAAAGGCGCGCTTCCGGAGATCGGGATGCGCGCCTTGTCCTATTCGTATTGGTTAAAGATTTGCCGCGCGCGCTCTTTGACGTTATCGGCCAAATGCTTCGGCTCCAGCACCGTCACGTCCGTACCGTAACTGAGCAACGTTCCGTATAACCATATGTCCTCCGCATGTTGGGTTCGCACGATGAAATAGCCGTCTTCATCCCTCTCTATTTCCTCCGGCGGGAAATATTCTTCTACCCGGACCCTCGCCCGGGGGTGGAAGCGGAGCACCATCCGGATCTCATGTTCATTTTCTTGTTGGCCCCACCGGGCATTCAGATCCTCCAAGCTCGCTTCTCTTCGCATGAACCTTTCATCCGTAACGACAAGTTGTTTGATGCGCGTAAGGCGGAAGCTCCGATAGTCGTCGCGCATCCGGCAATAAGCGTATAAGTACCACGCGTATCCTTTCCAAGCCAGCCCAATCGGTTCCACCGTTCGAAGCTCGTCCTGCCCTTCGGCATTCGTATACCGAAATTGAACGGCGTATCGATTTCGGGCGGCTTGCCGGAGCCCTGCCATCATGGCTTGGTCGACATGTCCGCCCCGCCAGATGTTCGTATCGAATATAAGCGTCTCGCCGGCATCCTCGAGCAAGCTTTGCTCCGATTTGGTCATCAGCGCCCCGACTTTCGCGATCAAGGTATCCAGGTCCGGATCATCGAGAGAAGACCGTATTCCCTTGAGCGCATTCATGATGGAATGAAGGTCCTCGAGCGTAACGATCTGTCTATCGATATGGTATTGCTCCATGATCTCGTACCCGCCGTTCGCACCGGAGTAAGAGATGATCGGGATCCCGGCGCTATTGATGGTCTCCAGATCGCGATAGATCGTCCGCAAGGATACTTCGAACAGATCGGCCAGTTCCTGTCCGCTCATTCTTTTGCGGTTCAGCAGATGCATGACGATCGAAAGGAGTCGATGGACTTTCAGATCGGAAGCCCCCTCTAATGGCATTCAGGCAAATCTCGAGATGCTGCCCCCAGCTCCTGAACGGATAGAGCGTTAATCGGAGTACAATCCGCTCATTTTCCGAATTTGCTCCTTCAATTCCCGGATCAACTGCTGGGGTTCGATCACTTGCACGGAACCGCCGAAGCTCATGATTTTCTGTACGGCCCGGTCCATCGAAGAAAAACTCGCCGTGAGCGAAATCGTCCGATCCGGATTCACGGTCATTCGGTCGTACCCGAATTCGTCCCGAACCCGGGTTTCGGCCTCCGGTCGGAACCGCAGAACCGCCTTTACCTTCGCGAAATCGGCTCTTTCCATGAACTGCCGTTCGACATCCTTCAACGTATAGTCCCGGCGGACAAAGCTTTGCGGCAAAATCTTCAACCCGCTGATGCGGGAAAGGCGAAACACCCGGATATCCGTCCGGTTCAAGCAAAAGCCGTACATGTACCATACATAGCCTTTGAGGAAAAGGCCCATCGGTTCGACTTTGCGCTCGGTTTCCGAGCCTTTGTTGTCCAAATAAGCAAACTGAACGATTTTCAGTTCCTTGATGGCTTCGTGCAGCGGAACGAACCGTTCTTTATCGTTAGGAGCCGGCTTGAAATCCAGATCCACAAGCGATTGGCCTTCCAGCGCCGAAGGCTCGGGCACCAGCGCCCCGATCCTTTCGATTAACCGATCGATCTCGGATTGATCCGTCGCGGACCGTACGCTGCGCAAGGCGGTGCAAATGGACGAGAAGTCCTCTAGCGACAGTACCTGCTTTTCCAAACGGTACCCTTCCATGATCTCGTATCCCCCGTCCGAACCGGCGAACGAGACGATCGGAATACCCGCCTGGTTGATGGCTTCCATATCGCGATAGATCGTGCGAAGCGAGACCTCGAAGCGCTTGGCCAGTACGGCGGCGCTGACGCGGGGCTGATTCAGCAGGGTCATCGTAATCGCGAGCAAACGATCCAGCTTCATGGGAAATCCTCCAACCCGAATTCGGCAATCGTCGCATTTTCCGACTCTACTAGTTTCTACGCTTTGATGCGTGTACCTGCCGCCGAAGCCGGAAATCGGCGAAAAAGGAAAGCCTCAAGATCGGCTCTCGAGGCCATTTCGTTTCATTCTCAACGTTATCGAAACCGGCGGAAGAAAGCTTGAATGTCCGAGACGAGCAGGTCCGGGGCGTCCATGGCGGCGAAGTGCGTCCCTCGTTCGAACTCCGACCAATGGACGATGTTCGTGTTGTCACGCTCGGCGAATCGCCTGATCGATTTGAAATCTTGTCCGCACACCGCGACGCCGGTCGGAATCGCGCTTGGCCCTTGGTGTTCTTGGCCGAGATGCGCATTCTCGTAGTAAAGGCGCGTCGAGGATTCGGCCGTATGGGTCAGCCAGTACAAGGAAACGTTCGTCAGAAACGCGTCCCGATCGATCGCGTCCACGTGGTCGCCGAAACCGCAGAACAAGTCGGCGATCCAAGCCAGTTGCCCGGCCGGCGAGTCCGCGAGTCCGTAGGAAAGGGTTTGCGGCCTCGTCGTCTGGATGGCGTTGAAGCCGGCCCTCGACTGGAAGAGCCCAAGGAACTGCAGCCGCTTCTGATCCTCCTCGGACAAATCCGCCATCTCCGCCGGATCTCCCGATGGGAAAGAGAAGAGTTGCAGCACGTGAATGCCGCGAAGACCTTCCGGCTTCTGCAGGCCGAGCTCGCGCGAGACGAGCGCTCCGACGTCGCTGCCATGGGAGCCGTACGCTTGGTAGCCTAGACGTTTCATCAAAGTATCGAACGCCCGGGCGATGCGGGCAATGTTCCATCCCGGTTCGAGGGAGGGACCGGAAAACCCGAAGCCGGGAACGGACGGGATGACGAGGTGGAAGGCGTTCGCCGGATCGCCCCCGTACCGTCGCGGATCGCTCAGAGGTCCGATTAGCTCCAGGAATTCGACGATCGAACTGGGCCAAGCGTGCGTCAGCAGGAGGGGAAACGCGTCCGGCTCGGGCGAACGGACATGCAGGAAATGGATTTGCGCTCCGTCGATCGTCGTGATGAATTGCGGATATTCGTTCAATCGCGCTTCGTGCTTCCGCCAATCGTATCCGTTTTGCCAGTAGGCCGCCAACTCTTTCACGTAATCGAGCGATACGCCGTATCTCCACGCCGATTCGCTTACCGCCTCCGGCCATCTTGTCCGGGAGAGACGGTATTGCAGATCGTCCAGATCCGCCTGCGGGATGGCGATGCGGAACGGCTTCAGTTCTTCCGTTATTTCGTTCAACGTGCGGTTGGTAAAGGTCATTTAATTTTTCCTCCTCTAAGGGTTGTTGTCTGTCTTGCTTACATTCTCATAGTAAAACAACCACCCTGACAGCCTTGTGTCAGGGTGGTGACCGGGACGAAAGATTAATTTATTATGCAAGAGGATTCGCGTCATTACACGACCCCGTACTTATTCCCGTCAGGATCGTACAGCGAGAAGCCGCGCAGTCCGCCGTCGAAACTCTCGATTTCCCCCACATCGGCCCCTTTTTCCTTCAACGCGCGATAGGCTCCGTCCACGTCATCGGTATGGAAGTTGAAATATTGCTCGACTTGGTAGTTGTTGACCGGAAATTGCCGATGTTCGATCTCAAAGGCTTTCCCATCCGTTCATTCCTCCGTTTTTCCGATGAGTGGCGAAGTCACGGTCAACACGTTGCCGTCCGGGTCTTTGAAATAAAACCAAGCGCGGCCGTGCATGAACCCTACGCGTTCGATCCTGATCCCGAGATCGGACAGCTCGCGGTAAGCGCTGAACATCGATTGCACATCCGCGCTCCTGAACGCTTGGACGAACGATTCCAGCAGCTCCGCGTCCGCTTTGGACCTTGGAGCCTTCGCATCGTTCTCATCCTCTTTCAGCATGTGGAACTGCCGATCCGCCGCTTTTTTCAGCCGCATCCGGGCACGGTGCAGCGCGGCTTTGACCGCCGTGATCGGCTGCCCTAACGCTTCCGCGGTTTCCGTCGGCGTGAATCCGAACACGTCCGTCAGCAAGATCAATGCCGCCTGCCGCGGCTCCAATGCGTCCATGAGCAGTTCCAACGATTCGCGGACGTCATGCCGGCTCCAATCCGCGTAGGACAGGTCGTTGTGGTCGGCAAGGTATTCTGGCACGAAGGAGATTCTGCGCCTGCGGCAAACATCCAACCAAGCGTTCGCCGCGATCCGGTACAAGTAAGGTTTGCTGAACTCCCGCTCCGGCCATCTTCGGAACCGGCGGAACGCCTTGAGCATCGTTTCCTGAAACAAATCGTCGCCGTCCCATTCCTTGCCCGCCAATTTATAGCAGTACCTGCGTAAATCGGGTTCATAGGGCCGCGTGATTTCTTCGAAAACTTCTTCGATCGGCGCATCGAACATCGATGTCAATCCCCAGTCCTCGGATTTGTATTCGTTTCCCTTACGATAACGGAAGTTTCCAGCAATCAGATACGGGGGGCGGCGCAAGCGGAAATAAAAAACAGAGCATGAGAAGCGATTCCTCTCATGCTCTGTACTTTACTCAGAAACCTGTTACGACTCCAGAGGTCTTGTCCTTAACCCGAAGAAGAAAATCGACGCTCGTGACGCTCAGCACGTCGGAGCCGGTCCAGACCGAACGCGCGAAGAGACCGTCCAAGTCCACTCGATAGAATTTCCACGATTTCAAATCCGCGGAAACGCCGACTAGATTAGACGTGAGGTACCGATAATCCCGACCGGTCCAGAGAATGTCGCCGTACGGAATGACATGCGGGTTGTGGGCGGCGTAATCGTGATAATCGCCCGCTTCGACGGTCCATTTCTTGCCGTCTTTGGAGGAGTAGATCTCATCGGCCATGATGAAGAAACGGTCGTTGGCCCATTGCACATGGGTGTTGTCCGGCCGGCTCTGGTTGACTCCCCAAGCCGCATTGTCTTGGCCGATCGCGAGCTTGGTTTCCTGCCAGTTCGTTAGGTTCGCGGATGAAACGGTGAACGTCTGCTTGCCTGTATACCCGACAGCGACCACCGTGCCGTTATGCGCGGCCAGATCCGTCAAATAACCGGAAGGCTTGTACGCCGCTTCCTTCCATTTGACCCCGTTATCCGACGTATACAGCTTGACGCGCGGATGGCTGTTGTCGAGCGCCACGAATTTG
Source organism: Cohnella caldifontis (assembly GCF_029360585.1). Taxonomy (GTDB): domain Bacteria; phylum Bacillota; class Bacilli; order Paenibacillales; family Paenibacillaceae; genus Cohnella; species Cohnella caldifontis. The sequence continues at coordinate 107,694 of NZ_JAQZSJ010000011.1, read as the reverse complement.
GAGCCCGACCAGACCACCTTGCTCAGCCAGACGCCGGACGGCAGCGGATTGACCGACCACTTGACTCCGTCGGCAGAGGTGACCGTGTAAGGTCCGCCAACGGCTGCATACCCTTTGCCGCTCGCGGCAACGGAGGACAGCGAACCGTCTCTCTGGCCGGAGACGTTGGAGGAGAACACCGTTTTCCAACTCTTGCCGTCCGTGCTTGTCTGGACAACGGGCTTCGTGGTTCCCGCATCCGTCTGTTCGTTGCCGACCGCCATGTAGGTGCCGCCGTTTTTCAACATGTCGAAGATCTTGTAAAACGGCGTCGGCGCCACGGTCGTCTTCCAGCTCAGGCCGTCCGTCGACACGGCAATCCGGTTCCGGCTCCCGAACAGAACGAACCGGCTGCCGACTTTCTCCACCCGTCCGCCTCCCGGGACGGCGGTAAACTCCTTCTTCGTCCATTTGACTTTGTCCTTGGAAGTGAGCAAATAAACTTTATTCGTATAATACTCGGTTAAGTAGGTTACATACTGGCTGCCGTTCCAGTAGACCGTGTTCAGCGTATTAAACCTGAATTGCGAGTCGGTGCGAGTGACCTTGAACGCGATGCCGTCCTTCGACTCCAGGAAATTGCCGTAATCGTCCATCAATACGATCGTGCCATCTGCCTTCAGATCATAGAGCTGGGGTTGATAGTCCCTCAGCGGAAAGTCCGGATTGAAAAAGGGATTGGCGTATTTCAGGTTTTTGATCGTTCCGGAACGCATCGTCCATTGGGTCAGATCGTCGGACGTGTATACGATCAGTTCGGCGTTCAGCCCTTCTTTGGCATCAATCTTCATTTGATTCAGAGATGTCGTGCTGCCGAAATAACGGTAGCCTCCCGACAAGCCGACGTAGCGCTTGCCGTTCCAGATGATGTCGATCGCTTTCTGCGGAACAAGGGCAGCTTGCTTCCAGGAGTAACCGTCCGCGGAAGTCAAGATGTACGTCTGATGTCCCCAGTCGTCTTTCACGTCTCTGGCCGTCATGATGTATTGCCCGTTCAGCCATTTCACGCTGAGCATATTCAACGCGGCGCCATCGGTTCCCGTGAGCGTCAAGCGGGTCCATTTTACGCCGTCCTTCGACCAGAAAACATTGGCTTTACGCGCATTGGACGGAGAGTAGTAAAACGTCTCGTTTCGGCTTACATACTCAACATTGATTGCAGATCCAGCTTCCTTCACGGGCAGAGGCTGTTTCGTCCAAGTCTGTCCGTAATCGGTCGACCGCAGCATTTCGACATCCGTTGCCGCCAGGATTAACCCGTTGTCGGAGACGGCATACGCGCCGATGCTCGGGGGAGACGTCTGGATCCGCGCGGTATCGAATGCGGTCTTGCCGTCCAGTTCGGTGTAGAAGAACAGCTTTTTCGGATCGGCGACCGCGGCCTCCTTGCTGTCTGTGCCGGTTTCTCCCGACCGATTGCTCCCCCATGACCACACGTTCCCTTGCTTGTCCACGGCGAAGGAATGGCTGGCGCCGTACCCGGTGCCGATGCTTTGAATATCGTGCAGCGACCCCAGCCCAACCGGCTTCGGCACCTCGTTCGGCAAACCTTTGCCCAACTGGGCTTGATCGTTCTTGCCCCAGCCCCACACCGTGCCGTCGTTCTTCAGCGCGATCACGTGGTCTTTGCCGGCGGAGAGATCCCTGACGCCTTCCAGTCCGTCCACCTTGGACGGTTCCCAAGTCCAGCCTTCTTCTGGCCAAACGACGTTGCCGCTTGCCATCGGCTGACCCCATGTCCAGACGGTTCCGTCCGCCTTCAGCGCGAATACCGCTCCATGCGCGGTTACGATCTTGGTGACCGACGCGAGTCCCGAAATCTGTACGGGCTCCGTATCCGACGATTCCAAAAACCATACCGTGCCGTCCTTCTTGATGGCATAACCTCCGTACAGTGCGGCCAGATCGGGAATCGCCGCATCCCGCTTGCGCAGGTAAAGGCCTTTCGTCGCCGAATAGTCGTTCCAGTCATATACGATGCCGGCGTTATCCCGCGCGTAAACGGCAAGCTCAGTCGCCGAAATATCCGAGATTCCGCTCAAGCCCGGGACCTGAACGATCGGTTCATCGCTGGAGGAAGCGTATCGGTCATGCATCCAGACGGTTCCGTCCGCCATCAGCGCCGCCAAGCTTCCATTGATGACGGCGATGTCGGAAATCGGCCGGTTTCCGAACCAATCGATCTGACTCGGAGTCCGATGGCCGCCGAAATGAAAATCGCTGAAGAGACCCCAGGCGTACAAACGGCCGTCTCCATCCAGCGCATAAGACAACCGGTCGCCGGCGATGATTCGCTTGAATGACTGGGCGGATGCCGCTGCCGCCTTCTGTTCCGGCGTCTCTACGGCGAATGTGAAGACCAGGGTGAATAGGATGGCGAATAATAACGACTTGCGCGACCAACGCTTCATGATTTGGACTCCTCTGCTTCGACAGCCGATAGATTGGCAAAGTTATACATAAATCAAGAATAGTGGTCTGATTTCGACCTTTCAAGCCGTTACGCGACAGCCATACCTAAATTTTCTATAAATAGAGTCCTCACATGAGCTCTTTCAAACAGAAAACCCGGCTCCGTAACGGGAACGGAAGCCGGGTCTCTTATGTCCGCTATGAATTCGCCGCTAATCGAGCAGCGTCTCCTTACTTCAAAATCTCCTCGATACGCGCCAGCACCTCTTCGCTGAGCGTAATGCCCGAGGCTTTGGCGTTCTCCGTCACCTGCTCCGGACGGCTGGCGCCGACAAGGGCGCTCGCGACGTTGTTCAAGCGCAGGATCCAGGCCAGCGCCAGGTTGCCGACGGAGATGCCCAGCTCGGCGGCCACGCCTTCCAGCGCTCTCACTTTGGCGATCTTCTCTTCCGTAATGCCCTTGCGCACCCAGTCCAGCTTGGCGGCGCGGCTGTCCTGCGGAATATCGGACGCCGACGTATACTTGCCGGTCAACAGCCCTTGCGCGAGCGGGGAGAAGACGACTTGGCCGATGCCGGAACGCTCGCTGACCGGGATGACTTCCTTCTCGATGTACCGCTCGAACATGTTGTAGACCGGCTGATTGACCACGATCCGGTCCAGCAAGTAACGGTCGGCGAGCCCGACCGCTTCCGCGATTTGGGACGCCTGCCATTCGCTCACGCCGACATAGAGCACTTTGCCTTGGCGAACGAGATCGTCGATCGCGCGCAGCGTCTCGTACAGCGGGGTCTCCGGATCGTGGCGGTGGCAGTAGAAAATATCGACATAGTCGTGGCCGAGACGTTTCAGGCTCGCATGGGCTTGCTCCATGACGTGCTTGCGCGACAGCCCGCGGTCGTTCGGGCCGTCGCCCATCGGCCAGAACGCCTTCGTGGCGAGCACGTAGGATTCGCGCGGGTAAGCTTTCAGGGCCTTGCCGACCAATTCTTCCGCCGCGCCTCGTTCGTACACGTTGGCCGTGTCGAAGAAGTTGATGCCGAGGTCGTACGCGGTTTTAATGGATTTCTCCGCGTTCTCGCGTTCGACGTAACCTCCGTAAGTCAACCAGCTTCCCAAGCTGATCTCGCTGACCTTCAGTCCGCTTCCGCCCAATCTTCTATACTTCACCGTAACGGCCTCCTCGTCGTTTGTTGATGTTAAAACCATTTTCATTTTACAATTGATCCTATACGATAGAAAGAAGTGAAAAGTCTTTCACTTAATTATAGCGAATATACATGCTATACAATGTATAGTGAGCAAAAGGAGGCCGCTGCCGATGTCTACGATTCCCAAGGCCAGCAATTACATTCCGAAAACGCCGGAGCATATCGAGTGCAACATCGAAAAAACGCTGGAGGTGCTGGGCGGAAAATGGGCGTTTCTCGTCATCCGGGAGCTCTTCTGCGGCACCCTTCGCTTCGGGGAGCTGCAGCGCAAAATCCCCCAAGTCAGCCCCCGCGCCCTGACCAGCACGCTTCGCCACCTGGAGGAGAAAGGCGTGCTGGAGCGCACGGTGTTCCCGACCGTTCCCGTCACGGTCGAGTACTCCCTCACCCCGAAGGGCAAGGATCTGCACGTCATCCTCCACGAAATGAAATTATGGGCAGCCCGTTGGACGTAGTGCGAAGTTGACTTCTCCGTCTCCAATAAAAACAAGAGGCCGCGCAAGCGGCCCCATTCGTTTTACTTCTGATAGAATAGCCTGTTTTTCTCGATAAACGCCTTCTCGGAATCGGGGACGTCGTTTTCGTGGTAGATCGCTGCCACGGGGCATGCCGTCTCACAGGCTCCGCATTCGATGCAGACGTCGGGATCGATGAAAAACATGTGTTCGCCATCCTCGGAAGTGCCTTCCGCGATGCAGTCGACGGGGCATACGAGCTTGCATTCCCCCGCCCGCTCTTCGATACATGCAGACGTAATTACGTAGGCCACGGTCACAGCTCCTTTTCAGTGAGATATACTTCTATTTATTCACTAAGAATCGCAAAAATCCTTCTGCGAGTCTATTCGACAAAAAAATCTTGTACCGGATACTCGTTAACCGCGCCTCAGCAACAGAAAATAGTGCTCGAAATCTTGTTTGCCTTCTCCGATTCCTTCGAATCCCTGGGTTGCGGCAACCGACCTCAGCTCACCCATGGAGATCCGGTGGGCCAATGGAGGGCCGATCCGCCCCTCGGCATCCGGATCGAATTCGGAGATGAGGATTCGCGTGTTCGCGCTCGCGAGCGCATGTACGTTCCGCAAAATCGCTTGGATGGAATCCGCGTGATGCAACACATCCGTAAGCGTAATCACGTCAATGTCGCGTAAATCTTCAGGATAAGGCTGCTCCGCATCCCAGCATACGACTTTCACGTTCGCCCGATTCGAATGTCGCAGATAGGATTGAACGGCTTCCATGGATTTCTCGAGCGCGATGACCCGACCTTGCTCCCCAATCCTTTCGGAATACGCATCCAAGAATACCCCGGGACCCGAACCGATATCCAGTAAGGTTATGCCTTCTTCGATACCGGCGATTCGCGCCCATTCTTCGACTAACGGGAGCCGTTTTTTCTGGCGATTACGGACTTCTTCCCACCCCAGATGAGTCAAGTCTTTGCGAAACTCCACGGCAGTCCCTCCCCGGCTACCAGCCGAATCGATTCAGCGTATAGAAAATAAAACCTAAGGAAACGACAACGGATAGAGAAGAAAACAGAAGGGTCAGAGGATCTTTACAACGGTGTTTATATAAACGATAGATCGAAACCCCGATCGTAACGAGCGTCAGAAGGATCATGATTCGCCGAATCCAGAATACCGCTGACATCGTCGACATCATGTTCGTAGAGCCGCCAAGCAGCATCATGATTCCCATATGTATCCAGTGATGGGAAGATGCCAAAAACGCGAGGACAAAGGACGAAATATTGGTTGCCGTCTGGGTTTTCCTATTTATCATGTTTCCCCCCCCTTTGCCGGGAGAGTGCTTCCGAGAATTTCCGAAAACCTTCGAGGATGATCGTTTTATCTTCCTCCGTGTAATCGGATAATACGTTTTGAAAAAACAGGATCGATTGCTTCTTCACTTGTTGAATCGACTTTTTCCCTTTCTCCGTCAGGTGCAGGACGACTTCTCTGCGATTCGCCGCGTTGGTTTCGCGCGAAACGAATTCACCCTTCACCAGATCGTCGACGAGCCTGCTGACCGAGCTTCTTTCCAAATCTAAACGTAACGCCAACTCGGTAATCGACATGTTTTCCTTTTCGAGTTCTTGCATGGCATAGACCTGAGACACGGAGAGAGGAAAGCCGCACGGCGTTACATGGTTCTCGAGGACTCCGAATAACTTCACGAAGCGCTGAACCGTCGATCTCAAATCCATAAAATAGTTTTCGGCCACCGATTTCACCTCGACTTAATGCGTGTATAATACATCATATGTATCATACACCAATTAGATGTCATTGGAAAAGTTTTCAATCGGGGACGCCCGCAGGCTGGATGTTCTTGATTTTCCACAGTTTCTTTTGTTTCACCATCGTAAATCGCAAAGGACTCGAGGCGAATTCGCCTGCAAACTCTTCTCCGCACTCGATCAGACGGACTCCGTTCCGATCGCTGACCGTCGCGAACTTCAGATCCAGGCCGCCATATTCCATCGTTCCAAGGTAAATATAGTCTCCGACCTCGAATTTCAGGATCTCGTCGTCAACGATCAGCTTTTTCATCTCTCCCTGAAGCACGTCGCTCCAGTGGCAGTCTTCGACATAGTTCCGGATGACACCCTCCGGCGTGCTCGGATAAATGAACTTCCCTTGCTCATTGTCGTAGGCGACCTTGTACTTCACCGCCTCCGGCCGGTCAAACCGGTGATAAGCATAAATGGTGTGGGACTGCGTATCGAAGTAGCCATACTCCGATACGCTGTCGGCGATGCCGTCCCGATCGAAGTCCTTCAAATAACGCGAACCTTTCCCCGTTGCGGTCGGCACGTTCGTCAGAAGCGGCTCCGCATGACCGGATTTCCAGCGGTATAAGCTGAACCCATACCCCGACAAACCGACCTTCATGTACACCGCGATATATTTCGCGTCGGTATGATCCAATCTGGCGATCTCCACGTGATCCAGCTCATGGACGACGCTCCCGGTATCATCCCGCAATCTGCCTCGATTGACGAACTTCTTGCCATCCCATTGCACCACGTGCAGGAGAATGTCCGGGCTCATCGGATCCGGATTTTCCCGGCAGACGACGTACTCGATCCGCCCGTCCCCGTCGAGATCCCCTTTGGCGACCACGTCTAACCGGTCCGCGCTGCGAATCCCGGAAAGTTCCTTTTCAAACGTCCGATCGAAATACGTCGTGCTGCCATTAATCGAAACTTGCGTGACCTCATGCCGCTTCCGATCGCACTGCACCTTGGCAACGATCGATCGTTCGACCGCCAATTCATAGCTCCAGTAACCGTTGGCTTGCGCAATGTCTTCAACGAGCGCGTAAAAGCTGCTCTCATACTCCTCTTGGAGCGGATAGGGCAGCGTTACGTCGAAAATGGGATAGGTGCGGTTTTGAGCCAGCCGTACCCGGTTAACCGTGACGTCGTACACTTCGAATACGGCTTTCACCGGATGCTCCCACGTCGTCATATCGACCGTCTCTACGCGGTTGGAAGCTTTGCCCAGCGCGAGCGGCGCCCCCGTCAAACCCGCAAGCAGCCCCGCCAACATACATAGGATCCACTTTCGCACGGAAACGCGCTCCTCCCCATATCCGACGGCAGGTGTGTTCAAACCGACATTGCGCAGACGGATTACGCCACGGTTACGATAATCGGCTGATCCCTTGTAATGATAATCGTATGCTCGTGCTGCGCCACATAGCTTCTGTCGGGAACGCGCATGGTCCATCCGTCCGGCTGCTCCACGACATAATCGGCTCCGGTGGACAAGAAAGGCTCGATCGTGATGACCAGCCCCTCTTTCAATACGCGGCGATCCTGTTTGTTGTAAAAAGGCAGGATCTCCGTCGGGGCTTCATGCAGCGCTTTCCCGATTCCGTGGCTGCACAAATTGTTGATCGCCCGGTACCCTCCCCTTTGCGCCTCCGTCTGAATCATCCTTCCGATCTCGTTCAATTTGACTCCATGGCGGAGAGAAGAAATGATTTTCATCATCGTATCGTGCGTGTATTGGCAAAGCCGCGTTAACGACGGATCGTGCGGAGGCATCGTAAAGGAGTGACCGGCATCCGCGTAATATCCGCCGAGCTCCGCCGAAACATCGATGTTAATCAAATCGCCCGGCCCGATGATCCGGTTGCCCGGTATGCCATGGGCAACCTCGTGGTTCAGGCTGATGCAAGTATGGCCGGGGAAGTCGTAAGTTTTTTTAGGCGCGGACGTTGCCCCATGCTCCTTCAGGATACGGCCCCCGATGTCATCGAGTTCTCTCGTCGTCATTCCGACGCGTGCGCAACGTTTCATCTCGTTGATGGTTAACGCGACGATTTTTCCGATCTTTTTAAGGCCGTCAATATCTTCAAGGTTCTGAACGGTCACCTTCATCCCTCCGTTTTTAATGGATGCCCCCATATTTTAACATAGCCTGCAAGCGAAACCCCATTTTCCCTGCGGAATCGAACCCTCGCGAACGAATTACATATTGTAACGTATACCTGGACAAGGAGGTGATGAAATGCGCCCTTCTTTAAAGCGTTCCGCGCGAAGATCCTCCCTTAAAACGATTCGTCAAGTGATTCCGTTTATTTTCCTTTCCTTCAGGGGGACGGTGCTCACGGCTTCGTTTCAGGTTCGCCGCGCAATCAACCGGGGCGAAGTCGTCGTATCGCAAAGCAGGGGGGTCGGCACGACGGCGACTCCGGTCATTCGTTACCAGTTCGTGAATGCCGTCACGGGTCTGCCGGCCACGAACAGCGTGACCGTAACCGGCGTACGAACGGTTACTTTGCCCTTCATCTTGCCTGCAGGCACTTTTAGGCTGCGTATTACGAATATCGGCGCGGGAGCGGCAACCGTACGGGGAGCCATCCTGGTGTTCTAAACGATAATGGATCGCTTGTGCAGCCATGCTGATTCATCCGGGACAAGCATGGCTTTTCTTCTTGATTAAGCCTTATGCTCCGCCTGTGCCAGTCGATTGGCCGCCGGTTTGGTTCCGAGAAACGAAGCCGCGCTGTAGACGACGAGCGCCAGCCAAATGAGCGCGAAGCTGGCCAGCTGGGACGTTTGGAATGGCTCATGGAAGACGAAAATCGCGAGCAGCAGACTTGTCGTCGGAGAGAGATATTGAATGAAGCCGACCAAAGAGAGCGGCAGCAGGCTCGTCGCTTTGGCGAACCAGAACAGCGGCAGGGCGGTTGCCGGTCCGGCGAGCAGCAAGATCAGCATTTTCGAAACCGGCAGTTGGGTAAACGTACCCGTACCTTGCGTCTGCAGGAACAGCAAATAAACGATCGACAGGGGCAGCACGATCATCGTCTCCCACGTGAGCCCCAGCAGCGCGTCTACTTTCACGGCTTTCTTCGCGAGTCCGTACAGGGAGAACGAAACGGCCAGCGCCAGCGAAACCCACGGAAGACGGCCAAGTTCGACCGTCATTACCAACACGCCGGTACCGGCAAGTCCGATGGCGATCCATTGCAAGGCCGACAGCCGCTCCTTCAGGAACGCAACCGCCACCAAGATGCTGATGAGCGGATTCATATAATAACCTAGGCTCGTCTCCACCACTTGATCGTGGTTCACGGCCCAGATGTAGATCAGCCAGTTCGCGCTGATGAATACGGAACACAGCGCGACGGCGATTTTGCTCCGTCTGTCCGCGACGACCTTCTTCAATCGGTTCCACTGCTTGCCCGCCGTCACCGGCAGCGCGACGAACGCGAAAGCCCAAACGACGCGATGCGCGAGCACTTCCCATGCCGGCATGTTTTGAAACAGACGCCAATAGAGCGGCAGCAGCCCCCAAGCCAAATACGACAATGCGGCATAGACGATTCCCTGCTTCATGGCTGATTTCCTCTCGATGACCCGCAGATCAAAATGGAATGAAACGATATTCCTATTCTAGCGGATTCCTCGAATTGAGCAATGATAAAAGCCGGGAATTCCCGCAGCGGGTTCCCGGCTTTCGCGTTTCCATCTATAGAATTCGCGCCTTCAGCCCAAGAAGGCGATCGAACGCTTCACTTTCCTGGCGAATGCAAGGGGATTATCGATCGACTCCCAGTGAATATACATGAGGCGCGGGTTCTCGAACAACCAGTGGTTGTGGAGAGCCGTCACTTTGATCCCGTTCTTGCGGAGATTGGACAGCAATCGGTTGGCTTGGTTTTGGAAGAGCGCCGTTTCCCCCAGACACAGCGCGCGTCCTGATTTATCGAGCGATTCGAACGAGAACAATTGGTACCGGACCAAAGGCGAAGTGGTGCGTCTTCCCAAAATCGAAGCGTTTACCCTTCTGTTTCTCGTGACGAAACAAACCGGTCCCTTGGTAATTTCATGCTCCGTTCCGCCTAAAATGGCCGAGAATTGGTTGCATAGCCTTCTAAATTGAGGACTTGCTTTCACGGTTTGCGCCAATCGAATTCATCCTCCTTTTATTTCTTGAGATATCGTTTAACGGCCAACCCTTAGCCCAAGAATCGGATGGCCGCTTTCGTTCTTCTAGCAAACACGACCGGATTCATGACCGCTTCCCAGTGCATATACATTAAACGGGGGTTTTCTTTCAGCCAGTGGTTATGCAGGGCCGTTACTTTAATCCCGCTTTTGCGAAGATTCGACATCAATCGGTTCACCTGATTTTGATGAACGGCCGTTTCGCCCAAGCAGAGCGCGCGTCCCGACGGATCCAGGGATTCGAACGAAAACATTTGCATTTGAACCAAAGGCGAGCGGGTTCTTCTTCCCAAGATGGTCTCCCGTAAGTTCGTCATCCGCGTGACGAAACAAACCGGACCTTCCTCGATTTCCGATTCCCCTCCCAATATGTTCGCAAATTGGGTGCACAGCCTTCTGAATCGCGGGCTTACGCATGCTTTCTTTGCCATTGAAATCCTCCTTTTGTCGGTTCTGGAACAATCTATGATCCCTGCGGGAAAGCGAACTGTGCTTGTCACCCGGTTTTCGTGAACCTACTCCTCAAAACTTTCCCGCCGCCGTCTCGGACCTTTGCGTTCTTTCGTTTTGCTTAAGCGCTCGGCGATGGTCAGCCCGATCAAATAAGCAGCCGCCGAGGTGTTCCCATCTACGGTGAAGGGAATGATCGAAGCATCGGCGACGATCAAGTCGCTGACGCCGTGAACGCGCCCATACGGATCGACTACGCCTCCCTTCTCGAGCGGCGCCATTCTCAGCGAGCCCTGCTGATGGTGGTTATGATCGAAGTTCTCCTTGATGAAATTCTCCAATTCTTCGTCGTTATCGATGACGTCCATCGCAGGCGATAGCAATCGATAGGACGGATCGATCGCCGCGAGCTCTATCGCGATCTTCTTGATATATTCCCGGTAAATCCGTTTTACGGATTCCAGGTCATCTTCGTTGGTCAGAAACCCTTCATCGGCCAGCACGATCCGAAGGGGATCTTTGCTTTGGATGCGAACGCTCCCCCGGCTTTTCGGCTTGAGATACAAGATCGCGATCGTCAGCGTCCGGCTCTCGTCGTCGCCGATTCCGAGCAGCTGGACGGCTCTTCTGTCCGGACGAGATCCCGGCGCCGGATCGGGGAGAAAGGCTCCGCCCGTATAGAGGGCGTTCGGATCGTGATCGGGCAGGGGCATGTCATGGGGATTCGCGCTGAAAACGGCAAAGTTCAAGGTATGGTTGCGAAGTCTCTTTCCCACGTTCGGGTTGTTGAAGACGACGGGGATTCCCGCAGCCTTTAACTGCCGGGACGGTCCAACTCCGGAAAGCATCAGCAATTGGGCGCTGTTGATCCCGGCGGATAGGATGACTTTCTTGCGTGCATACGCGCGTGAATACTCTCCTTCCTTCAAAAATTCCACGCCGACCGCGCGCTTGTTTTCGAACAGTACGCGAAGGGCGGACGTTTGATAGAAAATCTTGATTTTCCGGCCGTTTTTGCCTCTCCCGCTTGGGGTCACGATATCCGAAGAGAGGAACGCAGTGGACGAACTCTCCCGCCTGCCGTTCGGTTGCTGGTACAACTGCCATTGGGTAAAAGCACCTATCGGCGTGTCCGGATTGTTGTAATCCCGAATCTCCCCGACCCCGGTTGCGGAGTCGATGGCCGAAACCAGCTTTTTCGCCATGTCCGTCGGTCTCGCGGGCGCTTGCCGGATGTCGATCCGCCCCTTGTAGCCCCGACTGGACCGATTGTCGGTCGCGCCGTTATATTTCTCCAATTCCTTGAATCTCCGAATCGCCTGTTTCGGCGACCACGCCGGCCCCAGCAGCGCTTCCCACTCCCGGAAAACCGCGGATGTCGGCCGAACGTACTGCTCTCCGTTGATGGAGGATCCTCCCCCGGCGAGACGCCCCGTCGTCCATTCGAACGCCCGGCCGCCCACCCCCTCCTGGGGCACCCCTTCTCCCTGCCAGAAATACTCGGGGAAGAAGTTTTCCTCAAGCTCCAGCGCGAACGCGGAGTCTTTGATGGGCGTATCGCGGTCCTTTTTCGGTCCGGCCTCCAAAACAAGCACCGAAGACGACTTGTCGTCGGTCAGCGTCTTGGCCATGACCGCACCGGCCGGCCCGGTTCCAACCACGATGTAATCGAATACAAGTTTACGGCCCGAATTTTCCAATATGGAAACTCCTTTACAGAATGATCTAAAGGCTGGATTACAGCCCCAGTATATGGAACCGTTGGATTCGCGGATTGGGTTCATAACCATGCGGAACGACGAATCCCCAAAAAAGAAAAACGACCGAGTCCGCGGGGACTCGGTCGTGAATGAAAGATGTTTAGACGAACCGTTGGAATCCGTATCCCTGTCGCCGCCCTCCAATCAGGGGCGGTCAAACGGCGGAAAAGTCGATCGTGTCGAGATACGCCTCGAATGTCGTAGGCGTAATGGAGAGCGCTTGCGCCGCGTTCTGCGAGGCATCGATGCGATACGGGGATGGCCTCAGGCCATTGCTCCAACGATACGTATCCGTGACCGTCTTGGCCGTTGCGGCTCCGAAGTCGGCGCTGAATTGCGCTTCGAAATCGTCCAGGGGAATCGGAACATACCGGACTTCCCTGCCCAGCCGCAAGGACAGCAATTCCGCGACTTGGACGGCCGTGAGATTCTCGGGCCCGTACATCGTATATTCGGATCCGGCCAACTGTTCGTTCTTCAAGGCTTCGACGGAGTAAGCGGCCGCATCGGCCGCGCTGATCCAGGCGATCTCGGCTTCCGGTTCGACCGGATACGCGAACACGCCCTCACGTACGATGGCGGGCAGCGTCCAAGGTCCCTCGAGATTGTTCATGTACAGCGTAGGCTTGAGTATGATGAAAGGAACGCCGCTCTCGCGCAAGTGTCCGCAAACCTCCAATTTCCCTTGATAAGCCCTCAGCCCGGTGTCGGCCGGCAGAACGCTGCTCGCGTTGAACACCAATAGCTTCACGCCGGCATCCTTCGCCGCATTAACCGCGTTGCGACCGTACTCCGCCAAGATTCCGGGATCGAATTCGACCGGCAAATGGAAGAAGACTTTATCGGCTCCCTCGGAAGCCCTTCGCAGACGATCCGGATCCGCCAAATGTCCGACAGCGGCCTCGACCCCTTCCTTTTCGAAAACTTGCGCTTTCTTCTCGTCGCGAACCAACACCCGGACCCGGGCGCCTGCTTCCTTCAGCCTGCGCACGACGGCGCCTCCCTGCGTCCCCGTTGCGCCGTACACCAACACCCGTTCTCCCTGCAAACCCATGCGTTACCACTCCTTTTGACTTGATCGAAGCCATTGTAACGCCGGCTGGAAAACGATGTAAGTACGCACAAATTTGTGCTATAGTGACTGCAAGGATACTGGGGGGATCGGCATGCAAAAGTGCCCCGTAGAGATTACGGTCGAGTTGATCGAGGGGAAATGGAAAACCGAGTTGCTCCGTCATTTGCTGGGCGGCACGAAGCGGTTCAACGAGCTGAGAAGGCTCATGCCCGAAGTGACCCAAAGGGTGATGACCAACCAACTGCGGGAAATGGAGCGGGACGGACTGGTGGAACGGACGGTCTACGCGGAGATTCCGCCGAAAGTGGAGTATCGCCTGACCGAGCTTGGGAGAAGCCTGGAGCCGATGCTCCTGGAGATGCTGCGGTGGGGCGAGGCGTATGTCCGGGCGGCGGAAGCGGCGGGTTGCGACCGTTCCCGCAATCCTTGACGCCTCTAAGAGAGCCGCCAAAACGATCCGGCGCAGGCGGAAGCGACGATCGCGAATTTGACGAATGCAAGAGCCGCCGAAGAAAAAGGAGTAGAATCGCTGAAAGAGATGGAGAGCTGATTTAAAAATCGATAGGGAACAGGCCGGATTGCCTCGCTTGCCAGGAGGCGATCCGGCCTGTTCTCTTCTTTGGTCCAAAGCCGCTCACTTGATCAGCGTATATTTGCCGATGATGGGAAGCGGCTTTGCGCCGCCTTGAGCCGCGCTGACGATGCCGATTACCGCGAGCACTAAACACCCCAGGTTGGCGAACGGAAGCAATATCCAGCCGAGAATCGGGATGAAGCCGAGTACGACGTTGAGCACAAGGCAAGTCAAAAATAGCGTCAGTCCTTGATTCGCATGATACTTCGCGAACGGTGAATTTGGGGCCGCGATCAGCGGAACGAAAAACAGGATGTAAGCGACGATCGCCATCCCTTTGTTGTTTTGAATATCCGATTCATCGAACGAAAATGCGGGTTTTTCTTGCATGATCGGCACCTCTTCCTTGATTGATTGCTCGGCGGCGCTCAGATGAGTTTGCGCGAACGCCAGCATCGGAAGTTTCGCAGAAGAACCCCAAGAATGTATAATTCATCCATATGCATTATATCTCATCCAATGCGTACTCCGACAGAGCCTTAAAGCCGATTTTTTTAGCGGAAATTATGGATTTCCTGACATGTAATAAAGGCCGTGACAGCCCGCCTCCCGGCAAACTGTCACAGCCCCTAAACCCACGTCCCTTACGCCTTACGCCTCTTACTCTTTTCGCATATTAAGAGACGGCGTTCTCGTATCCCCGTCTAACCGGTTGTTCGAGCAAGTTCAGAAACTCCCGCATAAAGCCGGGCAGATCCGGCCAAGCGTGTCCGGATACGATGTTGCCGTCTACATGAAGCGTACCATCCGCGTACTGGGCCCCGAGCGCTTCGACTTCCAATCGGCAAGCGTTATAGGCGCTGAGCTTGCGGCCTTCGAAGTAGGTGCGGTCCTTGAGCGCCAAGAAGACTTGCGCGCCGTGGCAGATCGCTCCGATCGGTTTATCCGCGTCCAGAAAATGCTTCACGATCCGCGGCAGATCGGCATCCGAACGGATATACTCGGGCGCCCGGCCCCCCGGAATGATGAGCGCGTCGTATTCGGAAGGCTCCACGTCCGCGAACGCGATATCGCACGGCAGCCGATGAGCCGGCTTTTCCGTGTACGTTTCCCAATTCTCGACGAAATCGTGGCAAACGGTGTTCAGCGTCTGTTTCTTCGGGGATGCGATGACGGCTTCGTAGCCCTCTTCCTTTACGCGAAAATACGGATAATAAACTTCCAATACTTCTGCCCCGTCGCCCGTCAAGATCAATACGCGCTTGCTCATTCCGATCGCTCCCCGCTATTCGTGAATTCGGACTCAACAATGAATATGAAATAAAATAGCGGTTATGCAAGGATACGGAGGAACCGGGGCAATCTATCGAAATGATTTGCAAGCTAGGTGAAGCAAAGGGAACGGCTTGCCCGAACCGTCCAGCTCCGACCGCCCGACTTGCACGAATCCCAGCCGCTTGTAAAATGCGCATGCGCCGTCATTTTGCTCGTTTACGTCGACTTGGAGATGGTCCCCTTTTGTTTTCCGGGCGTGTTGGATTAACCGACTGCCAATACCCTTTCCATGGTATTGCGGATCCACGAACAGCATCTCGATCTTGGTTCCGGCTAATCCGATAAATCCTGCCGGCGTTTGATTCTCGCCTCTGCCAACCCAGACCTCGACTTCCCTCAGAGCGCCGTTCTGAACGATATCGCGGTAAAAGCGGATGTCCGATTCCGCCAAAAAGGCGTGGGTACGCGTTACGGCGCGATACCAAATATCGACTAATCGATCGTGATCGCTTTCCTGGAACGGGGTGATTTCCAATTGCATGTTGAATGTTCCTCTCCACAAGACTATGCTTCTTGCTCCTTGTCTGCATCATACCGATCTCGGGGTGGGTTAGGGGATATTTTTCCCGTAAAAAATCTCATCCATTTCCCACTTCAAGTTTTCGATGATGGCCTTCTCTTCCTCCGCGCTCAACGCTTCTCTCGTATATCCGAACAAATAATTATTCAAATCGAAATTTTTCAGCCTGCACTTGGTATGGAAAATGTGCTCTTGATACACGTTGACGTCGATCATGTCGTACAGGCTCTTGATTTCGTCGGGAATATAGTTCTGAATCGAACCGATCTCATGGTCGATAAACAGCTTATGGCCGTGAATGTCCCTCGTGAAACCGCGAACCCGATAATCGATGGTCATGATGTCCGTGTCGAACGAGCTGATCAAGTAATTCAGCGCTTTCAGCGGAGAGATCTCCCCGCAGGTGGAGACGTCGATATCGGCTCTGAACGTGCAGATCCCTTCATCCGGATGATACTCCGGGTACGTATGGACGGTAATGTGGCTTTTGTCCATCTGGATCACGACGGAATTCGGAAGCGGTCCGGGGGATTCCTCCAGAGCTTCCGTCGGCACCTCCATGACCGGTCCTTCCGACACGAGCATCGTCACGCTGGCTCCCTGCGGCACGTAATCCTGTTTGGCCACATTCAGCACATGCGCGCCGATGATCTCGGCTACATGGCGTAAGATTTGCGTTAACCGATCCGCGTTGTACTGCTCGTCGATGTAGGAGAGATAGGCTTCCCGCTCCGCTTTGGTCTTGGAATAGCAGATATCGTACATATTGAAGCTTAGCGTCTTCGTCAGGTTGTTAAAGCCGTGAAGCGTGATGCGCTGCTCCATCGTCATGTTTATGCGACCTTCCCGCCTTTGGAGTCGCTCCATCATTTGGAAATGATCCGAGCCGATGGTATTGTGCCCCGTTCCCCGTAAATTACTCCGTTTCCGCTGCCTTCCCGAACGAATTTGCCGCTGAAGTGTGTTGTATAATGGCATCAATCACTACATTCCAGTCCCCATCATGAAGCTCGTGCCCCGTACCCTCCAATGCCAGCAATGCCGATCCCGGTATGACGTTAGCCAAATATATTCCGTGTTCATAAGGGATAATCGGATCCTCGGTTCCGTGAATAACCAGGGCAGGCACTTGAATCTCACTCGTCCGAGCCAGATAGGTTTCTCCTCCTGTCACCAAGGCGTGATTCGTCATACTGGCTATATTGCGGCTTCTCGCCAATTCTTTTTTGGCCAAACTCCCCATTTTTTCCTCTTGAAAAGAATGCTTTGAACCTGCGAGGATTCTGGATCGATCGATCGCAAATCGGACGACGGATTGTTCGTCTGTCCAGTCTATAACCCCCATATTCGAGAAAAAATCCATGATCCTTTCCTCCATCGGGGGAAGGTGCGGAGCAAAATTGGATGTCGACAGGAGGGTAATGGTTAGAACTCTCTCGGGGTGCCGCAGAGCGATCATTTGAGTCAACATTCCGCCCATGGACATGCCGACGATATGTGCCTGCTCGATCTGATAGGCATCCAATACCCGGACGGCATCATCCGCCATGTCTTCAAATGTATAACCGGGTTGACCAGGTGCGTAGGTAGTCGAACGTCCAACGTCGCGGTTATCGTAGCGAATAACAAATCGCCCACCATCCGCTAAACGCCGGCAGAATTCTTCGTCCCACCAAATCATGGAGGATTGGGCACCCATAATGAGCAAAATAGCCGGGTTCATCGATTCTCCGAAACTGTCGGCGCATATTTCAATTCCGTCCCATTTGATGAATCGTTCGTTCATGTCAAGTCCTCCAAGGTTTTATAGAGACACGAAAAAGCACAGGCTATCGGCCGCCTGTGCATACGTAATCGAAAAAGAGTCTGAAAATGCACGCAAAAAATTCATTAACGAATGATGGGCTTGCAGTCCAAGCATCATCCGTTAAATCCTCAATCGGTTCATCCCATTCTCTTCGCCTAAAGCAAATTGGGTTACCGTTAGGCAAACCATTCTTCGATTACGATGCACACGAATAGCCATAAATCACGATTCCATTCCTTGTGCATAGAAGATCGAAGAATTAGTTTAACACACGTAACCCCTCCGTCCTGATCAAGTAAAGCTATGCTAACATATGGTAAACTCCATTGTCAACCATGAGGGATATGGCCTATGGCGTTCGATCTGGGCGGCGGAAACCGCATCATCCCTGATTGGGCATCCCCGCCTGGGCGGAAGCCCGCTTGCTTCTGCTCCGTCTGCCGTGAGCCCAATCCAATACGGGTTTCTCGATGAAATAAAACGACAGCGTCGCGATCAGATAAGACGCAGCCAGGATTCCCGCAGAGATCAAGGCCCACCTTCCCAGGCTCGCAACGCCCATATATAGATAATCCTTGGCCCCGTACATGGCAACCATCATGACGAGCAAATAATGCCATAGGTATAACCCGAACGATACTTTGGCCGTATATCGGAAGAAACGGTTGTCCAGCAGCTTCTGCAGGAAAAGCGAGTGCGATCCGACCGCCAGCGGTATGGCGATCAGCGCGGCAAAATACGGATAAAAGTAAGGCTGATGCTGCCAGCTGGCGCTGAATTCGGCAGCGTGGCGATGGGACCACAACATCAGGAACGCCAAAACCAAACCGACGGCGCCCGCCGCATCGAAAAGGCCGAGCCGCTTCAGTCTGTCGATTCGAGCCGACGGCCGGCGCATTCTTGCCGCAATCCCAGCCGCAAGGATGCCGATCGTAAAATGGCAGAAAAACCCGATCGGATTGTAGTTCGGCATCCAGTATTTCGCGCCGCCGATATTCCCGTACTCCCAGCCGCGATTCTCATCACCGGGCGTCAGGTAGCGGTGAACAAGCTCGTTCAGCAGCAGGGCGATAAGCCATGCGCCGATCCAATACGCGAACGAGGCCGGGAAAGACCGTTTTTTCAGAAGCGCGAACATGCCGGCCATGAAGAGCGGCATCAGCGCGTAACAGAATACTTCGAAAGAGATGGACCAGAACGGGCCGTCGATCTCGGAGGGAAAGAACGTCACATAGTGGAAGCCGGCCGTAAACGTCAGCCCGGCGGCGCTGCGCCAGGCGAAGTGCTCGGTCGGAATGTCCAGCGACAAGACCAGCGCCATGCATACGAGGAAGACCAAATAATAGCCCGGCACGATCCGTGCCGCACGCCGGAACAAGTACGTCCCGAGGCGGGGGAACTCCTTTTCCTCCAAATAATTTCTCCAAAAAGGGAAGGCCAGCAAAAATCCGCTCAATACGAAAAAGATGCTGACTCCCGAGTTGCCTAGAAGAAAAAAAGCCTGTGCTTCCCGAATCCCGGCTTCCTGGTCACCCATCGACAATCTTTGCGCGAAATGATGGGAAATGACGGCCAGACAGGCAATCGCCCGAATGCCGTCGGCCCCTCCCAAGTGAAGCTGGTTTGCGTTCGATTTCATCCGATTCGAATCTCCCGTCAACAGAATTGGCTTTTTCGCGGACTAGCAAGCGATTTCATTCTGAGGGATATTCGAGAAAAATCGCGTTTTTCCTCCTTTTGTAAATAATGGAGGGCCGGCCATCCCGTTTAAATGAAATACAATATTCACCAAGAATGGCCGTTATTATATACTTAATGGGTTGGTAAATTCAGGGTGGCGGTGGTGGCGAATGAAATTCAGCGGCGGTTGCCTTGCAATCGGATTCCTTGTTTGCGCCCTGTTGTCGGGCTGCGACAAAACCGATCGACACGAGGCGGCAGGCGGGGAAGACATGGCAAGCGCAGGCGAACCCATTCGCGCGCAGGTATTGTCCGCCAGCCCGAACGTCCAGAAGGTCGTTTTCCATAGCGATTCGCTGGGCAGGGACATGAAGTTCAATATTTATTTGCCTCCGGATTACAATGCTTCGAAGCAGTACCCCGTGTTATACCTGTATCATGGATACAGCGGCAATGAAGATTCCTGGATTCCGGGTCTTGGCGTAGACCAAGCCGCTGACGAATTGCTGCGCGAAGGGAAGATCGATCCGCTCCTGATCGTTGCGCCCCAGATCGACAACAGCTACGGCTTCAACTCCGAATCGAACGGCCCATACGGCGACTACATCACGCAGGATATCATTCAATACGTAGACGGTCATTACGGCACGATCGCCGACAAGAAAGGCCGATATATCGGCGGCTTGTCCATGGGCGGATGGGCGGCGCTGTACAACGGGTTTTCCCACCCCGAGTTGTTTTCGAAAGCAGGCGGACACAGCCCTGCGGTATTCATGGACGACTGGGCCGATACGGGCAACTTGAAAGAGTGGCTCTATCCGACAGACGAGATCCGCAAGCAGAGAGATCCTTATTACCTCGCGGACACCGCGGATTTATCCGGCATGTCGGTCTACCTCGATTCGGGGGATCAAGACTCCTATAAATTCTATCAAGGCGCCGAGGCGCTCGACGCCAAGCTGCGCGGCAGGAACGTGCGCTCGGAATTCCACCTGAATCAAGGCAAACACGACGGCGCCTATTGGAGTCGGCACGTGAAGGATTATTTGCTCTTCTATGCCGGCAAATAGAAATCGGACGAGGGCTGCCCGCTCCGGAGATTCAGGTGAAAAGTCCTCCCAAACGATCGTCGGCAGGCGGCGGGCAACCCAGCTGTTTGGCCATCGACACGATTTGGCCCTTGTGATGGAATTCATGCGTCATCACATGAGTAAACAGCAGCAACGGAGCAGGCGCCTTCGGGTAACCTTGCCAGTTCTCGTCCTGCTCGATCGGTTCAGACCAGCGATCGCGATACTCGTTGAAGAACCGTCGCACCATTTCATCCACTTCCGCAAACCGGTCACGGGCGTATTTCACGTCCGCGCGCTCAATTTCATGCGCGGTAATATCCCGATGTTCGGTTATCTTCTTGAACGCGAAAGATTCCAGCCAAAACCTATAGCAGTCCACGACATGGAGATGGGTGCGCATGATCGAGCCGTGCCCGAATTCGGGAACCGGTTGATGTAACCGTACCGGCGGGATCTCATCTAAGAAAGCAAACACTTTGTCTCTAGCGGATCGGATCCAATCGTATTGTTGCTGCACGATTTCCGACAAGCTTAATCACTCCTCGCATCATGAGTCAACTCCCGCGTTCGACGGCACTAATTATTAAAATTTTTCTTGTGAGCAAAATACGGCGTTTGCCCCGTCTCTTCCACAATATCAACGGGATTTCCATCCAGATCGAACGCTTGGAAAAACCTGTACCCATCCTCTTCGTGGATTTCGCTTAATTCCGCTCCCTTGGCCTTAAGCTGTCTATACGAATGGTCAATATCGTACGAAGTGAAATTGAAGTAAGGCATCAGATGTTTGCCGGTATCGAATTGGACAGGCTGCGGTTTTTCCACTTTCCATAATAAAACCAAGGTTTGAGCATTGGGGAACGCGAGTCCGACTCGATAGTCGGTTTTTTCAATGGTCTCCAAGTCGAACATACGGACATACCACTCCGCGGAACGCGTGATGTCCGTTACCGGGATGAAAATGCTGGATACAAACGAAACGATTCTCTCCATGGGCTAACCACTCTCCTTAAGCTTCATTTTCAATCTATAAACGATAAAAATCCACGAATAGATACGGGTATGAAAAAAAATACGGAGCACCGGCATCCTTCTGGCCGCGCTCCGTATTTGAACTTCGTTGACGTACGATCAATTTCCGACCAACCAGTTCTTGCAATCATCCGCCATTCCTTGGAGCATCTGACGCGGTTTAAATAGTGTTCGAAATAGGGGTTTCTCGCCCATTGATCCCGATCGATCCGATTGAAAATCATGTTCACCCTCCTAAAATGTTCGTATTTTAGGAGGGACCGTCAACTGCTTTAACCATATCCTTATCTCAATCCTCATCGATTTTTTATCATGCTCGATAATTCCTTTGTATTAAAAAATGAACGGAAAAGCAAATGCGACGAATGCCGCCCAAATCCCGTAAACCGGCAAATAATTCGTTACGGAGTCTTGAATGGTTGCAGCACCGGTCTTGTTGCGCAGATAAAGCATGTAGGAGCGCATAATCCAAATCAGATTCGCCCAGATCAGGACGTTTAAGCCGAGAACGGCCAGCCGGTTGGGCGTAATCCCGTAAGAAGTAAGCCGGAACGCGATAGCCAGCAATGCCACGCTGTCAATGATAAGCGTAAGGACGATGAGAGCAAAATGGATGAAGTCGGAAACGTTCTTCCTCTCGCCCGTGCCCCGTTCGGTAATGGAAAATATGGTGACGGTCAGAACACAGAGGAGAATTCCGTTAAAGACGAGCAGGAAATCCCGGTCCACGAAAGGATTTTTTCCGATCCCCATCACCATGATGAGGTAGACTACCAACGTTGCGAGGACAAGGGGACTAAAAATTTTCGCTATGTAAGGCGCTATATTTTTGGCAAGTTTAAGGTTCCTGGATATCAGATAGGCAGCCAAGATCGCGAGAGCCGCCGCACCGAACGATACGACGTTTTCGAAATAGAATTCCGTGACGTCCTCGCCGACAAACCGAAATAACTGCAGCGTTAATCCGGTTAGCAGCATTCCGCATAGGGCCATGCAGGCGTAGAGGATGCCGAACTCCCCGTTGAATTTCAGATACGCGAGTCTGGCGCTGCCTTTGCCGTATTCATTTCCCGTAAACGCAAGCCCTACTAATACCCATAAGAACACGGGGAGGTGCAGATACGCCAGCAAAATATCGTCCTTCATCTCCAGCGGCAGCGCATTCAGATAAATGACGGAGAGGAGGAATAACGATGCCAGGACGTAAACGACCTTTTTATTGGGAGCTTTATGGGTTACAAAATACGCGGCCATAAAGGGCAAGATGCCGAAAACGAGGTTGATGGGCGCTATGGCTTGCCGTTCGACGAAAAGCAGAATGATCCTGGAGCAGATCCCGGCCAGTATGGCTAAAATGCCCATGGAGATGAAATCTTTCCGTAACAGGGATGCTTTTGGGGACGGTTCCGCCTCCGTAAAGAACAATCTTTCATGCCAAACCGCGAGAATCTGCGAATCCGGCCTTTGTTCCCAAGCGATGGAGAAGGCTTGCTGAAAAGCTTCGGGATTTTTACGGAACAGTCTCTCCAGTTCGTGCGGATGGTCCATATGTTCGAGAATCGGATTGGTATTGTCCATCGGTCTACCTCCCTTGCCGAAGTCGTCCCATGCAAATCCACTCTATCACGTCGTTTATTGTTTTACAATAAATTTATATCTTTATTGGAGATGTTTTTGTTGTTACAAATTAAAAGCCAGGACCCTTTCGCAAGGAGTCCTGGCTTATACTGCAGCTTGAATCAAGGCCGGGCAGGGAATATCCCTTCAAGGTTTATGACGTAGCTTACGCCTGCAGGCGCATATTCCCGAAGATCGGGCAAAGCGAAGTTGGTTTTACCGTCTCCACCGTATTGGTTACCCAATATGGAGAATAATACCGTGTTTTGACTGATCGACAACAATGAGCCGTCGCAGACGTGGGTGTGTGGCGGCGCAAAATTCCCGGCGAATAACCAAACCTCTCCGATGAACCTCTCAGGCGCGATGCCGCTGCCTCCAGCAGATCCATCCGGTACATTCGCATTGCCGAACGGCGGTCCGCCAGCTCCCGGTTCGCCCTTTTCACCTTGAGGCCCTTGAGGCCCTTGAGGACCTTGAGGCCCTTGAGGCCCTTGGGGTCCATCTGCTCCCGTGTCGCCTTTATCGCCTTTAGGCCCCTGCGGTCCCGTGGCACCCGTATCTCCCTTCTCACCCTTGGGTCCTTGGGGTCCGGTCGCTCCCGTGTCGCCTTTGTCGCCCTTAGGACCCTGGGATCCCGCCGCGCCTGTATTTCCCTTCTCACCTTTAGGCCCTTGGGGTCCTATAGGTCCCGGCTCGCCCTTGTCACCTTTAGGGCCGACGACATTCCATGAAATCGGCTTCTCGTTCGACTTGCACGATTTACCTTCGGCGACTAATCGAAGCTGTCCGTCGCTTTTGGCGCAGGCGTAAATCGTCTTCGATTGACTCACCTGTGACTTTGCCGCATATACGCTTGCGCAGGAGAAAAGCAAAACCAACGTGATGCCAAGCGTTAGCAGGACTTTCTTGCTCACGTACAACCGAATCCCTCCCTCGCTCCTGTCTGTCGCAGCCTGGCTTATTCCGCCCACTGGAGGGTGGCAGTACGCGTGGCGGAGTCGAACGTGACTCCGTAGCCCAGGATAGGCGATACTACGCGAAGCGGCAACATGACGGAACTCCCATTCTTATAAGGAGGTACGTCCGTCTTATAGGCGGTTCCGTTCCAAGTGTAATCTTTTTCGTCGAGAACCATTTCCACTTTGTAGGTCGAATTGCCGAGTCGCCGGGATAACGTGATATGTCCCGTCGATGCATCGAATTTCACGGTGGCGCCGATCTTGGCAAACATCGTGGACGGAACCATCATCCAACCGTTCTTGATGACCGGCTTCCCATCCATTTGAACATTCACGCCGTCAATCTTGGCTTTGCCCGTTAACAACTCCAGCGTCAAAGTCCGCGATACCGACTGGACGAAGACGGGAGCCGCGGTCGTCAAGGAACCCGGCGAACCTCCAGCCTTGACGGCCTGGACCACGTACAAGTAGTACCGTTTATCCGCCGTTTGGTCTACGAACGCCGTCTCTTGAACGGTGAAGTCGTTCAATTGGGTTACGGTGTAAGAGTTGTTGTCCCCGATCTCGTACCGATAGAGGTTATAGCCCAGTACGGCATCGGGCAGCGCTCCCCACGTCAGCTCGGTATGCCCGCCGGTGCTTACGGCCTTGAGCTCGCTTGTCGTGGGCGTGCCATAATGGAACTGGATCGACACTTTGGGCGTGCTTTGGAGGACCATGAACTTGGCATAATTGCCTGAAGTCAATTTCGCTACGTAGACACGGGACAGCTGAAGATCCGCCGAAGCCGCATACCCTACGGTAGGAACGGATTGTACGTTATCCAGGTTGAGTTGGGCAGGAGACAGCAGTTGGACTGTCGCGCCGTTCTTGCTCGTGACGGCCGTCGATCCGATCTGGATGTCGCCCACCAAATCGCCGTCCAAATCGAATACCGTCGCGGGATCGACATCGTTATACCGGTTGGCGATGGCCCCGAAAGCCACGAGAATCGGCGGGTTGGACACGATAATCGGCAGATTGATTTCCGGCAGGATCTTGGGTCCAAGAGTCGTTGGCTGCGGCGCCGCCAAGGCAGGAGTTGCTGCGAGAAACAACAGACATGCCAGCCCTATCGAAAAACGCGCAAATCTCATTGACATCCCTCTCCTTCGGGATAAAACTAGATACAATTTAACATTTTTATCCTGATTTACAATAGCGAAGAAAGGGAGAGTTTGTTGAAAGCGCGCCGAAGGGACTGGAAATTTTCGACATCATGATATGCCGTCTACGATCGAAGAATAACTCGGTTAAAATAACCCCCGGCGAATGAGATTAGCCGTTACGGGGGCTTTGCTCAATTCCCTCGACCATACGGACAATTGGCCGATATGGTGGATTTCATGGGCGATGACATGCCGCATGATTTCGCCGTATTTGAAAGTAACCTTCTCCCCCTCTGGCGATAATTCCGATAACTCCTTCATTTCCATTTCATCGGTCCACGACAGGACAAAAGGGCGAACTTCCTCGTGAAACTTGGCGGATAAATCCATCACTTTCTGCAGGCTGGCATAGGATTCGAACGAATCCGTGAACTCAGGCTTCCCTTGCAGACCGGATATCCAGCTGTATTCCACATCCGCAATATGAAACAACGTGTGCAAAATGCCTCCTACCCCGCCCGTCCGCTTCTTAAGCAGTTCTTCTTCAGAAACGTCTTGGCACCAAGCGAACCAGTCTTGCCGAACCTGCCAGTTATACTCGAATAATTTCAACATCCGTTTGCCTCCTCATAAGATCATGGACTTATATCATCAACGATTGATTCGCAAGAATTATGCACACCGAATTGTTTAGCAAGCTGTACCGCAGACCTCGCCCAGTCTGGTGTCCGCTGGATTTGGCGTCGTTTCACTGTCGCTAGCTTCGGGTTTCTCGCAACTGTACTCCTCGGATTCTTGTTGCTTAACTGTTATACGAGAACCCCAAATAGGGCTGCAACCGTACTGGAAGTCGGAACATGGCAGGTCGTATTTTTCGCAACTTTATGCTCCTCCATTTTATCACAGTTTGCACAACCTTCCGGCATGAAGCTAATTAAGAATCATGTACGTGATGAAGATGCACAATCCTGTATGTCTTTACTGCAAACCGTGACATCGGTCTTTATGGTACTTGGTCCGATCCTGGGAACATTGGTATATCAGCAATTCGGAATTGAATTCTCCATACTAACGACTGGAGCTTGCTTTCTACTATCCGCCGTTGCGCTATTCTTCGTACCGTCCGATCATAATCCGCCCATATACCGCGAGACAAACAAAAGTTTCCTCATGATCGGCTTACTCGTCAATGGTTCCGGGATCATCTTGGCAGGGCTGTCTACCGAGAAATGGCTTACAATGACGGCCCAATTCATGATTGCCCTTTTGCAACCAGCCATTTTTGTCGGAAACAGCGCCTTGGTCATGCAGCATACCGATCAAAACTTTATAGGTCGGGTAATGGGAATCCGCACTCCGCTTATGACTGGAGCGATGCTTCTTATGATGGGTCTTGCAGGTGGGTTGAAAAATACGCTTTCTCTTCCCGTCGTGTACGAAATTGCCGGATGCTGCTTTTTTGCAGGATTCCTAATTATGATTCCGCTATTCCGAAGCAAAGGCCACAGGGAACGTTCTGCGACATAATCCGAATCATTCATGTAAGCGTTGCAAGCAGTTGAACGAGAACATCAAAGAGGACTGCAACAGGTCACCTGCCCAACCACCTGTCACAGCCCCCAAACCCGCGTCCGCCACGGCCTCTCGGCTCTTACTCGTCCCCCACTGCAATCGGATTCTCGCTGTACGAGATCCAATCGCTCCAATTGCAGAATTGCCATCGGAAGCCGTCAAACGTACATCGGAGATGAATTCTTTCAAGCGGATTAACATCTGTAACTATTCCAAGGTGACACACCTTAGGGGGTATGTTAAAGTAAAGTGACCGATTTCCCATTAATAGTGATTAAGTAATATTATCCCAAATTGCGAGGGATTGGATTGAAACGAATCCCAGTAGTTTTTTTGGTTTTGATTATGGTAATGAGTTCTGATCCTCAATACGTATCCGCATGCACGGTTTTATGCGTGGGAGACCGCAACCAAGTGTTCGTGGGAAATAACGAAGATGGCACAAACTTCAATGCCAAAGCCTGGTTCGTTCCCTCCAATGGCGAATCCTATGGCTACGTGGCTTTCGGATTTGAAGATGGTTATGCCCAAGGCGGTATGAATGATCAAGGTTTCTTCATGGACTGGGCAACGACAGAAATTCAGTCTATTCCCTATTCTAAAGGTCAACGTTATCTTAGGCTTAATGTATTTGGGTATGATTTCAATGAAATGATTCTACGCAAAAGCGCTACGGTCGAGGATGCCATTGCCCTATATCGAAAATTCTTTTTACCGGAGGTTAATGGACATGCGCTACTGGCGGATCGTTCGGGACGCTCCGTCATTGTTGAATGGTACAAAGGAAAATTACAGGTACTGCCCGCAGATAATACCGTTCAGTTTATGACGAATATCAATCTGTGGGAATATAGCGTATCGGATAGGAATTGGATTATCGACCCTCGCTATAATCGGCTGCAAGCGTTTTTCAGTAATCGCAATAACCAAGAGGCTTCCCAGGAACAAATTACGGCTGCACTCGAGTCCACATACCAAATCGGGTCTTATTCAACGGGAACAATTTACTCCAATATCTATAATTTGACGACCGGCGATGTTACGACGATCTATATGCGGGACCGAAACAACAGCATCACATGGAATCTCCATGAACAATTAGCCAAGAATAAGATCCAACTCTTTGACTTGAAGGATATGTTTGCGGCGAATTCCTCGTACCCTAACCTACAAGATCGCAACAGTCAAAATGTATTCGGTGGTGCTTTTGCGCATTTATTATATTGGGTCATTGGTACGCTTCTGGGTATTCTCGCAACGTTAGCCGCTTTATATTTCTTTAGACGCGAAAGCCGAACCAAATGGGTTACCGCTCTACTCGTCACGACCGCAATAAACGTGTTCGCATGTATGATTTTTAGTCATGGGTTGTTGAAGATTGGCAGATACATACGGTTTCAGTTGACCACGTATGAAAAATTGTTATATGAGATGCCTAAAATCATTATCTTACTGACTCTAGTTCAAATCATTTTGCTCATTTTTCTCTGGGTTCAAAGACAATCCCGATTATTGGATCGAGTGATATACAGCATTCATTGTACATTGTTGATTATCATTTCACTTTTTGTCGGATGGATATTTATTGTAGGAGAAGTTATTAAATAGAGATTTCATTCCCGGTGAAAAATAAACCAAGCGATGACTTTACTTGGTCACTCCTGGTATTATCATGACCTTTCTAACCCACACAAAATACATCGCCGGGGCGTGAAAGCCACTTGGCGATGTATTCAAACGTCACATACTTTTATGTTTTGTTCGGTTGTTCTTCATCGCCTGTTGCGATTGGGTTCTGTATATACGAAGTCCAATCGCTCCAGCTTCTTATCCCCCCACGAACCCCATGCTCGGAAGGTTCTGAAACAAAAAAATGGGGGTTCGGAGCTGCGCGGCGGGAATGTCTCGGAGGATATGCCAGCGCACATGTGCAACGACCTCCCTTGGCTACGCTTGGGAGCGATTCAAGAGCAAGAAGCCCGTGGAGGACGAGGCTGGCGAAACAATATGGGTTGAGCCGGGGCGAGTTATCCACATGTAGCTGGGTCAAGGCGAACGGAACGCCAACAAAAGGCCAAGTGAAGCAAGGTAGCACCCGGAGGGTGGATGGAATTAGATAAGGCCTCAACATTATTGTTGGCAGCCTGTTGGAGGTTGTTTGCATAGCGATATCCGTTGGAGATTTGAAAGACTCTGCCGCTGCTGATAGATAATAAGCCAACCAGGTTTGCCTGCTTTCGAGTATCTTAAGATGAAGGTTTATCCGTTATTTGCATGATATTGCCGTTGCTATCTATTCTAACAAGCGAATTCGGCCCTTCCTTATAGAGATAAACGCTAACGGCATCTTCCCCTCCTGTAGAATGTACCGTAAAAGTGCCGCTGGCGTCATCATAATGTATGGTGTCATTTTGATTGGCTTTCAAAATGTCTCTTATGCTTGCCCATAAGAGCTGTCCATCTTGTTCTTTAAAGATGTAGATTTGATTTTGTTTATGGGTAACAACCACCGCCTCTTCTTTTCCATCGCCATCCAAATCACGTTCATAGCTGGCGGCATCAAGTTCCATGTACGAGGAGACCAGTCCATCCGCATCCTTTTTCAAGTACCAGGCGCACGCTTCGCCATCGGTTCTGCAAACCGGTTGTTCGATCTTGAGCACCTCTTGTCCGAACAGTCGTGTCATGCTGAACTGTTGGTCATACATATGCCCCAAGCCAAAATCGTATAACGTCCCTGGCCGGGATGATCCGTTTACCGTAAATCCAAATAACTCCGTGTTTTCTTTAAGTTTATGAGGGTTCTCTGAATCTGGTTTCAAGGTATAATGCAATGCCGTTCCGAAACCGTCTATTTGCTTTTCATCAATCAATTGAATATCGCTAAACGGAATCTGCCTGATATACCCGTTTGTCTTATTTTTTAATGGGTTGTACTTATTGGATAACCCCGGAAGAATGTCAGGGTCCGATTGAGTAATCATCTGACCGGGTGTCCAATCTCTAGCGTCGAGAGGCTTGAATATGACGGGCATCTTCATCTCGTCGGATAAACCGGAAGCTGCCTCGTTGTCATTGCCGTTTGGCCAATTTGCGATCAAAATTACCGAAATAATACCCAAGACTACTGCCCCCGCAAGACGCTTCCATTGCCAAGAGAAATAACCAGGTTGACGATCTACGGCCTCCAACACCGATCGCTTCATCTCGTCGGAAAAAACCTCCTCCGTAAATAGTCCCTGCTTTACTCTGCCCTCCCAATCCTTCGATCGCTCGTTCATGGCTCTGTCACCCTCCATTTTCTATTAACGATTTGGCGTGCCCTATGTAATCTCGATTTAACCGTGCCTTCCGATACATTCACTAGTTTAGCGATCTCTGCCATCGTCAGTTCGTGTTCAAGCGTCAAAATAAGAACCTCTCGCAGCTTACTCGGCAACTTCATAATGATATCTCTAATCTCACGAACAGATTGTTCCGTCAAGTAATCCATTTCCGCTGACCGTACATTCTTTTGCGGCTTCACCCAACCGAATAAAACGATGCGACGCATATAACTCGACTTTAATTCGTTGATGGCGAGATTTCTTGTGATTGTAAATAGCCATGTTTTCATAGAAGACTCGCCCTTGAACGAACCAACGCTGCGAAATACTTTAAGAAACACTTCCTGAGCAATATCTTTGGCCTGTTCCCTGTTTTTGGTGATGGCATAAGCGTATTTCCTTACATCGTCTCCATATGCAGTCATCAGTTCATACAGATCCGTCTTGTCCATACGATCCATATTCACCAAGTATCGAAACTCTATATGGGATTTCACGTGTTCACCTCCACACTATTAGACAAGAGCCGATTGCGAATCGTTCACTGCAATTACAATAAGTTTTGCTTGGCGCTCCGGACGGCTCCCGTTCCCGATGCCTTGAGCTGTGGCTGGCTTAGCGTTTTGCCCCGTCCACGCCCAGACCCTGCGCGTTCCTGCTGCTGATGCCGCCAAATTGGGGGATACCGGGAACGCAAAGGAAAGCCGAGCGAATTGCTCCCAATGGGGATCGTTCACTTGCTCCGCACAAAAGATTGCGCCGTGCCTGATTGTGGAGGGACACAAGCGAAACCGACAAGCATTCAACAACCACCTGACCCGACTTCCGGACTGTGGCTGGCTCCGGGCCTCTGGCAACTGCTTTCTCCGATTTCTTTGTTTGCAAGCTGTTGAACGGAAATCCCAAAAAGGGCCGCAACAGCCCGCCTCCCGGCAACCTGTCACAGCCCTCCAACCCGCGTCCGACGAGGGTTTTCAGATCTTACTCGTCTCCCGTCGCAATCGGATTCTCGCTAAACGAAATCCAATCGCTCCAGCTGCCCGCATACAGGCGCACCCTCTGAAAGCCCGCTTCCTGCAGCGCGAGTACGTTCGGACAGGCGGTGACGCCGGAGCCGCAATAAACGATGAGCTCGCGATCACGCGGCAGATCGTCGAACCGCGCCGCTTGACCGGCGGCGTCTTTCCAGGCGCCGCGTTCGTCCAACGCGTCTTTCCAGAACCGGTTGATCGCGCCGGGAATGTGCCCGGCGACGCGGTCGATCGGCTCCACTTCGCCGCGGTAGCGCGGGGCTTCGCGCGAGTCGACCAAGGTAACGCGGTCAGAACCGAGCAGCTCCCGAACTTCGTCCACTTCCGCCAGCATGTTATGCTGCACGGTTGCGAGAAACTGCGACGGGATCGGCACCTTCTGCTCCGAGGACACTGGATACCCCGCCTTCACCCATGCGGAGAACCCCTCGTCCATCACGTACGCCTGCTCATGCCCGAGGTATTTCAGCAGCCACCACAACCGCGAAGCCATTGCCCCGCCTTGATCGTCGTAGGCGACGACCCTGACGTTGTTGCCGATCCCCGCGCGGCTCAACGTTCCCGTCAATGTCGCAATATCCGGCAGCGGGTGGCGACCGCCATGTTCTCCGACCGGAGCGGACAAATCCTTCTCCAAGTCCAGGTAGACCGCGCCGGGAATGTGCGATTCTTCAAAAGCCGCTCGGCCCGATTCCGGCTGGCCCAACTGGAACCGGCAATCCACGATCACCAAATCCGGTTCGTACATCCGCGCCAAAAGCCATTTCATACTCACGACATTTCGCAACCGAAACCACCCTTTCACAATATCCGCTCCCTTCATTTTACCACGAGAAGCCGAAGGCCCGCTCTCTATGCATTGGCGATTAATTCCTCTCCGAATGTCGCACATTAAGTCAGGGACGACATCGGGACAAACGGAGGTGAATCAGCCATGTCGACTAGCCGGAACCATCAAGGAGCTCACGGCATCGGGCAAATCGAAGAACAGTTGAATCAACAAGCCGAAGCGGCGGACGACATTCAGGGCTGCAGCGACACCGATCGCGAAATCGCGAAGGCGGCCCACCGCGACGCGCACACTTCGCTGGATGAAGTGATCGTAAGAAACGATACCTAAAGGAGGATCGGAAATGGCGCGTAAAAGATCCAGAAACCAAGGCAAACAGCCGCCCGGCAACAACCACGATTCCGCGGTGCCGGGTTCGACCAACCAAAAGCAATGAAAGACAAAAGGCTGAGGAAGCGGCGCGCAGGTTCTTCAGCCTTTTTCATACCTTAGCTATTCCCTCTTGAAAAATTAGCTAACTTCCGTATAATAAAATTATATTAGCTAAATTCAAAAGGGGGATGCCTAATGCGAGTCTCATCCACCGAGGTGCAAAACAACTTCGGCAAATACTTGAAGTTCGCCGAAGCCGGAGAAGAAATCATCGTGACGCGGAACGGCAAGGATATCGCGGCGGTCACGGCTATCGTTGCCGATACCGTGAAAGAACACCAAGCCTCCTATTCCACTTCCGGCGAACGGGTCACTTACGAGGAATTTCTCGAATTGACGGAGTCGTCGGAACAGCGTTACGAGCTGATCGACGGCGTCGTCTACAACTTAGCAGCCCCATCGTATAAGCACCAGAAGGCCGTTCAAGAGATCTTGGGTACCTTCTATAATTGGTTTAAAGGCAAGGATTGCGTGCCGCTTACATCCCCTTTCGATATCACGCTGCCTAAATCGTCGGATAATATCTGCGTCGTTCAACCGGACGTGTTCGTCATTTGCGACAAAACCAATCTGGACGACAAGGGCAAATACCTCGGCACTCCTACGCTCGTCGTCGAAGTGCTGTCTCCCTCCACCCGAAGCAAGGACATGCTCAAGAAACTGGAACTGTATAAGGAATGCGGGGTGAGGGAGTACTGGATCGTCGACCCCATGAAGGATCAGGTCCTCGTTTATCGGCTGGACGACAAAGAGATTTCCGACTACAAGGCGTTTTCCAAATCGGCGGATATGGACGTTCGCAGCTGCTTTTTCGAGGGGCTCTCCGTGAACCTTAACGATATGTTCGAATAAGAAAGGGAGGCTGCCCGCAACGGCAACCTCCCGCCCCATTACAATCGAGCCATTGCTTCCTGGATATACCGGTACAACTCGCCGTCCATCCCGAATTGGATCGCGTTGTCCCGATTCTCCGCATGGAAGCGCTCGGCCGCTCGGAGGATCTCGCCGTCCCCCCCGTGAATTCATCAGTTCTCTCCAACGGGCGGCCAGCTTCGGCACCTCCGGATCGTCCGCTGGGGCCCCGCTTTCCATCTTCCCGCGCACCTTCGCGATCAGGTCGGGCTACTCGTTCTCCACTTCCCCGATCTTGTTCGGTCCGAGAGCCTCGCCCCGCTTTTTCAGCTTTTCCAATTGCTCATTCTTGCCGCCAACTCCCCGACTTTCCAAAATGATTGGTTCAAACTCCACTCCTCATTTCGCGCGAAACGGATTTGTCGACACCTTCATCCTAAATCCTGACCCAGTGTCAGGTTCAAGTACCATTTCGATATTTCCTCGAATTTTTTCCGGCTTCTCTTCAGGGAGGAATAATCAGGGGTTTTGTCGAATCCATTTGTCGAAACCTCCTGGTTATCCTTTATTTCCCAGAAGCGGATTGGGGGAAAAACTTGCGATTCACCGCCAACAAAAACCGCCGGCCCTTGATTTGGGCCGCCGTCCTGCTCCTGATCCCGATCGGCGCGGCCGTCTATTGCGTGATGCCGAGGTACGAACAATATACGGCCATGGGTGAAATCGTCCCTGTCCGGGACATCGGCGTCGACGGAAGCGTCAACTTCGTCTACGTCCGGGAAGGCATTACCCGCAATCTCTTCGAAAAATGGACCGCCGCCCGATCCTACCCGGATGCGCGGTTTACTCCCGCCGATCCCTGGGTCGAAGATGTTTTGGACTTCGAGATGGACGCGGGCGAAGATTTGCGCGACGAGGTCATCCAGCGTGCCGTGGATTCCGCGGAGCAGTATGCGGAAGAAAATCTCGGGGAGTCGGAAAGGCGGACGCGGCTGGACTCGCTGATCGAGCAGACCGCGGATTATTACGGCGATTCCATCGGACTCATGCTGGGGATCGGCCTGGTCGAAGAAGCGTTGCACGAAAATTTTTCGATTCACCCCTTCGGAACGTACTGCATCGCAGGTACCGGAACGCTGGAGGACGATCATACGGTCGGCTCCGTGGGCGCGATTCGGGACAAGCTGCGGACCGCCGAGCAAGCAGGGGCCGATTATTTCTTCGTCCCGAAGGACAAGGACCGCTACCCCTATGAAGGGCTGAGCAATGAGGAAGAAGCTTTCCAGGTCAAGCAAGAGTTGAATCTTCATCTCCGAATCGTGCCGGTAGATACGCTGGAGGAAGCGGTGGATTTTCTGAAAAATCTGCCCAAATCGCCCCTGTTGGAGGAGAGCCGTCCATGAAACTGAAATCCGATACGATATCCGGTCTTCTGAAAATATTGCTGTCGGCGCTCGTGGTCTTGCAAACCGCGGACCTGCTGTC
Organism: Cohnella caldifontis; assembly: GCF_029360585.1. Taxonomy (GTDB): domain Bacteria; phylum Bacillota; class Bacilli; order Paenibacillales; family Paenibacillaceae; genus Cohnella; species Cohnella caldifontis. The sequence continues at coordinate 73,043 of NZ_JAQZSJ010000011.1, read as the reverse complement.
GACGATCGTCTATTCTGCCGGTGCAGACTTCTTCTCCGATAAGCTGTATCCGGTTTACGAATTCATTGGCGTGGCGCTGACGGTGCTGTATTACATCGTACTGGTCCTTTACTTGGTTTGGCTCTACCGGGTGCATATGGATTTGAACCGGCTGTTTCCGCGTTATCCCCGCACGCCCGGAGGCGCATTGGCCTGCACGATCGTCCCGTTCTACAACCTTTACGGAATTCCTTCGATTTACAACATGATCGGCACCCATTTTCAGACGGAAACGGCGCGTCTCCGGAAAGCGGGCGCCTGGGTGAGCGGCATGGCTGTCCCCTTGTTGATTGTCATCATGGCGTCGAACGGACTCAACCGGGCCATCCAACGGGCCGACGATCCCAGCAACGCTTTGCTGCTCGCGACGAGCGTCGTCGATCTGATTTCGTACTTGATTTATCTAGCGCTTTGCCGGTGGGTGTCCCAAGGGTTATCGCAGGTCCACGCGGACAGCGTCGAGGTCATGTACGAGGACCAAAGTGCCGCAGTAGAAGAGACGGTTGCACAAGAAGGATGATCGTATGCTGAACGGAATTTGCCGATGATGGTGGGCACTCCCTCCATTCTTGCTTTTTCCCGCGCATTTGCTGCACTTTCATGCTTCGCGCAAAACTGCCATTTTTTTCATAGACGGCCGTGCGATAGGCGTGTACACTTTCCACTATATTCCACATTATAGCACCTACGGAAAGGACGTCCTCATGAATCTAGCCAAGAAAATCGCGCAGCTCGGCGCGGCCGCGATTCTGATCGGCTCCCTGCTGGGAACAAGCTCGGCCTCGGCCAAACCGGCGGATCAAGTAACGACGGTCGTTCCGAAAGACGCCTTTTATATCCAAGGCTACGTCGACAACAGGGGCCGCTCGCATGACGTCATCTATATCGTGCAGGGAGTTCCGTCCGATTCCGGCGTAACCCTTGCTTGGAGCGGCGATAAAAAGTCGGTCACCCTGACCAAAGGAAAAACCGTGTTGAAATTGACCACGGGCCAGCAGACCGCTTACCTCAACGGCAAGAAGATCAATCTGGAGGAGAAAGTCCGGTCCACCGACGACGCCATTGTCGCCCCGCTCGGCACCATCGCCAAGAAACTCAGCCTGAAAACCACGAGCAACTACAGCTATAGTACGTACGAGAAGCTGAAAGACCGCGCGGCTCAAGAAGCCGCTTTGATCGCGCAATATGTCGCGAAGAACGGGATGACGATTTCCTCCGTAAAGACGTCGGACAATACCGTGTATTTGTGGGGACCCCTGAAATCCGCCGCGCCGGTTCTCGTCAAGATCGTCAAGCAAGGCGAGCTGCCGCGCTACAAAATCGCCGACCCGATCAAAGGCCAGTTGGACGAATTGCTATATCTCTCCGACGGGGCCGGACAATACACGGTTTCCTTGTATGACCGGGCGACCGGAGCTCCCTTGTCCGAAGGCATGGAGAACTTGTTTGCCGTGACGCTGACCAACAAATCCGGCTCTACCGACAATACCTATCTGAAGCCGACGCCCGAAGTAAACAGCGACAATGCCGAAATCAAGGCACTGGCGAAGCAGATCACGGAAGGTCTCACGGACGACTTATCCAAAACGCAGGCGATTCACGATTGGGTGTCGACCCACATTGCGTACGATACGGAAGAATTGTTTACGGGCAACATCCATGGGTATACCGCCGTTCAAATCCTCCACCGCAAGAAAGCGGTTTGCGACGGATATGCCAAGCTGACCGCCGCGCTGAACCGCGCAGCCGGCATCAAGGCCAAAGTCGTCTGGGGGATGGCGGGTACCGGCGATCCGGAGCCGGTGAGTTACATCAACGCAACCGACTATAACCATGCGTGGGTGGAAACCTACGTGAACGGTGCGTGGATCGCCCAGGACACGACGTGGGACGCGGGTTCCGTAACCGGCGAATCCTTCGCATTCGGGTTGAAGCAGAAATACTTCAATCCCGATCCGGACGTTTTCGCAGCGGATCATCTGGCTGCTTTCGTCATGCATTATTAATAGGACGGAATCTATTTCAAGGAGATGGAACCATGAGATTTGCGCTCGAAAATGTCCATGACGTGATCGAAAATTACAAAAGCGCGATTCTAGAACGAGACGTGGAGAAGTTTACGGCCGCGTTCGCTCCCGACATCCATGCCTATGATTGTTGGGAAGACTGGGAGATCGTCGGCCAATCCGACTGGAGGAGAATGGTCGAAGGGTGGTTTGGGGGGTTGGCGGAAGAAGGCGTGACCCTCAAAACGGATTTTCATGATGTGGCCGTGGAAGAAGATTCGAATGTCGCTTTCGTTCGCTGTGCCGTAACGTTCGCTGCGTACAACCCTTCGGGAGAGAAGCTCCGCCAGATGACCAACCGATTCACGATGGGGTTGAGAAAAGACGGCGGCTCTTGGTCCATCGCGCATCAACATTCCTCGTTGCCGATCAGTATGGAAACGGGAAAGGGCCTATTCAACCTGAGATAATCGGAACATCCGAACTCCGCCCGATAAACTGAACGAAGCCATCCGGTCAATCCGGGCGGCTTTTTTTCACGAAAATCGGCCGGCGCTGATCCTAATGGACACCTCGGTCGTTATTGGATGGAAATTGGACATTCCCGAAACGTTACGGACACGGGAGACCTTATCGGCAACATTTCACGGCTGAAAGTGATGCATTCCGCCAAATAAGCGCACCCATGTCCGTTAAAATTGGACGGATCGCGAAATGGCCTTAATAGCGGCCGCTGTGTCCGTTAACCTTGCGCTGCCTCCTCCATCCTCATGGAAGCAGCAATCCCCACAGCCTTCCCGCTGCCATACTTGTATGGTAGTATGGTAGTGACAATCAAAACCGAAGGAGGTGAAGGACACGATGGAACCGTTCGGCGGTGCCCCTGCGTCTTCCGCCCGCGAAGCCGTCTATTGGCGGCTCAGGGAGCGGATTTTAAGCCTGGAGCTGCCTCCGGGGGCGGCGCTGTCCGAGAAAGACATGTCGCTCGCTTTCCAGGTCAGCCGGACGCCGGTTCGGGAAAGCTTCGTCCGCCTGGCGCAGGAAGGGCTCGTTCAGGTGCTGCCCCAGCGGGGCACCTTCGTCTCGCTGATCGATACCGAGCACGCGCTGGAAGCCCGGTTCATGCGGGAGCAGTTGGAGCGGGCCGTCGTACGGCTGGCTTGCGAATCGTTCCCCGCCGAGAGCCTTGCCGCGCTGGATACGAACCTCATGGCGCAGCGGTCGTCTCTGGAATCCCGGGACGAGAAACGCATGTTCGACCTGGACGAGGAGTTCCATCGCACGATTTTCGCAGGCTGCCGAAAGCTCAACACCTGGAACGTCCTGCAGCAGATGAAAACCCACCTGAACCGCACGAGGCACCTGGCTTTATCCCCCGATCGGGATTGGAACCATCTATACGATCAGCACCGGGCCATCGCGGACGCGATCCGGCGGCAGGACGCGGACGAGGCGGAGAGCGTCATGCGGGATCACCTTAACCTCACCGTCACGGACCTGCACGAACTGAAACGGAAACACCCCCATTATTTCAAATAGGACGGGATGCCATCATGCGTATGACTTTTCGTTGGTACGGAGAAGGCAACGACACCGTAACCCCCGCGCAAATCCGGCAAATTCCGGGCGTCGAAGGGCTGGTCTGGTCCCTGCACGACATGCCGGCCGGGGAAGATTGGCCGGAGGAACGTATTCAGCGGACGGTCAAGCAAATCCGCGATGCCGGCTTTCACCCCGAAGTCGTGGAGAGCGTCAATGTCCACGAAGACATCAAGCTGGGCTTGCCGACGCGGGAGCGGTACATCGAGAATTACAAGCGGACGATCGAAAAGCTGGGCCGCGCAGGCGTCAAAGTGATCTGCTACAACTTCATGCCGGTGTTCGACTGGATGCGGACGGATCTCTTCAAAGAACTGGAGGACGGCTCGACCGCGCTGTTTTTCGAGAAATCGAAAATCGACGGCGTCGATCCGTTCGAGCTGGTGAAGCTGATCAGCGGGGACCGCTCGCTCACGATGCCCGGCTGGGAGCCGGAGCGGCTCGCCCGGCTAGAGGAGCTGTTCGAGGCGTACAAAGGCGTCACGGAGGAAGACCTGTGGCGGAACCTGGAATATTTCCTGCAAGAAATCATCCCCGTGGCGGAGAGAAGCGGCATCCGCATGGCGATCCATCCGGACGATCCGCCGTGGTCGGTGTTCGGGCTGCCCCGCATCATCACGAGCCAGGCCAACCTGCGCCGGTTCCTGAAGCTGCACGACAGCCCGGCGAACGGCATCACGCTCTGCAGCGGGTCGCTCGGCGCGAACCCGGAGAACGACATCGCCGCCATGGCCCGCGAATTCGCGGGACGGATACCGTTCACCCATATCCGCAACGTGCGCGTGTACGACAACGGGGACTTCATCGAGACATCCCATCGCACGCAAGACGGCAGCGTCGACATCGCCGGCGTCGTGCAAGCGCTGCATGAGACCGGATTCGACGGCTACTGCCGGCCGGACCACGGCCGCCATCTGTGGGGCGAGCAATGCCGCCCCGGCTACGGCCTGTACGACCGGGCGCTCGGCATCATGTACTTATGGGGCGTATGGGATTCGCTTGGGCGCCGGAAGCTTCAAGGGGAGGTGTCCGCATGAGCGAAGCCAACATCCAATTGCCGGCCCACGAATCGCTCGCCGGCAAAACCGCCGTCGTCACCGGGGGATCCGGCGTGCTCTGCAGCGCGATGGCCCGGGAGCTCGGCCGCCAAGGCGTGCGCGTCGCCGTGCTCGGCCGGACCGCGGCCAAGTGCGAGACCGTCGCCGAGCAGATTCGGGCCGACGGTGGCGTCGCCATCGCCGTTTCCTGCGACGTCACGGAACCGGACAGCGTGCGGGAAGCCGAGCGGATCGTACGGGAGCAGCTCGGCCCATGCGATATCCTGGTTAACGGCGCGGGCGGCAACCATCCGAGCGCGATCACGACCAAAGAGATCTTCCATCCGGACGATCTGGGCGCGCCGGACGTCATGACGTTCTTCGATCTGGCGCTGGCGGGCTTCCGCCACGTGTTCGACCTCAATCTCATCGGGACGCTGATCCCGACGCAAGTCTTCGCCCGCGGCATGGTCGGCCGCCCCGGCGCCGTCATCCTCAACGTCTCCTCGATGAGCGCGCCGAGCCCGATGACGAAGGTGCCGGCATATAGCGCGGCGAAGGCCGCGATCGACAACTTCACCCAGTTCCTCGCCGTCCATTTCGCCGAGTCGGGCATCCGGGTGAACGCGATCGCCCCGGGCTTCTTCAAGACGGAGCAGAACCGGACGCTGCTGACGAATCCGGACGGCACGCTGACCGAGCGCTCCAAGAAAATCATCGCGCATACGCCGATGCGCCGGTTCGGGGTGCCCGAGGACTTGCTCGGCACGCTGCTCTGGCTCGTCGACGAGCGAACGTCGGGCTTCGTCACCGGCATCGTCGTCCCGGTCGACGGAGGATTCATGGCCTATTCCGGAGTGTGACGGTTCCGGCCGATCGAGCAAAAAGCACGCTGCACCGGATTTCCCGCGGTGCAGCGTGCTTTATTTAGGAAGACTTAGAATGAATACCGAATCTTCTTCTGCTCGCAGACGGTTATTTCAACATCGTTTCGCTGCCATAAAGTTTTTCCCATGCCGCTTTGCGCTCGTCGATGATGGCTTGACCGCCCGAGTTGAGGTAATCCTTCATACCCGCATCATAGACAGCGTCAAACTTGTCAACCGGCGCTACGACAGCTTGGTCCAAGAAGGCATCGCGTTTCTTGCTAAGCGCTTCACCTTGACCTTCTTCGGCTTTGATTTCGCCCGCTTTGGCATTTTTGCCTACGCGTCCGTCATGCGTCGTAATCTTGTTGGCAATTTCAATGAGTCTTGCGTCAACCCCTGCATACCCGTTGGCAATGGACTTGGCGGTCAAATCCGGGTTCCCGGTGTCAAGACCGTTGCTCGTGATCGTATAGTCGATATTGGCCGGCGAGTTCATGATATATTCATCCGTAGCGGCAATCGTCTTGAAGGAACCGTCCGGCATCTTTTCGTGCGTTTTGCCTTCTTCGCCGAATTGCAGGTATACGCGGTTCTCAAGCTTGGAAATCCAATCCAGATAGAACATCGAAGCCAAAGGTTCTTTGTTGGTAGCCGGGAAGAATACTTTGCGGTCAACGGGCGCCGACAAGAACTTCCGATAAACCCCGGCATCGTTCGGGAACGGCTCAACCGCAATATAATTTGCGTCCGGACCGACAAGCTTATGAAGGTTTGCGGTAATGCCGTCTTCACCTTCACGATACGGGTAATCCCAATTGTGGATAAACGCGCCCACAAAGCCTGCTTTCATGAGATTATCTTCCGTTTTATCTCCGGCAGGATAGAGCGGGAAGTCTTTCCAGACCAGACCTTCGTTATACCATTTATTCAACGTTCTGATGCCTTCTTTGTAATTCGGGTAAAGAAGTTTGCGATCGTCAAAGCCGTAAACGTAGAGGTCCTTGTCCGTAATATTGTCCGGCACGAAGGACGTTGTCAAATGATCCGTACGCCAACCTACGTCGAAGCTCGTGGAGAAAGGAATCATCTTGTCCGCATCTTTGCCCAAGAGCGTGGAAGCGTTGTCCTTAAACGCTTTGAGCATGTTTTCGAACTCTTGCAGGTTCGTCGGCGCCTGGAGATTGAGCTTCTTCAACCAATCCTCGCGCACGAAAGTATTGATGCGGTTCAGGACGTTCAAGCGAGCTTCCAAAGCCCACAGCTTTCCGGTGTTGGGATCCCGGTCCCAATTGATGTTCGATTCGGTGAGATACCCCCACAGGTTCGGCAGAAGATCTTTGTAATCGTCGACAAGCGGTGCCAGATCCGTGATGCCGCCCATGTTGGCATAGGTTTGGATGGTCGGATACGAGTAGGTGACGCCGATATCCGGCGCTTGACCCGCGGCCAGAAGGTTGTTAAGGACTTCGCCTTCCGTCCAGCGCGGAACCGGAACGAAAGTCACTTCTACGTTATGATCGCGCAGCATTCCGTCTTTGATGAACTTCGTATAGACGTTGTCTTCGGGTTTGGATCCCCCGGTATTGCCCCGATCGTAAATCTCTACCGTGATTTTGCGAGTCTCCTTGAATCTGAGATTGGCATCAAGGCCCAGCTTTTCGAGTTTTGCGGCGGCTTCGTCGGCAGAAGGAGTTGCGGACGATTGTTCCGATGCCGGTGGAGCCGATGAGTTGGACGGGCTTGCCGAATCCTTGCTCTTGGTACATCCCGCAAACGCCAATGCGAAGACGGAACAAAGCGCCAAGATGGTCAAAAACTTGGTTAAACGCATGTAAGATCCTCCTTTTTTTGTTTGTGCCTGTTGATCGATTATAAAAATCGACAAAGTCGATTTTTACCGCGGGTGAACCATTAACCTTTTACGGCTCCGATCGTGACGCCGGAAATAAAGTATCGCTGCAACCAAGGGTAAATGAGCAAAATCGGTACGGTTGCAAACACGACGGTTGCAGACTTAATGGATTCGGACAAGCCCGGGCTGGTAAAGCCCTCCTGCGTGGCCACCTCAACGCTGGTAATGCTATTGAGAATGTTAAAGAGCAGCAATTGGATGGGATAGTAGGTTCTATCGCTCATGAACATCAACGCATCCGAGAACCCGTTCCAGCGTCCAACCGCATAGAATAGCGACAGGGTTGCCAGCACGGGCATGGAAAGCGGCAAATAGACATTAACCAGGACTCTGAGGGGCCCCGCTCCGTCCAGTTCGGCGGATTCTTTGAGGCTCTCGGGAATGCCGAAGAAGAAGCTGCGCATGATGATGACGTTGAATACGCTGATGCTGCCCGGCAAAATCAGAACCAGAGGATTATTCAGCAAGTGCAACCCTTTCAAAAGCAAATAGGTCGGGATGATGCCTGCATTGAAGTACATCGTAAAGAGAATGAGCGCCAGAAAAAATTTCTTGCCCTTCAGGTTGTCATAGATAAGCGGGTATGCGCACAGAATCGTCATGAACATACACCAAATCGTCGCGATGACCGTCAGGATCGCTGTCCATACTAACGCCCATGTGACTTTGGAATCTCCGAGCACGGCTGTATAAGCTTTGAAATTCAGATCCACCGGCCAAAGCAAAACTTGATTCTTCACCATGGCTTCCGCAGAACTTAAGGATCGTGCCACAATGTTCAAAAACGGCAGGAGACAGGCCAGAATCACCAACACGCAAATGAAAACGATGATCCAATCCCCTAATTTCGCGCTTTTTGATTTCACCATAGATTTAACAACCCCCTACCAGATGCCGCGATCGCCGAATTTTTTGGCCAGGGCGTTTGCCCCGAACAAGAAAATGACGCCAACGACGGATTGGAACAAACCGACAGCAGTGGATAGCGAGAATTGCAAACCGCGAATCCCATAGTTGTAAACGAATATGGAGATCACGTTCGAAACATCCGTCACCAGCTTGTTGCCAAGCGCATATGGTCTGTCGAATTCGCTGCCCAGAATATGACCAAGGCTTAGAATGAGCAATACGATGATGGTAGGACGCAATCCCGGCAGCGTAATGTGCCAAATATTTCGCATGCGTCCCGCCCCGTCCACGGAAGCAGCCTCGTAAAGTTCCGGGTTAATCCCTGCAATCGCCGCCAAATAGAGAATGGTGCCCCAACCGACGCTCTTCCATATGCCCAGCGCGATGTAGGTGATCACCCAATTCGTGGAGTCGTTCAGGAACGGAATGGATTCGAACCCCAACTTGTTCAGCATGATATTGACGAGACCCGAGCTAGGCGCGAAAAGCTGAAGCGCCATGCCGGCAACGATGATCCACGACAAAAAGTGCGGCATATAGGCAACCGTCTGGGTGAACTTCTTAAACCGTTTGAAGGCGAGTTCATTAAAGATGATGGCCAATATAATCGGTGCAGGGAAGCCGAATACCAAGTCTAGAAAGTTAAGAAGAAGGGTGTTTCTCAGGGCGTAAAGGAAATCGCGATTGGAAAAAGCCTTGATAAAATACTCGAACCCGTGATTTGCTGCCCATTCCATTTCCATCGGGCTCTTGACGATGCTGTAATTTTTGAAAGCGATTTGAATGTAATTCATCGGGATGTAACGGAAAATGATAAAAAAGGATACCGGCAGGAGCAACATCGCATAGAGGACCCAGTATCGTTTCATATATCCGAGCGATTTTCTTCTCACTGCTGCAGCCAAATCCTCACCGCCCTACGCATGATTTTTTCCACATCCTTTAATCTCCCCCGCAAGAAAAAAACTAAAGCGTTTCCAACACCACTGAATCGCAACGAACTTCCAACCTCACCTCGCCTAGTAGATGGTTCTGCCTTGCTCGTCCGCGATACCCGACTTGCGCAAGAAATAGCTGTTTACAACGTCCCGCCATTCCTTGGCATGCATCGATTGCTCTTGCAGACGACTCAGCACGCTCGCGTAACGATCGCCGTCTATTTTGCCTTGCAAGCCGCGCCAGGCGTCCACCAGTTTGTCCGCCTGCTCGGCGCCTTCGAAATGCGTGTCGTAGATGTGCTGAATCACCGTTTTGCCGGACTTCAGCACATGCGTGTAGGGAACGTGGTGGAAAAACAGCAGCAATTCATCCGGACAGCTGTCGACCGATTCGTAGAGCGACGCGGGAATCTCGTGGTACTGTTCCGTGAACCCGGTTCCGGTGCGGACCGTCCGGTCCACGCCGATCCCATGGCAGTCGGCATAATGGTACGTGCCCCACTTCGAATATTCATATCCGTCGACGTTCGGGCCGTAATGATGGCCGGGATTGACCATCCAGCCGACTCCGAGCGGCGACGTGTAATTCTCGTAAATGGTCCAGGAATCGAGCAGCATGCGGCGTATCGTCGCGACGACGACCGGATCGTGTCCGAACGTGATCCGCACCCATTCATCGGCAATCTGCTCCGCCGTCAGCTCCGGGCGCCATACCAACCGGCCGTATCCGTAGTAATTGGCTTGCGCCAGCAGATGACCGGTCCAATTGGAGTCGTCCCCGATATTGGATACGCCGGCGATTCCGCCAAGCGGCCGGCCGAACAATTCGCCCGTCGCCGCTTTCGCCACCGTCGAACCTTCGCCTAACGCATAGGTGTCGAAATCAAGGACTTCCTTCCATTGCGGAACCAGGAAACAAAGATGCTTCTGCTGCCCCGTATACTCTTGGGTGATCTGCAGCTCCAGCACCTGGTTCGTCTGCCGCAGTCCCCCGAAAAGCGGGGAAGCGGGTTCCCTTACCTGGAAGTCCATCGGACCGTTCTTGATTTGCAGCACGACGTTGTCGGCGAACTTGCCGTCCAGCGGACGGAAATGGTCGTAGGCGGCCCGGGCCCGGTCGGTCTTCCGGTCTCGCCAGTCTTGCAGGCAGTCGTACACGAAGCAGCGCCAGATCACGATGCCGCCGTAAGGACGCAGCGCCTCGGCGAGCATGTTCGCCCCGTCCGCGTGGTCGCGTCCGTAAGTGAACGGTCCCGGCCGGAATTCCGAATCGGCTTTGACCAGGAAGCCGCCGAAATCGGGAACGTGGCGGTACACGTCGGCAGCCCGTTCCGCCCAGAATCGTCTCACCCCCGGATCGAGCGGATCGGCCGTCGTCAGTCCGCCGCACGGGATCGGACTGGCGAAGTTCACGCTTAGGAAAAGCTTGACTCCATAATCCCTGAATATATCGGCCACGGCCGCCACCGAAGGCAGCAGCTCGGGGGTAATGAGGTTCGTCTCCGTCTCGTGCACGTTCACGTTGTTGATGGAGATCGCGTTCAATCCGACGGCCGCCATCATTCGAGCATAATCGCGTATGCGCTTACGGTCCATGATGAAATTCCCATTGCGGTAAAAAACCGATCGGCCCGCGTATCCCCGCTCGATGCTGCCGTCCATGTTGTCCCAATGATCGATCATCCGGAGTTTGGCGGCCGGCTTCTCGCTCACGCGGAGATCGTCCACGCTTTGGCCGGTCTGCATCAGGCGAAGGAAATGGAACGCCCCGTACAGCGCGCCCCGGTCCGTCCGGCCGGCAATCGCGATGTATGCCCGCCCGGGTTCCCGAACGGTCTTCAGCACGTAACCTTCTTCTCCCAGCTCCTCGAGTTCAGCCGTCTCCACCGCTCCCTGCAATTCGGCGAGGTCCCCCGCCGCAATCCGGAGAAAGCGCGGGAGATTCCCGCTTCCGCCCACCCGGGGCGCCGTGCCCAGCATCGATCCGATTCCGTTCACGAGCTCCTCGCAGGCATTCGCCAGCACAGGCGACGGCTCCGAAGCGGTCACGACGATTTCGCCGCACCATGAGGCATACTCCTCCGCTTGATTCAGATCCAGCGGCGGATATCGCAGCCATGCTTTGTACGCTTCCCCCACGCCCTCCCCGTTTCGGCTTGTCGATTCCAGAACGATCTTGTTGTCATTTTCCAATTCATTTTCCTCCAAATCAGACTTGCAACAACTCAATCATTAACAATAAGACATTCGCGGCAAACCCTTGGGTTCCCACGCAGAATAAGGCATCTTGGCCGAGGGAAAAATCATTCATTTGCTCAAATTATAGATTTAAGCGTTTTCACTATCCATAGAGCAACTAGATATTTTTTGTAATTATTAAACATCCTGATTCAATTCTTGGGACTCCGGTGGTAAGATGAATCCAGTTGCATCCCCCGTAGTGCCTTCGGGACTTCAAGCGGCAAGGAAGGTGAACCCCATGGAAACGGAATTCGAACGGCTGCAGGATCTGGTCCCGGACGTCGTGTTTTTCGTCGACAGGCGGTGCTTCCCCAATTGGGAAATCATCAAGCAAACGATCGACTTTCACGATCTGACCTTCGTCGTGGAAGGCAAGTCTAATTATTACGTCAATGGCGTCAAACACACGATCGAAGCCGGCGACGTCATCTACATCCCCGTTGGCAGCGTGCGCGAAGCGCATACGTTCAAGGAAAATCCGGCGCACTCCTATGCCTTCAATTTCAAATGGCTGCCGAACGAAAACACGGATCCGCTCCCGCTCCAGACCGTGACGAAAAACGTCATCACGAACGAACTGATCGGTTATTTCAAGCAGTTCACGCACGTCTGGATGAGCAAGCAGCCGGGATACCTCATGCAGGCCCGGGCATTGTTCATGCTGATCCTCCATCGGCTGCTGGCGAACACCAGCCGCGATTCCGCGAGAGCCGACCAGCGCGTGAATCAAGTACTCGCGTACGTCGCCGAACACTATCCGGAAGAGCTGGATTTGGCCGGCATGGCCGAGATCGTGGGCCTCCACCCGGTATACCTGGGGAAATTGTTCAAAAAGAACATGGGCTGCTCCTTCAAGGAGTATCTGAACATGATCCGGATCAACCATGCGGAAATGCTGCTGTCCACCGGCGGGTTCTCCGTCACGCAAGTTGCCGAACGGTGCGGATTCCGCGACATTTCGTATTTCAGCAACGTGTTCAAATCGGTCAAGGGCTACCCCCCTTCGACCGTGTTCAAGTGCCAGAGCGGCTGATTCCTCCCGCCCATTCCGTCCGTAAAGGAGCCTGCCGAAAATGAGCCGGAAGCGCAAATTCAACGACGATTGGTCTTTTTCCAAACACCCGCTCCGTACCGGTTACGACGCCGTCCTATCCGGCGGCACGGCCTGGACGCCGGTCGCCTTGCCGCACGACTGGCTGATCTACGATGCCCGCAACCTCTACGGCAACGGGGAAGGCTGGTACCGCAAAACGTGGACGATGACGAAGGACGAGATGTCCCCGGGCACCCGCTTCTCGCTCCGATTTGAAGGCGTATACATGGACTCCACCCTCTACGTCAACGGACAAGAAGCGGGAACGTGGAAATACGGCTACTCCACCTTCGAATTCGACATCACGCCGTTCCTCAGGGCCGGGGACAACGAGGTTGCCGTCCGCGTCGTGCACGAGGCTCCCAATTCCCGCTGGTATTCCGGCGCGGGCATCTATCGGAGCGTGTGGCTCAAAAACTACCCGGACACGCACTTGGCGGCGGACGGCATCTATATCTCGGCCGTGCCGGACAGCGGCGGCGCCTGGCGGGTCGAGACGGAAACGGAGGTCGCGTTCGGCGCCTCGGCGGCGGACGGGCTGACGCTTCGCCATCGCGTGCTCGACCGTGACGGCAACCTCGCGGCGATGTCCGAGACGCCCGTCCCTGCCGCGCGGGAAGGGGCGACCGTTCGCGTTCCCGCCGTCCTGCGGGTGGAACGCCCCGTGTTATGGGACATTGAACGGCCCTACTGCTATCGGCTGGTAACGGAACTGCGATCCGCTAACGGCACGGTTACGGACGAGGAGAGCCAAAGCTTCGGCTTCCGCACGCTGGCGTTCGACAGCGGGAAGGGTTTCTTCCTGAACGGCCGGCACGTGAAGCTTTACGGCGTCTGCCAGCACCACGACTTGGGCTGCCTGGGCGCCGCCGTCAACAAGGCCGCCTTGCGGAGGCAGATCTCCCTGCTGCAGGAGATGGGGGTCAACGCGATCCGCACCGCGCACAACATGCCCGCCGTCGAACTGATGGAACTGGCGGACGAAATGGGCGTGCTGATCGTGTCGGAAGCCTTCGACATGTGGGAACGGAAGAAGACGGAGTTCGACTACGCCCGTTTCTTCCCGGAATGGTGGCGCAAAGACGTCGCCAGCTGGGTGCGGCGCGACCGGAACCATCCGAGCCTCATCCTGTGGAGCATCGGCAACGAAATTTACGACACCCATGTCGACGAACGCGGACTGGAATGGACCCGGTTGCTGCGGGACGAAGTGTTGGCCCACGACCCCAAAGGCAACGCGCGCGTGACGATCGGCTCGAACTACATGCCCTGGGAGAACGCGCAGAAGTGCGCCGATTTGGTGAAGCTGGCCGGCTACAACTACGGGGAGAAGTATTACGATCTCCATCACGGGCAGCATCCGGACTGGATCATCTACGGCAGCGAGACGTCCTCCACCGTGCAAAGCCGGGGCGTCTACCATTTCCCGTTGTCCCAATCCGTGCTCGCGGACGACGACGAGCAATGCTCCTCGCTGGGCAACAGCTCCACGAGCTGGGGCGCGAAGAGCACGGAAAGCTGCATTATCGCCGACCGGGACGCGACCTACTCGCTGGGGCAGTTCCTGTGGAGCGGCTTCGATTACATCGGGGAACCGACCCCTTACCATACGAAGAACTCGTATTTCGGACAGCTCGACACCGCGGGTTTCAAGAAGGACTCGTACTATATTTACCAAGCCGAATGGACCGATTACCGCGTCAAGCCGATGGTCCATGTTTTCCCCTACTGGGACTTCTCCGAAGGACAGATGATCGACGTCCGGGTGTGCTCCAACGCGCCGACCGTCGAACTGTTCTTTAACGACGCTTCGCTCGGCGTCTTCCATATCGACCACGCGCACGGGCAGAAGTTGGTCGGCGATTGGCGGATCCCTTATTCCGAAGGCGTTCTGCGCGCGGTGGCGTACGACGAGGAGGGACGGAAAGTCGCGGAAGAGGTCCGCTCCTCCTTCGGGGATGCGGCCGCGCTCGTGCTCGCCCCGGACCGAACGGAGATAGAAGCGGACGGTTCGGACCTCGCGTTCGTCGAAATTTCCGCCGTCGACCGGGAAGGGCGTCCCGTCGAGAACGCCAATAACCGCGTGTCCGTGACCGTGGACGGCCCCGGCCGGTTAGTCGGCTTGGACAACGGGGACAGCGCCGACTACGATTCTTACAAAGGCGCGAGCCGCAGAATGTTCAGCGGCAAACTGCTGGCCGTGATCGCGGCCGATCCGGAGCCTGGCCGGATCACCGTGCGGGCGGAATCCCGGGGGCTGGAGCCTGCCGTGCTCGTCCTATCGGCCGTCAAGCCTCAGCGGCTCGAGAACGGCGATGAAGAAGAAGCCTGCTCGCTGTATGCCTGGACCGCGGATCCTCATGCCGGGCAGGAATCGCTCGGCGAACGGGCGGACGAAATCCCCGTCCGCAAGCTGGAAATCGTCTGTCCGCAGGGCAATCGGCTGGATGCGGACCGCCGTTCTTTGCCGGTGCGGGTCCGGTTGCATCCGGGCGACGCCACTTATCCGGAGGTCGAATGGAGGGTCACCAACGCGGCCGGCATCGACTCCAATATCGCCGTCCTGGAAGCGAACGGACAGGAAGCCGTCCTCACCGCCTTGGGCGACGGCGACGTCTACGTCCGCTGCGCCACGCGCAACGGAGCCGACCGCATCCGCCTCTATTCCGTCATGGAATTCCATATCGAAGGTTTGGGGCAAGCCTATCTGAACCCGTACGAATTCGTCTCCGCCGGCTATCACGGCGGCGCGAGCCGGAACCTGACGAACGGCAACGAACGGGGCGTCGCGACGGCGAGGGACGGGGAAAGCCGGATTTGCTTCGAAAACGTGGACTTCGGGCCCGTCGGCGCGGACGTCATCACCTTGCCGATTTTCTCCCTGGACGGCGAGCAGTTCCCGATCGAAATCTGGAAAGGCATCCCCGGGGAAGAGGGCGCCGCCTTGCTGACTCAAGTCACCTATCAGAAGCCTTCGCGCTGGAACGTCTACCAGGAGGAAACGTACCGTTTGCCGAAGCGTTTGAAAGGCGTGACCTCGCTCAGCTTCGTCCTGCGCCGCAAAATCCATCTGAAAGGCTTCCGGTTCGAGCGGGTGCTCAAGGCTTACGAACGGCTGAGCGCGCTCGATCACGATCAGATTTACGGGGACTCCTTCACGATCGCGGAAGACGCCATCGAGAACATCGGCAATAACGTCTCCCTCGTGTACCGCGACATGGACTTCGGGGAATCCGGCAGCACGAAGCTCGTCCTCTGCGGGCGCTCCCCGCTCGACCGGAACACGATCCATCTCTTGTTCAGCGGTCCCGGCGGGGAAACGAAACAGATGGTCGAGTTCGGTTACTCCGAAGATTACGTCGAACGGGAATTCCCGCTGCGGGAACGCGTCTCCGGCCTGCAGACGGTCACGCTGGTGTTCCTGCCGGGCAGCCGGTTCGATTTGAAGGAGTTCCGGTTTTTGCCATCCGGATTGGATTGAAAAACAACGGCAGCCTAGGATCGGATAACGAAACCCTAGACTGCCGTTGTTGTAGTCATCGATGAATTATAACGGTCATTGAAGCCGATCTTGGAGGTTGGCGCGCACCGCGGGCCACTCTTCCGCCAGGATCGAAAAATAGGCGGTATCCCGAATGCCGCCGTCGCTTGCGGGGACGTGAGCTCTGCGGATCCCTTCAAACACGGCTCCAAGCCGCTGAATGGCCGTACGGGAACGCAGGTTGCGCGCGTCCGTTTTTAACGTGACCCGAATCGTCTTCCAAGTCTCGAATGCATGGGTCAGCAATAGAAGCTTGCACTCCGTATTGACGCCCGTTCGCTGGAACGAAGCCGAATACCATGTACTGCCGATTTCGGCCACGGTCGGCGGGTTCGAATCGGTGGGGGAAGACCCATTCGCGACGCCGGGCGGCCAAGGAGGAGGCCAAGAGAAAACTTCGAGATCCAGAAACCTCGTGCTTCCGACGAGTCGGCCGGTTTCAATATGGCGAACGACAAACGGTATCGCTCGGCCTTTCGCATAGTCCGACAGGGCGATTTCTATGTAACGCCGGGTATCTTCAAGTCCGTTCGGAACATAAGTGTAGCCGTAAGAGGATCGATCTTCGGAGGCAGCGGCGCAGAGATCATGAACGTGGTCCGACGTCATCGGTTCCAAGCAGACAAGGCGACCACGAAGCGTTATCGAGGATAGCACGGTTTCACGCCCTTTAATGGGTTAAGTAAACAGCGGCAGTCTGGGATCGTAATGATGTCCTAGAATGCCGCTGTTTTCAAGTCCCATTGTTTTGGATTTTACACTACCCGTTCCACCGAAGAGAGCAAGGAGAATTTCTCCGCCGCCTTGCCCGTCAGCTCGCGGCTTCTCGCATCCGGCTGGGAAGTGCCGACGTACACGGAATAGTTCCCTTCGTACAGCTTCCGTTTGCCCTCTTCGTCGTATAATCCGAACGCTTCAACCGGTACGTGCAGCGTCAACTCCCTGACTTCCCCGGGCTGCAGACGCACTTTCCGGAAAGCTTTCAGCTGCGGATTCGGAGTTCCTTCGCGTTCCGCCTTGACGTAGACCTGCACGACTTCGCCGCCCGCCATGCTGCCGTTGTTCCGCACCGCGGCGGTTACGCGGACGCCGGCATCCGTGATCGAAGTCGTGTCGACCTTCGCTTGCTCGATCCGGATATCCGTATAGGAAAGGCCGTAGCCGAACGGATAGAGCGCTTCGTTCGTCATGTAACGGTACGTCCGGTTTTTCATGGAGTAATCCGTGAATGCCGGCAGCTCTTCCGACGTGCGGTAGAACGTAATCGGCAGCTTGCCTTCCGGGGAGAACTCCCCGAAAATCGCCTCGGCGATCGCCCGCCCGCCTTGGGCGCCCGGATACCAACCTTGAATGATCGCGGAGACGTGCTCGTGCGCCCATCCGAGCGCCAACGCGCTGCCGGCCAGCACGACCAGCACGACCGGTTTCCCGCTCTCGTAAGCCGCTTTCAGCACGTCCTCCTGCAGGCCCGGCAAGCTCAAGTCCCGCTTGTCTCCGCTGGCGAACTGGTTGCTGGTGTCGCCCTCTTCCCCTTCCAGGCCGGCGTCCAGCCCCAGGCAGACCACGACGACGTCGCTCTCCTTGCAGACTCCTTTCACCTCGGAGATGCGGTCGTTCCCCTGGCTGAGCCCGCTGATCCCGTTCTTGTACAGATGGCATCCTTCGGAATAGAACACCCGGACGTCGTCTCCGACGTAATCCTGGATGCCTTCTTTTACGGTGATATAGCGGGAAGCCGTGCCTTCGTAGTTGCCGACCAGCGCCCGGCGGTTGTCCGCGTTGGGACCGATGACCCCGATCGTCTTGATCTTGGACTTGTCCAAGGGCAGCAAGCCGTCGTTCTTGAGCAGCACGAGGGACGACCGCGCGGTTTTCCGGTTCAGCTCCTGCATTTCGGCGGAATCGACGATCGAATACGGAATCGAAGCGTACGGCACCTTCTCCTGCTCGTCGAACAGCCCCAGCTTCATCCGGGTCGTGAACAGCCGAATGACCGCCTGGTCGATCTGCTTCTCGGTAACGAGGCCTTGTTTCACCGCTTCGAGCAAATGCAGGAAGAGGCTGCCGCAGTTCAAATCGCAGCCTTGGTTCACGGCCAAGGCGACCGATTCGACGGGACCGGACGTCACCTTATGATGCTCGTGGAAATCCCGGATCGCCCAGCAGTCCGACACGACATGGCCGTCGAAGCCCCATTCTCCCCGCAGGATCTTTTTCAAGAGCAGTTCGCTTCCGCAGCAGGGTTCGCCGTTCGTCCGGTTGTACGCTCCCATCACCGCTTCGACCTTCGCTTCCTGCACGCAGGCTTGGAACGCCGGCAGGTAGGTCTCGTACAGGTCCTGCGTGGAGACGACCGCATCGAAGCTGTGGCGGATATCCTCCGGTCCCGAATGGACGGCGAAGTGATTGGCGCAGGCCGCCGCTTTCATGTAGTTCTCGTCCGAGCCTTGCAAGCCCTGGATGAACCGCACGGCCAGCCTGGCCGTAAGATAGGGGTCCTCGCCGTACGTCTCATGCCCGCGGCCCCAGCGGGGATCCCGGAAAATGTTGACGTTGGGCGCCCAGAACGTCAGCCCTTTGTAAATGTCCGTATCCCCGAATTCCTGCTGCATATGGAACTTGGCGCGGCCTTCCGTGGCGGTGGCGTCCGCCACTTCCGCGAGCAGGTCTTCGTCGAACGTCGCCGCCAGTCCGATCGCCTGAGGGAACACCGTCGCGGTGCCGGCCCGGGCGACCCCGTGCAGCGCTTCGTTCCACCAGTTATAGGAGGGGATGTTCAGGCGCTCGATCGCCGGGGCGGCGTGCACCATTTGATGCACCTTTTCCTTCAGCGTCATTTGGCTCACCAGTTGTTTGGCGCGCTCTTTGTACTCCTGAATCTTGGCTTCGTTTTTCGCTAATTCTGACATTGATTTATGCACCCACTTTCCTCTATGATGAGAATCGTTCGGTTCCGACGGAAAAAGTCGCGGAAATCTTGATTTTACGGCATCCTTCTCCGGATGGAGCTTGTTTTGCGCAAGCGCTGAAGCGCGTTGAATGCGGTTACAGCGAGAATATTATACGGAATGAGCGGGCGATCCGCATCGTAAATTTTGCTTTTTGCTTCTCAAATATTGCGAATATTAGAAGGAATTCACCTGTGCGGAAACGGGGGGGCGCGGCCTTGATCGAAATCCTGAACGGCACGAAGGAAACGGTCGCTTACCGGGAGCATTTCGGCATCCGGCTGTATCTCAATCGCGAAGCGGAAGATTACCCGGTGCATTGGCATACCGCCGGCGAAATCATCATGCCGACCGACAATCGTTATACGGTGATCGTGGACGATACTTCTTATGAACTGAGCCCGGGCGATATTCTGGTGCTTCCTCCCGGCGAGCTGCACGAGCTCAAATCCCCGGATTCCGGCGAGCGGATCATCCTGCAGTTCGACTGCTCCCTGCTCTACAATCTCAAAGGGTTCGACTCCACGTTCCATCTGCTGCGGCCCTGCTGCCTGATCACGTCCGAACATGACGGGGAGCTCCACCGGACGCTCCGGACTTTGCTTCTGGAACTGAAGGACGAATATTTCGGCCAATCCCTGCTGAAGGAAGCGGCCGCATACGCCAAGCTGATCGGCTTTTTCGTCGAGCTCGGCCGGAACGCCGTACACGCCGAGCACAGCCGAGGCGAGCAGAAAAAAAGCCGCAAGTACCGTCAAAACATCGACACGTTCCTAAAAGTCTGCCATTACATGAACGAGCACTGCACCGAGGATATCCAAGCGGAGGAGCTAGCCAGGCTTGCCGGATTCAGCAAGTTCCACTTTACCCGGCTGTTCAAACAGTATATCGGGATGTCGTATTACGACTACCTGGGCCAGCATCGCATCATGCATGCAGAGAAGCTGCTGATCGACCCGAATTTGTCGGTCACGGAAGTCGCCATGCGGTCGGGCTTCGGCAGTCTCGCCACGTTCAACCGGGCGTTCAAGGCGTTCAAGAAATGCACGCCTACGCAATATAAAGCCTTGCACGACAACGGCGGCGCAGGCCGGGATCCGGGGAGCGGGGCGGCGAAATGATGAGCGGGGAAGCGGAGCCCTGAGCGGCGAGTAAAGCCCGGGAGGAGTCTGCTCGGAGAGAGTTTGCTGATTGACTCTGTTGCGATCGATTTCGAGCTGCGTCCGATCGCGGCGAAGCTGATCCGAGTTATCGCTTTTGCGCAATAACTCGGCGAAAATTCGCATGGATCAGCGTGAGTTGTTGCTTTTGCGCAATAAAAAGGGGGCTATATTTCCGATCACGCCGAATGGGGCCGGAGTTATTGCTCCAAAGCAATAACTCCCGTTCCTCCTTCGAACGATTCCGCAATAACTCCGGCGTTCGATGCGGCGCTCGAATTCGATTCGCCGATCGAGTTCGCGAATGCGATAACACGGCGGCGTGACCACGGATGCCTGACTGGAAAAACCGGAATCCCCCCCAGGGGGACTCCGGTCAGCCTGTTGGCGAAGCCGTTATTAGGATTCTTCGACCCCTTTGGGAAACCATCCAACGAATTCGAAATTTCAATCACAAATCACCTGAGCCGATCATTTGATGATTCTGTTTGAAATTTCGAATACATTTCACTCTGCGGCCGCTAAATCAAGGATTGTATGCGGTTTTTCATATAGATACCGACGAACTGTGGCTATACCAATAATTGAACTCGAAAAATCGAATATAAAATTATAAATCGCTTTTGCTAATCATCATGTTGAAGGTTCTTCAACGGCTTGACCGGAATCCCCAAAGGGACTCCGGATTTTCCTTTTTCCGCGCTATGGTTCTGTTTTCCGTTATCCGACCCATATAGCAGCGAAATCCAAGTACCGCGGATGTTCACCTCCATCCGGACAGTTTCGCTTTGCCCCGCCGGATCCAGGTTTTCACCGTGTTCTCGGAGCAGCCGAGGCGGCAGGCGATTTCGCCGTAGCTGAACTCCCCATAAATCCGCATCTCGAAAGCTTCGCGCACCTGCGGGTGCAGGCGCTGCAGAAGCCGGTTCGCTTGCCGTTCGGCCTCCGTGTCGAGCACGGCCTGCTCCGGTCCGGAGCTTCCGGGGAGAGCCGGATCCAGCGGCACCCAGACGATCCGCCTGGCGCGGCGCAATCGGTCGACAAACAGCCGGTAGCCGGTCCGCGACAGCCACGCCAGCGGATACTCCGGCAGACGTTCCTGTTGGCACAGCCGCAGGAACGCCTCCTGCACCAAGTCTGCCGCGTCTTCCCGGTTGCCCGTCAGCCTGAACATGCAGCCGTTCAAAGCGGGCGCGTGCGCCGCGTACAGCTCACTCAGCCGGGCTTCGGTCCGCGCGTTCATGCTGCCGATCCCCTTTGTTCGCCATCTCAGCCTCCCGCTCCCCCCGGTACGTCTGTCCATGCTCCCGCTCCTTCCCGTCCGCGCCGCCGCTAAGCCCCGGAGCTTCGCGCGTCGGGCCGATGATCACCCGGTTGCCGTCGAATTCAAGCACCGCTTTATCCCCCACGTTCATAGCCTCCAAATACGCCTTCGGGATTTGCAGCCGGCCGATCCGGTCAATCACGACGTATTCTTCATGCCGATCGCCGAATCGGAAGTCCGCGGACGATCCCTCTGCCGACGCCGGCTCGGGAGATTCCCCATTCGCACGCACGTCGGACTCGGACGGTTCCCGCTTCAACCACTCCGTGCTGGTCAGGCCATCGCGGATGGCGACGACCCGATCGACTTTGTCCGCCACCGACAGATTGTGGGTAACGATGACGATCGTCACGCCCATGTCCCGGTTGAGCCGCCGGAAAATGTCCAGAATCTGCTCCCCGGTCGCCCGGTCCACCGATCCCGTCGGCTCGTCGGCGAGCACGAGCGGCGGCCGGTTGGCGAGCGCGATAGCGATCGCGACCCGCTGCTGCTCGCCGCCGCTCAGCTGCGTCAGCCGGCTGCCCATCCGATGCTCGAGCCCGACGGCGGTCAGCAGCTGCCGGGCGTAAGCCCGATCCGCCTTGCCCCGGATCAGCATCGGCAGTTCGACGTTCTGCAGCGCGGTCAGATATGGAACGAGATTGCGCGCGTTGTTCTGCCAAATGAATCCGACGGTATTCCGCTTGTAGGCGATCCGCTGCTCGTCGGTCATTTTCAGCAGGTTCCATTCGCCGACGAACGCCTGCCCCGCGGACGGCCGGTCGAGTCCGCCCAGGATGTTGAGCAAGGTCGACTTGCCGCTGCCGCTGTTGCCGATGATCGCCATCATTTCGCCTCGTGCCACCGTCAGGTTCAGCCCCTGAAGCGCGACGACCTCGATCTCGTCCGTTTTGTAGATTTTCACCAGGCCTTCGCAGCGGATCATGTCCATCGCCGAATCTCCTCTCACCGTTCCTCGCCCAGCTTGACGGCCTGCGAGACGCGCAATCGCCGCAGCTGCAAGACGAGCAGGAAGGCGCCGGCCCCCAGCATGACGGCTGTCGCGGCGTACAGCCTGATCGTATCCTCCGCTTCGAACACGACACGGAACGGCGGCACTTGCCGCGCTCCGTCCACCGCCCCTTGCTGAAGGAACGGCAGGAACAGGCGGCCGGCGGCCGTGCCCAGCCCGATGCCGATCGCGACGGACAAGCCGGTCGTGAACAACTGCTCCAGCAGCAGCATGCCGGTCAACTGCCCGCGCGTCAGGCCGGTCGCCCGCAGGATGCCGAGCTGAACGACCCGGCGGGACAAGGCGAAGAACCAGAAAATCAAATAGCCGAGAAACGAAACGAGCAGCGTAATGAGAAATCCGAGGCTCAGAATGCCGAAAACGCCGCCTTGGGCCGGATGGTTGCGCCGCGCGATCAGCTCGCTTCTCGCATCGTCCGCCTGCGAGATCGGGATGCCGCGGTCGGCCAGCGCCTCCAGCGCAGGCGCCAGCTTGGCCCCGTTCTCCATTCGCAGCCACACCTCGTACGGAATTTTCTCGATCTGCTGATAGAGATAATCCAGGTTCGCCACGATAAACGGCGACTCTTCCGGGTACAGGCTGGGCCAGTACTTCACGATGCCGACGACGACCAGATCCACCGCCTCGTTGCCGTAACCGACGGTAACTTGCAAAGGATCGCCTTCTTTAACGCCGTATCGCAAGGCAAAATCGGAGGAGACGAGAGCCGCCTGTTCGGCCGTTCCGAGCGCATCCAGGTACCGGTATGGCGGATACGGGTATAAATCGTCGCGAAATCGGGCGGCTCGGTAAAAGTCGGCGTTGTCGATGCCGACGAGCTGCGCGGTTCCGGCAGACTTGCCGCCGAGCGAGACTTTGCCTCCGCTGGCTTTCAGCACCCGCGCGGCGCTTTCGACGCCGGGCAGGTCCCGGTACGCGCCGAACGGCGGCTCCGAATAGTAGGTCTTGTTGGCGTCTTCCCCGTCCTGGACGCCTTCCCATGCGGCCTTCAGCACCACGTCGCTCCCGTATTGGTAGATCACGCGGTCCGAAGCGTTGCGGTCCATCGTCCGCGCGGCCGAAGCGTCGTACACGCCGAGTCCGATCGTCAGAATGAGCAAAATCATGATCGGATAAAACGCCGCCGCCGAACGCGAGAGCTGCGTTAACGTAAGGTAGGCGACGACCGGCATGCGGTTCTTCGTCAGCCGGTTCCACAGCCGCAGCAGCAGCGGGAACAGCCGAAGGCTGAGCAGGCCGGCGGCGAAAATGAACAGCGCCGGAAATACGAAGATCGCCGGTTGGAACGCCCCGGTCCCCGCCCCCGTCCCGCTTCCGCCGCCTCCGGCTTCCAACGAGGCGAGGCGGCCGGCGCGTTGCAAGTACCACCCGGCCGCGGCCAACGCCAATAGTCCCGCGTCCAGGTAGAACTTCTGCCACAACGGCGGCCGGTCCGCGCCCGCCCGCTTCCGGGCGTGTTGCACGACGGAAGTTCCCGCGTACGCGCGGATCGGCGCCGTCGTCGCGATGACGGCGAGCAAAGTAGCCGCGCCTCCGAGCCACCAGGCGGCGGGCGTCCAGCCGACCGGGATCGACTTGCGGCCGACGAAGGAGAGGAAGCCGCTGGACGAGCCGATCGTCTTGGCCATGAACCAAGCCAGGCCGAGCCCGGCCAGCAGCGCCGCCGCCCCGAGCAGCGAAGCTTCGATCGCGTACAGCGCCGCGATCTGCCGCGGGCTTGCGCCCCGGCTCTGCAGCACCGCGATGTCGCCGCGCTGGCGGATCAGCGACTGCTGGGCGTTCAGGGTGATGAAATACAGCACCATGGCGAGTACCGGCGCCGCCAGCGCGAACAGCATCGCCTGCAGCAGCAGGCTCGTCTGCCGGAATTCGCGCAGCATGTCTTCGAAGGTCAG
The DNA here is from genome assembly GCF_029360585.1 of Cohnella caldifontis. Taxonomy (GTDB): domain Bacteria; phylum Bacillota; class Bacilli; order Paenibacillales; family Paenibacillaceae; genus Cohnella; species Cohnella caldifontis. Next base: position 48,520 of record NZ_JAQZSJ010000011.1, on the reverse strand, counting down.
ATTCACTTTCGTATCCGCCAGCATGCCGCTCAGCGTAATTTCCAGCCGGCGCAGCTCGCCGATAAGCGGCGACAAGTCGCGGATGCGGATGTCCCGCAGGTCGAAGGCGTAGAACCAGCCGGCCGAATCCAGCACCAGCCCGCTCCGGCCGAGCAGCTCTTCCGTCATCGTCCGTTCGCTCACCAGAAGCGTCTCCGCCAGCCTCTCCTTCCCGTCGACGGCCAAGCTGAAATCGGACTCGTCCTTCAACTTGTAGGCTCCGACGATCCGGACCTTCAGGCGCTGCGTCTTGCCGTCTCGGTCTTTCGAGGAATAAGTGAACGTGTCGCCGATTTTCCAGCTATAACGTTCCATCGTCTCGTCCAGCACGATCGCTTCCACCGCGCCTTCCCGCAAGCCGTCGCGGGGCAGCTTCCCTTCCGTCACCTCGGCCCGCTCGGCGATCCCGCTCTGCCAAGCCAGCTCCATCCGGACGAGCCGGCCGGAGCCGCCGTCAGCGGGACGAATCGCGGACATCGGCAAACCGAACCGGGAGGAGGTCGCGATCACCGGAAAGCCGATGCGTCCAGGCAGCTGCCCGCCAATCCAGTCCTCCGTTTGCGCAAGGCCCTCGACGTCCGCGTCTTCCATGTCCGAAGGCTGATACTTGATATACAGGGAAGCCGGGGGCAGCCCTTTGGTTTTCTCCTGGAGCGAGCTGGCCACGAGACGCTTCAGCGTACCGTCCGCGTACATCGGAATGCTCATCGCGAAAGCCGCCGCCACCGTCAGCCCGAGCAGCGTCCCCAGCGTGAACCAGCGGTTTTGCCACATTTTCAGCAGAAGGTACGCGAGGATCCGCATTATTTCCCCACGACCTTCTGGCCCTCTTGCAGCCCGCTGATGATTTCCGCCTCCGTCGAAGAGACCGCGCCGACCTCCACGTCGACCTCTCCCTTGGTGCCGTCCGCACCCGCCACGACCACGTAATAGCGGTCGTTCTGCTTCCGCAGCGCGGCCAGCGGGATCGTCAGCGCGTCTGCGCGCCGCTCCACGATGACGGCGGCGGTCAGCGGCGTCCCGTATCCGGCTCCCTCGGGCTGCTCCTCCAAGTCGATCAAGACGCGCGAATCGAGCGGATTTTCTTCGCCGCCTTCCCCGGAGTCGATCGGCAGCCGGCGGACTTTGCCGCGATAGTCGCCGGCCGCGTTCACGCTGACGACGGCCTCCATGCCCGGCGCGATGTCTTCCAGATCGGTCGAAGAGAAGGATACGGCCACGACCAGCGCCTTCATGTCGGCGATTTGCCCGATTTTCTCGTATGCTTGGGCCACGTCGCCCTTCTCCGCCGTGAAGCTGACAACCGTGCCGTCATACGGCGCGGTAAGCTTCGTCCCCTCCAGGGAACGGCGCAGTTCGGCCAACTCTTCCCGGAGCAGTTCGTAATCCAGCTGCTGCTTTCTCAGCGCCGTATCCTGCCCCTCCCCCGCCTGCCGCATTGCTTCCTTCAGGTCGAGCCCGGCTTTCTCCAGCTCGATCTCCTTCCGGCGGATCTGTCCCTCGGTATCGTCCGTGTCCAACTCGGCCAGCAGTTGGCCTTTCTTCACTTGGTCGCCCGCTTTGACGTAGACGCCGGCGATTCGCCGATTATCCTCCGTGAAATACAGGTTCTCCTCCCGCTCCGACAGCAGCTTCCCCGACCCGCTGGCCTTGACCTCCAGCGCGGCCCGTTTGACCGGATATTCGGGTTTCTGCGAAATCTTAGGCGTCCGGATCTGCGGCAGCTGCTCCGGCTCCTGTTCCTGCGGCAGCAAGGCGCAGCCGGAGGCCAAGGTCAGACACAGCGCCGCCAGCGCCAGCCGCGCGGGCTTACCCCGCGGCGATCCGGCCGTCGACCATTTCGTAAACAACATCCGCCGCCTCCCATAACTCGGAATCGTGCGTCGTCATGCAGACCGCGATTCCTTCCGCCTCGATGATCGTCCGGAAAACGTCCATGACCCGCGCGGCCATAAGCGTGTCCAGCTCCGCCGTCGGTTCGTCCGCCAACAGCAGGTGCGGCCGGTGGGCAATCGCCTTTGCAATGGCTACCCGCTGCTGTTCCCCTCCGGACAGCTCGGAAGGACGATGCAGAGCCCGCTTCGTCAGGCCGACAAGCTCGAGGCAGCGGGCGACCCGCCCGCTCCACTCGGCACGGGGAATCCCCGCCATACGCAGCGACAGCTCGACGTTCTCCCATGCGGTAAGCAGGGGCAGCAGTGCGAACGATTGGAAAATAAAGCCGATTTCCCGCCGCCTGACGCGGGTCAGCTGCTTGTCGGTCCACCGGTGGAACGGACGGCCGCGGAACCGTACTTCCCCCTCCGACGGCCGGTCTAGCCCCCCGAGTAAATTGAGCAGCGTCGTCTTGCCCGATCCGGAGCGCCCCTTGAGCATCGTGAGCCGTCCGGCCTCGATCCGCAGATCGATGCCGTCCAGCACCGTCACGGCCCGGCCGCCGGACGGGAAGCTCTTGCGCACGCCCCGCACGTCCAGCAGCGCCTCTTCCCGATCCGTTTCCGTCATCCTTCCTCCGACTCCAACCCGGCTTTCGTCAGCAGGTCCTGCCCCCCGCTCTGGATCGCCTTCAGCGCCTCGTCCAGCGACTCGGTTTCCCCTACCACCCGCTTCACGTGATCGGAAGCGAGCTCGGCGAACGATTTCGCGAACTCCTCCGGCAGCGCCTGCAGCAACACCTGCTCGTTCGCTCCGAGGGCGTACAGAGCATCGACGTTTTTGCCTTCCGCTTGTCTCTTGTAAGCCGATCGGGTCGACAGCGTCAGGCCAGACTTCGCGCTTGATTTGGCCAGCTGTTCGCCGTTCGCGTATTTCAGCAGCTCCCAGGCTCCGGGCAAGTTCTGGGCGGACGCGTTGATCGCGAACACGCCGTCGAGGCTGAATCCGCCCGCGACGTCGGGCTGGGACGGGTCGACGGGCACGGTGACCATGTCCCAGTCGAACGACTTGATCGGAGCGGGTCCGCCCTTGGGCCCTTCTCCGCCTTCGGACGCTTGGGCGGATACTCGCATTTTTCCTCCGGCGCCCGTTCCTTGCGCGCCGAGCATATCCATGAGCATCGAACTGTCGATCGTCATCGCGGCCTGGCCGCCGATGAACTTCATCGAATCAGGGCCCAAGTTGAACGTCTTGCCGCCGCCGACCCCGCGCATGCTGACCATGGCTCGGTTTTTGCCGCCGCCGGCGTCGCTTCCGGGCAGGTAGATGCTTCCCGATTGGTAACCTTCGATCACTTTTTGGAAAATGGCCTTCCACTCCGGCGTATCGATCGACAATTTGCCCGTATCCGCGTCGGCATACAGCAGTCCTTTCGCCTCCCCGATCCGGCGGATCAAGTCGAACGCGTCGGTCGTCTGGGACGACGGGAACAAGCCGGACCACGCGTTGTCGCCGTCTTTCTGGACGGGGAACCGGGCCGCAAGCCGCAGCACGTCGTCCCAGCTCATGCCGTCGGTCGGGTACGGGACGCCGTATTTGTCGAACATCTCTTTGTTATAGTAGAGCGCCTGGCTGCTGAAGCTGGGACTCAGCCCGTACAGCTTCCCGCCACCGCGCGCCTTGAGCAGGTCGATGGCCGCCGGCACGAACGCGGACAGGTCGAACTGGTCCTGCTTGACCGCCGCTTCCAGGTCGTACAGCTTGCCCGAAGCCGCCAGCTTCGCGTACTGCTCCTCCGTCACAAAGAGCACGTCGGGCTGCTGTTCCTCGAGCAGTTTCTCCATCGCCTCTGCGGGATCTTCGGCATCGAACGTCGACTGCGTGGACACGACTTCCAGCGTCAAGTTCGGGAACATCGCCTGAAAAGCGTTCCCGTACTGCATCAGGAAAGCCTGCTCGTCGAAATAGGCGATTTTCAGCGTCCCCGCCTGGTCCTTGTCGAGCCCGCCGATTCCTCCCTTCTCCTTCCCGCCCGAGGACGTGCAAGCGGTCAGCGCGATTGCCGCCAAGAGCGTACATGCCAGCCACCCCGTTTTCCATCTCCGTTTGTTCTTCGTTAACATCGTTCACCCACACCTTTCATTCAGAGGATCCAACAGGGACAGTATGCCGGGCGATTTTTAGAAAACGCTTAGAAATGCTGAAAGGAAGCTTAAGAAACGATGAGAGGAGCATAAAAAAACGACGGCTGACCTGTTCGCGCATGCGGAGGGTTTGGGGAAAGATGCGCTTAGTAGGATTGATGGGGGGGGGAGGCGATGGGGCGAGAGTTTGACGGGAGCGAGAGTTCGACAGAAGCGTGTACGAGGGGGGAGGAGGAAGGGTTTGATGCGGAGGGTTTGATGAGAAAGGTTTGATGGGGGCAACGAGGTGAGAGTTCGACGGGAGCGAGAGTTCGACAGGAGCGTGTACGAGTGGGAGGAGGAAGGTTTGTGGAGAAGGGTTTGCACGAGGAGGGTTTGCACGAGGAGGGTTTGCACGAGGAGGGTTTGCACGAGGAAGGTTCGACGAGAAAGGTTCGGCTAGGAGGGTTTGCACGAAGAAGGTTCGGCGAGAAAGGTTCGATGAGGAGGGTATGCACGAGAGTGGGGCGGCTAACGGACACAGGGGACGTTATTTTTCGAAACATCGCGCTCATTCATTACTAACGGACACAGCCGCACTTATTTGGGTAAAAATACCGACTACTCTCGTGTTTTTACAGCAAATAAGAGCCGTCGTGTCCGTTACGTTTAAAAAAGGATCCGAATCCGCGAAATAGCGGCCGTGCTGTCCGTTACACCATCCGAGCCCGAGGCCCAGCACCGCCAAGCTGCAGACCGCGGCACCACTGAACGGCGCGTTCCGTTAAACCAGTCGAGCCCGAGGCCTAGCATCGCCAAGCTGCAGATCGCGGCACTGAACGGCGCGTTCCGTTAAACCATCCGAGCCCGAGGCCCAGCACCGCCAAGCTGCAGACCGCGGCACCACTGAACGGCGCGTTCCGTTAAACCAGTCGAGCCCGAGGCCTAGCATCGCCAAGCTGCAGATCGCGGCACTGAACGGCGCGTTCCGTTAAACCATCCGAGCCCGAGGCCCAGCACCGCCAAGCTGCAGACCGCGGCACCACTGAACGGCGCGTTCCGTTAAACCATCCGAGCCCGAGGCCCAGCACCGCCAAGCTGCAGACCGCGGCACCACGGAACGGCGCGTTCCGTTAAACCAGTCGAGCCCGAGGCCTAGCATCACCAAGCTGCAGATCGCGGCACTGAACGGCGCGTTCCGTTACACCATCCGAGCCCGAGGCCCAGCACCGCCAAGCTGCAGACCGCGGCACCACTGAACGGCGCGTTCCGTTACATCATCCGAGCCCGAGGCCCAGCACCGCCAAGCAGCAGACCGCGTCACTGAACGGCGCGTTCCTATCGCTTTCTGCCCAACTGACGCCAATGGATGCCTGACCGTCAAGCGAAAAATCCTGGCGATCGTTCGTGCCGAAGCAAATCAAATCGTATCGTGACCGATCTGCCGCGCGGTATTAATGAGGGGCAGTATCATGGCATCCACGGTTCCGAAGGACTTCGAGGCCGTTTTTTTACTGAAGAGGGAGGGTTTGATCTCTTGAATCGCGGAGAAATACGGCCGGTTAACCGGTTGACGGAAGAACAGTTGAAGCAAGTGAAAGCGTTGGCCCGGCTGTGCGACGAGACGGACGGCATCACGTTGAAGCTCAATCTAGACATGCTGGAGGAGCGGGACCCGGAGGAGACGAACGACTGGCTCTGCGTCGCGGACGGACGCATCGTCGGTTTTCTGGGCATGTACGTATTCACCAAGAAAGAAGCGGAAATCAGCGGAATGGTCCATCCGGACTACCGCAAGCGGGGAGTATTCGCGGAACTGCTGAAGGCGGCGGCGGAAGAAAGCCGGCGGCGGGGCATTCCCGAATTGCTGCTGATCGTGCAGCGCGGGTCGGAATCGGGGCAAGCTTTCGCCAAAGGCGTCGGGTCCGACTACCGATTCTCGGAATATGGGATGGAGTTGGCGGAAGAACATCGCGGAGAGAAGCCGACGTCGAAGGCTTCGGCAAGCCGCGTCGCGCTGAGACGGGCGTTGCAGGCCGACTTGGAATTGGCCGCCCGGATGGATGCGGAAGGCTTCGGCGAATCCATCGAAGAAGCGCGGGCTTTCGTCGAAACCACGATGAAATCCGAGGGGCGGCAGCTGTGGATCGCCGAGCTGGAGGGGGTTCCGATCGGCAAGCTGACCATCCTGGAGAGCGGCGGCGGTTTCATCTACGGATTCACCGTACTGCCCGCTTTCCGCGGTCAAGGGCATGGCCGGGCGATATTGGCGCAAGCGATCGGACGCATCCTAGCGCTGGGGCTTCCCGGCCGGCCGGCGCTGGAAGTGGCGGCGGGCAATGACCGGGCTCTCGGTTTATACAAGTCGCTCGGCTTCGAGGAACGCAGCGTGAACGACTATTACGCCCTGCCGGTACAGCGGGCGATCGCGATTAACCGACCCTAGGCCGGCAACGTGATCTTGACTTGCGTGCCGACGGACAGCTTGCTCTCGACGCGGATTTTGCCGCCGTGGCGTTCCACGATCCACTTGGCGATCGCCAGACCGAGACCCGTACCGCCTTCTTGGCGCGTACGGGCTTTGTCGCTGCGATAGAACCGATCGAAAATGCGGGGCAAATGCTCCGGCGCGATCCCGATGCCCGTGTCTTCCACTTCCAGCTGCACGGAGTGGGGGAGCTTTCGGCAGAAGACGCGCACGAGCCCTCCCTCGGGCGTGTACTTGATCGCGTTGTCGAGCACGATCGTGAGCAGCTGGTGCAGCCGCTCCTCATCCGCCTGGATCGGAATGGACGGTTCCGTCTCCGCTTGCACGATGATGTTCTTTACCTCCGCAAGCATTTGCAGCTTGTGGACGCAGTCCTGGATCACGCGGTCGAGCATCACCGGCTTGATCTCGAGCTCTTGCCGGCCCGCGTCCGATCTCGCCAACGTCAGCAGCCCGCCGACCAGCTTGCTCATTCGCCGGGCCTCCTGCAGCACGGTGGATACGTGCTTGCTGTCTTGCTCGATCGTATGTTCCGGGTGGCGCAGCAGCAGCTCCGCATGCGCCTGGATGACCGACAACGGCGTGCGCAGCTCGTGCGAAGCGTCGGACACGAACTGCTGCTGGCGCTCCATGGAGAGGCGGATCGGGATCAGCGCCCGATTCGCCAGGTAGAATCCCGCGGCCACGGCGACGAGCAACCCGACCCCGCCTCCCAGCAGCAAAATGTTCCGCAGCCGGGCGAGCATGCCGATTTCCGCCGTCACGTTGCTCAGCGTCAATTGATAGGAGACGACGTAGGTGATCCCGTCTCCTCGGGTCATCGCCAGCGCCGTCGGTTCGACCTTCAGCGCGCGGTAATATTGATCGCCCAATTTCACCGTTTTCGGAGAGTCGCCGAAACGGCTCGGCAGTAGCGGCCCCGATAGCTGTTCCTTCGTGAATGCCTCGCTGCCCGGCGCCGGAATGGGCTGCATGTCTTGCGTCCAAAACAGCTCATATACCGGGCGATCCGACTTCGCCATGCGGAGCATGATCGTTTGCTTAGGCGACGTTGCCGCACTCGCGGAAAAGCTTTGCATCCCGATTTGGGCTTCCGCCCCCGTCAGCGACCGGTCCACTTGGGCAAACAGCATCTGCTGCATGACCCAATAGACGGACAGGTTGAGCGCGACCAGAATGACCGACAGGACGGCGGCATTGCGGATCGTCAGCTGAATGCGCGTACGGTTGAACATCAGCTTCTCACCTTCATCATGTATCCGACTCCCCGAACGGTATGAATGTATTCGTCGCATCCGAACGGAGCCAGCTTTTTGCGCAAATAATGCACGTACACGTCCACGACGCCCGGCCCCGCATCCGAATCGATGCCCCATACCCGGTCTATCAGCTGTTCTTTCGTCAAAATCTGTTCCCGGTTGATCAGCAGGAATTCCAGCAGCTCGTACTCTTTAAGCGTCAGCTTGAGCGGCTCGCCGTTCGCGTACCCTTCCATGGAAGGACACTTCAGGCTGAGCCGGCCGTAGCCGATCTCTCCATCCGGCTGGCCGCCGGCCCGCCTGCGGAGCAGCACCCGGATCCGCGCCAGCAGCTCGGGCGTCGCGAACGGCTTCACGAGGTAATCGTCCGCCCCGGCGTCGAGTCCCCGAACGCGGTCCATCACCCCGTCCCGGGCCGTCAGCAGCAGGATGGGCGCGTCGATCCCCCGCTTCCGCAGCTCCGCGAGCACGGACAGGCCGTCCATGCCGGGCAGCATGATGTCCAGCACGATCAAATCGTGAATGCGCTGCTGCGCCAAGTACAGCCCGTCGGATCCGTTGTCGGCCCAATCGACCTGGTAGGCTTCTTCCTTCAGAACCGCCGTCACCGCGTCCAACAGCGGGAGGTCGTCTTCCACCACCAAAATGCGCAAGTCCTCGTCCGCCCCTTTTCCGACCGCCATTTCCATCCAACATTGGCATTTCCATTATAGGCGATAAACCTTAAAGAAGGGTTAGAAAAACGGAACGGACCGCCTCGCTTCGTCTATTTCCGAAAATGGGCATTGCAGGCTAACGACTGTTCGCTTATCATAAGGATAACGATCGTTAGCCACTGGAGTGAACCAAAGAAGATGGAACCGAATGAGCGGCCCGCGTATTTCGACCTTCAATCGCGGCCCATCGCAAACGCGACGAAAATCAAGATTTTGGAGACGGCCGTCGAGCTGTTCTCGCAGCGGGGGTTCAGCGGGGCTTCCGTTCGGGACATCACGGGCGAGGTGGGCATCAAGGAGAGTTCGCTGTATAAACACTTCAAAAGCAAAGACGAGATCCTGGAGACGATCTTCGCCAACTTCCGCCGGGAAGCAGACAAAATGCTGCCGCCGACGGAGCATCTCGATTTCATCGCCCGCTCCATGAGTTTGACGGAGTTCCTCGAGCGAGGCATCGCGAATTTCCTGGACCATATGCGGGTTCCGATTCATCGGAAAATATGGCGGATCCTGTACAACGAGCTGTTTCGGCATCCGACGGCGAGGCGCATTTACCGAATGGAAATTCTCGAGCGTTCCGTGGAAGTAATGGCGGCGGTTTTCGAAAAGATGATGCAGCAGGGGAAAATGAAGCCGTTCGATGCCCGGCCGGTCGCGATGGAGTACGAGCACGCTTCGATGACTTTGATCTTGGAATACAACCTGCGGATGGCCGAGAACGAAAGCACCGAGCCGCTCGAACGCCAAATCCGGGAGCATGTCCGGTTCTTCTCGGCCATGACTTCCGCATAGAGGAGAGATAGCGCCCATGTGGAAACGACTCATCAGCGCCCGAGTCTCGGGCATGATCCTTCTGATTGCAATGACCGCCATGCTCGTCGTGCATGTGCTGATCGCGGCGGGCGTCATGCCGAGCGACTTCATCTGGGGCGGGAGGATCGGAAGCGAGACGGAACTGCTGGTCATGGAAGGAATCGCGATCGCTGCGACGCTGCTGTTCATGGGGTTGATCGCCCTGAAAACGGGACTCGCGGGGCGCGCCAAATTCCGCCGAACCGCCGCGGTCGGGGCATGGATCGTATTCGCCTACTTCCTGCTTAATACGGCCGGCAATCTCGCGAGCGAAGCCGCCCTGGAAAGGACGCTGTTCGTGCCCGTGACGATCGTATTGACGCTTCTCGCGTTAAGGGTGGCGATGGAGGAAAGCGCGTAAGCAAGCCACTCGCTAACGCGCTTTTCTCTTGTAATAAAGCACCTATGAAAATTTCCCGGACAGGACGGCCATGGCCGCTTCCAGCCGGCGTTTCGCGTTCTCCCGCTCGTGCGGCCCGCTCAGTTGCTCCTGGTGGAAAGCCACGGTCGTCTTTCCTTCTCCTGCATCCAGCAGGCGGATTTGATACGTAGACGGCTTGTCCCAATCCGCTTTCCGCCAGGTGAGACGCAGCTGCTCGTGCAGCTTTGCCACGCGAATCTCTCCCGTTGTCCCCTCTTTCGTCTCATAAGTCCCTTTGATTTGCAGATCCAGGCTTGCCAGCTCGCCCAGCCACAAACGCAGTCCCTCCGGCGACAGCAGAAACGCCCATGCTTCCTCCCGGGATACCGGGAACGTCCGGCGGATGCCGAACTGGAATCCGGCGGACTTTGTCTTTCCGACCACTCTAGCCTCCATCTCTGCTCCTCCTCCGACTTTTTTCGACCGGATCATATGTTCGCTTCTTTTTCCTGATTATAACATATGCATGATTTTTTCTCTAATTTCTAGGTGTTTTTCCGGTTGGAAATGCGCATCATCCCTCCCTGTCTCTCTTTCGTTTTGTAGAGGATTTTTAGCGGAGCTTGACATGTCAATATCTGGATGGCTAAAATGGGCGCATGGTGAAGTCGATCATCTAGTAAAGCTTGTAAGGTGCCCCCGCTAATCTACCGCACTAGCGCACGTCATGTTCTATCACGCGTGTTACACCGCCATCGCTCCGCAACAGCTCACGTCATGCTCTATTCCGGGTGTTCCCACCGCCAATCCGCCGCAACAGCGCACGTCATGCCCGATTTCGCAGGTTCCGCCACCGTTCCGCTGCATTAGCGCGCGTCATGCTCTATTTCGCGTGTTTCGCCGCCATCATGCCGCACTAGCGCACGTCATGCTCTAACTCGCGTGTCTCACTAGCTAAACGACTACCTGAACAAGGAGATGTGAAACGTTAATGGAATACCAGTTGACGAAGCCCCCGGTCGCTAAAGCGGAGATGCTGATCCGCAAACCGGCCCGCGAGGCGTTCGAGGCGATTGCCGATCCTGCCTTCACAACCCGGTTCTGGTTCACCAAGAGCAGCGGGCGTCTCGAGCCCGGCAAATGGGTCGAATGGGAATGGGAAATGTACGGATTTTCTACGCACGCGCATGTTCTCGAAATGGAACCCGATCGCCGCATCCTCTTGGAATGGGGGGATTCGGAAATGACCACGATCGAGTGGCTTTTCACTCCCCATTCGGACCAGTCGACATTCGTCAGCGTCACGAACAGCGGATTCAGCGGAGAAAACGGGGATTCGCTGGTCGCGCAAGCCATCGGCTCGACGGAAGGATTTACGTTCGTGCTCGCCGCCATGAAGGCGCTGCTCGAGCACGGCATCGAGCTGAAAGTCGTGGCGGACCGGCACCCGGGCGGAATCGGCGGCTGAACGGCTAAGTCGAACGGGATAGAAATAGGCAGAGATTCGCGGGACGTTGCCCACGGATCTCTGCCTTTGTTATGGCTTGCGATTGGATCCCGATCTTACTTCAGCCCGCGCAGGTTGTAGAACGCGGTTTTGCCGCCGTAAATTGCGGTTTTGCCCAGTTGGTCCTCGATGCGGAGCAGCTGGTTGTACTTCGCGACGCGGTCCGTGCGGGACGGCGCGCCCGTCTTGATCTGGCCGGCGTTCGTCGCTACGGCGATGTCGGCGATCGTGCTGTCCTCGGACTCGCCGGAACGGTGGGAGATCACCGCGGTGTAGCCGGCGCGTTTCGCCATCTCGATCGCGTCGAACGTCTCGGTCAGCGTGCCGATTTGGTTCACCTTGACGAGGATGGAGTTGCCGATGCCTTTCTCGATGCCGGAAGCCAGGCGCTCGGTGTTCGTCACGAACAGGTCGTCGCCGACCAGCTGGACTTTGCCGCCGAGCCTCTCGGTCAGCAGCTTCCAGCCTTCCCAGTCGTCTTCGGAGCAGCCGTCCTCGATCGAAATGATCGGGTACTTCTCCACCCAGCTCGCGAGCAGGTCGACGAACTCGGCGGAAGTGAACGATTTGCCTTCGCCTTCGAGGTGGTACTTGCCGTCCTTGAAGAATTCGGTGGAAGCGACGTCCATGCCGAGGAAGACGTCGACGCCCGGCTTGTATCCGGCTTTCTCGATCGCTTCGATGATCGTGGAGAGCGCTTCTTCGTTGGAGCCGAGGTTCGGCGCGAAGCCGCCTTCGTCGCCGACGGCCGTGTTCAGGCCTTTGCCCTTGAGAACGGACTTGAGGGCGTGGAAAATTTCGGCGCCTGCGCGGAGAGCTTCCTTGATGGAAGGCAAGCCGACCGGCAGCACCATGAACTCTTGCACGTCGACGTTGTTGTCGGCGTGCGCGCCGCCGTTGACGATGTTCATCATCGGAACCGGCAGCGTCTTGGCGTTGAAACCGCCAAGGTAAGCGTACAGCGGGATTTGCAGGGCGTCCGCCGCGGCGCGGGCTACGGCCATCGACACGGCCAGGATCGCGTTCGCGCCCAGGTTGCCCTTGTTCGGCGTGCCGTCGAGCGCGATCATCGCGCGGTCGATGGCGACTTGGTCGAGGGCATCCAGGCCGATGACTTCGGGGGCGATTTTCTCGTTGACGTTGTCGACCGCGTTCTGAACGCCTTTGCCGAGGTAGCGGGACTTGTCGCCGTCGCGCAGTTCAACGGCTTCGTAAGCGCCGGTGGAAGCGCCGGACGGCACGATGGCGCGTCCGAAGCCTCCGGACTCCAGGCGCACTTCGACTTCCACGGTCGGGTTGCCGCGGGAGTCGAGCACTTCGCGTGCGTAAACGTCGGAAATGATGGTCATGCTTCGACACTCCTTCTAGGATCGGATTTGAAAAACGCGCTATCGTTTATTGTATCAAACTTTTGCCTGTCATTTCCTTCGGTTGTTCCAGTTGCATAAGCGCAAGCAGCGTCGGGGACACGTCGGCCAGGATGCCGCCGTCCCGCAGGGTGACGCCTGGCTTCGTGACGATGCACGGCACCGGGTTCGTCGTATGCGCCGTGAAAGGCCGTCCTTGCTCGTCGATGACCATGTCGGCGTTCCCGTGGTCGGCGATGATGACGGCGACGCCGCCTTTGGCCAGGATCGCGTCGACGACTTTGCCCAGGCACTCGTCCGTCGCTTCGACCGCCTTGATCGTCGGCTCCAGCATGCCGGAGTGGCCGACCATGTCCGGGTTGGCGAAGTTCAGGATGATGGCGTCGTGGCGCTCCGCCTCGATTTCCTTCACGGCGGCTTCCGCCACTTCGTAGGCGCTCATTTCCGGCTTCAGGTCGTAGGTGGCGACTTTCGGCGAGTTGATCAGGATCCGCGTCTCGCCTTCCAGCTGGATGTCGCGCCCGCCGCTGAAGAAGAACGTAACGTGCGGGTATTTCTCGGTTTCGGCGATGCGGAGCTGTTTCTTATGCTGCTGCACCAGCACTTCGCCGAACGTGTTGTCGAGCTCCTTCGGCTTGTAGGCGACATAACCCCCGACGGACTCCGCAAACAGCGTCATGCAGACGAAGTACAGATTTTTCGGGAATTTGTCTCCCCGGTCGAATCCGCGGAAATCTTCGTTCGTGAATACGTTCGAGAGCTGGATCGCCCGGTCGGGACGGAAGTTGAAGAAAATGACCGCGTCTTCCGATTCCACCAAGCCGACCGGTTGGCCGGAACCGTCCACGATGACCGTCGGCATGACGAACTCGTCCATGACCGACTTCTCGTACGATTCTTTAACGGCTTGGATCGGATCGGTATAAGCCGGGCCTTCGCCGTACACCATCGCCCGGTAGGACTTCTCCGTGCGCTCCCAGCGCTTGTCGCGGTCCATCGCGTAGTAACGGCCTTGCACCGTCGCGATTTTGCCTACGCCGAGCTCCGCGATTTTGGCCTGAAGCTCCTGCAGGTAACCGACCGCGCTGTCCGGCGCGACGTCGCGGCCGTCCAGGAACGCGTGAACGAACACTTCCTGCAGGCCTTCGCGCTTGGCCAGCTCAAGGAGAGCGTACAAGTGCGCGATGTGGCTGTGCACGCCGCCGTCGGACAGCAAGCCGTACAGATGCAGCTTCTTTCCGTTCGTCTTCGCATGGCGGACCGCGCCGAGCAGCGTCTCATTGCTGAAAAAATCTTCGTCGCGGATCGATTTCGTGATCCGGGTCAAGTCCTGGTACACGATCCGGCCGGCTCCGATGTTCAGGTGACCGACCTCGGAGTTGCCCATTTGGCCCTCCGGCAGCCCGACCGCCTCGCCGCAAGCCGTCAGCCGCGTATGGGGGTAGGTTGCCCAATAACGGTCGAAATTGGGCTTCTTCGCTTGGGCGACCGCATTGCCTTTCGTTTCTTCGCGCAAACCGAATCCGTCGAGGATGATCAGTGCGACCGGTTTCGGAGCTGCCATCTTACTTCGCCCCCTCGACAAGCGCGACGTAGGATGCCGGCTCCAGGCTGGCGCCTCCGACGAGCGCGCCGTCGATTTCCGGCTGCTGCATGTATTCGCGGATGTTGTTCGGCTTCACGCTGCCGCCGTACTGGATCCGGACTTGGTCGGCCGTCGAAGCGTCGAACAGGTCGCGGATTACGCTGCGGATGTAGCCGATGACTTCGTTCGCGTCGTCCGCCGTGGAGGATTTGCCCGTGCCGATCGCCCAGATCGGTTCGTAAGCGACGACCACTTGCGCGGCTTCCGACGCGGCCAATCCTTGGAACGCCGCTTCGGTCTGCACGCGGACGACGTCTTTCGTCTGGCCCGCTTCGCGCTCTTCCAGCTTCTCGCCCACGCAGACGATCGGGATCAGGTGATGGCGGAACGCCGCATGCACTTTCTTGCTGACGGTCTCGTCGGTCTCGGCGAAATATTGCCGACGCTCGGAGTGCCCGATGATGACGAAATCGACGCCGAGATCGTCCAGCATGATGCCGCTGATTTCACCCGTAAAAGCGCCGTTATCCTCGAAATGGAGGTTCTGCGCGCCCACCTTGAGGGACGTGCCCTTCACGGCTTCCACGAGCGCCGGCAGCGCGGTGAACGGAGCGCAGATCACGCTTTGCACGCCTTCCACTTCCGCTTTGCCTTTCACTTCGTTCACGAACCGGACCGCTTCGGAAGCCGTCTTGAACATTTTCCAGTTGCCCGCGATGATCGGGGTTCTGCTCATGGTCACACCCGCTTTCGTATTCTTACTTATCGTTCAGCGCCACGACGCCGGGAAGGGCTTTGCCTTCCATGAACTCGAGCGACGCGCCGCCGCCGGTGGAGATATGGTCCATCTTGTCGGCCAGCTTGAACTTCTCGGCCGCGGCCGCGGAGTCCCCGCCGCCGATGACGGTGTAAGCGGAAGTCTCGGCGCAAGCCTGCGCGACCGCGCGGGTACCGTTCGAGAAAGCATCCACCTCGAACACGCCCATCGGTCCGTTCCAGACGACCAGCTTGGAGTTTTTGACGACGTCGGCGTAGATTTCGCGGGTTTTCGGCCCGATGTCGACGCCTTCTTTGTTCGAAGGGATGCCGTCAATGCCGACGATTTCCATGTTGACCGCTTCCTTGAAGCTTTCGGAGACGACGATGTCGACCGGCAGATACAGCTTTTTGCCCAGCTTCTTCGCCTTCTCGACGAACTCCTTCACCGTCTCCAGCTTGGAGTCGTCGCAGAGGGAGAGGCCGATTTCATAGCCCTGCGATTTGAAGAAGGTATAGGAAATGCCGCCGCCGATGATGATGTTGTCCGCAATCTCGATCATTTTGTTGATGACGTCGATCTTGTCCTTCACCTTCGAGCCGCCGACGATCGCCGTGAACGGGCGCTCCGGATTGTTCAGGGCTTTGCCGAGAACGTCCAGCTCCTTCTCCATCAGCAGACCGGATACGGCCGGCAGGTAGTGGGCGATGCCTTCGGTGGAAGCATGGGCACGGTGAGCGGCGCCGAACGCGTCGTTCACGTACAGGTCGGCCAGCTCCGCGAACGCCTTGGCGAGCTCCGGATCGTTCTTCTCTTCGCCCGGATAGAACCGCACGTTCTCAAGCAACAATACGTCCCCGCCCGCGAGCGCGGCGACTTTCGCTTTCACGCCGTCGCCGATCGCTTCGTCGGCCTTGACGACCGGCTTGCCGAGCAGCTCCGACAGACGCGCGGCAACCGGCGTCAGGCGCATCTCTTCCACGACCTCGCCCTTCGGGCGGCCCAGATGGCTGGCGAGAATGACTTTCGCGCCTTTCTCGATCAAATAGCGGATCGTCGGCAGCGTCTCGCGGATCCGGGTGTCGTCCGTGATGGCCCCGTTCTCCAGCGGCACGTTGAAGTCGACGCGCACGAACACTTTCTTGCCCGCGACGTCAACGTCCCGAACGCTTTTCTTGTTCATTGGAATGCCTCCTCCAAACTGCATTTAGCCTTTACGGTCAGGAGCAGGACGCCGACAGGCGTCCAACCCTCAACTTTTCGGCCTTTAGGCACGAAGCTGGATGCCGCAAGGCATCCGGTTCGTCAGCCCTACCCAGCCCTCAGGCACAACGTGTCCCGGCATTGCGGCGCAATCCGGGACGTTTGCTATCTAGCATACACAGATTTCCATGTTTCACACGCACCTCGGGCGTTCCCAACTCTCTCCCTCCACCTATGTACCTCGCGCGCGCCTCGGACGTCATGCGGGTGTCCAGAGGGCGCAGCGCCTCGGGGTCCCCCCTTCCGGGGAAGGGGGGATTTAGGGGGGTTGGCGAAAAAGCGGGTTGTAAAGGAACCCCTTAAACTTACAGCCCTTTGGACGCGATGTAGGCTGCCAAGTCAACCACGCGGTTGGAGTAGCCCCACTCGTTGTCGTACCAGGAAACGACTTTCACCATGTTGCCTTCGACGACCATCGTGGACAGCGCGTCGATCGTGGAGGAAGCCGGGTCGCCGTTGTAGTCGCGGGAAACGAGCGGCTCGTCGGAGTAGTTCATGATGCCTTTCAGCGGGCCTTCTGCAGCGGCTTTCAGCGCGGCGTTGACTTCGTCGACCGTCACGTTCACTTTCAGCTCGGCGACGAGGTCCGTAACGGATACGTTCGGGCTCGGAACGCGGAAGGACATGCCGTTCAGCTTGCCTTTCAGCTCCGGCAGCACGAGGGAGACGGCTTTCGCTGCGCCCGTCGTGGACGGAATGATGTTCTCGGCTGCGGCGCGCGCGCGGCGCAGGTCTTTATGCTGCAGGTCGAGCACTTGCTGGTCGTTCGTATAGGAGTGGATCGTCGTCATCATGCCTTTGACGATGCCGAATTTCTCGTGCAGGACTTTCGTGAACGGCGCCAAGCAGTTCGTCGTGCAGGACGCGTTGGAAATGATCGTGTGTTGAGCCGGATCGTACTTGTCTTCGTTAACGCCGAGGACGATGGTGATGTCTTCGTTCGTAGCCGGAGCGGAGATGATGACTTTCTTCGCTCCGCCTTTCAGGTGAAGCTCGGCTTTCTCCTTCGCGGTGAAAATCCCCGTCGATTCCACGACGATTTCAGCGCCGACGGATGCCCAAGGCAGGTTGCCGGGATCGCGCTCCGCGAACACCTTGATCGTTTTGCCGTTCACGATCAGGGCGCCTTCCGCGACTTCCACTTTCGCGTTCAGACGGCCGTGCGTGGAGTCGTATCTCAGCAAATGGGCCAGCGTGCTGACGTCGGTCAGATCGTTGACGGCGACGATTTCCACGTTCGGGTTGTTCAGGGCTGCGCGAAACACGTTGCGGCCGATCCGGCCAAATCCGTTAATGCCTACTTTCACCATGGTAAGGTCCTCCTTAGGAATGGTTTCTTTTTGATCTATGTCAGACGCGAAATCGCGTCCAGACCACATGCTTCAATGATGGCGCAGCGCTTCGAGCGCCCCCGCCTCGTCCGTGACCAGAATATCGTCATGGCCGAAGCGCAGAACCGAAGCGATCGCCTCTCCCTTGCTTCGCCCGCCGGCGATGCCGATCACGACGCCGGCCGCTTCGATGTCTTCCAGCCGGAGGCCGGCCGTCGCCATGCGATGGACGACTTTGCCGTCCCGGTCGAAATAATAGCCGAAAGCCTCCGCGAGCGCCCCATCCTTCCGGATTTCCTCCATCGTTTCGGGAACCAGCTTGCGCCTGCGCGCCATGGTCATGGCGTCACCGATGCCGTGTACCACGATGCGGGCGCCGCGGATCATGTCCACGACTTCCCGGACGCCGGGCTCCTGCATGATCGACTGGTAGGCCTCTTCGCTCAAATGGTCCGGCACGTGGAGCATCCGGTACCTGGCGCCGGTCCGCTTGGCGAGCTCGGATGCGATCGTGTTCGCCTGGTAATCCACGCTTTCCCCCAGGCCTCCGCGCGCGGGGACGAACCAGTTGTCCCGCTGGGCGGTCGGCATGGAGAATTGGGCGGCCATGCGGAACATCGTCGATCCGCCCATCACGGCCACGACGTCGCCGGGAGACATGCTGTCCCGCAAGACGTGCGCGCCTGCGCGGCCAAGCTCCCATTTCACGTGGTCGGACTCGTCGGAGTCGCCCGGAACGATCACGACGCGCTTCAGTCCGAAGGCGGCCTGCAACCGTTCCTCCAGTTCGGACAAGCCGAACAGTTCTTTCACCAGCGGCTTCATGTCTTCCAGCAGCCGCTTGCCCGCCTCGCTGAGCGCCATTCCGTCCGTCCCGATGCTCAGGAGTCCTTGCGCGCGCAGGGTCTCCAGTTCGGACCGAAGCACCCGCTCGGTCAGGTCCACTTCCGCCGCCAAGGAGCGCCGGCCGATTTTGCCCGACGTGGAGATCCGGTGCAGAATGTCGTAGCGTTTCTGCAAAATCTCCATCATGTCCGGCACGAGCTTTTTCTGGATTTCGAGAAGGTTTCGCATTCGGTGCCGGCGTCCCCCCGTTTCGGATGGTTTCGGGATGAATGCGAATTGCTGGACGTAAAATGTCCCGCATGTTCTTTTTTGGTCCCACCGATATTGTAACGAATTGTTCAGAAACTTGCAAGTTCCGACAGCCTCGACAGCTCGAACGAATTTCCCACTTTCTGCTGCTTGCTTTTTCGTTCGCCATCGCCTATAATAACTTTTGCTGTTCGAATATCGTAATGTGCGCCCGTGGTCCAACGGATATGACGCAGGCCTCCGGAGCCTGAGATTGGGGTTCGATTCCCTACGGGCGCGCCAAATAACAGCATTGAGCACAACCGTCCGTTCTATACGGGCGGTTTTTTTATTGCGGCCGTTCTCGGGCGAGTTCATAAAAGAAGATCGCCGGCCCCGCTACGTCATCAAGGCGGGATCACGGGCGATCTTCTGAAGTCCGTTATTCCTCAGCGCTCTTTCGATTCCGCGGCCAGCGCCTGCCGGTCAACGGCTTGGGGCGGTTCTTCGATCCAGCCGTGGGAGATCAAAATATTCGCCCCGTCCTCCACGTAATTGCCTACTTCCAGCAGCAGCCGTCCGTATTTCAGACTCAAGTCGTGCCGGGTCGTGAACGCTAATGCGTTGCCGTAAGCTCTCACCCGCATGGAGTACATGTCCAGCTTATGGCTCATCATCAGCTTATCGGAAAACGGAGGGGAGGTCGAAGTCGTTACGTAGGAGTCGAGTAACGGCGGCGCGGGCAAATCCTCTTTCTCGAGCGCCTTGCTGAAGAAATCGTAATGTTTCGCGGCGATTTCTTCGCCCCTCAGGAAATAGGACTTTACCTTCTCCAACTGGGCGACTTGGCTGAAACCGATCAGCACCGCTTTGCTTGTCGCGTTGTTTTCGACGTTCTCGAACAAGTGGGTGATTTCCAAACCGTGCAGCGGCCTAACGTCCCCAAAGAACCCGTTCAAATAATTTTGCTTGCGGATAAAGTCGTTTTTGTCGCGATAGGGGATGTACGGAGGTTTGGCCGCCAATCCTTTGATCTCAAGAAGTTGGTTGATCCGATTCATCAATTTCACGGTGGAATCGAGCGTTTGCGTGAAAAATTCGCGGATATCCGGCCTGGTCATGAGCGGTACCGCGATTCCGTAAATGCTGATGCCCGCTTTGCCGGTGTACTTTAAATAGGGGAGATAAAATTCATCCGTGAACAACCGCTCGGCTCCGATGTTCACGTCGTCCTCGGTGAACCCAAACGGGACGGGAAGATTCTCTTGCGTAAAGACCGTTCTGATGATCTCCACGATTTGCTCGGAAATGGAGTATGCGTTTTCCAAAACGTGCTTGATGTCCTGGTCGTCGACGTGTTGCAGGAAATAGCTCAGCACGCGAACGGCCATCGAGTTGCCCACGTACGTCGTCCAAAGTTTGGCCTGCTCGGCGGAGGTCAATTTTTCCTTGGCATTCGGCTTCGGGTGAATATTCGGCGCGGGGACCGGTTGATTAGGAGCCTGAATGGTTCTCATCGTTGAACCTCAATTCCACAAATTTTTCTTAAAGTTCGCAATAGGAAAAGAATTATGCATACCCACACGATTTCAGCCGCTTCGACGCACAAAACGCAACGGCATTTCTCTACGTCCGGTTCCCCCGCCAACGCCGAAGTACGGTTCCCCAGATTAATTTGACCAACTTTGACTTTTGATCGGCAATTGGATATTATGGAGGAACCAAGCGAACCATTTCCTTGAAGGAGGGACTTGAACATGAGCTTTATTCCTATGGTCGTCGAACAAAGCAACCGCGGCGAGCGGGCCTACGACATCTATTCCCGTCTGCTGAAGGACCGCATCATCTTCCTCGGCACCCCGGTGAACGACGTCGTCGCCAACTCCATCATTGCCCAGATGCTGTTCTTGGCCGCCGAAGACCCGGAGAAGGACATCAGCCTGTACATCAACAGCCCGGGCGGATCGATCACCTCCGGCATGGCGATTTACGATACGATGCAGTTCATCAAACCCGACGTGTCCACGATCTGCGTAGGCATGGCCGCATCGATGGGCGCGTTCCTGCTGGCGGCAGGCGCCAAGGGCAAGCGATATGCGCTGCCCAACAGCGAAGTCATGATCCACCAGCCTCTCGGAGGCGCGGAAGGGCAGGCCAGCGACATCGAGATCCGCGCCCGCCGCATCCTGAAGCTGCGCGATAAGCTGAACCGTATTCTCTCCGATCGGACGGGGCAGCCGCTCGAGCGAATCGAGAGAGACACGGACCGCGACAACTTCATGGAAGCCGAGACGGCGAGAGAATACGGATTGATCGATAAAGTCATCGAGAAAATCTAAGCCCTCCGCCCAACCGCGACGTAAAAAAGGCCGTACGCAGGCGCTCAAAGCCGGCGTACGGCCTCATTTTTACACTCCGATAACATACAATTATCATGCTGTCAAGAAGAATTCAAATCTTTGAATCCCCCCTCTACCAGCCGAACGATCCGTGATATTCTTACTAGAGAGGTTGAACCATTAACCTCCAGTTCTTGTTCTCTCCTAGGAACGATCGTATGGGAGGATCTCCGCCATGAGTCAACGCACCTACCCGCAGTGGTTCAAGCCGCTCGCCGAGCAAGTCCAGTCTTCGTCGTCCAACGACGCGTCCGTCCAGCTGATGGCGGCCCGCCGTTTAAGCGATAAAGCATCCTTGCTTCGCCCTCTGCAAGACGAGCATCTGCTCGAAGTTTACCGCGAAGCCAAAAAAATGAATCTCTCGAGCGAATTCATTGAACTGCTTGAAGAAGCCATTGCCATGCGCCACCTCGAGCACTTTCAGGAAGCTTGATCATCGGCAACGAAGGATAACGCTTTCTCTGCGCCGCTCCCGTCCGGAGCCGGCGTTTTTGCTCTTTCTGCATTCATCTGCAAAAAGGACGGTCCCCGTCATCCGCTCTTCCGCGGATCGGGGAACCGTCCTTTTGCTCGTCTTCCGTTTACATCTGATACTGAACGGTGACGCTGGCGCTGATTTCGATCTGGCCCGTCTGCACCGAAGTCGGCGCGGACGAGGCTCCCGCCATGTCCATCGTCTTCGCTTGCGCTTCGTTCATGAACAAGACCGGAGGCGCGGCGGAAGCACCCTGCACGATGTTGATTACGCCCTTCACCTGCCGGTTGGCCGAAGCCGCCAGCACGTTCGCCTTGGCCTCCGCGTTCGCCATCGCTTTCTTCAACGCATCCCGCTCATATTGGTCGGACTTCTCCGTCCCGAACTGAACGCCGTCCATCCGATTGGCGCCGGCTGCGGACAGGGCATCCAGCAGCTTGCCGATCTCCGTCAGTTTGCGGTAGCCGATCCTCACGGAATGAACCGCCGTGTAGCCCGTCAGCTTACGTCCGTCCTTTTCGGTATAATTGTACTCCGGCTGCACGTAGAACCCGGTCGTCTGCACGTCCTGCTTGCCGAGGCCGAACTGCTCGTAAAGCACTTTCTCCACGGCCGCGAACTTCTCCGCGTTCGCCTTCTGCGCCTCCCCGGCGGCGGAACCTTTGGTCTCTACGGCCGCGTTCACGTACGCGATATCCGGGTCCACCTTCACCGAACCGCCGGCATTCACCGTGATCGTATTCAGCGCCGTCCCCGTCTGGACCGCCCCCGTTTCGGCTTTCGCGACGCCGGCCCCGCTCTGGGCGAACCCCAGCCAACCGACCAGCACCGCCGCGACGGCCAGCGCCGTCAGCTTCCACCCTTTGTGCTTCATCTTCCTGCAATCCCCTTTCCTTCCATTTCCCCTATGGACGCAGGATGGACATAAAAGGTTACAGCCTAACCCCAAGTTCCCGAAAAAATGCAAAAAGCCCCCAACGGGAGCTTTGAGCGCAGTTGCCGGGATTATTGGTTTTCCAGTTCCTCTTTGCTGACCAGCTGAACTAAAGCGGTTACAGCTTGCTCTGCGTCGGAACCTTCCGCACTAATGGAGACCTCCGTGCCCGAACTGATGGCGAGGCTCATAATTCCCATAATGCTTTTGGCGTTCACTTTCTTATCGTCCTTCTCGACAAAGACGTCGGAGGAGAATTTATTGGCTTCCTGCACAAAAAGCGCCGCCGGTCTGGCGTGAAGCCCCGTTTTGAGCCGAACAACCACCGGCTGTCTCGTCATTGGAACGGCTACCCCCTATCTGAATTCGGCACTCCCACTACGTACGTTCATGGTTTCACACCTTATTATAACATTGATGGGAACAAAAGCGCCATACGCTTATGCCCCGCCGTTCCGGATTTTTTCCGCCCATTCGTCCAATTTGCGCAGCCGGTGGTTGACGCCCGATTTGCTGACCTGCCCCTTCAGCATGGCGCCGACTTCCTTGAGGTTGATATCCGGATGCTTCAGGCGGATTTCCGCCACCTCGCGAAGCTTCTCCGGCAGATTCTCAAGCCCGACTTCTTTCTCCAGCAGCTTGATGTTGTCGATCTGGCGAACCGCGGCGCCGATCGTCTTGTTGAGGTTGGCGGTCTCGCAATTGACGATCCGGTTCACGGAATTGCGCATGTCCCGCATGATGCGGACGTCCTCGAACTTGAACAGCGCTTGATGGGCCCCGATGATGTTCAGGAACTCGATGATTTTCTCGCCTTCCTTGATGTACAGAATAAAACCTTTCTTGCGTTCGATGAACCGGGCGTTCAGATGGAACTTGTTCGCCAGCTCGACGAGCGCGCGGCAGTGCTCTTCGTACATCGAGGCGATTTCCAGGTGGTAGGACGAGCCCTCCGGATTGTTCACCGAGCCTCCGGCCAGGAACGCCCCGCGCAAATAAGCCCGTTTGCAGCAAGGCTTCTTGATCAATTCCTTGTCGATGCTCGGGTGGAACTGGAATCCTTCCGTCGTGATCGCCAGCTCTCTGAGCAGCTCCTCCACCCCGCCGGGCACCCGCACCATGTAGACGTTGTTCTTCTTCAGGCGCATTTTCTTGCGGACAAGCAATTCCGTCGGAACGGAAAAATGCCGCTTGAGCAGCGTGTACATCCGCCTGGCGATCGCGGCGTTCTCGGTGGAGATGTCCAGCACGATCCGCTTGTTCGTCAAGGAAACCGTGCCGTTCATCCGGATGAGCGCGGACAGCTCCGCTTTCTCGCAGCAGGATTCGGTTTCCACGAGCGTCAATTCTTTTTTGGTCTGGGCCGCAAAAGACATCGGACTTACTCCTTTCGCAGCATCCAATTGTCCACGAGCTGGTAAATGTGATCGCTAAGCTTCGCGGCGTCATGGCGCAAATAAGTTCGGAACAGCACGAGCCGGTCAGCGATGACCTTGTACCCCCGGCGGGTGACCTCCTCTAAGTCCAGATGGACCGCATGGGCGCCCTGCTCGGCATAGAGGCTTTGGACTTGAGGAGGGATCTCGCCGTCGTTCACGATGACATAATCGAATAAATGATGGCCGATATGCGCATGAATGGCGTCCAAATGGTCGGACACCGCATAATTGTCTGTCTCTCCGGGCTGGGTCATCACGTTGCACACGAAAATTTTCACGGCGTTCGAGGCTACGATCGCCTCCGCCAGCTTGGGCACGATCAAGTTCGGAATGATGCTGGTGTACAGGCTGCCGGGTCCGATCAGTATGGCGTCCGCCTCGCGGATCGCCTCCACGGCTTCCGGCAGCGGCTCGACCTCGGCGGGTTCGATGAAGACCCGCCGGATGGACTGGCCGGCCTTCGGGATCGAAGATTCTCCGACGACGATGGAGCCGTCGGCCATCTCGGCTTTCAGGACGATCGCCTGGTTCGCCGCCGGGAGCACCCGCCCCCGTACGGCAAGCACCCGGCTTAGTTCCGTAATCCCGGTGA
The DNA here is from genome assembly GCF_029360585.1 of Cohnella caldifontis. Lineage (GTDB taxonomy): Bacteria > Bacillota > Bacilli > Paenibacillales > Paenibacillaceae > Cohnella > Cohnella caldifontis. Next base: position 24,084 of record NZ_JAQZSJ010000011.1, on the reverse strand, counting down.
CGAAATCCCCGGTAATGTCGGTCAAGGCGGCCAATATCAGGTTGCCCAGACTGTGGCCCGCCAAGACCGACCCGTTGTTGAAGCGGTACTTGAGCACTTCGTACAGCAGCGGCTCGGTGTCGGACAGCGCGGTCAGCACGCTGCGGATGTCGCCGGGCGGCGGGATTTGCAGCTCTTCCCGCAGGATGCCCGAGCTTCCGCCGTCGTCCGCGACCGTGACGACCGCCGTAATGTCCATCGGCTTCATTTTGAGGCCGCGAAGCATGACGGACAAGCCCGTGCCCCCGCCGATCACGACGATCCGGGGTTTGCGCGGCTTCAAACTCGCATCCATTCGGTCACCTGCCTTCCCGCTCGCGCTCGGCGTCGCGATGGTGAACCCTCACCGTCTCCGTCTCGCCGACCGCCAGCATTTTGCCCAAGTATTCCGCGATCGCCACGGAACGGTGCTTGCCGCCGGTGCAGCCGATTCCGATCACTACCTGGCTCTTGCCTTCCTTGTGGTACTGCGGAATGAGGAACTGCAGCATATCCAGCAGCTTCTGCAGGAACACCTGCGTCTCCGACCACTTCATGACGTAATCGTATACTTCCGGCTCTTGCCCGGTGCGAGGCCGCAGTTGCTCGACGTAGTGCGGGTTGGGAAGAAACCGGACGTCGAAAATGAGATCGGCGTCGATCGGGACCCCGTACTTGAACCCGAAGGACGTCACGTTGATGGAGAGCGCGCTCCGGTCCAGATTCGTGAACCGGGAGACGATTTTCTCCTTCAGTTGGGCCGGTTTCAGGCTGCTGGTATCGATCACTTGGGTGGCCCATCCCTTCAGGTCCTCCAGCAGCTTCCGTTCATTCTGGATGCCTTCCAGCGGCATCCCCTCGGGCGCGAGCGGATGGCGGCGCCGGCTTTCCTTGTAACGCTGAACAAGCACCGAATCGGTCGCGTCCAAGAACAGGATTTCGTAATGGACGGTGTAATGCTCCTTCAGATACCCGAGCGACTCGGATAAGGCGGTAAAGAACTCGCGGCCCCTAAGGTCGATCACGAGCGCGACTTTGGCGATCCGCCCCTGGGACTGCTCGATCAGCTCCGCGAACTTCGGAATGAGCACCGGCGGCAAGTTATCCACGCAGAAGAAGCCCAAGTCTTCCAAGCTTTGCACCGCGATCGTCTTGCCCGCTCCGGACATCCCGGTGATGATCACCAGCGTCGGCGTCGATCCGTGTCCTTCCATCCCCGCTCCCCCTTCCGAAAATGACAGGACGCCTGCGCGGCGCGAACGTTTCGCGTCGGAGCAGGCGCCGCTTGCGAATCCATTAGTCCTGAAGCGTCAAGCCGGCGGCGCCGACGACGCCCGCGTTGTTGCCGAGCTCGGCCGCCACGATGTCGACGCCGTCCTGCGCCCTCTCCAGCGCGCACTTCTGGAACGCCTCGCGGATTTGCGAGAACAGGAACTCGCCGGCTTTGCTCACGCCTCCGCCGATAATGAACCGCTTCGGGTTCACGATGACGGAAACGAGCGCCATGGATTTCCCTAGGTAGTGGGCCGCGCGGGACACGATCCGCTGGGCGACCTCATCCCCGTTCTTCGCGGCGTCGATGACGTCTTTGGCCGTCAGCTGCTCGAGGACCGACAGGGAAGTCCGATCCCCTCGGTCTACCGCGTCTTTCGCCATCCGGATAATCCCCGTCGCCGAGGAGACCGTCTCCAGGCAGCCCATTTTGCCGCAGCCGCACTGGATCGCCTCCAGATCGGGCACGATCGACATATGCCCGACTTCCCCGGCCATGCCGGTGGCGCCTTCGATCAAGCGACCGTTCACGACGATGCCGCCGCCTACGCCGGTACCCAGCGTATAGCAGACGACGCTGGACACCCCGCGGCCCGCTCCGCCCCATGCTTCGCCGAGCGCGGCCACGTTGGCATCGTTGTTGACGCGTACTTTTTTACTCAATGCCGCTTCCAAATGGTCCTTCAGCGGAACGTTGCGAAGCAGCGGAAGATTAGCCGAAGAATGGATGAACCCCCGGTCGAAATCGACGAATCCGGCGATGCCGATGCCGATGCCCGCCACCCGGTCCCAGGAAGCAGCGGATTCCTCCACGATATGCCGCGCGTACTTCGCGATGTTGTCCAGGACCCGTTCCGTTCCTTGATCGGCTTCGGTAGGCCCTTCATAGGTTTGCAGAAGATCGCCGTTCCCGTTGCAGATGCCTACTTTGATCGCGGTTCCGCCGATATCCACGCCTACGTGAATGTGATCCGACATTTCCAGGCACACCTCAATGTTCAAAGTCGCAGGACGCCCTGCCGTCTTAAAGCTACTGTACTCACTATAAGGCAACGGACCCCAGCGGTCAAGATCGAATGCCGATCCGCGGAAGCCCGGTAAAACAAAGGAAACCGGAGGTTTCTCCGGTCTCCTTTGTTTTGAAATCGCGCAATCAGGAGAGGGTCGCCGACCAGTCGTGAACCGCCGAACCTTCCAGGAATTTCTCGCAATCGAGCGCCGCCATGCAGCCGCTGCCCGCAGCCGTGATGGCCTGGCGGTAACGGTTATCCTGCACGTCCCCGCAGGCGAAGATGCCGGGAACGTTCGTCTCGCTCGTACCGGGTTTGACTTTGATGTAGCCGATCTCGTCGGTCTCGATCTGGCCGCCCAGGAACTTGGTGTTCGGCGTATGGCCGATCGCCACGAACAAGCCTTGGGTCTCGATGACTTCCTCTTTCCCGGTCTCGTTGTTGAGCACTTTCAGCCCCGTCACGCCCATGCCGGTCGCATGGACTTCCAACGGCGTACGGTTCAGCATCCAAGTGATTTTCGGATTTTCGCGGGCGCGGTCCTGCATGATCTTGGAAGCCCGCAGCTCGGCGCGCCGGTGCACCAGCACGACCTCCGAAGCGAAACGGGTCAGGAAGTTCGCTTCCTCCATCGCCGAATCCCCGCCGCCGACCACGATGATTTTCTTGCCGCGGAAGAAGAAGCCGTCGCAAGTCGCGCAGGTGCTGACGCCGCGTCCGACGTTGTCGCGCTCGCCCGGGATGCCCAGATATTTGGCGGAAGCCCCGGTGGAGATGATCAGCGTCTCCGCTTGCAGCGTTTCTCCGCCTTCCAGGGACAATGTGAACGGCCGCTTGGACGTGTCCACGGAGTTGATCCATCCGGTGCGGAATTCCGCCCCGAAGCGCTCCGCCTGCTTGCGCATATTCGCCATGAGCTCCGGCCCCATGATGCCTTCCGGGAAGCCGGGGAAATTTTCGACCTCGGTCGTGGTGGTCAGCTGTCCGCCCGGTTCCGGGCCTTCGATGACCAGCGGATTCAGGTTGGCGCGCGCCAGATAAATGGCCGCCGTCAAGCCGGCAGGGCCCGTTCCGATTACGATGGTTTTGTACATGGTTTCTTCCTCCTCCGATTTTCTCTATATCCTTGTCCCGCAAGGAGCATTCCCGCTACGGATGCTCCTTGAACGCGGGCGTCGTCAAATCCAGTTTCTCGCGGATGCCGCAGGCTTCGTCGATCCGGTTGGCGTAACGGCTGATGCTGGCCTGGGACACGCCGTACCGGCTGACGAGATCGGCGTAGGTCACGGTCCTGCGGTGCATCTTCGCCGTCCAGTATTCGAGGGCGGCCGCCCATCCCGCGGCTTTGTGCAGCTTGGGGACGTCCGGGTACACCCGGGACAGATAGTCGACCCATAGCGTCATCATGTCGTGCTGCTGGACGACGTCGTAGCGGCTCGACATCTGTTCGAGCGCCTTTTCCAGCACCGCCTGCCAAGCGCTGTCCCATACGGGCAGCTTCGCCGACTTGCGCCGGGCCTCGAGCGTCAGCGTGCGCCCGCTGAACGTGACGATCAGCGAATCCTGCACGCCGATCGAGCGCAGCACCAGCACGGCGACGCGCTTGAGCTCGTCCTCTTCCCCCGGGTCCACCAGGAAAGCCTTGAGCGCCTCGATCACTTCCTGGTCGGCGACCAGTCCGAGCGCCTGGATCACCTGCACTTTCGTGCGGCGGTCGCCGTGGCGCAGCGCCCAGAAGAACGAGGAACGGATCAGCGGATCCTGCTTCAGCGCCTCCGAGACGAGTCCTGGATTCGACTCCCAGCGTTTGAACTGCTCCTCGAAAGGCAGGTGATAATGATAATGCACCGGCGGTTTATCTTCGCCGACGCGGATTTTGTCCAGCTTCTTCAGGTAGTAGGCCGGCACCTCGGAATCCGGGTCTAACCGAATGGCTTGCCTCCAATAACGCTCGGCTTCGTCCAGGCGGCCCAGATTTACCGCGGCGACGGCCGCGAAATGATGCAGGCTGGGCTCGCCCGCCAGCTCGCCGGTGTGCAGGAGCCGGCGGAAATGCCGGTAGGCCTCGCGATGTTCCCCGACGATGCCGAGCGTCGTCGCGAGCTTGAATACGTGTTCGGGATGGAAAGGCACGGTCTTGCGCAGCTTCTCCATCAAGGCGCGCAGCGACATTTCCCGTCCCGCATGCTGGTAGAAAATCGCCAAGTTGCAGAGCGCGTGCAGGTTGCCGGGCTCCGCGTCCAGCACTTCCGTGATCGTCTGGACCGACTTGTCGAACAGGCCCATGTAATAGTATGCCAAGCCCAAGTTATTCCGCGCCGCCAGGAAGTCCGGCTGGCGTTGGATAATTTCTTCCAGGATTTTGACCGCCTCGGCGAAATGTCCGGCTTCGAGCAGCTCGCGGGCTTTGTCGTGGGCGAACATGTTCTCCTTCGACTTGATGGTCGAAATCTTGGTGGGCCGGTTCAGCTCGTACCCCAACAGATCCAGAAGTTCGTCCGCCTCTTCCAGGAACTGCCCGTCCGGATCGTTCTCCAAGTAACGGACCAGCGCTTCCTCGGCGGCTTCGTACAATTCCATGTTGGCGTAGTTGTTGGCCAAATAATAGTAACATTCGGTCATGGCCGGATCGATCTGGTCCAGAACCGACCGCAGGATCACGTTGGATTCCTCGTAGCGGCCCATTTCCGACAAAATTCCCGCCATGTTGCAATGGTTGACCGGATTTTCCGGCTCATATTCGACAGCCCGGCGGAAGTACTTCAGCGCCTTGTCGTAATGAAACCGATCCAGAGACTGCACGGCCCGTTCGAAGAAGAATGTGGCATCCAAGCGCATCGGGATCACTTTGGGACGACGGTTTTTGCTGCTCTCCGCGCGTTTTCTCTGACTCATCGGCAAGGCACCTCCCCGGTTGTTCCCGCGTACAGCTTCAAGTTAGGCCTCCATGTTTCATCCCTCTTCATCACCCAAGATTATAACACAGCACCCGCCAACCATAAAATAAAAACGCGTCCGGGGAGGACTTCGAATGGCCGACGAGTTTATAATTATTATAATCTAAGTTTTATTTTAAACAATAGCGGGAAAATGGAGGAACGCAAAAAGCCCGAGCGCGGCGGCAGAAGGATGCCGTTTGGCGCACGGGCCGGAATCGGACGTTGTCGGGAAATGTCAGGCGTCAGGCGGACGTCTTATACGCCTTTCGTTTTGAACAGCGTGCTGATGGAACCGCCTTCCATGATGATCCGGATCGCTTCCGACAGCATCGGGGCGACGGAAAGCACGCGGAATCTGGAGGAACGGTCCTCCGGCAGCAAGATGGAGTCGGTGACGACCACCTCGCGAATGCTCGGATGGTCCAGCTTCTGCAGCGCGTTCGCCGAGAAGAGCGGATGGGTCGCGCAGACGTAGACGTCTTGGGCGCCGCGCTCCTTCAGGCTCTCGACCACGTTCACGATCGTCGTGCCGGTGTCGATCATGTCCTCGATGATGATCGGGGTGCAGCCTTCGACTTCCCCGATCACGTGGGTGATGACGGACTCGTTGTGGCTCGGCCGTTTCTTGATCATGATGGCGAAAGGGGCGTTCAGCTGGTTCGCCAGCTTCTCCGCCGTCGAGGCCCTGCCGGCGTCGGGCGATACGACGACCGGATTCGGCAGGTTCAAGGAGATCAGGTGCTCGCTGATCAGGTCGAGCGCGGTCAGATGGTCGACCGGGATATTGAAGAAGCCCTGTATCGCGGGCGCGTGGAGGTCGATCGAAATGATCCGGTGCGCCCCGACGGTCGTCAGGACGTCCGCCACCATTTTCGCGGAAATCGGTTCCCGGGGCGCCGCTTTGCGCTCCTGGCGCGCGTAACCGTAGTAGGGAAGCACGACGTTGACGGTGCGGGCGGATGCGCGCTTGGCGGCATCGATCATGATCAGCAGCTCTACGAAAAAGTCGTTGATCGGATGGGATAAGGACTGAATCAGGAATACGTCGCAATTGCGGATCGTTTCTTCGTAATGGACGTAGATCTCTCCGCTTTTGAACCGGGAAAGCTTGATTTTCCCAAGCGGAATTCCCAGCTGTTCGGCGATCTTCCGAGCAAGCGGCTCGTTGGAAGATCCCGAGAAAACGCGAAGTCTGCTGCTGTACATGTGCCCCTCCAAAAGATTGGATTCTGCGACAAGAACCGACTTGTTTCTCATCTTCCATTATACATGAGGGCGGACGAGATTCACACAGGGATCTTGCCCCTATGCCGATTTTCGAACGTCGCGATCTCGGTAAAGCCGGCTTCGAGCAGCAGCGCCTTGGCATCGGCCGATTTTTGGCCGACTTTGTCGGGGTGATGCGCATCCGAGCCGTACGTGACCGGAATGCCCAACTCCTTGGCCCGCTTCAGCATCCGGAGGGAAGGATACATCTCCTTGCAAGGCGCATGGATGCCCGCCGCGTTCAGCTCGATCGCGAGCCCGTGCTTCGCGACGGCTTCCAGGGCGCTGTCCTCGAGGTCCGTCACGTCCTCTTGCGGGCGGTACCCGAAGCGCTTGATCGCGTCGATATGGCCGAGGTAATCGTACAGGCCGGTCGCCGCGGCCTTGCGCACGGCGTCGTAATAACGCTCGTACACTTGGAGTGGGTTGCGCCCTTCCCAGTTGTGGACCTGGCGGAAATCCGTGATGTCCCACGTCCCCAGAAAATGCACCGATCCGATGACGTAGTCCCACGGGTAAGCCCGGACGATTTCGGCGATCTTGTCCTCGCAACCTTCGATGTAGTCGCCTTCGAGCCCCACGCGCACGGAAATCCGGCCTTTGTACTTCTCTTTGAGTTTCAGGCACTCCTCGACGTAACGCGGAAGTTCGTCCATCGGCATGGCCATCTCGGGATAATACGTTGCGGGATCGACATGAAGAAGAGGCATGTGATCGGACAGGCCGATCTGTTCCATGCCTTTGGTTATCGCGCTTTGGATATAGGCTTCGAGATCCCCGACGGCATGGCCGCAGCGGGCGTGGTGGGTGTGGTAGTCGACGCGCATCCGGATCACCTAATCTTTCTTGACCGGCTTGCGGTGGCGGAATTCGAGCTCGTCCATGACGTTGTCCAGCGGAATGCGCTGCTCCCGAAGCAGAACCATGAGGTGGAAAATGAGGTCGGCCGCTTCGGCCTGCAGTTCTTTGGCATCCCGGTTTTTCCCCGCGATGATGACCTCGGCCGTTTCTTCCCCGATCTTTTTGAGGATTTTGTCCAGGCCTTTCTCGAACAGGTAGGTCGTGTAGGAGCCTTCCGGGCGTTCCGCGTCGCGCTGGGCGATCGTCGTTTCGAGGTTCGCGAGCGGAGCGAAACGGTCTTGCGGGGCTTGGCCGGCGTTCTCACCGGTCTCTCCCCGATAGAAGCAGCTGTACGCGCCGGTATGGCAGGCGGGACCGTTCTGCTTCACGGCGACGAGAAGCGTATCCCCGTCGCAGTCGTATTTCAGCGACACGACCTCCTGCGTATGGCCGCTGGTCGCTCCCTTGTTCCACAGTTCGCCGCGCGAACGGCTCCAGAACCAGGTTTGCCGGGTTTCGAGGGTTTTGGCCAGGGACTCCCGGTTCATGTAGGCCAGCATCAGCACTTCTTTGCTGGCGGCGTCCTGCACGATGGCCGGCACCAAGCCCTGCTCATCGTATTTGATCTGCTCCATCCAGGCAGCGTCGCTCATCTGACGTTCACTCCTTCGCCGCGAAGCTCGTCCTTCACTTCGCGAATCGTAACTTCCTTATAGTGGAAAATGCTGGCCGCAAGCGCGGCGTCCGCGTGCCCGAGCGTCAGGATCTCGGCGAAATGCTTGGCCGATCCCGCTCCCCCGGACGCGATGACGGGGATGCCTACGCTGTCGGAGATCACCCGGGTCAGCGGCATGTCGAAGCCGTCCTTCGTCCCGTCCGCGTCCATGCTCGTGAGCAGCAGCTCGCCCGCGCCCCGGCGCTCGGCTTCCTGCGCCCATGCCAAAGCGCGGATGCCGGTCGGCTTGCGGCCGCCGTGGGTGTACACTTCCCATTCCTGCCACTCGAGGTTGAACTTCGCGTCGATCGCCACGACGATGCACTGGGCTCCGAATATCCGCGAGCCCTCCGTGATCAGGTCCGGCCGCTGGATCGCCGCGGTGTTGATGCCGATTTTGTCCGCACCCGCGCGCAGCAGACGCTTCATGTCCTCCGTCGACTTGATGCCGCCCCCGACCGTGAACGGGATCGACACTTCCTCGGCGGTGCGCCGCACGACGTCCACCATCGTTTCCCGGCCTTCATGGGAGGCCGAGATGTCGAGAAACACCAGCTCGTCGGCCCCTTCCTTATCGTACAGGGCGGCGAGCTCGACCGGGTCCCCGGCGTCCCTCAGGTTGACGAAGTTGACTCCCTTGACGACGCGGCCGTCCTTGACGTCCAGGCAAGGAATGATTCTTTTGGCGAGCATGCGGCTTTCTCCTTTGCGTTGGGTTGCGGGTTATGCGATTCGATATTGCAGTCACGCTTGAGCTCAATCCCGCCTCCCTCGGTTTGAGTTTCCGGGAGGTCCAGCGGCGGGATCGGGTCCTTTGAAGCACAACAATCCGTTTTCTGATAGGGGTCAGTTTTGCGCGGTTTTGCGGACCGCTTCGGCCAAGTTGATGCTGCCGGTATACAGCGCCTTGCCGACGATGGCGCCGCCGACTCCGTCTCCGGCATGGGCGGCGAGCCGGTCCAAATCCTCCGGCTTGCTGACTCCGCCGGACGCGATGACGGTCCGGCCGGATACTTGCGCCAGGCGGACGATCGCATCCACGTTCGGTCCGCCCATCATGCCGTCGCGGGAAATGTCGGTGAAAATGAACGTTTGCGCGCCTTCGGCCGCCAGCTGGACGGCCAGGTCCTCCGCCTTGACCTCGGACGTCTCCAGCCAGCCGCGGGTCGCGACGAAGCCGTTGCGCGCGTCGATGCCGATGGCGACGGACGAGCCGTATTTCGCCAGCACCCGGGATACGAAAGCGCGGTCCTCGATGGCCGCCGTGCCGAGAATGACGCGGGAAACGCCCAGGCCGACCAGGCGCTCGACGTCCTCTTCCTTCCGCAGTCCGCCGCCGACCTGGACCGGTACGTTCACCGATTTCGCGATGCGCCCGATCAGCTCGTCGTTGACCGGATGGCCCGCTTTGGCGCCGTCGAGATCGACGAGATGGATCCACTGGCCGCCTTGGGCTTCCCAATCGCGGGCCACGGAGACCGGGTCCTCGTTATAGACCGTCTCGCGGTTGTAATCCCCCTGCACGAGACGCACGCATTTGCCGTCCCGGATGTCGATGGCGGGGTAAATGATGAACTTGGACATGGATCGCTAAACCTCCGAACCGCGGGTCCGGTTGGACTCGCGGGAATCATGGACTTCCATTTGCGGTAGAATCCGACCCGTTCGTTAGAACGAACGGATCAACCAGTCCCGTCTGACGATGTGGGTCTGCCCTGCTTAGTCACAGAGTCATTAAGTCGGTCTTACCGACTTAATCCTACTCACCGACCCTGCGTCGACGCCGTTAAGCCTGTCTCGCGGGCTTAATCCTACTCACCGACCCCGCTCCGACGCCATTAAGCCTGCCACGCAAGCTTAATCCTGCTCACCAGCCTGGCGCCGTCGCCGTTAAGCCTGTCTCGTGGGCTTAATCCTACTCACCGACCCCGCTCCGACGCCATTAAGCCTGCCACGCAAGCTTAATCCTGCTCACCAGCCTGGCGCCGTCGCCGTTAAGCCTGTCTCGTGGGCTTAATCCTACTCACCGACCCCGCTCCGACGCCATTAAGCCTGCCACGCAAGCTTAATCCTGCTCACCAGCCTGGCGCCGTCGCCGTTAAGCCTGTCTCGTGGGCTTAATCCTACTCACCGACCCTGCGTCGACGCCGTTAAGCCTGTCTCGCGGGCTTAATCCTACTCACCGACCCTGCGTCGACGCCGTTAAGCCTGTCTCGCGGGCTTAATCCTACTCACCGCCCCCGCTCCGACGCCATTACGCCTGCCACGCAAGCTTAATCCGGCTCACCAGCCTGGCGCCGTCGCCGTTAAGCCTGTCTCGTGGGCTTAATTCTACTCACCGACTCGCTCCGGCGCCTTTAAGTCGGTCTCACCGACTTAATCCCTCTCAAGGACCCGGCTTCGGCGCCGTTAAGTCGGTCTCACCGACTTATACCCTCTCAAGGACCCGGCTTCGGCGTCATTAAGTCGGTCTCACCGACTTAATCCGACTCGAGGACCTTGCCTCGACGCCATAAAGCCTGTCTGGCGGGCTTAATCCTACTCCCCGACCTTACGCCGAAGCCATTAAGCCTGTGTCGCGGGCTTATCTTTCATCGGCCAGTCTGCGTCGCATCCCGTCAGAGCGGTCAGCCCACCCGAACAGCCGTCAATTCCAGGAAGCGCTGTAGCAACTTGAGGCCGAGCTCGCCGCTTTTCTCCGGATGGAACTGCATGCCGAACAGCGAGCCGCGGCCGACGATGGCCGTGACCGGCTGTTGGTAATCCGTTACCGCCAGCAGATCTTCCTTCCGGTCCGGCAGCGCGTGGAACGAATGGACGAAATACACGTGCCCGGGCTTGACGTCCCGGAACAGCGGGCTCTCGCCCACGAACTCCAGGTCGTTCCAGCCCATATGCGGGATCTTGTACTTCCCTTGGAACCGCACGACCCGGCCGGGCAACAGGTTCAACCCTTGATGCCGTCCGTGCTCTTCGCTCTCCGTGAACAACAGCTGCATCCCCAAACAAATGCCAAGCAGCGGCTTGCCGGACGCGGCGTACTCCTTCACGACGACCTCAAGCCCGGTATCGCGAAGATTGGCCATCGCGTCCCCGAAAGCGCCGACGCCGGGCAGAATCGCCCCGTCCGCCGCCAGGATCTCCGCCGGGTCGGACGTGACGGCTGCCTCATAGCCCAGCCGCTCTACGGCTTTGCTGACGCTGTGCAGGTTGCCCATGCCGTAGTCGATGACCGCGATCATCTTACAGCACTCCCTTCGTGGAAGGCACGCCTTTCACGCGGGGATCGATCAACGTCGCTTCGTCCAATGCGCGTCCGAGCGCCTTGAACACCGCTTCGATCATATGGTGCGTGTTCTTGCCGTAATGCACGATCACGTGCAGCGTAATGCGCGCTTCCAGCGCCAGCTTCCATAGGAACTCGTGCACCAGCTCCACCGTGAAGCTGCCCACGTTCGCCGCCGGAAAATCCGCGCGCATCTCGAAATGCGGACGTCCGCTAATATCGATGATCACCTGGCCCAGCGCCTCGTCCATCGGCACGAACACGCTGGCGTACCGCTTGATGCCCTTCTTGTCGCCGAGCGCTTCCCGAAGCGCCTGTCCGAGGCAGATGCCGATATCCTCCACCGTATGGTGGTCGTCCACGTCAACGTCGCCGCGCGCCTCGACCTTGAGATCAAACTGGCCGTGCTTGGCGAATAAATCGAGCATATGGTTCAAGAAAGGAACGTCGGTATCGATCGCCACCTCGCCCGAACCGTCCACTCCGAACGCCAGCGTAATGTCCGTTTCCCCCGTTTTCCGCGCGATCTCCGCCGCACGTCCGTTCATCATTTCGCTCATTCCCGTTCCCCGCCTTCCCACCGGATTTCCACCGCTCGCGCGTGGCCTTCGAGACCTTCGTGCCGGGCCAGCGTCGCAATGCCCGCTGAATCCCGCCGCAAAGCCTCCTTGCTGTATCGGATCAAACTGGATTTTTTCACGAAATCGTCCACGTTCAGCGGCGACGAGAACCGCGCGGTCCCATTGGTCGGAAGGATGTGGTTCGGCCCGGCGTAGTAATCGCCCACCGGCTCCGAGCTGTAAGGCCCGAGGAAAATGGCGCCCGCGTTCTCGATCCGGCCGAGCAGCTCGAGCGGATCCGCCGTCATCACTTCCAGGTGCTCCGGCGCCAGCCGGTTCACGACCTCCGTTCCTTCTTCCAAGTCCCGCACCAGCAAAATCGCCCCGTACTGCTCCAGCGACTTGCGCGCGATCTCCCGCCGCGGCAGCGCCTCCACTTGGCGCGCCAGCTCCGCCTCCACCGCGGCGGCGAGCGCCTTCGACGGCGTGATCAGCATCGCCGACGCCATCTCGTCGTGCTCCGCCTGCGACAGCATATCCGCGGCCACGAACCGCGGATCGGCGCTGTCGTCGGCCAGCACGGCGATCTCGCTCGGGCCCGCGATGCTGTCGATGTCCACCGCGCCGAACACGGCGCGTTTGGCCAGCGCCACGTAGATGTTGCCGGGCCCGCAGATCTTGTCGACGGCGGGAATGCTCGCCGTCCCGTAAGCCAGCGCCGCCACGGCCTGGGCGCCCCCGACCCGGTAAATCTCCGTCACGCCCGCTTCGGCGGCCGCGACGAGAATGTACGGGTCGATGCCTTCGCGCCCGCCCGTGGCCGGCGGCGTGACCATCGCGATCTCCGGCACGCCGGCAACCTGGGCCGGAATCGCGTTCATCAGCACCGACGACGGATACGCCGCCTTGCCGCCCGGCACGTACAAGCCGACCCGGCGAAGCGGCCGGATGACCATCCCGAGCATCGTGCCGTCGGGCGAGACGTCCATCCAGGAGTTCCGCTTCTGCTTCTCATGGAACGCCCGGATATTCGCCGCTGCCTGCCGCAACGCGGTCAGAAACTCCGGCTCTACCCGCCCGTACGCTGCCTGGATCTCATCCTTACCGACCCGGAGCCGATCCGGCGTCAGCGCGACTTTATCGAAAGCGGCCGTATACCGAAGCAGCGCCTCGTCGCCCTCCCGGCGCACGGCCTCCACGATCTCGGCGACCGCCGCGTTCTGCTCCGGGGTGCCGTATTCGGTTTCCCGCTCCAACCGGAAACCCGATGCCAAACCGAAGTACATGCTCACACGCCTCCTTGTGCCGGGATCACGGCCGACAGCCGGTCGCACAGCGATTGGATCGCCGCGTTTTTCATCCGGTAGCTGACCCGGTTGGCGATGAGGCGGCTGGTGACCTGGAACATTTCCTTCATTTCCACCAGCCCGTTCTCCCGCAGCGTCTGCCCGGTCTCCACCATGTCGACGATCCGGTCGGCCAGCCCGATGAGCGGCGCCAGCTCGATCGAACCGTTCAGCTTGATGACTTCGACCTGCTGGCCGTGCTCGCGAAAATATTGGGAAGCCACCTTCGGATACTTCGTCGCCACGCGTGGATGGATGACCGGCTTCCAGTCCGGCAGCCCGATCACGGACATCCGGCAGCGGGCGATGCCCAGATCCAGCAGCTCGTACACGTCCTTGGCTTCCTCCATCATGACGTCCTTGCCCACGACGCCGATATCCGCCACGCCGTATTCCACGTACGTCGGCACGTCGACCGGCTTCGCCATGATGAACTCCATGCCCGCTTCCGGTACCGGAATGATCAGGCGCCGGGAATCGTCGAAATCCTCCGGAATCGGCAATCCCGCTTCCCGGAACAGCTTGCTCGCCTGTTTGTAGATCCGGCCCTTGGGCATCGCGACCTTCAGAATGCCGCCGTTCTCCGTCATCCCCGAACGCCTCCTTCCCCGAGTCCGAAAACGACGACTTCGCCGTACTCCGTCCCCTTATGCGTAACCCCGCCGTTCTGCCGGGCCTTCAGCCGCAGCCGATCCGCCTCGGCGGGATCCGCCGCGATCTCCGTGACGGCGATCCGCCCGTCCGCGCGAAGCCGTTCCGCCTCCGCCAAAGCTTGCCCCCGCGCCTCGGCCGTATACACGATCAGCGTCTTCTCCGGAGCCGACGGCTCCTCCTCCACGACTTCCAGGATCCGCGTCGTTTTGAGCGCGAATCCCGTCGCCGGAGCCGGCCGGCCGAATTGGGCCAGCAGGTTGTCGTACCGGCCCCCGCTGCATACAGGAAAACCGAGGTTCGCGGCATAGCCCTCGAACGTCATGCCGGTATAATAGGAGAAATCCCCGATCATCGTCAGATCGATGAGCACGTGTTCCTGCACGCCATAGGCCGCCAGCACGTCCCACATCTCGCACAAATGCCGGATTGCCTTCCGGGCTCCCTCGTTCAGGCTGAGCTGCAACGCCTGCTCGCAGACCTCCTGGCCGCCGCGCAGCCGGAGGATGCCCTCCAGTTCGGCTCTCCAGCCCTCGTCCAACGACAAGCTGCCCAAAATCCGGCGGTATCCGACATGATCCCGCTGCAGCAAGCAAGCCTTCAGCTCCTCCTGCTCCGCCTCCCGCCCAGGCAGCGTCTCCTCGAACAGCCCGTTCAGGAAGCCGACGTGCCCGACGGCGATCTTAAAGGAGCGAACGCCCGCGGCTTGCAGCGAAGCGATCGCCAGCGCGATGACCTCCGCGTCGGCTTCGGGCGAAGCGTCTCCGACCAGCTCGACGCCGGTCTGGAAAAACTCCGCTTCCCGCCCCGCATCCTCCTCGAACGCGCGGAACACGCTCGCGTGATAGCTGAGTCGCAGCGGAAACGAATGCTCCTTCAGCAGCGAACCGACGACCCGGGCGATCGGCGCCGTCATGTCCGAGCGCAGCACGATCGTCGTGCCTCGCTGGTTCAGCAGCTTGAACAGCTTCTGATCGGACGTGGCGCTGGCCACCCCGACCGTATCGTAATATTCGAGCGTCGGCGTCATGATCTGCTCATAACCCCACCGCAGCATGCAATCCAGCACGCTGCGCTCGATGCCGCGCAGCTTGGAGACGGCATGGGGCAAATAATCCTTGACGCCGACCGGTTTTTCGAATCCTTTCGGTTTAGACACGAGGAACACCTCAAAACGCTTTAGTATGTTAATGTGCTACCATGCTACCATACTACCAAAATAAAGGCTTTGCTCCACTTTAGCACGAACCCCATCCAGCGTCAAGGAGCCCCCCGACGAATCGGGGAGCCCCTGCAACGACACGATTATGGCGTTCCGGCTTTCACGCAGCACGCAACGTTTTCGACTCGGACATTGAATAGCCGCGGGCAACGTTCACTCCCTCTCCGGCAGCAAGCACTCAATCGAACTTGGCGCCGACATACTGCTCCGCGACATCGCGGACCAGCATGAAGGAATCCCCGTTGGTGAGCCGGCCGCGATCATGGATCAAAGCCAGCGAGCTTTCCGTCACCCACTTCTTGGCGATCAGCTCATCCAACGCTTGGTCCGGCTTCACCTGCAGCCCTGCCGCCAAAGCGATCGTATAAGCCGCTTGATCCAGCGTCAACGCCGCCTTCGCGGGATCGCCGATTCCCGCGAGCGCATCCTGCGGCTGACCCGGGAATGACGAAGCGTACACCCGCTTGACCGCGGACATCGCGTTCGCGAAACGCTGAGCGTTCGAAGCCTCGTCCAGCGCGAAGCCCTTATTGTCGTAGCCGCCGTACGTGAGCGCCATGCTGGCCGCCGCCAGCAACCCGGAGTACTCCGGATGCTTGGCATAATCCGGCGTCTGGATTTCCGGCATCGTCAGATCCATGCCTTGCTCGACCAGCCGCTTGCGAAGCTCCGCGATGTCCGCCTTGGAACGCGACAGCTCGCGTACGCTGATTCCTTTCTCGATCGCGAGCTTGGCGGCGGCGCCCGCCGCTTGCCCCGTCGCCATGCCGAGCGGAATGACCCGGGCGCTTCCGTGCGACAGCGAGTCGAAGCCGGCCGACCGGCCGACGACCAACATCCCGTCCACCTTCCGGGGAACCAGCGACCGGAACGGCACGCCGTACGCTTGCGGCTTCATCGCCACGGCCCCGGGGAAGCTCGGCCCCGTGCTCTGAATGTCCACTTCATACGATCCGTACGCGACCGCATCCCATGCGTCGCGGTTCTCGAGCAGATCCCGGATGGTCAGGCGGTATTCGGCCTCGATATGCCGGGATTCCCGAACGTAGAGCTCCGGCGCCGTGCCGGCGAACTGCAAATTCCGGAACTCCTTGAACGTCTTCTTCAAATATTCCACGGCAAGAGGAGCCTCTTTACGCCCGATTTCCAGACCCTCCTGCACGGATTGGGGATCCAGAGGATCCACCCCGTAAATGTGCATGGCATTAAGGAGAATCGTTCCGTCGTTCTGCCTCCCGACGTTCAAGCCGCGCAGTTTCACCCGATCCGGGTTGCTCGAGACGTATTCGCTCGCGGCGTAAAATCCCGAAGCGCTCATCTTGTCGAAGCCGTTCTTCGCTTCGGCGCGGAACGAATTCCAAATCTCCGGCGTCACCCCGCTCATCTTGAACACCAAAGTGACGGCCATCTTCGCGTCCGGCTCCCCAAGATCCTCGCGGCCGAACGTGAACGGAACCCCCGCGGCGGCAGCCAGATCGGCGTCTTGCGTGGCGTCGATCAGGACCTTGCTTCCGATCTCCGCCGTGCTGCCGTCTTCCTTCTCCACGCGCAGGCCGACCACGTTCGCTCCCGACAGCACCGGTTCCATACGCTTAGCTTTTAGCAGGACATCAATGTTGGGTTCCGCCCTCACCATTTCGTTAAAGGCGTTGGCGGCCGTCGTCACGTCGAAGGAGGTTCCTTCGATCTTGTCGTACCACTCCTGGAATAAGCCTTTGTCCAGGAAAGTCAGTTTTTCCGCAAAATTCCGCTTGGGGGCCTTGTTCAAATCCAGCGAGTTCAGCCATCCAAGCGTCATGAGTCCCCCGAAAATCTCCCGGTCCCGCCCGTCCACGAGCAGCACATGGAGGCCGTTCCGGGCAGCGGATACCGCGGCCATCACCCCTTCGGGGTCGGTTCCCGCCACGATGACGTCATACGAGCTTTGGGTAGGTCCTGCGGCCCGCACCGGTTCCAGCTTCGCTTGCTTAACCGCGGGCCCTCCGTCTTCCTGGGCGTCCCGCCACAAGTACACTGCCATCAGCAAGATGACGACGAGCGCGAGAACTCCTCCCAATTTGATTCGAAAGGATAAACCAGCCATGAAGCAGCTCCTGTCGCATAATGAATAATGAAGGCCTTCCCTATAAATCCCGCAGAGGGTTGCCGCCGACGCGGGCATGGGCCGGCACGTCCCGGTGGACGACGGCTCCCGCCGCCACGACGGCGTGATCCCCGATCGTGACTCCGGGCAGCACCGTAACGTTCGCCCCTATCATGACGTTGGAACCGATCGTAATGTTGCCGAGCCTGTATTCGTCGATCAAATATTCATGGGTGAGCAGCGTCGAATTGTATCCGATGATGGAATTGTCGCCGACGGTAATCCGCTCGGGAAAAAAGACGTCGACCATCACCATCAGCGCGAAAGCCGTCCGATCCCCTACTTTCATCCCAAGCACGCGGCGATAGATCCAGTTTTTCAGAGGAAGACTCGGACAGTACCTCGCGATTTGGATAAACGCGAAATTGCGCACGGCTTTCAGGCGGGATACCGTCCGGTACACCTGCCAAAGCGAATTCGGTCCTTCCACCGGATACCGCTCCACGTTTCTCAAGCCTTCGCACCCTCGATTCCGCATAGGGTCAACAGCTGGTTCATGTCTTGCAGCACATGCTCCGCTCCCGCGTCCCGCAGCACCGCTTCGCCTTTGAGCGACCAGGCTACGCCGACCGGAACGGCGCCGGCCCGTATGGCCGATTCGATGTCCACCGCGCTGTCGCCGACCATGATCGTACCGGATGCTTTCGCGCCGACGGCCTCCATGGCTTTCAGGACCGGTTCCGGATGGGGCTTGGCATGCTCCACGTCGTCCAGCGTCACGATCGCGTCCATCTGGTCCCATAAACCGAACAGCCGCAGCGCCCTTTCGGTCGAGGCGCGCATTTTCGTGGTCACGATCCCCAGCTTGATGCCTTCGCGTTTCAGAACCGGAACGACCTCCGCCACGCCCGGGAACAACCCGACCATCTCGTCGTGGTACTGAAGGTTGTATTCCCGGTAAGCCGCCATCAGCCCGGTGACGTCTTGTTCGCCGGAGAACAGCCGCAGCTGGTCGGTCAACGTTTTGCCCATGTGGGGGATGATGTCTTCCCGGCCGAAATCGTCCGGCATCCTTCCCTTCAACGCATGCAGGAAGGATTGAATGATCAATTCGTTCGTGTCGATAATCGTGCCGTCCAGGTCGAACAGGACGGCCTCCGTTTCTTTAGTCATTCCCTTGCTTGTCTCCTGTCTGCTCGCCGACCGGAACCTCCGGCGGCTTCTCCGCTCTTTCTTCCGTTTTCGGGGAATCGTCAGCCGGCGTCTCCGCAGCCGCCGCATGCGCCGAAGATTCCGGAGCTCCGGCTGCCGGCTCGTCCAATGCAGCGTCCGCTGCCGGTACCGCGCTCGATCTCCTCGTCAGGGGGTCATGGTAGTAGGCGCCCGCCGTGCCTGTCCAGCGGCGAACCGCGATGAACACGATGCCCGCGATCACGAAAACGAGCGCCAGCAGCTGCGAAATCCGAATGTTGCCGTAGTTCGGATCCAATTCGCCTTGTCCGTCGAAAAGCAAGGTCATCGGCGACCACAAACCCCGAAGCATGGAAGCGAGCCATTCGGGTCCTTTGAACGCCAGGCTGTCCGTACGCAGCGCTTCGACGAAAAACCGGCCGATCGAATACCAGATGAAATAGAACGTCAGGACCTCGCCCGTTTTCAGGAACCGCAATCTGCGGATCACGAACAGGATGATCAGTCCGACCAGGCTCCACAAGGATTCATAGAGAAAGGTCGGATGCCGGTAGATTTCGCCGATGTACATCTGGTCCACGATGAAATTCGGCAGGTGCAGCGTGTTCCGGAGAAACGTTTCGGTCGTTGGACCGCCATATGCTTCCTGGTTCATGAAGTTGCCCCAGCGCCCGATCATTTGGCCGGCCAGCAAGGACGGCGCGCATATATCGGCGATTCGAATGAACGGATAGCCTTTCGCGCGCGCGTAGAAAAACCCGCAGATCAAGGCCCCGATGATGGCGCCGTAGATGGCGATGCCGCCGTTCCAAATCTGTACGATCTCGCCCGGATGGCTTTGGTAATAGTCCCATTTGAACGCGACATAATAGATCCTTGCGGCGATAATGGCCGACGGCACCCCGTATAGCAGCAGATCGAGGAAAAAGTCCGGCGAAATGCCGAACCGCCTGCCTTCCCGAACGGCAAGCATCAAGCCGACCAAGGCACCCAGTCCCAGGATGATCCCGTACCAGTGAACCGAGAGAGGTCCCAGCGTAAAGGCGATCGGATCCAAACTCAATAGCATCGTTATCCTCCGTCCCGACTATTCGTAATCGTCGTCCGCGATCGCTTCCGTCAGCTTGTTCGTAAACTGCAGGGCGGCGTTGTAGCCCATCCCCTTGAGCCGGAAATTCATCGCGGCGACCTCCAGGATAACCGCCAGGTTGCGGCCGGGCCGTACCGGAACGGTCAGCAAGGGAATTTCCGTATCGATGATCTTGGTTTTCTCTTCGTCGAGGCCGAGACGATCGTACTGCTTGCCCTGCTCCCAGTTCTCCAGCTTGACGACCAGGCTGATGCTTTTCTGGTTGCGTACCGCGCCTGCGCCGAACAACGTCATGACGTTCAGGATACCCAGCCCGCGGATCTCCAGCAAATGGCGGATCAAATCCGGCGCGCTGCCGAACAGGTGGTTGTCCGCCGTCTGCCGGATTTCGACGGCGTCGTCCGCGACGAGGCGATGCCCCCGCTTGACGAGCTCCAGCGCGGTCTCGCTTTTGCCGATGCCGCTGCCGCCCGTGATCAGCATCCCGACGCCGTACACGTCGACCAGTACGCCGTGAATGGTCGCCGACGGAGCCAGCCGTTTTTCCAGGAAGTTGGTGATCCGGCTGAGCAGAATCGTCGTGGCGACCGGGCTTCGCAGGACCGCGATGCGGCGCTCGTTGGCGATGTCGATCAGTTCTTGGGGGACTTCCAATCCCCGGGTAATAATGATGCACGGGGTTTCTTCATGGCACAGCCGTTCCATGCGGTCGCGCCGCGTCTCCGCGGTCAGCGTCTCCAGAAACGCCAGCTCGGTGCGGCCGAGGATTTGGGCGCGCTCCGCCGGGTAATAAGCGAAATACCCGGCCATCTCCAGACCCGGCCGGTTCAAGTCGTCCGTCTCGATCGCGCGCCGTAGCCCGTCCTCGCCGGCGACGACCTCCAGATGAAATTGCTGCACGAGTTCGGAAACTCTCACTTTTTTGGCCATCGTACAGCTCCTTTCCCATTTTCCAATTTCAATCGTACCCGAAAAGGGGCGTTCAAAGCAATCGCGCATTCCCGCACGGCTTCGGCCGCATGCAAAAAACCGCCCGGCCAAGGGCCGGACGGCTTACGGTGAAAAGGATTATTCGGCTTCGAACACGTTCAATTCGGTGTCCTTGTCGAAAATATGAACCTTGTTCATGTCGAGGGCCAGCTTGACGTTTTGGCCTTCGCGCAGGGTGGAGCGGCCGTCGACGCGGGCGATGACGTTGTCTTTGCCCAGGCCGGTCAAGTACAGGAACGCTTCATGGCCGAGGTTCTCGGTGACTTCGATGCTCGCGTTGATAATGCTGTTCGGCGATGCTTCGATGAATACCGGCTCTTCGTGGATGTCTTCCGGACGAACGCCCATGATGACTTCGCGGCCGATGTAGCCTTTGCTGCGAAGCACGCTGGCTTTGCCTTGCGGAACTTCCACGTTGATGCCCGTCGCGCGGAAGCGGACGGAACCGCCGTCTTCGACCAATTGGCCGGTCAGGAAGTTCATTGCGGGAGCGCCGATGAAGCCGGCGACGAACAGGTTGACCGGGTGGTTATAGAGCACTTCCGGCGTAGCGGCCTGCTGGATCAAGCCGTCTTTCATGACCACGATCCGGTCGCCCATCGTCATGGCTTCGGTCTGGTCGTGGGTAACGTAGATGCAGGTCGTTTCCAGGCGCTTCATCAGCTTGGAAATGTTCGCGCGCATCTGCGTACGCAGCTTGGCGTCCAAGTTGGACAGCGGTTCGTCCATCAGGAACACTTGCGGTTCGCGGACGATCGCGCGGCCCAAGGCGACGCGCTGGCGCTGACCGCCGGACAGCGCCTTCGGCTTGCGGTCCAGCAGGTGCTCGATTTCCAGGGTGCGAGCGGCTTCGCGAACGCGGCGGTCGATTTCATCCTTGCGGAACTTCCGCAGCTTCAGGCCGAAAGCCATATTCTGATAAACGTTCATATGCGGATAAAGTGCGTAGGACTGGAACACCATCGCGATGTCGCGGTCTTTCGGAGCGACGTCGTTGACCACGCGGTCGCCGATGTACAGCTTGCCTTCGGAGATTTCCTCCAGGCCGGCGATCATCCGCAGCGTCGTGGATTTGCCGCAGCCGGAAGGGCCGACAAGCACGAGGAACTCTTTGTCTTGGATGTCGAGGTTGAAGTCCGTTACCGATGCTTTGTCGGAACCGGGATATTTTTTGAATACATGTTCCAAACGTACGCCTGCCATTGTACATTTCCCCCTAACACTCGTTTAAAGGTACGTTTCCATCTTACCTCGGGCCGGGAGAAATGACTATGCACAAAGCGTACAAAAAATTCATTTCCTTTTCGTGACTTTGTACAATAGCAGCAAAATGCGGACCAAAACCGCGTCGTTAAAGGAACGGACGTCCAAGCCCGCCTCTTGTTTGATCTTATCCAGACGGTATAAAAGCGTGTTGCGGTGGATGAACAGTTTCTTGGCCGTTTCGCTGACGTTGCAGTCCATCGAGAAAAAAGCGTCGAGCGTGGAGACGGTTTCCGGATCGTTGAACAGATCCGGGCGGCCGACCATTTCCTCGACGAACCGGTTGCGGACCGATTCCGGTATGCCGTTCAGCAGCCGTTCCAAATGCACGAGCCAAGGCAAATGCACCTGCATGCCCACGTGGAATTTGCGACCCAGCTGGATCGTTTCCCGCAGGATGTAGACGGTGTGGACGATGCTTTCCGACGGATCGATCGGTTCCCCGACGGCCGCATGGCATTCGCCGCCCCATTCTCCGGAAACCATCTGATGGAGCCCCGAGGCCAGGGAGGCGAGGATGGCTTTCTCTTCGCCGCTTTCCCCATCCTCCTCCAAAGCATCCGTCTCCGCCAACAGGCGGTCGGGGGCGAGAATCAGCCACTCATGCTCCCGCAGCGGAATGAGTAGCGTATCCTCCGTAATGAACGAGCGTACCGCTTTTTCAAGATCCCCGTATGAAGGTTCTTTATCGTCTGCCTGTTCCCGCAACAGCAGAAACGGAATCATGCCGTCGAACAAACGGGACCGCAGTTCGATGCGGTCGGGGATTTCCGCCCGCCATTCTCCGTTGGCCGAGCATTGCACGATCCAATCGCCGAGCTTGCGGGCCTGGCGTTCCATATCCGTTGCGGCCGCAGCCCGCCCCGGTTTCTGCTGGAACAAGAGATGAAGCATCTTCCGCTCCAGCTCGGTCAGGGCCAATTCCGTATCGCAAACCTGGATTTCCGTTCCGGATGCCCGAATGACGATCCGGGTCCCCCCGGGAACCGGCAGCGTCTCCCCGGCTTCCGGGTCCGGAGTCCCTCCGGCTTTCTCCCACTCGGAGGCCGGCACCGTCCGAAGTTCCACGGCTGCGCCAAGCAACGATTCCAGCTGCTGCAGTTTCGAATTTTGCATGAAGGTTCCCCTTATCCGGCCTTTGGTATTCTGCGTGTATTGTATCATATTTTCACGCAGCGGGACGCATGCCCGGGCAGTCGACGGAGTCGGCGGCCAGGCCGGGCGGGGACAGGGGATGCGATATCGCTTTAACGCAGCGCCAGTAGAATAACGATCGACAATAACGAAAACACAGCGGCGATTAAATAAAGGAACGAGACGGTCTGCACCTGGGTGAGTCCCCATCTCATCAGGCTGTGGTGCGTGTGCAGATTGTCCGCGCGGTGAAGACCTTTACCCTCGAGGAGCCGCCGGGAAAACACGATCACCGTGTCCAGAATCGGAACGCCTAAAGCGAGCAGAGGGACAGACAACGACAAGAACGTCGCTCCTTTTAGGGTACCGTCGATCGCCGTTACCGCCAGCGTATATCCGAGAAAAGTGGCCCCGGCGTCCCCCATGAAGATTCGCGCGGGGTGAAAATTATAGCCTAAGAAGGCCAAGCAAGCGCCTGTCAAGGCGATGGCCACGACCGCGGTCTCCCGCTGCACCTCCATGAGTGAAGCGGCGAATATGGTCAGCGAAGAAATAACGCACACGCCTGAAGCGAGTCCGTCGATCCCGTCAATGAAGTTAAGCATGTTGATAAGGGCGAATACCCAGACGGCCGTCATCGCTGCCGAGACGGCAGGCGAAAATATGATCATGGCCGCGGGAGTCGGCGAAGATATCCCTTGTATGGAAATCCCTTGCCATACCGGAATGAATGAGACGCCGATATACATCAAGAGCCGGGGCCAGACCGGAAATTCCCGGCCGCGGGATTTGAAGGAATCATCCGCAAGCCCGATCGCGACGAGCAGCGCGCCGCCGATGAGCAGGGTGCGGAATAGCGCCTGGTCGTCAAGAAACAGGTACGCGCTCAACGCGACGCCGGCGTAAATCGCGACCCCTCCGGACAACGGAATCGGACGAAGATGGATCTTGCGTCCGGTCGGACGGTCGACGAAGCCCAACCGCAATGCTGCCGCCCGGACGATCGGGACGAGGATGAGCACCGCCGCAAACGAGACGCCAAGCGCATACAGAAAGACCATGGCCGTTCCTCCGTTGGTGGCTTTGCCTTAAGTTGCCCCATCCGGAGTGCGTCATGCGGACAAAATAAAAAACAGACGCCAACGCGTCTGCTTTGCGTAAGTAAACTGGTGAGCCATGAAGGACTCGAACCTTCGACACCCTGATTA
>NZ_JAQZSJ010000010.1 GCF_029360585.1 Cohnella caldifontis | reverse complement strand
GAACCCCTCGAACCCCTCGAACCCCTCGAACCCCTCGAACCCCTCTGCCCATCCAACCGATCGCTTTCTGAGCGAAGGGGATAGTGGAGATAAGGAAGCCAACATGCATAACCTTCCTCTCCCTAGCGCAAGATAACGAAATGAACGCCGATCGGCAGAAGGAGGATGTGGATGGCAGGCAAACAAGGAAAGAATCCGCAGGGTACGCAAACGAGCGGTTCTTTGCCCATGGCATCGGCTGAGGACGTCGAATTCTCGGAAGCGCTCGCCGACGAGGACGACCTGGAAGCCCGGCAACGGGCGGAGGAAGCGGACCGGAGAGCGGCCTCCTACGAGGGGGACTGAAACATGGAAATGCAGTCGATCCAAGCGAGATTTTCCAGCCAGGAGCAGGCGGAATCGGCCGTGCGCAAGCTGGCTTCCCTCCGCGGGGATTGCTTCCGGCTGGAGCGTGAGGGCGGATTTGCGCAAGCCGACGCTTCGGCTGGATCGTTCGACGCCGAAATGGCCGAGATGGACGCCCCCGTCGAGTCGTTCGGTTGGGCGAACGAGCCCGCCTCGGCCGGCGGGACCTCGTTCAGCCTGACGGCCCAAATCCCCGCCGAGGCCGCGGAGCAAGCCCGCAGCGTAATCTCCGCCGCCGGCGGAAAGATGCTGGGCTAGCCTCCGGAAGACAGGAGCGAAGCCGCGCGTCGCTCGGTTTTACCGGTCTGGAGGGTCAATGCGAGCGGGATGGGGCTTGAAAGGAACTCCGCCTGCGAAATCGGAATAGAAGGCCAAGGAAAGGCGTCAGCCCGCGGGGCTAACGCCTTTCTTCGTTTCGCCGCGAACGGCGACCCGAAAAATTGCAACCCGATACGAAATTTCGAACCTTACGGCCCGGCCTCCGGAAGGGATACAATCGCTTTAACGATTTGGAAGCACTTTCACCTTCACGCGCCAACCCGAAGAGGAGGTCCCGCCACCGTATGCCTGTATCCATGGACACCGACACCCGAGGACATCCGAATCCGGAATCGATCGCGTACGGCCGTCCGGACGCGGCGAAGCGCCGTCCGTTCCTTGCCAGGCTTTGGAATCAGCGCTACTTGCAAGCCATGGCGCTGCTCGGTCTCGTTTGGATGATCCTGTTCAATTACATCCCGATGTACGGATTGATCCTGGGGTTTAAGGATTACATCGGCATCGGCAGTCCGCTAGGCGCCCCTTGGGCAGGCTGGTCCCATTTTCGCGCGATCTTCGAAGACGACCAGATGAGCCAAGTGATCAAAAACACGCTGGGCATCAGTTTGATCAAACTGATCGTCGGCTTTCCGATTCCCATCCTATTCGCGTTGTTCCTGAACGAACTCCGTTCGATCCGGTTCAACCGGGTCGTCCAGACGATTTCCTATTTGCCGCACTTCCTCTCCTGGGTCATCCTCGGGGGGATCCTGACGGCCTGGCTGTCCGACGTCGGCATCGTGAACGACATCCTCATGGGCCTGCACTTGGTGAAGGAGCCGATTTTCTATCTGGGCGAGCCCCAATATTTTTGGACGATCGCCGTCGTCTCCGACGTCTGGAAGGAGTTCGGATGGGGCGCCATCATTTATATCGCCGCCATCGCCGGCATATCGCCGGAGCTGTACGAGGCCGCGACGATCGACGGTGCGGGCCGGTTCCAGAAAATGCGTTTCGTAACGCTGCCCGGCATCCGGGGCACCATTTCGATTCTGTTCATCCTGGCGGTCAGCGGGATCCTGAATTCGAACTTCGACCAGATCCTGGTCCTCAAAAACCAGGTGAACGAAAGCGCCAGCAACGTGATCGACGTCTACGTCTATCAAGTCGGCATTTCGCAAGGCCGGTTCTCGTATTCGACGGCGGTCGGCCTGGTCAAATCGGTCATCGCGCTGTTCCTGCTGCTCTTCGCGAATTCCGTGACGAAGCGCATCAACCAATCTTCCTTATTCTGAGCAAGGCGGTGATCCTTCTGTTAACCCGAAAACGCAGAACGCTGGGAGACGTCGCGTTCGACAACCTGAACGTGATCGGGATGCTCGTCATTTGCTTCGTTACGTTGTACCCGATTTGGTATGTCCTGGTCAACTCGTTCAACGACGGCCAGGACGCGATGAGCGGCGGCATCATTTACTGGGTTCCGAGAACGTTCAGCATCGAGAACTACACGACGGTGTTCCAAAACGCCGGGATCATGACCGCGATGGGCATCACGATCGCCAAAACCGTGCTCGGCACCGTCATCCACGTCTTTTTCACCGCCATGGTCGCCTACGCCTTTTCCCGCCGGGAACTGATCGGCCGCAACTTTTACATGATCGTCGGCACGGTCACCATGTTCTTCAACGGCGGCCTGATTCCCAATTTTCTGTGGATTCGGGATCTGGGCTTGCTCGACAGCTTCGGGGTCTATATTTATCCGGCCATGTTCAGCTTCTTCGATCTCGTCATCTTCCTGGCTTTCTTCCGGGAAATCCCGGATGGACTGGAGGAGGCGGCCAAAATCGACGGGGCCAACGATTTCTCGATTTTCGCGCGGATCGTCCTGCCGGTGTCCATGCCCGTCGTCGCGACCATCGCGCTGTTTCACGGCGTCTGGCAATGGAACGACTACTTCACCGGGCTTCTCTATACCAACAAAGAGGTGCTGCAGCCGATCCAGACGTTCTTATACCGCGTGATCGCCCAGTCCAGCTCGAACCAGATGGTGCAAGCCGTCGGAGGGGCGATCAACCGCCGGGTGACCGGGCAATCGCTCAAAATGGCTACGATGGTCATCACGACGTTCCCGATCGTCATCGCTTATCCCTTCTTGCAGAAATATTTCGTCAAAGGCCTCATGATCGGGTCGCTGAAGGGTTGATCCGCGAAAAAGGAAACGGTTTCACTTTTCCCGAGAGGGAGAATCTTATACAATTCTTGTCAAAGGGGTATGACCATGAGAAAATGGCTTTCCATCGCACTCGTCTTATCTCTCATGCTGGCCATCGCGGCTTGCTCCGGTTCCAAGAAGGAGCCCGCGGCCTCGGGCGGCAGCCCGGCGTCCAGCGAGCCTCCCGCATCCAGCGCCGGCGCCGACGCCAGCCTAAGCGCGTCGCCGGCGGCGGATGAGCCCGGTTGGAAATCGGACACGTCGCCGATCACGTTCGACTGGTACCTGAACTTCGCCTGGTTCCCGAACAAATGGGGCGTCGATCCGACCTCGCAATACGTCACCAAGAAAACCGGCGTCAACATCAACTTCATCGTCCCGGCCGGCAACGAGAACGAGAAGCTGAACGCCATGATCGCGGCGAACGACCTGCCGGACTTCATCACCCTCGGCTGGTGGGAAGAAGGCGTGAAGAAAATGGTCGAGGGCGGATTGGTGGAGTCGCTCACCGATCTCGCCAAAGAATACGACCCGTACTTCTTCAAAGTGGCCGACCCGGCCAAGCTGTCCTGGTACGCCGAGCCGGACGGCAAGACGTACATGTATCCGAACTCTTCCTCGTCGCCGAAAGATTACGAGAAATACGGTTCCAAGTTCCTCTCCAACCAGACGTTCGAAGTGCGCAAGGATATGTACGAAGCGCTGGGCAAACCGGACATGCGCACGCCGGAAGGGTTCCTGAACGCGCTGCGGATGGCCAAGGAGAAGTTCCCGCAGGTGAACGGCCAGCCGCTCATCCCGATCGGATTCCATGAATTCGGCGACGTCGGCAACTATTCCTTCATCGATATGTCGCAGGATTCCTCCTACCTGTCGAGTTTTCTCGCGCTTCCCCGCGAGAAGGACGGCAAGCTGTACGACCGCCTGACGGATCCCGAATTCGTCAGATGGCTGAAGGTGTTCCGCCAAGCGAACCAGGAAGGCTTGATCTCCAAAGACGTCTTCGTCGACAAGCGGGCCCAGATGGAGGAGAAAATCGCGCAAGGCCGCTACTTCGCGATGCTGTACCAGCGCACCGATTTCGCGGCGCAGCAGAACGTATTGTACGCCAACGATCCGAACTCGGTCTACATCGCGGTAGACGGCCCGGCGAACGCCAATTTGGATCCGCCGACGCTGACGGGACCGGCGATCTCCGGCTGGACGGTCACGCTGATCTCCAAGAAAGTCAAAGACAAGGAGCGGGCGATCAAGTTCCTGTCTTACCTGATCAGCGAAGAAGGCCAGAAAGACCTGTACTTGGGCGAGAAGGGCGTGTCCTACGACACGATCGACGGCAAGGATCAATTCCTGCCGGAAGTGCTGAAGCTGCGGGACACGGACCGTTCCGCGTTCGACAAGAAATACGGCTCCTCCCTGACGTTCTGGATGCAGCAGGATACGAACATGATCCTGCAATGGCAGCCGCCTTCGGTCGAACCGTTCAAGCAATTGGAGGACTGGACCCTCGGCAAGACGAAGAGCTATTCCGAATTCGACTTGATCAATCCGCCGGCGAACTCCAAGGAAGGCATCGCCTTGACGAAGATCGCGAACGAGTGGGGCAAGGCGCTGCCGAAGCTGCTGCTCGCCAAGTCGGACGCGGACTTCGACCAGATCATGGCCGATTTCATCGCCAAACGCGACAAGCTCGGCTACGCCGACGTCCAGGCGTTCCGCCAGAAGAAGTACGAGGAAAACATCAAAAAGCTGGCCGAATTCATGAAATAACCGCCGCCCGCGCGGCATTCGCGAAAAAACCCAGGTCAACTGGGTTTTTTCGGGCGTTTTCGGGGACCTGTTCCGGCGGCCTGCGGCAGGATGCATTCACAGTTTACTCGGAGAAACGGATGTGACGAAACATGCGGAGATTCCGGATCGGCGCCTTCGAACGATGGGGTTACCGGCTCGAGCAGCTGACGCTGCAGCAAAGGCTGGTCACGGCCTACATCTTGATCCTGCTCATTCCGAGCGTTCTGATCTCCCTGTACATTTTCCGCGGGCTCACCGGCAACACGATCGAGGAGCTGAAGAAGAACAGCCTGAATTCGCTCGAGATCGAACAGATCCATATCAAAAACAACATGGAAACGATGAAACGGGCCGCCCAGTTGGCCACGATCCAGGAGATCAAGGACTATCTGTCCCAGCCCGACGAACCGACGGTGCCGGAGTTGATCGACATCGATACGATCCGGATGCAGGACATCCTGCGCCTGCAGTATAACAATCCGAGCCTCGAGCTGATCCGGCTGTACATGAGCAACCCGAACACGTACGAGATATGGCCGGTGTTCCTTTATGAGAGGCGGATCCGGCAAGATCCTTGGTATGGGCCCGTCATGGAGGCGGCGGGCATGGACGTCTGGGCGTTCAGCCGCGAAAAACGGGACGTGATGCAGAACCGGCTCAGCGTGGAAGAGGACCGAAGGCCCCGGATTTCGTTGTACCGGGAAGTACAGAATCCGCAGAGCACCCACGTCGGGGTGCTTGAAGTCGACATGCTGCTGGACCAGTTTTTCCCGAATACGTTTAACCCCCTGGAGGAAGAACAAGCCCAGATGGTCGTGCTGGACCGGGAGGGGAATTTATTCCGCCACCCCGGCAGCGGATTTCTCGATCGCGCCGGGCTGACCGACGAGGTGCTGCAGCAGCAATTTACCGCGATTTCGGCTTCGGCGGAGGGCACGGGCAGCTTCGATTTCCGGCTGGGGGGCAGCCAGTTTCTGGCCGTGTACGAATCGATCGATCCGCTGCAAGCTTACATGGTCAAAGTGGTATCGCTCGACCATGTATACTCCGACATCAACCGGACCCGCAACCGGATTCTGCTGGCCTTCGTCATCCTGCTCGCCATCTTGACGCTGGCGACGTATTTCATCAACGCGATCATCCTGAAAAAGCTGCATGCGCTGACCGATTCCGTGAAGAAAGTGCGGCAGGGGGATTTCGATATCGACCTGGACATCCGCGGAGGAGGCGAGGTCGGGGAGCTGGCCCACCATTTCCGCAAAATGCTGCGGAAAATGAACGAACTGATCGCCGAAGCGGTCGGCAAGCAGGCGGCGGCCAAGGAAACCGAGCTGGCGGCGCTGAAAAACCAGATCGACTCCCATTTTCTCTATAACACGCTGGAGAACATCAAAATGATGGCCGAAGTGCACGATCACAGGGACATTTCCGACGCTTTGACTTCCCTGGGAGGCATGCTGCGCTACAATATGCGCTGGAACGGCGATTACGTCCGCTTGTGCGACGAGCTCAGCCACATCGCTAATTACGTCAACATCGCGAACATCCGCTTCGACCGTCAGGTGACGCTCGTGACGGAGATCCCCGAAGCTTTGATGGAGCAGGAGCTGCTCAAGATGTCGCTGCAGCCGATCGTGGAAAATTCCGTGAAGCACGGGATGGGGAACCGGGACCTCACCATCGAGATCCGGGCCGAAGTGTCGGGAAGCGAACTGGTGCTGTCCATTACCGACGACGGAGTGGGCATGGCGGACGGGCAAACGGAAGCGCTGAACCGCCGTTTTCAGCCGGACGGCCGGCCGGAAGCGGGGGAGAGCGCGACTCCGAAAGGAAGCGGCATCGGGCTCGCGAACGTGCAGCACCGCGTCCGGATGCATTACGGCAAGGAATACGGCTTGTCGGTCAGCAGCGAGGAAGGCCTGTTTACCCGGGTAACGCTGCGGCTGCCGTATCTCACCATGGAAGGGAGGGCGATCGCGCATGCGAACGCTGCTCGTCGCGGATGACGAAAAGAATATCCGGCTGGGACTGAAAGCCATGATCGAACGGGAATTTCCCGGGCGATACCGCGTCCTGCTCGCGGGCGACGGCAAACAGGCGCTCTCGCTGTGCGGGGAGGAGCACCCGGAAGTCGTCATCACGGATATCCGCATGCCGGAAATGGACGGGATCGAGCTGATCCGGGAGCTGAGCGCGAAGCCGGACGTTCCTGCCTTGCTGATCTTGAGCGGGTACGACGATTTCGCGTACGCGAAGGAAGCGATCCGGCACAAGGTGCGGGAATACTTGCTCAAGCCGATCGTACGGGAGGATCTGTTCGCGGCGCTGAACCGGATCGAAGCCGACCTCGAGCGGGAAGAGGCCGTCCACAGCCGGCTGGAAGCGACCGAACGTTATCGCGAGGGCATGCAGCTCAGCACGCTCCGTTATGTGTGGACCAGTCCCGGCGTTTCCCCCGGGGAAGCCGAAGCCAAGTGCCGCGACGCCGGATTGGACCGGTTCGGCTCCTCTTATTACGTGGGCATTTTGGACGCGCCGGGGCATCAGCGGAATTTGATCCGGGGAAAGCAGTATTTGCGGGGGAAAAGGCGGGACGGCGACTGGCTCGCGTTCGAGAGCGAGGACGGCCGGCTGTGCGTGTTGACCGCCGACCCGGAGCTGTTCGAAGAAATGACGGCGGATTTGTCCTCAACGAACGGAGCGGCCGGCACGTACGCGGCCGGACTCAGCGGGGAAGGCCGCTCGCTGGCCGAGATAAGGGCCAAGTACGAGGAAGCGTGCCATGCGCTCAAATACCGCGTGCTGCTCGGCCCTCCGGAATCCGCGCTGATCCGGTACGATGCCGTGCGGGACCGCGGCCGCTCCCGCCGGGTGCCGGAAGAGACGGTCCGCAAGCTGGCCAACATGCTGGGAACCGGACGGGACAAAGAGATGAAGGCGCTGCTGCTGGAGCTGCTGGGGCCGGAGGCCGCGGCGGAGGCGGATATCGGATACTTGGAAGAAGCGTGCCGTCTGCTTAACGAATGGGTGTTCGACCAGGCTTTCCGCACCTATGGCGAGGCTTCGGTCGAAGTGCTCAAAACGTACCGTTTGGCCGGCAGCCTCTACCATTTTCCGCACGTCCGGGATTATCTCCATGCCGTGGAAGGGCTGCTGTACGCCTTGGACGAGTACGTCCGGGATTTGAAGTCGGTCCATGACGACCAGAACGAAATGGCCCGCGCGCTCGCCTACATCCACGCCAACTTCGACAAAGATCTGACCATGGCGGTGGTGTCGAACCACGTCTCCTTGAACTATTCCTATTTCAGCGAGCGGTTCAAGGAATACACCGGCGAGAGCTTCACGAACTATTTGAAGAAAGTCCGGATCGGCAAGGCGAAAGAGCTGCTGGCGCAGACGAACGACCGGGTATACGAGATCAGCCGCAAGGTCGGTTTCGACAATCCGAAGCAGTTCAACCGGGTGTTCCGGGAAAGCGAAGGCATCACGGCGATGGAATTCCGGCAGAAGCAGCCGGCCGCCCGTTTTTTGCCTAGCGGAAACGATAACGTGTATAATGGAGGCTGATGAACGGGCCGGAGAAGGCGCGGCCGGGCGGAAGGGGTTCGCAAACTTTGCGGTGGCATGAAATCACGGTAACGGCGCTGGAGCCGTCCCAGGAAATGGTCTCGCACTACTTATACGAATACGGCGCGGCCGGCGTGTCGGTGGAAGAATCGTGGACGGAGGACAAACCGAGGGATACGTCGCTCGGACAATGGTACGACAAGCCGCTCAACGATATCCGTCCCGGCTATGCGGAAATCAAAGGCTATTTCACCGAGGATACGGAAATCGAAGCGGTGCTGACGCTGCTGAAGAAGGCGGTCGCCGAGCTCCCGCAGTACGGATATGACGCGGGGGAAGCGACGTTCTCTATGGCGGAAGTCCAGGATGAGGATTGGGCGGACGCCTGGAAAAAATATTTCAAACCTCTTCGCGTGTCGGAGCGGCTGACGATCAAGCCGACGTGGGAGGAGTATACGCCCCGCGAAGGGGAAGTGATCATCGAGCTCGACCCGGGCATGGCGTTCGGCACCGGCACCCACCCGACGACGGCGCTCTGCCTGCGGACGCTGGAAGGCGCGATCCGCGGCGGCGAGACGGCGATCGACGTCGGCACGGGCTCCGGCATTCTCGCGATCGGCGCCGTGAAGCTCGGCGCGTCCCGCGTGCTGGCGCTCGACCTGGACCCGATCGCCGTGACGAGCGCGACGGAGAACATCAAGCTGAACGGCCTGTCGGACGCGATCGAAGTCCGCCGCAGCGACCTGCTCGGCGTGCTGAACGACGAAGCGGGAGCTCCCGCGACCGCGGTGAAGCCGCCCGTCGATCTCGTCGTGGCGAACATTTTGGCGGAGATCATCCTGCTCTTCATCGCGGACGTGATGGAAGTGCTCAAGCCGGGCGGCATCTATATCGCATCCGGCATTTACAAGAACAAGGAAGAGGATGTCGAGGCTGGCCTCCTGGCGGCCGGGTTCGAGATCATCGACCGCGTCCGCCAGGAAGATTGGGTCGCCTTCGTGGCGGGCAAGCCGAAGGAGGATGAAGAAGGCGCATGAGCCATCTGCTCGGAATCCCGCTGGAGGAACTGCCCTTCTTCGTCCTGGCGTTCGTCGCCGGCCTGACCGTTCACGAATTCGCTCACGCCTGGACGGCGTGGAAGCTCGGCGACGACACCGCGTACCGGGAAGGACGGGTGACGCTCAACCCGTTCGCCCATCTGAGCTGGCTGGGCATCCTCTTTTTCCTGATCGCCCACTTCGGATGGGCCAAACCGGTGCCCGTCCGGCGCAGCAATTTCCGCCGTCCGCGTCTCATGACGATGCTGGTGACGGCGGCGGGACCGGTGAGCAATTTGCTGCTGGCTTTCCTGGGCGTATTGACGGTTCATATCTTGATCGCGGCCGACGTTCACATGTCCCAGGCGGGCATCGATACCTTCAATACTTTCATGGAGTATTGGCTTCGATACAACATGGTCTTATTCTTATTCAATCTCATTCCTCTTCCGCCTCTGGACGGATACCGCATCGTGGAAGAGTTCATGCCGCTGCACGTCCGCATCAAGGCGATGCAGTACGAGCAGTGGAGCACGTTCATTTTCCTGCTCATCGTCTTCATCCCGCCGTTGTCGGCGGTGACGATCGGTCCGCTGTTTTCGCTCGCGAGCCCGATCGTGCACGGCATGGATACGCTGCTTTCGCACCTGTTCGGGGCACGGCCGTCGCCGACGCTGGCGTGACGCCGTTCGGTCCGCCGCCGGGAAACGCTGGCAAGCGGTGGCGAAACCGCGCGGAACGAGGTATGATGATGGTTGGACAACGTTCGGGAGGCTTGGCGCGTCATGCAGCGATATTTCATACCGGCGGAGCAGATGACGGAGACGGCCGTTACGCTGACGGGCGAGGATGCCCGGCATTTGGGCTCCGTCATGCGGGCGAAGCCCGGCGACACGTTCATCGCCTGCGACGGACGCGGGCGGGACGTGCTGGCGAAGGTCACGGCCGTCGGTCGGGATGCAATCGAGGCTGACGTCGTGCAAGTGCTGGATTCGTCTGCCGAGATGGCCTGGAAGGTCACGGTGGCCCAAAGCCTGCCGAAAGGCGACAAGCTGGAAACGGTGATCCAAAAAGGCACGGAAGCGGGGGCGTACGCGTTTCAACCGTACCTGTCCCGGCGCACCGTGGTGCAATACGACGAACGCAAGGAAGCGAAGCGGCTGGACCGTTGGCGCAAAATCG
The DNA here is from genome assembly GCF_029360585.1 of Cohnella caldifontis. Lineage (GTDB taxonomy): Bacteria > Bacillota > Bacilli > Paenibacillales > Paenibacillaceae > Cohnella > Cohnella caldifontis. The sequence continues at coordinate 190,495 of NZ_JAQZSJ010000010.1, read as the reverse complement.
CCAAGGAAGCCGCCGAGCAGAGCCATCGCAGCGCCGTTCCGGACGTGCGTCCGGTCTGCGGATGGAAAGAGCTGATCCGGTCGATGGCCGGATACGATCTGGTCCTGCTGTGTTACGAAGAAGAAGGCCGGGCCGGAACCGGGCTGCGGGGAACGCTGTCCGGGTTCCGGAACGAATGGGATCCGGCGCGGGGACAGCCGAACGTGCTGCTCGCCGTCGGTCCCGAAGGCGGCTTCGCCCCGGAAGAGGCCGAGGAAGCCGCCGCCTCGGGCGCCGTGCCCGCGGGGCTCGGCAAGCGCATTTTCAGAACGGAAACGGCAGCGTTGTACGCGCTCGCGTGCCTCGCGTACGAATCCGGAGAGCTGGGAGGAGAAGCACGTGCCTAGCGTGGCATTTTACACTTTGGGCTGCAAAGTCAACTTCTACGATACGGAAGCGATGTGGCAGCTGTTCAAAAACGAAGGCTACGAGCAGGTCGATTTCGAAACGACGACCGCCGATGTGTATATTATCAATACTTGCACCGTGACCAACACGGGCGACAAGAAAAGCCGGCAGATCATCCGCCGCGCCGTCCGCCGCAACCCGGACGCGGTCATCGCCGTCACGGGCTGCTACGCCCAGACGTCGCCCGCCGAAATCATGGCGATTCCGGGCGTCGATCTGGTCGTGGGCACGCAGGACCGGGACAAGCTGATGTCGTTCGTCCGCCAAATCCAGGACGAGCGCAAGCCGGTGAACGCCGTGCGCAACATCATGAAAACCCGCGAGTTCGAGGAGCTGGACGTGCCGAATTTCGCGGACCATACGCGGGCGTTCCTGAAAATCCAGGAAGGCTGCAACAATTTCTGCACGTTCTGCATCATCCCCTGGTCGCGCGGACTGTCCCGCAGCCGCAAGCCGGAAAGCGTGCTGAACCAAGCCCGCCAGCTGGTCCGGTCCGGCTACAAGGAAATCGTGCTGACCGGCATCCATACGGGCGGTTACGGAGACGATCTCGAGAACTACCGGCTGGCGAACCTGCTGGAGGACTTGGACAAAATCGAAGGCCTGGAGCGCATCCGGATCAGCTCCATCGAAGCGAGCCAGATCGACGACGCGATGATCCGCGTGCTGAACTCGTCGCCGAAAATGTGCCGCCATCTGCACATTCCGCTGCAAGCCGGGGACGACGAGATTTTGAAGCGGATGCGCCGCAAGTACACGACGGCCGAATTCGCGGAGAAAATCGCGAAAATCCGCGAAGCGATGCCCGGCGTGGCGATCACGACGGATGTTATCGTCGGCTTTCCGGGCGAGACGGAAGCGCATTTCGAAAACGGCTTCCGGTTCATGCAGCGGGTCGGATTTTCGGAAATGCACGTGTTCCCGTATTCCAAGCGGACCGGCACGCCCGCCGCGCGCATGGAGGACCAGGTGGACGAGGAGGTCAAGCACGAGCGCGTGCATAAACTGATCGACTTGTCCGAGAAGATGCAGCTCTCCTATGCCAAGGAATGGGTCGGCCGCGAGCTCGTCGTCATTCCCGAGGGAGACCCGAAGGGCACGAAGGGAGCCGGATGGGTGTCGGGCCATGCCGACAACTACCTGAACGTCGTGTTCCGCGGCGACGAATCGCTGCGAGGCAAGCTGTGCCGCGTCCGGATCACCGAGCCCGGCGTGAACGATTGCCGGGGAGAACTGCTGGGCGTGGAGGAAGATAGCCCGGCCGTGGCGCTGCGGGCTTGAAGATTCATCGGTTCGAAAAAGATTTCATCCGCCGGACGGGTGGAATCTTTTTTTAGAAGCCCTACCATAAAAGGAGAGAGAAGCCATGAAGGAAGTCGCCGCGGGAGGCGTCGTGTACCGGAAGAAGGACGGCGCCGTCGAGATTCAGCTGATCGAGGACCGATTCGGCAAAATCACGCTGGCCAAAGGCAGGATGGAAGCCGGCGAAACGACGGAACAGACCGCGCTGCGGGAAATCGCCGAGGAAACGGGCATCGAGGGCCGGATCGTGGAGCCGCTGGCTTTGATCCGGTATACATACGAATCGGCGGACCGGGGCGCGATCGACAAAGAGGTGCACTATTACCTCGTGGAAGCGGACGGCGGCTCGCTGAAGGCGCAAGTCGAGGAAATATCCGGCGTGGCATGGCATCCGCCCTTGGAGGCGTGGAGGCTGCAGCTCGCCTCCGGCTACGACAATAACCGCGAGGTGCTGGCCAAAGCGCTCGCCGCGCTCGGGATCGCGACGGATCCCGCGCTTTGATGTCCGGCCGCCGAGGCGGCAGAGAACCCGAAAGGTGTGAACGACGCATGTCGAACCAACCCCGCGCGGTGCTGACCCGCACCCGCCGTCCCCGGCTGGAGCAGGGGCATCCTTGGGTATACGCCAACGAAATCGAGCGTTGGGAAGGCGAGCCCGAACCGGGCGGATTGGCCCAGCTCGTCGACGCCAAGGGGAAATTCCTGGCGGTCGGGTACGTGAACCCGTTCTCGCAAATCGCGGTCCGGGTCGTCTCCTATACGCCGCTGGAGGCGATGGACGCGGCTTTTTTCCGGAGCCGCTTCGAGCGTTGCGCGGCGTTCCGCAGCCGGTTCGTCGGGGACGCGGTGTCGTGCCGTCTCGTCTACGGGGAAGCGGATTTCTTGCCGGGCCTCATCGTGGACCGCTTCAGCGACGTGCTGGTCGTGCAGGTGCTGACGCTGGGCATGGAGAAAACCCGGGACGTCTGGCTTCCCGCGCTGATCGAGGTATTCCGCCCCGCAGGCGTCTATGAGCGGAGCGACGTCGGCGTCCGGACGCTGGAAGGGCTGGAGGAACGGAAGGGCGTCCTGTACGGGGAATGCCCGCGTTACGTCGAAATCGAAGAGAACGGGCTGAGCCTCGAGGTGGATATCGAAGGCGGGCAGAAAACCGGTTACTTCCATGATCAGAGGGAAAACCGCGCCTCGATCGCGCCTTTGATGAAAGGCTGGGGGGCGAGAAGCGGCATCCGCCTGGAGGAGCGGGAGACGGAGCGGGGACGGGAGACCGTGCCGGTGAACCCCAACGGGAAGGTCGTGACGTTCCCCTACTGGGACGGGGCGACCGTGCTGGAGTGCTTCGCGCATACCGGCAGCTTTACGCTGCATGCTTGCCGATACGGCGCCAAGAAAGTAACCTGCCTGGACGTATCGGCGCACGCCATCGAGACGGCGAGGCGGAACGTGGAGCGCAACGGGTTCTCGGACCGCGTCGAGTTCGTCGTCCAAGACGCGTTCGAGTACTTGCGGAGCCAGGTGGCGGGCCGGGAAGAGCGGGCCGCGCGGGCCGGGGGCAAAGAAGCGGCGGGCGCGCAGGGCAAGGGGAAGGTCGACACCTCGAAGCCGTTGACGTCGGAGGGACGGACCTGGGACGTCATCATCCTGGACCCGCCGGCGTTCGCCAAGACGAAGAAAGCGGTAGCCGGCGCCTGCCGGGGGTACAAGGACATCAACCTGCACGCCATGAAGCTGCTCAATGAAGGCGGCTATCTGGTGACCGCCAGCTGCTCGTTCCACGTCCGGCCGGACCTGTTCCTGGAGACGATCCAGGAAGCGGCCCGCGACGCGGGCAAGACGCTGCGCCTGATCGAGTGGCGGGGAGCCGGCCGCGACCATCCGCGCCTGGCGGGCGTGGAGGAAGGCCACTATTTGAAGTTCGGCGTTTTCGAGGTCCGCAGCCGGACGGAGTTGTGAGCTTTCGACCACCCCCTTATTTCGACCACCCCCTTATTTCGACCACCCCCTAAGTCCCCCTCCTCCAGGAGGGGGATTCCGAGGCGCTGCGCCCTCTGGACACCCGCATGACGTCAAAGGCGCGTTTCAGGCACGTTGGCGGGTATGCGGACGGGCGATAATCTAAACGGTGTCCGCTGTTGCGGCGGTGCAAAAAACCAGGCCTCCCGTAATGGCGGTCTGGTTTTTTCAATCGAGGTTGTTCCTCTTGTGCACCATTCCTTTGGCGTATGTTACGGTGCCAGGGTTTTTCGCTTTACCGCTTGTTCGATTCGTTTAAGTAGAATACACTCCGGGCCCCCGCTTGCTTCGCCACGGCCAATACGCGAGCGGCAGCGCCGCGATCGAGCACGCGGCGTTGAAGATCGTCTGGGCGTGGGCGATCTGGGCGGACGGGTCTCCGGGGGACAACATCGCCGCGGCGCCTTGCAGCAGCGGCATCAGCGGCAGGAAGAGGAGCGCGCCGGCCACGTTGAGCGCCAGCTGGGTGAGCGCCACGAACCGGCCGCCCGGACCGCCGCCGAGGGAGGCCACAAGGCCGGTGAAGCAAGTGCCGACGTTGGCGCCGAGCACGACGGCGATGCCGGCCTCCGGAGACATCGCGCCGGTGCCGGCGGCCGCCATGCCCATGCCGATGACGGCGGAGCTGGAGTGGACGATCGCGGTAAGCGCGGCGCCGCCCAGCAAGCCGACGAGCGGATGGTCCGCCGCCGTATCCATCAGCGACACGAAAAGGTCGCTTTGCTGCAGCACGCTCCCCATCCCGAGCAGGATTTCGAATCCGATCAGCAAAAAGCCGAATCCCGCGAGCGCGACGGATCCGTAGCGGAGCGGCACCAAGGATCCCCTCGGCGCCGCTCCGTTTGTCCCCATTTCCGCTTTCACCGCCGTCCATAGCCATCCGGTGAAGGCTGCCGCCAGCAAGGCCCAGCCGTATCGGTGCAGCTGCAGGCTCATGATCTCCGTCGTCAGGGTCGTCCCGACGTTCGTCCCCAGGATGATGCCGAAGCTGCGGGAAAAATCGATCCACCCCGCGTTGACGAAGCCGATGGTCAGCACGGTGACCGCGGTGCTGCTTTGCAGGGAAGCCGACGCGGCCGTGCCGAACAGAAAACCGCGGAGCGGCGTAGACGTCGCGGTCTGCAGCCACGAAGCCAGCCGGTTGCCCGCCCATCTCGTGAGCGCGGCTTCCGTCAGCTTCATGCCGCCGATCAGCAGGGCGAATCCGACGACCGAAAACAACACCAGTTTGAGCGCCATTCGGCATATCCCGCCTTTCCTTGTCCTATCCAAGCCTATGACCGGCATGGACAAGACATGAATGCCGACCGGGATTCCCGGTAACCGCGAACGTCTGTGCGCATGGACGCGGGTATGGTACAATGGCAGGGACGAGTTTAACGGGGAGGGACACGGATGTCGCTGAGGCTCGTAACCGGCCGCTCCGGCAGCGGCAAAACCCGGTTTTGCCTGGATGAGATCCGGGACCGGCTGCGCGGGGATCCGCTCGGTCCGCCGCTTTTGCTCATCGTGCCGGAGCAAGCCACGTTCCAGGCGGAGCGGGCGATGGCGGGGACGCCCGGCATTCCGGGATTCCTGCGCGCGCAGGTGCTCAGCTTCCGCCGGTTGGCGTTCCGGATTTTGCAGGAAACGGGCGGACTCGCCGTCGTTCCGATCCATGAGAACGGCAAAGCGATGCTGTTACATAAAATTTTGGAAAACCGCCGGGGCGAGCTTCGCCTATTCCGGGGAGGCCCCTCGGAAAACGGGCTGATCGCCCGGATCAACGAACTGTTGACGGAGTGGAAGCGCTACGCGCTCCCTCCGGGCCGGATGGCGGAAACCGCGGGAAGTCCGGATGTGCGCGGGCAGAAACAGCTGCCGCTTCTGGCCGACAAGCTGCACGATCTGGCTTTGGTGTATGGGGACATGGAGCAGGAGCTGGCCGGCCGATGGATGGACGGGGAAGACATGCTGGCCCGGCTCGCCGAAGGCGCCGCGGCTTCGGCGTGGCTGGCCGAGGCGGAAATATGGCTGGACGGGTTTCACGGCTTCACCCCGGGGGAGCTTGCCGTCGTGGAAGCGCTGATGCGGCGGTCCGTCCGGGTGACGGCGGCGCTTTGCGTCGACCGGCCTTACGGCGCCGGCGAGAAGCCGGACGAGCTGCTGACGTTCCATCCCGCGGCGGAAACCTCGGCCAAGCTCTGCGAATTGGCTCAATCGGCCGGCATTCCGATCGAGCCGGCGGTCGTATTGACCCCGGAAACGAACCCCCGTTTTTCCGGCAATCCCGTTTTGGCGTTTCTGGAGAGCCGGTGGGAATCGAGGTCCGCGGTTTGGCCGGGAGACCCGGCGGCATTGCGGCCGGATGCGCCCGGATGCGGCTTGTCCCTGCACGCCGCGTCGAATCGGCGGGCCGAAGCGGAAGCGGCCGCCCGCGACATGCTGCGGCAAGTGCGCGAAGAAGGACGGCGCTGGCGGGATCTCGCCGTGTTCGTCCGGGGCGTGGACGATTATGCCGATCTGCTGTCCGCGGTGTTGAACGATTACGGGATTCCCTTTTATTTGGACGGCAAAGCCGCCGTCTCCCATCATCCGCTCGTCGAACTCGTCCGTTCCGCGCTCGAGTGTGTAACGGGCGGCTGGAAAGCCGATGCCGTGTTCCGCTGCGCCAAGACGGATCTCTTGGGCGTACCCGGGCAGCGTCCGAGCCGCGACGACGTCGACCGCCTGGAAAATTACGCGCTGGCCGCGGGTATCGAGGGCTGGCGTTGGCATGACGACCGGATGTGGCGTCCGCTCTCCCGGGGAGACCTGGAGGACGAGGAACCGGCTCCGGAGGAGACCGAAACCCGGATGAACCGCCTGCTTTCGGTGCGGGACGCGCTGCTGGGCCCCCTCCGGGCGCTGGAAGAACGGCTCAAAAAGGCCGGTTCCGTCCGCGGCATGTGCGAAGCGGTATACCGGTTCCTGGAGGAGACGGGCGCCGCCGACCGGCTGGAGCGGTTCGCGGCGGCGGATGCCGCCGCGGGCCGGCCCGGACGGGCCGCCATGCATCGGCCGCTGTGGGACGGGGTCATGAATTTGCTCGATCAGCTGGTCGAATTGACGGGCAGCTTGACGATGGACGCCGCCCTGTTCGCCGGCATGATCGATGCCGGCCTGGAAGAGCTGAAGCTCGGAGCGGTGCCGCCTTCCTTGGACGCGGTTTTGGTCGGCAGTCCGGAACGGACGAGGTCGGACCGGCTCAAAATCGTCTATTTTCTCGGAGTCAACGACGGCGTGCTGCCGAAACGGATCCCGGAAAACGGTTTGTTATCGGAGCAGGAACGGGAATGGCTGGCGGACGCCGGTCTGGCGATGGCCCCCGGGGCAAGACGGAGGTTGTTGGACGAAAATTTCCTGGCCTATCTCGCGTTCACGACGCCGTCCGATCATTTATGGATTTCGTGGCCGCTCGCGGACGACGAAGGTTCGGGCTTGCTTCCATCCGAATGGATCGGGCGGTTGAAGCGCCGGTTTCCGGGTATCCCGGTGCGGTCCGAGGCGCTGGAACCGGCCGCGGGGGAATCCGAGGAAGCCCAGCTCGCATACGCGGTCCATCCGGGCCGGGCGCTGACGCATCTCCTCGGCCGGCTGCGGATGCTGCGTCTGGGGGAGCGCCCGGCGGCGGGCTGGTGGTCGGTCCATAACTGGCTGTCCGAACGGGCGGAGTGGCGGGACAAGCACCGCCGCTTGCTTGCTTCCTTGACCTATACGAACGAGGAAAGGCCGCTTTCCCCCGAAACGAGCCTCCTGCTGTACGGGGACCGGCTGCGGGCCAGCGTGTCGCGGATCGAACGTTTCGTGGCCTGCCCGTTCCGGCATTTCGCCTCGCACGGCCTGCGCTTGAGGGAACGGCAGCTGTACCGGGTCGACGCGCCGGACATCGGGCAGCTGTTCCACGCCGCGCTTCGCCAGACGACGGAGAAGCTGCTGGCGCCCGGCATTTTGGCGGCGGACTCGTCCGACTGGCAGCGGGAAGCCGCCGCCGCGGTCGAACGGCTGCTGCCCCGCGTCCAATCGCGGATTTTGCTGTCCTCCCGCCGCCACGAGGTGATGGCGCGCAAGCTCCGCGACATCGTGGCGCAAGCTTCCGCCATGCTCGGCGAACAAGCGCGGGTGTCGGATTTCCGGCCGGTCGGCCTCGAGCTCGGCTTCGGCCCGGACGCGCCGCTTCCGCCGCTGACCCTGGATCTCGGCGGCGGGCGGGCGATGGAAATCGCGGGCCGAATCGACCGCGTCGACGCGGCCGAGACGCCGGAGGGGCTGCTGCTGCGGATCATGGATTACAAATCCGGCGCCGTGAAGCTGAAGCTGGACGAAGTGGCGCACGGCTTGTCGCTCCAAATGCTCGCTTACCTGGACGTCGTCGTGACGAGCGCCCCGCATTGGCTGGGCAGGCCGGCCAAACCCGCCGGCGTGCTGTATTTCCATGTGCGCAACCCTTTGATTCCGACGACGAACGGCATGTCGAAGGAGGAGGCGCAAGCGGCCATGCTGCGGCAGTTCCGGATGCAGGGGCTGCTGCTCGCCGACGGCGACGCGGTGAAGCGGATGGACGTGACGCTGGAGCGGAATCCCAAATCCGCGGTCGTGCCCGTCGAATTCAAGAAAGACGGCACGTTCTCGGCGCGTTCGCAAGTGGCCGACAAGGACCAGTGGGACGTGCTCCGCTCGTCCGTGCGGGGCCAAATCCGCAAAATCGGCAAGCGGATCGTGTCCGGCGACGTGGCGATCGCCCCGTACCGGATGGAGCGGCGCAGTCCGTGCCAGTTTTGCGAATACCGGCCGGTCTGCCAATTCGATCCGCAGCTGGACGGCAACGCCTATCAAGTGCTGGCCAAGCCGGGCAGCCGCGAAGAAGTGTGGCATAAGCTCGCCCGCGCGGCGGAAGGGAGGGAGCCGGAATGACCCGGCAATCGGAACATTGGCCCGCGAAGCCGGCCGGCAGCCGGTGGACGGACGAGCAGTGGGCCGCGATCGCGGCGGACGGCTCCCATCTGCTCGTGGCCGCCGCGGCCGGCTCCGGCAAAACGGCGGTGCTCGTCGAGCGGATCATCCGGCGGATCGCCGATCCGGAGCGGCCTTTGAGCGTGGATTCGCTGCTTGTCGCCACTTTCACCAAGGCCGCCGCGGCCGAAATGAAGGAGCGGATCCGCCACGCGCTGGAAGAAGCGCTGGAGCGTTCGCCGGAGTCCCGCCATCTGGCGCGGCAGCTGGCGTTGCTGCCGAGGGCGGCGATCACGACGCTGCACTCCTTCTGCTTGGAGGTGGTGGAACGGTATGCGCCGCTTATCGGCCTGGACCCGGGCTTCCGCATCGCGAACGAAACGGAAGCCGAACTGCTCCGCATGGACACGTTGGACGAGCTTTTCGAAGAGACGTACGGACGGGAAGGCGAGAACGGGCCGCTCGCGCGGCTGGCCGACCGTTTCGGGGGAGAACGGAGCGACGAGCCGCTGCACCGTTTGGTGTTGGAACTGCACGAATTCGCGAGCAGCCATCCGTGGCCGGAATTTTGGCTGAAGGAGATGGCCGGCCGATTCCGGGTGTCGGACGCTTCGGAGTTGCTGCGCTCCCTCTGGGTCCGAAGCTTGCTCGGAGACGCCAGGCTGCAGCTGCAGGGCGCGTCGTATATGCTGCAAGCGGGCGTTCGCCTATGCGGGGATCCGGGCGGACCGTCGCCCTACGAAGAGACGCTCCGGGAAGACCTCCAGACGGTCGGCGGACTGCTGGCGGCGCTCGAATCCGACTCCTGGTCGGCCTGGAAGGAAGCGTTCGCTGCCTGTTCTTTCGGACGATTAAAGCCTTGCCGCGGCGAGGATTACGATCCTGACATGCAGGAGCGGGTCAAAGGATACCGCGACGCCGCCAAGAAAATCGTGGCCAAGCTGTCCGAAGAATGGCTGGTCCGATCGCCCGAGCGCTATGCCGAGGAGATGCGCGGGCTGGCGCCGGACATGGAGACGCTGGCGGACCTCGCGATCTCGTTCGGCGAACGGTACGAAACCGCCAAGCGGGCGAAAGGGCTGCTCGATTTCGGGGACCTGGAGCATTACGCGCTCCGTATCCTGAGGGCGCCGGAGTCGACGCCGGAACGCAGCGTTCCTTCCGCGGCGGCCGAAGATTTCCGCAACCGATTTTCCGAAATCTACTTGGACGAATACCAGGATACGAACGAAGTCCAGGAAGCGATCGTCTCGCTGATCGCCCGCGGCGATCCCGGCAACGTGTTCATGGTCGGCGACGTGAAACAGAGCATTTACCGGTTCCGTCTGGCGGAGCCCGGGCTTTTCATGCGGAAGTACCGAACCTACGACGTGTGGGGGGAAGGAACGTCCGGGGACGGCGGGCCCGCGGAGGGGCTCCGCATCGACCTGGCGCGCAATTTCCGCAGCCGCCGCGAAATTCTCCAGGCGGTCAACCACGTGTTTCGCCTGATCATGCACGAACCCGTCGGGGAAATGGATTACGACGCGCGGGCGGAACTGGTCTACGGAGAAGGTTATCCGGAAGGCGCGGATGTCCAGGGTTCCCCTGCGGCTTCGGCAAACGGACCGGGCTCGGCCGAAGGTCCGTTATCCGGCGGAGGCGGCGTGGAGTTGATCGTGCTGGAATCGACTCCTTCTCCGGAAATTGCCTCAGACGTGCCGAAGGAGGAGGAAGACGCCGGCGTCGAATCGGCCTCGGAGGAAACGGAGGAGCTGGAATCGGCTCAGCTTGAGGCGCGATGCGCGGCGGCGGAAATCCGCAGGCTGGTAGAGGGCGAAGAAGGCCGTCCGCCTTTCGCCGTGTACGACGGCAAAAGCGGCCTATACCGTCCGGTCCAGTACCGGGATATCGTCATCTTGCTTCGCGCGGCCGGGGCGCTTGCGCCCGCCTGGCTGGAAGAGCTGAAGGCGGCGGGCATTCCCGCCTACGCGGAACTCGCATCCGGCTATTTCGCCGCGACCGAGGTGGATGTCATGCTGTCCCTGCTCTCGGTCATCGACAATCCGCGGCAAGACATCCCGCTGGCCGGCGTCCTTCGCTCCCCGATCGTGGGCTTAAGCGCGGACGATCTGGCCGCGATCCGGCTGTGCGACCGCCGGGGCGAATTTTGGGACGCCGTCCGGGCGGCGGCGAAAAGCGAAGACGTGCCGGAGCGTCTGCGGAGCATCGCGGCCGCTTTCACGGCCAAGCTCGCGGAATGGCGGGAGTTCGCCAGGAGGGAGCCGCTCGGCGATCTGCTGTGGACGTTGTACCGCGATACGGGCTATTACGATTTCGTCGGCGGGATGCCTGGAGGCACGCAGCGCCAGGCGAATTTGCGGGCGCTGGTGGACCGGGCGCTGGCTTTCGAACGTTCGTCCCGGTTCCGGGGGCTGTTCCGTTTTCTGCGCTTTCTGGGCCGGATGCGGGACACCGGAGCCGATCTCGGCGCGGCTCGCGCGCTGGGCGAAGGGGAGAACGTCGTCCGGATCCTATCCATCCATAAGAGCAAGGGGCTGGAGTTCCCGGTCGTGTTCGTGGCCGGAATCGGCCGCGGCTTCAACATGCGGGATTTGAACGGCCCGTTTCTCAAGCACAAGACGCTCGGCTTCGGCCCCCGCATGGTGGAAACGGAAACCCGCGTGACGTATCCGACGCTTCCGCAGCTGGCTATCCGCAGGCGGCTGGCAGCCGAAATGCTGGCAGAGGAAATGCGGGTGCTATACGTCGCGCTGACGCGCCCCAAGGAAAGGCTGATTCTGATCGGCACCGTCAAGGATGCCGCCAAAGCATGGGACCGCTGGCGCGAAACGGCGTCGCTGTCGGACGGCCGGCTGCCCGATTTCGCCGCTGCATCGGCTTCCTGTTATTTGGACTGGCTCGGCCCCGCGGCCGTGCTGACCGGTACGAGAGGGAACGGATCGGCATCGGCGGATCCGATTCGACCGGGTGTGCCAAACGGGGACCCGGCGGCATGGCAGCTCCGCGTCGTTTCGGCCGCGGCATTCACCCGGCAAGCGGCGGCAGCCCGGGAGACGTTGGCGGAGGAAGACGCCGTCTGGAACGCGGTCGTGAGCGGGGAACGGGTCGATCTCCCGGAAAGTCCGGCAGGCGAATGGGTCCGTTCCGTGCTCTCCTGGCGGTATCCGCATGAACAAGCCGCGCGTTCGGCGGCCAAAACGTCGATCACCGCCTGGAAAACGCGACTGGCCGAAGCGGAATGGCTCGCTGCGGCGCCTTCCGCGCCGACGGGATGGGACGAAGAATCGGACGGCCGGGCGGATGCGGAAGGCTGGGAAGCCGATGCGGAGCGGGCTTCCGGGAACTCGGCGGATGCGGCGGCGCCGACTCCGCCGGCTGAAGCCGGAAGCGGCGCAGCGGGCGAAGCCGTCGCCGATTCGGCTTCTCCGGTGCTCACGTTCCGCCTGAGGCGGCCTCGTTTTCTGGCTGAACACCAGCTGACGCCGGCCGAGCGCGGCACCGCCTTCCATATGGTGATGCAACATCTTCCCCTGCGGATCGGTTTAGAAGCGGACGGCATAACGGAGCTCTTGGACGGAATGGTGGAAAAACGGCTCTTGACCCCGCAGCAGCGTGCCGCCGTCGATCCGGGGGAAATCGCCGCGTTTTGCCGGACCCCGCTTTTCGCGAGAATGTGCGGCGCGGACCGGGTATGGCGGGAGGTTCCTTTTACGTACGGCATTCCGGCGGGAGACGTGTACGGCGGGCTTGCGGGAGAGGACGCCGGGGACCTGGTGATCATCCAGGGCGTCGTGGACTGCCTTTTCTCCGAGAACGGGGGGCTGGTGCTGGTGGATTACAAGACGGACCGGCTGCGGGGCGGCCGTCCGGAGGAAGCGGCGGAGAAGCATCGCTTCCAAGTCGGGAAGTACGCGGAAGCCGTGGGAACCATCTTGGGACTGCCGGTGAGGGAAGCCTACGTGTTTTTCTTCGAAGGCGGTCATGCGGTAAAGCTGCTTTAGGCGGCGTTTCGGCAGCGCGGATGCGGAGGATTGCAGGTGCGCCCTGCGTTCGTACTCCTCTTGGTTGTCGAAGCCGTTTTTGCTTTGGTTTTGGGGGCGCCCCTTACGCATTCGCCGAAAAGTGAAGATGGCCTGCGAAGCGATTTCCGATTGCTTTTCGGGGACCCCGGATCATTCGGAATCGGCTGCTGAGGTTCGCGTCGCTTTTGGGGGATTTGTCAGAACGGGAGGATTTGTAATCGTGGAAAGCAAACGTTCCTATACGGTTCCGATCTTATTGCTGATCATCACCGGAATCGCGATTCTGTTCGTGTTGGTCTATTCCAAGCTTCTGCTCGCGCAACAAGCGGAAAAGGCCGAGGATGGAAGCCGGTTGGCTCGGCAGTACGGGCAGGCCGTTCTTTTCGCCGAGAAGCTGAACGCGGGGGCCGTGCTGATGCTCCAAAACGACGACATGCCGTCGCGGCTGCAGGCGAAAACCTTGTTCGGGCAAGCCGCGAATGCGGCGGGTGATACGGAGCAGCTATTAGCCGACGCCTCCAAACGGACTTCTCAAATGTCCGACGAAGCGGCTCTGCGACCGTTCGCGGACGCGGGGGACTTGATCGTCGGCGAGCCGAAGGGCCTCCTCTACACGATCGGAGAACACGAAGGCCCGCTTACGGCAGAGGAGAAGAAGGCGCTCGAGCGGGTCCGGACGGAGACGGACCGGATGCGCAAAGCGCTCGCGGACTTTCACGTGCCGAGCGGAGACGCCGGTTACCGCAGCATGGCGGCGGGCGACGGGTGGATCGACCCTGCCCTGAATGCCGCGGAAGCGTTGACGGACTTGGCGGCCGAGTTAAGGAAGTAAATCGGAAAGTGAATCGGAAAGTAAATTGTTACCCGGGAAATCGCAGGATTCCCGGGTTTTTGACATTCGTGGGGAAAAATCGCGAAAACGCACAATGCATGAAAGGATACGGAACTCGTTTTTTACAGGGTAATTGCGTAAGTTCGAGTTAAAAATAGGCACCATGTGCGCTATATCGGGGTAAACAATGGAGTTCAAGGAGAATTGATCACGAGGTGGCTAAATTTCGGGAAATGGACTTCGAGGGAAATAGAGCACCACGCGCGCTAAATCTCTACGTGTGCTCGATTGCAACATTACCAATGTATGTTAAGTGAATAGGTGTAGCGTCCGCGAGGGATTTAGCCTGCGAGACCGACTTAACGGTCCGACCATGCCCCGTCCGCGAGGAGTTAAGTCGGTGAGATCGACTTAATGGTCCCGCCATGCACTATTCACGAGAGATTAAGTCGGTGAGACCAACTTAATGGTCCCGCCATGCCCCGTCCGTGAGGCATTAAGTCGGTGAGACCGACTTAATGGTCTCGCCATACCCCGTCCGCTGGGGATTAAGCCGGTGTCACCGGCTTAATCCCCCAGCACCGCCAAATCCAGCTTGCGGACTCTGTCCGGATCCGAAATCAGCTCGACTTCGGCGATTTTTCCATGTTGGATCGTGAATTGGAGCACGTAGAGCAACCTTCCCATCGGAGCCGCAACGACGCCGACGGAGCCGTTCACGAGAACGGGCTGCGCCGCTTTCGCGCGGCCCGAAACCTGCAGGGCCAGCGATTTCGCGCCTCGCGTAACCAGGGGAACGCCGACTGCCTCGCGATCGTCCCGGAGCACGACGTCCGGATCGAGCACGGCCAGCAGCGCCTCGAAATCGCCGGCGTACGCCGCCGCCAGGAAGGCGTCCACGAGTTCGCGCTGGCGGGCGACATCGGCGTTTTCCGTCGTGCCTGCTCCCCGTACCCGGCGACGGGCCCGGCTCGCGAGCTGTCGGGCGGCAGCCTCCGATTTGCCCACGATCGGCGCGATGTCGGAGAAGGGAAGGTCGAAAATGTCGTGCAGCACATAGGCGACCCTCTCCACCGGGCTCAGACGGTTAAGCACGACCAGAAGCGCCAAGCCGACGGATTCCGCGAGCAGCGCTTCTTTTTCGGGATCGATGCTGTCGTCGCGGCTCTCCATCGAATCGTTCAAGCGCGTCTCCAACGATTCCTCCCGCCTGGACTTGCGCGATCGCAGCATGTCCAGACAGATCCGGGAGATCACCGTGGTCAGCCATCCTCCCAAGTTCTCGATGGCCTCCGCGTCCGAACGGCCGAGACGCAGCCATGTTTCCTGCACCGCGTCTTCCGCCTCGCATAAGGAGCCCAGCATACGGTACGCGACCGCCAAAAGGTGGTTCCGGTGCGCCTCGAACTGCTCCGCCAGTCTTTTTTGTCCGCTCATGTTCCCGTTTCCTTCTTCCGGTCTTATTGGAATCACTCCCTCTACTATCTGACGAATTCCGCGGGGCCGATGTGACAGCGGGGGGCGCCGCTCCTGCGTCGGATTCCGGATTCGTCACATTCCCGGCAAGCGATTCGTCATCCTCGTGAAGGGCCGAAAAACCCGGCTCCGAATTTCAACTTCCGAAGGAGTGGTTGCCCATGAAACCCAGAATGAACAGTCCCGTCATGATCGTACCCGAAGCGTCCCAAGCGCTGCAAGCGTTGGGAAAAGCGCTGTTCGCCTCGGCGGAGAGTTCCTCCGTTCCGAAACGGACGCTTTTCCTTTGTTACCTTCGTGCCAGCCAAATCAATGGGGACAGCGTGTGCGTCGACCTGCATTCGCGCAACGCCATGGCGGCAGGCGAAACGACGGAGCGGCTCCTGGCCGCGGCGGCTTGGCGCGAAACGCCGCACTTCACCGACGCCGAGCGGGCCGCTCTGGCGCTCAGCGAAGCGGTGACCCGCTTGAGCGACCGGACGGACCCCGTGCCGGACGAGATTTTCCGCGAAGCGGCCCGGCATTACGATGAGCAAGCGCTGGCGACGTTGGTCGCGGGAATCGCCACGGTCAACCTCTGGAATCGGCTGAACGTCGCCACGAAACAGACGGTCGCGCCAACCGCCGGCTGACGGTGATACGGAGGGCCTACGCCTGACGAACGCAGAGTAAGCCTGAATCAGAAGGCTAGCAGGCGAAGACGCTGCAAGGAGGCGCCGCTCCAAGCATCGACGATGCAAAAAAGGCCTTTGTCCTCGGCTGAACAGCCGGCCGACAAAGGCCTTTTCCTATTTCTTCTATTACCTGACCGAAGCCAGCGTTTCCTGCAGCACCAGCTGCGCGGCCGCGCGGGCGCTGGAGAAGGCGCGTTCGGCGAGTTCGCCTTTGCCCTGGCAGCCGTCGCCGCAGAAGTAGAAGGGCACGCTCTCCATGCGGTTCGGCAGCAGCAGGTTCCCCGCGACGTGCTTGACGCTTTGGACCATCGCCTTTTTGCTCATCCGCTTCACGACGACGGCGTCCCGCCAGCCCGGATAATGGCGGTCGAACAAAGCCTCCATCTGCGCCTGGCGCTCATCCAGATAGGTTTTGCGCTCGGTTTCCCCGCCGAACGAATCGTCGGACAGGTATGCGATCCCTTGAAGCAGTTGTCCGTCTTCCGGGGTCAACGTATGGTCGGTCGCGGAGACGTCGGTGATGAACATTTTGTTGTTCATGTCGCTGATGTAGGAGAACGGCCGGTTCACGACATGGCTGAGCCCGACGTCGTAGACCAGCACTTCGGTCGCCGTGTTCGACTCGTAAGGCGCGAGGAACGGCTCCCAAGGCGTGCCCGAAAGCAGCTTGACGACCTGCTGGACCGGCATGGCGAACACGACGCGGTCGAAAGCGAGCTCCCGGGTCTTCGTCGCGATGACGTATTTCCCGTTCTCGTAGCGGATCGAATCGGCGCCTTCCTTCAGCGCCAGCTCCCAACGGCCGGATCCCGCGATTTTCTCCTGAAGCTGTCCGGTAATGACCGCCCAGCTGCCGAGGATATAATTGACCGGCTTCTGGGACAGGAAAAGGTTATGGTAATACTCGGCGATGACCGGTCCGGGAACGCGACGCGCGTCCTCCGGGGAGATGAAGAAGTTGGAGCAGACGAGATGTTCCCAAAGCTCCTTCAAGTCTTCTCCCGCGTTCGATTCGGCCAAATAATCGCCAAGCGTCGCATAATGGCGAAGCTGGTGGATGCCGCCCATCATCGCCGCGATCTCCGCGACGAACCTTACTTTCTGGCCGGTCCGCAGCACGTCCGTTTTCATCAGGTTGACGAAATCGAGAGGCGCCGGCGTGACGTCGGTCCCTTTTTCGTACATGACTTTGCGCTTGTCGACCTGCCGGCTGGAAAACGTAAGCCCCAGCTCCTTCTCCAGCTGGCCGATCGTATGCCGGTCGATGCCGTAAATCGCGTGGGCGCCATAGTTCAGCGTGAATCCGCTCTTCTCATATGTAAACGCCCGTCCCCCCCATTGAGGACTCCGTTCGAAGAGCACGCCGCGGACTCCCGGCGACTGACTCAGATACGCGGCGGCCGTAAGCCCCGCCAAACCACCGCCGATGACGGCGACTTCCATGTTCGGTTCCTCCTCCAACATGGCCGAGCGTCCCGTTAACGGCCATTCTCCGCCGTCCGAGAGCCCGCGCCAAGCCCATGACAAATTTTCCCGTAGCGCCGATTCCAGATCGGACCGGCTTCCCGTCGCCCATGTCCACAGCGTTCCGGTGTAGAGATCGTAGAGCAGGTTCGCCTTCCGGCGATCCCCGAGCCAACCCGCGAGCAGGTCCGTCAGCTGACGGGCCAACTCATCCTGCGCCTTGGCGAGCAGCGGCTCTTCCCGGGTCAGGGAGTAGACGCTTCGCACCAACAAAGGGGTGTCCCGCACCTCTGCGGCCAATTCCAGCAGCAGGCTGCATACGCGTCCTTGCACGGACGGCCCCGGACCGTACCCGCGCTCTGCCCATAGCCGAACCCGCTCGCGCTGCCGGGAGGGCAGCTCGCAGAGCAGCTCTTCTTTGCTGCGGAAGTAGTGATAGAACGTCCCTTTGGACGTGCCGGTGGCCGCGATGATGTCGTCGACCGAGACGTGATCGTAACCCCGTTCGGCGAACAGCCTCAGGGCGGTTTCCGCCACGAGCGCCTTTTTCCGGTGGGTGGCCGGCCGAAAACCGGGAATTTTCATGCCGCACACGCTCCTTCGATTGCATTATACGACGCGGGCAACAGGAAAACCAGAGGAAAATAGACCGACAGTCTATTTTCGGAGCGGAATTTTCCGTTTCGCCGATTGGACGAGACCCTCGCGCATACGGTAAAATGGAAGGGAAAAGGGAAAGTAAAGGAGCCCGAAGCGCTATGGATTGCATCTTCTGCAAAATCGCCGAAGGGACGGTTCCGTCCCGCAAGGCATTCGAAGACGAGCACGTGGTGGTTTTCCATGACATCCAGCCTCAGGCACCGGTGCATTTGCTCGTCATTCCCCGCAAGCATGTCGCTTCGTTGGACGATGCTTCGGAGGAGGATGCGATGCTGCTCGGACGCGCCATGCTGGCGGCGCGGAAGGCGGCGCGGGAAGCGGGGCTCGAACATAACGGATACCGCGTGGTGACGAACGTCGGCCGCGATGCGGGACAAGTCGTGTTCCATTTGCATCTGCACGTGCTCGGCGGGGAAAAATTGGCGGGCCTGAATCCCCGAGAAGCCTCGGAACCTGGCGCGGCGTCAAGTTGACACCCCCTTTCCCCATCACCTATAATGAAGTTTGATAACCGTGTCTTGTGGTCTGTTGCGGAGGGAGGGAAAACAGGTGTCCGAAACGAAAGTACGCAAAAACGAAACAATCGACGCTGCACTCCGCCGCTTTAAGCGTTCCATCGCAAAAGACGGCGTTCTCGCTGAAGTCAAAAAGCGGAAACACTACGAGAAACCGAGCGTCAAGCGGAAAAAGAAATCCGAAGCCGCTCGTAAACGGAAGTACTAGGAGGCAGTTGCACCATGAACCTCGCGGATCGATTGAACGAAGACATGAAGCAAGCGATGAAGACCGGGGACAAATTCCGGCTTTCCACCATCCGCCTGGTTCGCGCTTCGATCAAGAACCAAGAGATCGAGCTGCGCCGTCCGCTTCAGGATGACGAGCTGGTTCAGGTCGTCAGTCGGGAGCTCAAGCAGCGCAGGGATTCCCTCCAGGATTTCCAGCAAGCGGGTCGCGACGACCTTGTTGCCCAAGTCTCCGCCGAGATCGAGATCATCAGCCAGTACCTTCCAAAGCAGCTAACCGAAGAAGAAATCAAAGAAATCGTGTTGCAGACCATACAGGAAACCGGTGCTTCTTCCAAAGCCGATATGGGAAAGTTGATGGGCGCCCTGATGCCTAAGGTCAAAGGACGTGCCGACGGCAAGCTTGTCAACCAGTTGGTTCAACAATATCTGTCATGATTCCGTCGAAAGCAGGCACTCTCCGCAAGGGGAGTGCTTTTTGCATAGGCGGGACTTTGCCGCGGCCGGAACCTTTCCGAAACCATGCCGGACGGCCTGCGTAATACAGGGTAATCAAGCGAACTCTTAAAGCGGGGGGAAAGTTTGGCTTCGTCAAACTCCTATAGCGAAGGAGAGTTTGGACTCCTTCAATCTCCCTATTAGAGGAGGAATCCAATGTCTAACGGCAGAAGAGTGAGAGGGATTCGGCTGCTTATTCTGCTGTTCTGGGGTTTGGTTTTCGCGGGATACGGTTCGGCAGGACCGGGCGCGGCCGCAGCCGCGGAAGCCGAAACGGAAGCCGCTTCGGGCGCCGTTTACGTCATCCCGGTGAACATGACCGTGCAAAGCGGACTGGCCTCCTTCTTGGACCGGGCGCTGTCCGAGGCCGAGGAAGCCGGCGCTTCGCTCGTCGTGCTGGACGTCGATACGCCGGGGGGAAGGCTGGACGCGGCCGAGGAGATCGGCGGCCGGATTCGGGGCGCCAAAGTGCCGACGGTCGCGTTCGTAAGCGGCAAAGCGGCTTCCGCCGGAGCGTACTTGGCGCTGAATGCCGGAGGGATCGCGATGTCGCCCGGCTCGACGATCGGCGCCGCGATGATCGTGGACGGCAGCGGGAACGCGGTGGACAACCCGAAACTCGTCGCCCACTGGACGTCAGAGATGGTGGCGGCGGCGGAACTGAACGGCCGGAATCCCGAGATCGCGGCGGCGATGGTGGACCCGTCGCGAACGGTCGAGATGAAAACGATCGGCCGGACGAAGGAACGGGGACAAATTTTGTCGCTTTCCGCGGAGGAAGCCTTCAAAGTCGGGTACGCCGATACGATGGCCAAATCGACGGATGAGGTGATCGCCTGGAAAGGGTTGGCCGACCGGGGCGTGGTGGAGCTTCAGCCTTCGTTCGCGGAGCGGGTGTCCCAGTGGTTGACGTCTCCCGGCGTATCCACGCTGCTGCTCATCATCGGGATCGCCGGCATCGCGATCGAGCTAATCGTGCCCGGCTTCGGCGTTCCCGGCATCGTCGGCTTGCTGGGATTCGGGTTGTATTTCTTCGGCCAATCGGTGGCGGGGTTCGCGGAGCTGAGTTCCATGGTCGTTTTCATTGCCGGCATCGTGCTGCTCGTGCTGGAAATGTTCGTGCCGAGCTTCGGGATCCTGGGCATACTCGGCGTGTCCGCTCTGATTTACGGCATCGCCAGCGCGGCTTACGATACCGGACATGCGCTCCGGTCGTTGGGCATGGCGGCCGCCGTCGCCGTCGTGATCGTGGCGGTATTCGCCTACGTCTTCCGACGCCGGGGCATTTGGAACCGGTTCATTTTGCGGGATCAACTGACCAAGGAGCAAGGTTATGTTCCGAACGAGTCGCGCGAGGAGCTGGTCGGTCTGGAAGGAGTCGCGAAATCGGCCCTTCGGCCGGCAGGCGTGGCGGAAATCGGCGGTCGGCGGGTGGATGTCGTGACTTCGGGCGATTTCATCGCTGCGGGGAGTCCGGTCCGGGTCACCGCCGTCGACGGAACCCGCGTGTTGGTCGAGAAAGTCGAGCAGCCGCTGTAACCGGATTTAGCTGATTTCGATTCGGAAAGAAAAAATTCGTTAATCGGAGGGTTTCCATGGACGCAGGCATTCAAATTTTGGTCATCGTGGCGATCGTCGTGATCGCGCTGTCGGTTTTCTTGAGCTTTTTCCCGTTCATGCTCTGGATTTCGGCGCTCGCTTCGGGGGTTCGCATCGGCATCATCACGCTGGTGGCCATGCGGCTGCGGCGGGTAACGCCCAGCCGGATCGTCAATCCGATGATCAAAGCGACCAAAGCGGGGCTGGGGCTGACGATCAATCAACTGGAAAGCCACTTCCTGGCAGGGGGCAACGTGGATCGCGTCGTGAACTCGTTGATCGCCGCCCAGCGCGCGAACATCCCGCTCGTGTTCGAACGGGCGGCCGCGATCGATCTGGCGGGCCGCGACGTGCTGCAAGCCGTTCAGATGAGCGTCAATCCGCGCGTCATCGAGACGCCGATCGTCTCCGCCGTCGCGAAGGACGGGATCGAAGTCAAAGTCAAGGCGCGCGTCACGGTCCGGGCCAACATCGACCGACTTGTCGGCGGCGCCGGGGAAGAGACGATCATCGCGCGCGTCGGCGAAGGCATCGTCACGACGGTAGGCTCGTCCAACTCGCATAAGGACGTGCTGGAGAATCCCGACATGATTTCGCGGACGGTGCTGAACAAAGGCCTGGACGCCGGCACGGCGTTCGAAATCCTGTCCATCGACATCGCGGACGTAGACATCGGCAAGAACATCGGCGCGCATCTGCAGACGGAGCAAGCGGAAGCCGACAAGCGGATCGCCCAGGCAAAAGCGGAGGAGCGCCGCGCGATGGCGGTCGCGCAGGAGCAGGAGATGAAAGCGCGCGTCGTCGAGATGAGGGCCAAAGTCGTCGAAGCCGAATCCGAGGTGCCGCTCGCCATGGCAGACGCGCTCAAGGGCGGGAAACTGGGCGTCATGGATTACATGAACCTCAAAAACATCGAAGCGGACACGCAAATGCGCGGGTCGATTGGCCGTTCGGGAGACATGCTGCGCGGTGAAGGCGAAGACAAGAAATGATTTGCCGCGTAATTGAGGCGCGAAGCCGGTGCCGGGCGGCATCGGGAGCGGGAGAGGAGGGGGACGCATGCAGGCGGTCATCGACTTCGTCATGGGCCATCTGTACTTGGTTATCGTCGTGATCGGTTTGATCTACACGATGTTCTTCCGCAAGTCCCCGCTGGAAAAGCCGCCGCAGAACCGTCCGCCGAATCGGCCGGCGAACCGGATGCCGGACTTCGGCGGCTCCCCGGTGTTTCCCGTGCCGAGGCAGCCTCGGCAAACGGCCGCTCCTCCGGCCGACAGGATTCCCGAGGGGAGCGCGGGGCAGCCGATGCCGCCGGTCGAGCGCAGGGAGCCGCAGCCGGAGTATGCGAGGCCGGTTCCGTCCAGTGAAAGAACACCTCGTCCGGCATGGGCGGAGTCGGCAGAGGAGAGAACGCCGCGCCCGGCGTGGGCGGAACCGTCGGAGGAAGGATCGTCCCGCCCGGCGTGGGCCTCTCCGACCCTGCCAAGCGCACCTGGTCCGGCATGGGCGAGCCATCCGTACGACCGTTCGGCGGAACCGGGGTCGGAGAACCCGTATCGATCCGGGACCGGCATTCAGCCGCACGCGGAGCCGGAAACCGTGCAGGTGACCGCGCCCGTTCGCCCTGTTTCGTCTGCCCGAGCGACACCGGTTCCGGCAACGGCCGTTCCTTCAGCCGAAGAGACGCACGGCGCGCTTACCCGTGACGACTTAACCCGGGCGATCGTCTGGACCGAAATTCTCGGCCCTCCTCGCGCCCGCAAGCCGTTTCGCAGGTGAATCCTGCCACAGTCGCAAAAGCCTGCCGCCTACCGCGGCAGGCTTTTTACGTTTAGACAGCCAATATTGCCCCCATCGTTGCAGGCTTGAACTTTGCAACTCAACTACCTTTGTCACCCCTCTCCTGAGATAAAATTAAGCAATTTTCTTACTCAACTGCCCCTCTATCCACGCAACAGAGACGGAGTTACGAAACTTTCTTTCTCAACTGCCCCCCAATCCTCGGAGCAGAGACGAAGTTGCGAAACTTTCTTTCTCAACTGCCCCCCAATCCTCGGAGCAGAGACGGAGTTGCGAAACTTTCTTTCTCAACTCCCCCTCTATCCCCGCAACAGAGACGGAGTTACGAAACTTTCTTTCTCAACTGCCCCCCAATCCTCGGAGCAGAGACGAAGTTGCGAAACTTTCTTTCTCAACTGCCCCCCAATCCACGCATCAGAGGCGAAGTCCATCCCCCTTAGGCGGTTCCGCGAAAAATGCGGAGCGTTTCGTGCTGCTGCAACTTCCGTCGGCTGCCGAAGAGAGCCGCACGCCGGCGAGCGGCCCAAACCGCCGTGCGCACGAGCGCCCAAACCTCGCGTGTCCGCGCTGCCGCTTCATAAACGCGGATTCCCGCGCATATGTTGTACCGTACGGGAGGAGGACCGCCTGATGCCGCGAGTCAGCCGCAAGCTGCGCAAATGGACAGCCGCCATCCTCGATCTGCCCCAGGATGTGGCGCTCGACCTTCCTCGCGTCACGATGATCGGCGGCATCCAGCTCACGGTGGAAAACCATCGAGGGGTGATCCATTTTTCCCCCGAGTCGCTTCGGCTCGCGATGGAGCGCGGGGAGATGGAAGTGTCCGGGGAAGGGTTGGTCATCCGCAATATCGGGGCGGAAGAAGTATTCGTGGAGGGCCGGATATTGGGCGTGACGCTGCACCCGAAGGGCAAGCCTGCCGGGTAAAGGCAAACGATGACGGGGCGTGCCCCCGGGCGGGGCGGCGGCTTGCTCCGGTCCGGCTTCGCGCTCCGGCGGCGGACAAGCCGCTCTTATCGGCTTGCGAAGCGGCATACGTGGCAGGCTCAGCCGCCGTAAGCGGTGTACGGAACGGAACCGGAGCCGCCTCGTAAGAAACCGGCACCCGAGTCGGGACGGGACATGCAGGCGATTGATCCCGACGGAGAGGGTCCGGAAGAAAGCGGGAAAGGGCGGTTGCGATGAAAGGAACATGGATGGCGACGGTTCGCGGGTACGTATGGGTCAAGCTGGTCGGCGGGGATCCGCAGGCTTTTCTGAACCTGGCGGTAGCCGAGCGGATCGCGTTATGGAATATCGCGTACGCGAAATCGGGCGAGCTGACGTTCGGGGTGACGATCCCGGACTTTTTCCGATTGCCTCCCCTGCTCAAAAAATGCGGCGCCAGAACGAGGATTCTCCAGAAGCGCGGACTCCCCTTCCAACTGGCGCGGCTGTCGAGGCGCAAGACGTTCGCGGCAGGCCTGCTGGCGTTCGCCGCGCTGCTGTTCGTGTTGTCCACGTTCGTCTGGCAGGTCAAGGTCGAAGGCGAATCTTTGATTCCGCCCGAAAGGATCCTGCAGGCGGCCCAAGAGGAAGGACTGCATCGCTACCAATGGTTTCCGCGGCTGCCGGATGCGGAGTCGCTGGCCCGGAAGCTGGCCGCGAAGCTGCCGGATGCGGCCTGGGTCGGCGTGGAAAAGAAGGGGACAAGCGTCATCATCACCGTCGTGGACGCGACCAAGCCCGACCCCAAATCCGCGGCGGGTCCGCGCGATCTGGTCGCGAAAGAAGACGCCGTCGTCACGCGCGTCGTGGCGGAGAACGGCAAGCCGCTCGTGGAGCGCAACGACCGCGTCCGCAAAGGACAGGTGCTCGTCTCGGGCTGGCTGGGCGACGGCGAGCTTCGCAAAGCCGTCGTCTCCGAAGGCAAAGTCATGGGCCTCGTCTGGCATGAAATGCGGATCGTTTCCCCGCAGACCCGTCAACAGAAAATGCTCACCGGAGAGTCGAAGGAGCGCACTTATCTGGTGATCGGAAGCCGTGCGGTGCAAATTTCCGGTTACGGCGGCGCTCCGTATGCGGAATCGCGGACGGGCACGACCGTGCACCCGTGGCGCATTTTTTCCTGGCAGCTGCCGTTCGGCATCTTGAAGGAGAAAGAAATGGAAGTGCTGACGGTGCGCGACTCGCTGACCTCCGGGGAGGCGAAAGAAGCCGGTCTGCGGCAGGCTCGGCAGGAATTGCTCTCCCGGTGCGGGCCCGATGCCCGGATCACGTCGGAAAACATTTTGCATGAACAAAAGGAGAATGGTAAAGTTGTGTTGACCGTACTTTTCGAGGTCGAGCAATCGATCGCCGTCGAACGGCCGATCGTCCAAGCACCCGCAGGGTAGGGGGAATGAGGCTTTTTGGCAGAACCGAAATCGACCGTGACGATCCCGCTGCAGAATGCGGCTGAAGGTCTGGCGTTGTTTGGGCCTCAGGATAAATATTTGCGTTTGATCCAGGGCGAGACGGAATCGGCGATCCATTCCCGCGAAGCGGAAATCGTCGTCGAAGGCCCGCCGGAGGAAGTCCGCTCCCTGGAACAGCTGTTCGATACGCTGCTGCAGCTCATCCGCGGGGGCCTCATGCCCGGCGAACGGGACGTGCGCTATGCATGGGAGCTGGCGCGCGAGATGAAAGCGGATCAATTGCTGTCGCTTTTCAAAGGGGAAATCACGACCACCTACCGCGGAAAACCGATCGTGCCCAAAACGCTCGGCCAGCGCCACTACGTGACGACGATCCGCAAAAAAGACATCGTGTTCGGCATCGGGCCGGCCGGAACCGGCAAAACTTACTTGGCGGTCGTCTGCGCGGTTACCGCCCTGAAAGAGGGCAAAATCAAGCGCATCCTGCTGACCCGTCCCGCCGTGGAAGCGGGCGAAAGCCTCGGCTTCCTGCCGGGCGACCTTCAGGAGAAGGTCGATCCGTACCTGCGTCCGCTTTATGACGCCCTGAACGACGTGATGGGCCCGGACGGCGTGAACAAAGCGATGGAGCGCGGCATGATCGAGATCGCTCCGCTCGCGTACATGCGGGGCCGGACGCTCGACGATTCGTTCATCATCCTGGACGAAGCCCAGAACACGACGCCCGAACAAATGAAAATGTTCCTGACCCGCCTTGGGTTCGGTTCCCATATGGTCATCACGGGAGACGTGACCCAGATCGACCTGCCGAAAGGAAAGAAGTCGGGTCTGATCGAAGCGGAGCGTATCCTGAGCCCGATCGATGAGATCGGTTTCGTCCATTTCTCGGAGCAGGACGTCGTCCGCCACGCGCTCGTTCAGAAAATCATCATGGCTTACGATCAGGATCTGGATCAGCGATCATAAGGAAGGAGATGTGCCGGATGCGTCCGAAGAACAACGGCTCGCCGGGCTCCCCTCTATCCCTGAAACGAGCAGGGTGGGAAGTCAGCTTGTGGATCCGCTGGCTTCTGCTCCTGCTTTTCGTGCTTCTATTCTATGCCAGCCTGTCCTCCCGTTTCGTGCCGGAGACCTACAACATCACGCTGGGGGAGAAGAGCGAGCGGGACATCAAGGCTCCGCACCAGTACACGGACGAGAACGCCACGCTGGAGGCTCAGGAGAAAGCGGCGGAGAGCGTGGGGCCGATTTATCCGATCGTGCCGCTGCGCAACGAGGCGCTGTTGGATCAAATTTTCAGCCGCATCGAGCAATTGAACCAGGACGATTCGATCACGGAAGCCGACAAGGTGGATATATACCGCCGCGACATTCCGGGCCTCGTGGACCGGTACATCGAGGGTTTCATTTCCTCGGCCTCGGGTTCGGAAACGTATTCGGACGAACTGCTTGCGGAAATGCGCAAAGTGACGGACGAGCAGATGTACAAGGTGCCGGAGGAAACGTATTACAAGCTGCCGCGCCTGACGTCCGACCAGATCGCCGACATGAAAACCGTCGGCCGCGACGTGGTGCGCCAATTGACCCGGGATCCGCTGATGGAAGCGGACTCGGCCCGGACCAAAGTGTCCGAGCTCGTCAACGCCAGCACCCTGTCCCTGAAAACCCAGCGGGAAATCGTGCAGGAACTCGCCCGTCTCGTCATCCTCCCGAACAAGTTCTACGACAAGAAGGCGACGGAGGACGCCAAGGTCGAAGCGAAGAAAAACACGCCTCCGGTGCTGATCAAGCAAGGCGACGTCATCGTCCGCAAAGGCGAGCTCATCACGCAGGACATTTATGATCTTCTCACCGATTTGGAGCTGTTGAAAGAGCACCGCAGCTATTGGCCTCAGCTCGGCGTCCTGCTGCTCTCCCTTCTCTTCATGCTGGCGATTTACGGTTATGGGGAACTGGCCGCTCCGGCCGGGGCGGCGCAGCAACGGACGAACGTCCAATGGCTCATGCTGTTTCTTATTTATACGCTGAACATCTTGATCATGCATTTGATCGCCTTCATGCATAACGATAAGTGGCCCGGGATCGGCTATTTGGCGCCCGTGGCGCTCGGCAGCATGATGGTGACGCTGCTCATCGACGTCAATTTCGGCCTGCTGAGCGCGTTCCTGTTCAGCTTGCTGGCCAGCGTGATTTTGAACGTGAACCAGGACAATCTGTTCGATTTCCATTACGGCGCGATCGCCGGGGTCGTTTCTTTCACGGCCGTAATGGCGATTCACCGGGCCAGCCGCCGATCGTCCATCTTGAAGGCGGGCATCATGGTCAGCTTGTTCGGTTCCATCGCCGTGCTGGCCTTGGGCTTGATCGAACCGGCGCCGGACCGGATGCAGCTCGTGCAGTCGGTCGCCTTCGTTTTCGCGGGGGGGCTGTTGACGGCGGTGCTGGTGATCGGGCTGATGCCGTTTTTCGAAGTGACGTTCGGCATTCTGTCCGATCTCAAGCTGGTGGAGCTGTCCAATCCGAACCATCCGCTGCTGCGCAAGCTGCTGACCGAGACGCCGGGCACCTACCATCACAGCTTGATGGTGGGCAACCTGTCGGAAGCCGCGGCGGAAGCGGTGGGGGCCAACGGCCTCCTGTGCCGGGTCGGCTCCTTCTACCACGACGTGGGCAAGACGAAGCGTCCGCTCTATTTCATCGAGAACCAGAACGGCGGGGACAATCCCCACGACAAGCTGGATCCGAAAGTCAGCGCCTCCATCATCATCGCCCACGCCCAGGACGGGGCCAACATGCTGAAGGCGTACAAGCTGCCCAAGCAAATCCGCGACATCGCGGAGCAGCATCACGGCACGACGTTCCTGAAATTTTTCTACTACAAAGCGGTCAAGCAGGCGAAGGATAATGGGGAGGAATGCCCGTATACGGAGGATGATTTCCGTTATCCCGGACCGAAGGCGCAGTCCAAAGAGGCGGCGATCATCGGCATCGCCGACGCGGTGGAGGCGGCCGTCCGTTCGCTGAACCATCCGACCGTGGAGCAGATCGAAGAGCTGATCGCGAAAATCATCAAAGGCCGCCTGGACGACGGCCAGTTGGGCGAATGCGACCTGACGATGCGGGAGCTGGACCGGGTCGCCGTATCGCTGAAAGAAACGGTCATCGGCACCTTCCATCAGCGCATCGAATATCCCGACGAGAAAGAGTTCAAGCCAAAGGAGAAGCTGTCATGACGCTGCATTTGGAATGGATCGACGAACGCGAAGGCGGCGCGGGCCCCCGGGAAGAAGCCTGGATGGCGCTGCTCGAAGAGCTGCTTCGGCTCGCCGGGGAAGCCGAGAACGTGGAGGACGGGGTCGTGACGCTGACCTTGACCGACGACGAAGGCATCCGCGAGATGAACCGCGAGTACCGCGGGCTGGACAAACCGACGGACGTGCTCAGCTTCCCCCTCCGCGAGACGGCCGGGGAGGAGCCGCCGGTGGTCTACTCGGACGAGTACGAAGTCATCGAGGACGAAGAAGGCGACGAAGAACCGGCCGCGGGCGAGGATTACGATCCGTTCGCCGAGATGCTGGGCGACATCGTCATCTCCGTTCCCCGCGCGGAGGCGCAAGCGGAGGAATACGGCCACAGCTTCGAGCGGGAGCTCGGCTTTCTGTTCGTGCACGGGTTCCTGCATTTGCTCGGTTACGATCACGGCGGGGAAGAAGAGGAGCGGATCATGTTCGGCAAGCAGGAGGCCATTCTCGCCAAGGCGGGGCTGACCCGTTGAACCGCCGTCGTTCCAGTTGGAGCGCGGCGTTCGGGCACGCGCTTAGGGGTATCCGGGAAGCGGTCCGCTCCGAACGCAACATGCGATTCCACTTGACGGCGGCCGCTGCGGCCGCCGTCCTCGGCATATGGCAGCGCGTCGGACCCGCGGACTGGCTGTGGCTCGGCGCGGCCGCGGCGATCGTGCTGACGGCCGAGATGATCAATACGGCGGTCGAGCGGGTCGTCGATCTGGCTTCGCCGCAGGATCACCCTTTGGCCAAGGCGGCCAAAGACGCGGCGGCGGGGGCCGTGCTGATCGCGGCGGTTTTCGCGGCTGCCGTCGGACTCATCGTATTGGGTCCGCCGATTTGGCGGACGATATTCGGATAGGGAATCGGGAGGAATCGGACATGGAAACGGGCAATCGGAACGAATGGGATGCCGAAGCGCTGTTGGAAGCAGCCAAAGCGGCTCGGGAGAAAGCGTACGTGCCGTATTCCGGCTTCGGCGTCGGAGCGGTGTTCATGGACGCCGACGGACATCTGCACGCGGGCTGCAACGTGGAGAACGCCGCGTACGGCCCGACCAACTGCGCGGAGCGCACGGCGCTGTTCCGGGCGATCGCCGACGGAAGGAAGCCGGGCGAATTTCAAGTGGCCGCCGTGATCGGCGATACGGATACGCCCATTACCCCCTGCGGGATTTGCCGCCAGGTAATGGTCGAGCTTTGCAAGCCGGACATGCCGGTCGTGCTCGGGAACCTTCGGGGCGACTATCGGTGGACGACGGTGGCGGAGCTGCTTCCCGGCGCTTTTACGGTGACGGATTTGCAGTCTCAAGGGAGTGTTTAGGATGAAAGAAGGATTCAAGTCGGGGTTCGTGGCCATCGTGGGCCGCCCGAACGTCGGCAAATCGACGCTGCTGAACCAGGTGGTCGGCCAGAAGGTGGCGATTATGTCCGACAAGCCGCAGACGACCCGGAACAAAATCCACGGGGTGTACACGACCGACGAGATGCAGATCGTGTTCCTCGATACGCCCGGCATCCACAAGCCGTTTTCCAAGCTGGGAGACTACATGGTCCAGGCGGCCGTCGGAGCGCTGGAAGAAGTCGACGCGGTGCTCTTCCTCATCGACGTGACGGAAGAACTCGGCGGCGGAGACCGCTTCATCATCGAGCGGCTCAAAACCGTCAGCACCCCGGTGTTCCTCGTCCTGAATAAAATCGACAAGGTGCATCCGGAGGCGTTGCTGCCGGTCATCGAAACCTATCGCAAGCTGCACGACTTCGCGGAGATCGTGCCGGTATCGGCGCTGCAGGGAAATAACGTGGGCGCGCTGCTGGAGCAGATCGCCAAATACCTCGACGAAGGCCCGATGTATTACCCCGCCGACCAGGTGACGGACCATCCGGAACAGTTCGTCTGCGCGGAATTGATCCGCGAGAAAATCCTCCAGCTGACCCGGGAAGAGATTCCGCATTCGGTCGCCGTCGAAATCGAAAGCATGGGGACGGGCGAGAACGGCGTCGTTCAGATCGGGGCCGTCATTTACGTGGAACGGGATTCCCAGAAAGGGATCGTCATCGGCAAGCAGGGCGCTATGCTGCGGGAAATCGGCAAGCTGGCCCGCCTCGACATGGAGAAGCTGCTGGGGTCCAAAATTTTTCTGGAGCTATGGGTCAAGGTGAAGAAAGATTGGCGCAATCGGGAATCCGTGCTGAAATCGCTCGGTTTCCGGCAGGAGTGAATCTCATTCGCCTCAAATGTTGTCAGGGATACCGGGGGCGTTGCCGGATATCCTAACCGGGTAGGAGCAACTCATTTCCGACCGGAGAGGATGAAGCGGCGTGCGGGATTTCTCATGGCACGTGTTTACGCAAACCGGTGACATTGAAGCCTATTTGCTTTATAAGGAAATGGATGCGCTGGGAATGGCCGGCCCGCCGGCCGAAGACGGTCCCGACGAAGAGGACGGTTCCGCCGCGGGAGAAGCGTTGCCGTCCTGACATGGCGGCCGCTCGGCGGATGTCCGGGCGGCCGCGAGAATCCGCGCCGGCGCGGATGGGGGGAGACGCCTTATGCTGTATCGGGTGGAAGGGATCGTCATCCGCAGTACGGATTACGGGGAAGGCAACAAAATCGTCAATCTCCTGACGGAATCCGCGGGCAAACAAGGCGTCGTCATCCGGGGAGCCCGCAAGCCCAAAAGCCGTTATGGCGCGCTTGCTCAGCTGTTTACATACGGGGAGTATTCGTACTACAAATCGGGATCGCTCGGCACGCTGAACAGCGGCGAAGTGATCGAGCCGTTCCGGGCTTTGCGGGAAGGCTTGGAGTTGCCGGCTTACGCTTCCTACGCGGCCGAATTGACGGATCGGGCCGTCGGCGAAGAAGAGGCCGGCGCTTTTCTGTTCCGTCAGCTGAAAGGCTGTCTCGCCGCGCTGGCGGAAGGCAAAGATCCGTCCGTCATTCTGCGAATCTATGAAATGAAAATCGTAGGCGCCGCCGGGTACTTGCCCGTGCTGGACGAATGCGCGAACTGCGGAAGGACGGAAGGCGAGTTCCGGTTCGGCGCTTTGGCCGGCGGAGCGCTTTGCCCGAATTGCCGCCATCGCGATCCGGCCGCGTTGGAGCTGGAAGAAGCGGTATGGAAGCTGCTTCGGCTGTTCGTGCGGCTGGATCTGTCCCGCTTGGGCAGCATTTCGGTGAAGGAGAGTTCCAAACGGCAGCTGCAGCTGGCGATGCGCCGATGGATCGACACCCATTTGGGGTTGCAGCTGAAGTCCCGGCATTTCCTCGATCAGCTCGAACGTTACGGGGAGCTGCTCGGCCGGCCGCAGGAATCCGGCGAACGGGAAGGCGGATCGTTTGACAATCCCGACCCGGTTGGATAGAATACATCACATAGGATTCCGTTGAAGGAGAAGAAGTAGCCGGATACCGTCGGCAGCGAAGCGAGCCGGGGAGGGTGCAAGCCCGGACGGACGGTCTGTGCGAAAGGCGCCTCCCGAGGGATCGGCCGAGAACGAAAGCGGGTTTCCTCCGCGTCCGAACGGGCGCCGGAAGCCAAGTAGGGTGGAACCGCGGGAATCGATCCCGTCCCTACGTCTGCGCATCGCCGCAGCCGTAAGGACGGGTTTTTTATTAGGTCCCCCAAAAGTGAAGAAGGCCTTCGAAGCGAATTCCGATTACTTTTGGGGGAGCCCCCTCTGAACATCCCCCAAAAGTGAAGAA
This sequence comes from Cohnella caldifontis, assembly GCF_029360585.1. Taxonomy (GTDB): domain Bacteria; phylum Bacillota; class Bacilli; order Paenibacillales; family Paenibacillaceae; genus Cohnella; species Cohnella caldifontis. Next base: position 158,603 of record NZ_JAQZSJ010000010.1, on the reverse strand, counting down.
GGCGTGCGAAGCGAATTCCGATTACTGTTGGGGGAGCCCCCTCTGAAATTCCCCCAAAAGTGAAGAAGGCCTTCGAAGCGAATTCCGATTACTTTTGGGGGAGCCCCCTCTGAAATTCCCCCAAAAGTGAAGAAGGCCTTCGAAGCGAATTCCGATTACTTTTGGGGGAGCCCCCGAGAACCATGCCCAAAAAAATGGAGAGTGAACGAGATGAACTTTCAGCAAATGACGCTGACGCTGCAGCAGTTCTGGGCGGAGCAGAACTGCATCGTCGTGCAGCCGTACGACGTGGAGAAGGGCGCGGGCACGATGAACCCGATGACGTTCCTGCGCACGATCGGGCCGGAGCCGTGGAACGTGGCCTATGTGGAGCCTTCCCGCCGCCCGGCCGACGGCCGCTACGGGGAAAACCCGAACCGGCTGTACCAGCACCACCAGTTCCAGGTGATCATGAAGCCGTCCCCGGACAACATCCAGGAGCTGTATCTGGAGAGCCTCAAACGGCTCGGCATCGATCCCCTGCACCATGACATCCGTTTCGTCGAAGACAACTGGGAATCGCCGACGCTCGGCGCCTGGGGCCTGGGCTGGGAAGTATGGCTGGACGGCATGGAAGTGACGCAGTTCACCTATTTCCAGCAGGTCGGCGGCATCGATTGCCATCCGGTCGCGGTGGAGATCACGTACGGCATGGAGCGCCTCGCATCCTACATCCAGGAAAAAGAGAACGTGTTCGAGCTGGAATGGGTGGACGGCGTCACGTACGGGGACGTCTTCAAGCAGCCGGAGTACGAGCATTCGAAATACACGTTCGAAGTGTCGGACGCCGCCATGCTGTTCCAACTGTTCTCGACTTATGAAGCCGAAGCGAAACGCGCGATGGAGCAAAATCTCGTGTTCCCCGCGTACGATTACGTGCTCAAATGCTCCCACACGTTCAACCTGCTGGACGCGCGGGGCGCGATCAGCGTCACCGAACGGACGGGTTATATCGCCCGGGTGCGCAACCTGGCCCGCCAGGTGGCGGCGACGTTCCTGCAGGAGCGGGAACGCCTCGGATTCCCTCTGCTGAAAGGAGCGGCCGAACATGCCTAAAGATCTGCTGCTGGAAATCGGGCTCGAAGAAGTGCCCGCCCGATTCGTCCGCGGAGCGATGGACCAGCTGAAAGACAAAACCGAGAAGTGGCTGCAAGCCAGCCGGCTTGATTATGAAGAAATCCGCGCCTTCGCCACCCCGCGCCGGCTCGCCGTGGCCGTCTACGGACTGGCCGACCGTCAGGAGGACGTGAACGAAGAGGTCAAAGGACCGTCCCGCAAAATCGCGCTGGACGAGAACGGCGGCTGGAGCAAGGCGGCGCTCGGATTCTCGAAAAGCAACGGGGTAACGCCGGAGGATCTGTATTTCAAAGAGCTCGGCGGCGTCGAATACGTCTACGCCAACAAGAGCAGCCAAGGCGCGGATACGGCGTCTTTGCTTCCCGAAGCGCTCGCGTCCCTCATCACGTCGCTCACGTTTCCGAAAAACATGCGCTGGGGAAGCCGCGAACTGCGGTATGTGCGCCCGATCCGCTGGCTGGTCGCCCTGCATGGCGCCGAGATCGTGCAGTTCGAGATTACGGGCGTCGCCTCGGGCCGCACGACCCGCGGCCACCGTTTCCTCGGGAGCGAAGCGGACATCCGGGAGCCGAAAGATTACGTGGAGACGCTTCGCGCGCAGAGCGTGATCGCGGACGCGGAAGAGCGCCAGGCCGCCATCGAAGCGGGCATCCGGGAATTGGCCGAACAGCGCGGCTGGCATATCGCCGTGAAAGAAGATTTGCTGGAGGAAGTGCTGTTCCTCGTCGAAACCCCGACCGTGCTGACCGGGTCGTTCGATCCGGCGTTCCTGGACATTCCGCAGGAGGTGCTGATTACCTCCATGCGCGAGCATCAGCGGTATTTCCCGGTGCTGGACGCGGCGGGCAAGCTGCTTCCGCATTTCGTCACCGTCCGCAACGGGGACCGGACGTCTCTCGACGTCGTCGCCAAAGGGAACGAGAAGGTGCTGCGCGCGCGTTTGTCCGACGCCAAGTTCTTCTATGAAGAAGACAAGAAGCTCGTGATTTCCGACGCGCTGGCGAAGCTGGAGAACATCGTGTACCACGAGGAGCTCGGCACCGTGGCCGACAAGGTGCGCCGGGTGCGCGCCGTGTCCGACCGCCTGGCGGATCGTCTCGGAGCGGATGCGGCCGTGAAAGCCGACGTCAGCCGGACCGCGGACATTTGCAAATTCGACCTCGTCTCCCAGATGGTGTACGAGTTTCCGGAACTGCAAGGCATCATGGGCGAGGATTACGCCCGGATGGCGGGGGAACGGGAAGCCGTGGCCCGTGCCGTCAACGAGCATTATTCCCCGCGCAACGCGGGCGACGTGCCTCCGGCCTCGCTCGTCGGCGCGATCGTCGGCATCGCCGACAAGCTGGACACGATCGTCGGCTGCTTCTCGATCGGCATCGTGCCGACGGGCTCGCAAGACCCTTACGCCCTTCGCCGCCAGGCGGCCGGCATCGTCTCCACGCTGCTCGCGCACGAAATGGACATCGAGCTCGGCGCGCTGTTCGGCATCGCGCTGGACGTCCATGCGGCACGCGGGCTGAAGCGCGACGCCGCTGAAATCCGCCGCGATTTGGAAGAGTTTTTCGGACTGCGGGTGCGTAACGTGCTGTCCGAGCAAGGCATCCGGTACGACGTCGCCGACGCCGTGCTCGGCGCCGGATTCGGCGATGTCCGCCGGACGGTGCGCCGCGCCGGGGCGCTGCAAAGCCGGGTGTCGGACGAGGCGAAGGAAGCGTTCCGGCCGGCGGTCGAAGCGTTCAACCGGGTGTGCAACCTAGCGGCCAAGGCGGAATCCCGCGAGGTGAATCCGGGCCTGTTCGCCGAGCCGGCGGAAGGGGCCTTGCACGAAGCTTGGCAAGGCGCGCACGGCCGATTCGCCGCCGCGATGGCGGAAGCGCGCGCGGACGAGGCGCTGGCGGCGTTGTCGTCGCTGAGCGAACCGGTGGCCGCCTTCTTCGAGGCCGTTATGGTCATGGCCGAAGACCCGGCCGTCCGCGCCAACCGCCTGGCGGTACTGGCCCGGATCGCGGACGACATCCTGTCGTTCGCTGACTTCTCGAAGCTGGCGGGCTGAAGCCTTGCCGGCGAGCGGGGAGGGATCCGGATGTCGCAATCGAGCGTAACGGTATACGTCGTATCCGATTCGGCCGGGGACACCGGCGAACTCGCGGTCCGGGCGGCCGCGGCGCAGTTTCATCCCTTGACGGTGCAGATCCGGCGGGCCGGCTTCATCCAGTCGCCGGAAGGCATTGACGCCGTTCTGACGGCGGCGGGAGCGGAGCGGGGGATCGTCCTCTATACGCTGGTCATCCCGGAGCTTCGCAACTATATCGTCCAGCGGGCGGCGCAGCTCCAGATCACCGCCATCGACCTGCTCGGTTCGCTGATCGGGAAGCTGGAGGAACGGTTCGGCACCGAGTCCCGCCATGAGCCCGGCCTGAACCACGTGCTGGACGCGGATTATTTCCGCAAGGTGGAGGCGGTGGAATTCGCGGTTCGTTACGACGACGCCCGCGACGTGACCGGCATCCACAAAGCGGACATCGTGCTGGTCGGCGTCTCCCGGACCTCCAAGACGCCTTTGTCCATGGTTCTCGCGCACAAAATGTACAAAGTGGCCAACGTGCCGCTGGTGCCGGAGCTCGTCCCCCCGAAGGAGCTGTTCACGGTTTCCCGGGACAAGGTGGTCGGCCTCACGATCCGGACGGACGCCTTGAACGTGATCCGCAAAGAACGGCTCAAGGCGCTCGGACTGCCGGATACCGCTCCTTATGCCACGGCGGAGAGGATCGAAAAAGAGCTGCGCCACGCGCGCGAAATCATGGACAAGATCGGATGCGTCGTCATCGATGTCTCCAACAAAGCGGTAGAGGAAACCGCAAGCCTGATCATGGAGCTTATTCAACGATAATACCGTTTCAATCCTGCAGAAGTCGCCGCGCTCCAGCGGCGATGTTTTTGCCCTTGGGACAACCTCCGCAACAAAGTTGTCACAAAATCGGCGAAATCGGCGAAGCCGCGGTACGATGGGCCGAACAGGCGATCGGCATTTGACGAACTCCCTTTCGCTTCGTGCCGGAATCAAAAACGCGAAACCGGGACGAGAAGGATTTTACGTCCGTTTGCCGTATATAATAGTACGGCAAACTTTGGGTCGGCAGGTGAAAACGCAAGTGGAACCGCTCCGAAACCGAGTCGTCGTGGACGGGGACGCGTGTCCGGTCAAGCCCGAAATCGCTCGTACGGTCCGGGCTTGCGGCGCGACGGCCCTTCTCGTTTCCAGCCACGACCACGTCCTGGCGCCGGAAGAAAGCGTGCGGGTCGTCACCGTCGACGCGGGCAGCCAATCGGCCGACCTCTATATCGCGAACGTGCTTTCGCCTCGGGATATCCTGGTGACCGGGGACTATGGGCTGGCCGCTCTGGGCTTGTCCCGGGGCGCGGCGGTTCTGACGTTCAGAGGCCGGGAAATCCGGGACTCGGACATCGGAGGTTTGCTCGAACAACGTCACGCGTCGGCGAAAATGAGGAGAGGCGGAGCCAGGACCAAAGGCCCTCCCGCATTCACGGACGAAGATCGGCGCCGGTTTCAACAAAAACTGACAACACTTTTGCGGGGGATGCAGGAGAATCTCAACCTTTAGCGAATTGTATTACGTGCGTTAAAGATAAGGTGGGTTTTTCATGAATTACGGCATGATCCCTCAGACGGTGATTGACGAAGTGCTGCGGCGCCATGACATCGCCGAGACGGTGGGCCGATACGTTCACCTGTCGAAGCACGGCAAGTACCTCAAGGGTTTGTGTCCTTTCCATTCGGAGAAGACGCCGTCATTCACCGTGACCCCCGAGAAGCAGATCTTTCATTGCTACGGCTGCGGCAAAGGCGGCAACGTGATCAAGTTCGTGATGGAGATGGAAGGGGAATCGTTCCCTGAAGCGGTGAAGCGGCTGGCGGAAGACGCCGGCATCCCGGTGAACTGGGAGACCGCCCGCCCGGACGAGCCCAGCCCGCGGACGAAAGAACGCCAGTCGCTCTACGAAGCGCATGCCTATACCGCCAAGCTGTACCATTATCTGCTCCGCAACACCGAAGCCGGAAAACCGGCCATGGACTACTTGAAGTCCCGGGGGTTTACCGACCGGTTGATCGAGGAGTTCGGCATCGGCTTCGCCCCGGCGCGTTGGGACACGCTCACGCAAGCGCTGCAGCGGCAAGGCTTCGAGCCGGCCGAAATGGAGCGCGGCGGATTGCTCTCGAAGCGGCAGGAGGGCGACGGGTTCGTGGACCGGTTCCGCGACCGGGTCATGTTCCCGATCCACGACGGGGACGGCAAAGTCGCCGCGTTCGCGGGCAGGCTGATGGGCGAGGGGCAGCCGAAGTACTTGAACTCCCCGGAGTCCCCGCTGTTCAACAAAAGCCGGACGTTGTACCGCCTGCACGAGGCTCGCCCGGCGATCCGCCGGTCGCGGCAGGTGGTGCTGTTCGAAGGGTACGTCGATTGCATCAAGGCGTGGGCGGCCGGCGTGCACAACGGCGTCGCCACGATGGGAACGGCGCTGACGGCCGAACACGCCGCGCTGCTGCGAAGGTTCGCCGAGGAAGCGATCGTCTGCTACGACGGGGACGACGCGGGGCAGGCCGCTTCGCACAAAAGCATCCCGATTCTCGAATCCGCGGGCTTCCGGGTCCGGATCGGCCTCTTGCCGGGACGGATGGATCCGGACGAGTACATCTCGGCCTACGGTCCCGAGACTTTCGTTCGGGAATGCGTCGACGGAGCCGTTTCCGCCATCAAATTTCAGCTTATATATTTAAGGAAATCCCATATACTCCTAGAAGATGATGGCAAAATCCGGTATTTGCGCGACGCGGTCCGCCTGGTGGCTTTCCGGGATTCCCCGACGGAGCGGGAAGTGCTGCTCAAGGAGCTGGCCCAGGAATTCGGGGTTTCGCTCGATACGCTGAAGCAGGAAGTTTCGGAGATCCGCCGGCAGGAGAAATTGGGAAACGCAGGGGATATTCCGGCGGGATCGTGGAATAATGTATGGAATGAAAAGAGATCTTCCTCCAGACTACCGAACATTCCCCCTACCTATGTCACAGCGGAAAGGCAGCTGTTGTCTTGGATGATGCAGGATGCGGAGGTCGCGTCTTCGGTTCGGGATCGGCTGGGAGAACAATTTCTCGTCCAAGATCATGCGGCGCTTGCCGCTTATCTATATGCATACTATGCGGAAGGCCATGAACCGGACGTCGGACGATATATCGCCTCCCTGCAGGATGACCGCCTGGAGCGGGCCGCCAGCGCGATCGCGCTGCTGGAAGAACCGTTCAACGACCGCGCCCTGGAGGACAGCATCCGCTCGATCGAGCGTTACGCCCTGGTGCAGGACAAAGAACGGCTGCAACAAGAGATGCTGGCGGCGGAGAAAGCCGGAGACCACGACCGGTTGATTCAGATATTGGCAGACATTATGGCCCTAGACAAAAAGCTCAGAGAACTGTGACTCTTGGCGCTTTCTAGGTAGGAGGGAGTCGGAAATGGCGAACGATCAAAACACGGGGCTGGAGACGGAATCTACGCTGGAGCAAGTGAAGGCCCAATTGCTGGAACAAGGCAAGAAGAAGTCTTCCTTGACCTATAAAGACATCATGGAAAAGCTTTCTCCCTTCGATCAGGATCCGGACCAGATCGACGAATTTTTCGAACAGCTGGCGGATCAGGGCATCGAGGTCGTCAACGACCATGACGACAGGGGGGCGCACGGCGAAGACGACGAGCACGACGACTTCGCGTTCGACGACGATCTGTCCCTGCCGCCCGGCATCAAGATCAACGATCCGGTGCGGATGTATTTGAAGGAGATCGGGCGGGTGCCCCTGCTTGGAGCGGACGACGAAATCGAGCTCGCCAAGAAGATCGAGATCGGCGGCGCCGAAGCCGAGGAAGCCAAAAAAAGACTGGCGGAAGCCAATCTTCGTCTGGTCGTCAGCATCGCCAAGCGTTACGTCGGCCGCGGCATGCTGTTTCTCGACCTCATTCAGGAAGGCAATATGGGCCTCCTGAAAGCCGTCGAGAAGTTCGATTACGAAAAAGGATTCAAGTTCAGCACGTACGCCACGTGGTGGATCCGCCAGGCCATCACCCGCGCGATCGCCGACCAGGCGCGGACGATCCGGATTCCGGTGCACATGGTCGAGACGATCAACAAGCTGATCCGCGTATCCCGCCAGCTGCTGCAGGAGCTCGGGCGCGAGCCTACGCCGGAGGAAATCGCCGAGCAGATGGAGCTCAGCGTCGACAAAGTGCGCGAAATCATGAAAATCGCGCAAGAGCCCGTATCGCTGGAAACGCCGATCGGCGAAGAGGACGACTCCCACCTGGGAGATTTCATCGAGGATCAGGAAGCGCTGGCGCCTGCGGACGCCGCCGCGTACGAATTGCTTAAGGAACAATTGGAGGACGTGCTCGACACGTTGACCGAGCGGGAAGAGAACGTGCTGCGGCTCCGGTTCGGCTTGGACGACGGCCGTACGCGCACTTTGGAAGAAGTCGGCAAAGTGTTCGGCGTCACCCGCGAACGCATCCGGCAGATCGAAGCCAAAGCGCTTCGCAAGCTTCGCCATCCGAGCCGGAGCAAAAGACTGAAAGATTTCCTCGAATAAGTCGATAAAGGGAATATCGAGGCCTTCCGCCCTTGAGGGTTGAGGGCTTTTTTGTTCCAGGCGATCTCATTCGGGAGGAATCGACGTGCCGGCTGTGGACATAGGAGATAAACGGAAATTTATCGTGAATGAAATCGAGGCGTGGCGGCGAAGCAAGCTGCTTCCCGAGCACTATTGCGATTTTCTGCAGAACCTGTATTTGGATGATTTGAATGATCGTCCGAAGGGCGCGGTGGAAACGGCGGTCCGCAAAATCGGCCAAGCGCCGCGCAAACGGTGGGTGCTTGTTTTTGGCGTTTTTGCCTTGATTTGTATTGTCGTACTTCATTTTAGCGCGTTTCCTTTGGCATTGCAAATCGGGCTCGCGGGCTTGTGCACCACGGGTTTCGTCCTGCTCGGCGGCCTGTGGCGGGAACCCCGGCCGGGGCGGTCGCTGCTCGCCATGGCGGCCGGGATGCTGATCACGTTCGGAACCGGGGCGGCGATCCTGGAGCTGCACGGGTGGACGGACGGCGGCGGGCCGATCGTGCTGCTGGCGGTTTGCGCGGCGCTCTGCATCGGCTGCGGGCTGATCGTGCGGCAAGCGCTCATCCACGGTTTCGGATGGCTGGCTTTGATCGCGCTGTACGCCCGGCTGCTCTTCCACCACGTGTCCGAGCCGGCATGGGCGGAGACGCAGCTGTTCTGGATTCCCGCCGCGCTGCTGTTCATTTGGCTGTCCTGGTTCGCGCACGTTCGGTTCAAGTCCGTCGGCATCGTGCTTTTCGCCAACGGATTGATCGTCTGGTACATGCCGGAGCTGCAATCGGCGCTCGGCGGCATCGATCCGGCGTGGGTGCAGGCCGGTTTAGTGGGCAAAACTGTATTGGCGGGATGGTTGTTGTACCGTTTCCGAAATCAATGGATGGAATGGGTTGTGCGATAAACGTGGAGAACAGAAGCGTGGAAGGAACCGGAGCGAAGCTCTCGAGGCGGCTGGCGGCTTTGGCCGAATGGGTGCCGCAGGGGGCCCGGTTCGCCGATATCGGGACGGATCATGCGCTGCTGCCCGTCTATTTGGCCGGGACCGGGCGCGTCCGCTCCGCCGTGGCGGGCGACGTGAACGCCGGACCGGTGGAGGCGGCCAGGCGCCAGGTCGAGGAAGCGGGGCTTACCGGCCTCGTGTCCGTGCGCCAGGGGGACGGACTGTCCGTGCTGGAGCCGGGAGACGCGGATGCGGTATGCATTGCGGGAATGGGCGGCAGCTTGATCGTGCGGCTGCTCGAAGAGGCGGGCGGGCGGCTGGAAGGCGTCCGGACGCTGATCTTGTCGCCGCACGTGGCGGAGGATGCCGTCCGGCGCTGGCTGGCGGATCACCGTTACGTGTTGGACCGGGAATTGCTGCTGGAGGAAGACGGAGTGATCTACACGCTGCTGAGAGCGGTGGCGGAGCCGGATCCCGCGCAGGCCGCCCGGAGAAACGGCGAGCTGTACGACGCCGGCGTGCTGGCGCCGTGCGCCGCTTCCGTTTCGTTGGATTTGCTGCTGGAAATGGGGCCGCTGCTGATCCGCCAAGGCGGGAACGCTTTTCGCCGCAAATGGGAGTCGGAAATCGCGAAACGGGAACAGATTATCGGGCAAATGCGGCTGTCGTCGGCGCCGGAAGCTGCGGATAAAATCTCGCGGTGGCAGGCCGCAGTTGCCGACATTCGGGAGGTGCTGGCATGTATGCCCGGGGAGAGACGGTAATTCAATGGATGGAGCGGCTGGCTCCGAAGCATTATGCGGAACCGGACGATAAGATCGGCCTTCAGGTCGGTTCCGTCCGCAAGGAGATCCGGACCGTGCTGGTCGCGCTGGACGTAACGCCGGAGGTGGTCGCGGAAGCGGCGGAGCTCGGGGCCGAGCTCATTATCGCCCATCATGCGGTCATCTACCGTCCGCTCGCCCACCTGCAGACCGACACGCCTTCCGGCGCGCTGGCGGCCGAGCTGCTGCGCCGGGACATCGCCGTATACGTAGCCCATACGAACCTGGATTCGGCGGAAGGCGGCATGAACGATTGGATGGCCGAAGCGCTCGGCCTCTCGAACCTGCAGGTGCTTCGCGAGGCGCATACCGACAAGCTGTATAAGCTCGTCGTCTTCGTCCCGAAAGGGCACGAGCAGGCCGTCCGCGACGCGATGTTCGGAGCGGGCGCCGGCTGGATCGGGAATTACAGCCACTGCAGCTTCAACGTGGAGGGCACCGGGACGTTCCTTCCGCGGGAAGGAAGCGACCCGTTTATCGGCCGCCAGGGCAAGCTCGAGACGGCGGAAGAAGTCCGGATCGAGACGGTCGTGCCCCAGAGCGTCCGCGGCAAGGTCGTATCCGCCATGCTCAAGGCTCATCCGTACGAGGAAGTGGCTTACGACTTGTACGCGATGGATCTGAAAGGCCGCTCGTTCGGCTTGGGGAGGGTCGGCACGCTTCCGTCGCCGGAGCCGCTGGACGTTTTCGCGGAGCGGGTGAAGCAGGCGCTGGACGTGCCCTTCGTGCGCGTAGTCGGAGCGGGCGACAAGCCGATCCGCAAGGTGGCGGTGCTCGGAGGTTCGGGCTCGCGCTTTATCGGCAACGCGCGCTTCGCCGGCGCGGACGTGCTGGTGACGGGCGATATCGATTACCACACCGCCCACGACGCGGCAGCCGCCGGGCTCGCCTTGGTGGATCCGGGCCACAACGCGGAAAAGATCATGAAGGAAAAAGTGGCTTCCTGGCTGCAAGGCCGAGCGGCTGAAGAAGGCTATGACACGGTCGTGCGGGCCTCGAAGGCGAATACGGAACCGTTCCGCCTGCGGTAAAGGACGGCGGCCCCTGAAGATGGATTCGGGGGCCGCCGTTCTTTTTGCGAAGAATCGCTTAGTCCAGGACAGCCGGTTTCAGAACTTTTTCGCACCACGTGCGGAAATCGGTGGGGGCGTTGGAACCTCGCATACGCGTTTCGGAATCGTAAATCCCCCGTTCGGCCGCCGCCGCCATGTCGATCAACCCTTGCGCCCATGCTTCGGTCATCCCGTGCTGCATCATCGCGGTTTTGTATGCGTCGGCGGAGATTTGCTGGAAGCGGATCGGCCTCCCCAGCACCTCGGATAGGATCCGTGCCATGTCGTTGTAGGACAGGGTTTCGGCGGTGCATACGGGCACGTTTTCCTGTCCGCTCCAAGAGGGATCGAGCAACAGGTTGGCCGCGACGGCGGCGATGTCGCGAGTCGCGCACTGCGGGAATTTGATATCCCCGGACGCCGGGTGGAAGAACATGCCCTGGCGTTTGATCGGTTCAACCTGCCAAAGAAAATTTTCCATGAACCCCGGCATGCACAGAGACCGGTAGCTTACGCCCGTGCTTTCGATCAGGTCGTCCATGGCGAAAATCGCCGAGATCTGTCCCGCGTTTTTGGCGATCCCTCGGCCCAAGCTCGAGATGCCGATCACGCGTTTGACGCCTTGGGTACGGATCGCGTCGCACAACGGCTGGATATAGTTCAGCACGTGGCGCTGGATGCTCTCGGCGCGAGGGTCGGGGGGGACCAGCCAAAAGACGGTATGCGCGCCTTCGAACGCTTTGTTCAGCACATTGATGTCGTCATGCGAGCCTTCCACGATTTCCGCGCGTTCCCGCACCCGGGAGGATAGACGGGAGGGTCGCGAGCGATGACGCGGATCGGTTCGGCGCTGTCCATAACCTTGTCGAGAATTTGCCGGCCGATTTGGCCGGTAGGCGTGGTGATGACCAACATGGAATTTCATCTGCTCCTTTTTTCGGAAAATAGACAGTGTTGTTTATGCTGCGGATTCGCGTAAACGATACTGTATAATGAAGATTAAGCGGTTCGGGACATCCGGGCAATCCGCAAAAGGCTTTTATCGTTGGTTAGACAACAAGAAAGCGAGATTGTCGGTTTCGCGTCACGGCGATTGAGCACCCGGGGGATGAACGAAACGCAAAACCTTTCGAAGAGCAGGTGTGAAGAAATATGCCGGTAAACCCGAACGATCCCCGCGTCAAACGTACCCGCCGGTTGCTGCTTCAGTCTTTTATGGAACTGGTTGAACAAAGAAAAAACATTTATTCCATATCGGTTCAGGACATCGCGGATCGGGCGACCGTCAATCGGGCCACTTTTTACGCGCACTTCGAAGACAAATACGCTTTCCTGGAGTGCTGGATGAGGGAGAAATTCCAAAGAAAATTGGAAGAAACGCTGCCTCATGCGTCCTTAACGGACATGAACAGCTTGCGGACCGTCATCCTTACCGTATTTCGTTTTTTGGCTCGCACCCGGCAATACATGGTACCGGCGAACGTCGAATTCGAACCGCTGTTCGAAATCGCGATGCAAAAAGAGCTGTATCGACTCTTGTTCGAGTGGTTGAAGGATCGATCGGATGCTTCCGTACCCCGGACGACCGTAGAGACCACGGCTCTTGTCATGAGCTGGGGCATCTTGGGGTCCGCCGTTCAATGGAGCAGAAGTCCTCAAAACCGTACGGCGGAGGAGATGGCGGGGGAGGTGCTGGCGGTTGCGGCGGCGGGATTGGCGCCCGTAATGGCGTAGCTTGCCGAAGGAGATGCGGCGTGGCAGATCCGCCATTCATTGCCGTTGAATCCCGGGGAGATTCGCGTTATACTAGGTTTTGCGAATCGGAAAGTTTGACAGACAATCGCCGGCGGCGCAGAGCCGCGGGAGGAAAGTCCGGGCTCCGAAGGGCAGGATGCTGGATAACGTCCAGTCGGCGCGAGCCGAAGGATAGTGCCACAGAAACGGACCGCCGATGGCCGGGATCCCCGCAAGGGAATTCCGGCACAGGCAAGGGTGGAACCGTGGTGTAAGAGACCACGAGGAACCTGGGTGACTTGGTTCCTGGTAAACCCCATCCGGAGCAAGACCTAAGAGAACGCATGCGGCAGGTTCTGCCGCAAGCCCTTGCCCGGGGCGCGTTGGGTTGGTCGCTTGAGCCGTTCAGCAATGGACGGCCTAGAAAGATGATTGTCGCTTCGTTCGTGGGAGGCCGGCGCAAAGCCGTCCGTGACGACCACTTGAAGTACAGAACCCGGCTTACGGCAAACTTTCCGAATAGCGCCAAAACCCGCAAAGCGCGATGCTTTGCGGGTTTTGGCGTTTTTACAACGGAAAGACCGTCAGGGATTTCCCGCGGTTTCCTGCTTAGGCTGCTTCTTCCGCATCTTCGTCGGAAGCCGCGCCTTTGCTCATCAGCAGAAACACGGTGATCAGGATAAAAGCGACGAGAGCCATCAGCGGAATCGTAATGACGCCGAACCAGTCCAAATAATCGGTATTGCAGGGGATGCCCGCTTTGCAAGGGGCGATCTCCGCGAGTCCGGGAATTTTCTGCTCCGCGTAATGGTAAGCGGCGATCAAGCCGCCGATGATGCTGAGCGGCAGCGCGTACCCGGCGATGTTCCGGTCGTCGCGCAGCGCGGCCCTGCCGAGCAGGATGACGAGCGGGTACATGCAAATCCGCTGAAACCAGCAAAGCTGGCAAGGGATGTATCCCAGCACTTCGCTGAGGAACAGGCTGCCTCCGGTCGCAACCAGCGAGACGATGAAGGCGAATACGATGCCGTACGAGCGAATCAACGCTTGCATGCCGCGCCCTCCGTCACGATTCGGATTCCTGCAGGGCCTTGTCGATGGCCTTTTTGAAATTGTCGTAGCTCAGCGCCGTATCGTCGTCCAATTTCTCGCCATTGAGGATGACTGTCGGGGTTCCCGTAAAGTTATGTTTGCGTGCGTAGGCATTCTGGCCGTCCAATTCGTCGGCGTACGTCTGCTGGTCGATGTCCTGCCGGAGCTTGTCGTAGTCGACGTTCACCCCTGCCTGCTTCGCAAGGTCGACCAAATAGTCCGTCGTCGCCCAAATGACTTTCTCTTCGGGCTTTTGGTTGAGATACATCACGTCGTAAAATTTCCAAAACTCGTCTTTGTTCTGATGGAAGACGGAAAGGCCGGCCAGCGCCGCCGTGTACGAATCGTCCCAAATGATCGTCCAGTTCTGGAACGAAAGCGAAACTTTGCCGGTATCGATGTATTCCGTTTTGATTTTCGACATGATGTCTTCGCTGAAATACTTGCAGGTCGGGCACTTGAAATCGCCGAATTCCATCAGCTTCACTTTGGCGTCGGCGGAACCGAGCGTCGGATAGCTGCCGTAATCGAAAGTCATCGGTCCCGGCTTGGGCCAGAACACGATCAAGGCCGCGATCAGTACGGCGAACAAGCCGGTCGCGGACCATACCATGACCCGCGAGCGGCGCTTTTTCTTCTCGTTCTTGATTTGCCGCAAAATCCGTTCTTCTTTCTTGAGTTGAGCCTTCGTTTTTTCCACCGGTACACTCCTTCAGGCAAGCGGACTTGTCCCCTATAATGAAAATCCCCTCTCCATTGTACCGGATTAAGCTTAAAAGAACATGAAAAAAAGCGTCCGGCCGCCAGAGGCCGAACGCGAATGACCGGTGCGGGATCACGAGGCTCCGAGGCGCTCCAGCTGCTGACGCACCCGTTCGGGGAACAGCTGCAGCGACTGCGCTCCGCCTCCCGCGGCCCGCAGCGCGCTGACGATGTCGATCTGGCCGTAGCCGAACAGGTTGTCCTTGCCTTTGTCCCCCAGGTCGACGGCGGTTTTGCGCAGCAGGTCCATGACCTCCGTGTTTTTCAGGTTCGGGTTGGCCGCCCGGACGAGGGAGGCGAGCGCCGCCACGTGGGGGCTGGCCATGGACGTTCCGGACAGCGCGGCGTAGCGGCTGCCCGGGTACGTGCTGGCGATGTTCGTGCCGGGCGCGGCCACGTCGATATAGTCTCCGAAGTTGGAGTATTCCGCTTTGGCTCCTCCTTGATCGGTGGCCGCGACGGCCAGCACTTCCGGATACGCCGCCGGGTAGCCGGGCCGATCCGTGTTGTCGTTGCCGCTGGCGGCGACGATCACGGCGCCTTTGCTGTGGGCGTATTGGATCGCGTCGTGGAGAAACTGGGCTTGCGCGTAATTGCCCAGGCTCATGTTGATGACGTCGGCGCCGTGGTCGGCGGCCCAGATGACCCCTTCCGCCACCGAATAGGTCGAGCCGGAGCCGCTGCTGTCCAGCGCTTTGACCGGCATGATTTTCGTATACCAGGTCAGGCCCGCGACGCCTTCGTCGTTATTGACCTGCGCGGCGATGATGCCCGCCACGTGCGTGCCGTGTCCGACGTCGTCCTCCGGCGGACTGGACGGATCGACCACGTTGTAGCCTTTGACCAGCCTGCCCTTCAGGTCCGGATGGTCGGATTGCACGCCGGTATCGACGACGGCAACGACGACATCCTGGCTCCCTTTGTTCAAATTCCAGCCCTGCTCCGTTTCGATCTGGGGCAAGTTCCATTGGTATTGCGAGTATAACGTATCGTTGGGCACGACGACCTGCGCGTCGGTTTCCCCGTCCGTTTCGTTGGTCAGGTACAAATAATGGGGCTCCGCGTAAATCGGATTCCATTTGCGGAAATACGACTGCATGTGCTGCATTTGATGTTTTCTGGAACGGAATACGTAAATTTGGCCGGTCTGGCGGACAATGTTCACGTCCAAGTCCTTGCGGATTTGCAGCAGTTCCTTCGCCGTAAGCGGGCGGCGGAATTTCACCACGGCCTCGTCGATCGCGTAGTGGCTCGCGTTCGCGTTATCGGAGCCTTTGCGCACCGTCACGTCTTGATTCGTGTTCGGTTTGACGGATTCGATACGGTAACGGCCCTCTGCGGGATACGGAATCAGGCGCAGATTACGGCGCTGGTGGCGTTCCACTTCCTGGACGACGGAAGCGGACACGAGCGCGGCGACCCCGCGGGATTTGCCGCCCGGAGCGGGTTCCCCCATGACGAAGTACCGGCGGCCTTGATGGTTGAAGGAGGGCGAGACGTACGATTTGCCGCTTTTCACGGCCGATCCGGCTTTTTTCAAGTAAGGGGCGGCGGCTGCGCGAAGCTGCGTTGTCGTCTTGTTTTCCTTCCAGGCTGCTTGATCGGTCCCGTCGATCCAAGTGACGGAGACGATTTCCGGATGCTGCTTCAAAAAAGCGGACAGCCGCTGGGCCCGGTTCGGACGGTCGGGAATCCCGGCGAGCCCGGCCATCAGGCGATGGGCGTCGAGAACGTTCTGTTGCCGGTTCAGCCGCTCCGTGGCCTCCATGTCGCGTCGAACCGCCGTTTCCTTGTAATTCGTTTCCCGCTTTTCCGCCTGCCGGCTGGCTTGGGGAGAAGGGGAGGAAGAGCGCTGGCCCGGCGAGCAGGACGGCAGAACGAGGGAGACGGCCGCCAGCAGGGAGAGCAAGCGGACCGGGGCGATCCAAGCCTTGTGGCGCACGACGGCACCTTCCTTTCTCAGCCTTAGGATTTACCGTTAGCATGAAAGGGCGGGGGGAAAAATATGCGGGCGTTTCGGAACGATAACCCTACATTTCGATTCGGATTTATGGTACGATGGGGGAGAGTTTCGCGGGCGTCCGGCCGATGGCCGGGGGCGGTTTTGCCGTGAAGAGATCGATGTTTCGCGACAACGAAAGGGGAACCACCATCATGCCAGCCAATGTTAAAGGAATCGCCGAATCCACTCGGGAGAAGCTGAAGACGGCGATCTCGGAGTTGGAGCCATTCCTGAACGGACATGCGCTTCCGCAACTGATCGGAGAAGACAGCGCCGAAGCCAGAAGCTTTTACGGCGGTTTGCTTTCCGACCTGCGCCACTTGCTGGTGTTTTCGGAAGTAGCTTACGAGAAGCTGGGCACCTTGCTGCGCAGGCCGAACTTCGACACCGAACAGGCCGAACGCGTCTTGTACGAGGTTTATCATCATGCCGTCAACAATTTCTTCTACCCCAAGAACGAGTGTTATTCCGAAGACGGCCGCTATGCGTATACCGGCCAGGACGCCATCCGTTTCCGGATGAAGCCGGTCCGGGCGGCCCGCGACGTCGTCCTGAACGTTTCCCGGGTATATGAGGAATTGCGCGACGATTTGGCTTATTACGAAAGCGACTATCTGACCCAGAAACGCATGCAGAGTCAGTCCAAATAATCCGCGGGACGCGCCGAAGCCTGACCCGGCCTCCCTGCATCCTCCACCCCTCGATCCGCATACCCGGTCCCGCCGGGCGAACAATAGGATCGGGGGGTGATTTGCGTGCCGAAAGGCGTCGCGTGCAGCGTCAGCAACTGTGCGTTCTGGAACGAAGGCAACCAGTGCGGAGCCCGCGAAATCGCCATCGAGATCGATGCGCATTCGACGGTGAATTTGAACGAGGAGTTCGGGGAAGAAGGCTTCGATGCCCATCGGGACACGGCGAAAGCATCATCCGTGACCTGCTGCCTGACGTTCCGACCAACGGGTAAACGGTCGTAGTCGACGGATCACCCGAGCGCTTTTGCGGCAGGGGACTGTTCGAACCGCCGGACATGAGGTACAATAAGGAAATCAGAACCTTGTCCGAGAACGGGGAGAACTGGAACTTGAACGTGACGACGGCGACTGACCCGCGTGTCTTGAAGCAGCTGCTCATGGCGCAATGGATCAATAACGCGAACCCGCTCGATCCTTCGGCCGGCACGGCGAACGGCGGTATTTTCGAAACGCTGCTCGGCGGTTTGATGGGAACTTCTTCGACGGATTTATCTTCATCTCCATTGTCATATATGAATTCGGTGAGCGGCGGTTATGGATTGTCGCTGAATTCCCTGGGATCTTTGGGATCTTTGGGATTGTATGGAACATTTGGGTCGTATGGATCGTTGGGATCGCTGGGATCGCTGTTTTCGGGAATGATGACCGGTACGGGGGGATCGGATTCCGACTATGGCGGAAGCTCCGCGGCTTACGAAGGGTTGATCCAAGCCGCCGCGGCCAAGTACGGGTTGGACCCGGCGCTTGTCAAAGGCGTTATCCGCACCGAATCCGGCTTTCAAGCCGGGGCGTTATCCCATGCCGGCGCCAAGGGTTTGATGCAGCTGATGGACGACACGGCCCGGGGCTTGGGCGTTCAAGACGTTTGGGACCCCGCGCAGAACATCGACGGAGGAACGCGGTTCCTTTCCTATCTGCTTCGGAAATACGACGGCAACGTCTCAACGGCGCTTGCCGCTTACAATGCCGGTCCCGGACGGGTAGACAGGCTCGGCTTGGTCAACGATCGGCTGATCGGCGAGCGGTTCGGGGAATTGCCGGAGGAAACGCAGAATTATATCCGCAAAGTCCTGACTGCCGCAAGGCAGTACGGCATGCAAATCTGACGGAAGCCGAACGATCGGCATCATCCGGTGGGCGCACTTTCGTGCGCCCCGTTTTGTTTGAATAAGGCTGGAGGATTCATCATGGAAATGCTGTATTTCGACCATTGCGCGTCCACCCCGGTGCACCCGAAGGTGGCGGATACGGTTTACGAGGTCATGAAGCTGCACTACGCGAACGCGTCCTCGCTGCATCGCGCGGGGACCGAGGCGATGAAACTGGTGGAGCGCGCGCGATCGACGATCGCGGATGGCTTCGGCGCCAAACCCGGCGAAGTGCTGTTCACGTCCGGGGGAACCGAGAGCAACAATCTGGCGCTGAAAGGAATTTGGTCCCGGCTCGGCCGAACGGCCCGCCACATGATCGTAAGCACGGTGGAACACGCCTCCGTGTACCGCGCCGCCAAGCAGCTGGAGGAGTCCGGCGTGGACGTCACCTGGATTCCCGTCGACGAACGGGGGAGGGTGAGCGTCCAAGACGTCGCGTCCGCGGTGCGGGACGATACGGCGCTGGTCAGCGTCATGCACGTGAACAACGAGACCGGAACCGTGCAGCCGATCCGGGAAATCGGCGCGGCGTTGTCCCGTTACCCGCACGTGCGCTTTCACGTGGACGGAGTCCAAGCCATCGGCAAATTGCCGCTCGGCTTCCGCGAATGGGGCGTCGATCTGTACAGCGGGTCCGCCCACAAGTTCCGCGGCCCCAAAGGCGTCGGCTTCCTGCTCGTCCGGGAAGGGCTTGATTTGGCGCCGCTGCTGGCCGGAGGCTCCCAAGAGCAAGGAAGGCGCGGCGGTACGTACAACGTGCCCGGCATCGTCGGCATGGCTCAAGCGTTTCGCCTGGCGACGGAAAGTTTGGCGGAACGCCGGACGCGGATGTTCGGCCTTCGCCGTAAGCTGCTGGCCGAATTGGCGCGGGTGCCGGAGCTGGTACTGAACGGATTCGGACCCGACGAGGAAGAGCGGACGGCGCCCCATGTCGTCAACGTGTCCTACCCGGGCATGCGGCCCGAAGTTCTCGTGCACATGCTGGAGAAACACGGCGTGTTCGTCTCGACCCAATCGGCGTGCTCCTCCAAGAGCCTGCAGCCGAGCCGGGTGCTTTCCGCGATGGGACTCGGAGCGGAACGGGCTTCGGGGAGCATCCGGATCAGCTTCGGGGACGAGCACGGAGAGCGGGACATCGATGCCTTGGCCGAGCGGATTCGATCGGCGGTCGGCGAGCTGAAGCCGCTCGAAAGGAGCCGGGGATGAGAGACGATTGGATTTTGGTCCGTTTCGGGGAATTGACGATCAAGGGCCGCAACCGCGGACGATTCGAAGACTTGATGGTTCGTCAGGTCAAGCAGGCTTTGGCGGCGTATCCGGCCCTCGCCTACCGCAAAACGTTCGGACGTCTGTACGTGGAATTAAACGGCGAGCCGTATGAGGAAATCGCGTTTCGGCTCAAGGACGTGTTCGGCATCGCTTCGTTCAGCCGGGTCATCCGGTGCGGCCACGAGCTGCAGGAGATCCGGGAAACCGCGCTGCAGGCAATCCGGAACATGGATCCGACGCCCCGTACGTTCAAAATGACGGTTCGGCGGGCGTGGAAAGCGTACCCCCACGATTCGCAGGAAATGAACCATCTGGTCGGTGCGCACGTACTGCGTAACACGCCCGAATTGAAAGTCGACGTGCACCATCCGGACGTCGAGCTGAAAGTCGAAATCCAGCCCGAAGGCACGTACGTGTACGCCTCGGCGGAGGAGGGCGCCGGCGGATTTCCGCTGGGGATGAACGGCAAGGCGATGCTGCTGCTCTCCGGAGGCATCGACAGCCCGGTGGCCGGGTGGATGTCGATGCGCAAAGGACTCGAAATCGAGGCCGTCCATTTCCACAGCTATCCGTTCACCAGCGAACAGGCTAAGGAGAAGGTCGTTACGCTGGCCCAGCGGCTGGCGTATTACGGAGGGACGATCCGCCTTCATCTGGTGCCGTTTACGGAGCTGCAGACCAAATTGGCGCAGAGCGGACAGGAGCACTTGATCATTACGCTGATGCGCAGGAGCATGCTGCGCATCGCGGAGAAGCTGGCGGAGCGCCGGGGAGCGCTCGCGATCGTGACCGGGGACAGTCTGGGGCAGGTCGCCAGCCAAACGCTCGGCAGCATGAACGTGATCGGGCGGACGACCGATTTGCCGCTGCTGCGCCCGCTGGTCATGATGGATAAGCTGGAGATCATCCGGATCGCCGAGAGGATCGGCACGTACGGAACTTCGATTCTGCCTTACGAGGATTGCTGCACGCTGTTCGTGCCGAAGTCGCCGGCGACGAACCCGAATCTCCGGATCATCGAGCGGGTGGAGGCGCAGTTCGGGCAAGAGCTTGACCGGCTCGTCGAGGAAGCGGTCCAAGGGACCGAAATGCTGACGCTGACGGAAACGAGCCGTTCGGATGCGCCTGCGGAGAAGGCGAAGGAAGACAGCTGGTTTTAGAAATAGAAAGCGGGAAGCAGGCGTACTAGAGCGCCTGCTTCCCGCTTTTTTCGCGGTCGCGTCCCGCGTATTAGAGCGCCTGCTCCCCGCTTTGCTCGCGGTCGCGTGCCGCTTGCCGGGCTGCTTGGGAGCGGCGCGATTTGACCGCGTTCGTCCAATAGCCAGCCGCGAGCACGATCACCACCATCGCGGCGTAGAAGGTCCAAGTCAGCGCGGGATTGCCGCCGAACCATTCCTCGAACCGTTTTTCGTGCGTGATCATTTTGGCGGCGGTGTATGCCAGCACGCCGGATCCGATATAGATGATCCAGGCGTAACGGTCGATGATCTTAATGAACAATGTGCTGCCCCATACGACGATGGGAATGCTGACCAGCAATCCCAGCACGACGAGTTCGATGCTGCCGTGGGCGGCTCCGGCTACCGCGATGACGTTGTCGAGGCCCATGGCCGCGTCCGCGATGACGATGGTCCGGATGGAGGCCATCAGCGTGGCGGCGGGTTTGACGTCCTCGTGCTTATCCTCTTGGACGAGCAGCTTGTACGCGATCCATAGCAGCACGACGCCGCCGATGGCGAGCAGGAACGGGATTTTGAGCAGCCAGACGACGACCACCGTAGCGATCACCCGGATGCCGACCGCCCCGACGGTGCCCAGCATGATCGCCTTTTTTTGCGATTCTTTCGGTAAGTTCCTTGCCGCGAGGCCGATCACGATGGCGTTGTCGCCTGCCAGCAGCAAGTCGATGAACACGATCGTAAGCAGGGAAGACCAGAAATGAAGCGTCCCCAGCTCGGCAACGAAATCAGTTACCCATTCCACTATCGTTCCCCCTGTAATAGGGAGTTCGGCGGAGCCAAACTCTCCCGTTTCGGGAGTTTGACGGCAGTCAAACTCCCTCTTGCCTGTACGGAAAGTTATACGTCCGGAACGCCGGAAGGATTCAATTTTCTTGCCGAGGGTTCCGCATATCCCATGCGGCTTGTACATACATCTCATGGGAGGGGGTGTCCGCGTGGAGCTTTTGGATCGGCTGTTCGTTTTTCTGGAAATCGCCTTGATCAACCTTCTGCTCAGCGGAGATAACGCCGTCGTCATCGCCATGGCCGCGCGCAAGCTGCCGTATCGGCAGCGTCAGGCGGCGATATGGTGGGGGGCGGCTGCAGCCGTGATTCTGAGGTGCGTGCTGACGGTCGGCGCGGTGGCGCTGCTCGGCATCCCGTTTCTTCAAACGGCGGGAGCGCTGATGCTGTTCGGGATTGCCTATAAGCTGATTCTCGACAAGCACGACGAGGACGAAACTCGGACGCGTTCCGCGGTCAGCTTGGCGGGGGCGGTCTGGACGATCGTGGCGGCCGATTTCGTCATGAGCCTGGATAACGTGCTGGCGGTGGCGGCCGTCGCCGACGGGGACGTCGGCATGCTGGTCGTCGGGATCGTCATGAGCATTCCCATCATCATTTGGGGGAGCTCCTTCATCATGCGGATGCTGGACCGTCTGCCCGGTCTTTCTTACGCGGGCGGGGCTCTGCTGGCCTATACCGCAGGCGAGATGATGCTCCATGACAAAGGATTGCGCA
This sequence comes from Cohnella caldifontis, assembly GCF_029360585.1. Taxonomy (GTDB): domain Bacteria; phylum Bacillota; class Bacilli; order Paenibacillales; family Paenibacillaceae; genus Cohnella; species Cohnella caldifontis. Next base: position 136,495 of record NZ_JAQZSJ010000010.1, on the reverse strand, counting down.
ATATGCTGCCGGTTCTCGCGGAAGACGTGGAAAAAGCGCTGCCCTATGCGGCCGCGGCCCTGCTCCTTGCGGCGGCATTATGGACGAGGAAACATATCCGCCCACGCGCGTAACCCGGGCAAAATCGCGGAATCCGGGATTGGGTTGGAAGGATTCGAGGCTCTCTCTGGTTTTTTCCCCGAACTTCCATTACACTAAAGAAAAAAGATGTCATAAACCGACACAGGTTCATGCCGTCAGAGAGTCTGTCCATGGAAGTGGGGGAACCGTCGTGAACAAGCAATCCGCCGCCGTCGGCGTTTTGGTGTTGGCCGCGGGATTGGTCATTCTGCTTGGCAAATTGGGCGTTTTCGCATTTATCGGCAACGTATTTTGGCCCTTGTTCATCCTGATTCCGGGCGTGTTGCTGCATGTGTTGTACTTCGGGCGGATGGTCCCTTCGGTCGCGCTCGTTCCGGCGGGTATTTTGACGGTCGTCTCCGTCATCCTGCTGATCGGCAACTGGTTCGGTTGGAACCTGATGAAATATTTGTGGCCGTTTTTTCTGTTCGCGGTGGCCGTCGGACTGTACGAGTATTACATATTCGGCTATTCCCGCTCGCAGATGGTCTGGACCGCATCGGTCGGGCTGGCCGCGATTTCGATCATTCTGTTCGGGATGACGCTGCTTTGGACCTGGGGCGTGTACCTGCTGGCCGCCGTGCTGATCGCTTTCGGGGCCTGGCTCGTGCTGCGCCGTCCGCGGATTTGGTGAAATCACCCGTTCGGAATCTCTAATCCCATACTGTAGTGGATCGGCCGTGAAGCACACGCCGTCCGTTTCCTTCGGGAAGCGGGCGGCGTTTTTTGCTCCCCCGGCTTTCTCGACATGTACGGACAACAGCCTTAAAGTGCATGGGATTACTTTCTTTCCGGGGACTTCCGATTATTCGGATTTAGCAGCAGCGCCCAGCGTCACTTTTGGGGATTTATCGTTGGCGTGTGCGCGAAGAAAGGAGTGTTGGGATCGGGAAAAGGTCCAGAGGTAGGGGGGGAACATTCGAACATTGAGGTAGCGGGAATGGAGAGAGGGATGGCGCTTATAAGGAACATGGGACATGGGGCATGCGAGATGAAGGAGATGAAGGAGATAAAGGAGATAAAGGAGATGAAGGAGATGAAGGAGATGAAGGAAGTGAAGGAGATGAAGGAGATGAAGGAGATGAAGGAGATAAAGGAGATGAAGGAGATGAAGGAGATGAAGGAGATAAAGTTGCAACGAAGCAGTGACGCGTTTGAACGCGAATTCAATCGTTTGCTTGAAGCTCAAAAGCAGGCGGCAACCGGACAAAGACTGGAAATGCTATGCCGTGACTTGTCCTCGACCAAACAGATGCTGCAAGTCACCGTTTGGCCGGTTTTGAAGTCCCTGGAAAGCATCATCCTGGAGTTCGAATTGGTCAGCAGGTCGGGGATCAAAGTTTATATCGACGGGCTTGAGACGCGTGCCGGGCTGGCCTTGGAATCCGAGGGGTTTGCCGTCCATGCCCAGAACATTTCGAGAGAGCGATTTGCGTTCGAGAAGCGGAAGGTGCGCACGATTGCTTCGTACGGATATATGTATACTCCCTTCAGCCGAGATGAATTGGAGGGAAAACCGGATGAGTGCCAAAGCTCGTTCGCCGAGCTGATCGGCCGTTATGCCGGATATGGCTGGAACCAATTGTATTCCGAGCTGAATGTGTATGAAAGGGAAGTCCTTCGATATGGGAAACGTCTCCTCAGGCCGTTGAAACCTGCGGATGTGCAATTTTGTTTAGGCTGCGGCAGGACGTTTGGAACAAAGGTACTCAGATCTTTACTAGATAAGGAATTATTGCTCCCTGGCGGAGAAGGCGTACATCGTTTTCGCCAGTATCTTTTGGCTGAAAAGGCATTCCGTCTTCCGTTATGAGCAGCGCAGGGTGGGGCAAACGTCAGGTTCGAGAGCATTAAGCCTGTGTGGCAAGCTTAACGGCGGGGCAAATGTCTGATTAGAGAGCATTAAGCCCGCGTGGCAAGCTTAACGGTGGGATAAACGTCTGATTCGAGGGCATTAAGCCTGCGGGGCAAGCTTAACGGTGGGATAAACGTCTGATTCAAGGGCATTAAGCCTGCGGGGCAAGCTTAACGGTGAGATAAACGTCAGGTTCGAGAGCATTAAGCCTGCGGGGCAAGCTTAACGGTGGGATAAACGTCTGTTTCAAGGGCATTAAGCCTGTGGGGCAACCTTAACGGTAGGACAAACGTCTGATTCGAGGGCATTAAGCCTTTGCGGCAAGCTTAACGGTGGACAAACGTCAGGTTCGAGAGCATTAAGCCTGCGGGGCAAGCTTAACAGTAGGATAAGTGCCTGGTTCGAGGGCATTAAGTCGGCGAGACCGACGTAATGGCCGTGCAGGCGCCAGTTTTGAGGGCATTAAGTCAGTGAGACCGATGTATGAGCCGGGCGCCATTTAACGGATAAGGGCTCGCATAAGCATAAATGGTTTGCTTTTGCTGCGCACTAGCGTATAATAGAAGGGATGTCGACCATGATGCGACAACGGTCGCGCTCAGGTGGTCGAATTCGCGAAACGCCTCCAAACGTCGGCCCCGGTCGACGTTTTCCTGTTCAAACGGCGCCGCTCGCGTGCGATCCGACATTGGCCATAACCCGTATGGGATTCACGATATAACCGAAATAGAGACCAGAAACCACAAGGAGAGGAATTCGAAAAACCATGCTGCCAAGAGAGAAAATCCGCAATATCGCCATCATCGCCCACGTCGACCACGGGAAGACGACGCTGGTAGACCAACTGCTGCGCCAATCCGGCGCGTTCCGCGAGAACGAGCAAGTCCAGGAGAGGGCCATGGACTCCAACGACCTGGAGCGGGAGCGCGGCATCACGATTTTGGCGAAGAACACGGCCGTCCACTACAAGGATTATTTGATCAACATCGTCGATACCCCGGGACACGCCGATTTCGGCGGAGAAGTCGAACGCATCATGAAAATGGTCGACGGCGTGCTGCTTGTCGTCGACGCGTTCGAAGGCTGCATGCCGCAGACGAAGTTCGTTTTGCGCAAAGCGCTGCAGCACGGCCTCACGCCGGTCGTCGTGGTCAACAAGATCGACCGTCCGGCCGCCCGTCCCGCGGAAGTGATCGACGAAGTGCTGGAGCTGTTCATCGAACTGGAAGCCAACGACGAGCAGCTCGATTTCCCGGTCGTCTACGCCTCCGGCTTGAACGGCATCGCCAGCACCGACCCGGACGTGCTCGGCACCACGATGGAGCCGCTCTACGAGACGATCATCGAACACATCCCGTCGCCGAAGGAAAATCCCGACGAGCCGCTGCAATTCCTCGTCACGTTGCTCGACTATAACGAATATTTGGGCCGGATCGCGATCGGACGCGTGAACCGCGGCCGCATCCGCCAAGGCCAGACCGTGGCCGTCATGGACCACGAAGGCAAGGTTCGCCAGTCCCGGATCGAGAAGCTGTTCGGTTTCCAAGGGTTGAAGCGGCTGGAGACCGAAGAAGCCGCCGCCGGCGATATCGTCGCGCTGGCAGGCCTTAAAGACATCAACATCGGGGAGACCGTAGCCGACCCGGCGAACCCGGAACAGCTGCCGGTGCTCAAAATCGACGAACCGACGCTGCAGATGACGTTCCTCGTCAACAACAGCCCGTTCGCCGGACGCGAAGGCAAATGGGTCACGTCCCGCAAGCTGCGCGAGCGGTTGTTCAAGGAGCTCGAGACCGACGTCAGCCTGCGCGTGGACGAAACCGACAGCCCCGACGCGTTCGTCGTCAGCGGCCGCGGCGAGCTTCACCTCGGCATCCTGATCGAGAACATGCGCCGCGAAGGCTATGAGCTCCAAGTGTCCAAGCCGGAAGTCATCATCAAGGAAGTGGACGGCGTCAAATGCGAGCCGATCGAACGCTTGTTGATCGACGTGCCGGAGGACAGCATGGGGGCCGTCATGGAAAGCCTCGGCACGCGCAAAGCCGAGATGGTCAACATGTTCAACAACGGCAACGGGCAAGTCCGGCTGGAGTTCCTGATCCCGGCGCGCGGCCTTATCGGCTACCGGACGAATTTCCTTACGCTGACGAGAGGGTACGGCGTCATGAACCACGCGTTCGACAGCTACGGCCCCGTCGTCGGCGGTCAAGTCGGCGGACGCCACCAAGGCGTGCTCATCTCGAGCGAGTCCGGCACGTCGACCTTCTACGGCATGATGTCCGTCGAGGATCGCGGGATCCTGTTCCTCGAGCCGGGCACCGAGGTGTACGAAGGCATGATCGTGGGCGAGCATACGCGCGACAACGACATCATCGTCAACATCTGCAAGGAAAAAGCGCTGACGAACGTGCGCTCCGCCACCAAGGAAGACACGGTCCGGCTGAAAACGCCGCGCCTCATGTCCCTGGAGGAAGCGCTGGAATATTTGAACGACGACGAATACTGCGAAATCACGCCGAAGAGCATCCGCCTGCGCAAAAAGGTGCTGAACAAAGGCGAGCGCGACAAGTACGAGAAGCAGCGCCGCATGGTGGAAGCCGGCGTTTAATCGACTCCTGTCCGCGGCCCGTGACGTCCCTGACCGGCAACAACGAGCTCGGCCGCTAATCGCAGTCCTTAAGGGAGGGTGCTCTCGATGCAACAATGGTTTGCCGACCATATGCTGGTCAGCTACATCCTGATCCTGGCGTTCACGATCTATATTTTCAACGCGGTTTTCCGGCCGGGACGGCTGCCGATCCTGAAAGAGGTACTCGTCTACCTTCTGATGGCGATCGGCTGCTGCGTTCTGCTGGTTCTGCAGGTCGACAAGCTGCCGATCATCCAGTGCATGGGCATCGCGGTGATCATGATGCTCCTGCTGCGATTGCGCCAATTGTACGACAAACGGCGGAACCGCCGCTCCGACGCCGGGAACGCCAGCGGGACGGACGCCTCCGGACGCCCCTAAATCCCTGGGAGAGGGGAAAACCGCACGATGAGCCTGATGGATGCTTTGTTTTATTGGCTGCAAATGAAACTGGTGAGCGACTCCCGCCCCGACGATGAAGCCGCGCGGGACACTGCCGCGTTTTTCGCGCAAATTTTGTCGGAAGACCACGAACTGACGTCGTTCGAAGTCGTCAAGGCGGAAGACGCCAAAATCCATGTCGCCTATCGGAAAGCCGATGGAACCGGGAGAACCGTCTGGTTCGACCGCGAAGCGGCGGAACAGCTGTTCCGCACCCCGGTGCTCAGCCGGGAGGAAAAAGCCTTAAAGGAGCAGGAATCATGAGCCAAGGTACGCCGCTTCCTCCGAGGGCGGCTAAAAATAAACCCGCCCCGCCGCCGAAAGCGAAGCCTCCTCGGAAGCCGCGGCGGGTCGGACGGTATATTTTCGCTTTTCTGGCACTGGTCATCATCTCTCTGGCATCCTACGCGGGTTATTTATACGTGAAAGCCAAAGCGAACATCGATAACATCGCCGCACCCGGCGGTTCCAGTGTCCCTCACGAGCAGCTCGCGGAAGCGAAGCCGATCGGACTGCTCGTGCTCGGACTCGACAACCGCAAAGAAACCGGCAGCATGAACACGGACGTCATGATGGCGGCGGTGTTCAATCCGAAGTCCAAGACCATAACGGTCGTGTCCATTCCGCGCGACTCCGATCTGAACCTGGAGAACTACAAAACCCAGAAAGCCAACGCCTTCTATGCCCGTTTCCTGTCGATCGCCCGGAACACGGAGCATCTGGAGGGGGACGAAGCCCGCAAGTACGCGAGCGACGAAATGAAAACGATGATGTCGAAGTTTTTCGACGTACCTCTCGATTATACGGCCGTCATCGATTTCCAAGGCTTCATCGACGTGGTGGACGCGCTCGGCGGCGTGACCGTGGACGTCGACCAGGACATGCGGTATTGGGATAAAGCGGACGGAACCGACATCGACTTGAAAAAAGGCGTCCAGAAGCTGCACGGCGAAGACGCGCTCGGGTTCGTGCGGTACCGGAAGTCCAAAAACGGGGAAACGAAGGCCTCCAGCGACTTCGAGCGCAATGCCCGCCAAGACCAGGTGCTGGGCGCGATCGTCGACAAGCTCAAGTCCTTCGGCAGCGTAACGAAAATCGGCAACGTCATGGACGCGGTCGGCAACAACATGAAGACCGATATTCCGGAAAACCAAATCAACAACATGATCCGCACCTACTTCGGCATTTCCCGGCAGAACGTTCGGTTCATCGCTTTGACCGGCGAGTGGAAAAGCCCCTACGTGTACCTCGACCAAGACAAACTGGACGAGGCCAAACGGGCCCTGCAAGAGGAAATGCAGCCGGATGGCCGGCCGATCGCGCCTCCTGCCGCGTCGGGTACCGCCGAATCCTCCGAAACGCCGGAGAATCGGTAACCCCGGGTACCAGCCGCCGCTTTTGCGGCCGGCGGGACGTATGGTATAATGGTGCCAACTTAAGCCATAAGGAGGGCTGCGGATGGCCGAGACGACGCTAACGGCTTTGCCCGAAGGGCTGTTCGCCCAGCTGCAACATGAGAACTTCGTGCTCCTGCACACGGTCGACGCCGAAAGCGGCAGCCCCACTGCCAACGCGATTTCCTGGATTTACGCGGTGGACGCCGGCCGGCTGCGCTTCGCGCTCGATGGCCGTTCCCGGCTCATCGGGAACTTGAAAGCCCATCCGGACATCAGCGTGACGCTGTTCGGCGGGGGAAGCGTCCATGCCGTTTACGGCCGGGCGTCCATCGTCGCCGATAAGCTGGAAGGCGTGCCTTTCCCGCTCGCTTGCGTGGACCTCGAAATTTCCGCGGTTCGCGACGCCATGTTCTACGGCGCCCGCCTATCGGTGCTGCCGGAGTATGAGAAGACGTACGACAAAAGAGCCGCCGATCGCTTGGACGGACAAGTGTTCGACGCCATGAAGAAAGCCCAGTGAGCTTGTTTCACTGGGCTTTCTGTCATCTTCCGGTAACGCGGGCATTCGGACCGCCGGTATTCTCCGGCGAAGCGGGAGGGATGACATTCCTCGGAATTTGCGGAACGAGCCGTCCCACGATATCGGCCAACTCTTCCGCAAAACCGGCAGCCGGACGTCCCCGCAGCGTATCCGCCCGGATTTCCCGGATGCGCTGGGCCAGATCGATATCCGCGGTGACCAAGGCGTTGATGCCGTAAGGGTCTTTGCGAAACGCTTCGGCGACGGCGTATTTGACCGTTCCGACGCGCGACCGTTCCATTTTCGGATCCACGTCCAGGCCGACGATGGCGTATTTGCCGAAAACGACGCAGTTGGCGCCGTTCACGCCGTGGATGCCGCGCGCCAGCTGCTCCAGATGGGCGGCGACCGCACCGGGATCGGCGCTGCCGATCGGGGCCAATTGCCCAAGGCTTTGCGTACCGACGTTGTTCGGGGGAGCCGGCGCCGGCGCCGCTTGATTGCGAGCGCAGCCCGCGGTTCCTAACGCCGCGACGGACAACAGCAAAATCCATTTACAAACCGCATTCATTTTCGGATCCACCCCTCAATGTTGAAGGAAGCCTGCGCGACTAGTATTTCCTGAAATCGCGTCCTTATGATCCTTACATCAGACCTGGGAGGGAACCCCGTTGAAAAAAATTTACGTGCTCGATACGAACGTGCTGCTCCATGATCCCCTTGCGATGTTTTCCTTCGAGGAGAACGAAGTGGTCATCCCGTCGGTGGTGCTCGAGGAGATCGACTCCAAAAAAAGGCTGGCGGACGAAATCGGGCGCAACGCCCGCTTCGTGTCGCGCGAGCTGGACCGAATCCGGGAGACGGGGGAATTGCACAACGGGGTTTCGCTGCCGGGCGGCGGCGTGCTCAAGGTGGAGATGAACCATCGGCGGTTCGTCCGCGTTCAGGAAATGTTCGGGGAAATGACGAACGACAACCGCATCCTGGCCGTCGCCCTGAATTACCACATGGAGGAGCAGGAGAAGGAGCAGGCAAAGCCGGTCATCCTCGTCAGCAAAGACGTGCTGGTGCGGGTCAAAGCCGACGTGCTGGGCATCACGGCGCAGGATTATTTGACCGACCGCGTGACGTCCGACACCGACCACTATACCGGGCATGTCACGCTGCACGTCCATCCTTCCGTCATCGACGAATTTTACAACCAGCGGTACTTGACGGTGAAGCACGTCGGGACGAAGCTTTCGCTGCGGCCGAACGAATTCGTCATCCTGAAGGATGAGCTCGGCACCTCCAAATCGGCGCTGCTCAAGGTCACGCCCGACGGAAGCCGCTTGGAGCCGCTTCATCTCAGCAACGAGCCCGTATGGGGCATCACCGCCCGCAACGCGCAGCAGCGCATGGCGCTGGAACTGCTGCTGAACGACGATATCCCGCTGGTGACGCTGTCGGGGCGGGCCGGCACCGGCAAAACGCTCATCACGCTGGCGGCTGGCCTCATGAAGGTCGAAGACGAGCACAAGTACAAGAAGCTGCTGATCGCCAGACCGGTCGTGCCCATGGGGAAGGATATCGGCTATTTGCCGGGGGAGAAGGACGAGAAGCTGCGCCCCTGGATGCAGCCCATTTACGACAACCTCGAGTTCCTGTTCGACACCAAGAAGTCCGGGGATTTGGACAAAATCCTGATGGGGCTCGGCAGCATTCAGGTCGAAGCGCTGACGTACATCCGCGGCCGTTCGATCCCGGGGCAATTCATCATCATCGACGAAGCCCAGAACCTGAGCAAGCATGAAGTGAAAACGATCGTGTCCCGGGTGGGGGAAAACAGCAAAATCGTGCTGCTCGGCGATCCGGAGCAAATCGACCACCCGTACCTCGACGCGCAGAGCAACGGCCTCACCTATTTGGTGGAACGTTTCAAAGAGGAAGGGGTCAGCGGCCACGTCACCTTGGAGAAGGGCGAACGTTCGCGGCTGGCGCAGCTGGCGGCGGAACGGCTATAGCGGATCGGTTTCGAACCACCGGGCTTCGCAGCCGTAAGCGCGGGCGACCCGTTCGGCCAACTCGCGCAGCTGTCGTTCGATCACGTGCCAGACCTCGCCGTCTTTACGGATTTCCGCGATCACGTGTTCCGCGAGTTGCATCAAGGCCGGAGCGGATTCCGCTTCCGGCCTTTCTTCCGTGAGCCGAAAGGCCGCAACGTAAGCGAGGTCGAAAAGCACGTGGCCCTCCCGGGCCGCCACGGCGAAATCCTCCAGCCGGCCGGATCCGCTCACGGATGCTGCCGGAGCGGCCAGCAGGGCGCAAGCTTCCGCTTCCACGCCGTAGCGCCGCAAAAATTCCTCGACGGCATCCGCGTCCTCCCCGGAGTTCAGAACCAACAGTTCCTTGTGCCGGTCGAACAGCTCGGCGCGTTCGGCGATCCCTTTCACGATTTGGGCATAGAAGCCCGGCAGCTTCCCCTGCGGCAGCCGCATCTCCAGCCCGTATTTCCGCCACATTCGCTCATCGCCTCCGCTCTCGTTTTTTCCATTATTATAACCGCAAAAAACAAGACATCGCGAGGCGGTTCGGGTATCATGAAAGAAGAAAAAGGGAGAAACGAAGCTTGGGGGAGCGATCGTGAATCGCCGCAAAATCGCCTTGATTTTCCTGCCGATGTTCCTGTTGATCCTCATTCTTTCCCCATGGGCGACGGCGCCGGCCCCTTCCGTCGAGTCCATCGCCCGGCCGGTGCGAACCGAACCGGAGCCTTCCCGTCCGCCGGCAGCCGTGGAGAAAGAGCCCGTCCGGCTGACGGTCGCGGCCGCCTTGGACGAGCCTGAATTCGAGGAGCTGCAACGGATGGCCGAATCGCTGGCGCTCGAACTGCCGGATATCCGCGCGGATCTCGTACGGACGGATCCCGCGTCCGCCGCCGGCGAGTTCAGCCGCGCCGCCAAGCTCGGCGAACCGGCGGATATCCTGCTGATGGACAGCGCCCGGGTCAAATCGTTCGCCGTCTCGGGCTATTTGGCCCCCGCGGACGGCGTATTTACGGGCGATGTTTTAGCCGAGCCCTTGGAAGCGGTCTCGGCGCCTTTAAAATGGAACGGCTATTTGTGGGGGGCTCCCCGGGATTTCGATCCTTACGTGCTGGTCTGGAATCCGGACGTTCTGAAAGCGCTGTTAGGGGAAAACGCGTCTCCGCCCCAAACGCTGGCCGAATGGACGGATTTGGCGGTCAAAAGCCGGACGTCGCCTCAACCGGCGCATTGGCTGGCGATCGACGGCCGGGATCCCCTTGCGCTGCTGTTCTGGGTGGAGGCGGCGGCCGGGCAGCGGACGGATACGCTGTGGAACGGGAAAGGAGCCAACCCTTGGTCCGGAACGGCTTTCGGCGAGGCGCTCGCTTTGCTGGAACGCGAGAGAGCCGGCGCGGCGTTTCCGCAGGAATCCGGCGGAATCGAAGACCGGCTGCTGACCGGAGAGGCGGCGGGCGTGGTGCTGCCATATTCGGAAGCCAGGAAGCTCGCCTCCCATGCCGGCACGGCCCTTACGATTGACCGCTCCGCGTGGAAACTCCCGTACGTCTGGTCCCGCGGAACGAGTTTCGCGATTTCTTCCCGCACGAAGGAGGTCGACGCGGCGCGGAAATGGATCGCGGCGATGGCCGGCGAGGAGCCGCAGGAAGCCAATTGGGAAACGTTCGGCAAGCTGCCGGTATCCCGGTCGTTCTATCAGAGCGGCGGCCTATCGTCCCTGTTTCCCGGCGGCGGCTCCGCGTCCTTTCCGTTCCAGCCGCCCGCGGAATTCGATCCCGGGCTTCCGGAGCGCTTGGACCGGCTGCGGGGGTTATGGCAGGAATTCGCGGACGGCGCCATCGGAACGGACGAGTGGGTCCGCCGCTGGTCCGGGTTGTCAGCCGACCTTCAGTTCCACGGTTAGCGTTCCCGGCTCCAGCTTCACGCTTTTGGCTTTGACGAATTTGACGAGCTTCTGCGGATAGAAGCCCAGGTCGAACTGCCGCTCGAGGTCCGCCCGGGTCGTGTCCGGCAGCTCGAGCCCGTTGAATTTCAAGGAATCGACATGGAACAGAATCGCGTTTTCGGGCTCCTCTTCGATCGAATAATGGCCGGCGATCTCCACCTGCATGCTGCCGTTGTCCCCCGACAGCTTCATGCGGTCCCGTTCGAAGCGGATTTCGAATTGATTGAACTCGCCGCTTCGGCTGCGGAGAAAATCGTTCAGCTGGGCGTCGGTAATCGTCAGCTTGGTCTGCAGGCCTTTCGTTTCCATGATTTCGGGATGCTCGCGAATCCAGTCGGGCAAATCTTGCATGGCGTCCGCCAGCAGGCGGAACTGGCGTTTGACCTCGAATAAGCCGACGTTCTTCCAATAAGATTGCAGTTCATCCATCATCTGCCGCAAATGCGCTTCATCGCCGCTGGACGCCAGGGCACGGCCGATTTCGTCCTGCAGGTCGATCAGCCGGTTCCGCTGGGCTTGCAATTCGCTCTCGACCGCCGTGAGATCGGCGAGATCTTGCCGCAGCGCCGCATAGCCTTCCTTCAGTTGGGCGGTTTGCGCGGCGTATCGGTCCATTTCGGCCCGGTCGGATTGGATGAGCAGGTCCATCGATTCCCACGTGCGGAGCAAATCCGGGAGCGAACGGGCGTTCAGCAGGGCGGCCAGGATGAAATCTTTCCGCCCCATATAATAGGCACGGAGCACGCGGTCCGTTTTTTCCCGCTGCGCGGCCGCTATCGTTTCCAGCGCGGCGATCTGCTGCCGGCTGGCCGCGATTTTCCGCTCGGCCTCTTGGCGCAACTCCGAGATGCGCGCGACTTCGCGGTCGATCTCGACGACGGACAGGCTTTTTTCGAGCAGTTTTTTCGTGTCTTCCGGCAACGGTTCGACGGCAAACGCGGGGAGAGGAGCGTTCGCGCGGGTCAAGCCGAGAACGAGCAGCATCAGCGACAGGAGTCCGGCCCAGGCGAATCGGCGCATCGGGAACCTCCTTACATCGGGATCTCCGAGCGAGCTCGAAGTCTCCGTTCTAGGACGCCGCATGCCGGCGCGGGTAGTCCAACATATGTACCCGTCTATTATAATATGACGGCAGGACAGGAGGAAGGAAACATGGTAGACGGGTCGCGGAAAAACGAAACGGCGGGGATTCAGCCATCGTTGGCGGAAGAGATTCGGAGCGCGATCGCCCGCAGCGCATGGGCCGGCCGCACGCCTGACGGGGCGAATGTCACATGCATCCCGTTTCGCGACTATATGGAGATGTGTTTGTACCACCCTGCATACGGATACTACCGAACCGGACCGACCCGGGTCGGCCGGGAGGGCGATTTTTATACGAGCGCATTCGTCGGCGACATCATGGGGGAGCAGCTCGCGGAATACATGATCGAGCTGGCCGGGCGAAATTTTCCGGACGGGGCAGCCGTCGAAGCGGTCGATTGGGGCGGCGGAACCGGCCGTCTCGGCCGTCAGCTGCTGGATGCCTGGCGCCGGAAGGACGGGGGCGAGCGCTTCTTCCTGACGATCGTTGAAGGCAATCCCGCGCATCGGGGGGAAGCGGAAGCGGCGCTGCAAGCCGAAATTCTCGCCTCTCGCGCCAGGGTCATCTCTCCGGAGGATGCCGGCCGGGAAGTATGGAAAGACCGCCGGACGATCGTCGTGGCCAACGAGCTGCTCGACGCGTTTCCCGTCCGCCGGGTCGCGCGGGAAGGCGGCCGGCTCCGGGAAGAAGGCGTCTATTGGGACGAGCGGCGCGGCCGGCCGGCCGCCTGCCGGATGGAATTGATCGATTCGGAGCCCGAAACGTGGCTGAACCGCCAAAACGTACGGCTTCGGGAAGGTCAGGTGACGGAGTTCGGCGCCGAAGGCGCGGAATGGACCGCTTGGCTGTATCGACTGATGGGGCCGGCCTTGCTGATCTTGATCGATTACGGGGACGCGACCCGGGAACTCGCCGGTCCCCACCGGATGGACGGCACGCTGCTTTGCTACGAGAACCACCTGGCCCATGCCGATCCGTTCCGGAATCCCGGCGGGTCGGATTTGACCGCCCACGTGGATTTCGACCTCGTCCGCTGCCGGGCGGAGGCGGCGGGCTGGCGGGAAATATGGTACGGCAGCCAAAAACGGTTCCTCGTCGAAACGGGCGTTTTGTCGAAGCTGTCCGCGCATGCCATTTCGGATCCGTTCGACCCGCTCGTACGCCGCAACCGCTCGATCCGCCAGCTCTTGCTTTCGGACGGGATGAGCGAGCTGTTCAAGGTGCAGGTATGGGAGCGCGTATAGCCGGATCTTGAGCCGGCTTCGCCCGCGAAAAAACGAAAACCCTCCGGTCCGAAAGCGGACGGAGGGTTTTCGTTTTATGTAGGCCCGAGGCGGAATGTTAGAGCGGAATGCCCATTTCGAATACGGACCAATACGTGAATCCGACGAACGCCACGACCATGTAGCCCCAAAACATGAGCAGGTAGGCGCGCTCGGAGAAGTTCAAATATCCGACCAGGAAGAACACGGCCGTCTGGATGAAGAACAGCAGCGCCATTTCGTACATGTCGCCCGCGAAGGCCATGAGGGCGATTGCGAGCGTGAAGAAGCCCAGAACCCGGAACATGCGTGCCACGAAGTATCCCCCTCTCTTGCCATACACCCGATTTACTAAACCATATTATACCGTCAGCGGCTTGCGGGTGTAAACCGCAAGAAGTGACGAAGCGTCGAACTTTTTCGTCCCGCATTTCATTTTTTCCCTTCCCTTGCCGGCTTATGCAGGGATCCCGTTTCCGCCCAATCCGCCTCTCTGAGGTATAGCAGAACGAAATTTGGATATACCTAGGAGTATCCGATAGATTCTATGAATTCTACCACGGGCATAGAAATGAATGAAGAAGCAGACGACAATCAAGCGAAGCGAGGAGGATTCGAACCCATGACGGCTGTCAGGCAAGATGCATGGAGTCCGGATGACGATTTGATTTTGGCGGAGGTTACGCTGCGGCATATCCGGGACGGCAGCACGCAGCTGGCCGCATTCGAGGAAGTCGGGCAGCGCATCGGACGGACGTCCGCCGCGTGCGGATTCCGTTGGAACAGCTGCGTCCGGAAACGATATGACGAAGCCATCGCCATGGCGAAGCAGCAGAGGCAGAAACGCAGCTATTTGAAGAAACAAGGGATCGCGACTTTGGGAAGCGCGGGCGAAAGCCTCGGACAGGAGGAGGGCGATACGGCCCGCGGAGAGGCGTTGTCCGCCGAATCGCTTTCCTTGGAAGCGATTATCCGTTATTTGCGCCAGTGGAAAGGGACCGTTCAGGAGATGAGCCGGCAAATCCGGCAGCTCGAGAAAGAGTTGAAAGAGAAAGACGAGCTCCTGAAAGAGTTGAAAGAGGAGAACGACCGCCTGTCCAGAGAAGTCGGGGAAGTCCAAAACGACTACCAGGTCGTCAACGACGACTATAAAGCGCTGATCCGGATCATGGACCGCGCGCGGCGCCTTGCGTTCTTGGCGGAAGATCAGGAAGAGGAACGGACGCGGTTCAAAATGGACGCGAACGGAAACCTCGAGCGCATCGAATAGGACCGCGATGACTCGTACGGCAAGTTAGCCTGCTTGGGCATGGAACCCGGGCAGGCTTTTTGTTATCTTCGTTAAAGAAGGGCGAAGTCCGCAATCGGCAAAAGGCGGAAATCCGAGGAAAAGGAAGCGGGTAGGATGGACCGGACGGTTGTGATGGGAGGCGGCGCGCTCGGCATGCTGCTGGCGGGGAAGCTGGCGGCCGCGGGAATCCCGGTTCGGATGTGGACGAGGACGAGGGAGCAGGCGCTCGTCGTCGGCGAACGCGGAATCGAGTTGGAAGAAGGGGCCGAGCGCGTCAAGCGGGTCGTCCGTTTGGAGGCGGCTGCGTTCGAAGAAGCCGCCCCGGCGGAAACGGATCTTGTACTGGTCGCGATCAAACAGACCGCCGCGTCGGATCGGACGCTTCGGGAGTTGGACCTGAAAACGGGCGCCGGATCGGCGATCGTGCTGTTCCAGAACGGCATCGGACACGCGGAACGTTTCGCGGAGGCGCTGCCGGGCAGGCGCATCCTCGTCGCCGTCACGACGGAAGGCGCGCTGCGGACGGGGGTCGCTTCCGTTCGCCATACCGGCAGCGGAACCACGTGGATCGGGGAGTGGGGGGACGGATCGGATGAAGAGGCGGTTGCGCGGTCGGCCGCGGAGCCGCGCCGAGCGGCGGATTTGCTGGAAAAGGCAGGATTTTCCGCTTTCGTGTCGAATTCCATCCGGGAGAGAATGCTGCGGAAATTGTTGATCAACGCGGTCATCAATCCGCTGACGGCGCTATGGAGGGTTCCGAACGGCGAATTGCCGGCCACGCCCGATCGGATGGCGGTGATGGAGGCGCTGTTCCGGGAAACGCTCGGGATTTTGCGAAAGCACGGCCTGAAGGACGGCGGCGAGCGGGAATTATGGGCGTCCGTCCTGGAGGTATGCCGGGCGACGGCGGCCAACCGGTCGTCCATGCTGCAGGACGTGCTGGCCGGGCGGGACACGGAAATCGGCGCCCTGAACGGCGCCTTGTGCGAACTCGCGGCGTCCGTCGGGATGAAAGCGCCCTGGAACGCGGCGGTGGCGGCGCTGGTGAAAGCCATTTGAGTTGCGAAGGAGCGGCGTGGCATGTCGGTGTGGAAAGTGTTGAAGGAAACGTATATGGTGCTTGCGGGTCTGCCGTTTATCCCTTTCCTGGCGGTATACCTGATCGGGAAGCTTCGGGGACTGGAACGCAAGAAGGCGATCCGGCTGGCCATGGACGTCACCACCGCCTTCCTCGTCGGGATCGTCGCGGCGCTGCTCAGCAAACTGTCCGGCTCCGGTTTCGGATTTTACCTGATCCTGCTGCTGATGCTGATCGGGGCGGGCTTAATCGGCAACGCCCAGAACCGGGTTCGCGGCAAAATCGATCCTTCGCGCATCGTCAAGGCGATCTGGCGCCTTTCCTTTTTCGCGATGGCCGTCCTGTACGTCTTGTTGATGGCGATTCAGTTGATTTTGCCCTCTTCGAACTGACGGTTGCCGCTTTGACGGCGTACCCCCCGAGGTGTAAAATCGTAAATGGCATCTTATCACTGTTGATACGATCGGGGGAAACGGCCCGTTGAAAGTTACGACGCTGCAAGAGCCGATTCTCCGTACCCTGTCGGACCGTTATCGGCGGCAAGAAGAACCCGTCATTTCCTTGTTCGGCGCTCACCCTCTGCGGGACGGCGATTGGAAACGCAGGGCGGAGTGGCTGGATCGCGGGGAAGCCGCCCGCGCCGGCCGGAGCGAGGTCGTGAAGGCACTGCGGAGATATCATGGGGAAGCCGGCATGCACCCCGAAGTCCAGCGCTCTTTGGAGCGGCTGGAGCGTCCGGACGGCCTGGTCGTCGTCGGCGGCCAACAAGCCGGGTTGTTCGGAGGCGCGCTGCTGATCTACTATAAAGCCTTGACCGTCATCCAGACGGCGAGGATGGCGGAACAACGTTTGGGCAGACCGGTCGTGCCCGTCTTCTGGATCGCCGGAGAAGACCACGATTTCGATGAAGCCAATCATGTCTACGTACAGACGACGGACGGAGCCCCGAGGCGCGTCCGCATCGAGCGGCCGGCTGGCCCGCGGCTCGCGGTGAGCCGGACCCGGCTGACGTCCGCGGATTGGGATAAGGCGCTCGCGGAGCTGGCAGACACGCTGCCGGATACGGAGTTCAAAGCCGATCTGCTGGGGCGCCTGAGAAGCCATCTGGCGGATTCTCCTTCGCTCAGCTTGGCTTTCGCGCGTTTGCTGGCCGACTGGTTCGGCCCCGACGGCCTCGTGTTGATGGACGCGGACGACCCGGAGCTCCGTCGGCTTGAAGGGCCGATGTTCCGCCAATTGATCGAGCGCAACGCCGAACTCGAACGGGCTTTGGCCGCGGGCGAGAAAGCGGTCGAATCGCTCGGACTTCCGCTTCAGGCGGAGACCGCGCCGGGAAGCGCGAATTTGTTTCTGCACGATGCATCGGGAAGGCTGCTGCTGTCACGGGAGGAAGACCGGTTCTTCGACCGCAAAGGCTCGGTATCCCTTTCCCGGCAAGAACTGCTGCGCATGACGGAGGAACAGCCGGACCGGCTCAGCACGAACGCGTTGACCCGGCCGCTGATGCAGGACTTCCTGCTGCCGGTGCTGGCCGCCGTGCTCGGTCCGTCGGAGCTCGCGTATTGGGGCATTTTGGGTCCGGCCTTCGAAACGTTCGGTTTCCGGATCCCCGTGCTCGTGCCTCGGTCGTCCTATACGTACTTGGAGCCTTCCATCCTCAAGCTGCTGGGCAAGTACGCCCTGACGCCGGAGCAGGCGATGGCGGAATGGGAGGAGAGGCGGGCGGCATGGCTGGCGGCGCAGGACCAGTGGGATTTGGAGGCGACTTTCCGCAAGGCGAAGGAACAGTTTCTCAGCCTGTATGCGCCGGTCATCGAGACGGTGTCGTCCCTGCAGCCGGGGTTGGCGAAGCTTTCCGAAAGCAATCGGGACCGGATCCTGGAGCAGATATCGTACCTCGAGAACCGCTCCAGAGACGCGCTCTCCAGCCGGCACGAGGCGTCGCTCAGGCAATGGGACCGGATCCGTTCTTCCCTGTCTCCCGGCGGCAAACCGCAGGAACGCGTGTACGGAACGATCCATTTTTGGAACCGGTACGGTCCGGAGTGGCTCGCGCTGTGGCGGGAGGTGCAGGGAGAAGTCGCCGGAAGCCATCGCCTGGTAGAAGGATTCGCGGTCCAGAGTTAAGTTCGTTCCGATTACTTATTCATGGGAGGATTCTCATTTGAAAACGACGCTTACGAGCATTATCCGGGATCCGTCGCTGGCGCCCGAAGGCAAGCTGAAAATCGACTGGGCTTCGGCGCATATGCCGGTGCTGAACAAAATCCGCGAGCAGTTCGAGAAGGACCAGCCCTTTAAAGGGCTACGCGTCGCGATTTCCCTTCACTTGGAGGCCAAAACGGCATACCTCGCGAAGGTCGTGCAAGCCGGCGGGGCGGAGGTCGCCATCACGGGCAGCAATCCGCTGTCCACCCAAGACGACGTCTGCGCCGCGCTCGTGGAGGACGGCATCGCCGTATTCGCCAAATACAATCCGGATCCGCAGGAATATAAGGATTTGCTCGTGAAGACGCTCGAAACGAAGCCGGATTTGATCATCGACGACGGCGGCGACCTCGTGACCATCCTGCACGCCGAGCGCCAGGATCTGCTGGCCGGCGTCCGCGGGGGCGCGGAGGAGACGACGACGGGCATTCTCCGCCTGAAAGCGATGGAGAAGGACGGTTCGCTGAAGTTCCCGATGGTCGCCGTGAACGACGCGTATTGCAAATACTTGTTCGACAACCGCTACGGCACCGGCCAATCGGTGTGGGACGGCATCAATCGGACGACGAACCTCGTCGTGGCCGGCAAAACCGTCGTGGTCAACGGCTACGGCTGGTGCGGCAAAGGCGTGGCCATGCGGGCCAAAGGGCTCGGCGCCAACGTCGTCGTCACCGAAATCGACGCGATCCGAGCGGTTGAAGCGTACATGGACGGATTCACGGTGCTGCCGATGGCCGAGGCCGCCAAAGTCGGCGATTTCTTCGTCACCGTGACCGGCAACAAGGACGTCATCCGCGGGGAGCACATCGCGAACATGAAGGACGGCGCGATCCTGAGCAACGCGGGGCATTTCGACGTGGAAGTGAACTTGGTGGAACTGTCCGCCCTGGCCGTCTCCAAACGCGTCGTGCGCCGCAACATCGAAGAGTACACCTTGAAGGACGGCCGCAAGATCTACGTGCTGGCTGAAGGCCGTTTGGTCAACCTTGCGGCGGGCGACGGCCACCCCGCGGAAATCATGGACATGACGTTCGCCCTCCAGGCGCTCTCGCTCCGGTACGTGAACGAGAACTACCAGAGCATCGGGAACCGCGTCGTGAACGTGCCGTACGCGCTGGACGAACAAGTGGCCCGCACGAAGCTGCAGGCGCTCGGCATCGGCATCGATACCTTGTCCGCCGAGCAGAAGGCCTATCTGGACAGCTGGGCCGCCCATTGAGTTTGATTGTTCCTTCCGTTTCGCACAGCCCCCGTTTCCGCCAACCTGGCGGAGCGGGGGCTTTTTCTCTGACTTCCTCGGACGGAGATTGCCGTATCCCTATCAAACTCGACTACAGCCCCCTCGAACGGACCAACCGGACGCTGACCCTCGTTTCGACGATCGATAGGTAAACCCCTGGATGGTCTGACATGGCGGAGTCGCCGCGGATCCGATCGGACAGCCTCTGGCGAGGGCTATTCGCGCAGCGGAAGTGGATATGTGCGAAAACGCGCTCTAGGTGGGTTTGTGCAGAGAGGAGGCGAACAGACCAATTCGTTCCCTGCGCCTTCCATATTCCGGCAACCTTTGGATTCCTTGCTTCGTCTACGAGGAGGAAGACGAAAAAAGGGGGATCCGACGATGTTGAGCGGAAAGGCGCCAATGAAACGCGGAAGGTTCGGTCAAGTTTCATGGGAACGCGGAAGGTTCGGTCAAGTCTCGCGGGAACGCGAAAGCTCCGGTAATTTTTCATGGAATCTCGGTCGGCTGGGCAAGGCCGGACTGGCGGCGCTGCTGGCCGCAATCTTGCTCGCCCTCAGCGCCTGCAGCGCGGCCCAAAGCGACAAAGCTTCGGAAGCCGCGCAGGACGTAATGGCGGTTGACCAATACGGCGGCGCGCTGGAAGCCCCGAAAGCGGAAGCGATGGCGGATACGGCCTTTACCTCCGCGAAAACGGCGACGACGGCAGCCAATTCCGCAGCCCAGCCCTCCGCTTCCGCCGTGGAGGCAGGCGCCGCAAGCGGCGGCATCGGGCCGATCGCCGATCCGCAAAGCATGGGCCGCAAAGTCATTTACAAGGCCAACGTGTCCATGAACGTCCCCGACTTCGACCAAGCGGAATCGCAGCTGCGGGATGCGATCCACCTGAGCGGATCCTACATTTTGCAATTCAACAACAGCATGGACGCGTCCGGCAAAGGGGCGACTTACGTCATCAAAGTGCCGGCCGACGGATTTTCTTCCTTTATCGAACGGCTCCGCCGAATCGAGAAAGATTTGCAGCTTCAAATGGAAGGGAGCGACGTGACCGAAGAGTACGTGGATCTGAGCGCGCGCCTTCAGGCCAAGCAAACGGTGGAAACGCGGCTGCTGTCGTTTATGGACAAAGCGACGGGATCCGACGACCTGGTCAAATTCTCCAACGAGCTGGCGGCCGTGCAGGAACAGATCGAACAGATCAAAGGCCGCATGCGTTACCTCGACCAAAATGTCGCCTATTCGACGGTTAACGTCAGACTGTACGAGGGAAAAGCGGCGGCAAAGACGGAAGAGAAAGAGAAGGAAGGGTTCGGCGAGCGGCTGGCGGGCGCCTTGACGGGCAGCGCCAAAGCGCTGGGCCAGTTCGGCCAGGCGCTGCTCGTTTTCCTGGCGGCGCTGCTGCCCGTCGCTGCCGTGGCGGCGGTGATCGGCATCCCCGCGTATCTGTTGATCCGCGCACGCAGCCGGTCGCGGCGGGAAGAAGCGGAGCTGCGGAGGAAAGCATGGAACGAAGCCGTTCCACAAGCGGTACCGGCGCTGCCATTAGCGGACGAAGGGGCAGCAACGGCGCCTAAGGTCGACGAACACCCGGCCGATCCTTCACGCTCCGGTAAACCGAACGATCCCGCAACATCCGGCAAACCGAACGATCCCCCGGAATAACCGGGAACGGCTATGCTTAATCGTCTAAAATATTTTTTTCTCCAATCCTGCTCTCGAAGCAGGATTTTTATTTTATGGGGAGAATTATTCAAACGAAGTGGCTCAAAGTGGTGGAAAGTGGTGAAGAATGGGGGTAGGGGCGGTTGTTCCTGGGGGAATACCAACACAGCATCGACGACAAAGGCCGGATCATCATCCCGGCCAAGTTCCGCGACGCCCTCGGCCCCGACTTCATCGTGACCCGCGGTCTGGACCACTGTTTGTTCGTTTATCCGCGTTCCGAGTGGAATCAGCTGGAACAGCGGATGAAGTCGCTGCCTTCCATGGCGGCCAATGCCCGCGCGTTCACCCGCCTTCTGTTCTCCGGCGCATCCGAATGCGAGTGGGACAAGCAAGGCAGGATCAACGTGCCCGCGCACCTGCGGGAATACGCCAAGCTGGAGAAGGACTGCACCGTGATCGGCGTTTCCTCCCGCGTGGAGATTTGGGATTCGGCCACTTGGGAAGAATATTCCCGTCAGTCGCAGGATTCGTTCAATGAAATCGCCGAGAAGCTGGTCGATTTCGACTTCAATTTCTAACCGGTTCGCAACCTCATCAAAGAGAGACATCGTTTGGAATTCCAAGAGAGCAAGAGGTCCCCGCCATGCAATCGGAAACCGCGCCCGGCGTTACGGGGGCCGATTCCGGAATCCGGCATCTTGAAACGAGACAGCTTGCGGGGAGGGTACGACGCATGTTCCACCACATCACGGTCCTGAAGGACGAAGCCGTCGAAGGACTGAACATCCGTCCGGGCGGCATCTACGTAGACTGCACGCTGGGCGGCGCGGGCCACAGCTCGGAAATCGCGGCCAGGCTCGGTCCCGGCGGCCGCCTGATCGCGCTGGATCAAGACGATACCGCGCTCGAGAACGCGAGAACTCGCTTGGCCCCGTTCGGAGATCGCGTCACGCTGGTGAAAAGCAACTTCCGCCATCTCGTCCGGGCCCTGCGCGAAGCCGGCGTTCCGGAGACGGACGGGCTGCCTCGGGCGGACGGCGTGCTGTTCGATCTCGGCGTCTCGAGCCCGCAGCTGGACGAAGCCGACCGGGGCTTCAGCTACAACCGCGACGCGGAATTGGACATGCGGATGGACCGGGAACAGGCTTTGACGGCTAGAACCATCGTCAATGAATGGGAAGAGAAAGAGATCGCCCGGATCATCCGGGAGTACGGCGAAGAGAAATTCGCGCGCAATATCGCCCGCAGCATCGCGGCCGCCCGTCAGAAGGCGCCGATCGAAACGACGGGCGAGCTCGTGGAACTGATCAAATCGGCGATCCCGGCGCCGGCCCGGAGGACGGGTCCGCATCCCGCCAAACGGACGTTCCAGGCGCTGCGCATCGCCGTCAACGACGAACTCGGGGCGTTCCGGGATGCCCTGAAGGATACGATCGACGTATTGAAACCCGGCGGCAGAGCAGCCGTCATTACGTTCCATTCGCTTGAAGACCGCATTTGCAAAACGATGTTCGCGGCGGAAACCGCCTCCTGCACCTGTCCCCCGGATTTTCCGGTCTGCGTGTGCGGAGGGGGAGACGGACGGCTTCGGCTGACGCCGAGGAAACCGATCCTTCCGTCCGAGCGGGAGCTGGCCGACAATCCCCGCGCACGTTCCGCCAAACTGCGGATCGCGGAAAAATTATGACCTGGATTTGTCGAATTCTGGAAAATACGATCGAGCTCAATAAAGGGGGTTTTGCAGAAACATGGCTTATTATGGCAACCTGGCGCTTCGTCCGGAGCGCAAGCCGCAGGAGACGCAACGGCCGGAGAAAGAACGGGAGAAGGTCGTCCGCCGCCGCTCGATCCCCATCGGAGAGAAGCTGCTCTATTTGCTTACGGTGGCCGTGTGCGCCGTCGTGGCCGGACTCATAATTTACCGTTACGCGGAAATCTATCAAATGAACCGGCAAATCCAAGAGATGAACCGGCAATACGAGCAAACGACCGGCCAAATGAAGGAGCTTCAGAGGGAAGTCGAGCGTTTGAGCGACCCGAAACGGATCATCGACGAAGCGACGAACAAGCTGGGCATGGTTCCGCTCGATCCGAACCAGGGAATCACGGTCGGCGAAGGCGGCAAAGCGATCGCCATGAACACGAAGAAATAAGAGGGTAATCGCATGTCCATCAGAATCAAAAAACGGACGCTGCTGGTGGGAGGGCTCATGACTCTCCTGTTCGTCGGCTTGATTTTCCGGATTTATTGGGTCCAGGTCGGCCCCGTGTCGGCGATGTGGTCCGAACGCGCCCTGGAGCTCTGGTCCACCAAAGAAACGATCCCCCAAGAACGGGGGCAAATCCTGGACCGCGACGGCAAAGTGCTCGCAGCCGATGCCGCGGCCTACACCGTGGCGGTCGGTCCGCAGAAAATCGCCGACTTGGAGAAGGAAAACCCGGACTGGCGGATCGCCGACCGCATCGTGTCCAAGCTGCATAACGTGCTGGGCACGCCCGAGGCCGATCTCCGGAAAATGATCGAAGCGAAAAAGGATAACGGCACGTACCTCGCCCAGAAGGAGATCCGCCCGGACGGCTGGAAAATCGACGCCGCGGTGAAGGATCGGCTGGACAAATTCCGCGCGGAACTCCTGGAGCTGACGAAGAAAAAAGACGTCGGCCTTTATTTCGTGGAGGAGCAAAAGCGGTATTACCCGAACGGCACGCTCGCGGCCCATATCCTCGGCTATACGAACAAGGACGGGAACGCCGTGATCGGGCTGGAGAAAGACCTGGACAGCGAACTGAAAGGTTCGCCGGGCTTCATCCGCTACGAGAAAGACAACACGGGGGCGCAGCTGCCCAATGGCAAAGTATCGATGCAGCCTGCCGTAGACGGCAAAGACGTGACGCTGACGCTCGACCGCGACGTCCAATTTTACATCGAGCAAGCGCTGAGCAAGGCTTACGACGAGTACCATCCGATCAGCATCACGGCGATCGCGGCCGATCCGAAAACGATGGATATTCTCGGGATGTCGAGTTACCCGACCTTCAACCCGAACGAATATTGGAAATACGCCGACAACCAAGCCGCGTTCAAAGACGACGCGATCCAATCCGTGTACGAGCCGGGATCGACCTTCAAAATCGTCACGTTGGCGGCGGCCGTCCAAGAAGGCATGTTCGATCCGAACGAGACGTACAAATCCGGGAGCATCAGGGTGCCCGGGTGGACGATCCACGACCATAATTGGAGCGGATGGGGGGAAATCACCTTCCTCGAAGGCCTCAAGCGCTCCAGTAACGTGGCTTTCGTCAAGCTCGGCTACGAGAAACTCGGCGCCGGGAAGCTGCGGCAATATATCGACAACTTCGGTTTCGGCGCGAAGACGGGGATCGACTTGCCCGGCGAAGTCGCCGGCTCCATCCGTTTCCGCTACCCGTCGGAGGTGGCGACGGCCACTTTCGGCCAGGGGCTCGTTCAGGTAACGCCGATCCAGCAGGTGACGGCGGTCGCGGCCGTCGCGAACGGCGGCAAATTGATGAAGCCCCGCTTGATCGAGTCGATTTCGGACCCCGCCCACGGCACGAAGCAGGTGTTCGAGCCGCAAGCGGTCCGCCAGGTCATTTCCGAAGAGGCCGCGCGCAAAGTCGGCGATTATCTGGAAACCGTCGTCAGCGACCAGAAGATCGGCACGGGCAAAAACGCGTACATCCCCGGCTACCGGATCGCGGGTAAAACCGGAACCGCCCAGAAGGTCATCGACGGGAAATATTCGGACGACAAGTACGTCGTCTCCTTCATCGGTTACGCTCCGGTGGAAAACCCGAAGATCGTGCTTTACGTCATCGTGGACGAACCGCAGGTTCCGCTGGCCGGCGGCGGCTCCGTCGCCGCTCCGATCTTCCGGGAAATCATGGAGCAGTCGCTTCGCCATCTGGGCATTGCCCCGAACTTGCCGGACGTCCAGGCAAGCGCGAACGGCAAGAACACGGCAACCGTCGCGGCGGCCAACCCCGGCGACGTGACGGCGGTCGTGCCCGACGTGACCGGCACGGCGCCGGCCCAAGCCAAAAACGAGCTCAGCCGGCGGTCTTTCGATGTCCAGGTCATCGGCAAAGGAAGCAAAGTCTTGCAGCAGCTGCCGAAAGGCGGCAGCATCCTGCCGACTTCGCAGCCGGTCTATCTGCTCACCGACGCGAAGCCCGGCACGGTGCCGGACATGGCGGGGTTGTCGCTCCGGGACGCGATGAGCATGTGCTCGCTCCTGAAAGTTTCCTGCACGGTCGAGGGCGAAGGCTACGTCGTCTCCCAGAAGGCCCAATCGTCCGGCGGCAAAACCGCGGTCCAGCTGACCCTGGCGCCCCCGGACCGGAAGCCGGAAACGGCCGAAAAAGCGAAAACCGCCGCGAAGACGCCCGACTCCGGCGCCCCGAAAGGCTGAAGGCTTGTTCTAAAGACCCCCGACCGCGGAATAGGCTTGTATCAGGCCGATCGGCCGCGGTACGCGCAAGGGGGTCTTTGTCGTGAAAATATCCCAGGTCACGGTACGCAGACGGTTGTTCATGGCGCTCCTGTTCGTCGTTTTCGCTTTCGCGGCGCTCGTGATCCGGCTCGGTTACGTCCAGCTGTGGAAGGGCGCCGAGCTTTCGCAGAAGGCGGAGGATTCCTGGCGAAGGGAGATTCCGTTCCAAGGCAAACGCGGGGAGATCGTGGACCGCAATGGGGTTAAGCTGGCCTATAACATCAGCTCCCCGACGGTGTGGGCGATCCCCGTTCAGATCAAGGATCCGCAGGAGACCGCCCGGAAACTGGCTCCGGTGCTGGGCACGACGGAAAGCAAGCTGCTTCCGCTGCTCAAAAAGAACGAGATGTATGTCGACCTCAAGCCGGCGGGCCGCAAAATCACGCTGGAAAAAGCCCAGCAGGTGCGGGAGCTGGGACTTCCCGGCATCATGGTCGGGGAGGACAACAAACGGTATTACCCGTTCCAAAGCCTGGCTTCCCATATTCTCGGTTTCACGGGCGGTTACAATCAGGGGCTTACGGGCTTGGAGCTCCGTTACGACGACCGGCTCAGCGGACTGCCCGGCAGCGTGTCGTTCCTGACCGACGCCGCCGGACGGCAGATGCCGGGCTCCACCGACAAGTACACGCCGCCCCGCGACGGGCTCAAGCTGCAGCTGACGATCGACCAGGCCGTCCAGTCGATCGTGGAGCGGGAGCTGGACCAGGCCATGCTGAAGTTCCAGGCGAAAGACGTGATCGCCATCGCGATGAACCCGAACAACGGCGAAATCCTGGCGATGGGCAGCCGCCCGACGTACGAACCGGACAAATACCGCGAGGTATCTCCCGAAGTCTATAACCGGAACCTGCCGATCTGGATGACGTACGAGCCGGGCTCCACGTTCAAGATCATCACCCTGGCCGCCGCGCTGCAGGAGGGGAAAGTGGACCTGGAGAAGGAGCATTTCTACGATCCCGGCTCCGTGGAGGTGGGCGGCGCCAGGCTCCGGTGCTGGAAGCGGGGAGGACACGGCAGCCAGTCGTTCCTCGAGGTCGTGGAAAACTCCTGCAACCCGGGCTTCGTGGCGCTGGGACAGCGGCTGGGCAAGGATAAGCTGTTCGGCTACATCAACGCGTTCGGCTTCGGCAAAAAAACCGGCATCGACCTGAACGGGGAAGAGAACGGGATCCTATTCAAGCCTTCTCAGGTCGGCCCGGTCGAACTGGCGACGACGGCGTTCGGGCAAGGCGTATCCGTCACGCCGATCCAGCAGATCACGGCGGTGTCGGCGGCCATCAACGGAGGCAAGCTGTTCAAGCCGCATGTAGCGAAAGCCTGGATTCAGCCCGATACCGGAACGGTGCTCGAGGAGAAACAGCCGGAGCTCGTCCGGCAAGTCATATCGCCCGAGACATCCAAGAAAGTGCGGGAAGCGCTGGAGAAGGTCGTCGCCCAAGGCACCGGACGGAACGCGTTCCTGGACGGCTACCGGGTCGGAGGCAAAACGGGAACGGCCCAGAAAGTCGTCGGCGGCCGCTACTCGCCCGACGAGCATATCGTTTCGTTCATCGGCTTCGCGCCGGCGGACGATCCGCAGCTGGTCGTTTACGTGGCGGTGGACGACCCGCAAGGGATCCAGTTCGGGGGACTCGTCGCCGCGCCGATCGTGCGGAACATCATGGCCGACGCGCTGCCTTATCTGGGCGTAAAGCCGCGGACCGAACAAGTGGAGAAAGAATATAGATACGGAGATACGAAAATCGTGACCGTGCCCAATCTCGTCGGCAAGACGGTTTCCGATATTTACGAGGATCTGAACATGAACTTCCGGCTGGCTTCCTCCGGCGAAGGCAGCACGGTGATCCGGCAGGCTCCGGCGGCCGGGGCCCGCATGGAGCAAGGTTCCGTGATCCGGATTTACCTCGGAGCGGGTGACTGATTTTGCCAATCGCCTTTCCGCTCTTGATGCGGGTGCCGGCATGGTGAATAATGGAGGTACACGGGCCCTAGGAGGACGGTTGCACATGAATCTGCACGAATTGTCAAAACGGTTGCTGCTCTCCCGGATCGTCGGCGACGGCAGCGCCGCCATTACCGATCTGGAAACCGATTCCCGCAAAGCAAAGCCGGGCACGCTGTTCTTCTGCCTGCCCGGACATACCGTGGACGGGCACGAATTCGCCGGACAGGCGGCGGAGAAGGGGGCGGCGGCGCTGGTCGTCTCGCGGGAGCTGCCGGTCTCGCTGCCGCAGTTGGTCGTACCCGACACCCGGCTGGCGCTCGCCGTGCTGGCCGATTTCTTTTACGGCCATCCTTCCCGGGCGCTGCGTCCCGTCGGCGTGACGGGCACGAACGGGAAAACGACGACTACGTACTTAATCGAGAAAATTTGGCAGGACGCCGGTACGCCCGCCGGCGTCATCGGGACGATCGAGACGCGCTTCGCCGGCCGGAGCCTTCCGATGTCGGGGACGACGCCCGACGTGCTGGAGCTGCAGCGGATCTTCCGGGCGATGGCGGATGCCGGCACGCGGCGGTGCGTCATGGAAGTGTCCTCGCACGCGCTGGAGCAGGGCCGGGTTAAAGGGGTCCGATTCCGCACCGCGATTTTCACCAACTTAACTCAGGACCATCTGGATTACCACGGGACCATGGAAGCGTACGAGGCGGCCAAAGGGCTCTTTTTCGCGCGTCTGGGCAACGATTACGGCTCCGGACCGGAGGATCGTTCCTTTGCCGTCCTGAACGCGGACGACGACGCTTCCGGGCGGTTCGCGAAGCTCACCGCAGCGGAAACCGTGACGTACGGCATCGACCGCGAAGCGGATTTCCGGGCGGCGGACGTGGCGATTACCGCGAGCGGCACCTCGTTCACCTTGCGATACCCCGCCGGGGAACGGCAAGTCCGGCTGCGGCTGGTCGGCAAATTCAACGTGTACAACGCGCTGGCCGCGCTGGCCGCGGCCTTCTGCGAAGGGATTCCGGTCGACCGCGCGATCGCCAGCCTGGAATCCGTGACGGGCGTGCCCGGCCGGGCGGAGCTCGTCGACGAAGGCCAGGATTTCGCGGTCGTCGTCGATTACGCCCATACGCCGGACGGCCTCGAGAACATCCTCCGCACGGTGAGGGAATTGACCGATCGGCGCGTGATCTGCGTGTTCGGCTGCGGCGGCGACCGGGACCGGACCAAGCGGCCCAAAATGGGCAAAATCGCGGCTCGCCTCGCGGACGCGCTGATCGTCACCAGCGACAATCCGCGGACCGAGGACCCGATGGCGATCATCCAAGAGATCGTTGCCGGTTTGAGAGAAGCGCACGTGTCCGAAGACCGGTACGCGCTGGAGCCCGATCGCCGCTCGGCGATCGAAAAAGCGGTTGAAATGGCCGGCCCCGGGGATGTAGTATTGATTGCGGGCAAAGGCCATGAAACCTATCAAATCATCGGCGGCGTCACCCATGATTTCGACGACCGCCTGGAGGCGCGAGCCGCCGTAAGGAGCCGAAAAGCGTGATCCAAGCCACCCTTAGGGAAATCGCCGCCTGGTGCGGAGCCGAATATGACGAATCCGCGGGAGCGGCCCGGATCGCCGGCGTTTCGACGGATACCCGGACGCTTCGGCCGGGCGAACTGTTCGTGCCGCTCGCGGGCGATCGCTTCGACGGGCACGACTACCTCGAGACCGCCCGGACCGCGGGAGCCGCAGCGGCGCTGTGGGCGCGTTCCCGTCCGGTTCCGGAGTCGCCCGGCCTGCCGCTCTTGCGGGTCGACGATACGCTCGAGTCGCTGCAACGGCTGGCCGAGGGTTACCTGGCGTCCCTGAACGCCAAAGTGGCCGCGGTCACCGGCAGCAACGGCAAAACGACGACGAAAGACCTGCTGTCCTCCGTTCTCTCCACGCGGTTCCGCGTACATAAGACGGAAGGAAACTTCAACAACCATATCGGCCTGCCGCTCACGATCTTGCGGGCGGCCCCGGACACCGAAGCGTTCGTGCTGGAAATGGGCATGAGCGCCCGCGGCGAAATCTCCTTGCTGTCCCGTCTGGCCAAACCGGATATCGCCGTCATCACCAACATCGGCGAGGCGCACCTGGAGCATCTCGGTTCCCGCCGCAACATCGCGAAGGCGAAGCTGGAAATCGCCGACGGTTTGAAGCCCGGAGGCGCCCTTATCGTGAACGGCGACGAACCGCTGCTGCATGAAGAGATCGCCGAGCTTGGACTCGACGGGCGAGCGAAGGTGCTGACGTTCGGGGAAGGGCCGGACAACGCCCTGACGGGGTCGGACTTCCGCGTGACGTTGGAAGGAACGGCTTTCCGCGTCCGGTCGGACGGCGGCGAGGTTGCTTTCGAGATCCCCGCACCCGGCAAGCATAACGCGATGAACGCGCTGGCGGCCGTCGCCGCGGGACGCGTCTTCGGCTTGTCCGACGCGGAAATCGCCGAAGGCCTGCGTTCCGCGAAGCTGACCGGCATGCGGATCGAGCGGACCCGCGCGGCGAACGGCGCGGTCGTGCTGAACGACGCGTACAACGCCAGCCCGACCTCCGTCCGCGCGGCGCTCGCCCTTCTGGCCGGGCTGAACGGTTACCGCCGCAAACGGATCGTGCTCGGCGACATGCTGGAGCTGGGCCCGGAGGAAGTCTCGTTCCACGCCGGCATCGGCAAGTCGATCACGCCGGAGATCGCGGACGACGTTTACCTGTTCGGCCCTTTGTCGATCCATACGGCGGAAGCGGCCAAGCCGGCCTTCCCCGTCGGCGCGGTTCGCCATTTCGCGGACAAGAAGGAGCTGGCGGCCGTACTGGCCCGCGACACGGAACCGGACGACCTGGTGCTGGTCAAAGCTTCCCGCGGCATGCGCCTGGAAGAAATCGTCGCCGCTTTGCAGAAAGGAGACGCCCTTTAAGCCATGGACTACGGATCGGTGCTGCTCACGCTCGGCGTGTCGTTCGTGCTGGCGGTTTTGCTAGGGCCTCTCCTCATTCCGCTCCTGCGCCGGATGAAATTCGGCCAGCAGGTGCGGGACGACGGCCCCCAGTCCCACCTCAAGAAGTCGGGAACGCCGACGATGGGCGGGATCATCATTATGCTGGCGCTGACGCTGGCTTTCCTGAAATTTTCGGAACGGGGCTTCGAATTCTGGGCGCTGCTGGTCGCTTGCCTGGGCTTCGGCCTCGTCGGGTTTCTGGACGACTATATCAAAATCGCGTTCAAACGTTCGCTGGGCTTAACCGCCAAGCAAAAGCTGTTCGGCCAGCTGTTATTTTCCATCCTTTTCTGCGGCATCCTATACGCGAACGATCATCCGACGACGCTCGGGATTCCCGGAACCCACCTCTCCTGGCAGCTGGGCTGGGGCTATTACGTTCTCGTCGTCATCATGTTTTTCGCCTCCAGCAACGCCGTGAATTTCACCGACGGGCTGGACGGGCTGCTGTCCGGCACGAGCGCGCTCGCGTTCGGGGCGTTCTCCGTCGTCGCGGTCGAGGCCGCGGAGCCGCAGTCGGCCGTCTTCTGCGCCGCGGTCGTCGGGGCGGTGCTGGGGTTCCTGGTCTATAACGCGCACCCGGCGAAGGTGTTCATGGGCGACACGGGCTCGCTCGGCCTCGGCGGGGGAATCGCCGCCGTCGCCATCCTGACGAAAACTGAAATATTGCTGATCGTGATCGGCGGGGTGTTCGTCCTGGAAATGCTGTCGGTCATTCTCCAGGTCGCTTCTTTCAAAACGCGGGGCAAGCGCATTTTCAAGATGAGCCCGATCCATCACCATTTCGAGCTGTCGGGCTGGTCGGAATGGCGCGTCGTCGCCGTGTTTTGGCTGGCGGGGCTGATCTTGGCCGCGGCCGGTCTGTTTTTGTACAAGATGTAAAGGGGCTATATTCGGATGAATCAGCTGGAAGAATACCGCGGGCGGGAGGTCGTCGTGCTCGGCCTCGCCAGGAGCGGCGTCGCCGCCGCCAAACTGTTCCATCAAGCGGGCGCGCTCGTCACGGCGAACGATCGGAAGGAAAGGTCGCAATGTCCCGAAGCCGAGGAACTTGAGGCTTTGGGCATTTCTGTTGTATGCGGGGGACATCCGGACGGCCTGGTGAACGAACGGACTTCGCTGCTGGTCAAAAACCCGGGCATCCCGTATTCGGCGCCGCCGGTCGCGGAGGCCGAGCGCCTGGGCGTGGCCATCGTCACCGAGGTGGAAGTGGCGGGACAGCTGTCCAAAGCGCCGATCATCGGCATTACCGGGTCGAACGGGAAAACGACGACCACGACGCTGACGGGGGAGCTGCTGAAAGCCGCGGGGCAACATCCGCTCGTGGCCGGAAATATCGGCCGGCCGCTGTGCGAAGCGGCGCTGGAGGTCCGCGAGGACGGATGGCTCGTCGCCGAGCTCAGCAGCTTCCAGCTCAAGGGCACGGCCGATTTCCGGCCGCGGATCGCCTGCCTGCTCAACATCGCCGAGACGCATCTCGATTACCACGGCACGATGGAGGATTATGTCGCCTCCAAGGCGAAATTGTTCGAGAATCAGACCGGAGAAGACGTCGCGGTGTATAATGCCGACTACGCCGTATGCCGGGAATTGTCGAACCGTTTCGCCGCCCGCAAGCTGCCGTTCTCGCTGACCCAGGAGCTTGCGGCCGGCGTCTGCGTCGTGCCGCCCTATCCGTCGATCAAACCGCTCGAGGAAGAGCCGGACTTGGAGAGATGGGTCGTCTGCCGGGATTTCGAAGGGCGCGAAACGCGCCTGATCCGGGTGGGCGACATCGGCCTCCCGGGCCGGCATAATACCGCCAACGCGCTGGCCGCGATCGCCGTCTCGCTGGCCGCCGGCGCCGATCCGGCGCTGCTGGAAGAACCGCTGCGCACGTTCCGGGGCGTCGAGCACCGGCTGGAGTACGTCGGCAAGTTCGGCGGTTCGCACTATTACAACGACTCGAAAGCGACGAACCCGATGGCCACCACGATGTCCATCCTGTCGCTGCCCTCCCCGCTGATCCTCATCGCGGGAGGGCTCGACCGCGGTTCCGACTACATGGAGCTGCTCCCGGTGTTCCGGACCCGCGTGAAAGGGCTCGTCGCCTTGGGGGAGACGCGGGAGAAGCTGCGGAAGGTGGCGGAAGCCGCCGGTTTAACGGACGTGAAAATCGTCGAACCTGTGGGTGACGCCGAGGGCACGCTCCGCAGGGCCGTCGAGGAAGCCGCCGCCATGGCGCGGCCCGGCGACACGGTGCTGCTGTCGCCGGCCTGCGCGAGCTGGGACATGTTCCCGTCTTACGAGGTCCGCGGCCGCATGTTTAAGCAATCGGCGCATACGTTGTAGAAGGGGGCTTGTCCCCACTTCCACAAGTACGCGAGGTGTCCGATTCATGGCCAAGTCCCGTTCCGTTCCCGATCTTTGGATGATCGCCGCCACGCTCGGCATTCTGGCCATCGGCATCGTGATGGTCTACAGCGCCAGCGCCGTCGCGGCGTTCCACGATTACGGGGACCCGTATTATTACGTGAAGCGGCAGTTCGTATTCGCCTTGCTCGGCGTGGCCGCGATGTTCTTCACGATGAACGTGGACTACCAGGTATGGCGCAAATGGGCCGGGCCGGCGCTGCTGGCGTGCTTCGGCCTGCTCCTCATCGTGCTCGTGCCGGGCGTCGGCGTCGTCCGCGGCGGGGCCCGCAGCTGGCTCGGCATCGGCTCGTTCGGGATCCAGCCTTCGGAGTTCATGAAGCTGGCGATGATCCTGTTCCTGGCCCGGCTGCTGTCCGAACGCCAGGACCGCATGCATTCGTTCCGCGAGGGGCTGCTGCCTCCGCTGGCCATTCTGGGCGCGGCGTTCGGCCTCATCATGCTCCAACCCGACCTGGGCACGGGCGTGGTGATGTTCGGCGCCTCCCTGCTCGTCATCTACGCGGCGGGAGCGCGCGTGGCCCATCTCGGCGGGCTCGGCCTGCTGGGCCTGGCCGGCCTGGGCGGACTCATCGCCGCGGCGCCCTACCGCCTGCAACGGATCACGGCGTTTCTCGATCCGTGGCAGGATCCGCTCGGCGCGGGGTACCAGTCGATCCAGTCGCTGTACGCGATCGGGCCGGGCGGCCTGGTCGGCCTCGGGCTCGGCATGAGCCGCCAGAAGTACAATTATTTGCCCGAGCCGCAGACGGACTTCATTTTTTCCATTTTGGCGGAAGAGCTCGGGTTTATCGGGGGCACCTTGCTGCTGCTGCTGTTCCTCGTGCTGATCTGGCGGGGAATGCGCACGGCCATCACGCTCAGCGATCCGTTCGGAAGCTTGCTGGCGGCCGGCATCGTCGGCATCATCGCCGTGCAGGTGCTCATCAACATCGGGGTCGTCATCGGCTTGCTGCCGGTGACGGGCATCACGCTGCCGCTCGTCAGCTACGGGGGCTCGTCGCTCACGCTGCTGCTTACGGCTTTAGGCATTTTATTGAACTTATCCCGTTATACGAGGTGACCGCCATGCGCGTCGTGTTGACCGGCGGGGGAACCGGGGGGCACATTTACCCCGCCCTCGCCATCGGCAAGGAATGGAAAGCCCGCCATCCGGATACGGAGCTTCTGTACATCGGGGGCCGCAGGGGGATGGAGAGCCGCATCGTGCCGCAGCACGGCATCGCGTTCGAAGCGCTGGACATCACGGGTTTCCGCCGCTCGCTCTCCTGGGAGAACGTGCGGACCGTCATCCGCTTCTGGCAGGCGGTGCGCCGCTCCAAGGAACTGCTGCGCCGCTTCCGGCCGGACGCCGTGGTCGGCACCGGCGGCTACGTGTGCGGACCCGTCGTGTACGCCGCGCATAAGCTCGGCATTCCGACGCTCATCCACGAGCAGAACGTCGTGCCGGGCTTAACCAACAAATTCCTGAGCCGCTACGTGGACGCGGTAGCCGTCAGTTTCCGGGATTCGCTCCCGTTTTTTTCGCGCATACCGGACTCGGTATACGCCGGCAACCCATGCGCGACCGCGGTCGTCGGGGCGGACGCGGCCCGGGGATTCGCCTCGCTCGGCTTGCCGAAGGGCACCCCGTTCGTGCTGACCGTCGGAGGCAGCGGCGGGGCCCGGGCGATCAACGAAGCCGCCGTCGGCATGGTGCCGATGCTGGATCGGCTGCCCGGCGCGCACTTCGTCTTCGTGACCGGCGAACGGTTCCATGAGGAGACGAGGGACCGCGTGCGCGGGCTCGAATCGGCCGCGTCCGGCCGGGTTCATGTGCTGCCGTACATCCATAACATGCCGGAAGTGTTGGCCGCGGCTTCCTTGGTCGTCAGCCGGGCAGGCGCGTCGCTGATCGCGGAGTTCACCTCCGTCGGCATGCCGTCGATTCTCGTCCCGTCCCCCAACGTGACGAATAACCACCAGGAGCCGAACGCCCGCAGCTTGGCGGACGCGGGGGCGGCCGTCATGATCCTGGAGCGGGAGCTGACCGGCGAATCGCTGTTCGCGGCCGTATCTTCGATCATGAAGGACGAGAAGCGGAGAGCTTCCATGGCCGAAGCGGCCCGCAAGCTGGGCATGCCGGACGCGGCGAAGACGATCGCGGAGCAGTTGGAACGGATCATCGAAAAGCGGAAGAAAAAGACCGCCGGCTGACGGGGTGCGCCCCGCGGCGGCGGGAAGGGGAGGGCGGCCTAGGCGTTTGTCACCTCCCCTGACGGCCTGACATAAGATACAGGGTGATCGTGACAGCCGCAGACGTGCGCCAGCGCGGGAGGGCGGCGGCGACCGGCCCTCAGGCGAAGACGTAATGGAATCGGCTCGGCTTGGGCCGCCCCCGGCGGCCGAAAGCTCGAGAGAGGAGGAACTTTCGAATGCAGAAGTGGATCCAGGAGCTTGCGCAGGCTCCGGTAGGGCAGGTGCGGTTCCAAGAACCGCTGGCTCCCTATACCACTTGGAAAATCGGAGGTCCCGCGGACGCGCTCATCGTGCCCGAGAACCGCGAGGAGCTGGCCGCCGCCCTGCGGCTGCTGCACCGCCACGGCGTTCCGTGGCAGGTGCTGGGCCGCGGATCGAACACGCTGGTCTCCGACAAAGGAGTGCGGGGCGCGGTCGTCAAGCTGGGCGACGGCTTCGACGAAGCCCGGTTCGAAGGCGGAACCGTGACGGCAGGCGCTTCCTACTCCTTCATCAAGCTCTCGGTCCTGGCCGGCAAGGAAGGGCTGACCGGGCTGGAATTCGCGGGAGGGATTCCCGGCACGGTGGGCGGAGCCGTCTACATGAACGCCGGAGCGCACGGCTCGGACGTATCACGCATCTTTCAGTCAGCCGACATCGTCTGGGAAGACGGAAGCGAAGCGGTCCTCGGAACGCAGGAGATGGCGTTCTCGTACCGCCATTCCGTGCTGCACGACAGGCGCGGCATCGTCACCCGCGCGGTTTTCCGCCTTACGCCCGGGAACCGCACGGAAATCGCGGCGGCCATGGCATCGTACAAAGACCGCCGGAGGCGGACGCAGCCCCTGCAGGAGCCAACCTGCGGCAGCGTGTTCCGCAATCCGCCCGGCGACCACGCCGCCAGGCTGATCGAAGCCGCGGGCCTCAAAGGCATGCGGGAAGGCGGGGCCCAGGTCTCCCTCGTGCACGCCAACTTCATCGTCAATCTCGGCGGTGCGACGGCTGAGGACGTTCTCACCCTCATGGGGAGAATTCAGCGCACAATCGAAGCAAAGAACGGAATCCAGCTGGTGCCGGAGGTTCTCTTGATGGGTGAGCGGTAACCCGGAGGTGAAACCCCTTGGACAAACTGGTGATTGAAGGCGGTACGCCGCTTTCGGGCACCATACGCATCCACGGAGCCAAAAATGCCGCTTTGCCGATTTTAGCCGCCAGTCTGCTCGCGGAGGAACCGGTCGCGATCCGCAACGTTCCCCGCCTGCTGGACATCGAAGTCATGCTGGACATTTTGAGGGAATTGGGCTGCAAGGCCCGGTACGACAACGATAACCGTTCGGTCGCCGTCGATTCCACGATGGCCGGGTCTTCGCACATTCCGGAATTTCTGATGAGACAGATGCGTTCCTCGGTGTTCCTGACGGGACCGCTGCTGGCCCGGTTCGGCGAGGTGCAGCTGTACCAGCCGGGCGGGTGCGCGATCGGGGAACGGAAAATCGATCTCCATCTCCGAGGCTTGGCGGCCCTCGGGGCCGACATTCAGGAGAAGGGCAGCCGGATCGTCTGCCGGGCGCCCGAGCTGCGAGGAACCGAGGTCATCTTGGATTTTCCCAGCGTGGGGGCGACGGAAAACATCATGATGGCCGCGGTGAAGGCGAAGGGACGGACCGTGATCGTCGGAGCCGCCCGCGAGCCGGAAATCCAGGATTTGCAAAATTTCCTCAACCGGATGGGCGCCCGAGTTCGGGGGGCGGGGACCGACACCATCCAAATCGACGGCGTCGAATCGCTTCACGGCGGGGAGTACGAAATCATCCCGGACCGGATCGTGACCGGCACGGTCATGGTGGCCGCTGCGGCGACCCGCGGCGAAGTATCGATCGAAGGAACGCAGCCCGCGCATTTGACTTCCCTGATTCACGTCCTCCGGCGGGCAGGTGTTCAAATCGAGATCGGCAATGATATAATGAAAGTCGGCGCGTATGCCCGGCCGAAAGCGGTCGAACGCGTCGTGACGTCTCCGTATCCGGCGTTTCCGACCGACCTGCAGGCCCAGCTCATGGTGATGCTGGCGTTGTCGGAAGGCGTGAGCCTGATCAAGGAGACGGTATTCGAAGGACGGTTCAAGCACGTCGACGAACTGTGCCGCATGGGCGCGGACATCCGGGTGGACCTGAATAACGCGTTCATCCGCGGGGTTCCCGAGCTGTACGGAACGTCGGTCGAAGCGACCGATCTGCGGGCGGGAGCCGCTCTCGTCATCGCGGGATTGGCTGCCCAAGGCCGGACCGTCGTCGAGCAGGTTCACCATATCGACCGGGGATACGACCGGATCGAAGAGATGTTCGCCCGACTGGGCGGGCAGATCATAAGAGAGACGAACGAGAGAGAGATCGTGCACCAGGCCAGGTGATCCCAAGCCCCGCGCGGTATGGCTTCAGTCGCGGGGCTGCTTTATGCCATGCGGGCGGAATCGGCCCGATAGAAGGAGGAACAAGGATGAACGAACGGATCCCCGCTCTGAAACGGGAGAAGGAAGCCCCGAAACGGCGCAGCGGCCGGCTGATCGCGATGCTGGTCTTGCTGCTCTTGATCGCGCTCGTGATCCTGTTTTTCCGCTCCTCTCTATCGAAGGTGTCCCAAATCGAAGTTTCGGGCATCCATCATTTGTCGGAAGCCGACGTGAAGAAGGCGCTGGGCGTCGTACCCGGCGATTCCTTCTTTACGCCGGGTTCCGGCAAGTTGGAAGAACGGATCCGGGTTCTGCCGCCGGTGAAAAGCGTACGGGTGCTCAAGAAGTTCCCCGGAACCGTGGAGGTCCGGGTGCTGGAATTTGCCGAGGTCGCCAGCGAGATCGGTTCGGACGGCGCGGTCCGGGTCGTGCTGGAGAACGGGCTGGCGCTGCCCGCGGTTGCGGGCGGCATGCCGGACAAGCCGGTCCTGACCGGGTGGAAGCCGGACGACGCCGTCCGCAAGGCGCTGTGCGGGACGCTGGCGTCCATGCCGGACGGGCTGTTGTCCGATTTGTCGGAGATCAAGCCCGATCCTTCCAAGTCGTATCCGGATCGGATCAAGCTGTTTACGAGATCGCGGTTCCAAGTGATCACGACGGTGTCCAAGCTGAAGGAGAAAATTCCCTATCTTAGCGAAATCGTGGAAAATCGGGAACCCGGCACGATCACGATGCTGGAAGCGGACACCTACCTGCCCTTCTCCGCGCAAAAAGGGACCTCCGAAACCGGGGAAGCCGATGGACATAAGGAAAACGGCACTACTCAATAGTTTAAAAAGATGCTAGAATTTCATTTATGGGCCATCGGAATGGAAGCGTAGAATGCCGATTCGCCCTTTCGGACGAAAAACGAAAAAAATTGTAGAAAAAAGAGGGAAAATCCCGCGGATGTAGAATCTTCATAAGGATACATCCGTATCCATCCCTTAATCGCTCTCATATCCATCGATCTACGGGAGGTGCCGCCGTTTTGAGCAGCAACGACCTCATTGTCAGCCTGGATATCGGTACGTCCAAGATCCGGGTGATCATCGGGGAAATCAGCAACGGGGCCATTAACATCATTGGCGTCGGATCCTCGGATTCCGAAGGCATCCGCAAAGGCGCCATTGTCGATATTGACCAGACCGTGCAATCCATCCGCAATGCCGTCGACCACGCCGAACGAATGGTCGGCATTACGATCGACGAAGTATACGTCGGCATCGCCGGGAATCATATCGCCCTGCAGACGAACCACGGCGTCGTCGCCGTGTCCAACGAAGACCGGGAAATCGGCCAGGAAGACATCGAGCGGGTCATGCAGGCCGCCAGAGTCGTCGCCCTGCCGCCGGAGAGGGAAATCATCAATCTCGTGCCGAAGCAGTTTCTGGTGGACGGATTGGGAGACATCCAAGATCCCAGGGGCATGATCGGCGTCCGGCTCGAAGTGGAATGCACGATCATCACCGGTACGAAAGCCGCCGTACATAACCTGATGCGCTGCGTGGAGAAAGCGGGCCTGCGCATTTCGGGCATCATCCTGATGTCGCTCGCTTCCGGCATGATGGCGCTGTCCAAGGACGAAAAGATCATGGGCACCGTGCTGGCCGACATCGGCGCCGGCGCGACGACGCTGGCCGTGTTCGAGGGCGGAAGCCTGGCGGCGGTATCGACTTTGCCGATCGGCGGGGACTACGTCACGAGCGATATCTGCTACGGCCTGAAAACCCAGACGGAGCACGCCGAGAAAATCAAGCTCAAGTTCGGATGCGCCCGGGCCATGGATGCCGCCGAGGACGTCAAGTTCAAGGTGACGCGGGTCGGGACCAACGTAGAGAAAGAATTTTCCCAGGCAGACCTCGCCAATATCATCGAACCCCGCATGCAGGAAATTTTCCAGATGATCCGCCAGGAAGTGAAACGCCTCGGTTACTTGGACAAGATCAACGGATATGTCTTGACGGGCGGCTCGGTCTCGATGGCCGGCGTCCTTCCGCTTGCCCAGACAGAGCTGGAATCCAGCGTAAGGATCGCGGTGCCGGACTACATCGGCGTGCGCGACCCGTCGTTCAGCAGCGGAGTCGGCATGATCCAATACGTGACGAAATATTTGCGCAACCGGGGAGCCGCCCCCGGCAAGCGCCCGGTCAAAGCCAAAACGGCCGCCGCTTCGGGTTCCTCTTCGAAGCCGGGACTCAAAGAATGGTTCAAAAACCTGTTCAAAGAATTCATTTAAGCCGCCGCTTACGATAGGTTCAAGCGAAGCGAGGAGGAGTTTGGTACATGTTGGAATTCGATTTTGAAATGGAACCGCTCGCGAAAATCAAGGTCATTGGCGTCGGAGGCGGCGGCAGCAACGCGGTCAACCGAATGATCGAGAACGGCGTCAAGGGCGTCGATTTCATCACCGTGAACACGGACGCCCAGGCGCTTCAACTGACGAAATCCGAACAAAAGCTGCAGATCGGCGACAAGCTGACGCGCGGACTCGGCGCGGGCGCCAACCCGGACGTCGGAAAGAAAGCGGCCGAGGAATCCCGGGAAGTGATCCTGAACACGCTGAACGGCTCCGACATGGTGTTCGTCACCGCGGGCATGGGGGGCGGCACCGGAACCGGAGCGGCACCCGTCATCGCGGAGTTGGCGAAGGAAAGCGGGGCCCTGACGGTCGGCGTCGTGACGAGGCCTTTCACGTTCGAAGGGCGCAAACGCTCGACGCAAGCCGAGCTTGGCATTGAAGCGCTCAAGGAAAAAGTCGACACGCTGATCGTGATTCCGAACGACCGGCTGCTCGAGATCGTCGACAAGAAGACGCCGATGATGGAAGCGTTCCGCATCGCCGACAACGTCCTGCTGCAGGCCGTCCAAGGCATCTCCGACCTGATCGCCGTACCGGGCCTCATCAACCTGGACTTCGCCGACGTGAAGACGATCATGACCGAACGCGGCTCCGCTCTCATGGGCATCGGCCAAGCCAGCGGCGAGAACCGCGCGACGGAAGCGGCGCGCAAGGCGATCATGAGCCCGCTGCTCGAGACGTCGATCGACGGCGCCCGCGGCGTCATCATGAACATCACCGGCGGATCCAACCTGTCTCTGTACGAAGTCAACGAAGCGGCCGAAATCGTTATCGCGGCTTGCGATCCGGAAGTCAACATGATCTTCGGCGCCATCATCGACGACAACATGCGCGAAGACATCAA
Organism: Cohnella caldifontis; assembly: GCF_029360585.1. Classification (GTDB taxonomy): domain Bacteria; phylum Bacillota; class Bacilli; order Paenibacillales; family Paenibacillaceae; genus Cohnella; species Cohnella caldifontis. The sequence continues at coordinate 95,927 of NZ_JAQZSJ010000010.1, read as the reverse complement.
GGTGACGGTCATCGCCACCGGCTTCGAGCACAAGGCGCCGTCGCGCCGTCCGGGGTCGCCGCTTCCGGCGGCTGAGCATCAGCCGCAAGCCGGCGCAAGCAGCGCTTCCGAAGTGCGCCCGGCCGGCAACCTTCGGCCGTTCGGCAGCCAGCAGATGTCGAACGACCAGCTCGACATCCCGGCGTTCCTCCGCAACCGCCCGCGCGGCGGGGACCGGTAAGATGAAGAAAGAGACAAAGACGGCCTTCGGGTCGTCTTTTTTGTTGCCCTGTTGCGGAAAACGTTTTCAATTGCTAAGCTAGCAATAGCTTACAACGGAACGGCACGCGAATCGAATCGTACGGTTTATACACGGTTTGGGGGGAGTCCCGCTGAAGCGATCGATCAAGGCGCAGCTCGTGATCAGTTTCTTCGTCGTCATGATCCCGGTCGTGCTGTTCGTCGTCGGCAACAACCTGTATGCGAAGAACGTCGTGCGCGACAAAATATCCGAGACGTACCGGAACACGCTGGATCTGTTCGCGGAATCCACCGATCGCGCGATGTCCGAGATCAGCGGCTATCTGAGCAAGCTGGCCGTGCTCGATACCGACGTCGGAATCCTCGCATCGTATCCCGTCGGAAGCGACCCCTACATGCTGACGAAAATCCGGATCCAGAACAAAATCCAGAGAGACGTCGGCTTTTACAATTTGATCGACACGATCTTCGTTTTCAGCGACGACGATCTGATCTTCAGCACCTCCGGAAGGGTGGACGCCGTGAAAGTCGTGCTGAACGATAACGCCGGACTTTTCATCCGCAAAGGCCGGCTTGCGCAAAAAAACGAATGGATGCTCTGGTACGACAAGCGCATGCCGGGCGGAGATTTTCTGGTCCGGTCGATGGAGGTAACGGACGGTTTATACGTCGGGGCCATCATCCGCGTTTCCACCATTCTCGATCAATTGGCGATTCAGTGGAACGACGGGGGCATCGGGGAAAGCGCCGTTTTCGAGTGGGGCGGCCGGCGTCTGGGGGTTTCTTCCGAGGAGAGCGGTTTTCATCTGCCGAACAAGGAGTGGCTTCGGGACGACGCCCCTTTCCGCTTCGTGAAAGACGAGGCGACGGGCAAACGGTTCATGATCATGAACCACCCCAGCAGCCAGGCGGACATCACGACCAGCATCATCATTCCGGAAAGTTATATGCTTCAGGGGCTGCCCTATTTCCAGAAAGTCGCTTACTTCATGGCGCTGGGGATTTTGCTCATTTTCGCCTTTTATTTGTTGTTTATCCGCCATAAGCTTTTCAAGCCGCTTCAGCAGCTCATCTCGGGCATGAGGAAAATATCGTTCGGCATCCTGGACGTGCGGCTGCAGACGAACGATACCGTGGAATTGGTGTTCCTGGCGAACACGTTCAACAACATGGCCGAGCAGATCAAGACGCTGCGAATCGGCATGTACGAAGAACAGCTGCGTGCGCAGAGAATCGAACTGAAACAGCTTCAGGCGCAGATCAATCCGCATTTTTACATGAACAGCCTGAACATCATCTATAACTTCGCGGCGCTGGGCGAGTTGGAGCCGGTGAAGAGAATGGCCTTGCATTTGGGCGATTATTTCCGCTTCATCATGCGGGTCAACCGCGATCTGATCACGCTGGAGGAAGAACTCGGCCATATCGAAAGCTATTTGCGGATCCAGAGCTACCGGTTTCCGAACAAGCTGTCGTGGCGCTATGACGTTCCGGAGCGGATGAAAGGCAAGGCCGTTCCGGCGCTTTGCGTCCAGCCTTTCGTGGAGAACGCCATCATCCACGGGTTCGTCAACCATCGGAAGCCGTTCGTCATTACGATCGGCGGGCAAATGGTCGAGGAGGCGGGCGGACGTTTCATGCTTCTGGCGATCGAGGATAACGGAGTCGGATTCGCCGACGACGTACTGGAGCTTCTGAACGCGGGCGAAAAGCTCCCCCAATCGGAGACGAGCCGGCTGGGCGTGCTGAACGTCATTCAGCGCCTGAAGCTGCATTATCGCGGAGAGGCGAGCGTCACGTTCTTCCATGCACCTGGGAACGGCGGAGCGGCGGTGCGGATCAAGCTTCCCGCCCCGCCGGAATCCGAACGGCCGGAGGGGGAATCGGAATGTACAACTTATTGATCGTGGACGACGAAGAGGTCGCGATACGGGGAATCGCGCACGGAATCGACTGGTCTTCCTTGCCGATCGCGGATATTCACTCCGCTTACGACGCGGAAGAAGCCCGGCAAATTTTCCAAGATCATCCGGTGCACATCCTCATATCGGACATCGACATGCCGAAGGAGAACGGCATCGAGCTGCTCGAATGGGTGAATGACCACTTCCCGAACACCGAAACGATTTTCCTCACGGGGCATGCCGACTTCAAGTTCGCCCAGCAGGCGGTTCGGCTCGGCAGCTTCGATTATTTGCTGAAGCCGATCGATCATGCGGTGCTGAAGGACCGCGTGGCGAAAGCGATCGACGCGATACGCGAGCGCGAGGAGGAGGAGGTTTACCGGAAAACGTACGAATACTACCACGACCAATGGCACCGCCAAGTTCCCTTGCTCGTGGAACGGTTCTGGCTTGACGTGCTCCATCTGCGGATTGCCGCCGTCCCCCGCGAGCTTGAGCCGATGTACCGGTTGTACGGCATCGGCCTCGGGACCGGGGATCCCGTGCTGCCGCTGCTGATCAGCATCGAGGAATGGAAGCAGGACTGGAACGCCCGCGACGAAGAGATCATGACCTACGCGCTCAAGAACGCGGCTGCCGAACTGCTGCTCAAAGATCAGCCGGGCCATGTCGTGCACGATCCGAGCGGGATGCTCTTCGCGCTGCTGTACCGCCCCGAAGCGGAGACGCCGGAGCGGCTGACCGCGCGCTGCGAGGAGTTCGTTCGCAAATGCTCCGAGTATTTGCATGCGGTCGTTTCATGCTACATCGGCGAGCCGATACGGGTAGGCGCGCTTCGAACCGCCATGGATTCGCTGGCGGACATGGAGAGATCGAACGTCGGCAAGATGGGCAAAGTGTTCCGCCTTGCCGCTTTCGACCGGGAGAGGAAAACGACGGCAGCCGCGCCGAATTTGCAGGAGTGGGCGGCGCTGCTCGAGCAAGGAAAGAAGGCCGAGCTTCGCCGGCGGATCGAGCTGACGTTCGACAGGCTGCGGGCCGAGCGGGTCGATCATGCCTTCATGGTCAACTACTACTTCGGACTGGTGCATGTCGTATTCCAACTGTTGCAGCGCCGGTCGATTTCCCCGGAAGTCGTCTACCCCGGCCGGGAATGGCGCGACGGAGAGCACGCGCTGAAGTCGCTCGGGGCGATGAGAGCTTGGACGACGGCTTTTACGGATGCCGCGGCCGAGCATCTGCAAAGCCATTCGAACGAAGCTTCGAATACGATCGTCCGCGTGAAGCAGTTCATCGAGCGCCATTTGAAGACGGATTTGAACCGCGAAGCGATCGCCGCGCATGTTTACTTGAATCCCGCCTATCTGTCGAGACTGTTCCGCAAGGAGACCGGTCAATCGCTGACCGATTACACGGTCGAATTGCGGATCGAGAAGGCCAAACGCGAACTCGCGAAGACGAACGTCAAAATCAGCGATATCGCCATTTCGGTAGGTTACTGGAATTTCTCGCACTTTTCCAAGCTGTTCAAGAAGCTGACCGGCCTGACGCCCCAGGAATACCGTAAACGATACCAGGACATCTGACCATGCATGGGGAATCGATCAAACGCGATTGGCGAAGGAAGACGGGAGCCGCGCTCTCCGTCTTCCTTTTTCGCATTCGAAGGGAAGCGCCGGATATCGGTTTCCCCGAAGCAAAAAGTCATCGGAGTGTTAATTCGGTCACGTCGGCGATAGAGGGGGGAGGGCGCGTCTTCGTACAATCGAGCAGCAGGGAGCCGGAGGAGGGGTCGGATTGAGGAACATACGTCGATTCTGGATGTTTTACTTGATGCTGCTCCCGGGCGTCGCGCTGCTCGTCTTGAACAACTACATTCCGATGGCCGGCATCGTCATCGCGTTCAAGACGATCAACTACTCCGACGGGATCTTGGGCAGTCCCTGGTCGGGATTCACGAACTTCAAGTTCCTGTTCCAGTCGCACGATTCGTACGTCATCATCCGCAATACGCTTCTCTACAACTCGCTGTTCATCGCGCTGAACATGACGATCCCGCTCGCGTTCGCGTTGATGCTGAACGAGATGAAGAACCGCTTTCTCTCGAAGCTGCATCAGACGATCATGTTCCTGCCGTTCTTCCTGTCGATGATCGTCATCTCCTATCTCGTATTCGGTTTCATGAGCGACGAGCACGGTTACTTGAACGGCACGCTGCTGCCGGCTTTGGGCCTGGAGCCGATCCGTTGGTACTTCACGAAGGAAGTGTGGCCGATCGTGCTGCCGTTGATCAATACGTGGAAAGGCATGGGCTACTACGCGGTCGTCTACATGGCGGCCATGATCGGCATCGACGACGAATATTACGAAGCGGCCACGATCGACGGAGCCAGCAGATGGCAGCAGATGAAGGGGATTACGGTTCCGTTGATCATGCCGGTGATCACGATCATGACGCTGCTGCAGATCGGGCGCATTTTCAACGCCGACTTCGGCTTGTTTTTCCAAGTGCCGCGCGAATCGGGCGCGTTGTTTCCCGTGACGAACGTCATCGACACTTACGTGTACCGAACGTTCCTGACCGTCGGGGATATCGGTCTCTCGTCGGCGGCGGGGTTGTTCCAGTCGGTCGTCGGGTTCGTGCTGGTGTTCCTGTCGAATTGGGTCGTGCGCCGGCTCAACAGCGAAAACGCGCTTTTCTAGGAGGAGAAACCGATGGCTGCATCTGCAAGCAAAATCCAAGCCGGATCCCATCCGAACAATCGACCGTCCTCCCTCGCGTCGCTTGGCATTCATACATTTTTCGTCGTCTACTCTTTGCTGTGCATCATTCCGCTGCTTCTCATCGTCACGGTTTCCATCTCCGACGAGCGGTCGGTCGTGAAGAACGGGTACCGGTTTCTGCCCGATCGATTCAACACGGCCGCTTACGAGTTTCTGTTCAAGGATATCGGGCAAATTCTCCATTCGTACGGCATTTCCATCGCCGTTACCGTCATCGGCACCGTCCTGAGCATGATCGTCATCGCGCTGTATGCGTACCCGATTTCGCGTTCCAACTTTCCTCACGCCAAGTTTTTCACTTTTTTCGTCTTCTTCACGATGCTGTTCTCCGGAGGACTCGTGCCCTGGTATCTGGTGTACGTGCAGATGCTGGACCTGAAGGACACGCTGTGGTCGCTGATCATGCCGCTGATCATGTCGGCGTTCTGGGTGCTGATCACCCGGACGTTCTTCAAGGAGACGATTCCCCAGCAAGTGCTGGAGTCGGCCAAAATCGACGGGGCGGGCGAATTGCGGATTTTCATCCGGATCGTGCTCCCGCTGTCGATGCCGGTTCTGGCGACGGTGTCGTTGTTTCAGACGCTGGCGTATTGGAACGATTGGTTCTTGAGTCTCGTGTTCATCACGGACAACCGCAATATATCGGTACAGTACTTGCTCTACAAGATGCTGGCGAACATCCAATTTTTGTCGAGCAACCCGACGGCCGCGGCGGAGATCGCCCGGGCCGGGGGGATGTTCAACTTCCCGAGCGAGACGGTCCGGATGGCGCTGGTCATCGTCGGCGTAGGCCCGATCGTTTTCGCCTATCCGTTCTTTCAGCGGTACTTCGTCCGAGGCCTCACCGTCGGCGCCGTCAAAGGATAAGATGCGGCGCCGGGAGCGGAATCGTCGACTTCTTCCCTCGCGGCTTGAACCGGAATGCCGGTTGAGCATAAATTTCGAATTGGGGAGGTCCACCAGTCATGAAGCACGCGAATCAACGAGCGTTCATGCTTCTCGCCGTGCTGGCGGCGGTCGCGCTCGCCGTTGCGGCTTGCGGCGGCGGCGGCAAAAGCGGCGGCAGCAGCGGGGGCAACGGCGGCGAGCCGTCCGAGAGCGGCAGCAAGGCTTCTTCTTCGGCGGCATCGGATTTGAAGCCTTATCAGCTAAAGCTCGTATATGAAGGTCCGCCGCAAGCGGATGAAGCCAAAGTCGAAGAAGCGCTGAACAAGCTGTTGACCGAGAAAATCAACGCGACGATCGACATCGCTCCGATCGACTGGGGCGCATGGGATGACAAGATGAACCTGCTGATCGCTTCCCGCGAGCCGGCGGACGTTCTGTTCACCGCCCAATGGAACGGCTATGCGAAGAACGTGGCCAAGGGGGCGTACCTGGAACTGGGTTCGCTGCTCGACCAGTACGGCCAAGGCATCAAGGATTCGTTGGATCCCGCCTTCCTGGAAGGTTCCAAGATCAAAGGCAAAAACTACGGCATTCCGACCAACAAAGAGCTGGCCTCCGCAGGCGGCATCGTGTACCGCAAAGACATCGCCGATGAGCTCGGCCTCGATATGAGCAAAGTCAAGACGATCGAAGACCTGGATGCGATCTACAAAGTCGTCAAGGAAAAGAAGCCGGACATGATCCCGCTCTATACGACCGGCGGAGTGTTCGCGGCCCACTACTTCGTGGAATTCGACTTCCTCGGCGACGGAACGATTCCCGGGGCTATTTTGAAGAGCAAAGACGATACGACGGTCAAAATGGCCGAGGAGTTCGACGAATACAAGCATGCGCTGAAAGTCGCGCGAGACTATTTCCAGAAAGGCTATATCAATAAAGACGCGGCCACGACGCAGCTGTCTTCGCAAGATGCGTACAAAGCCGGCAACGTGTTCTCGACGGTCGAGCCGATGAAGCCGGGCAAAGCGGACGAAATCGCCAATGCCGCAGGCCTCGGCGGCAAGCTGGCGCAAATCACGCTGACGGGCAAAACGGTCGCGACGTCCGAAACGGCGGGCGCGATGCTGGCGATTTCCTCGACGTCCAAGGACCCGGCTCGGGCGATGATGTTCATCAACTTGCTCCATACCGACAAGGAAATCAACAACTTGCTGAATTTCGGGATCGAAGGCGTGCATTATACGCTGAACGGAGACATCATGACGCCGACCGCCGCGACTCCGCAATATTCCCCCGGCGTCGCGTGGGAGCTCGGCAATCAATTCCTGAACCATGTCTGGAATACGGAAGCGCCGGATAAGTGGGAGCAGTTCAAAGCGTTCAACAGCGGCGCCAAATCTTCTCCGGGTCTCGGCTTCGTATTCGACGGCGAACCCGTGAAAGCGGAAGTCGGCGCGCTTGCGAACGTCATCAAGCAGTACCAGAAACCGCTGGAAACCGGTTCGGTCGATATCGACAAAGTGCTGCCGGAATACGTAGCGGCGCTGAAAGCGGCCGGCGTAGACAAAGTGATCGCCGAGAAGCAGAAGCAATTCGACGCTTTCCTCGCTGCCAAGTAATCGAACCCGCGATAAGGGCCGTTCCCATGGGACGGCCCTTGTCTTTTGTCCGTGCAGCAGAGGGAACCTTCATGAGAGCTTCTCCCGCAAACCCCGGCCGCATTCGTCAAAAATACCCCCGCCGGCGGCGGCAAGATTAGACAGACATCGGCCGCGAAAGCCCTTATACTGGGTACATTCCATCCCGGCCCGATCCAGGCGGAATTTCGGACATCCGGACAAAGGACGGGGTTCCCGTGGTCGTGTATGTGGACTTGGTGTTTCTCACGAATCTGGCCGTCGACGGCACCGTGCTGCTGGCCACGGCCAAGGCGAGGCGCCTGCGGCCGGGCCGCGCCAGACTGGCCGCCGCTTCCGTGCTTGGCGCCGCATACGCGGCCGCCATGTTCTGGACGGACGTTCCCTACCTGTATTCGCTGGGCGCCAAAGTGCTCGTGTCGGCGCTGATGGTGCTGCTTACCTTCGGGTACGGCGGCCCGCTCGCTTTCCTCCGCACGTTCGGCGTCTTCTATACGGTGAATTTCGTCACGCTCGGCGGGGTGATCGGGCTCGGCAGCCTGCTGCAGTCCGCAGGCTCTCCCTGGAGCGGGATGTCGGTCACGCAAGACGGCGGTCTCGCGCTGGATTGGCGGATGCAGCTCGGGTTGTTCGCTGCCGCGTTCGGCTTGTCGGCGTGGCTGTTCCACGGAACGTCCGAAGTGAAGGCGAAGCAAGCCGATACCGACGCTCTGCTCTGGCGCGCGGAAATTCGCGTGGGCGGGGAGACGTGGGAAATCCCCGCCTTGCTCGACACGGGCAATCGGCTGTACGAACCGCTCACCCGGATCCCGGTCATGATCCTGGAAGCCGATTTATGGCGGCCGCACCTTCCTTCCGGATGGTGCGAGCGGCTGCAGAACGAATCCGCAGACAAGCTGATTTCGGAGCTGGACGATGCCGCGCGGGACGCGTTCCCTTGGATGGATCGGCTTCGGCTGGTGCCGTACCGCGGGGTGAACGGCGTTTCCCGCCTGATGCTGGCCGTCAAACCCGATGCCGTGACGTTATCGAGGGAAGGGGGGGCGGCGGCGGTGTCCACCCGGCTGCTGATCGGCCTCGACGGAGGCCGGCTGTCGTCCGATGGCGCTTACCGCGCCATCCTTCACCCTGATCTGGTCGCAACCGGCCGCGAGCGGCCGGCTCCATCCCAACCCGCCTGACAGGAGGTTTAAAACGCTCATGCTCGTCAAATGGAAGCTGATGTCCCAACTGACCCTCTACCGCCTGTTGCTCTGGCTCGGTTGGAAGAGCGAAGAGGTTTACTACATCGGAGGAAGCGAAGCGCTTCCCCCGCCGCTCACCCGCGAGGAAGAAGAATACTTGTTGGAACGCCTGCCGTCGGGGGACGCCGCGATCCGCGCGATGCTGATCGAGCGCAACCTGCGTCTTGTCGTGTATATCGCGCGCAAATTCGAGAACACCGGGATCAACATCGAAGACCTGGTGTCGATCGGGGCGATCGGCTTGATCAAAGCGGTCAACACCTTCGATCCCGAGAAGAAGATCAAGCTGGCCACCTACGCGTCCCGCTGCATCGAGAACGAAATCCTGATGTATTTGCGCCGCAACAGCAAAACGCGGACCGAGGTCAGTTTCGACGAGCCGCTGAACATCGATTGGGACGGAAACGAGCTGCTGCTCTCCGACGTGCTGGGAACGGAAAACGACACGATTTACCGCAACATCGAGGAACAGGTCGACCGCAAGCTGCTGCACAAAGCCCTGGACAAACTGACCGAACGCGAGCGGACGATCATGGAGCTGAGGTTCGGCCTGGCGGACGGGGAAGAGAAGACGCAGAAAGACGTCGCGGATCTGCTCGGCATTTCGCAATCGTACATTTCCAGATTGGAAAAACGCATCATCAAACGGCTCCGGAAGGAGTTCAACAAAATGGTGTGAAAGGCGCGCGTGGCGCGTCTTTTCTTTTGTCCGCGGCCCTCGTCCGCCCGGATTCGACAGGAGTCGACCGGAATAAAAAGGGGCTCCCCGGAGATACTTGACAGTAACGTTTGCTCCCGGGAGGAATTGCCATTGACCCGTAACAAAGTGGAAATTTGTGGAGTAGACACCTCTAAGCTTCCTGTCCTGACCAACGCCGAGATGAGGGAATTGTTTCTTGCTCTGCAAACCCGGGGAGAATGGGAGGCCCGCGAGAAGCTGGTCAACGGGAATTTGCGGCTCGTGCTCAGCGTGATCCAACGGTTCAATAACCGCGGGGAGTACGTGGACGACCTGTTCCAGGTGGGCTGCATCGGGCTGATGAAGGCGATCGACAATTTCGATCTCGGCCAGAACGTCCGGTTCTCCACCTACGCGGTGCCGATGATCATCGGGGAAATCCGCCGCTACTTGCGGGACAACAATCCGATCCGGGTCTCCCGCAGCCTTCGCGACATCGCCTACAAGGCGCTGCAGGTCCGGGACCAGCTGACGAACCAGCACGCGCGGGAGCCGACGATTTCGGAAATTTCCGCGGAACTGGGCGTGCCGAAGGAAGACATCGTATTCGCGCTCGACGCCATTCAGGATCCGGTTTCGCTGTTCGAACCGATCTACCACGACGGGGGAGATCCGATCTACGTCATGGACCAGATCAGCGACGAGCGGAACAAGGACATCCAGTGGATCGAGGAAATCGCGCTGCGCGAAGCGATGCGGAAGCTGAACGAAAGGGAGAAAATGATTCTTTCGATGCGTTTTTTCGAGGGCAAGACGCAGATGGAGGTCGCCGAGGAAATCGGCATCTCGCAGGCGCAGGTGTCCCGGCTCGAGAAGTCGGCGATCCAGCAAATGCAGAAGCACGTGAAAACGTAAGAGGACGGACCCGCAAGGGTCCTTTTGCGTTTCTATGCCGCGGTCGGATCGAGAACCCGTTTCGCAACGTTTTTCATGACTTTTTGGGGGCCGGGCTCATATATTTAGGGGGAAGGGGAGGAAACGGAAAGGGGGCGGCGGGGTTGAAAATTTCCGATTTCCAGACGAAGGACGTCATCAACATCGTGGACGGCAAGAAGCTCGGGCAAATCAGCGATTTGGAACTGGACCTGAGACAGGGGAGAATCGAAGCGATCGTCGTACCGGCCGTGACGCGGTTTTTCGGCATGTTCGGGGGAGGCAACGACGTGGTCATTCCCTGGCGCAACATCGTCAAAATCGGGGCTGACGTCGTGCTGGTCCGGCTGGATGACGCCAAACCGTACCGCGAAGAAGGGGAAGCCGCCAATCGATAGGCCGGAGGAAGCAGGCATGCGGGGGCCGTCTATTCGGAGATCCGCCGAGAAGCTTGGAGGGCTTACGTCCGATTTCGGCGCCGGCGCCGGTTATGGTACACTGAGGAGCGGAGGTGAGGCGGCATGGAACCATTCGCTCCCTTGGGCCGAGAAGGGGAAACCTCGCGGTTGTCCCTGACCGGCTGGGACGGCGAAGGCGTATCGGCCGGTTTTACGACGCGGCAAGCCGGCAACGTCGCGCTGCACGTGGGGGACGATCCGGCACGGGTCATCGAAAGGCGCCGCGCCGTCGCCGAGGCGCTCGGTTGGGATTTTGCCGTTTGGACTTGCGGGGAGCAAGTGCACGGAGCCGAGGCGTCCGTCGTCCGGCGGGAAGATGCCGGCAAAGGCCGCTTGGACCGGGATTCGGCTTTCCAAGATACGGACGCGTTCGTTACGAACGAACCGGGCGTTTTGCTCGTCCAATATTTCGCCGACTGCGTGCCGCTGTATTTCCACGATCCCGTCACCGGAGCGATCGGACTGGCGCACGCCGGCTGGAAAGGCACCGTGGCGGACATCGCCGGACGTGCCGTCGCCCGAATGGCCGAAACGTACGGCACGAGACCCGCGGATCTGCGAGCGGCGATCGGCCCTTCGATCGGGGCGTGCTGCTACGAGGTGGACGACGTCGTCATCCGGCGGGTGCTTCCGATGGCCGAAGACAAACCCGTCCTTCATCCGACGGCGGACGGCAAAGCCAGGCTCGACTTGAAAGAATTAAACCGACACCTTATGATAAAAGCAGGAATATTGCCGAGCCGCATCGAAATGTCTAGTTGGTGCACCAGCTGTCGGACCGATCTGTTTTTCTCCCATCGCGCGGAGAAGGGGAAAGCCGGACGGATGATGAGCTGGTTGGGCAGGAAAAAAGAGGTGACGTTGCCGTGACGCTGGACAGCCGGCTGCGGGACGTGGAACGCAGACTCGCGGAGGCGTGCGCGCGCTCCGGCCGCAAACGGGAAGACGTGACGGTCATCGCCGTCACCAAGTACGTTTCGGCGCAGACGGCGGCGGAAGCCGTCGGCGCGGGCGTCCGTCAGATCGGGGAGAACCGTTGGCCCGACGCGAAGGACAAGTGGGAGCTTCTGAAGGGACAAGCCGTCTTCCATTACATAGGTTCCCTTCAGACGAATAAAGCGAAAGACGTCGTCGGCCGTTTCGATTATATCCATTCGCTGGACCGGCTGCCGCTGGCGGAAGCCATTCAGAAGAAGGCGTCCGCGCTCGGCATCGAAGTGCCGTGCCTGATTCAAGTGAACGTATCCGGGGAAGAGAGCAAACACGGTTTGCCTCCCGAGCAAGTGCCCGAATTTCTGGGCGGGCTGCGCGCCTTCCCGGCGGTCAAGCCGATCGGTCTCATGACGATGGCCCCGCACGAAGAAGATCCGGAGCGTACGCGCCCGGTATTCCGCGGCCTTCGGGAGCTCAGGGACGAGCTGAATCGGATCGGGCTTACGGACGTCCCCTTGCGGGAGCTGTCGATGGGGATGTCGAACGACTTCGAAGTCGCGGTGGAAGAAGGCGCGACCTGGGTTCGGCTGGGTACGGTATTGGTCGGCAAGGAAAATAGAGAAGGATAACGATCCGTACCGGGGCGGAACGGACATTTGGAGGAGGGCTAACCATGGGCGTCATGAACCGATTCTTGAATTACCTGGGGCTTCAGGAGGAAGAAGAGATCGAGCGGGATACCGAGCGCGCGGGCGCCCGGGAAGAAACGGAAATTGAAACTTCCCCTTTCGAATCGCGTAGGAATGGGAGTAAGAATAACGTGGTCAGCATCCATTCCCAAAAAAGCGCCCGCATGGTGCTTACCGAACCGAGAACGTACGAGGAAGCCCAGGAGATCGCCGATCATCTGAAATCCCGCCGTTCCGTCGTGGTCAACCTCCAGCGGATTCGCCGCGAGCACGCGATCCGGATCGTCGACTTTCTCAGCGGCACCGTTTACGCGCTCGGCGGGACTATTTCCAAGCTTGGACCCGACATTTTCCTCTGCACGCCGGATTCCGTGGAAGTGTCGGGCACGATCACGGAGATGCTCTCGGAGGATGCCGATTATCCCAAAATGAGGTGACTCCGAATTGACGATCAGCGGTTACATTTATTTGCTTTATAACGTCTATTTCTACATGATCTTGATCTACGTGCTGATGTCCTGGCTGCCCGCGGTGAAGAACAGCGTGGTCGGCGATTTCCTCGGCAAGCTCGTCGAACCGTATTTGCGCCCTTTTCGCAGGCTGATTCCGCCGATCGGCGGCATTCTCGACATCTCGCCGATCATCGCGCTGTTCGCGCTGCGCTTCGTGGCGGCCGGCCTGGATGCCATCGTTTCGTTTTTCAGCCGCAGTTAGGAAGGGTGCTTATGAGCAAGAGCGAGATTTATTCGCATTTCCACCCGGAAGAAAAAGCTTTCGTGGACCGCGCCTGGGAATGGGTCGAGCGCGCCGCCGAGCGTCATGAGATGCGGCGGACCGATTTTCTCGATCCCCGCCAGGCGTTTATTTTGTCTACGCTGGCGAATCGCCATCCGGACGCCGCGGTAAGGCTGGATGGCGGAAGCCCCGAGGCGGAGCGAAAGCGGGCTTTGATCGCGCCGGACTATCGGGCGTTGGATGAGGGAGACATGGGCATCGCGGTGCTGGACATCTCGTCCGAGGACCGGCGGATTTCCGAATTGGACCATGGGGATTATCTCGGAGCTTTGCTCGGACTCGGGATCAAACGGGAGAAGATCGGGGACCTGCATGTCCGGGAAGACGGCTGCCATGCGGTGATCGCGGAGGAGATCGGGGATTTCCTGGTCGGGCATATGAAACAGGCCCATCGGGTGGACGTCCGCGTTGCCGTAATGCCGCTCTCGGAGCTGCGGGTCGTCCAACCGCAATGGGAGGAGATGACCGTCTCGGTCGCTTCTTTGCGGCTGGACGGCATCGCCGGCGACGTCTACCGGCTCAGCCGGGCGAAAATCGTCGAGCCGATCCGGGCCGGCCGTTGCCGGGTGAACTGGAAAACCGTGGAAGATCCGTCGGTCCCGCTGCGGGAAGGTGACGTCGTCTCGATGAAAGGTTTCGGCCGGTTCAAGGTAGTCGGAGTCGAAGGGCTGTCGAAAAGCGGCAGAACCCGGGTGCGAATCGGCAAATTTGTGTAGAAACGCGGAAGGATTTTCGCGGGTCCCGTCGAATTTACTCCTTGTAAAGAAGGCACGGCTTTAACGGAAAGCATATAGGAGGAGGCAAGACCATGCCATTATCGCCACTCGACATCCATAACAAGGAATTCAGCCGGCGGCTGCGTGGATATGACGAAGACGAGGTCAACGAGTTCCTTGATCAGATCATCAAGGATTACGAGGCCATGATCCGCGAAAATAAAGAGCTGCAGAACCAGCTTGCGACGATGCAGGAGAAGCTCGGCCACTTCGCGAACATCGAAGAGACGCTCAGCAAGACGATCATCGTCGCCCAGGAAGCGGCGGACGAGCTCAAGAACAACGCGAAGAAGGAAGCGCAGCTGATCGTGAAGGAAGCGGAGAAGAACGCCGACCGGATCATCAACGACTCGCTCGCCAAGTCGCGCAAAGTCGCGCTGGAAGTCGAGGAGCTGAAGAAGCAGGCCGCGATTTACCGCGCCCGGTTCCGCGCGCTCGTGGAGACGCAGCTCGACTTGCTCGGCAAGGACGGCTGGGATTCGCTCGACACGCGAGAGCCGAAGGAAATCGAAGCGTAAGCCGGAACGATGGACCGGCCTGGGGAACCGTCCGTGAGGAGAAATCCGCTTGGGCGGTTTTTTTGCGTCGTACCGGAAACGATGCCCAGCCTCGTCACGGCCGGGCGCCGAAGGATTTGACAAAAGGCGCGCCAAACCGTATAACAATAATAAGATTGCACATGGCAAACGTCGAAGACGGGAACCAGTAAGCGGAGTTTCCGATCCCAGAGAGTTGGCGGCCGCTGCGAGCCAACGTTCGGACCCGGCTGAACATCGTCCCCGAGACGCCCCTTGAACCTGCCCGCGGATCCGCGGCTCAGTAGAGGGCGCCGGATGCCTGCCGTTACCGGGCGGGCCGATCGCCGATCGGCCGACAAGTGCCGTCCCTCTGCCTTTCGAACGGGCATAGCGGCGGAACAAGGGTGGTACCGCGAGCACGCCTCGTCCCTTTCGGGGGACGGGGCTTTTTTTTATTTTGCGATCAGAAAAGAAGGGGTGTACGGGATGCGCCGAATCGACGTCAAAGAACGGGCCAGAGCCCGCGAGCAACGCATTTTGGAAACGTGGAACCGGGAAGATACCTTCCGGAGATCGATCGAGAACCGCGCCGGCCGGCCGAACTTCGTCTTCTACGAAGGACCGCCGACCGCGAACGGCAAGCCCCACATCGGGCACGTGCTGGGCCGCGTCATCAAAGACTTCGTCAGCCGCTACAAGACGATGTCCGGTTACCGGGTCATCCGCAAGGCGGGATGGGACACGCACGGGCTGCCGGTCGAATTGGGCGTGGAGAAGCAGCTCGGCATCTCCGGCAAGCAGGAAATCGAGAAATACGGCATCGAGCCGTTCATCCAGAAATGCAAGGAGAGCGTGTTCGAATACGAGCGCCAGTGGCGCGAGCTGACCGAAGCGATCGCCTATTGGACGGATCTCGACGACCCGTACATCACGCTCCGCAACGAGTATATCGAGAGCGTCTGGAACATCTTGGCCACGATCCACGACAAAGGCCTGCTGTACCGGGGCCACCGCGTCAGCCCGTATTGCCCGGATTGCCAGACGACGCTCAGCTCGCATGAAGTCGCCCAAGGATACGAAGACGTCAAGGATCTGACCGCGACGGCCAAATTCCGCCTGAAGGACAGCGGCGAATACGTCCTCGCCTGGACGACGACGCCGTGGACGCTGCCGGCCAACGTCGCGCTGGCCGTTCACCCGGACATCGATTACGTTCGCGTCCGCCAAGGTGACGAGACGTACATCGTCGCCGGCACGTTGGCCGAGAAGGTCATGAAGGGCGAGTACGAGACGCTGGGGTCCGTGAAAGGCCGCGACCTGGTCGGCTTGACGTACGAGCCGCTTTTCCAATACGCGAAGGTAGAGAACGCCTACCGCATCGTCGACGCCGATTATGTCAGCGACGCCAGCGGTACGGGCATCGTCCACATTTCGCCGGCTCACGGCGAAGACGACAACCGGGTGGCCCGCCAGCACGGATTGCCGATGCTGATGGTCGTGAACAACGCCGGCCGGTACATCGACGAAGTCACCGACTTCGCCGGCCGTTTCGTCAAGGATTGCGACGTGGACATCGTCAAGGATTTGACCGCCCGCGGCTTGTTGTACCACAAGGAAAAATACGAGCACAGCTACCCGTTCTGCTGGCGCTGCAAAACGCCGCTGCTCTACTACGCGACCGAAAGCTGGTTCATCCGCACGACCGCGGTGAAGGACCAGCTCATCGCCAACAACCGGAAAATCGCCTGGTACCCGGAGCACCTTCGGGATGGCCGTTTCGGCAAGTTCCTCGAGGATCTCGTCGACTGGAACATCAGCCGGAACCGGTATTGGGGCACGCCGCTTAACGTATGGGTGTGCGAGTCCTGCGGCAAGGAGAAGGCGCCGCACAGCCACGCGGAACTGCATTCGCTGGCCGTCGGTCACGTGGCGGAGGATCTCGAGCTGCATAAACCGTACGTGGACGACGTGAAGCTGCGCTGCGAATGCGGCGGCACGATGAACCGCACGCCCGAGGTCATCGACGTCTGGTTCGACAGCGGCTCGATGCCGTTCGCGCAGTACCATCATCCGTTCGGGGACGAAAAGACGTTCCGGGAGCAATACCCGGCCGACTTCATTTGCGAAGGCATCGACCAGACCCGCGGCTGGTTCTTCAGCTTGCTGGCGGTCTCCACGCTGTACAACGGCCAGGTGCCGTATAAATCCGTCATTTCGACCGGCCACGTGCTGGACGAGAACGGGCAGAAAATGAGCAAGTCCAAAGGCAACGTCATCGACCCGTGGGAGATCATCGACGAATTCGGCACCGACGCGTTCCGCTGGGCGCTGCTGGCGGACAGCGCGCCCTGGAACAGCAAGCGGTTTTCCAAGACGATCGTCGCCGAAGCGAAATCGAAAGTCATCGACACGCTGGTCAACACGCACGCGTTCTACGCGCTCTACGCCGACATCGACGGATTCGATCCAAAGAAGCATCCGCGCCGCAAGTCGGACAACAAGCTGGACCGCTGGATCCTGTCCCGGCTGAACACGCTGGCAGGGGAAGTCCGCAAAGGCCTGGACGCCAACGACTTCCTGAACCCGGCCCGGGCGATCGAAGGTTTCGTCGACGAGCTGTCCAATTGGTATGTCCGCCGCTCCCGCGACCGCTTCTGGGGAAGCGGGCTGACGGACGATAAAGCGGCCGCGTACCATACGCTGCGCGACACGCTGCTGACGGTGTCCCGCTTGATCGCGCCATACGTTCCGTTCGTAGCGGAGGACATTTACCGCAACCTGGGCGGCGGGGAGAGCGTCCATTTGGCCGACTTCCCGAAGGAAGACCCGGCGCTCACCGACGAAGCGCTGGAACGGGACATGGCCGCGGTCCGCGCCGTCGTGGAGCTGGCCCGCAACGTCCGCAACGAGACGGGCATCAAGACGCGCCAGCCGCTGTCCGAGCTGCTCGTGTCGCTGTCCGCGGACCTGGATCTTTCCAAGTACGAGGAGATCATCCTGGATGAGCTCAACGTCAAGCGCATCACCCAAGTCTCGGACGACAGCGGATTCGTCCGTTTCCACATGAAGCTGAACCTGAAGATCGGCGGCAAAAAGTACGGCAAAAACGTCGGGCCGATCCAGCAGGCGCTGAAATCGCTGACGGCGGAGGAAGCCCGGGAGGTCGTCTCCGGCGGATCGTTCCGGATGACGAGCCCCGAAGGGGAAGCGCTCGACATTCCGCTGGAGGAGCTGCTCGTGGAGAAGGAAGCCAAGTCCGGCTTCGCGTCCGCGTCCGGCGGAGGCGTGACCGTGGCGCTGAACACGGAAATCACGCCGGAGCTGGAGCAAGAGGGACTGGTCCGCGAAGTGATCCGAGCCGTGCAGGATACCCGCAAAAAGCTGGACCTGCCGATCGAGGCCCGCATCCGGCTCACGATCGACGCCGATGCCGAGACGGTGGCGGCGATCCAGGCGTTCGAACACGTGCTTCGCGAAAACGTCCTGCTTCGGGAGGTCGCGTTCGACCTCAAAGAGGACATGGAGCGGGTGCAGGCGGGAGACAAGACGATCGGGCTGTCGATCGAGGCGTAAAAATTGGAAACGCGCATTGCCAGGCAAAAAGCCGATTCGTGCCCGCGAGGGTTACGGATCGGCTTTTCGACTCATTCTAAAGGAACAGTCCGTTAGAATAGGCGGTGACGCTTTTGTCCGAAAAGGAACAACGTCCGATCGACGGGAATTCCGAACCTGTCCCTGATCCGAGGGACGGGGAGGCCCGGGAGTTGACCGCGTCGCTCCGCGGGGTAGCGGAGCTGATGGACCGCATTTCGCGGGATATGCAGAAAGCGCAGCTGGCCGAATACATCAACCTGATGAACCGGCCGTGGCAATTGATTTGGCGCAATTTCCTGTCCGGGCTGACGCGCGGAATCGGCATCGCGCTCGGCTTTACCTTCTTCGCGGCGACGATCGTCTGGGTGCTGCAGACGCTCGGCAAACTGAACCTGCCGATCGTCGGGGACTACATCGCCGATATCGTCCGCATCGTCCAGCGCCAGTTGCAGATCAATCCGTATTAAACGAGTCGTTTTCGTCGTAGTACCCGTCCGGCTCGAGCAGCGAGTACCCTTCGCCGGCATTCATATATCGGCGGTACTCGCGGTTGCGGACGACCGATACCCGGCGGCCGGTGATGTCGGTGGCGAGAAAGCTTTCGATCGGCTCGACGAAGCCTTCGTTCTCGTCCGCTTCGATATGGATGGAATCATAGTCCAATACCCGGTTGTCCTCGGCCATGGCCGGACTGTTGGAATTGCCCCAGTTCGCGACGATCTGCCAGGCGTCTTCGCCGTCGAAGGCGGTCTGGTCGTTCTCGTCCATGCTGGTTCTACCGAACGGCGGCTGCAGGAAGCGCTCCTCGACCGGCCTGCGTTTGGACGTATCTTGCCGGGGCTCGTGTTCCACGCAATACTCGGCCGTCGGCATGGCGTCCAGACGTTCCGGGGAGATGAAAGCCCCGCACTCCTTGCAGCGCCCGTATTCGCCGGTCTCCATCCGCTCCAGGGCGGATTCGATGCGCTCCAAGCGGTAGGCGTCCCGCTCGAGCAGCGTCCGGTCTTTGCTGCGCTCGAACATTTCGGTTCCCAAATCCCCGGGATGGTTATCGTTTACGGATAATTCGTCGAGCGAATCGCGCATGGATTCGTTCAACTGATAATGGTCGTTGCCGCTGACCCGCTTCTCCAAGTCGCTCTTGTCCCGCAGCAGCCTCCGGCGAAGCTCGTGCAGCATGTCTGGGTTCAACGGATGACTCACGGCTGTTCCTCCTTTAATCGGGAGTTTGACGGAGTCAAACTCTCTCCGTTCCAGGGAGTATTGACGAAGTCAAACGCTCCCCCCTGCGTTCTTCCTCTATTGTTCTCCGCCCGATGCCGTTTTACGTGCCGCGACCCAAGGGGGAGTCGGCCAAAACTTACGGAATTTGCCGAACGCCGCGGGGCGGATCACGTATGGGTATTGACTCGGTTCGTGGCAACGTATCCGGCGATGTGTTAAAATCAACACGTTGGAGATACGAAGAAAGGCGGAATACTTTCATGCAGCGACGCGTATGGCCCGTTTGGACTTATTATGCCATTGCGGCACTGGTGTTCCTGATCGACTACGTCAGCAAAAAGGTCGTCGTCAACACCATTCGGGAGAACGATCAAATCAAGGTGCTGGGGAATTTCTTCTGGCTCACTTCCATCCGCAACCGCGGGGCCGCGTTCAGCATCATGCAGGAGCAGCGGTGGTTTTTCCTTACGGTCACGGTGGTCGTCGCGGGAGCGATCATCTGGTATGTCCAGCGGTCGTACCGGACGGGAAGCCGGCTTCTCTTGGTCGCGCTCGGCATGATCCTGGGCGGAGCCCTGGGCAATTTCCTGGATCGCGCGTTGTACGGCGAAGTCGTCGACTTTTTGCAATTCAATTTCGGCAGCTATACGTTCCCGGTCTTCAACCTTGCCGATTCCGGCATTTGCGTCGGGGTGGCGCTGGTGATTCTGGATTCGCTGCTGTCGAACAAACGGGAGAATCGATCGAATGACAATGGAGAATCCACCCGAGAGCAGCCCATCTGAAGAGTGGGATTTGGATGCTTCGGAAGAGTTGGACCGCAAGCGGTCATGGACGGTGGAAGACGGGCAAGCCGGAGAGCGGGCGGACAAGCATATCACGGACGCGATGGGGGATCCCGCCGTCTCCCGTTCCCAAGTGCAGGAATGGATCCGCGGGGGGCTGGCGACGGTAAACGGGTTGGCGATCAAGCCCAACGCGCGGGTAGCGGCCGGCGATCTCGTCGAAGTGACGATCCCCGAACCCGAGCCGGTGGAAATCGTGCCGGAAAACATCCCTTTGGATATCGTGTACGAGGATGGGGACGTCATCGTCATGAACAAACCGCGGGGCATGGTCGTCCATCCCGCCGCCGGCCATCCTTCCGGGACGATCGTCAACGCGCTGATGTACCACTGCCGCGATTTGTCGGGCATTAACGGCGTCATGAGACCCGGCATCGTCCACCGCATCGATAAAGATACATCCGGGCTGCTGATGGCGGCGAAAAATGACCTTGCCCACGCTTCCTTGGCGGCCCAGTTGAAGGAACATTCCGTCACCCGTCGGTACCAGGCCATCGCGTACGGCATCATCCCGCACGACCGGGGGACGATCGACGCGCCGCTCGGACGGGACCCGCATGACCGCAAGCTGTATACCGTAACCGAAAAAGGCGGAAAACGCGCCGTCACCCATTTCGCGGTGGCCGAACGGTTTCCGCCGGACTACACGTTCGTGGAGCTGCGGCTGGAGACCGGAAGGACGCACCAGATCCGGGTGCATATGAAGTACATCGGTTTCCCGCTCGTGGGCGATCCGGTGTACGGAGGCCGTGCGGGGAGGACGCTGGGCATGTCCGGCCAGGCGCTGCACGCCGGCGTGCTGGGCTTCGATCACCCGCGGACGGGCGAGCGCCTGGAGTTCTCCGCGCCGCTTCCCGAGGACATGGAGCATGCGCTCGCGATTTTGCGCACGCGATGAGGGACGCGGGTAACGCGGCAGTGGCAGAACCGCGATGAACGCGCCGAACGCGTTAAGTCGGTGAGACCGACTTCATGGTGCGCGACAGGCACGGAGTGTTGGCGTTACGTCGGTGAGACCGACTTAATGGTGCGCGACAGGCACGGAGTGTTGGCGTTAAGTCGGTGAGACCGACTTAACGGTGCGCGACAGGCACGGAGTATTGGCGTTAAGTCGGTGAGACCGACTTAAAGGTACGTAACAGGTACGGAGTATTGTCGTTAAGTCGGTGAGACCGACTTAACGGTGCGTGAAGGGTACGGAGTACTGGCCTTAAGTCGGTGAGACCGACTTAACGGTGCGCGACAGGCACGGAGTGGTGGCGTTAAGGCGGTGAGACCGACTTAACGGTGCGCGACAGGCACGGAGTGGTGGCGTTAAGGCGGTGAGACCGACTTAACGGTGCGTGAAGGGTACGGAGTACTGGCATTAAGTCGGTGAGACCGACTTAAAGGTGCGCGACGGGTACGGAGTACTGGCATTAAGTCGGTGAGACCGACTTAACGGTGCGTGAAGGGTACGGAGTACTGGCCTTAAGTCGGTGAGACCGACTTAAAGGTGCGCGACTGGTACGGAGTTATGGCTTTAAGTCGGTGAGACCGACTTAAAGGTGCGCGACGGGTACGGAGTACTGGCATTAAGTCGGAGAGACCGACTTAACGGTGCGTGAAGGGTACGGAGTACTGGCATTAAGTCAGTGAGACCGACTTAACGGTGTGCGACAGGCACGGAGAATTGGCGTTAAGTCGGTTAGACCGACTTAAAGGTGCGTAACAGATACGGAGTATTGGCGTTAAGTCGGTGAGACCGACTTAATGGTGCGCGACAGGCACGGAGTATTAGCGTTAAGTCGGTGAGACCGACTTAACGGTGCGCGACGGGCACAGAGAATAAGTGTTAAGTCGGTGAGACCGACTTAACGGTGTGTGAAGGGTACGTATCGGGAGGATTAAGCCTGCAAGACAAGCTTAATGGTGCGTGAAGGGTACGAAGCGTAGGGTTTAAGCCTGCGAGACAGGCTTAACAGGTCAGAGACGGGCAGTGCTACGGGGGTTAAGCCTGCGAAACAGGCTTAATGGTGCGTTGACTCAACAGTGCGCGCATCGTTGTCCGATTTTGTCGTACATCTCTCTTGAAAACGCTCAAAGATACCATCAATATCGGATTTTTTCGTACATCGCCCGGTTTTTTGAACAAAATGGCCTTCGCTGTACGACTTTCCCGTACATCACCCTCCAATTTTCGAAAAACGGCCGGCGATATCCGATTTTTCCTTACATCAACCCGAATCTGATCATTGGCGACAACGAAGCGGAAGCGCGCTTTACGTTGTCGTCTTTTTTGTGCGCGTGCTCGCGCCTCGCCCCCGGCTTCGCCATCGGGATTCTGCAAATGTTCGGCAAAATAATGCATGGAGAATCCGGAGCCGGTCAGGCATATTAGTCATCAGAATGAAACGAAGGAGAGTCGGACAAAGTGAGCGTGGAACAATACCAGAACACGTACATCCAGGAGTCGTTCGCGAAACGCATCGGCGGATCGGACTACGGCAAGGATACGAACATCTACAAATTCGAGAAAATCAAACGGGCCAAAGCGGCCGCCAGACAAGCCCATCCGGACGTCGAGCTGATCGACATGGGCGTCGGGGAACCCGACGAAATGGCCGACGCGCAGATCGTGGCGAAGCTGGCCGAAGAGGCAGCCAAGCCCGAAAACCGCGGCTACGCCGACAACGGCATTCCCGCGTTCAAGGAAGCGGCGGCGCGTTACTTGAAAAACGTATTCAACGTGGACGGCATCGACTCGGTGACGGAAGTGCTCCACACGATCGGGGCCAAACCGGCGCTGGCCATGCTGCCGGCGGTATTCATCAACCCCGGCGACGTCACGATCATGACCGTGCCCGGATATCCGGTCATGGGTACGCATACGAAGTACTACGGCGGCGAAGTATACAACGTCAAACTGACGAAGGAAAACAACTTCCTGCCGGACCTGGACGCGATCCCGGAAGACATCGCGCGCCGCGCGAAGCTGCTGTACCTGAACTACCCGAACAACCCGACGGGCGCCGCCGCGACGGTCGAATTTTTCGCGAAGGTGATCGAGTGGGCCAAGAAATACGAAGTCATCGTCGTGCATGACGCGCCGTATGCAGCGCTGACTTACGACGGAGCGAAGCCGTTCAGCTTCCTGTCCGTGCCGGGAGCGAAGGACGTCGGCGTGGAGCTGCACTCCCTCTCCAAATCGTACAACATGACCGGCTGGCGGATCGGCTTCATCGCCGGCAATCCGCTGATCGTCAAGGCGTTCGGCGACGTGAAGGACAACAGCGATTCCGGCCAGTTCATCGCGATCCAGAAAGCCGCCGCTTACGGCCTGGAGCATCCGGAGATCACGGAGGCGATCTCGGCCAAGTATTCCCGCAGGCACGACCTGCTGGTCGCCGCGCTGAACGAAATCGGGTTCCGCGCCGAGAAACCGAAGGGCTCCTTCTTCCTCTACGTCGAAGCGCCGAAAGGCATCAAAGGCGGCCAACGGTTCGAGACCGCCGAGGACTTCTCGCAATACTTGATCCGCGAAAAAATGATTTCCACCGTGCCGTGGGACGACGCCGGCCATTTCATCCGGCTGTCGGTTACGTTCAACGCGCCGGGAGAAGCGGAAGAACGCCGGGTCATCGGGGAAATCAAGCGCCGCCTGACCGACGTGGAATTCGAATTTTAATCGGAAACCGTCCCAAACCCGTTATACGCCTTGACAGTCCCGGATCGGCGTGGGATAATCCTAGGAGATCGATTCGCACCTTTAAATCAGTCCCGTGAGACTGGCAAGGCGGCGCAGCGCATCCCTTAGGCTCGGCAATGGCTTTCGTCCGGAACGGACTGGCCGCATCGCCGTGTCCATAGGTAGGGTCAAACTGTGAGCAATCCCCCTTGCGTCTGACGCAAGGGGGTATTTTTATGGCCGTTGGGCCGATGGAAGGCGGTGCCCATGTGCAAGATTCCCGCGTGATCATGGACGAATCCGCGATCCGGCGGGCGCTTACCCGGATCGCCCATGAAGTGCTCGAGAAGAATAAAGGAATCGAAGGCTGCGTGCTGATCGGCATCCGCACCCGCGGCGTCTTTTTGGCCAAACGGGTGGCGGAACGGATTCTGGAAATCGAAGGGGTGCCCGTCGCCGTGGGCGAGCTGGACATCACCCGTTACCGGGACGACCGCCCCGAGCAAGAACGGGCGGCCGCCGGACCCCGCAGCGGCTCTTCCGAACCGGGTCTCGGCCTGCCGTCCTCCACGCAGGACAAGCGGATCATTCTGTTCGACGACGTGCTGTATACGGGACGCACGATCCGTGCCGCGCTGGACGCCTTGATGGACCACGGGAGACCCCAATCGATCCAGCTTGCGGTCCTGGTCGACCGGGGACACCGCGAACTCCCGATCCGGCCCGATTATATCGGCAAAAACGTCCCGACTTCCCGGCACGAGCAAATACGGGTATCGCTGCAGGAAATCGACGGCACGGACCAAGTCAAAATTTTGCATCCCCTGGAACCGGAAGCATAAGCCGCAACGGTTCTGGGCGGTCATCGTGAATCTTTATGCAAGCTGACGATTTTTTACCCCTAATAAGTGACAACTCATCATCATAGGTATACAATAAAGTGTATAAAAATTCACGATGACCGGGGTTGCCGCATCAAGCGTGAAAGACGAAACGAAACAGGAGGCGTAGCTGCGTAATGGCGATCTGGATTTTGAACGCGTCGGCCATCGATCCCGTCAGCGGTGAGAAGGAAACCTTGCATCTCCGGGTGGCGGAAGGCAAAGTGGCGCAAAGGCTGTCCGGTGCGGAAAAGCCGGACACCTCGGGCCACGAGGTCATCGACGCCGCGGGCAAGTTGATTTCCCCGGGCTTCATCGACATGCACGTGCATTTGCGCGAGCCCGGATTCGAATATAAGGAAACGATCGCCAGCGGGACGCGTTCCGCGGCGAAGGGCGGATTCACGACGATCGCCCCGATGCCGAACACGAGGCCCGTCACGGACAACGCGGAGACGGTCCGATTCGTTCTCGATAAAGCCCGCGCCGAAGGCGTCGTCCGGGTGCTGCCGTACGCCGCGATCACGAAGAACGAGCTCGGCCGCGAATTGACCGATTTCCCGGCTTTGAAGGAAGCCGGAGCGATCGGATTCACCGACGACGGCGTAGGCGTGCAGAACGCGCAGATGATGAAAAACGCCATGGCCGCCGCGCAGGCGCTCGGCATGCCGATCATCGCCCACTGCGAGGACGATACGTTGGTCGAAGGCGCGGCCGTCACCGAAGGCGAATTCGCCAAACGGCACGGACTAAAGGGCATTCCGAACGAGTCGGAGGCGATCCACGTCGGGCGGGATATCCTGCTGGCCGAAGCGACGGGCGTGCACTACCACGTCTGCCACGTGAGCACGGAGCAGTCCATTCGCCTCATCCGCCTTGGAAAATCGGTGGGCGTGAACGTCACCACGGAAGTGTGCCCGCACCATTTGCTGCTGTCGGACGAGGACATCCCCGATTCGATGGACGCCAATTGGAAAATGAACCCGCCGCTGCGGACGCCGAAAGACGTCGAGGCCTGCATTCGGGGCCTTGAGGACGGCACGATCGACATCATCGTGACCGACCACGCGCCGCACAGCGGGGAAGAGAAAGCCCGCGGGATGGCCCGGGCGCCGTTCGGCATCGTCGGTCTCGAGACCGCATTCCCGCTGCTCTATACGAAATTCGTCCGCACCGGCCGCTGGACGCTGGGCTTCCTGCTCGGCAAATTGACCCGGGAGCCCGCGCGGGTGTTCGGGCTGCCCTACGGCACGCTGGACGTCGGGGCGCCGGCGGACTTGACGCTGATCGACCTGGATACGGAACGGGAGGTCGATCCGGCAAGCTTCGCCAGCCAAGGACGCAACACCCCGTTCGCGGGTTGGAAATTGTACGGATGGCCGGCGCTGACGATGGTGGAAGGCAATGTGGTTTGGACCGATAACGGCGGCACGAACCGTTAAACTTGGGGGGAGTGGAAACACATGCAGAAACAGGCTAGATTGCTGCTGGAAGACGGCACGCTGTTCACGGGACTCGCGTTCGGGGCGGAAGGCGCCCAGGTCGGGGAAGTCGTTTTCAATACCGGTATCACCGGATACCAGGAAGTCGTATCGGATCCGTCTTACTGCGGCCAGATCGTCACGATGACGTTTCCGCTGATCGGCAACTACGGCATCACGCGGGACGATTTCGAATCCGGACGTCCTCATATCCACGGCTTCGTCGTCCGCCGGCATGAGCCGGTGCCGAGCAACTGGCGCGCCCAGGAATCGGTCGACGACCTGATGAAGGAATACGGAATCATCGGGATCAGCGAGATCGACACCCGCATGTTGACGCGGATTATCCGCAACCACGGCACGATGAAAGGCATTCTGACGACCGGGACGGAGCGGGTGGAAGAGCTGCGGGAGCGCCTCGGCCTCTCGTCTCTGCTGCGCGATCAAGTGGCCCGCACTTCGACGAAGCATATGTTCTCAAGCCCGGGCAACAAGGAAAGAATCGTTCTCATCGATTACGGGGCCAAGAGCGGCATCCTGCGCGAGCTGACCCAGCGCGGCTGCGACGTCGTCGTCGTCCCCCACGACACGACCGCCGAGCAGATTCGCCGCCTGCAGCCGGACGGCATCCAGCTGTCCAACGGGCCCGGGGATCCGAAAGACGTGCCGCACGCCGTCGAAACGATCCGCCAGCTGCTGGGGGAATATCCGATTTTCGGCATCTGCCTGGGGCATCAGCTGTTCGCCCTCGCCTGCGGCGCGGATACCGAGAAGCTCAAGTTCGGCCATCGCGGCGGCAACCATCCGGTGAAGGAGCTCGAATCCGGGCGCTGCTACATCACGTCCCAGAACCACGGCTATACGGTGAAGGAATCGTCCGTTGCCGGGACCGAGCTGGAAGTCACCCACATCAACAACAACGACAAAACGATCGAAGGACTCAAACATAAACGTTTCCCGGCCTTCTCGGTGCAATACCATCCGGAAGCGGCGCCGGGACCGTTCGACAGCGGCTACCTGTTCGACCGTTTCCTGGACATGATCCGCGAGCACAAGCGGAACCATCCGCAGCCGCCGCGGCAGGCGGTATTGGCGGAGACGCGGAGAGGAGAATTGCAATATGCCCAAAAATAAAGCCCTCAAAAAAATTCTCGTTATCGGCTCCGGCCCGATCGTCATCGGCCAGGCCGCCGAATTCGACTACGCCGGCACGCAGGCTTGCCAAGCGCTCAAAGAAGAAGGCCTCGAAGTCGTCCTGATCAACAGCAATCCGGCCACGATCATGACCGACACGAACATGGCCGACAAAGTGTACATCGAACCGATCAACCTGGAATTCGTCTCGCAAATCATCCGCCAGGAGCGCCCGGACGGCCTGTTGCCGACGCTTGGCGGACAGACCGGCCTCAACATGGCGGTCGAGCTCGCCCGCGCCGGCGTATTGGAGCAGGAAGGCGTGAAGCTGCTCGGCACGCAGCTGACGGCGATCGAACGGGCGGAGGACCGCGACCTGTTCCGCGAACTGATGCGGGAACTGGAGCAGCCGGTTCCGGAGAGCGAGATCGTCACGACAGTAGAAGGCGCGGTAGACTTCGCGAACAAGATCGGTTACCCGGTCATCGTTCGTCCGGCTTACACCCTCGGCGGCACGGGCGGCGGCATCGCCGCCACGGAGGAAGAGCTCCGCGAAACCGTGGCCAACGGCATCCGCTACAGCCCGATCGGCCAATGCTTGATCGAGAAATCGATCGCCGGCATGAAGGAAGTCGAATACGAGGTCATGCGCGACGCGAACGACAACTGCATCGTCGTCTGCAACATGGAGAACATCGACCCCGTCGGCGTCCATACCGGCGACAGCATCGTCGTGGCGCCCAGCCAGACGCTGTCCGACCGCGAGTACCAGATGCTCCGTTCGGCGTCGCTCAAGATCATCCGCGCGCTGAACATCGAAGGCGGCTGCAACGTGCAGTTCGCGCTCGACCCGCACAGCTACCAGTACTACGTCATCGAAGTGAACCCGCGGGTCAGCCGGTCGTCCGCCCTGGCTTCCAAGGCCACCGGTTATCCGATCGCCAAGATGGCCGCCAAAATCGCGATCGGCTATACGCTCGACGAGATCGTCAACCCGGTTACGGGCCAAACGTACGCCTGCTTCGAGCCGACGCTGGACTACATCGTCACGAAAATCCCGCGCTGGCCGTTCGATAAATTCACGTCCGCCAACCGCAAGCTCGGCACGCAGATGAAAGCGACCGGCGAAGTCATGGCGATCGGCCGCACGTTCGAGGAATCGATCCATAAGGCCGTGCGTTCGCTCGAAATCGGCGTCCACCGCCTGCTGCTCAAGGAAGCGGGAGAAATCGACGACGAGACGCTGAGCGGCCGCTTGGCCAAAGCGGACGACGAGCGGCTGTTCCTGGTCGCCGAAGCGTTCCGCCGCGGCTGGGCGCTGCAGAAGATCCAGGACATCACGAGAATCGACTGGTGGTTCCTCGACAAGATCGAGCGGCTCATCCGGTTCGAGGACGTCATCCGCCGGGAACCCGGCCTGACGGCCGAAACGCTGTACCAAGCGAAGCGGTACGGCTTCACGGACCGCGCGATCGCCGAGCTGCGCAAGGAAGGCCAAGGCGCTTCCGCCGCGATGACTTCGGAAAACGACGTCCGCGCCTACCGCAAGCAATTGGGATACACCCCGGTCTACAAAATGGTCGATACGTGCGCGGCGGAGTTCGAAGCTACCACTCCGTATTACTACTCGACCTACGAGACCGAGAACGAAGTGCTGCCGAGCGACAAGCCGAAAGTCGTCGTGCTCGGTTCCGGCCCGATCCGCATCGGCCAGGGCATCGAGTTCGACTATTCGACGGTGCACGCCGTATGGGCGATCCGCAACGCCGGTTACGAAGCCGTCATCATCAACAACAACCCGGAGACCGTCTCCACCGACTTCAACACGTCGGACAGACTGTACTTCGAACCGCTCTTCTTCGAAGACGTCATGAACGTGATCGAGCAGGAGCAGCCGATCGGCGTCATCGTGCAGTTCGGCGGGCAGACGGCCATCAACTTGGCCGCGCCGCTGGCCCGCGCCGGCGTCAAGATCCTCGGCACCTCCCTGGATAGCATCGACGAGGCCGAAGACCGCAAACGGTTCGAAGCGCTGCTGCGCAGGCTGGATATTTCCCAACCGAAAGGCAGCACCGTGACGTCCGTCGACGAAGCGGTCGGAACGGCCCAATCCCTGGGTTATCCGGTACTCGTCCGTCCGTCCTACGTGCTCGGCGGCCGGGCGATGGAAATCGTCTATTCCGAGGAAGAGCTGCTGGCCTACATGAAGGAAGCCGTCAAGATCAATCCGGAGCATCCGGTCCTGATCGACCGGTACATGCTGGGCAAAGAAATCGAAGTCGACGCGATCTGCGACGGCGAAACGGTCCTTATTCCGGGCATCATGGAGCATATCGAGCGCGCAGGCGTGCACTCCGGCGACTCGATCGCGGTCTACCCGCCGCAGACGTTGTCCGAGTCCGTCAAGCGCCAGGCGGTCGACATCACGACCCGCATCGCGAAAGAACTGAAAACCGTCGGCCTGGTCAACATCCAGTTCGTCGTCTTTAACGAAAAAGTATACGTCATCGAGGTCAATCCGCGCTCTTCCCGGACCGTGCCGTTCCTCTCCAAAGTGACGAGCGTGCCGATGGCCAACTTGGCGACGCAGGCGATCCTCGGCAAAAAGCTGAAGGATCTGGGCTATAGCGAAGGCCTCTGGCCGGAAAACGAGTACGTATCGGTCAAAGTCCCGGTCTTCTCCTTCGCGAAGCTGCGGCGGGTCGACCCGACGCTGACGCCGGAGATGAAGTCGACCGGCGAGGTCATGGGCCGCGATACGCATTTCGCCAAGGCGCTATACAAAGGTTTGATCGGCTCCGGCATGAAGATCCCGACCTCCGGATCCATCATCGCCACCGTCGCCGACAAAGACAAAGAGGAAGCGATCGAGATCCTCAGAGGCTTCTACCGGCTCGGCTATAAACTGATCGCCACCGGCGGCACGGCCGACGCGCTGGAGGCCGCGGGGCTCAAAGTGCGCCGCGTCAACAAGCTGTCCGAAGGCTCGCCGAACATCGTCGACCTGATCCGCACGGGCGAGGCGCAGTTCGTCGTCAACACGCTGACGAAGGGCAAGACGCCGGAGCGGGACGGCTTCCGCATCCGCCGCGAAGCGGTCGAGAACGGCGTCGTGTGCCTGACGTCCCTGGATACCGTAAGCGCGCTGCTCCACATGCTGGAAGCCCTGCGGTTCTCCAGCGAGCCGATGCCGGCGTTCCAAGCGTAAATCGAAGGTTGGATGCCCGGTCCCTCCGCTTCCGGCGGATAGGGGATCGGGCTTCTATATGAAATCCTAAGCGGTGGAAAAAGGGAGGCTTTCACGAATGGCCGAGTTAACGGTACGCGATGCGGCAGCCAAAGTGATGGTCGCGCTGGACAAGCCCGACGCGGACGCCGCCTTGCGGCTGGCTTCGCGGCTGCAGGGCGCCGGCTGCTGGATGAAGGTCGGCATGGAGCTGTTTTACGCCGCCGGCCCCACGGTCGTCCGGGAACTGAAAGCCCGGGGTTTCCGGGTGTTCCTGGACGTCAAGATGCACGACATTCCGAACACCGTCCGCGGAGGCGCCCGCAGCATCGGCCGGCTCGGGGTCGACATGTTCAACGTGCATGCGGCCGGGGGCCTCGCCATGATGAGCGCCGCCATGGAAGGGGTGCGGGAAGCCGTCGAAGCCGGCGCCGCCGAACGCGCCCCGGCCGTGATCGCGGTCACCCAGCTGACGAGCACGAGCCAAGCCGTTTTGAACGGGGAGATCGGCATCCCCGGCGGCGTAGAGGAAGCGGTCGTCCGTTATGCCCGTTTGGCCCGCGAAGCCGGCCTGCAGGGAGTCGTCGCTTCCCCGCATGAAGTCGGCGCCGTCAAGGACGCCTGCGGGAATGCGTTTCTCACCGTCACGCCGGGCATTCGGCCGAAAGGCGCCGACATCGGAGACCAGTCGCGAATCATGACCCCCGCCGAAGCGGTCCGGGCCGGAACCGATTACCTCGTGATCGGCCGTCCGATCTCGGCTGCGCAGGACCCCGCCTCCGCGTTCGATACCATTTTGAAGGAGATGACCGAGGGATGAGCACGAACAACGCCAACATGGAAGCTCTGGCTGCGGCAATCGCAGGAAATCTGCTGGACATCGGGGCCGTATCCTTGAGACCGCATGAGCCTTTCACGTGGACTTCGGGGATCAAATCCCCGATTTACTGCGACAATCGGCTCACGATGAGTTACCCGGCCGTACGGGAGACGATCGCCGAAGGCTTCGCTTCCGTGATCCGGGCGCGATTTCCCGGCTGCGAAGCGGTGGCCGGCATCGCGACGGGCGGCATCCCGCACGCGGCTTGGGTCGCCCAAAAGCTGAATCTGCCGATGCTCTACGTACGGGACAAGGCGAAAGGCCACGGCAAAACGAACCAGATCGAAGGCCATTTCGCGCCGGGGCAGAAGGTCGTGCTCATCGAGGACCTCATCTCTACGGGCGGCTCTTCGCTCAAAGCGGCCGTGGCGGTGCGCGAAGCCGGATGCGAGGTGCTGGGCGTCGTCGCCATTTTCACGTACCAGTTCGCTGCGGCGGCGGAAGCTTTCGCCTCCGAGAATATCCCGCTTTACACGCTGTCCAACTACTCGGCGCTCATCGAAACCGCGCTTGCGCGGGGAACGATCCGCCGGGAGGACGTGGAGCTGCTCCAGTCTTGGCGCAGCGATCCCCAATCGTTCGGGAAATAAAGACTCCGTCCAACTCGAATCGAATATCATGCGAATCTGTGCCCTGGCTCCCGAACGGTCCGTTCGGGAGCCTATTGTTTTGCCGCCCGCTGAATTTTTTGCCCCGGCGCGCGCTAACAGGACCTTTGCCTCAGTTTTCGAAAAATTTGTCGAGCTACTGCAAATAATGGATGAAAATTTACCCAATCTCGTGATAGAATTAGTCCATAAGAAATAGAGAATCGAGGTCGGATTTATGCCGAATGAACTAATCGTGGAACACTGTCCAAGCTGCGGAAAAATCTATCAGAAAAACATGCGAAACCTCTGTTCCGACTGTTCGGCGATGGAAGACCGCGATTATCGGCAATTGGAACGCGCGCTGATGCGCAACCGGTTTTTGAATACGGAGGAAGCGGCCGCGGCGGCGGAAGTCCCCGCGGAGAAAATCCGGGGCTGGATCCGAAGCGGCAAACTGAGACTGGGGGACTATCCCAACCTCGCCGACCAATGCGATCTCTGCAAGGCTCCGACCCGAACCGGCCGCCTGTGCCTGTCCTGTTCCAACCGGATCAAGAACGAGCTGGCGCATGCGCTGGACCAAGAGCGGAAGTTCAAAGAGCGGATGCGGACGGCCAACGCGTACATCAGCAAACGTTAATCCATACGGCAGCAAGGCCCGTTCTCGCGCGAATGATTCGCCGAGGGCGGGTTTCTTTTTTCTCCGTCCCGAGACCGATCCGGTTGGCCATCCGAAGACTGTCGCGTTTCCCGGACGCGTAAAGTACAATAGCGATGGAATTGGAAAATGGAGGGAGAGAACGAACGTGCCGATTTTGGAAGCGCGCGGGTTGCGCAAGACGTATGGCTCCGTAACCGCGGTAGAAAACATCAGCTTCGAGGTCGAAGCGGGGGAAATATTCACGATCATCGGACCCAACGGGGCCGGCAAAACGACGACGCTCGAAATGATCGAAGGGCTGATTCCCCCCGACGCGGGCACGATCGCGATCGATGGGCTGACTTGGGCCAAAGATGCCGAGAAAATCAAATACCGGATCGGCATCCAGCCGCAGTCCAGCGCGATGTTCGAACTGCTGACCGTCGAGGAGAACCTGGAGTTGTTCGCCACGTTCTATCCGAAAGCGAAGAGCGTGGGCGAAGTGCTGGCCATGATCAATTTGGCCGAACATCGGAACAAACGCGTGAAATCGCTGTCGGGCGGCCAGCGGCAGCGGCTGGCGATCGGTCTGGGCATGATCAACGACCCGGACATCGTGTTCCTGGACGAGCCGACGACCGGCCTCGATCCCCAAGCCCGGCGCAATATTTGGGACATCGTGCTGAATCTGAAGGCGCTGGGCAAAACGACCATCCTGACCACGCATTACATGGAGGAAGCCGAGAAGCTGAGCGACCGCGTCTGCATCGTCGATCAAGGGAAAGTCGTCACCCTGGATACGCCGGCGGCATTGATCGGCCGCTTGACGCGGGAGCGGGAAGTCCGGCTGTCCTTCCTGGACGGGGAAGAGGCGGCCGCGGCGGCCGAATCGGCTGCCCAAAGCGCGGGCAGCGTCGTTCGGACTTCCCGGGAAGGAGCCCATCTGGCGCTCTGGTCGGTGCAGCCGGAGGATACGCTCTACGGATTGTTCGGCTTCACCAAGGAACGGGGGTACCGGGTAGAACAGGTGTCCATCCGCGAAATGAGCCTGGAAGACGTCTTCATCGCCTTTACGGGCAAGGAATGGAGGGACTGACCGAGTGAACCGGAGCAAGCAGTTCCGCAAGCTGTTCGCGGCCACTCTGAAAATGATGTTCCGCGAGAAGCAGGTATGGTTCTGGAATATTTTTTTCCCGATCATTCTGATGTCCATCTTCATGGTGATATTCGGAGGCAATGACGGCAGCGACTTCAAGGCGAAAGTCGCGGTGGTACAACCGGCGCGGAACGAGGCAGCGGACGGGATGCTGTCGGGCCTCAGGCAAATTCCGGTGTTCGAGTGGAAATCCGAAGCGCCGGTGACGGCCGAACAGGCGGACGAGTGGATCAAAGAAAAAGACGTCGACGGCGTCATCTACCTTCCGGCAGACGGGCAAACCCAGTCCCTCAAGCTGGTCGTGAATACGGAGAATGAGCAAAGCGCGACGACGCAGGTGATCCGCGGCATTTTGGAGCAAGTCGTGCAGCAGTCCAACCTGGCGGCGGCCGGCGTGCAGACGCCTCCGTTCCATCTGGAAATGCAAGCGGTGACTTCCGGCAGCGAGGATTTGAGCTATACGGATTTCCTGATGACGGGCATGATCGCGCTGGCGCTGGCGCAGGGAGGCCTGTTCGGAATGGTCGATCTCGTGGAAATGCGGCGCAAGGGGCTCCTGAAACGGCTGCGCATGACGCCGGTGCGGATGGGGTTGCTCGGACTGGCCAGCATGCTGGTGAGGTTCCTGCTGGGCGTGTTCCAGGTGTGCGTCCTGGCGGCGATCGGCGTGTTTCTCTTCGGGGCGCATCTGCACATCGACGTCCCGACTTTGATCGTCG
This sequence comes from Cohnella caldifontis, assembly GCF_029360585.1. Taxonomy (GTDB): domain Bacteria; phylum Bacillota; class Bacilli; order Paenibacillales; family Paenibacillaceae; genus Cohnella; species Cohnella caldifontis. Next base: position 61,412 of record NZ_JAQZSJ010000010.1, on the reverse strand, counting down.
CGTTTTTCATCGGCAGCCTTGCCTTCAATGCGCTCGGGTACCTGTTTTCCTCGTTCAGCAAAACGCTGGAAGCCTATATGGGCGTAGCGAACATCGCCAGCTTCCTGATGATGTTCATCTCGGGCATCTTCTTCCCGACGAACAGTTTGCCCGGTTGGCTGCAGCCGGTCAAGGACGCGTTGCCGCTGACGTATTTCGCGGAAGGTCTGCGCGACGGCATGGTGTACGGCAGCGGAATCGCGTCGACGGAGTTTTGGCTTGGCGCGGGCGTCATGGCGCTATGGGGCGTCGTTGCCTACTTGATCGGAGCGACGCTGTATCGGCGCGCGAAAGTGGAGGCTCGGTAAAAGAGGCGGTGCCGCATTCAGCGCAAGACCTCCCGCGTCCGCCGAAATGGAGGCCGCAGGAGGTCTTGTGCGGTTTTACTCAATTTTCTTGGCGGGACAGACGGATCACGTCAAGCAGGGGGAGCTTTTCGCCGGTTTTTTCTTGATACAGCCATGGCTCCTGGACATGGTCGACGAACAAAACGCCGTTCAGATGGTCGATTTCGTGCTGAAAGCAGCGGGCCGAAAATCCTTCGCCCTCGAGGATGACGGACTCACCTTGCCGGTTTAACGTTTTGACTTTGACTTTCTGCGCTCTCTTCACGTAACCGTAGTAGCCCGGAAAAGACAAGCAAGCTTCCGTTCCCGTCTGCTCGCCCTCCGCTTCCACGATTTCGGGATCGATCAGCTCGATCAGGCCTTCGCCGCAGTCCATGACGATCAGTCGGCGGAGAATGCCGATTTGGGGAGCGGCAAGGCCGGCGCGTCCCTCGGCGGCATACAACGTTTCCGCCAGGTCGTCCAGCGTTTTCAGGATTCTCTCCGTGATTTCCTCGACCGGCTTGGCTTTCTTCCGCAATATCGGGTCCCCGAACGGAAGGATCGGTTTAACGGCCATGTTGCTCAGGCTCCTTTCCCATTAGGGGTCGGCATATGCGCCCACAGATCGTTCGGCGTGCAATCCAAGGCGGTGCAGAGCGCGTCGAGCGTCTCCGCCTTCATTTGCCGCGGCGGCTGGGTCAATAAGGCGCTGATCGAAGCCGGGGACAGCCGGTAATTCGCTTTTTCCAGCAGCAGCCGGGCCAACGCGGCCCCCGTCCAGATTCCTCTCTGGGCCATGACCTGTCTTAACAGCCATACGAGCATTTGGGATCGCTCCTCATGTAGGGTATTAGGCGCTAACTTAAGAAGTTAGGCATTGCCTAAAATGTAGCACAAACGAAACCCCCGCGTAAACAGCAGGGGCGAGGTAATGCGGCCCGATGTTCCGGAACAAAGGAGACGCGGATGATCCGGAACAAAGGAAATGCGGTCCGATATTCCGGAACAAAGGAGACGCGGATGATCCGGATCAAAGGAAATGCGGTCCGATGATCCGGAGTAGGCGAAACTCAGTTAACTCCATTTTACCGCCGGATGGAAAACCCTGTTTAGCTTCGAGATACGTAAGAAAGTTACACAACTCGCTCCAACGCGGCGGATTTGCTGCGAGATACGTAAGAAAGTTACACAACTCGCTCCAACTTGGCGGATTTGCCACGAGATACGTAAGAAAGTTACACAACTCGCCCCAACGCGGCGAATTTGCTTCGAGATACGTAAGAAAGTTACACAACTCGCTCCAACGCGGCGGATTTGCTGCGAGATACGAAAGAAAGTTACACAACTCGCCCCAACGCGGCGGATTTGCTGCGAGATACGAAAGAAAGTTACACAACTCGCCCCAACGCGGCGGATTTGCTGCGAGATACGTAAGAAAGTTACACAACTCGCTCCAACGCGGCGGATTTGCTGCGAGATACGAAAGAAAGTTACACAACTCGCCCCAACGCGGCGGATTTGCTGCGAGATACGAAAGAAAGTTACACAACTCGCCCCAACGCGGCGGATTTGCTGCGAGATACGTAAGAAAGTTACACAACTCGCTCCAACGCGGCGGATTTGCTGCGAGATACGTAAGAAAGTTACACAACTCGCTCCAACTTGGCGGATTTGCCACGAGATACGTAAGAAAGTTACACAACTCGCCCCAACGCGGCGAATTTGCTTCGAGATACGTAAGAAAGTTACACAACTCGCTCCAACGCGGCGGATTTGCTGCGAGATACGAAAGAAAGTTACACAACTCGCCCCAACGCGGCGGATTTGCTGCGAGATACGAAAGAAAGTTACACAACTCGCCCCAACGCGGCGGATTTGCTGCGAGATACGTAAGAAAGTTACACAACTCGCTCCAACGTGTGGGGCGGGATCGTCAATGCGCTCTTTAAGCGGGTTTCCTCATCTTCCGGCTGCCTTGACTTCCGCCAGCCAACGTCGGATGTCGGCATTTGGCAAATCCGACGCGGAAGGAACGGGAACGGCATCGTCGGTCAAACCGTAAGTCCGTTTCAGCTTAAGGATGCGCGTGACGCTCTCGTCGATCCGGCTTTCCGGGATTCGTCCGTCGCCGACGGCGCCCAGCAGCGCTTCGCGGATCCGATGCTCGGTCCCGTATCCGTGGGCCATCAGCAGCACGTCGGCTCCGGCCAAGACGGCGCGGATGGCCGCGTCTTCGAGGCCGTAATGCTTGGCGATGGCGCCCATCGACAAGTCGTCGGTGATGACGACGCCGTCAAACCCCAGCTTGCCGCGGAGCAGCCCGCCGATGATGTTGCCGGACAGCGAGGCCGGGACGTCCGGGTCCAGCTCCGGGAATAGGATGTGGGCCACCATGACGGCATCCGCGCCCGACTGGACCGCGGCTTCGAACGGAATCAACTCGAGCGCTTGCAGCTCGGCTTCGGTTTTGCGGACGATCGGCAGGTCGAGGTGCGAATCGACGGCCGTGTCGCCGTGTCCGGGAAAATGCTTGACGACGGGAATGATGCCGCCGCCGCGGATGCCGGCCGTTTCCGCCAGCCCCATGTCCGTTACCAGATCCGCCCGGCTGCCGAACGACCGGTCTCCGATCACGGGGTTTTTCGGATTGCTGTTGATGTCCAGCACGGGGGCGAAGTCCGTGTTGAAGCCGAGCAGCTTGAGTTGGCGCGCGATCAAGGCGCCCATCTCTTTCGCGAGCGGAGCCTGGCCCGTCTTCCCGACCGCCGCGTTCGCCGGCATGGGCACGAAGTCCTTCGGCAGCCGGTTGACGCGGCCGCCTTCCTGGTCGACGCTCAGGAAGAGAGGAGCGGGATTGCCGGCGTTGGCCGCCTTCAAGCCGTTCAGCAGCTCCACGGAGGAGCGAACTCCGCTGGACAGGTTGTTTTTAAACAGAATGATGCCGCCGACGCGATCCTCCGCGATCATCCGCCTGGCCGCCGCATCCGCCGTCGTGCCTTCAACCCCGGCGAGCAGCAATTGCCCGATCTTCTCTTCCAGCGTCATGGAACGTACAAGCCGGGCGAGGTCATCGCCGGATTCGGACGCCCCGCCTTCGCCGGCTCCCGAATCCGATGAGGCACTGGGCGACGGAACTGAGGACGGAGAGGAAGGGGGAGCGGTCGTTCCGGCCGGCGCGGACTCCACGGGGGAAGAAGCCGTCCCCGCGGGAGACGGGGTCGATCCGGATCCGCATCCCCCGATGAGCAATAGCAGCAGCAAACCCGATCCGATCCAACCTCGGGCAGACATGGTCGCACCTCCTCGTTCGTTTCGACGATACAGACGCCCCCGGGATCCGCAATGTTGCGGCGGATCGCTCGGGGGCGTTTTTTCATTTTACAGTTGGAAAGAGCTTTTGAGCGATACGATGCGGTTGAACACGAGCCGGTCCGGCGCCGAATCCTTGGGATCGACGTTGAAGTAGCCGTGGCGGAAAAATTGGAACTTGTCCCCGCCGGCTGCAGCTTTCATGCCGGGTTCGACGAACCCGCGCAAGACCGTAAGCGAATTCGGGTTCAGTTTTTCCAGGAAGGAGGCCTCTTCATTCTCTTCGCCGTCCGAAATGAGCGGCTCGTACAGCCGGAATTCGGCGGGCACCGCATGGGCGGCGTCGACCCAGTGGATCGTGCCTTTGACCTTGCGTCCCGTGAAGCCGGTACCGCTTTTCGTTTCGGGGTCGTAGGTGCAGCGGATCTCGGTGACGTTGCCGTCCGCGTCCTTCACGACTTCTTCGCATTTGACGAAGTAAGCGTTCTTAAGCCTTACCTCGTTGCCCGGGAACAGGCGGAAATATTTGGCCGGCGGATTTTCCATGAAATCGTCGCGTTCGATGTAGATTTCGCGGGAGAACGGGATTTGCCGGCTGCCCATCTCGGGATTCTCGGAGTTGTTCTCCGCTTCCAGCCATTCGGTTTGCCCTTCCGGATAGTTCGTGATGACGACCTTCAGCGGGTCGATCACGGCCATCGTGCGGAGCGCCTTCAGCTTCAGGTCCTCGCGGATGAAATGTTCCAGCATCCGTTCGTCCACGACGCCGTAGCCTTTATTCACGCCAAGCTCCCGGCAGAAGGAGCGGATCGCTTCCGGCGTGTAGCCTTTGCGGCGCAGCCCGGAGATGGTCGGCATGCGGGGGTCGTCCCACCCGTCCACGGCGCCTTCCTCCACCAGCTGTTTCAGCTTCCGCTTGCTCATGACCGTGTTCGTCAGGTTCAGCCGGGCGAACTCGTATTGCCGGGGGACCGAGGGCATCTCGCATTCCCGGACGACCCAATCGTAGAACGGCCGCTGATCCTCGAACTCCAGCGTGCAGATCGAATGGGTCACGCCTTCGATGGCGTCCTCGAGCGGATGGGCGAAGGCGTACATCGGGTAGATGCGCCATTTGTCCCCCGTATTGTGGTGATGGGCATGGAGAATGCGGTAAATGACCGGGTCCCGCATGTTGATGTTGGGAGAGGCCATGTCGATCTTGGCGCGCAGCACCTTCTCGCCGTCCTTGAATTCTCCCGCCTTCATTCTCGCGAACAGATCGAGATTCTCCTCCGCGGAGCGGTTCCGCCAGGGGCTCGGAACGCCCGGTTCCGTCAGCGTGCCGCGGGTTTCGCGGATTCGGTCGGCGTTCTGGTCGTCCACGTAGGCGAGGCCTTTGCGGATGAGCAGAACGGCTCTCTCGTACATTTCGTCGAAATAGTCCGACGCGAAGAAAAGCCCTTCCCACTCGAAACCCAGCCACTGGACGTCCCGTTTGATGGACTCCACGAATTCGACGTCTTCCTTGACGGGGTTCGTATCGTCGAACCGAAGGTGGGTCCGGCCTTTGAATTCGTCGGCGAGCTCGAAGTTCAGGCAGATCGATTTGGCGTGGCCGATATGCAGATAGCCGTTCGGCTCCGGCGGAAACCGGGTGACCACTTCCTTGACGCGGCCGGCGGCGAGATCATCGATCACGATATTTCGAATGTAATTGGACGAAGAGGGCGATTTCGTTTCTTCCATGGCGACCAACCAGCCTTCCGTTACGTTTTTCTTATCTCCTCATCATACACAAAAAAGCCCTTGCTTATAAAGAGGCTTTCTCGCCGGAAGGCGAAATCTGTCGGTCTTTCATTAAAAAAATGATAAAGTCCTCATTTCTTTCGTAACTTTTTTCGGCCGGGTCTCGTTATATTGGATGAAGAAGAAAGCTGGGAGAGTTTGGCTCCGCCAAACTCCCGATTAGAGGAGAGAGTTTGACTCCGTCAAACTCCCGATTAAAGGAGAGAGTTTGACTCCGTCAAACTCCCGATTAGAGGAGGAAAAGCCATGCCCGTTTGGTTGCGGCGCAAGCCGGCGACCGCTTCGGACAACGCCGGTACGGCGCGGGAAACGCCGAATGGCGCCCCGGCCGCGGAGACGGACGGACCGCTGCTGTCGGTTCGCGGCGTGGAACGTTCCTTCGACGTAGGGGGCGCCCGGCTCCGGGTGCTGAAGGGCATCAACCTGGAGTTGTTTCCGAAGCAGCTGGTCATGCTGAAAGGCCGTTCGGGTTCCGGCAAAACGACGCTGATGAACCTGATGGGCGGGCTCGACGTCCCGACGGAGGGAACGATCCATTTTCGCGGCCGCCCGTTTCACGAATGGAATGACGATCGCCGCACCGAGGTGCGCAGAAGGGATATCGGCTTCATTTTCCAGGCTTTCGCGCTTATGCCCTTGCTGTCCGCTTACGAGAACGTCGAATTGTCTCTCCGCATGGCGGGCGTTCCCCGGTCGGAGTGGAAGCCGAGGGTGACGTACTGCCTGGAGATGGTCGGTCTGGGCAAGCGGATGTCGCACCGCCCGTTCGAATTGTCCGGGGGTGAACAGCAGCGGGTGGCCATCGCCAAGGCGATCGCCCATCGGCCCAGCCTGCTGCTCGCGGACGAGCCGACGGCGGAATTGGACAGCCAGATGGCGGCGCAGATCATGAACGTGTTCCGGGAAATCGTGAGAACGGAGAACGTCTCGATCTGCATGACCACACACGATCCAACGATTATGGAGGTAGCGGACCATGTCTATGAAATGGTGGACGGCGTATTCGTCGACAACGGGTGAACCGGAAAGGACCAGGCGGTTCGGACGCCGCGCGGCGGGGGCGCTGGCGCTCGTCCTGCTGTCGGCCGCGGTGGCGGGATGCGGACTATTGCCCAGCGAGCCGGAGGAGGAAGATCTGTCGGCGATCCAACTTCCCCAAATTTCCAAGAAGCCGGAATACGAGGTGACGACGAAGACGCTCGAAACCAAGGTGTCCGGGTCCGGCCGCGTCTTGTCCACCAAGGAAAAGACGATGTATTTCACGCTGGAAGACAAACGGCTGAAGAAGCTGTACATACAATCCGGCGACCAGGTCAAGGCGGGACAGGTTCTCGCCGAGCTGGACGTCGACCAGATGCGTCAGGATTTGCGTTCGAAGCAACTGGCGATCAAGCAGCAGGAACTGACGATCAAGGAACTTTTGCGCAAAAAGGACGAAACGGATCCGATCCAGTTCGAGCAGCAAATGCTCGCGTTCGAGCAGGATCGTCAGAGTCTGGCCGACCTGGAGGAGGACATCGCCAAAGCGACGCTGACGGCGGAATTCGACGGGACGGTCGCTTCGGTTTCCGTCCAGGAAGGGGATCAGATCAAAGCGTACGATCCGGTCTGCATCATCGCCGACCCCAGCAAGAAGATCGTCGGCGCCACGCTCTCGAAGGACGATCTGGAGAAGGTGGCCGTCGGCATGGAGGTGCAGGTCGACATCGGCAACGTCGGGCAATTGACCGGTACCGTCAAGCAGCTGCCCGTGCCGGACGACGGCAATAACGGCAATGGCAACGGCAACGGAAACGGCGGCGGGCAGGCTCCGATGGGGCTGGACGACTATTTGCTGATCGACGTTCCCAAGCTTCCGGCGACCGTTCAGCGCGGCACTCCGCTGTCGGTATCCGTCATTCTCGACCGCAAGAAAGACGCCGTCGTGATTCCGCTGGCCGCGCTGCGCAGCGTCGGCGGACGGACGTACGTCCAAGTCGTCGAGGCGGACGGGACGAAGCGGGAGGTCGACGTGGAAGTCGGGCAGGAAACGTCGACCGAAGCCGAAATCGTGCAAGGCCTGACGCCGGGGCAGAAAGTCGTGGGTCGATAACCCATGAACGCGCTGATCCGATTTCTATTCCGCAAGATGTGGAACACCCGCTGGCTGACGATGAGCACGCTGGCGGGATTGCTGGTGGCCGTCGCCTTCACGACGAGCATCCCGATCTACGCCGACGGCGCGCTGAAGCGGGTGGTCGCGCAGTCGCTCAAGGAGAACAGCCAAGGCTTGCCGGCAGGCGCGATGCTGATCTCGTACCAGGCGGTCGGCGGCAAGACCGATTGGAAAGCTTTCCGCAGCGTCGATCAGTACGTCAAGGAAGACGTGCCGCGCAAAATCGGGTTTCCGGCCGAGGCCGCTCAGATTAGTTCCTCGCTCCGGGGGACCGAAGTGGTGCCCGAGGATCCGACGAAAGTGGATCCGAGCCGGACCCGCAAAATGTCGCTGGTCTCGTTCACGGGACTTCAAGAGGCAGTCGAACAAGTCGCGGGAACGTGGTACCCCGACCATCCGGACGCCGACGGCACGATCAAGGCCGTCATGATGGAGGAGGCGTTGTTCCGCAACGACCTGCACGTCGGGGACGTCCTGCTGTATCCGATGTACGGCGGTTCGAACGATACGCTGCGCGTGCAAATCGTCGGTTCGTTCAAGCCGAAAAATCCGGCGGATCCTTACTGGTATCAGGGATTGGACGCGCTGATGAGCAACCTGTTCATCGCGGAGCCGGCGCTGCTGACGGACCTGGCCGAGAAGCGGGGCTTGCCGCTGCAGTCGGTCAAATGGTATACGGCTTACGATCTCCGCGACATCAAGACGAGCCAATTGTCACCGCTCGCCGCGGAGCTGAACCGCATCGACATCGAAGTCTACAAACGCTCGAACGACACCCGGCTGGAAATCTCGTTCGCCGAGATGCTGTCGGAATTCCGCCGCAGCAGCATCCAGCTCCAGACGCTCTTGTTCACGTTAGCCGCGCCGATGATCGCCATGGTGTTCTACTTCATCACGATGAATTCGCGGCAGGCGCTGGAGAAGCAGCGTTCGGACATCGCGGTGCTGCGCAGCCGCGGGGCCAGCACCCGGCAAATTTTCGTGCTGTTCCTGCTGGAGGGGGCGATCCTGGGGTTGGCCGCCTTGATCGCCGGGCCGTTCCTCGGCTGGTTCATGGCCAAGAGCATCGGTTCGGCGAACGGCTTTCTCGAATTCGTCAACCGGAAAGCCATTCCGGTCGGATTCACGACGGACGGGGTGCTGGCCGGGCTGGCGGCGGTCGTCGTCGCCATTCTCGCCGCCGTCATCCCGGCGCTCGTCTTTACCCGGACGTCCATCGTGGACCACAAACGCAAGATGGCACGGACGGAGAAAGCGCCGTTCTGGCAAAAGTGGTTTCTGGACGTCGTCCTGGTCGGCGTGGCCGCCTACGGCTGGTATTTGTTCAACGAACGGCAGATGGTGAGCTTCAAGACCGGCATGACGACCGACCAGCTGAACGTGCAGCCGTTCTTGTTCTTCGTGCCGGCGCTCAGCATCTTCTCGGCGGGACTGGTGTTCCTCCGCTTGTTCCCGCTCTTGCTGAAGCTGGTCAACGCGCTGGGGCGCAAGCTGCTCCCGGTGCCGCTCTACTTGACCGTCACGCAATTGTCCCGGTCGGCGAACGGCTATTACCCGCTCATGATCCTGCTGATCCTGACGATCGGCCTCGGCGTCTACAACGCGTCCGCCGCCCGGACGATCGGGCTCAACTCGGAAGAGCGGATTCTGTACAAATACGGCTCGGACGTCGTCGTCAAAGCGGTCTGGGAAGGGCAGGCGGAGTTTGCCCCGGTGGATCCCCAGCAGGGCGGGGGCAGCGGAGGCGGCTCGGGCTCCGGCGGCAATAACGGAGGCGGCAACGGCGGCAGCGGCGGCGGCAACGGGGGAGGCAGCGGCGGCCAACAGGACCGGCCCACCCCGACCCGCATCATTTACAACGAACCGCCGTTCGAAGTGTTCCGCACGCTGCCCGGCGTGCAACATGCCGCCCGGGTGCTGCAGGCGAAGGCGAGCATCAGCGTATCGGGCAAAACCGCGGGCCAAGGCGTGGTCATGGGCATCGATAACGTCGACTTCGCGCGGGTCGCTTGGCTGCGGAAAGACATGTACCCGATCAATCCTTATACGTACTTAGCCTGGCTCGGCAAAGTGCCGGAAGGGGCGATCATTTCCTCGAACGTCGCCAAGAGGTTCGATTTGAAGCAGGGCGATACCGTGCAGGCGGTGCTGCAGGATCAGGTGGTCGAATTCGCCATCATCGGCATCGTGCCGTACTGGCCGAGCGAATTCCCGGATCAGGCTCCGTTCCTCGTGGCGAACCTGGATTACATTTACGACCAAGCGCCGCTGATCCCGTACGACGTATGGCTCAAGATGGAGCCGGACGCGAAGACGGCCCCGATCATCCCCGCGCTGCAGAGCAAGGGGGTCGAGCTGGCGCAGGTCGACGACATGCGCAGCGAGCTCGCGACGCAGAGCAAACACCCCGCCCGCGGCGGCGTGTTCGGCATCCTCAGCCTCGGATTCATCGTTACGGTCATCGTTTCGTTGTCCGGTTACGTGCTGTATTGGTTTTTCAATTTGTCTTCCCGGATCGTGCAGATCGGGATCCTGCGGGCGATGGGCTTGTCGCGCAGGCAATTGACCGGAATGCTGCTGCTGGAGCAAATTTTCACGGCGGGTCTGTCGATCGCGCTCGGTGTCGGGATCGGCAAAGCGACCAGCATCCTGTTCCTGCCGTTCCTGCAGACGACCGACAACTCGGCCCGGCAAATTCCGCCGTTCCACGTCGTGTTCTCCCCGGTCGACACGATGCGGCTGTCCGTCGTGATCGGCGCGATGATGCTCATCGGGGCGGGCCTGCTCGTCGGGCATATCCGCAGGCTTCGCGTCCATCAAGCCGTTAAGCTGGGAGAGGAGCGGTAACCGTGATCCATTGCGAAGGGCTCGTCAAAATTTACAAAACCGACGATCTCGAGGTCGTCGCCCTGCAAGGCCTGAACTTGACGGTGCAGGCCGGGGAGATGATGGCGATCATCGGCAACAGCGGCAGCGGCAAGTCGACGCTCCTGAACATTCTCGGCGGGCTGGACCGGCCGTCGGCGGGGCAAGTGACCGTCGGCCCCTGGAACCTGCTGAAAGCCAGCGACGACGATCTCGTCAAATACAAGCGCGAGACCGTCGGGTTCATCTGGCAGAACAACGCCCGCAACCTGCTGCCGTTCCTGACCGCGCTGGAGAACGTGGAGACGCCGATGATGTTTTCCGGCAAGCTGGACCGAGCTTACGCCAAGCAGCTGCTGGAGTGGGTCGGGCTGAAGGACCGGATGCACAACAAGCTGCAGCAGCTGTCCGGGGGCGAGCAGCAGCGGGTCGCCATCGCGATCTCGCTGGCCAACCGGCCGCAGCTGCTGCTGGCCGACGAACCGACCGGCTCCGTCGACACGCGCACGTCCGACATGATCATGGACATTTTCCGGAAATTCAACCGCGAGCTGGGCGTTACGGTCGTGATCGTCACGCACGATCTGGCGCTGGCCGGCAAGGTGGACCGCGTGGTCGCCATCCGCGACGGCTTGACCAGCACCGAGTTCATCAAGCGAAATCCGAATCTTGACTTGTCGGTTCCGGCGGAGGGGGGCCGGTCGCTGGAGGAAGTGCACGAAGCGTTCGTCGTCGTGGACCGGGTCGGCCGCCTGCAGGTGCCGAAGGAATATTTGCAAGCCCTGTCCATCGGCGACAAAGCCAGCATGGAGATCGACGGAGACAAAATCGTCATCCGCGCACCCAAATCCTTGGAGGGAGAAGAAACCGCATGAAAAAGAACGCAAGCCGCGTCCGCAGATGGGCGCTGTCCGGCCTCGCCGTGTCCCTGTTCATCCCGATACTGGCGGCGTGCAGCCAATCGAAGGATCTCGACGATCCCGCCAACCGGCGCACGCTCCGCATCGGCACGATGTACGGAAGCAAGCAGGACGAATCGTATTTCCGCCAGCAGTACACGGACTTGTTCGAGTTTTCCCACAAAGGCATCGACATCGAGATCGTTCCGGCCATCGACTGGAGCCAGCAGCAATTCGAGAACATGGACGAAAACGGCCGCTACATCCAGCCCGATACGCTCGGTAAAGTCAAAGAGATCATGACGGGCTCGAACCCGGTGGACGTGATGATTTTCGACATGTCCATGCTTAGCCCTCTCGTGGAAGAAAACTTGCTGAAACAGCTGGATCCGATGATGAAGGAAGACAAACTCGACACCGCCGCGTTCGTGCCGTCGGTCATCGATGCCATCAAGCAAGCCGGGAACAACAACATTTACGCGCTGACGCCGACCTTCATGCCTTCCGCGCTGTACTACAACAAAAAGCTGTTCCAGGATGCGGGCGTCACGCCCCCCCATGACGGGATGAACTGGGACGAAGTGTTCGCGCTCGCGAAGCAGATGACCAAAGGAACCGGCAAAGACGCCGTATTCGGCTTCACCTTCAGCCAATGGGGCGGATCCGGCGAGAACTGGTACGATATCATGAACTTCGCGGCTCCTCTCGGGCTCAAAATGTACGACAAGAACGCCGAGAAGATGACGATCAACACGCCGCAATGGAAAAGCCTGCTCGATACCGTGTACGGGTTGTATAAAGCCCACGTCGTCCCCCATCAGGAAGACATGAACGTCGACATGCCGACGGACGGCAAGCCGATGAGATACAATCCGTACCAAGGCCGCTTGTTCATGAACGGCCGCGTGGCCATGACGATCGGCGAATACGGCATGATCAACGACATCCAGCAGATGAACGACAATTCCGACAAACTGAAAATTTCCAAGCTGGACTGGGACGTCGTCAGCATCCCGTTCCACGCCGCCGTGCCGGGAGTCGGCGTCAGTACTAACCTCAGCTCGCTGGCAGGCATTAACGCGAAAGCCCAGAACGAGAAGGACGCCTGGGAATTCGTCAAGTTCATGAACAGCGACGAATGGGCGAAGCTCCGTTCCCGCAGCACCTACGAAATGCCGACGCGCGTCGACTACATCAAAACCCGCGAAGGCATGTCCTACAACGTGGAGGCATTCACGAAGATGCAGCCGGCTCCGTATCCGAACAGTTCTCCGGAAGAGCAGAAGCTGCTTCGGGAACGGCCGAACCTGAACCTGATCCAGGACGTGTTCGGCCAAGTGTGGAATTCCGTCTTCCAGGGGCAACGGACCGTGGATGAAGCGCTCAAGTACATGGATACGAAGGGCAACGATTTGCTGCAGAAAATCAAGGCGAATCCGACCGGACAAATCGACGGCGTATTCGACGACGTGTACGGAGGCGGCGGCGGTCCGATGGGCAAAGCCATGGCGGTGCCGGCCGGCTGACCGCGGTCTCATGAAGGCGAGGAAGCGCGTAAGGACTTTCGGGTCCCCGCGCTTTCTTTTTTTATCGGAGCCGACCGTGCGCCCCCGTTTCAAATCGTTGCTGCCGGCGTATTCTACAGAATAGAATGGATGAATCCGGAGGTTGCTAGCGATGAAGTGGGTGTATTGGCTGCGGTTATACGACAGCAAATTCCAGGCGGGCTGCCTCGTCCGGCGGATGGAGAACGACGGGTGGCTGTACGGGATCGACATGCCCAGGGAAATCGAGGTTTACCGCTCGAGGAGCGGAAAGTACGGGGTCCGGTATATCCCCTGAGGATTTGAGGGTCAGGGGAAGCGTTCAGCGCTTCTAACGCCTGTTAGTCGGTCTTGGCGGACGGGGAGGGTTGTGATAAGCTGATTACGGCGCACCCGCCGCCGAAAGGAGCGATGAACATGCCCAGACTGCCGATCTCCGCGGAAACCGCCGTCAAGCTGGCGGCGTTCATGAATGTCCCGCTGGAGCATCTCATGCATATGCCCCAGCACGTCATGCTGCAGAAGCTGGCCGAAATGGCGATGGCCGAAGGCGCCAAGCCCGAAGCGAAGACGGCCGATCCCGCCAAGGAAGCGCCGAAAGAGCAGGAAAGTTCGAAGGACGGGAGCGGGAACGCCTAAGAGGAATCCGAAATCTTCCCAAATCGCTTGACGGATCGCTTGTTCATGGGGTATACTCCTTTTTGTCGCTGCGATTGGAGCGCCATGACGGACGACGCGGGGTGGAGCAGTCCGGTAGCTCGTCGGGCTCATAACCCGAAGGCCGCAGGTTCAAATCCTGCCCCCGCAACCAATACCTTTTCTCGAGACCGAGACGAGGGCCCTTAGCTCAGTTGGTTAGAGCTGTCGGCTCATAACCGATTGGTCGGGGGTTCGAGTCCCTCAGGGCCCACCAACCCGCATAGTCGCGAAACTGCAAATTTCGCTTGCAACGGAAACCGCGGATGGCGGTTTTTTTGTTTTGTCGGAATTCCTTGCGCGAAGCGGTTGCCAAGCCGGGTCTTCGCGTGCTATATTAGTTTTTGTCGTGCCGGGGTGGCGGAATTGGCAGACGCACAGGACTTAAAATCCTGGGGTGGGTGACCACCGTACGGGTTCGACCCCCGTCCTCGGCACCACGCATACATAAGAAACCTTTTTTGCTCCATCCGGACTCGGCGAAGGGTGGAAGCGGAAAAGGTTTTTTGTTATTCGCGGCAAGCGAACTCCGAGGCAGGAGATTGACCCGGTTGACGCGAAACCAAAATAGAAGCCGATAAAAACGCAAAGCAAGGAGCAAAATGCCATGCCCGCCGTATTCCGCAACGATTGGGAGCCTATTATGCAAGAAGAGATGAGCCGTCCCTATTATTTGGAGCTTCGCAGACAGCTGGCCGAGGAATACCGGAGCCAGACGGTGTACCCGCATATGAACCACATTTTCCAGGCGTTGCACCTGACTTCGTACTCCGACACCAAAGTCGTGATTCTGGGTCAGGACCCGTACCACGGCCCCGGGCAGGCGCATGGCCTGAGCTTCTCCGTGATGCCAGGAGTCAGGCAGCCGCCCTCGCTCCAGAATATATTCAAGGAGCTGCGCAGCGACCTTGGCTGCCCGATTCCGAACCACGGCTGCCTGGAGCATTGGGCGAAGCAGGGCGTGCTGCTGTTGAACGCCGTCCTGACGGTCCGGGATGGCCAGCCCAACTCCCACAAGGGCCTTGGGTGGGAGACGCTCACGGACCGCATTATCGCGGCGATAGGCGCCCGGGAGAAGCCGGCGGCGTTCATCCTGTGGGGGCGCCATGCCCAGCAGAAGGCCGGGTTCATCGACCGCTCCCGGCACTGGGTGCTGGCGACCGCCCATCCGAGCCCGTTGTCGGCGCATAACGGATTTTTCGGCAGCCGGCCGTTCTCCAAGTGCAACGAATTCCTGCGTGCGACCGGCCAGCAGGAAATCGACTGGCGCGTTCCGGATCTGTAAGCGCAAAAACGAGCGGGAAGGGGAATGGCGAATGGGCCAATCGAGGTGGCTGACTCCGGCCTCGGGATACGTATCGGGCTACACCCATACGCTTAATCCGTATACGGGTTGTTCCTTCGGCTGCACCTACTGTTACGTGCGCAGATTGCCCGTCGCGATGTTCCGCGGGGAGCCCTGGGGCTCCTGGGCGGAGGCAAAGAAAGGTGATCCCGCCGCCCTCGCGGGGGAGATCGCGAAGGCGAAACGCAAAGGGTCCGTCACCGTGTTTTTCTCCACGGCAACGGACCCTTATCAGCCTCTTGAAGCCAGCGCCAAGCTGACGCGATCTTTATTGGAAGCGATGGCGGAAGAGCCGCCCGATTTCGTATTGCTGCAAACCCGCAGTCCCCTCGTGACGAGGGATATCGACGTGCTGCGGCGCCTGGGAGGACGGGTCCGGGTCAGCATGACGATCGAGAGCGACCGGGACGAGGTCCGCCGCCTCCTGACGCCGTCGGCGCCGCCTTACGCCGCCCGTCTGCGTGCCGTCCGCGAGCTGAGGGAGGCGGGAATCGCGTCGCAAATCGCGGTTTCTCCCTTGCTGCCGCATTCTCCGGCCTTCGCGCAGCTGCTTGCCGAAACGGCGCCCCGGGTCATCGTGGACGACTTTTTCCGCGGGGACGGGAGCGCCGGGCGGCGAAGCCGTTCCCTTCGCATGCCGGAAGCCTACGAAGCAGCGGGATGGAGCGAGTGGTACTCGCCAAGCGCCGCGGACGATTTGTTCCGGCAGCTCCGGAAGCGGATACCGGAGCCGGGAGCCGTCGGCTTCAGCGTGGACGGGTTCGCTCCGTCTCCTCAGCAGCCATAACCTAACTCATTGAACGGTCGACCCTCTGCTAACGCTGCCGGAGGAGCCGTCTTCCATCGGAACGACCTTCGTTCCGTCGCCGGTTTCCCGTTTGCGCGATTCCGCCGGCTGCTGGGCGCCGAGCACCGGCACGTAGGCGGAAGAGACGTACGCCGTCGCTTTGGCTTGCGTGACCATTTGACCGTACATGGCCGCCGGGTCCGGCATGACGAGGCGGTAGTCGACGACCGCCTGATTGCCGTGGAACGAAATGCCGGCCACTTCCAAACCGTATCCCAAATGCGGAACCGTTCCGGTTACCGTCACTTTGAGCACGTCGTCGTTCACTTTCTCCGTGCTGAGTTTGACGTCGGAAAGAATGGACGTTTCCGGATCCACGGGCGGGATCGGCGGCGTGTTTTTCACGAACTCGATCGCCCGGTACAGCATGCCGGCGGCTTCGCTGCGCGTGATCGGCTGCTTCGGACGGAAGCTGCCTTTATCGTCCAGCGCCGCGATTTTGCCGATGAGCAGCTTCTGGATGCCGTTCATGTAATCTTTGTTGATTTGGTCTTCGTCCTTGATCGTCATGTAGAGTTCGATCCAGGCGAAGTCGCCTTTCTTGGCGATGGCGTTATACAGCCAATGCGCGTATTGTTCGCGCGTCGCCTTGCCGTTCGGATTGATGTCCGCCGGGATATCCAGCCCGTTCAGGGACGCCACGATGAACGCCTGCGCGTACCAGGCGTCGTCTTTCACTTTGGTGAAATAGTCGCTGGCTTTCGGTTCCATGATGAACCGGATGTTGTCGATGTTCAGGTCCATGCCTTTGACGATCAACGCGACCGCGTTCGCGACCGTCATCGTTTGCCGGGGAGAGAATTTCCCATTGCCGACGCCGCTCAAGATTCCCTTCTTCTCCAGGCTTTCGATCGCCGCTTTCTCTTTGTCGCCTTGGACGTCGCCGAAAGCGAAGGCCGATCCCGCAAGCGTAAAGCAGAGAGACAGGGCGGCCAGGAGCAACACCATCGTTTTGGTTCGAATCCATTTCATCGTCATCTTCCTCCTCGGGAAATCGTTAGGCGGTTCGTGCCGCTTTTCGTTGTCATGGACGCGGGGTTTTTGGAAAAGGTTGCACGGTATTTTCTTTATTGTTCACGAAAAAACCCTCCGCCTCGTAAGGCGAAGGGTTGCGGCAAGCGATTATGGTGATCTCAGCAGGGTTCGAACCTGCGACCCCCACCCTGTCAAGATGGTGCTCTCCCAACTGAGCTATGAGATCGAAGAAGATGGACGACATCCGGCGCGAAGGTAAGAAAATGGTGATCTCAGCAGGGTTCGAACCTGCGACCCCCACCCTGTCAAGATGGTGCTCTCCCAACTGAGCTATGAGATCGAAGAAGATGGACGACATCCGGCGCGAAGGTAAGAAAATGGTGATCTCAGCAGGGTTCGAACCTGCGACCCCCACCCTGTCAAGATGGTGCTCTCCCAACTGAGCTATGAGATCGAAGAAGATGGACGACATCCGGCGCGAAGGTAAGAAAATGGTGATCTCAGCAGGGTTCGAACCTGCGACCCCCACCCTGTCAAGATGGTGCTCTCCCAACTGAGCTATGAGATCATACCGCGTCAGAGACAATTGATATCATACCAACTGTGAGCGCCCAAGTCAACCCGGAAAAACAAAGAAACGAGGAAATTATTCCTCGTCCCACTTTTTGGAATACGCTTTGTTGGTGACCCATACGCATAACCAAGTGATTAGAATCAAAATGACGCCGGAGACGATCCAGGTGGTCAGCAAGATGCATACGTCCTTTCAGCCAAGATCCCCTCTATCTTACCGCATCGGATCCGCAATCTCTACCTGTCCGTTCTCGATCGCGTAGATTTTGTGCTGTTCGATGAAGCGCATCCGCCCCGTTCGGCCGACGAAAGCCGGTTGGTCGTCGCCGTAGTGCATCAAATAGATGATGCGTTGAAGCTCTTCGGGCAGCGTCAGCAGCATGGCCAGATCGGCATGCACGACGCCCGGGGGATGCAGCTGGCAATCGTGGAAAATGGTATCGACGCCCCGTTCGTTCACGAGACGCTCCAGCAGTTCGCGATCGAACGTCATGTCGGCCGTATAGAAGAAGCGGTCGTTGAACAGAAACGAGAAGCTGGGTTTGTTCGGAATATGGCGGGTCAACACCAGCTCCGCCGAGAGGCCGGGCAGCAGCTCGCATTTACGGCCTGCGCGAAGAGGTCTGACCTCGAAATAATCCTCCAGCGACCGGAACGCTTCCTGTTCCAACCCGCCGCGGAGCGAGTGCTCCCAGAGCGGGGTAACCAAGCTTTCCTCCAGATATAAAATCGGCTTGCGCCGATAAATGAATTTCATCTGGAACGCGAGTTCCTCCAGGCCGCCGATATGGTCGGCGTGGATATGGGAGATCAGCACGGCGTCGATTTCGTCGAACCCGATTCCAAGCTCGAAGAGCGCCCTCGGCGCCGTAATGCCGAAATCGACCAATAAGGTTCGGCCGCCGGATTTCAGCAAAGCGTTGTTGTTGTAGAACGATTTGGCAAAAGCGCTGCCGGTCCCCAACATCTGCAGTCTCAAGCCGCAACCTCCCTTGTCCGCATGCGAAAACGCCTTGAGCGGCATCTCAATCGCAGTGAGAGTTTGACTCCGTCAAACGCCCTCATAAATGTACCATAATTTACCTCGCCGCAAAAGTATAATAAATCCAACAACTGAACGATTTCTAAACCGCGTCATCCGCGGAAAAAATGCAGCACCCTTCCGGCATATGCCGCATATGGTGGCTTGATGAACCGTATGCGCCGGGAGGGGACCCTCATGTCCAAAGCCAAAGCCGCGAAGAAGAAAAGCACCCAAGGAGACGGCCGCGTGGTGCCGCAAATGAAGATCGTGCTGTCCGAGACGTGCGCCGTCTGCAAGACGCCATGCACGAGAGGGCTGAACTATTTGGCCCGCATGAACGAGCCGGGGGCCGTAGGAAACGGAGTGCCCTGCGTGCTCACGCTTCCGGCGGCCAAATAGAACGCCCGGCCAAGCCGCATGGGAACAAGCTCCAAAAAAATCCGCGTTTCCGCGCAACTTTCCGTACCGTGCCCGGTATAACCATGTACAGAGCCATGAGGACCACGGAGGTTGCGGTATGAAAATACGGAAAGTCCTGATTTCGGCCGTTGTGCTGACGCTTCTATTCGGCACGGCCGCGTTCGCGGAGTCCATTACGCAAGACATCAAGGTGATCGTCAATAAGAAGGGGGCGGACGACAACGGGGTTCTGATCGACAACCGGGCTTATTTGGCGGTCGGGACGCTGGCCAAGACCCTTCAGGCGTTCGTCACTTGGGACAACGGCGAGAAGAAAGTCACGATCAATAAGCCGAACGTCCATATGTTTACCATGATCGACAACCAGGCATTCATCGGCGTGCCGAAGGGCAAATACAAGTTCCGCGTGCACGCCCAGGTGGACAGCCTGACGACCGATATCGCCAGCTTGAAGTTCACGATCTCCGATCCTTACGGGGAGGAAACATTGATCGAAGCGCGGTACGCCGGCGACGAGAACTTCCCGACCGAGAAGGAAGACT
Organism: Cohnella caldifontis; assembly: GCF_029360585.1. Lineage (GTDB taxonomy): Bacteria > Bacillota > Bacilli > Paenibacillales > Paenibacillaceae > Cohnella > Cohnella caldifontis. Next base: position 42,062 of record NZ_JAQZSJ010000010.1, on the reverse strand, counting down.
TCATCCTGAACACGAAGGACATTTCCTATAACTTCAGCTCGGCCGGCCGTTACACCGTCCGCTTCTGGATGAAGCCGACCGGAGACGCGCCCATCCAAGTCGTGTCGGAGAAGAGCATCATCATCAAATAAGACGAAGTACGCGGCCAACGCCTTTCCGGTACCGGGAAGGCGTTTGGTTTGACCCTGCAGGGGGGACATGTTACGATAACTGGGGGAAATCCCCATTCACCGATGGAACGGAGGTTCGCCATGAGCGATCATGTCCATGACGAGAATTGCAATCACGACCACGACGACGACGCCGTGCTGGTCGTCACCGACGAAGACGGCAACGAACACGAAATGGTGCTCGTTTCCACGTTTGAAACCGGAGATCGCGCTTACGCCGTTCTGATCGACCGCAACGATCCGGAGGACGAAGGCGTTATTTTACGCATCGAGGAAGACGGGGAAGAGGAAGTGCTCGTCAATATCGAAGACGACGAAGAATGGGACCGCGTCATGCAGGCCTATGAGGCGTTGTCGGCCATGGAAGACGAGTAAGCCTGGACCGGGCGTCCGGAAGACGAGAAAAGGCTGCGAGCCCGCGAGGGCGGCAGCCTTTTTTTGTTTTCGTCGTTATTTGCGCGGATTGAAGTAAATCGTGCGGCCGTTGAACATTCGGACTTCCGCCTGAAGCCGTTTGCCGATCCACTTGCAGAGTTCGTTGCCTTTGGCCTTGTCCCCGTGCGTGCTTCCGTCCGGAAGCACGACTTGGATGGAGGGAACCGGCGTTCCGTCTTTCTCCCGCTGGGCGACGCCGATCACGATATTCCGGTAAAGCGGATTTTTGCCCTTGAGATAGAACCAGCTGTTCTCGGCCTCCGGTTTCTGCTGGATTTCGTAAGGAAACGCGGCGTCGGCGTAATCCCAGCCCAGCTGGCGTCCGGTGAGCTCCATCTGTTCCCGGTACTCCCGAAGCTGCTCCTTGACGCCGTCGAGGGTAATCTCGCTGACTGCGGATCCTGCTACAAGCGAAATGAAAGCGCTTTGGCTCATCGAAGGCCACCTCCACGCCCATGATAGCATGTTGCCCAAACTCTGGCAATGACGGGATCGGCCCGCTACTCGATAGCCGTTTCCTCGACGATGACTTTCACGTTCGTGATCGTGCGGTCTTCCGGTCCTTTGACCGGCAGGCCGACTTCGACGTGGTTGATGATATAATCGATGTTTTCCTGTGAAATGACTTCCCCGGGCAGCAAAATCGGAATGCCGGGCGGGTACACGTAAATGAACTCGGCGATGATGCGGCCCGCGGACTCGCGGAAAGGCACCCATTCGGTTTCGCCGTAGAAAGCGTCCCTCGGCGTGAGGGAGAGGTGGGGGATATCCGGAATTTCCACGGCGATCTCCCGGATCTCCGAAGCATCCTGATGCTCCGCCGACAATTGGCGCAGGGCCTCGACCAGAAGGTCCAGCGCTTCGCCGTCGTCTCCCGGAGTGACCAGGCACAAAATATTGTACATGTCGCTGAGCTCGACCTCGATCCGGTACCGGTCGCGCAGCCAGTTCTCGGCGTCGTAGCCGGTGATGCCGAGATGCCGGACATGGATCGTGAGCTTCGTCGGGTCGTAATCGTAAGTGGCTTCGTCGCCGAGAATTTCCTCTCCGAAGCAATAGAGGCGCGGGATTTCGTTAATCCGCGCGCGCGTCCGCTGCGCCAGTCGGACCGTCCGTTCGGCCAGTTCCTTGCCGCGCAGCGCGAGCTGCCTGCGGGCCGCGTCGAGCGAAGCCAGCAGCGGGTAGGACGTCGAGGTGGTCGTGAGCAGGCTGAGGATCGTCTGTACCCGTTGGATATTGATCAGGCCGGCTTTCACGTTCAGGACGGAGCTCTGGGTCATGGAACCGCCCAGCTTGTGCACGCTGGTCGCCGCCATGTCCGCCCCGGCCTGCATGGCCGAAATCGGAAGCTGGTCCGAGAAATGGATCAACGCCCCGTGCGCTTCGTCCACGAGCACGGGGATGTCGTATTCGTGAACCAAGTCGACGATTTCCTTCAAATTGGCGCAGATGCCGTAATAGGTCGGGTTGATGACGAGCACCGCGGCGGCGTCCGGATGGCGTTCGAGCGCCCGGCGCACCGAGCGGGTCGTGATCCCGTGGTCGATGCCGAGGTTATGGTCGCGCACCGGAGACAGGAACACCGGGCGGGCCCCCGCGAAAATGATGGCGGAAAGCACGGATTTATGGACGTTGCGGGGCACGATAATTTTATCGCCGGTTCCGCATACGGATAAAATCATGGCCATGATCGCGCTGCTGGTGCCCTGAACGGAGAAAAACGTGGCGTCGGCCCCGAACGCGTCGGCTGCCAGTTTCTGCGCTTCGAGAATGACGCCGACCGGCTGGTGCAGGTCGTCCAGCGGCGCGATGTTGATCAGGTCGATGGAGAGCGCGTTTTCGCCGATGAAATCGCGAAATTCCGGATCCATGCCGGCCCCGCCTTTATGGCCGGGAATATGGAACTGGACGGGCTTACGCTCCGCATGGCGGCGAAGCGCGTCGAATAAAGGGGTGCGGGAATGGTCCAAAGCGGCTCCCTGCCTTTCCGTTAAGGCTTATATCGTTGTCGAACAAGGTAGAGTATAGCAAAAACAGGGGGGAAATCAACCGAGATCGGGTTTGTCACGAAACCGTCACCCGTTCCCGTTTGGTACTCGCGCGGCGGGTGTGCTACCATTTGGTTGTTCGGTCTGCAGGTCGATTCTGGCAGAGGAGAGGTCCCGCTCGTGAAAAGCAAGTTGATCATCGTCGGATTGATGCTGTTCACCGTATTCGTCGGCTTCGGCATCATTATACCCGTACTTCCGCAGCTCGTTGCGGACGTCAGCCCGGAAGCCGCCAATTGGCATACGGGTCTGATGCTGACGTTATACTCGCTCGCTTCGTTCTTGATGTCCCCCGTGTGGGGAAGTTTGTCGGAACGGCTAGGCCGGAGGCCGGTCATCATGACGGGCGTGCTCGGCTTCTGCCTCAGCTTTCTTCTGTTCGGGTTTTCCGGAGACCATCTTTGGCTGATGTACGCGTCGCGCATCCTGGGCGGCATCTTCTCCGGAGCCGTGACGGCGAGCATCGTGGCCTACGTGGCCGACGTAACGACGAACGAGGAAAGAACGAAAGGCATGGCCGTCGTCGGGATGAGCATCGGCATGGGCTTCACCTTCGGCCCTTTGTTCGGCGGCCTGCTCAGCAAGATTACCCACCACACGCCTTTTTTGGCCGCGGCCGCGCTGTCGCTCGTGACGTTCTTCGCGGCTTGGCTGAAGCTGAAGGAATCGCTCACGCCGGAGAAACGGGCGGAAGCGCGGCTCAGACCCCGCGTATCGCGCTGGACGGCGTTTCGGGGCCCGCTGAAGTTCCTGTATTCGCTGGCGTTTTTCGTCACGTTTTCCCTGGCGATTCTCGAAGCGACGCTTCAATTGTACGGCATGGAAAAATTCGACGTGACGCCGCTCAAGGTGGGCTATATGTTCTTCTTCTGCGGATTGGTCGGCGCGCTGGTGCAGGGAGGCGTCGTCCGGCGGCACGTGAAAAAGGGGCAGGAAGGCCGTTACATCGCGATCGGACTCGTGTTCTCCGCGGCGGGATTCTTCTTGCTGTTGACCGCGACGAGCTGGGTGCTGGCGTCCGTCTATCTCTGCGTTTTCGGGATCGGCAACGCGCTCCTTCGCCCGTGCGTCACTTCCTTGATCACGCAGAAGACGACCGTGGACCAGGGCACCGCCTCCGGACTGAGCTCCTCGATGGACAGCTTGGGCCGGATCGTCGGACCGCTGCTCGGATCGTCGCTGCTCGGCGTCACTTCTTGGCTGCCTTTCGTCGTATCGGGCGTTTTGTCGCTCGGCGCCCTCGGACTGCTGGCGGGGTTCCGCAGCATGGACCGCGCGCAAGCGGCCGAGGCGGCTTGATACGCCTGGCAAAACTTGGCGTTTGACAGGCCGATTGCCGCGTGATATGATATTTTTCGTTGCCGCTCCGTAAGGGCGGGGGCGAAATTGCGGTCGTGGCGGAATTGGCAGACGCGCTAGATTCAGGTTCTAGTGGTGTAACAGCCGTGGAGGTTCGAGTCCTCTCGACCGCACCATACTTATCCATTTCAGGGGTTTCAGCTCATCCGGCTGGAACCCTTTTTCGTTTTTTAACTCGGTTAACAAGTCGATGGGGATAAGGGGTAAAGATATTACATACTTTTACATTTTCCGACATTAATCTACTCGTTCAGTATTTGTTCAGGGGGGTCAAATAGGATGAAAGGCAGGGAAGTGGAGTGACAACTAGGCCTTACGGCGCATAAACGAGGGATGAGAAGATGAAACGGAACTTGGCTCTTTGGACAGCGATCACACTCTTGCTTTCCATGTTTTACGGCTTTTGCGGCACCGCGAGCGCATCGACGGATTTCAGCGTGGTACCCGCCAGCGCGGCGGGCGACACGGAAGCTAACGCCTTGGTTCAAGAATTGGTCGGAAACGGGTTGGTTTACTCGGACGCCAAGATGACCGGCGCCGCGGCGGCATTCGGCGTCATGAACGGCGGCGCCTCGACGATCGGTTTCAACGACGGCATCGTGTTAAGCACGGGCACGGCTGCCGGCATCGTCGGGCCTAACGTTCATAAAGGGACCGATCCGAATAATCCCGATTTCATGAGCAAGGAATATAACACCAGCGGCGTATCGGAATTGGATACATTGGCGGGTGCGACCACGAAAGACGGAGCGGTGCTTGAGTTTACGTTTGTTCCGGAGAGCGATCATCTGTATTTTGAATTCGTGTTTTCTTCGGATGAATACAATGAATATATTGATTCCGAATACAACGATGCGTTCGGTTTTTTCGTGAACGGCGAGAACGTCGCCAATATCGGAACGGATCCGATCACGATTAACACGGTGAACGGATCGAAAAACTCCGGCTATTTTATCGACAATACCGATGCCCACCTGGACACGGAGATGGACGGGTTAACGACCGTCATCCGCATCGATGCCAGCGTCATTCCGAACGTGCCCAATACGATGAAAATCGCGATCGCGGACGGAGGAGACGCGGCTGCCGATTCGAATGTCATCATCAAGTCGGGCAGCATGTCCGATCAAGCGCCGCCGGCCAATCATGCCCCGACGGTATCCATCGATCATCCATCCGTCGATCAGGCGGTGAACGGAAGCGGATCGGTTTCGATTTCGGGAACCGCAAGCGATACCGACAATGATGACGTTACCGTATCGGCGGCGGTCTACGGCGTGACGAAGACGGCGTCGGCGACGGGCGGCACCTGGACGCTGACGTGGGATGTCGCCGCGGATAGCGTCGGCGAGGGAAGCTACGCGAATATCGAAGTTTCGGCTAGCGACGGCAACGGCGGAACGGCTGCCGCCACGTATACCGGTACGATTACGGTCGATATGACGGCGCCGACGGTGACGTCGGCAGGCGTATACCGCGCGAATCCGAATAAGCTGGTTGTCCGCTTCAGCGAACCGGTGAGCTTGACGAATGCAGCAGGCTTTACGGTGAACGTCGGCGGACAGACGGTCGCCATCGACGCGGTGAGCGGCGGCGGCACGAACGAGCTGACGTTCACGCTGCACGGTCCGGTGTCGGACGGGCAGACGGTTACGCTCAGCTACGCTTCGGCCGGCGGCAACGCGGCGGATACGGCAGGCAATCAGCTGGCGGATGTCGTCTCGCAAGCGGTGACGAACAACTTGCGCAACGTTGCGCCGGTCGTAAGCGCGATAACGAAAACCGGTCAAGCGGATCGTGCGATTTCGTTTACGGCGGCTGATTTCACGGGCGCCTATCAGGACGCCGATTCCAACGCCCTTCATTACATTAAAATCGTATCTTTACCCGATCATGGCGTCCTTTGGGCAGGCACCGCCGAAGTCGAAGCCGACGATGAAGTCGCTTTTTCGGAATTGGCATCCTTGAAATTCGTGCCGACGGCCGGATGGTCCGGTACGACAAGCTTCCAATGGAAAGCAAGCGACGGAACCGACTTGTCGCTCCTTCCTGCAACCGTTACGCTGCAGGTAACGGCGATTCCGACTCCCGCACCGTCAACGTCGACACCGGAAGCACCCGCTGCATCACCGGCGCAAGTCGAAGAGACAGGCGTCGAAATTATCGTAAACGGCAAAATCGAGGAGAAGTCCGCGACGGCCACCGTGTCCCATAACGACGGGAAGTCGACCGTCACGGTCGCGATCGATCCGACGAAGCTGGACGAGAAACTGCGGCGCGAAGGTACGGGCGCCGTCGTCGTGATTCCCGTGAAACGCGATTATGACGCGGTCGTCGGCGAATTGAACGGCCAGATGGTGAAGAACATGGAGAATCATGCGGCAGTACTTGAAATTCAGACCCTTGAAGCTGCCTATACGCTGCCCGCAAATGAAATCAATATCGACGCGATTTCCGGCAAGTTGGGGACCGCGGACCGACTCCAGGATATCAAGATTCGCATCGAAATCGCCGCGAGCTCGGACGCCAAGGCTCGGTTGATGAAGGATTCGGCAGCGGCGGGGGGCTTCGCCGTCGTCGCGTCTCCGCTGGACTTCACCGTAACGGCCACTTACGGGGGCCGCCAGGTAGAAGTCAGCCGGTTCAACGCCTATGTCGAACGCAGAATGCGGATACCCGACGGCGTCGACCCGGCGAAAATCACGACGGGCATCGTATTGGAACCGAACGGAAACATTCGCCACGTACCGACGAAAGTCGTCCAAGAAGACGGAAACTACTACGCGATCATCAACAGTCTAACCAACAGCACCTATAGCGTCATTTGGCATCCGAAAACGTTCGAGGACGTAGAGAAGCATTGGTCCCGGGCCTATGCGAACGAGATGGGTTCCCGTCTCGTCGTCGAAGGGATGGACGACAGTCGCTTCGCGCCGGACAAGGCCATTTCAAGGGCGGAATTCGCCGCCATCCTCGTGCGCGCGCTCGGGTTGAAGGAAGAGAGCGGCCAAGCCAATGGATTCAAGGACGTGAAAACGGGCGATTGGTTCGCCGATTCGGTCAACACCGCGTTCGCTTACGGCTTGATGACCGGATACCCGGGCAACGATTTCCTCCCCGGGAGAACCATTACGCGAGAAGAAGCGATGGTCGCCATCGTAAAGGCATTGAAGTTGGCTGGGCACCCAGCGGCCACGAAAGCGCCAGGCGCATCGAATGCGGCTCTTGCGAAGTTTATCGACGCGGAGCAATTCTCCGCATGGGCGCAATCGTCCGCGGAAATATGCGTTGCCAGCGGCATCGTACAAGGCGACGCGAAAGGCATGGCGCGGCCGAAGGCGGTCGTTACCCGGGCCGAAACGGCGAAGATGGTCATGGACATGCTCCAAACGGCAAGATTAATTTGATCTTTCCTCCGACATGAAGGCTCGCCCTTCATGTCTTTTTATTTTTATTTCAGATCTTGCCGCTATCATGGACAGGGAAACAACGGCACCATTTCCGGACGAATTGTGTTATTTTGGTAGAAACAAGTCGGTTGGCGGAGGGGCAAACCCGATGAGGAACACCGTTCTCGTGGCGGACGACAGCCGCGAAATCGTCCGAATGATCGCGGATGAGCTGGAACGCGAAAATTTCGGCGTATTGTGCGCCTATGACGGAAAGCAGGCTCTGCAGGCGATGATGGACAAGCACGTCGACTCTCTCATCCTCGACATCATGATGCCCGGGATGGACGGCCTCGAAGTGTGCCGGCGGCTGGGCAACGAGAGAAATATCCCGATTCTTCTCTTAAGCGCCCGCGACCGCGAGATGGACCGGATCATCGGGCTCGAAGTCGGTCAACGTGCCGGTTTGTCGTAAGCCGGATGGGATTCGATCGATACTTCTTCGGGAAGCTCTTTGTTCATGCTCGGCACGCTCCGCGGCTTATACGCGATCACGTCCGAGGAGTAGATCGCGACGCGCATCGCGCCTCCGCCCGCATAAGCCCGGATCAGGACCGGCTGATTGTAAAGGTTGCGGAACGCGAAATCCGGACCGCCCCAGCTCACCGTCGCGTCGCGCCCGGGCGGCACGTACGGGACGTGCCGGCTGTGGGAGTACCGGGAGACGATCGAAAGCCCGGCGCGGTCGGCGGCGTTGAACAGCGTCGAGGATACCTGGCAGATGCCTCCCCCGATATCTTCCGCCAGTTCCCCCCGCACGATGACGGGAGCGCGCTTATACCCTCGCGCGACCGTGCGGATGCCAACCGTTTCGTTAAACGAGAACGATTCGCCGGGAAATACGACCCGGCTGTCGATCGCTTGCGCGGCCAAGGCGATATTATGGGCGCGGCTGCGATTGCGGACGTTGTAATAGGTGACGTAAAAGCCGATTTGCTTCTCGCGCAACCCGGCCAGCAGCTCGCTGTCGACTGCCGCGTATGTTTTCCGCACCGGAACGGGAAACGCGGACGGGCCGCCGCCGTAAAACCCGGCGAAAAACCGCTCGGCGAACGCGGAGGTATCGAGCCGGAAGCCGTTCCGTTCGGGCACGATCGCGCCGGAAGAACCGATCCGGGCATTCACGGGGGCTTGGTACAACCGGCGTTCCAGATCGCTCTGCAATCGGCCGAACTTGTACGGATCGATGAAGGACGTCCCGGGAAGCGAGTAAGTTTCGCGGTCCGCGTGCACGATGACGGGGGCGCGTTCGGGCGCGGGCGGCCGATCGGCCGGCGTTGGCTGCCCCTGTTGCGGCAACAGAAGCAACGCCGCGCCGATCCAAGGGAGGAAAGGTAAACTACCGTTCATCTTCGCTCACGACACTCCAACTCTTTTTGGGGATAACCGCATTTCCTTAGTATGGACCGGGCCGTCCCCATTCTTTCGGGCTTTTTCTCAATCCCCAACCTCTTCCATCCACTCGAACGGATCGGGCAACCGCCCCGTCTGGATTCCCGTTAGCGTATCGTAAAGCTTGGCGGATAAAGCGCCCGCCGTCCCGTCGCCGACGGTCAATTTCTCGCCCTGCCAATGCAGTTCTCCCACGGGTGATATCACGGCGGCCGTACCCGTGCCGAATATTTCCTTGAGGGAGCCTGCGCGATGTGCCCGAACGACCTCATCGATGGAGATCGGCCGCTCTTGGACGGCGATATTCCAATGGTCAAGGATTCGGATCACGGAGTCGCGGATTACGCCCTCCAAGAAGCTTCCGGTGAGCGCCGGCGTCACCACGGTGTCCTCGATTCGAAAGAACACGTTCATGCTGCCGACTTCCTCCACGTATTTTCGGTACGTGCCGTCCAGCCAAAGCACCTGAGCGCACCCGCGCCTGGAGGCTTCTTCCTGCGACTTTAAACTTGCGGCATAGTTGCCTCCGGTTTTGGCGTTGCCTACACCGCCCGCAACCGCGCGAACATAGCGGGATTCCACGTGGATCGAAATGGGATGAACTCCTTCCGAGTAGTACGCGCCGACGGGCGAGAGGATGATTATGAACCGATAGTGGCGAGAAGGCGCGACTCCAAGAGCGGGCTCTGTGGCGATCACGAAAGGGCGAATGTAGAGGGAGGTTCCGGGTTCGAAGGGGATCCAGTCCCGGTCGATCCGCAGAAGTTGCATGAGGGCTTCGAGCACCGTCTTCTCATGCAGCGGAGGAATGCATAAACGCTCGTTCGAGAGATTCAACCTCCGAATATTCATCCGGGGGCGGAAGATTTGGATTTTTTGCTCCGCCGTTCGATACGCTTTTAGTCCTTCGAATACCGTTTGCCCATAATGGAACGTTTTGGCGGACGGGTCCAACGAGATGGGTTGGTAAGGAACGATGCGCGGTCGGTGCCAACCGGGGTCGGGCTCGTATTCCATGATGAACATATGGTCGGTAAAATATTTTCCGAACCCCAACTCATTCGCCTGCGGCTTCGGTTTGGGCGTTGTCGTCCGTTCGACGGAAATCGATTGAAGCAAGGCAGTCATCTCCTTCCAGATGGTTAGTTGAATCATACGCTTGCCGGAAATATATTGGAAATATTCTTTTTATCGATAAAATATACCTATAAAGTATGGGATAGGAGCGGGGTTCAAATGGACATCCGGCAGCTTCGCTATTTTTTGGCCGTAGCTGAAGAAGGCCAAGTCACCGGCGCGGCCAAACGATTGAATATGGAGCAGCCTCCTTTAAGCCGTCAGATGAAGCTGCTCGAACAGGAAATGAACGTCACGCTGTTCGATCGAAGCGGAAAGCGGTTGACGCTTACGCATGCCGGGGAGCTTTTGCGCCAAAGAGCCGAGCTGCTGCTTCAACAGTTCCAAGAGACGGTGAAAGAAGTGCAGGAATTGGACGAAGGCATCAGAGGCGTACTCTCCGTCGGATCCGTCGTCTCCTGCGTGTCGCTCCTGCCGCCGAGAATCGAACGGTTTCGGGGAAAATATCCGGAGGTGACCTTCAAAATCCGGGAAGGAGACCACTTCCTGCTTGGGGAACAGCTGGAAAAACGAAATATCGAGCTCGTGATCGCCCGGCTCCCTTTCGAAGCGGCTGGGGTTCCGGAACATTACGACGTCCTTCCGCTGCCTCCCGATCCGTACGTGGCCATTCTCCCCGGATCGTGGCGTCCGCCGTCGCCCGAGCCCGGCTTAGACTTACGCGAGCTGGCGAAGTATCCTTTCATTACGTTAAAAAGCGACCAGACGACCGGCATGCATGCGGCGGTCGTGAAGGAATTCCATCGATTCGGCTTAACGCCGCGCATTCTTTGCGAATGTTCCAGCGTCTCCATCATTATCGCGCTTGTCACCGCGGGTATCGGCGCCACGATTTTGCCGAAGTCGGTTACGGCTTCATTCCCTCTCGCCAGCATCGCCGCGTACGAACTCACGGATTCCGACTTTCGCTCCGAAGTCGGCATCGTGTGGTTGAAGGATCGTTTTCTTTCCAAACGCGCGCGGAGGTTCATCGATATGTTCGTTGACTGAAACGATAAAAAACCGCTTTTCCCGGCTCTTGCGAAGCCGTCGGAAAAGCGGTTTTTCCCGTTCGCGCGCTCCTTATCCCTTCACCGCGCCGGCCGTCAAGCCGCCGATGATGAACCTTTGCGCGAAGAGATAAAGGATAACCACGGGCAGCGAGGTCAGCACGAGATCGGCGAAGATCAGGTTCCAGTCCAACAAGGAGAGAAGCCCCGGCCACTGACGCGTTCTTGTGAGCAAGGCACAAAAATTCCCGGTCATCACGATGAACGATGGACAATGACGGCTCTTCACTCGCGTTATATAATGTAACAAGATTGCGAATTAACGTTACATGAAAATAACGTGAGGGAGGATGGGACTATGTACATCCAGGCACAACCATATCCTTTCCCCTATAACGGGGATTTCAGGGCCGATAACACGGCGTTGGTCATTATCGACATGCAAACCGACTTCTGTGGAAAAGGAGGCTACGTGGACCGGATGGGCTACGACCTTTCGCTCACGCGAAGGGCGATCGAGCCGATTTCCCGGCTGCTGGAAGCCGCCCGGGCCATTCCCGGGTTCACCGTCATCCATACCCGCGAAGGTCACCGAAGCGATCTGTCGGATCTTCCGGCGAACAAGCGCTGGCGCAGCGAACGGATCGGCGCGGGCATCGGGTCGATGGGGCCGGCGGGCAAGATTTTGATCCGGGGCGAGCCGGGCTGGCAAATCATCGAGGAGCTTGCCCCGCGGCCTGGCGAGATCGTCATCGACAAGCCGGGCAAGGGGAGCTTCTACGCGACGGATCTGGATCTGATTTTGCGGACGCGGGGCATCGCCAATTTGCTGCTCGCCGGAATCACGACGGACGTGTGCGTGCACACGACGATGCGGGAAGCGAACGACCGCGGGTACGAGTGCCTGATTCTGGAGGATTGCACCGGGGCGACGGATTTCGGCAACCATCAGGCGGCTCTCCATATGGTCACCATGCAGGGCGGCGTGTTCGGCGCCGTATCCGGATCGGCTGAAGTGCTGCCGGCGCTGCGCCATCTGGCCGGCGATCAGGCGTAAGGGGGCGGCGACGGTGCCGAAAGAACTTCCTTCTATCCTTACGATCGACTGGCTGAGGACGGCTTATGCCCGGCGGGAATGGACGCCCGACGAGGTCGTGCGCGCCATCGTGCGGCGGGCGGAAAAAGACGGCGATTTCCGCGTCTGGATTACGCCGCCCCATTACGATGCGATCCGGCCGTATCTCGATCGCTTGTCCGCCATGGACCCGGCGGCATGCCCGCTATGGGGGGTGCCGTTCGCCGTCAAGGACAACATCGATTGGTCGGGGATCACTACCACCGCCGGTTGTCCGGACTTTGCCTATGTCCCGGAAGCGAACGCCGCGGCGGTTGAACGGCTCCTCGCGGCGGGCGCCATCCCTCTCGGCAAGACGAACCTGGACCAGTTCGCGACGGGGCTCGTCGGCACGAGAAGCCCGTACGGGGAGGCGCGCAACGCGCTCCGCCCCGAATTGATCAGCGGCGGCTCCAGCTCCGGCTCCGCCGTCGCCGTGGCGCGCGGACATGCGGCCTTCGCGCTCGGTACCGATACGGCCGGATCCGGGCGCGTGCCTGCCGCGCTGAACGGGATCGTCGGCTGGAAGCCGAGCCTGGGCGCCTGGCCCGTCCGCGGAATCGTTCCCGCCTGCGCAAGCCTGGATTGCGTGACCGTTTTCGCTTGCCGCCTCGGCGACGCCTTGGCGGTGGACCGGGCGGTTCGGGGGCCGGATCCGCTTGATCCTTGGTCGAAAGCCGCGCCGCCGCTCTCTCCTCGGCCGCCGATGAGAATCCTCGTGCCGGATATCCGGCTTGCGTTCTTCGGTCCCTTCGCGGAGCCTTATGAGGAGGCTTGGAACCGGTCGTTGGATAGACTCGCTGCCCGAGGCTTCGAACTGGTCCCGACGAATATCCAGCCTCTGCTCGAGGCGGCCGAGATGCTGTATGAAGGGCCGTTCGTCGAAGAGCGGTGGGCGGGACTGGGCGATTTCGTCGAATCTCATCCCGGCAGCCTTCTTCCGGTGACGGAGAAGGTGCTGCGCTCCGGCGCGACGCGCGGATTCGGCGCCGCTTCGGCATTCCGGGCGATGCATCTGCTGCAGGCCCGCAAGCTGGAGGTCGGCCGGATGCTGCGGGATGCGGCGCTGGCGCTGCCGACCGTCGGCGGCACCTGGACGAGGGAAGACGTCCGCGCGGATCCGATCGGAACGAACAGCCGGCTGGGCATGTACACGAATCACTGCAACCTGCTGAATCTGTGCGCGGCTGCCGTACCGGCAGGCGAGGCGCTGGAAGGGTTGCCGTTCGGGCTTTCGTTCTTCTCCGTTTCCGGCCGGGAGGATTTGGCGTTCGGCGCGGCGGCGGCGTTTCTGGGCGAAGACCTGGGAGCGGAGCCGGTTCCGGTCTCTTCGGGCACGACTCTGGTCGCGGTATGCGGCTTGCATATGCGGGGGTTCCCGCTCGAGCGGCAAATGGAAGCGTGCGGGGCGCGATTCGTCAAAGAAGCGCGCACCTCGAGTCAATACCGGATGTATGAATTGCCGACGACTCCGGCCAAGCCGGGACTGGTCAAGCGGCCCGGAGAAGGCTCCCCGCTCCGTCTGGAAGTGTGGGAGATGCCGCTGGCGTCATTCGGCCCGTTCGTCGCGGCGATCCCTTCCCCGCTGGGCATAGGCAAAGTGGAGCTGGAGGACGGAACGGAAGTACCCGGCTTCCTGTGCGAGAGTTACGCGGCCGCAGGGGCTTCGGACATCACGGCGCGCGGAGGCTGGAAGCCGGAACGGCAGGCCAAACGATGCGATTAGGATTGCGATTGCGGAGGAACCTTCAAGCCCCCGTTGAAACCGGGTGCTTGAAGGTTTCTTTTTGATTTGGTGTAAATATCGTGTCAGGTTTATAAGCGAATTACAATTTAACGCTCAAAATTATATTTTTCTAACATAAAGAATCGCATCATGAAATGTAATATAATCGTTTATGTAAACAAATCGTCTTATGAATGTAATGTAAAATGACATTAATGGTGGTGGGGCTCATGGAACCAACTGACCTATCGTCCTCGAACCCTTATCTCCTGGAAGCGATCGGTCTGACGAAACGGTTCGGTTCCTTGACGGCGAATCTGGGCGTCAACCTTAAAGTCCGCCGCGGCTCGATCCATGCGGTGCTGGGAGAAAACGGGGCCGGCAAAAGCACGCTCATGAAAATGCTGTACGGCGTTTACGCGCCGGATGACGGGCTCATTCGCATGGACGACGAACGGGTGGTCCTTCATCCGCCGATGAAAGCCCGGGGGAAAGGGATCGGGATGGTCTTCCAGGATTTCCGGCTCATCCCGGCCATGACCGTGCTCGATAACGTCGCGCTCGCGGTATCCCGGGAAGGATGGCGCTTCCGCCGCAAGGAGCTGCGCGAGCGGATCCTCGAGGTGTCCGCGAAATACGGTTTGGCGGTCGATCCCGCCGCGGAGGTGTGGCAGCTGGATCTTGGCCAGCGGCAGCGGCTCGAAATCGTCAAAACGCTCTTGGTCCCCCATACGCGGCTGATCATCTTCGACGAACCGACCAGCGTGCTCGTGCCGCAGGAAGTCGACGCGTTCCTGAACATGCTCGGGATGCTGAAGCGGGACGGATACGGGATCTTGCTGATCACGCACAAAATCAACGAGGTGATGGCGTGCGCCGATGAGGTGACGGTGCTGAGGGGCGGGCAGGTGGCGTATTCGGCCCGCCGGGAGGAAATCCCGGACGGGGATTCCTTGATCGCCGCCATGATGGGCGGCAAGGAGCTCATGCCGATTTCCAAGCCGCGGGCGGAATCGGAGGCGCCGAAGCCCGAAGCTCTGACGTTGGAACGGATCGTGATCAAGGGGGATCACGGAGAAACGGTGCTGCAAGAGGCGGAGATGTCGCTGAGGGCGGGCGAAATCCTGGGCGTAGCCGGTATTTCAGGCAACGGCCAGCGGGAGCTTGCCGAGACGCTCTTCGGACTGCGGCGGCCGTCGCAAGGCGTACTGCGGATCGGAGACCGGGAACTGCAAGGCCGCGGAGTCCAAGCGTTCATGGAAGCGGGGGTCAGCTTCGTCTCGGAGGATCCGCTGAAGGAGTCCGTCGTGCCCGGTCTCAGCATTCTCGAGCATATGGTGCTGGACGGGTATCCGCTGGCGCCAAAGCGGCTCGGCGTCGACTGGGCGCGGATCCGGAGCCGGCTGAGCGCGAGCCCGGAAGCCAAGGCGTTGGCGCTCGCCGACCCGGACCGGAAAGCCGACCGCCTGTCCGGGGGCAACGTGCAGCGGATGGTGCTGACCCGCGCGCTCGTCCGCGGACCTCGGATTCTCCTCGTGAGCTATCCGAGCCGCGGCCTTGACATCGGCACGACCCGGACGATCCAGCAGCGCCTGATCGCGCTGGCGGAACAAGGAACGGCCGTGCTTCTGTTCTCGGAGGACCTGGACGAATTGTTCAAGCTTTCCGACCGGCTGGTCGTCTTGGCGGGCAAACGGCTGCATGGGCCGTTTCGTCCCGCGGAGACCGATGCCGCGGCAATCGGAAGGCTGATGCTGGAAGGAGGAGAGTCCGCATGAAAACGGACACGACCGGCGCCGTCCTCGTGCCCGCGGACACGGCGCTGCGTCTGCGCGAGAGAATCAAGCCGGCGGCATGGACGGCGGTTATCGTCCTGGCCCCGTTCGTTCTTTACGGCTTGTTCTTGTCCGCTTACGGGATCAATCCGATTCAGCTGTATGTGACCATGGTCAAATCCGCGTTCGGCGACCTGTACGGTTTCGGGGAAGTGCTGATCAAGGCGACGCCGATCCTATTGACCGGGCTAGCGGCCGCGCTGCCGGCGAAAGCCGGGCTCGTCAACGTCGGAGGGGAAGGGCAGCTGGCCATCGGCGCCCTGTTCTCCACTTGGTTCGCGGTTTTCTATCTGAACCAGGCTCCGGCTTGGATCGGGATCCCGGCGATGCTGCTGGCCGGCGCGCTCGGCGGCGGGGTATGGGCGGCGATCACGGCTTTTCTCAAGGTGAAAGGCCGGCTCAATGAGACGATTACGAGCTTGCTGCTCAACTACGTCGCCACATTCACGGTAGGTTTCTTCGTGCACGGCCTGCTCAAAGACCCCGGGTCGTTCAACTGGCCCTTCTCGCCGGAAATCTCCCCCGCGCTCCGGCTGCCGGTTTTGAACGGAACCCGGCTGCACGTCGGCTTCGCGATCGCCGCCGCTCTTGCCGCGGTCGTCTGGTTCGTGCTCGCGAAAACCCGATTCGGCTTCCGCATCCGCGTGTTGGGCGGCAACCGGCTTGCGGCGGAACGGGCGGGATTCCGGCTGAACGCGATGTACTTCTGGGTGCTTGTGGCGGCCGGCATGCTGGCGGGGATCGCGGGCATGATCGAAATCGCCGGGATCGAAGGCCGGCTGCGTCCCGCCACCGGAGCCAATTACGGTTATCTGGGTTTTCTGGCGGCTTGGATGGCTTGGAACCACCCGCTTCGGCTGATGTTGACGGCGTTCCTGATCGGCATGATCGGGGTGGCGGGCAATTCGCTTGAGATCGGTTCGGGTCTGCCTTCCTCCTCCGTGCACATCCTGATGGCCCTGGTTCTGTTCTTCCTGCTCGGCGCCGGAAGGAGGGGGAAGCGATGATCCTCTCGGATATTCTCGCGGGGGCGCTGCGGTCCGGCACGTCGGTCATGCTGGCCTCCCAAGGGGAACTATTGTCGGAGCGGGCCGGGGTGATCAATCTCGGCACCGAAGGCTCGATGCTCGGCGGCGCGATGGGCGGCTTCGCCGTTACCGTCTGGACCGGGAACCCTTGGCTCGGAACCTTGGCCGGCGGCCTGTGCGGCCTGCTCGTCGCCGCGATTCACGCCTACCTCGTCATCGTCCGCAAAGCCAACCAATTGGCGACCGGACTGACCCTGATGTTCTTCGGAATGGGGATCACCGCGTTTTTCGGACGCAGCTTCGTCAGCGAACGGATCGTCGGGTTCAATCCCGTTCCGATTCCTTGGCTGTCGGATATCCCGTTTCTCGGCGATGTTTTGTTCCGGCACGACCCGCTGACCTACTTGTCCATTCTGCTCGTCCCCTGCCTTTGGTTCCTGCTGTTCCGAACCCGGCTCGGCATCATGCTGCGCGCGGCGGGCGAGCGGGAAGAAGTGCTGTTCGCCAGCGGAATCAACCCGAAGCTTGTCCGAGGCGCGGCGGTGCTGGCCGGCGGCTTCCTGGCGGGAATCGGCGGCGTCCAGCTGTCGGTCGCCTACACGCACAGCTGGGTGGAGAACATGACCCAAGGCCGGGGAGTCGTCGCCGTGGCGCTGGTGATCTTCGCGTCATGGAAACCGGCCCGGGCCATGCTCGGCGCCTACTTGTTCGGGGCGGCGCAAGCGCTCCAATTGACCGTCCAGCAGCAGGGCTTGCCGATTTCGCCGTTTTTCCTGTTCATGCTGCCTTATCTGCTGACGATCGCGGCGCTTCTTCTCGTGGAACGCAGAAGGCAAAGTTCGACGCCCGAAGGCTTGGGCCGCGTGTTTAGCGGCGAAGCGGGCGGGTAACCGGAGCTTCACGCCATTGTCTATATACATGGAGGGAAACCAATGAAAACGAAGAGTTCGAGGAAGTTCGCCGGCATTTTCCTGATGTGCGTCCTGCTGTTCGCAGCCGTTCTAAGCGGCTGCAGCCAACCCGGCTCCGGCCAAGAGCGCCCGGAAGCGTCCGGGTCGGCCCCGGCTTCCGCCCCGGCGGCATCCGCCGCTCCGGGTACGGGCGGCACCGCGGTCGGGTTCATTTTCGTCGGCACGAAGGACGATTACGGCTATAACCAGGCGGCATACCTCGGCAGCGAGGCGGTGGAGAAGGCGTTTCCCGATCTGAAGGTGCTGCGCGCGGAGAACGTACCGGAGACGGCGGAAGCCGAACGCGTCATGGAGCAGATGATCAAGGACGGAGCCAAAATCATTTTCCCGACTTCCTACGGACATCTCGATCCGGCGCTCAACGTCGCGAAACGCCATCCGGACGTCGTCTTTTTCCACCAGGGCGGCTTGAAAACGGCGGACAATCTCGGCACTTATTTCGGCACGATCTGGCAGCCCGTATATTTAGCCGGCGTCGCGGCGGGCAAAATGTCCAAATCCGGCAAGCTCGGGTACATCGTATCGGTGCCGATTCCGCAGGTGCTGCTGAACGTCAACGCGTTCGAGCTCGGGGCGAAGTCGGTAAACCCGAACGCCTCGACGTCGGTCGTCTTCACCGGCAGTTGGTGCGATCCCGGCCAGCAGGCTAACGCGGCGAACTCGCTGATCGACGGCGGCGTAGACGTGCTGACGCAGCATCAAGACTGCACGAAGACGGTCATCGAAACCGCCGAGCGCGCGGGAATCAAGACCGTGGGCTACCATGCGGACGCGTCGCCCCTGGCGCCGAACGGCTGGATTACCGGCTCCGTCTGGAACTGGTCGGACCTGTTCGTCGATATGGTCAAGACGGCGGTGGAGGGCAAGTTCAAAGGGAGCAAGTACGACGGTAAATACCGCGGCACGATCGCGGACGACGTCGTGCGGTTGACGGATTTCGGCGCGGGCGTTCCGGACGACGCGAAGCAGTTGGTCGAGGAGAAGAAAAAGGGACTGCTGGACGGTACGCTGAATCCGTTTAAGGGGCCGATCGAGGATCAATCGGGCGCCGTCAAAATCAAGGACGGGGAGACGCTGACGGTGGAGCAGCTGGAATCGATGGATTATTTGGTCAAGGGCGTCGTCGGCAACATCCCGAAGTGACGCAAGACGCGTTCCTCGCGGGCGCGGGGTTGGAAAAGTTCCGTGGAAGGAGGGAACGGGGCATGGCCTTGGCCCGTCAGACTGTCGTAAAATCCGCTTCGGAGATGCCTTGGTCGCGGATGCCGGATCACGTACACCTGTACCACCGGGAGATCGTATCCGCCGCGGAGGCGGATGCCCTCGGCGTCCGCGCCAGTTCGGTCCTGTGGGAGAAGATCGGGGTGGGAGGAGCGGTGCTCCCCCACTACCACGACGTGGCCGAGATCATCCATATTACGGTCGGAAAAGTCCGGCTGCTCTGCAATGGGGAATGGAAATCGTATCAGGCCGGGGACACGTTCCATGTGCCGGCCGGCGTCATCCACTCGGTCGTGAACGACGACACGCTGCCTACGGAGCAGATCAGCATCTTTATGCCCGTGGAGGAGAACGTGCCCGACAACCGGTTTTTCGGGACGACGAAGGTGCCCGTCCCGACGGAAAAACCGCTGGAACGGGCAGGGGGGTAGAAGGAGATGGCAGGCGAACGGAGCAGAGCGGTGTTGGAACGGGCACTCCCCTATCCGTATGAGTTCGAACCCGGCGCGGCGGCGCTTGTCGTCATCGACATGCAGAACGACTTCTGCTCCCCCGGCGGCTTCGGCGAACGGCTGGGGAACAACATTAAGCCCGCCAGGCGCATCGTGCCCGTCATCGAGCGCGTGTTGGCCGCCGCCCGGGCCGCGGGGCTGCAGGTCGTTCATACGCGGGAGGGGCATTTGCCGGATTTGTCCGATTGTCCTCCCGCGAAGCTGGAGAGAAGCCGGCGGCAAGGCGCGGGCATCGGAGATCCGGGGCCGATGGGGCGCATTCTGATTCGGGGGGAACCGGGGCATGCGATCCTGGACGAGCTGGCTCCGATCCCGGGCGAGACGGTCGTCGATAAACCGGGCAAAGGGGCGTTTTACCGGACAAGACTCGAATCCCTCCTGACGGAACGGGGCATCGGGTCGCTGATCCTGTGCGGAGTGACGACGCATGTCTGCGTGCATACCACCTTGCGGGAGGCCAACGACCGGGGATTCCGCTGCCTGGTGCTCGAGGATGCCTGCGCCGCATTCGATCCGGCCGACCATGAAGCCGCGATCCGCATGGTGCGGCAGCAGGGCGGCATCTTCGGGTGGACGGCCCGTTCGGAAGAATGGATCCGGTCGCTCGGCGAGCTCCGGGGGAAGGAGGCACGGCATGGAAACCTCGGATTATGAAGGATTTAGGGTGCGCGACCTGTTCGACATCCCCCATTTCAAAGATGCGGTCATGCTCGGAGGAGATGCCGGCCTGGAGAGAGCCATCACCCGAATCAACGTCATGGAAGTGCCGGATGTCGTCGACTGGGTTCGACCGGGCGAATTCCTGATGACGACCGGCTACCCGTTCAAACACGATCCGGAGGTGCTCGTGACCTTGATCGCCGAGCTGGCGCAGAGAGGGGTCGTGGCGCTTGGCGTCAAAACGAAGCGGTTTTTCGACGCGGTTCCGCCTGCCGCGGTGGAGGCCGCGAACCGGTATGGGATGCCCTTGATCGAGCTGCCGCCCGGCACCACGTTCTCCGACGTCGTAAGGGAAGTCATGGAGCGGGTATTGGTTTCGGAATCGAAGGATCTGTCCGTCCTCCAAGGCAGGGTGCAACGCCTGTCCCGCGTACTGCTGCGCGGGGACGGGCTTCCCGCTTTTCTGGAACACTTGGAACGGCTGATCGGCCATCCCGTCGCGCTGCTGGATCCGGGCGACCGTTGGACGGCGTCTCCCGCTGCGGAGGCGCTCTGCGCCGGGATCGAGGAAGCCGGCTGGGCGGAGCTGCGGGCCGACCGCGACCGGGAAACCTGCTTTCTGCCGATCCGGGGACGCAGCATGCGCGTACGGATCGCCAAAGCGACGGACGATATCGCCAGCGGCCATCTATTGATCTTGATGGAACATGAGCAGGAATGCGGAGTCGCGGATATGCTGACGCTGATTTGGGCCGGCCGTCTGATCGGCTTCGAAATCAGCAATCTGCAAGCCAGGCAAATCATCGAGGCCAAATACGTGGACCAGTTTCTCCAGGACTGGATGGCCGGCCGAATGGTCTCGGCCGTGGATTTGCGCTTGCGCGCCGAGGCATGCGGCTGCCCGCTGCAAGCGAACGCTTCCTATCTCGTCGGGGTGGTGTCCTTCCGGGACCGTCAGCCGGACGTGCGGGAGCTGCAGGGGTTGGCCAAACGCTTCCATTCGAACGGCGGGAATCGGCCGCTGGAGGCTAGGTGGACGGTGATGGAGGGCGAGCTTGCGGTTTTGATCGCCTTTCCGCCCTCCATGGGGGAAACGTTCGTTCCGGAACGAACGGAATCGATCGATGCGCTGTGGCAAAGCATGCAGAGCGTGCTGCAGGGAAAACAAGCGACGCTCTGCCTCGGAAGAACCGCCGAAAACCAGGATGCGGTGCCGGACAGCTACCGGGACGCGAAAAGAGCCGCGGAGGTCCGGGGGATCTGCGGGCTGCAGGATTCCGTCGTGCGATATGGGGAGCTAGGCGTGTATTTCTTGCTGTACCGGCTGCTCGAAACCGAAGAGCTGGCGGAATTCAGAAGGCTGTATCTTCAGCCGCTGCAGGAGCTCGACGTTCGGAACCAAGGCTCGCTGATGCAAACCTTGCGTACCTATTTCCAATGCGGCTGCAATGCCAAAGAGACGGCGGAGCGGATGTTCGTTCATTATAATACGGTCAATTACCGGCTGGAGAGGATCAAGGACGAGCTGGGGCAACGCCTGGACGATCCCGAGACGAAGCTGCTGCTGCAACTGGCGCTTAAGGTCGGGGAAATCTCGGAGACGTCCTCGTCCGCGGCAGCCGCGGAGATCGCGCATCGCAACGGGCAAGGGTCCGCCGCGAAGCGGAAGGCAGCGGACAGGCCGTATCCGGTTCGAAGGGGGATTCGGGCGCCTTGACCGCCGGGTTCCTAGGTGAGAAAGACCCCGTCGGCGATTGCCGCGGGGTCTTGTACGTCTTTTAAACGCCTTATCGATCGAAACTTTCTCTCGTTTGTTAGCCTAATTTCATGCTACAATCACGATACAAACATCGAGGGGAGTTAGGCGGCATGACTTCCTGGTTTCGCGGATGGATGAGAATATTGGCTTGGCCGGCCGAACGGATGGAGCGCCGGCTGCTCGCGGTATTCCTGTTCCTGATCGTGCTGCCGATCGGCGGGCTCGGCTACGTGTCGGCCGAACGTTATACGGAATCGATCGAACGGAATACGGTTGCGTATATGTCGCAAGTGTCGGACCGAATGATCGGCAAGCTGGACGATTATATGGAAGACATGAAGAAAATATCGATCATCCCCTCCTACGTGACCCAGATCCAGGACGGCCTCAAGCTTTCGAACCGCTTCTACGAAAACCGGCCGGCGCCGGATTCCGCAAGCGCTGACAACGGAGGGGAAAGCGTCTTGTCTGACGAGTACCGGGTGCTGCTGCAAATCCGGTCGCAGGTCGAGAACAGCATTTATTTCATGAACAACATCAAAGAAGGCACCAACACCGTCTATCTGTTCGACAGGTAGGGCATTCCTACTACGTGCTGAAAAACGAAAGCGTACGCAGCGATTTGAACTCCGTTTACGAGACTTGGCGGCAAGCCGCGCTAAAGGGCGGCGGCTCTCCGGTGCTGCTCAGCACCCAGGAGGTGGCGGGCGTCGCTTCCTCGAAGCGGTACGTGTTCACCGTCGTGCGGGAAATCGTCGGGACTTCTTATGATACGTTAGGCTTGATCGCGGTAGACGCCAATATCGGGGTGATCGAGAGCATCGTCAAGGACCTCGACCGGGTGACGCACGGGACGACGCTGATCGTGGACGACGAAGGCCGGGTCGTATTCGACAGCGAGAAGAAATATTTGGGGCAGAACATCGGACGCAGCGAGCTGCTGCAGGGCGCGACGGGCAAGGAAGGCAGCTTCCATGCCGACGTGGACGGCCGTTCCGTGCTGACGATCTATCGGCAATCGGAAAACACGGGATGGAAAATCCTCGTCACGATCCCCCGGAGCGCCCTGATGGAGGAGCCTCGCCGGATCCGGGACTTTACGCTGCTGACCGCCGGAGCGATCATCGGATTCGCGCTGCTCATTTCCATCGCGCTGACGTTCATGCTCACGCGGCCGCTCCGCTCGCTCGTCCGGGTGATGAAAGAAGTCCAATCGGGCAATCTGGACGTGGCGTTCCCGGTCAAACGCCGGGACGAGGTGGGACTCGCGGGCAGCGCGTTCAACCGGATGGTGTCCCGGATCAAATCGTTGATCGAAGACGTCTACTTGGCGGGCCAGCGGAAGCGTGAGGCCGAGCTTGCCGCGCTGCAGAGCCAGATCAACCCGCATTTCATCTACAATACGCTGGAAGCCATCCGGATGACGGCGGTCATCCGCGACGACGCGGAGGTCAGTTCCATGGCCCAATTGCTCGGCAAATTGCTGCGCTATGGAATCGGAGCGGGCTCGGAGACGGTCCCGCTCGCCAAAGAATTCGAGCATTTGGGCATGTACGTGACGCTGCTGAATTACCGGTACGGCAACAGGTTTTTCCTCACGCTGCCCGACGAGCCGGCGAACCGGGATTTGCCGGTCATGAAGCTGCTGTTTCAGCCGATCGTCGAAAACGCGGTTTACCACGGCTTGGACGAAGCGAAGCCGCGCATGCGGATCGGCATCGCTTACCGGCTGGAGGGCGCCGATCATGTGTTTACCGTCCGGGACGACGGGATCGGCATGGACGAAGCCGAGCTGGCCCGGCTGCGCCGCAGGCTGGAGGATCCTGCCGCGGCGTCCCGAGAGAACCGGGGGATCGGCCTTCGCAACGTGAACGAGCGGCTGAAGCTTCTCTTCGGAGAGACATATGGGCTGCGCATCGAAAGCCGGCCGGGAGAAGGCACCGAGGTGACCGTCCGGTTGCCGGCGGCAAGACGGGAGAAGGGAGGCGGAGGCGGTGAAAGTCGCATTGGTGGATGACGAGGAACGCATTCGCTTCGGTCTGGCCAAGCTGATCGCTCAAGCCGGCTGCGATTGCGAAGTGACGGGCGTGTACGCGGGCGGCCAGGAGCTGCTCTCGGACATTGACCGGCTGGACGCCGACCTGCTGATCACCGACATGAAAATGCCGAACATGAGCGGGCTCGAATTGATCGGGAAGCTGCGGACCCTCCGGCCGCATCTGAGATTCGCCGTGCTCAGCGGGTTCGACGACTTCCATTTCGCCCGCGAGGCGCTGCGACTGGGCGCCTTGGATTATTTGCTGAAGCCGGTGGATACGGGCGAGCTCGCGGCTTTGCTGGAGAAGGCGAAGAGACGGCTGGAGGAGGAGGTACGGGACAACCGGCCGATCCGGCCGGAGGACGGCTTGCGCCTGCTGTCGTTCGGCGATGCCGAGACGGTGCCGGCTCCTCTCCGGGAGGAAGCGTCCCGCTGGTTGGAAGAGACGGGGACGTTCCGGGACCATTATGCGGTGTTCGTCGCGCATGGCGGGGGAGCGGGAGGATCCCGGGACGTCCTCGCCGCGGCGGAAGCCTGGCACAGGGAATGGCTGGCGGAGTTGCGGGACGACGGACGGGCGGTGTTCGCCGTCGCCATCCGGGAAGGCGACCACGCCGACACCGTGAGCGAGCTGGGGCAGACGCTGCTTCGCCGCCTGCCGCCGGGATTCCGGGGCCGGATCGGCGCCAGCGACGTGTACCGGGGCGCGATCCGGCTGCGCGAGGCGTATGCCGAGGCTCTGGAGGCGGTCCGGCACGCTTGGTACGGCGACGGCGCGGCCGCGTTCGAATGCCATGCCCGACTGCCCAGGCGGAGCGAAACGGCGCTGCCGGCTCATCCGGTCGTGCTGCTCGACCGGGATTTCCGCGAAGCCGTCTCCTTGTCCGACACCGACCGGGCGCTGGCGATCTTGCGGGATTGGCTGGCAGACGCGTTCCGCGGACAGCCCGCCTGGGCGGAATTGAAATCCGCCTGCGAGACGGTCCTCGCGTTCGCCGGCGGCTCTCCCGCGGAGCAAGCTGCCGCGGCCGATCCCGAGCGGTTTCCGGATCGGGAATCGTTCATGTCCGCCTACTTGAGAGCCGTGGAGGAGAGCTTCCGCCGGCAGCGCGGCGATAAGCCGGAGAACCGCGTGATCGAGACGGTCAAAGCTTACATCCAGCGCCATTACGCCGAGGAGCTCGAGCTCAGCCGGCTGGCCGAAACGGTCTATTTGACGCCCAGCTATCTCAGCAAGCTGTTCAAGACGGAGACCGGGGAGACGATTACGGACTACCTCATATCGGTGCGCATCGAGCATGCCAAGGCACTGCTAAGGGGCCGGAACGGACTGAAAACCTACGAGGTGGGAGAACGGATCGGTTACGCCGACCCCGCGTATTTCAATAAAATTTTCAAAAAAGTCGCGGGCTGCACGCCCAAGGAGTTCCGCGACCGAGTTAGGCGATAATGATCCAAATTGAAGACAAGGAAAACAAACAGAGTCCCTTAAACCGCATAACGGATCGGAGTATAATCGCTCTTGGAAGCGTTTGCTCTTTTGAGGGAGGAGCGGCGCGGAGGTGAGGAAAGGAAAGGGGCATAGGGGATGTTCAACCTCAGCTACAACAAGCAGAAATACGTCATCCTGGCTTGTTTTTTGACGGTTCCGCTGATCCTGTTGTTGATGTTCTCCGTCTATCCGGCGCTCGCGCTGTTTTATTTCAGCTTGACGGACTGGGACGGGCTCGGCTTCGACATGCATTGGATCGGTTTCGCCAATTATAAGGATATTTTCACGCGGGCGGACATTTTCGCCGTGTTCCGGACGAACCTGTATTACTTCGTCGGCGGCCTCGTCCAGACGGCGCTCGCGCTCTGGTTCGCCGTCATTTTGAGCGATCGGCTGCGGGGACGCTACTTTTTTCAGGTCATGCTGTTCCTGCCCTACGTGCTGCACAGCGTCGCGACCGTCATCATGTTCAAAAACGTGTACCACGCGGAATACGGATCGCTGAACACGCTGCTCGGCGCGCTCGGGCTGACGGCCTGGAAGCAGATGTGGCTGGGCAACCCGCACCTCGTCAATTTTTCGCTCGCCTTCATTTCGATGTGGAAATACTTCGGGCTCAGCATGGTGATTTTCATCGGCGCGCTGCAGTCGATCCCGAAAGACTTGTACGAAGCCGCCCGGATCGACGGCGCCTCCGGATGGCAAAGCTTCCGGTTCATCACCGTGCCGAGCGTCCGCCGCGTGATCGAGCTCATGCTGATCCTGACGCTGACCGGGGCGCTGGAGGCGTTCGACATCCCCTATGTCATGATGCTTGGCGCAAACGGCACGACGACGTTCGTCATCCAGACCGTGGACATGGCGTTCAAATTCGAGAACTACGGGCTGGCTTCGGCCATGGCGGTCGTCCTGCTGCTGATCGTACTGCTCGTCATCGGGCTTCAGCGGAAACTGCTGTTCAGGGAGGGAAGATAGCCGTGGAGAGACTGGAACCTTGGTGGCTGAAGGCGCTGAAGTACGCTTCGCTGCTCCTCGCGCTGTTCGTCGTGCTGTTCCCGCTCTATTCCGTCGTGATCGGCGCGTTCAAAACCCAGGTCGAATACTACAATTCCGGTTTGCGGCTTCCGGAGAACTTCCTGAACTTCGACAACTTCAGGAAAGTATTCAAGGTCGGACGGCTCGCCTTGGCTTACAAGAACATTCTGATCATTCTCGCCGTTTCGCTGGCGGGCAACGTACTGATCGGCACGATGGTCGCCTACGCGCTGGGACGATTCGAGTTCAAGCTGAGAAAGCCGATCATGGGACTGTACCTGATCGTGCAGGTGATCCCGCTCGTCACGACGCAGGTGGCCACCGTCAGCGTGATCAAGGCGCTGGACGCCTACAATACGATTTACGCCCCGATGCTGCTGTACATGGGCGCGGACGTGCTGCAAATCATCATTTACCTGCAATTCATCCAGAATATCCCGAAGGATTTGGACGAGAGCGCGATGATCGAAGGCGCGTCCCTGTTCCGGATCTACCGCTCGGTGATCTTCCCGCTGCTCGGGCCGGCGACGGCGACGCTGGTCATCCTGAAGACGATCAGCATCTATAACGATTTTTACGTGCCGTACCTGTACATGCCGGATCGCAAGCTGGCGGTCGTTTCCGCGGCGATCTACAATTTCGTCGGCCCGAACGCCGCCCAGCTCAACGTGATCTCGGCCGGAATCTTGATCATTTTCATTCCCACGGTCATCGTGTTCCTGCTGCTGCAGCGGTTCATTTTCTCCGGGGTGACGAGCGGCGCGGTCAAATAACGATGCGTACTTCGATAGCGCTATGTTATGATAACAAGTGAATTTGTTATTTCATCGTTCGGACGGAGTGGAGCAACGGGAATGTCGAAGAAGATCACGATGCAGCAAATCGCGGATCACGTGGGCGTCTCCAAGTTCGCGGTATCCAAGGCGCTGTCGGGCAAGTCGGGCGTCAGCCCCGACACCCGGGAGAAAATCATCCAGGCCGCGACCCAGCTCGGCTATTTCGCCCAGAAGCGGAACAAACCGGCCGCGGGGCGCGGGTCCGCGGGCAAGTCCGCGCCGGGCGCGCGCCAGACGATCGTCGTGCTGATCCCCAACGTCCGTTTTCAGACGAGGCAGTCCGCCTATTGGGGCCGCATCATCGACGGGATCGCGGGGGCGCTGGAGGAGCACCGCCTGGGCATGATGATCGTGACGGAGCAGGCGACGGACCAGCTGGCGCAGCTGATCAACCCGGAAGCGGTGCTGGGCCTCATCGGGGTCGGGCTCATTTCGGGCCAGCAGCTGCTGGAAATCCGCGGGCTCGGCATTCCGTTCGTGCTCGTGGACCATGAGGATCCGCTGATCCCGTCCGATACGCTGTTCATGAACAATTACGAATGCGAGCGGCGCGTCACGAACTATTTGATCGGTCAAGGCCACCGCCGCTTCCAATTCGTCGGGAATATCCGGTTCTCCCGCAGCTTCCACGACCGCTGGCTCGGCTTCCGTTCCATGCTGGAGGAGCAGGGCATCCCGCTCGATCAACATCCGAAGCTGCTGGAGTTCGAAGCCATGAACGGTTCGGAAATGACGGATACCCTCGAGCCGGTTCTTCGCGGGCTTGCGGAGCGGGACGAGCTTCCGACCGCCTTCTTGTGCGCGAACGACGCGATCGCGATCTGCGTCATGTCGGCGCTTGCGAACATGGGGATCGACGTGCCGGGGCGGGTATCCGTCGCCGGCTTCGACAACATCGACGACGCCGCGCTGCAGGCGCCGACGCTCAGCACGGTGCATGTGAACAAAGAAGCGCTGGGCCGCCGGGCGGTCGGCACGCTGCTGTGGCGGATCGACAATCCGGACGATCCGAAGGAGAAAATTTTGCTGGCCGGAGATCTCGTCCTCCGGCAATCGACCGCGCCCGCGCATTGAGCAGGGCGGGGGCTGACCATTCGATTCGGTCGTACAAAGTGCGCGCTTGCCATGGATTCGCGGATCTGCCGAAATCCATCGTGCTTGCGTGTTTGTTTTTTGCACGGGGTGGAGTGGCAGCGTCCGCATGGGCCCCTGCATCGTCCCCCGACCCGAAAAAATGTCCGCAGCACCCGCTTCGTCTGCCGACACGATTGATGGCTGCCGTCCCGTATCGCTCGCCGACACGAAAAAAGACCGCCGTTCCCGCCTCGCTCGCCGACACGATAGATGACCGCCGTCCCGCCTCGCTCGCCGACACGATAGATAGCTGCCGTACCCACATCGCTCCCCGATACGAACCGCCGTCCCCTAGGCCGCATTCGCTAGCGGATCCGCTTGAACACGTTGATCATCGACTCTCCCTAGCAGTACCGCCTGCCGAACCTTTTGAGTACGTTTACCATCAACCTCTTACGGCAGTACTGCCTTCCACGCGCTCACCACCGCCCCTGGGATTGCATCTTCCGTCGAACCGTTCGAGTGCGTCGACCATCGTCCTCACTGGGCAGCGCCCCTCCCATTGCCATTGAGCCCAAAAATCGCCGCCAACCCGGATTGAAATGGTGAGATACCCCCGTTGACAACGACGAACCTGATGTTACAATTCAGGCTATAGAGTCGTTTTGTTAGCTAACATAATATTATTCAAGCTAACAAAATGAAATATCAGGGTGACGGGAGACGGGGATATGGGAAAAATTTGGGCGGAGACTGTGAACGGCATGACCTGGGGATGGACCGGCGTCCGCGGGACTTGGGCGGGGCCGGAGGCGGAATTTTCCATGCGGGAAATGGCGAAGCTGGGCGTGAATTGGACGGCGCTTGCGCTGGCGGCCGAGCAGGAGACGGGCCAGTCTACCGAAATTCCGTTCCGCGAGCCGCCTGCCGTAACGGATGAAGAGGTTCGCCAAGCGATCCGGTTCGCCAAATCGCTCGGCTTGAAGGTGTGCCTGAAACCGGTCGTCAATTGCGCGAACGGAACATGGCGCGCGCACATCTGCTTCTTCGAGGAGGACGTGCCGGGCGAACCGACGTGGGGCGAATGGTTCCGGGCTTACGGCGAATTCATTCTCCATTACGCGGCGATCGCGGAGCAGGAAGGCTGCGAAATGTTCTGCGTCGGCTGCGAAATGGTGCAGGCGGACCGCAGAGAGGCTGAATGGCGCCGCTTGATCGCGGACGTGCGCGACGTGTATTCGGGGCCGATCACCTATAACTGCGACAAATACCAAGAGGACCGCGTGTCCTGGTGGGACGCCGTGGACGTCATCTCCTCCAGCGGCTATTATCCGAGCGGGCAATGGGAAGCGCAGCTGGACCGAATCGAGCGGGCGGTATTGCGTTGGAACAAGCCGTTTTTCTTCATGGAAAAGGGCTGCCCGAGCCGGACGGGCTCGAGCGGGAGGCCGAACGATTGGTCGCTGGACGGCGGTCCGGACGAAGAGGAGCAGGCCCGCTGGTACGCGGAAATGTTCGAGGCCTGTTCGAAGCGGGAGTGGATGCGCGGGTATATGCTGTGGGATTGGCCCGCGAAGTTGCATGCGCGTGAAGGAGCCTCCTCCAACCGGGACTACTGCCTGTACGGCAAGAAAGCCGAGGCGACCGTGCGGGCGTTCTACCTTTCCCGCGGTGCCCGGAAAGCGGGTGACGCCCGATGATCGACCGCAAGGAAGCGGCGGCGCGTTGGCGTGCGGAGTTGGACGCGGAGCTGAAGCGCATTTTGGATTTCTGGATTCAACAAACGCCGGATGAAGAATACGGCGGTTTCGTCGGCGAAATCCGCGGCGACGGGACCCGGACGGCGGGG
This sequence comes from Cohnella caldifontis, assembly GCF_029360585.1. GTDB lineage: Bacteria > Bacillota > Bacilli > Paenibacillales > Paenibacillaceae > Cohnella > Cohnella caldifontis. The sequence continues at coordinate 11,933 of NZ_JAQZSJ010000010.1, read as the reverse complement.
GCGGAGAAGGGAGTCGTGCTGAACGCCCGGATCTTATGGACGTTCTCAAGCGCCTATCGGATCCGCGGAGAAAACGTGTACTTAGCCATGGCCGAGCGGGCATATCAAGCGCTGGATGAGCGGTTCCGGGACCGGGTGCACGGCGGCCTGTTCTGGACGGTCGACGAAGCGGGCCGCCCGGTGCGGGACAAGAAACAAGTGTACGGGCAAGCGTTCGCGATTTACGCGTTGTCCGAATACGTCCGGGCGTCGGCTCCGCGCGCCGGCGAGGCGCTGGAATGGGCGAAACAGTTGTACTTGCTGCTCGAAAAACACGCTTACGACCCGGTACATCTCGGCTACGTGGAAGCGCTGGCGAGAGATTGGACCGAGACGGAGGATTTCTCGCTCAGCGGCAAAGACTTGAACGAACGGAAATCGATGAACACGCACCTGCATGTGTTAGAAGCCTATACGAACCTCTATCGGGTCTGGAAGCCGGCCGGACTGCGCGCCCGGCTGACCGAGCTGATCGACGTCCATTTGGACCGTATCCTGGATCCCGCCGCGTTTCGCTTCCGCTTGTTTTTCGACGGGGAATGGAACGCCAAATCCGGCCCCATCTCCTACGGGCACGATATCGAAGGCAGCTGGCTGCTTTGCGAAGCCGCGGAGACGCTGGGAGACGAGGCAAGGATCGAGCGGGTGGACCGGGCAGCGGTTGCCATGGCCGAGGCGGCCTTGGCGGAAGGCGTGGATCCCGACGGCGGCATGCGCAACGAGTCCGGCGTCGACGGGCATGGGGACGACGCGAAAGATTGGTGGCCGCAAGCCGAAGCGATGGTCGGGTTCCTGAACGCCTTCCGGTTGTCCGGGGACGGCCGGTTTTGGGATGCCGCGCTCGCCAGCTGGCGTTTCATCGAACGGTACGTCGTCGATCGGGAGAACGGCGAATGGTTTTGGCAAGTTTCCCGCGAGGGAATCCCGAATCGGGCTTTGCCCAAGGCCGGCCTATGGAAATGCCCGTATCACAACAGCCGGGCCTGCATGGAAGCAATGGAACGGTTATCCCGATATTCATAACCTATGAGATCCGCAAGATCGGGCCCATTGCCCAAAGCCATGCAGGCGATGGGCCCGCCTTATCCAAAGAGCAACGCTTCCGAACCGTGAACCAGGCAAACCTCGACGGACAACGCCACCAGCGCGATGCACGGCAGAATCAAGCCGAAAGAACTTCTCACCCGCAGATGGGCCGCGATCGCGCACAACATCATGATGCCGAACCAAATGCCAGACCAGAACGCCCAGGTTCCGTTCCACAATCCGATCGCCACGCCGGCAACCCCGATCAATTGCGTCCACCCGGTCACGATCCGGAACCATTGGGGGAGTTTAAGCATTTCGTAATTGTCGATTTGCCACTTCATGCCGAAAATTTTGGACAATCCCGCAAACAGAAAAACCGCAGCGATCATGAATTCGATGACCGTGGAAACCATTTTCATTCCCAACTCCTCAGATCCGTTTATTAGGGTGACGGTTCAAATCCGAACGGCGTGACAAAAAAGGAAACCCCGAAGGGCTCCCTTAGCTAGGACATCCGATTGCGAAATCGAGGGACGATTGAAGACGTACGCGATTAATCCAGTATGAAATCCGAAAGGTATGCTCGATTTTGTAACCTAAAATTATTTATTTGTTATCATAATGAGCGACAAGAAAAACAAATTCAAAACATTTTCTTCCTTGGTGGAGCCTCTATAATAGAAAATGTAAGCGATGCCAAACGGAGAAAACGGCCGAATGGCGCGCCATCACCAATTTGGGGGTAGAGAACGGATGAAGAAAATTTCGTTAGTCTCTCTCATTCTCGCGCTCGTCGTCGCGATTTTGGCCGCGTGCGGGAAAGGGGACGGCAAGGACGCCTCGGAATCGCCCTCCGCATCCTCCGCGCAGCCGTCGGCTTCCGCATCCGACAGCGCGGGAGAAAGCGCCGGTCCTTCCGCCGAAGTCGGCGGGAAAATCAAAGTGCTGACCCATCGGACCGATTTCGTGAACGACGGGACGATGGACCGCTACGTGGCCAAATTCAAAGAGAAATACCCGAACGCCGAAATCGAATTCGAAGCGCTCACGAACTACGCGGCGGACATCAAAGTCCGGCTGACGACGGGCGAAGCGGGCGACGTCAGCATGATCGACGCCAGCCTCAGCGACGCCGACTTGCCGCAATATTACGAGCCGTTGCCGGACGACTGGTTCGACAACGTCTATTTCGCCGACTTGAAAACGTACGAAGGCAAGCATTACGGCATCACGACCGGCGTCAATACGCAAGGCATCGTTTACAACAAGCAAGCGTTCGCCAAAGCCGGCATCGACAAAGTGCCGACGACGCTGGACGAACTGTATGCGGCCGCCCAGAAGCTTAAGGACGCGGGCATCGTTCCGCTGTACATGAACTACGGCGCGCAATGGCCGGTCGGCAACTGGGCCGAAGGCTCCGTGAAATACGTGGCCGGCGACATGAAGCTGTTCGACAAATACGTGACCGACGATGCGCCTTTCACGGTGGACGGTCCTTGGGGCAAGCTCATGACGATCGCCCGCACGTTCGTTCAGAAAGGCTGGGTCGAAAAGGACCTGGCGACGAACAACTGGGAGATGTCCAAAGGCGAAGTCGCGTCCGGCAAAGCCGCCATGTACTTCCTGGGCAACTGGGTCATCCCGCAGGTCATCGGCGCGGGCGCCAAATCGGAAGACATCGGGTTTTTCCCGCTGCCGTACGACAACGGCGGCAAATATAACGCTCCGCTCGGCGGCGACTATTTCATCGGCGTGAGCAAAACGAGCAAGAACAAGGAATTGGCGTTGGCCTGGGCGAAGTTCTTCGTCAAGGAATCGGGCTACGACACGGATTCCGGCTTCATGCCGGTCGACAAATCGGTGCAGCCGCAAGTGCCGCAGCTGGCGGAATTCAAAAGCTTCGGTCCGACGTTCCTGGAGGAGCAATCCACCGATCCGCGGTTCAACGACATCGCGAACAAAGCGGAAATCGATTTGTACGTCGGCAAAACGACGCAGTCGCTGATCGTCGCGAAGGATTTGCAAGCGGAATACGACAAGCTCAACCAGAAATGGGCGGCGGCCCGCAAGGCGCTCGGACTGTAACGGGTCCGGCAGCCGTCCGCGCCCCCGATCTCCCGGCCTTTCGCCGGGAGATTTTTAGTTTCCGCTCGGGCAGGAAACCATAGGGAGGACCGCCGAGGCGGCAATCCGCATCACCGATAAGGAGTGTCCTTCCAATGCGCAAATGGGGTTTGCTCGTCCTAGCCGTCTGGATCGGAACAGGTTGGACGGCAGCCGGCGGAACGGCAACGTCCGCGTCCGCGGCGGCAACCAATGATCCGGCTCCGTCACCGGCCGCTTCCCGCCATATCGCCGTCGTGATCGACGATTTCGGCAACGGGATGAAAGGCACCGAAGAAATGCTGAAGCTCCCGGTCAAATTCACCGCCGCGATCATGCCTTTCTTGCCGACAACGCGTCAGGACGCGGAGGCGGCCCACGCGATGGGCCACGACGTCATCGTGCATCTGACCATGGAGCCGATCCGGGGCAAAGCGAGCTGGCTCGGACCCGGCGCCATCCTGACGAGTCTGCCGGACGGGGAAATCCGCCGCCGGGTGGAAGCGGCCATCGCGGACGTCCCTTACGCGATCGGCATGAACAACCATATGGGTTCCCGCGCGACGGCCGACGAACGGGTCATGCGGATCGTGCTTCAAGTATGCAAAGAGAAGGGGCTGTTCTTCCTGGACAGCCGGACCTCGTGGAAGACGGTCGTGCCGAAAGTCGCGCAGGAGCTTGGAGTTCCGCTGCTGCAGAACGACGTTTTCCTGGACGACGTTTATTCGCACCGGCACGTCTCGAAGCAAATCGCTTTACTTCGCCAGCATATCCGGAAACGCGGCACGATCGTCGCGATCGGCCACGTCGGGCCTCCCGGCTTGATTACCTCCGGCGAGCTGAAGAACGCGATCCCGACGCTGCAAACGGAAGCGACGTTCGTGCGCCTCTCCGAGCTGGTGGCTTCCTCCAGCCGCGCTCAAGGGGACAAAGTACGATAGGCCAGAATACCTTGGGCGATCGCTTCCGCGATTTTCGTTTGGCCTTGCCGGGAGGTCAGCATCTCCCGGTCGCCCGGGTGGCTGAGGAAGCCGGTTTCGACGATGACGGCGGGCACTTTGGCCGTGTTCAGCAGGTAAAAGCTGCCGACCGCCTTCGGATGATACCGCGTCGATTGCTGCCGATTCAGAGCGTCTTGCAGGAACGACGCCAACGACGCGCTGGGTCCGTCGCCTTTGCGGTAGAGGACGAGCGGGCCCCGCTTGCGGCCGCCGGGACCCCAATTGACATGGACGCTGACCATCAGGCCGGCTTCGATCTCTTCGGATAACCCCCGGCGCTGGGACAAGTCCCGCCGATGGCGGGATCGCGACGGGTGCCAGCGGTTGTCGTCGCTGAGCGCGTAATCGCCCGTCCGGTTCAGCACGGCGCGGACGCCCCGGCTGCGGAGCAACAGGTACAGCTTGCGGCTGATCGCCAGGTTGATGTCGCTTTCCTTAATCTCGCCGAAGTGCGTTCCTCCGTCGATTCCGCCGTGTCCGGCGTCGATGAGCACGTCGGCGTTGGGAATCGCCCGGCGGATGTTCGGCGGAACCGCGGTATCCGTGTCCCCGGCGGGAGCGGGAGCCCAGCCCGTCAGGGCGAACGCGGATACGCAGGCCAGCAGCAAGGCGAGCGGCTTTCGGCGCATGCGCGTCTCCTTCTTTCCATGGAGTCTTTCCCGTAGCGTGGCTCCAAACCGGTCCCGGCATACGGGTTTGGAATCGGTCCCGGCGGGGAACACTAGGGCCAAGGAGAAAGGAGGCGAGCACGATGAGCGATGGCGCCGATTTTCTGAAGTACGTGACGGAGCGCGTGGTGACGTATTGGGAAACGCCGAAAGCTCCCGAAGAACGCCGGGAGCGCCGGATGAGACGGGAGCCGTGGGTGACGCGCTGGTTCGGTCAGCTGCTGCCCGTGGGGATCGGGATTTGGTTGAACAGCCGCAAAGGGGAGCGGGAAGAGGCCGCGGAAAGCCCGGGCATTTCCCAGAGCCCGGCGGATTACGCGTAAAATCGGCCTAAACGTGCCAGTTCCCGAAAGGGAACGAAGCGGAGACCGGCCATGTCAAGGGCCAAATCGAGCCGTCCGTTCTTTCCTTGGCGGAAGCCGATGACCGGAAGCGCGTAGAGCACGTCCTGGCCATACGGTTCGCTCACATAACGAAGGTGCAGGCCGCCGCGAAGACGGGTTTGCGCCTTTTCGCCGTTGCCGGCGTCGAAGGTCGGCTCGCCGGTCATCCAAGGCAGCTTGTCATAAGGGTCGAAAGTTTTGCCGACATGCAGGGAGACGGATTCGGAGAACGGTTCCGGCTCTTCCTTCGATACGGAGAGCAGCGCCCGGCTCTTCTCCCAGCCGCTCCGGTCGAACGGGAGCAGCTCGGCCGTTTTGGCGTCGAGCCAGTACAGGTCGGAACCGATGCGAACTTCCCACACCGCGGCGAATGGGTGAAAGTATAGCTTGTCGGCTGTATAAGGCGTGCCCTTGGTTCCGAGAAGCCCGTTTTCCTCCAACGATTTTTTCAAGGAAGCCGGATCGAACAAGGCGTTCGGTCCGACCCCGTATTCGCCTAAGCGATATCCGCCTTCCTCCGCCGCATGGATCACCATGTACCCGACCGTACGTCCATCCGTTTTGAGGACGGCCATCCAGCCGTGGGTGCCGGGGCCGAGCGCCTGAATGTCCGCGTCCGCCTGAGCCCAGTCCTTGAACGCGTCTTGGGCGGCGAGCATCCGCTGCCATGCTTGGACTTGAAGTTCCAGCCCGGAAGGAGCCTGCGCGGCCGACGCCTGGCCTCCTGCCGGAAAGAGGGCGGACGTCACGGAAACCCAAAATACCAAAATGGACAGCAAAATCCGAGGGGGCAGACGATGAACGCCAGAGCGGCTTATCGATTGGCGACGGATACGGTTTCGGATCAAGCGCATACACCCGCTTTTCGGTAGGGATATTGGTTCGGTCACGTTCATTGTAGGGGACAAGCTCCGCCGATGCTGTTGGTTGCTGTCAGACCGCCCGGGGCGCCGGCGGTTCTGTTTTTGCCAAAACGGCGCGAACGCCCTCGGATGGGCAAGATTCAACGCCGAAATACGGCGAACGATAACCTTTATTGCAGTCCCGGCAGGTGGAAAATGCCGCAATTCACCACGGATACGCCGACCCGCGGGCGGTACTGCCAGTCGATCTCCTCCAGCCGTTGCCTCATGCGGGCTTGCAGGGCCGCGCTCTGGTCGGGGTCGTCGCTAGCCCGTTCCAACTGCGGCCCGTAGTAGCCTTTGATCCGTTTCCGTTCCTCTCGGCGCCGTTCTTCCGCTTCTTCCGCCCAAGCGAAATCGGAGGTTTTCAGCTTCCTCTCCAGCGCGTGCTCCAATTGGGACATCGCTTTGCGGAGCGAGATCCCGTTCTTGAGCAAATGGATATTCGGCGGCAGGCGGGGGCTTAGCTTCGCCTGGTCCAGCCGTTCGAAAAACTTCTCGTCGATGATGCCGGTAGCGAGGGAGATGCCCCAGCCGTACAGTTCCTCGCGCTTCATGTCGCATTCGTAGCCGACTTTGAAGTTCACTCCGAGCCAGGCCGTATAAGGCGCCGACCTCAGCGGATCGCGGACGCCGCGCGGCGGCTCCTCGAACAGCGTCACGCAGCGGCCCGTTTGCCGGACGGCATCGAAAAACTGGTTCAGCCTGCGGGAACCGAAGTAGATTTCTTCCCGGCTCACCCGCCCCGACGGCGTCAGGAGCGAGGTCAGCGGCGTGGCGGGCACGCCGGCCTGCGGCGGCGGGGACTTCCCGAACATCCACGAGTAGGTCATCGTCTCCGGCACCGTGCCCGTGTTGTCGATGAAGCTCCAATAGAACGGCCGCCCCGTGAGCGCCCGGTCCGCCTCCGGGGACAGCTTGACGGTAATGTGGTTCGGGCTTTTCTCGATCAATTGGCTCCCCGTCGCTTCCAAATAAGCCAGCACGAATTTCTGCACCTGCCTGACGTTCAAGTTCGGCCAGCCTCCTCCCGGCTGCGGCCGCGGGCCTGCAGCACGGTGTTCCCGAGACTGTCCATCCGCCGCCGCAGATCTTCGTCGCCTTCGGATTCCAGCACCATTTTCGCCATCCTCCGCTCCCAAGACTCCTCCCGTTCCAGCCGTTCCACGATGTCATCCAGTTCGCCGATGACGGATTCGAATAGGTTGATTTTTTCATGGAGCAGGTGTACGATGTGTTCCTCGATCGTTCCGAGCGTGCACAAATTGAAAATTTTCACGTCTTCGGTCTGCCCCAGGCGATGCACCCGGCCGATCCGCTGCTCGACCCGCATCGGGTTCCAGGGCAGGTCGAAATTGACGATGTGGTGGCAAAATTGCAGGTTGATGCCTTCGCCCCCGGCTTCGGTGGCGATCATGACTTGGGCGCGGCGGCGGAACAGGTCCATCATCCAGTCTTTCTTGCCGCGGTTCATGCCGCCCCGGTAGGGAACGGCCTGCAGGCCGTGCTCGCGGAAGAAACGAAGCAAATATTCCTGCGTCGCGCGGTATTCGGTGAACACGATCGCTTTGTCGCCGATGCCCTGGATCAGCTCCATCGTTTTCTCGGCCTTCGTGTTCGCCTGGATTTGCCGGATGAGTTCGACCAGCTCCCAAATCCGCGCCCGCAGGGGAGAGTCCTCGGCCGTTTTCTTGAACAGGTTGACGAGCGTGAGGAATACGGCGTCGCGGCTGGAGCACACTTCCCGCTGCAAGGTGACGAGCGAGAGCATGCTGGCCAAGTCTCCGTTCTCGGCATAAGCATGCTGTTTGATATAATTCGTGACGCCTTCGTACAGCGCCATTTCTTCGGGGGACAAGACGAGCGGGACGTTGGTGACGAACCGCCGGGTGAACTGCACGCCGCCGTCGCTGCGCCGATTGCGGATCATGAGCTGGCCGAGGTTCTCCTGGAGCTTGTCCTCGTTTTTGGCCTCGCGCCGTCCTTTGACGAAGTTGGAATTGAACTCTCCTTCTTCGCCGAGCTGTCCGGGCTTGAGCAGCGTGATGAGGTTATAAAGCTCCCCCATGTCGTTCTGGATCGGCGTGGCGGTCAGCAGGAGACAATATTTCTTGCGCAGCTGGCTCACGAACTGGTAATTGGTCGTTCTCTTGTTTTTGAGCTTATGGGCTTCGTCTACGATTAACATGTCATACTCGTTGTCCAGCAGGATCTGGCGGTTCGGCTCCCGCTTGGCCGTGTCCATCGAAGCGACGACGATGTCGTTCTGCCAGGAATGAAGCCGCTTCTGCGGCACGGCGGGCAAGTCGAACTTCTGGCCGAGCTCGCGGACCCATTGCAGGACGAGGGACGCCGGGACCAGGATGAGCGCCTTCTTCACGAGTCCGCGGACCCAATATTCTTTGAGGATGAGGCCGGCTTCGATCGTCTTGCCGAGTCCGACTTCGTCGGCGAGAATGGCGCGGCCCCGCATCTCGTGCAGCACGCGGCGCGCGGTGTCGACCTGGTGGGCCATCGGCTCGAATGCGGGCAGCGCGCGCAGGCACTGCAGCTCATGGAAGTCGGTGACGAGCGCGGCTTCCTCGGCTTCCCGGGCCAGACGGAACATCGTCCAGTCGTCCCAAGGGCCGTTGCGCTGGACCCGGCGCTCCAAATCTTCGAAAGCGCTGCGGTCGAAGCGGAGTTCCACCAGCGGATGGATGAACCGGGCGGGCGCCTCGGCCGGCGGGGGCGCGGAAACGTCCGCGATCGCGGCGGCGCCCGTCGTTTCGGGTGCGGGATACATGCCCGAAGGCAACGGATCAAGCGTGTTCACGAACATGTCCTCCTCGCTTTCGAAAGTTCCTTTTCTTAGTATGAGCATCGGGGAGTTATTCAAAACGGCCGCGAAAAAGAGAGCGTTTGGGAGAAAATAGGAGATCGTTCGAGGTTAGCCGACACCGTTCGATGATTTATGAGTTTCGTCCTATAGCCTCACAATATGTGGTATAGTATAATGGCTTTCGTACACAATATATTGTACAATTTACATACGGGTAACAAATGGACATGAAACCTTGAAACCGCATTTATATCAAGCTTTCGGGAGAGTGATCCGGGTTGAAGACCGAACAAAAGAATCGATTGGATGGCCTAAGCGAGAAAATTTTTCTGGACCGTTACGCGCTGAAAAACGCGGACCCGAGCGGAACGAAAGTGGGGGACGTGGTGCTCGTCCTGACGAAGGACGATCCGAAATTTCCCGCCAAGGAAGTCGGGGAAGTCGTCGAGCGCAACGGCAATAAAGTCACGGTGAAGACGCGGAGCGGCAATCTCGTCGAGTCCCCCGTGGAGAAGCTGACCCTCACGATCGAGAAAACGCCGGAGCAGCTCTGGGACCGTCTCGCGGCCGCGATGGCTTCCGTCGAAACCTCTCCCGAGAAGCAGAAAGAGTGGAAGGACAAGTTCCGCTGGCTGCTCGACGAATGGAAGCTCGTGCCGGGCGGCCGCATCGCGGCGGGCGCGGGCGCCAGCGACGAGCTGACGCTGTTCAACTGCTACGTCATTCCGTCTCCGCATGACAGCCGCGGCGGCATCATGGAGACGCTGTCCGAGATGACGGAAATCATGGCCCGCGGCGGCGGCGTCGGCATCAACCTGTCTTCGCTGCGTCCGCGCCGTTCCGTCGTGAAAGGCGTGAACGGCTCTTCCTCCGGCGCGGTGTCCTGGGGCGGCCTGTTCAGCTACACGACCGGCCTGATCGAGCAAGGCGGCAGCCGCCGCGGCGCGCTGATGCTCATGATGCACGACTGGCATCCGGACGTGATGGATTTCATCACCGTGAAGCAAACGATGGGCCAAGTGACGAACGCGAACCTGTCCGTATGCGTGAGCAATGCGTTCATGAAGGCCGTCAAGGAAGACCTGGATTGGGATCTCGTATTCCCGGACAAGTCCGACCCCGAATACAACGAGCTTTGGGACGGCGACCTGGACAAGTGGAAGAAGCTCGGCAAGAAGGTCGAAGTCTACAAGACGATCCGCGCCCGCGACATGTGGCACACGATCATCGAATCCGCTTGGAAATCCGCGGAGCCGGGCGTCGTCTTCATGGAATATTACAACCAAATGTCCAACAGCTGGTACTTCAATCCGATCATCTGCACGAACCCGTGCGGCGAGCAAGGGCTGCCGGCCTGGGGCGTCTGCAACCTGTCGGCGATCAACCTGTCCCGGTTCTACGACGAAGAGAAGCATGACGTGGCTTGGGAGGAGCTCGGCAAAGTCGTCCGTTACTCCACGCGTTTCTTGGACAACGTCATCGACAAGACGCCGTACCATTTCCCGGAGAACGAGCGCAACCAGAAGAACGAGCGCCGCGTCGGCCTGGGCACGATGGGCCTGGCCGAGCTGATGATCCGCCTGGAAATCCGTTATGGCAGCGACGAATCCATGGAGTTCCTGGATAAGCTCTATGGTTTCATGGCCCGCGAAGCGTATCTGGCTTCGACCGAGATCGCGGCGGAGAAAGGCTCTTTCCCGGCGTTCGACGCCGATCTATACCTGCAAAGCGGCTTCATGAAGAACATGACCGAGGTATATCCGGAAGTCGGGGAAGCGGTCCGCAAACGCGGCATGCGCAACGTCACCGTGCTGACCCAGGCGCCGACCGGTTCGACGGGCACGATGGTGGGCACGTCCACCGGCATCGAACCTTATTTCGCCTTCGAATATTTCCGTCAAAGCCGCCTCGGCTTCGACAAGCAATACGTACCGATCGCGCAAGAGTGGAAGGACGCGCATCCGGGCGAAGAGCTGCCGGAATGGTTCGTCACCTCCATGGACCTGTCCGCGATGGACCACATCCGCGCGCAAGCGGCGATCCAGCGCTGGGTCGACAGCTCGATCTCCAAGACGGCGAACGCCCCGAACGACTTCACGGTCGAAGAGACGAAAGAGCTGTACGAAAAAGCGTTCGAGCTGGGCTGCAAAGGCGTCACGATCTACCGCGACGGCAGTCGCGACGTGCAAGTGCTGAGCACGGCGAAGGACGAGAAGAAAGAAGAGCCGAAGGCGGAAGCCGCCGCTCCGGCCCCCGCGGCAGCACCGGCTGCCGATGCTGATGCGGTTGGCGCGCTCAACGCGACGCTGAACGCGGGCGTAACGCCGACCCAGGCCCAAGTGTTCGACCGTCAATACAAGTCCCGCCCCAAAGTGCTTCGCGGCGCGACCTACAAATACAACACGCCGTTCGGCATGGCGTACATCACCGTTAACGACATCGACGGCACGCCGGGCGAAATTTTCCTGAACGTCGGCAAAGCCGGCTCGGACGTATTCGCCATGGCGGAAGCTTTGGGACGCGTCTGCTCGCTGTTCCTCCGGTACGGTGACCACGGCAACAAGGTGCAGCTGCTCGTGAAGCACCTGAAGGGCATCGGCGGCTCCGGCGCCGTCGGCTTCGGCCCGAACCGCGTCGAATCGATCGCGGACGCCGTCGCCAAAGCGCTCGAGACGCACGCCGGCATCGCCGACACCGAGCATTACGCGGTGAACGACACGCCGATCGCGGCGACCGTCGAAACCTCGGCCAGCCCGGTACTTGCCGGTCACGACCACAAGCCGTATCAATCCAAGGACCTCTGCCCGTCCTGCGGCTCGGCCTCGCTGCTGAATGTAGAGGGTTGCAAGACGTGCAGCAACTGCGGGTATAGCAAGTGCTCGTAAGAGCGGAAAGACCCCGGCGACGGGGTCGTTTTTCGTATTATCAGGTCAGCCAGAGATCTATTTTTATAGGCGTTCTATGATGGCGGTAGCCGGGAGAACGAG
>NZ_JAQZSJ010000001.1 GCF_029360585.1 Cohnella caldifontis | reverse complement strand
CTGATGTCAGTGTTTATGCAACGCCAGTGAAAAAAGTTACATAAAGCATCCCGGTATCTTGATTCTGTTGGATATTCGGAATCTATTCCGCTAGGCGACCGCAAGATGGGGGCTTGTTAAAGGGATTTCAACAAATTGAGCAGGCCGTGACGGCCTGCTCAATTTGTCTGTTTGCGGCGATTCGCCATTTACCCCTTCGCCAAGCTCGCGGCCGCAGCCGGAGCCGGAGCCCGGGACGACGACCTCTCGATGAACTGCGTATCCACCATGATTTTCGAAGCCGCGACGGCCGAGCCCGATTCGATGGATTCCATGAGGCTGTCGACCGCCAAATGCGCCATGCGTTCCTTTTCCACGTGGACGGTCGTCAATTCGGGCGAGACGATCAGCGCTTCGGTGATGTTGTCGAAGCCGACGACGGAAACGTCCTCCGGCACGCGGAAACCGAGCTCGCTTAACGACTTGATCGCGCTGATGGCGATATAATCGCACTCGCAGAACAAGGCGGTGGGCAAGGAGCGTCCCTTGTCCAGGTAGGCGGAGAGCTGCTTTTTCAAGGCGTCCTGCGAGGACAGGATGGTCGGCGCGACCGCGAACTCGTTGTCCGCGCCCAGCTCCGCCCCGGCTTCCCGAAGCGCCTGCAGGAAGCCGACCCGGCGGTCGTCGAAGTTCCGGATCCGAATGTCCGAAGCGATATAGCCGATGTCCCGATGACCCAGCCTGCACAGGTGAGAACCGGCCTGGTAGCCTCCCATGACGTTGTTGATCTGGATAAACGGAATCGGAAGCGTCTCGAAACAGGTGTCCAGCACGACCAGCGGGCCGTTCAATGAATCCGCGATTTGCTCCAGCCGCTCTTTGTTCAAATTCGTGCCGAGCAGGATGACCCCGTCGCTGCGCTTCTCTTCGGCTACGGCCCGGATTCCTTCTTGGAAATTCGCCATGTCCACGGAAGTGAAGAGCAGCGAATAGCCGTGAGCCCTGCAGCGTTCCTCGATATACTGGATCAGCTCCCGGAAGAAGGGCTGTTGGTAATATTGCTCCAGCACGATGCCGGAATTGGCGAATACGAGAAACGTGATCGAACCGGCCGGCTGATCGCGCGAGGCCGTTCTCGTTTTCGGTTGGTAACCGTGTTCGGCCGCGATTTGGAGAATCCGTTCCCGGGTGTCGGGTCCGATTCCGGGTTTGCCGTTAAGCGCCAACGATACGGCCGCTTTGGAAACCCCCGCCAGCCTGGCGATGTCGTCCATCTTCAAAGTCGAATCCCTCGATCCATGGGGTTTAGTAAGTTTAGTGTACAGTTAATACGGTTTAGAAGCAAGGTTAATCCCAAACATGTTTACTAAGTTCAGAGATAAACTTAATAAAAACACCACTAAAATCGACTAAATATCGTTGACCACCCCCAATTTTAGTGTTAAATTTGGTTTGCGGCAAGTAAACGCTTAATTTTGTTAAGTAAATGTTTAGGACGAGGGAGAGGGCATCGGATGAAAAAATTGAAGTTAGGCTATGCACCCACGCGCCGTTTCGTCTTCAGCGCGGAAGACGCCTTCCGTTACAAAGTGCTGATCAAGGAAAAGATCGAGAGCTTCGGCTTGGACATCGACATCGTCGACCTGGAAGGGCTTAACCAGGAAGGACTGCTGTACGACGACCACATTAACGCCGATCAAATCGCCGGCCGTTTCCGCCAGGAGAACGTGGACGCGGTATTTTTCCCGCACTGCAACTTCGGGACGGAAGATACGGTCGCCCGCGTCGGCAAAGCGCTGGGCAAGCCGGTGCTGCTGTGGGGACCGCGGGACGAAGCGCCGCTCGAGGACGGCATGCGCCTCCGCGATACGCAGTGCGGCCTGTTCGCGACCGGCAAGGTGCTTCGGAGGTTTAACGTTCCCTTCACTTACGTCACGAACAGCCGGGTGAACGATCCCGTTTTCGAAAGAGGATTCACGAATTTCGTCGCGGCCGCGAACGTCGTCCGCCAGTTCCGCAGCCTCCGCATCCTGCAAATCGGACCCCGCCCGGCCTCCTTCTGGACGATGATGTGCAACGAAGGGGAACTGCTCGAACGGTTCGGCATCGAGATCCATCCGATCACGCTGGTGGATATCCAGCGCGCTTCCCAGCGCATCGAGAAAGGCAACAGCCCGGAGCTGGCCGAAGCGATCGATTACATCAAGGCGAAGCTGGACTGGTCGGAAGTGACCGAAGCCGACGTCCGGCGCATCGCGGCCCTCAAAGTCGCGATGAAGCAATACGCGGAAAAAACGGGCAGCACCGCGATCGCGATCCAATGCTGGTCTTCGCTCCAGGACGCCATGGGCATCATGCCTTGCTTGGCGAACGCCATCTTGACCGACGAGCAGATTCCGGTTACTTGCGAGACGGACATACACGGGGCGATCACTTCGGTCATGGTGCAGGCGGCCACGATGAACCAGCATCCGACCTTCTTCGCCGACCTGACGGTCCGCCACCCGGAGAACCCGAACGGAGAGCTGCTGTTCCATTGCGGCAACTTCCCGGTCTCCCTGACGGTCGAGGACAAACCGAAGCTCCGCAAGCACTTCCTGTTCGACGATCATTCCCCGGGTACGCACGAAGGGGAGATCAAAGGCGGCAACATGACGCTGGCCCGTTTCGACGGCGACCATGGCGAGTATCAGATGTTCCTCGGCAAAGCCCGCGGCATCCAAGGCCCTTACACCCGCGGCTCCTACGTTTGGGTCGAAGTGAACGACTGGCCGCTCTGGGAAGAGAAGCTGGTGAAAGGTCCGTACGTCCACCATTCGGTCGGCATCCATGCGAACGCGATCCCGGCCTTGTACGAAGCTTGCCAATACATTCCGGGACTGACGCCGGATCCGGTCGATCCGACCGAACAAGAAATCCGCGCTTGGCTGCGCGGCGCAGGGCTGTAAAGCGGAGGAGGGAAACGAATGGAAACGACGGCGCTGAAAGCGAAAGCCGCCCAAATCCGGATGGATCTGCTCAAGCTGATCCACGGCGCGAAGACCGGCCATACGGGAGGTTCTTTGAGCAACGCCGATATTCTGACTGCGCTATATTACAAGATCATGAAAATCGATCCGGCCCGACCCAAATGGGAAGACCGCGACCGTTTCATCGCCAGCAAAGGCCATTCGGTGGAATCGCTCTGGTGCATTCTCGCCGACCGGGGGTTCTTCCCGAAAGACGAGCTCAAAACGTACAGCCGATTCGGCAGCCGGCTGATCGGACATCCCAACAACAAAGTGCCGGGCATCGAAATGAACACGGGCGCGCTCGGCCACGGGCTGGCGATTTCCGTCGGCATGGCGCTGGCGGCGAAACGCGACAACCGCGGCTACCGCGTGTTTTGCCTGATGGGGGACGGAGAACAGGCCGAAGGCTCGGTCTGGGAGGCCGCGATGGCAGGCGCGCATTACAAGCTGGACAATCTGGTCGGCATCGTCGACCGCAACCGGCTGCAGATCAGCGGATCGACGGAGGACGTCATGGGGCTGGAGCCGCTCGAAGAGAAATGGGCGGCCTTCGGCTGGAACGTCGTCTCCATCGACGGCAACGACATGGACGCGCTCGTACGGGCGTTCGAAGCGGTGCCGTCAGCGAAGGGCAAGCCGACGCTGGTCATGGCCAATACCGTCAAAGGCAAAGGCGTGTCTTTCGCGGAGAACGTCGCGCACTGGCATCATCACGTGCCGAACGACGAGCAGCTGGAGCTCGCGCTGAAGGAACTGTCGGCGGAGCTCGAGCGTTACCAGCAGGAAGGGCAGGTGCGATAATCATGGCGAATACGATTGCGAACCGGCAGGTCATTTGCGACACGCTCTTGGAGCTGGCGAAAGACGACCGCGACATCATGGTGCTGGCCAGCGACTCCAGAGGGTCGGCGGCCATGGGCCCGTTCGCCAAAGCGTTCCCGGATCAGTTCGTGGAAGTCGGCATCGCCGAGCAGAACATCGTCGGCATTTCGGCCGGGCTGGCGCATAGCGGCAAAAAACCGTTCGTCACGTCGCCTGCCTGCTTCTTGAGCATGCGGAGCATCGAGCAAATCAAGGTCGACGTCGCTTATTCCGCGACCAACGTCAAGCTGGTCGGCATCAGCGGCGGCGTCAGCTACGGCGCGCTGGGCATGTCGCACCATTCCGTGCAGGATATCGCGGTCGCCCGCGCCATACCGGGGCTGGCCGTCATCCTTCCGGCCGACCGCCACGAGACGAAGAAGATGACGGAAGCGCTCGTCCGCCATGAAGGCGGCGTATACGTCCGCATCGGGCGGAACCCCGTCGAAGACTCGTATGAGTCGGACGATTACGAATTCGCGATCGGCAACGCGGTGACGATGCGGGAAGGCACGGATCTGACGATCATCGCCGCGGGGGAGACGGTCCGGGTCGCGCTCGACGCGGAAGCAGCGTTGAAAGAAGCGGGCGTATCCTGCCGGGTCCTCAACATGCATACGATCAAGCCGTTGGATGAAGAGGCGATCCTCAAGGCGGCGGAGGAAACCGGACATATCCTTACGGTCGAGGAGCACAGCATCCACGGGGGTCTGGGAGCCGCGGTCGCGGAGGTCGTCGTGCAGCACCGGCCGGTGCCGATGCGGATCCTGGGCATTCCGGACGAACCGGCCATCGCCGGCAAGACGTCCGAGGTATTCGAGCACTACGGCATCAGCGCTTCGAATATCAAGCAGATCGCGCTGCGGATGCTGGGGAAATAAGGTGGCGGGCATGGAAACCTTCATCCTGGCGATCGACCAAAGCACGTCGGGCACGAAAGCGCTGGTCGTCGACCGCAGCGGCCGCATTCTCGCCAGAAGCTCCGCGGAGCATCGGCAGATTTATCCGGCTCCCGGTTGGGTGGAACACGATCCCGAGGAAATTTACGAGAACGTGAAACGGACGGCCCGCCAGGCGCTGGCGCAGGCCGGGATCGGCGCAAGCCGACTCGCTGCGCTCACGATCACCAATCAGCGCGAAACGGCCGTGATGTGGGACCGGACGACCGGCAAGCCCGTCCATAACGCCATCGTCTGGCAATGCCAGCGGACGGCCGATCAATGCTCCGCCTTGCAGCAAGCGGGGCACGGTCCCGCCGTTAAGGCCGCCACCGGACTCATGCTGGATCCGTATTTCTCCGCGACGAAGTGGTGCTGGATGCTGGAGCACGCGGTAGGGGCGCAAGAACGCCTCGCGCAAGGGAAGCTGCTGGCGGGCACGATGGACAGCTGGCTGATCTGGAAACTGACCGGCGGCCAAGTCCATGCGACGGACTATACGAATGCCAGCCGCACTTCGCTGTTCAATATTTACTCGCTCGCGTGGGATGCCGAAATGTGCGGCCTCTTCGGCGTGCCGCGCAGCTTGCTGCCGGAAGTCAAATCTTCCGACGAGATATACGGATATATTTCCGATCCGGACCTGTTCCCCGAACCGGTGCCGATTTCCGGAATCATCGGAGATTCCCAAGCGGCGCTGTTCGGCCAACAATGCTGGGAGCGCGGCATGGCCAAAGCCACCTACGGCACGGGCACGTCGGTGCTCATGAATATCGGGGAGCGACCCGTCGCGGCAAACAACGGATTGGTGACCACCATCGCCTGGGGACGCGGCGGGAAGGTCACGTATGCGGTCGAGGCCATTATCCGCAGTTCCGGCGACACCGTGAAGTGGGTGAGAGACAATTTGGGCCTGTTTGAAACCTTCGAAGAAATGGACGCCATGCTTCGGAGGATACCGGACAACGAAGGCGTCTACCTGGTGCCCGCCTTCGTGGGAATGGGGGCGCCGTATTGGGATCCTTACGCCAGAGCGTCGATCACGGGCATGAACCGCTCGACCGGCCGGGAGCATATCGTCCGCGCGGCGGTGGAGAGCATCGCTTACCAGGTGCGGGACGCCGCGGAATTGATGGCCGGGGAGACCGGTATCCCGCTGATCAAGCTCAACGCGGACGGAGGCGCCACCGCGAATCCCTTGCTCATGCAGTTTCAGGCGGATATGCTCCATTTGCCGCTGCGGATATCGAAGATTGCGGAGTTATCGGCGATGGGTTCGGTCTATTTGGCCGGACTCGGAGCGGGCTACTGGACGTCTTTGGATGAGATAACCGCGCTGGAAGTCGAAGCCTATCATTATGCACCCGCAATGGAGGCGGAAGCCCGCGACAAAAACTACGAGGGTTGGAAACGGGCAGTACGCGCGGTCGTCGGCCGCGTTCACGCCGTGTAAGGACAATTTCCCTAGAGGAGAGGAGAAAATCCATGGTCTATTCGAATCAAAGCAGACTAGGCGAACTATTGCTCAATCAACCGGCGCGTGACGTGCTGAGGAAGCATTTTCCGAGCATTTTGGACCAGCCCTACTTGCTCTCCTTCTTGAAGACGAATACACTAGAGGAATTCGTAAACGGGATGAGACGCTCGATCGACTTGCCGGACCATGCGGTCCAGCGGATCGTAGACGAGCTTGCCTCCGTTCCGGTACCGACCGGCCCGGTCGACAGGTTGCCGTCTCCTCCTTCGGATACGTACGAATCCGCGGATACCGCCATAGGCTCCGCCGCGGTTCAAGCGGCGGCGACCGCATCGAAATGGGGAGTCTATGAAGTATCGCTGAGCGGCCCGACCCATGGCAATCCGTTCGTTGACGTAGAACTCCATGCCGATTTCCGCTGCGGCGAACGAAGCATTCGTCAAAGAGGCTTCTATGACGGCGATGGCCAGTATAAAATCCGATTCATGCCGGATGCGGAAGGAGAATGGTCTTTCCGCACCGCAAGCAACGCGAGATCGCTCGATTCCATTGAGGGACGGTTCCAATGCGGTCCGGCCAAGCCGGCTGACCATGGTCCTGTCCGCGTGAACCATACGTTCCATTTCGCCTACGAGGATGGAACGGCTTACCTGCCGATCGGAACGACTTGCTACGCGTGGACGCATCAATCGGGCGAGCTGGAGGAGCAGACGCTTCGTTCGCTGCGGGAATCTCCTTTCAATAAGGTGCGCATGTGCGTGTTTCCGAAAGCCTATCTCTACAATCTGGATGAACCGCCGCGGTATCCGTTCGAAGGCTCGCTCGAGACGGGGTGGGATTTCGAAAGATTCAACCCTTCCTTCTTCCGGCACCTGGAGCGTAGAATCGCGCAGCTCGGCGAGCTTGGGATCGAGGCTGACCTGATCCTGTTCCATCCGTACGACATCTGGGACTTCAGCGAGATGCCGAAATCCGCCGACGATCGGTACTTGAAGTACGTGACGGCGCGTCTCGCGGCTTACGCCAACGTGTGGTGGTCGCTCGCCAACGAATTCGATCTGATGTGGGCGAAGACGGAGGAGGATTGGGAGCGCTTCGCCTCCATCGTGGCGGAGAATGATCCGTACGGACACCTCATGTCCATTCACAATTGCAGGACGTTCTACGATTATGGGAAACCATGGGTGACCCATTGCAGCATTCAGCGCATCGACGTCTACAAGACGGCTGAAGCGACGAACGAATGGCGCGAGCAGTGGGGAAAGCCCATCGTCATCGACGAGTGCGCGTATGAAGGGGACATCGATCAGGGCTGGGGCAACATTACCGGCGAAGAAATGACCCGCCGTTTCTGGGAAGGCGCGATCCGGGGCGGCTACGCGGGGCATGGCGAAACCTATCTGAATCCGGAAGAGGTACTATGGTGGTCCAAGGGCGGCAAGTTGACGGGAACGAGTCCGGAGCGGATCGCCTTCCTGCGAAGGATCATGGAAGAGAGCCCCGGAGGCGTGCTCGAGCCGCTGCCCTCCGACTGGGATTTGCCGTGCGCGGGCAAGAGCGACGAATATTATCTGTATTATTTCGGCTTCAACCGGCCCCGTTTCCGGACGTTCCGTCACAAAATCGGCATCCGGTATCGGGTCGAGGTGATCGATACCTGGAACATGACGATCGAGACGCTGCCGGACCCGTATGAAGGATCGTTCCGGATTGAGCTGCCCGCTCGGCCGTTCATAGCCGTACGGCTTACGAAATGGACGTCATGATCACCCGAGTCCGAGGAGGATGAATGCCATGTTGAACCATCCGTTCGATATTCCCGAGAGCAAAAAAATCCGCCTGATCATCAACACGGACGCCAAGAACGAAGCGGATGACCAATTCGCGATCGTTCACGCGCTGCTCACCCCAAGATTTATCGTCAAAGGGATCATCGCTGCCCACTTCGGGGAACGCAGGACGACGGCATCGATGCAGGAAAGCTATGACGAAGTCGCCAAATTGCTGGAACTGATGAATTTGACGCAGGAAGTGCCGATCTTCAAAGGCGCGGAAAAGGCGATGCCGGATGAACGGACTCCGGCGATGTCCGAAGGTGCCGAGCTCATCATCCGCGAAGCGCTCTCGGACGATCCGAAGCCGCTCTACGTCATCTTCCTCGGCCCGATCACGGACTTGGCCGCCGCTTACTTGCAAGAGCCTTCGATCGCCGGCCGATTGACCGCGGTATGGATTGGAGGAGGCGCGTGGCCGAACGGCGAACAAGAATTCAATTTAAGCAACGATATCGACGCGGCCAACGTCATTTTCCGTTCGGAGATTCCGCTGTGGGTCATTCCGCGGAACGTCTACTCGACGATCCGGGTCGGCATCGCGGAGCTTGCCGTCAGGGTGAAGCCTTGCGGGCCAGTCGGCGCATACCTCTATCGGCAATTGGTCGACTTCAATCTTCGGATGGGCGGGAATGGGCCATGGCCCAAAGGCGAAATGTGGAGCCTGGGCGATTCTCCGGCGGTCAGCGTGCTGCTGGATGAACACGAATACGGGTACGAAATGAAGCCTGCGCCGCGAATTACGAAGGACATGCGGTACGTGCACGACCAGAAAGAGCGCCTGGTCCGATGGTATCATTTCATCGATCCGCGCTTCACGCTGGAAGACATGTACGCCAAGCTTCAGCTTCATTACGGCTCATAGATCCGAACGGACCGCATTCGGCCGTCCGGCGATCGGCGAATTCCCAATCATCTGAGGTTTCGGTGATTGGGAATTTAGCTATAGCAGCATAGAAAAAGAGGGGGCGACCCGCATGAGAGGGAAGAGCGGACGGTACCGAACGAAGCTGCTCGTCCTGTTCATTCTGCTGAGCTGCGTACCGGCGCTGCTCATCGGAACGACGGCTTACCGGAAATCGTCGGACATGTTCCATGCCCAGACGGAGCAAGACTTGAGCGTGATCCTGGACCAGATGACGACTTCCGTCGAACGCCAGATCAACGATTTCGACCGGTTTACGATGCTTCCGTACTATATGCCCGGCATCTTCCAGTTTCTGAATCAGCCGCCCGTATCGAAAGAAAATTGGGGCTCGGCGGAGATCGTCGCGCAACGGACGATGGCTCGGCTCATGAGCGCCTACCCGTCGATCAATTCTTCGATTAAAGGCTTGACGGTATACGGCATGAACGGGTCGATCAATGGCTATCGAATCAGCGGCAACGAAACGATCAATCCGGATGCGGACGTGAAAGCAGAATCGTGGTATCGCCAAGTGCTGGAACGCAAAGGCGGATTCGTCATTACCGGCGTGCAGGAAATCACGCAATTCAAGGGCGCGCCTTTTCCCGCCATTATCGGTTCCCGGCTGCTGATGGACGACGATTATCGCCCGCTCGCCGTGATCGCCATGTTCATTTCCCCCGAATTCATTCCGAAAATCGTCCGTTCGCTGGAGCTGCCGGGCGTTCAGGTCACGGTGCTCGACCGGAACGGCATGCTTGTCTACGCTTCCGACGACCGTGTCGCCGACAGCGTGCTCGCCGCCCCTAAGGCGGAGAAAAAAGGAACGTGGGAAATGAAAGCGCTGCCAGGCGGAGGCCCGGCATACCTCGGCGTTTTCAAGACGAGCGAATATTTGGGCTGGAAAGTGTACATGGGAATTAACCGCGACGAAATGCTGCAGGGCAGCCGATCCATCCGGGAGTTCACCCTGGCGATCGTCGTTGCCGTCAGCTTCGCGGCCGCGGTCGTCTCTTGGCTGCTGGCCAGAAGCCTGTCGAAGCCGATTCATCGCTTGATCCGCTCCATGCGCGACGTCGAGAAAGGACAGTTCCAGGTCCCGTTCACCTTCGAACGGGTAGACGAAATCGGATTATTGGAAAGAAGCTACGGGAAGATGGTGCACCGGCTGGACGAGTTGATCCAATCCATCGAGGAGAAGGAGCGGCAGAAGCGCCATGCCGAATTGTACGCGCTGCGCGCGCGGATTCAGCCGCATTTTCTGTACAATACGCTGAACTCCATTCGCATGCTGGCCATTCTGCAGCAATCCGCCCAAATCGCGAAGCTGCTTCAATCGCTCAGCAAGCTGCTGCAAGCGAATATGAGGCTGGAGGACGATCTCGTTCCGCTGGCGAAAGAAATCGGGTTGCTCAAAGATTACGCGGCGCTCATGGATTTGCGATATACGAACGTGTTCGACATCGAGTGGCGAATCGACCCTTCGGTGCAGCAAGCGGCCGTTCCGCCCATGCTGCTGCAGCCGCTGTTGGAAAACGCCATTTTCCACGGCGGGAAAGGCTTGGAACGCAAATTGCGAATCATCGTCGCGGCCGTTCGGACAGACGAGAATCGTTTGCTCGTCATCGAAGTGGCGGACGATGGGGCGGGTTTCCATCCGGGAACGGAGCTTGAGTCGCTTGAGGATCGAGAGCGGAAGCCGTCGCACATCGGACTGCGCAACGTACGGGACAGAATCCGGCTCCGTTTCGGCGAAGATTACGGACTGCAGGCCGCAAGGCGCGGGGACTGGACTTGCGTGACGCTCCGCATGCCGCTCAAGGGGATCGAAGGGGAGGAGGATGGCGATGTGGAACTTGCTAGCGGTTGAGGACGAGCCGATCGTCCGGGTAGGGCTTCGTTTCATGGTGGACTGGGAACGGTACGGCGTCGTCTGGAAAGCAGAGGCGAACGGAGCCGAGGAAGCGCTGCGGATCCTCAGCCGCGAAGACATTCATATCGTGCTCACGGATATTCGCATGCCGGGAATGGACGGTTTGGAATTGGCCAAACGGATTAAAGCGCACAATCCCGGAGTGCAAGTGATCTTTGTCAGCAGTTATGACGAATTTCAATACGCGAAGGAAGCCATCCGAATCGGAGCGGTCGATTATTTGCACAAAGCGACCATGGACGAAGAAGAAATCGCCGGGGCGTTGGGCAAAGCGGTCGATATGCTGAGACAGACGGCGGAGGCGAAGCAGCAGATGACGCAGGAACAAAGAAACGAATATTTGCTGTCGCTGCTGGATGCCTGCACGTACCCGGAAAGTCCGTTGCTCCCGGAGCTGCGGGACGAGACGTACGCCTCCGGGTTTCGGCTCGTCGTGTTCCGCAAGCGTGACGATGCGGTGTTGCACGACGGCGAATCGGAGCAGCTGCGTTTTCTTTCGACCCAATATTTCATTGACGAATACGTATCGAAAGACTGGGGCGGGATCGTGTTTCAACGTCAACTGAGGGAAGTGATCTGGATCTCGCCTCTGACGCCCCGCAGCGGAGACGTTCCTTCCGACTTTACCCGCTATCTGGATCAATTGCGGCATAAAGTGCTGGAGCTGCTTAGCGTGGCGCTGCTGTATTCGTCGAGTCCGTCCTACGCGGACATGGAACAGCTGCCTGAAGCCTATTTGCAGGCTTTGCTGCGGAGCCCGCTTTATGAGCAGTGCGATCATCCGATCGTGCGGCAGGCGAAAGCGTATGTCGATCTCCATTTGGTCGAAGACATCTCGCTCGCCAAGGTCGCGCAGGCGATTCACGTCAGTCCCGGACATTTGAGCCGCGTGTTCTACCGGGAGGTCGGAGAAAATTTCAGCGAATATATCATCCGCAACAAGATGGAGCTCGCCCAGAAACGGCTGCGCGAGACGAACCGCAAAGTATACGAGATCGCGGCGGATATCGGCTATGCGAATCCGCATTATTTCAGCAAGCTGTTCAAGGAGCGCACGGGCGTCACGCCTCTAGAGTACCGAAGTCGGTAAATGACCCGGCCTGATCATCAAAACGTACGAAATGTCATCATTCTTCCATCGGCGGAGCCGACCGCGCGCTTCCTCCATCCTCAACTCCGCACGAAAACGAACAAAACCGCAAAACGGGCTTCTACTTCGCCGAAATCCGGTCCGTTACAATGATTGACGTGGGGCGCAGCAACGGATCCATCCGGGCTCCGCGATCAAAATACGAGATGAGGCAGGGGGAACGGAACATGAAGAAGTGGATGTGCGCTTTGGTCAGCGTGCTGCTCGCGGCTCTGCTGTTGTCGGCATGCGGATCGTCAAGCAACAACAGTAACGGCGGCACCAATACCGGCAAGCAATCCAGTCAGCCGGCCGCGGGCGAGAAAGTCAAGTTGTCCATATGGGTGCTGAATGCCAACTGGGATTGGGTTGAAAAAGCGGTTGAAGATTACCGAGCGGTCGACCCGAATCTTGAAGTGGAAGTGACGCATTACGAGACCGATCCGATCAAGGAAGCGCTCAAGGTGGCGGCGAGCTCCAGAACGTTGCCGGATATGTGGTTCACTTGGGGGGGATCGCTCGGATCTTTCTACCCCGAGAACGGGCTGACGCTGGACTTGACGCAAGTCGCGCAAGATCACAAGTGGTCGGAAATTTACAACAAAGCCGCCCTCGATATGGCCACCTACGACGGCAAAGTAGCGGGCATCCCGATTCATTTGAACGTGCTGGGCATGTGGTATCCGAAAAGCGTGTTCGAACAAGCGAAGTTGGCGCCGCCGAAGACGTTCGCCGAATTCGAAGCTTCGCTCGAAACGTTGAAGCAGAGCGGCGTCGTACCGCTGGCGTTCGGCAGCAAAGGCGGGTGGCACACGATGCGGCTTACCGAACAGCTGTTGGAACACTTCGCCGGTCCCGAGCTGCATGACAAATTGAGCAATTTGGAAGCATCCTGGAACGATCCCGCCGTCGTGAAAACATTCGAAAAACTGAGCGAATACACGGATAAAGGGTATTTCCCGAAAGGCTACTCTTCCCTGGACCCGGCAGAGGCCGACAATCTGATTTACCAGAAGCAGGCAGGCATGGTGAGCGAAGGTACGTGGTTCGACGGCACGATTTCCAGCGAAGGATTCGACAATACGGAATTCGACGTGTTTAAGTTCCCGACCGATCAAAAGCCGGAGAGAGCGACCGTATTCTCCGAGATGTTCCAGTTGAATGCCGAATTGCAAGGCGCAAAGAAAGACGCGGCCATCAAGTTCGGCGAATATTTGACGAGCGCCGAAGTCATGAACAAGTATCCCGGCAGATCGCCTGCCGTTTTGAACGCGAATATGCCGCCGGAGATGCCGCACCTCAAGACGCTGCTCGACCATGCGAACGACGGCGGGTTCCTCATTACGGACCAGGCGTTGCCGCAGGAAGTCGTACAGAAGCTGTTCGAAGCGCAAGACAAAGTCGCGTTCAAGGAATGGACGCCGCAGCAAGCCGCGGAAGAAATGGAGAAAGCGGCGGCCGCCTACAAAGCGAAAAGCAAGTAGATCTTGCCGGAAGCCGTACACGGGGAACCGGACGCTGAAGACCGTTGGAGCGATCAAGCGATTGGTCGCTCCAACCTGTTGGAAAGGAGAAACCGCGTGACGTTGAGGAACTTGAAGCCCTGGCTGTTTCTGTCTCCCGCGCTGCTCGTCTATTTGACGGTCATCTTCGTTCCGGCGGTCTATACTTCGTATTTGAGCCTGTTCCGCTGGAACGGCGTGACGCCGGACAAACAGTTCGTCGGCCTGCGAAACTTCATCGACTTGTTCATGGTCGACAACGTGTTCGTAAAAGCGCTGAAGAACAATTTGCTATGGATGGTCGGTTCGCTCGTCTTCATCATGGGGTTCGGACTGCTGCTCGCCATGCTGTTGAACCGGAAAATGAAAGGGCGTACCGCATTCCGCGGCATTTTCTATTTCCCTTACGTGCTGTCGGGCATCGTGGTCGCCTCGGGCTGGGCGTGGATGTACAACCCGACGCAAGGTTTCATAAATAAGCTGCTGGAAACGATCGGCCTGGAATCTTGGACCCATGCCTGGCTGGCGGAACCGAAGACCGCGCTGTATGCGGTGTTCGTTGCGGCATTATGGCAAGGGGTCGGACAGCCGATGGTGCTCTTCTTGGCCGGACTGCAGACGATCCCGCAGGAGCCGTACGAAGCGGCCATCATCGACGGCGCCAAGCGTCGTCAGACGTTCCGTTACATTACGCTGCCGCTGCTGCGGGAAACGTTCCTTATCGTCGTCGCCACGACGATGATCGGCTCGATGAAAGTATACGACATCATCTACGGCATGACGGGCGGCGGTCCTGCGGAAAGCACGCAGGTGCTGGCCTCGTGGATGTACTACCAGACGTTCCGCTTCGCCAACATCGGCACCGGTTCGGCCATCTCGCTGACGCTCGTCCTGATTACGCTCGTCGTGATCATTCCGTATGTCTATTACACCACGAAAAAATCACACGTATAAGTTGCAATGGAGGCGAAACTGCGATGGAAGAAATGCGGCTGCACCCGGCGCTGAACGCGGCCAGGTATACGTTCCTGATCCTACTGGCCGCTTTATTCGTCATCCCGATCGTGTTCGTCGCCTTCACGGCGCTCAAAACGAGGGCGGATCTGGCGTCCCATCCGTTTTATTACTTTCCCGAGAAAATCCAATGGGGCAACTTCCTGAAAGCCTGGCAGCAAGGGAAAATGAGCTTGTACATGAAGAACACGGCGTTCATCTGCTTAGTGAAGGTGCCGCTCGGCATTCTCATCGAAGCACTGGCCGCATTCGCGCTGACGCGGCTCAAGTTCAAATGGAGCAACGGGATGTTCGCCTTTTTCCTGGTCGGCATGATGGTGCCGATGCAGGCGACGCTCGTTCCTTTGAACATCTTCCTGCACAAGACGAACTTGGTCAACACGTATCCCGGACTTTTTTTCATCTACGTCGGATTCGGCATCCCGTTCGGCATCCTGATTTTGCGCGGGTTTTTCCGCACGATTCCGAAGGAGCTCGATGAAGCCGCGCTGATCGACGGCTGCGGCGACTTCGGCAAGTTCTTCCGGATCATCGTTCCGCTCGCGCTGCCGGCCATCGCCACGCTTGTCATTTTCGACTTCATGGCGACCTGGAACGAATTTTTGCTCGCGCAGATCTTCATCACGGACGACAAGATGAAGCTCATTACGACGGGCCTCATGTCGTTCCGCGGCGAACGCGCGACCGATTATCCGCTGCTCAACGCCGGCGTGCTCATCTCCATCGTGCCGACGCTCGTCGTTTATCTGCTGTTCCAGAAGTATTTCGTATCGGGCCTGGCCGGCTCGGTGAAAGGCTGACGTCGGAGTTTATTCGGCGTCGGCTTTTTTTTTTGCTTGCGGATTGGAAAATTTCTCCGGCGGCTCTCGCGTTTTCGCGTGAGATAATGGAACGGAACTTCATAACCTGCAGATAGATGGGGGCCGCAGCATGAGACTGGAACAATACGAGTTTACCGGAACGTTGAAAGGAAAAATCACGGAAGCCGAACGGAAATGGAGCGAATGGTGCGACCGGATGAATCTCATATACGGAGAACCGGCTGCCGCCAGTAACGTGGACGTCAAGTTCCGGATGTCGCGGGAAGGCCACGATTCGTATTCTCCCTATTACCGCTCCGAGGTAACGCTAACGGTCTCGCGCAACGAGACGGTATTGGACTCGCGCCGAATCGTCATTTGGGAGTGTCAGCGCTTCTTTCTGGGCATGCCCACGAAATGGAACTTTCCGGGCGCGAAAACGGCAGGGTATTTCATGGATCCATCCTATGAGAACGCGGCGATAGAGCTGGAAGAGCATATCGTAGATTTCCTGAATCGCGCCTGAGAAAGGAGGCCGCCGGCGAATGAAAATCGTGGAGACCCCGATCGCCGTTACGTTGGAACAGCCGGATGACAGCCGGTACAACGTGCTATTGAACGAGTATTTCGCGGCTTCCGAACGGGACGGCCGCGCTTCCTCCATCGAGGAAAAGAAAAAGATGATGGCCATTAAAGAAGAGATGGCATCGTTGTGCAACCGGAATCCGCGCAAACGGGACGCGCTGGCCGATATCGTCTCGCGGATTCGGGAGCGGAGGGAAAAGGCCGTATTGATCACGAAATCGAACGNACCGGAATCCGCGCAAACGGGACGCGCTGGCCGATATCGTCTCGCGGATTCGGGAGCGGAGGGAAAAGGCCGTATTGATCACGAAATCGAACGTCGTCGCCTCGGACCTGGCAGCGTTCCTCGAAGAGCGTTTCGGCTCGCGGACGGTCCTCAACATCACGAATCAAGACTCCGTGCACGACGTGATTGAAATCCTGGAGAAGTTCGGCAAAAGGCCGGAATCGACCGTGCTGGTCTTGACGGATTCCGCGAACGCGGGACTGGACGTGACGGCGGCGAACCATTTGATCCATTACGATTATCCGCTTAAATCCACGGACATGACGGGGCGGAATAACCGGATTTCCAGACAGACCTCGGGGCATCCGGAAGCCGTCATCTATTACCTGATGACGGCCGGACGGATCGACGAGTTCGAATTCGCCTGCTCGGAACCGAAGAATCGCGCCGTCAACCGAAATTCCGCGCCTTACGGGAGCTGAATGACGACTCTATAATGGAATCATCGAATCTTCGACCGAGGAGGACAAGACGATGATTGCCAGGCTCAGCAACGATCGGGTGAAAGGTTTCTTGAGGGCGGAAGGACGATCCCTCGTGAACGGAGACGGCGAAGAAATCGTGCTCTGCGGCTGGGGACTCGGAAACTGGCTCCTTCCGGAAGGGTACATGTGGAAAAGCGACGGCAGCGCCCGCTTCGATCGGCCGCGGCGGATCGAGGCGGTCATCCGGGAACTGACGGGGTCCGCGTACACCGAACGATTTTGGGAGCGGTTCCGGTCCGATTACGTCACCCGGGAGGACATTCGCCGGATGGCGGAGCAAGGGTACAATTCCGTGCGCATCCCGTTCAACTGGCGCATCCTGATGGAGGACGAGCCGGGCATCGTCTGGAAGGAAGAGGGCTTCCGCCGGATCGACCGATGCTTGGATTGGTGCGAGGAGTTCCGCCTCTATGCCTTCCTTGATCTGCATGGAGCGCCCGGCGGCCAGACGGGCCATAACATCGACGATTCCGTCGACGACGTGCCGAGGCTGTTCACGGACGAAGACAGCTGGAACAAAGGGATCGCCTTGTGGAGAAAGCTGGCCGAACGCTATAAGGACCGCTGGATCGTCGGCGGGTACGATCTGCTCAACGAACCGATCCGGCCCCCGTTCGCCGGGGAAAAGGGCTTCGACCATCTGGTGCCCCGGCTTGTCCGATTCTATGAAGAGGCGATCGCGGCGATTCGGGAAATCGACGGGAAGCACCTGCTGTCGATCGAAGGACATCATTGGGCGACGAAAACGGATATTTTCCATCGGAAATACGACGGCAACATGGTGATCCATTTTCATCGTTATGCTTGTTTGCCGGAGATCGCGTCCTTGAAGGAATTCATCGAGCTGTCCGAGCGATGGAACGTTCCGTTGTGGCTGGGCGAGACGGGGGAAAACGTGCCGGAATGGTATGCGGCGTTCTACCCGCTGTCGCTGCAATTGAACATCGGGATCAATCTATGGCCATGGAAAAAAATGGACGGAGCCAATTCTCCTTACTCCATTCGGCCGCCCGAAGGCTGGAATGAAATCATCGCGTACGCGAAAGGCGGTCCCCATCCGGGTTTCGGACGAGCCAGGGCCGTTTTCGACGAATACCTGCATAACGTCAAGGTCGAAAACTGCGCGTACAACCCGGAAGTCACCCATTCCGTGTTCCGCACGCCGGGATGCTCCGTCCGCGCGACCGACTTCGATGAGCTGCCGGGCAAA
Organism: Cohnella caldifontis; assembly: GCF_029360585.1. Taxonomy (GTDB): domain Bacteria; phylum Bacillota; class Bacilli; order Paenibacillales; family Paenibacillaceae; genus Cohnella; species Cohnella caldifontis. Next base: position 614,292 of record NZ_JAQZSJ010000001.1, on the reverse strand, counting down.
GGCGTATCCTTCAGCGGCAGGCGGGAAGAAGGAAATCCGTTCGGTTATCGGGCGTTGACCGGCATGCGGATCGTCGAGGACGTTCCGCTGGAGTCGCTGGACAAACGGTTCTTCTTCGACGTTTTATGGGACCGGTTCGTACTGGAATTAGAAGCCGGCGAGTTCGCCGTGTACGCCGTCAACGGCACGACGGAGGACAGCGGCGTTTCGTTCGTCTACGGCTGTGAGTCGCCCGTATCCGTGTCGGTGTTTCAGGATGAACGCAAGATGGCGGAGCTCGAATTGCCGCCGGGCGGCAAACGGACGTCTCCCGCGATCGCGCTTGCTGGGGCCGGGGAGTCCAAGGTCAAAATCGCGGTCAACGAAGGAATCTTGCGACTGGAGAAAATCGCGTTCGGCAGACTTCAGGGAAAATAAGGTTTTACGCGAGGCCCTTATGCCCAGAGGGGAGAATGATATAATGAGGCTAGCAGGATTCTTCCCGAGGTCTAAAGGTGGGGCCGTCAAGCATGCAAACATCGGACATTCAGGAAATGTTCAAGTTCCTATCGGAGAAATCCCAAAACATCATTTCGTCCTTTTCGGCCGACGGCGTGTTCACCTATGTCTCTCCGACGGTGACCGCATTGCTCGGATATCGGCCGGAAGAGGTCATCGGGAAACCGGCGACGGCATTCAACCATCCGGACGACAATATGCTGTTGGGCAAATTCCGCGACTCCGCCGTGACCGATCAGGGCACGCTGCGGTTTACCGGCCGCGTTCGGCATAAGAACGGCGAGTACCGTTGGTACGAAACGACCGTCGAATATATTCGCGATCCATACGGGGACATCGTCCAGAAGATCGGCGTCGGGCGCGACATCACCGACCGCAAAATCGCGGAAGAGACCATCTCGCACCTGGCCTACCACGATGCCTTGACCGGTTTGCCCAACCGCCGGTCGTTCGGAAGCCGCGCAGATCGGCATTTAGAAGAATCCGGCGCGCGTCACGGCCTGATGCTGCTTGATTTGGACGGATTCAAATCCGTTAACGATACGTACGGCCATCAAGTCGGGGACTTGCTTCTGGCCGAAGCGGCGAATCGGTTGAAGCGAACGGTCGAAGACAAGGGCTTTGCGGCTCGGTGGGGCGGAGACGAATTCACCGTTTTCCGAGCCGCCGTCGAAAACCGGGCGGAGTTGGATTCGTTAGCCGCACGGATTCGGGACGCGATCTCCGAACCTTATCGGGTTGCGGGCCAAACGCTGCGCGTGACCGCATGTATCGGGGTTTCCCTGTTCCCCGAAGACGGGGAATCGTTGGAGGCGCTCATCCGGAATGCCGATGCGGGGATGTACCGGGCCAAAAACGAAACGAAAAACCGGCTCTGACTTTCCGGATCCGCGAAACGATCATGCCATGCCTCGGCTTTGTCCGAAGCATGGCATTTTTTCCGTTCGCCGTTGCCGTCCCTTACGGAAACAGGCGGTGCCCTCTTTCCGCGATAAACCCGAGCGCGGAATTCAGCGCTTCCTCCCGCAAACCGAACGTTTTCCCCATCATGTCCATCCATTCCCGTTTCGCCGTGAATTCATGAACCGCGACGTGGCGTTCGGATTTGACGAACAACTTCCGATTGATGACGGAACAGGCAGCGTCCGGTCGGAATAACGTCGCGACGATCCGGCGCATGAACGGATTCTCCTCTTCATCCCGTAACGAATGCGTAATATCCGCTTCAAAATCCCGCAGCGCGACCGGCTTCCATTCGATGGATTTGGTGACGATGCTTTGCCCGTTCGCTCTCCGGTCGATCATGAACCGATCGTTATCCAGCCGGAGGATCTCGATTTCTTCCCCGAACCGCGAGAACCGGGGCTGTTCTTCGAGATCCAGCGGATCGAACAGCGGGGCTCCATAACCTACGTCGACGTAGTACGACCGGCCTTCGACGGTCACTTTATTGGCCAGGTGGACGTTGCCGTTGGTCGCTCTTACCGTTTCCGCTTGGAACCCGAGGGACCGGAGCAGTTGTCCGAAATGGGCGTTCAGGATGTAACAATTGCCGCCGAAGCCCATGCGCTCGAAGTTTTCCAAGAACGTTTCCACGGACGGAAACCACTGAAAACCCGTCTTCCCATGATTCGCGTAATAATGGAACTTGCTCGCGTTCTCGAAAGGGAACCGATGCAGGTGCCTTCTGATCAAGAATCGCAAATAATCCAGAGACGGTTCTTGCGGCGCCGCCTGCAGGAACGACAAATACTGACGCTGAGTCGCGCGATCCATGGCGATCCCCTCAAGGTTTAACGATCATCAGGGTTAAGAGAACGATGCCCAAAACGCCCGACCAGAGATGGAGATTCCGCGTTCGCGCGTACAAGCCGATCATCTCCGGGTTCGGCGGCTCGGCCGCCGTTGCCCGGCTTTCGCCCAGGAGCTTCAGAAGCTTCGCCGCCGCCGGATTCAGGAACCCGATGACGAGAATTTCGATCGCGGCATAGACCATAAGCGAACCGATAATCCACACTTGCATAAACGGCCCGTAAGATCCCCAGAAGAACAATCCCAGTCCCGAGAGAACCGCGAGCGTCCCGAAGATCTTCGGGAACGTTTCCAGGTACGAGACCTGTTGCAAATTCCGTTTCATCTCTGGGGCCGTGGAAGCGCTCCGGAGCATGAACGGGAACGCGAATGCCGGTCCCAAACCCAGCACCGCGGACAAGACGTGAATCGCAACCAACCAAACCATAGGGAACACCGCTTTCGTGAGAGTTTTGTTTCCTCTCTCATCATAGCGGCCGGCGGAATCGCCTTGTATCGGTGAAAATACGTATTTATTCCCGCGGTTCCGGCTCGTCCGCGAAAAGATTTTTTTCCAGCACGTATCGGGTCAGCGCGGCGCGGGAAGGCACGTTCAGTTTTTGAAAGATCCGTTCCAGATGCGTAGTGACCGTTCGCGGGCTGATGAACAATCGTTTGGCGATTTCCGCATTGCTAAGCCCTTCGGCCACCTGCAAGGCCACTTGGCGTTCCCTTGCGCTAAGCATGGAAGGGAAGGGGGCGGCTTCCTTGCCCCACTGCAGCTTGGCGCGTTCCACGGCTTGCCGGAACAGCGTTTCCCGTTCTTCCTCGGGCACGGCCGAACTTTGCAGCAGCGCTTCGCCGATGCTCGCGGCGAGAATCGTGAAGTAGCGGTCTTCAAAGGCAGGGACGGAATCGGCCGGGCCCTGCAAGTCTTCGCAGCAGAGGATCCCGACCCATGACCCGCTTACGAAGACGGGAAGTCCCAAGTAGTGGGAAGGAGTGGCCTCCGTTACGGGAAATCCGGCGGACCGGTTTTCTTCCGCCCGTCGCCGGGCATCGGGTTCCATCGAATGAAAATACCGCAGCAACGAGCGGATGTTATTCAGGCGGATGACGCGCCGTTCTTTCAGAACCAATCGGGCCAATCGCTCCATGTAACCGAATACCGACGAATCGACTCCGGCGCCCGGAATCCCGCGGGAAGCCTGCAGTTTTACGTGTTGGCCGTTCTCTACGGGAATCCAATAGGAGAGCTGCTTCCATTGGTGCGCGGCGGCCAGAGCATTCAGAAAATCCCCGTACGTCTCCGGATTGTGCTTCAGATGCAGGGCTTCTTCGGCGCATTGGCGGATATTCAGGATTTCGAACACCAATACGCCCCGCAGCTCGGCGGGCAGCCGGACGCCCGCGATCCAAGAAACGGTCAGGAGATCGTCCCTGACCCGTTCGAACAGGGGACCTTCGTTTTCGGTTTGGAGATAACGAACGGAAATTTCCCAATGGATCAGACTCTGCGGGTGGATCATTTTCAGCAGGGCCAACGGACACTCCATCAAATTCCGGTAGGTTTTGTTTAAAAGTTGGTCGGCAACGGCGACATGGCTGCTTCCGACGTGCCAAACCCGGGTCAGATTGGCGACATTGGGGACCCCTTGCGCCGAACCGGTGACGATGGCGGAAGGAAACACGCCTTCGAAGATCGGCAGGAGATCTTCCGGAGGGATCATCGGTCTCCCCCTTCCCACAGCGGGAAACCGGCATTCGGCCCGGGCGTCTGCACGTAAACGGTTTGAACCCGCAAGCCGACGGCCAGACAGTCCGAAGCGTTCACGCGTACGATCGGCGCCAGCGCGGGCGTATGCAAGGCGACCCATCGGTGTCGTTCCGCCAGCAGGGAAGCGTCTTCTTTCGATAGAGACCGGACATCCGCGAATCGCCCTTTCAACTGATAGGATTCGTTATCCACTCCCGAGGTGAGAAGCGCGGATAGAATCCCTAACGGTCGACCGTATTCTTTCAATCTTAACCCCTGATTCTTCAGTATATAGACCCAAAGCCGCTCCGTCCCGGCGTCCAGCTCGAATCCGTACCCCCTGCACAGGAAAGGGACTTCGTTCGGCATGGCTGCCGCCAAATGGATAAAGATCGGAACGTGCCGTTGCGTAAAGTCGATCAGTTCTTGCGGCGGTTTCCGCATGGCGGGTTTCGATTTCCTCCTGTCTGACTCCATTAGACGCGATCTGAGTGAACAGACTCATGCATGGCGGATCCGCCTGGCGGAGATCGCCAAGCCGAGCAGGCAGACGCCCATGGCGGTCCAGAATACGAGATGCAGCGCGCTTAAAGCCGCCGGACCGCCCGCGGACGCGCCGGCGTCGACACCCAAATGCCGCAGGCGGCTGGAATAGATCGAGACGGACAGCGAGATGCCGAGCACCATGCCGACGTTCCGCACGAGCGCGTTCAGCCCGCCCGCGGTTCCCAGCTTCGGTCTCGGCACGGCGCCCATGACGCTGGAGTTGTTGGGGGATTGGAACAAGCCGCCCCCGAGCCCGAACAGCGACAGATGCAGTCCCACGACCCAGGAAGGCTCATGAGCCGAGAGCGCGTTCAGCAAGCCGAAGCCCAGCGCGTTGACCGCGAGGCCCGCCGTCGTGAGCAGATTCGGTCCGATCCGGTCGGACAGCCAGCCGGACAGCGGCGCGACGACCGCCATCGTGAGCGGATAGATCATCATCGTATAGCCGGTCTGCTCCGTCGAATAGCCGAGGACGTTTTCCATGTAGAACGGCATCATGACGTTGGAGAAAAACAGCGCCATGAACGACAGCAGCGCCGCGGCGTTGCCGATCGCGAATGCGCGGATGCGGTAAAGGCCGAGGTCGAGCATCGGATTCGAAACGCGTTGTTCCCAGACGTAAAAAACGGCCAATACGGCGATCGACGCGGCGAACGCCCCCCAGGTGGCGGGCGACGCCCAACCCCAGTCCTGGGCGTTGGATAACGTATAGAGTAGCGAGAACATGCCCGCGATGAACAGGACGGAGCCGGCATAGTCGAACCGTTCCCGCTTCGGCAGGCCGGAGGGGCGCGGCAGCAAGTAGAGCCCGGCGATGAACCCGATGATGCCGATCGGCACGTTGATCCAGAAGATCGAGGGCCAGCCGAGCCAACCGACGAGAATCCCGCCGATGCCGGGACCCGTCAGCGAGCCGAGCGACACCATCGTGCCGGTGATGCCCATCGCGCGCCCGCGCCCGCCCTGGGAGAATACTTCCGCAACGATCGCCTGGCTGTTCGACATCAGACACGAGGCGCCGATGGCTTGAACGACGCGGGAAGCGACCAGCATCGGGAACGTATGCGACAGTCCGCACAAAGCCGAGCCCAGCGCGAACAAGAGGAAGCCGTAATTGTAAATCCGGCTGCGTCCCCACAAATCCGCCAGCTTGCCCATAATGGGCAAGGTAGCGCAGATGGTAAGCAGGTAGGAGGTCAATACCCACTGCACGACGTGAATCGGCGTATTCAGCTGCTCGGAGATGGTAGGCAAGGCCACGTTGGCGATGCTGCCGTCCAGGGTGGACATGAAAGTTCCGACCGAAACGTTGGCCAGGATCAGCCAGCGATTCGGCGTTCGGGAGGAGTTTCCGAGGGAATCGGGATTCCGTTCTGCAGTCGCGTTGTCCAAGGGTGAAGCTCCTTTTGCGTTTCGGTTTCGGATCATGATGAATTCGTCCCATTATACCATGAAAGGCCGTTTCCCCCGCAAAACGCTCGTCCGGCCTTCTGCGGGCTGCAGGAGCGACGGCTTTTCTTTTTCGCGTTAACACCGGGTATAATGGTAAAGATGATCCTTCGGAGGAGGCGGACTTATGACGGACGCGAACAAAGTGACGATCAAAGTGAACGACAACGGATCTCTCCGCGTGACGGGCGATGTCGTGCTCGTGGACGCGGAAGGCAACCCGTTCGAGCACAAGGAATCGTTCTCGCTGTGCCGGTGCGGGGCATCGGGCAACAAGCCGTTTTGCGACGGAACGCACAAGTCGATCGGTTTCGAAAGCGCTCCGAGAGCGAAGAAAGACTAAGAAAGCCCATGGAAAACGGCAACCCGGTCTCGCCTCGAGACCGGGTTGCCGGCATGCATGATGAACATCTACGAACTGCGGTCCGCGGCCCGATCCATCTCCGCGCATAGGAGCAGGAAAGCGCCGGCGCCGTGCAGATCGTTCTCGCTCGTCGGACGCGCGATATAGTGGGCGTAATCCCCGATGCCCGTGCCGATGCAGATCCGGCCGATGACCACATGCCCGTTCTCGTCGAACGTCAACGTGTCGATGACGCCTTGATATCCTTTCCAGGCATAGGGCAGGTACCGGGCGTCCAGATAGCCCATTCGCACGGCTTTGGCGATCGCATACGCGTACAAGGAACTGCAGGAATTCTCCAACCAGTTGTCCGGCCGGTCGCCTTTATCGACGACTTGATACCATAAGCCGGTGACGGCATCCTGGTATTTCGTCAAGGCGACGAGCAAATCTTGAAGGATGCGGACCAGCTTGGGCTTATCCAGGTGATCCTCGGGCAAGTATTCGAACATATCCAGCACAGCGACGGCGTACCAGCCGATCGCGCGGCCCCAGAACTCCGGCGCCCGACCGGTGACGGGGTCGGCCCACGGGGCTGCTTTCGTTTCGTCCCATCCGTGGTACAGCAAGCCGGTCTTGGGATCATGGGTATGCTCCGCCATCAAGAGCGCCTGGAAGGTCATCAGATCGAAATATTCGCTCGCGCCGAACGTCTTGGCGTATTGGACGGCGATGGGACCCGCCATGTACAGGCCGTCCAGCCACATTTGATTCGGGTACCGTTCTTTGTGCCAGAAGCCGCCCGACGGATTTTTTTTCCATGCCTTCAATAAGGGGACAAGCGTATGCAACGCTTTCGCATACCGTTCGTCTTCCGTTTGCTCATACAGATTGAACAGCAGGATGCCGGGCTGGATATCGTCCAGTTCGTCGGCATGATACTTCCGGATGCTGCCGTCTTCGAGAACCTGGCTGTCCACCCAACGTTTGATATAGTCCAAATACGCTTGCTTTCCGGTCGCCTGCCAGCATTTCTCCATTCCCGACAGGAAAACCCCTTGATGATAGTGAAACCGGTCCGGCGGAAGGTTTTCCGGCTCGAATTTGGCCATGAGCGCCTCGCAGGCTTTTTCCGCCCATTCCATCGGAGCAAACTCCTTCTGCAACATCAACGATCGTTCCCCCTTCTGCATATCTTCAAGCCTATCTTAGCACCGGAAAATGTGCGTTTTTTGCGAGTTTGGCGGAATTCTTCTTATATTTTGCTGAGAGAGGGCGTGTCGTGAGCTATAATAGAGACATCAAAAGGCACGGAAGGCGGGGCTTGGGTGGTGGAAGACCTGCAGTACGAGAACGAGGAAGGGACATTGGTCGTTTCCCATCGGAAAGCGCGGAGTCATCATATGCCGGCGAATCATTTCCACGGCTCGTTCGAAATTTTCTATTTGATGTCCGGCAAGAGGGAGTTTTTCATCCAGGACCGCACCCTGACGATCGCGGAGGGGGACATCGTCATCATTTCCCCGAACGTGCTGCACCGGACCACGAATGCGGACATCCCCGAATACGAACGGCTGGTCGTGAACGTGCACGAGCGCGTGATGGCTTCGGCGAACCGCGCTTACCGGGACATGCTGCGGCCGCTGTTCGAGAAGGAGTACCGCATCGTCCGCTGTTCCCTGCAAGACCGGCTGGCGATCGAGGAATTGGCGCGCGGCATCATACGGGAGCTGAAAGAGCGGAAGCCCGGATTCGAGATGTACGTCCAGGCATCGGTTCTTCAGTTATCGATCGCGTGCTGCCGGCAGCTTAATCCTGACGATCCGGAACCGCTGCTGGCGTCGCCAAGCCCGATGCACGAAAGAATGTCCGAGGTGGCCCGGTATATCAACCAACATTACGCGTCGGACCTCTCGCTTCATCGGCTGGCGGAGAGGTTTTACGTCAGCCCCTATTATTTAAGCCGGTTTTTTAAGGAAGCGACGGGGTTTACGTTCGTGGAATATCTGAACAGCGTTCGGATCAAGGAAGCGAAGAAGCTGCTCGAGTCTTCCAACCTGAAGGTGGGCCTGATCGCCAAAAAAGCGGGATTCGGCAGCGTGACGCATTTCGGCCGGGTGTTCAAGGCCGTCACCGGTCACGCGCCGCTCTATTATCGCAAAGGAAAATAGCCGACGATTGTTCTTTATTCCGGCTGCGTCGGCCCATCCATCTCGGTGTACCCCGTGTCGTCGATCGGGGGAACGGCTCGCCCTTGGGCCGCATCCAGCAGCCTCTGCACGATGCGCCGGCTCATCTCGGCCTCGTTCAAGGACACGGCGGCGGTGATTTGGCCGTTGTTCAGCGCTTCGCGGATTTCCTCGGTGACCCCGAACGTTAGCGCGTAACGGCCCAGGCCTTGGGCTTTCCACACCAAGATCGACACCGGTCCGGACACGGCGTCCAAGCCCACGAAAGCATCGAAGTGGGGATGGGCGTCGATCATGTTTTCCAGGTCGGCGAGCGCCTTCGCGTCGCTGCCTTCATTGAATTTCACCTCCAGCACCTGAATGCCGGTATTCTCGTTCAGGTAGGAGAGTAAGCCGTCGAGCCGCTGCCTGACGCTTTCCATCCGGCTCATGCCGGCTTCCGCGATCACCATGCCCCGGCCTTGCAGCTGCTTGTCCAGGATTTGGCCCAGCCGGATGCCGGCTTGCTTCTGGTCCGTCCCTACGAACGCGATCCGCTTGCTGCCCGGGGCGTCCGATTCGAAGCAGAGGACCGGAATCCCGTTCTCGACCGCTTTGTCGATCACGGGCACGAGCGCATCCGAATCGACCGGGTCGATCGCGATGGCGTCCACCTTCTGCCGGATCATCGTTTCCATCATGCGGATTTGCTGCTCCAGGTTCGCTTCGTCCGGCGCTTTGACCACGAGCTGAACGCCCGCGCGCTGGGCTTCCTTCTCCGCGTTTTCCGTGATCCATTCATAGAACGGATGGGCCATCGGGTAGATCAGGCCGAACGTCAGCGCGGGTTTACTGATCTTGGTCTCCTTCGTGCCGGGATCCGCGGACCCGCCGTCATCCGCGCCGGATCCGCGGCACGCGGCGAGGGCCAGGAGGAGCAAGACGGCCGGCAGAGCGGCCGCCGCGTTACGCCAACCGGCTTTCGCTTTCATCCGCGTCACCTTCCGCGCTTTCATCGCCGTTGCCCCCTTGGCGCCGGAAATCGCGGGGAGTCATGCCGGTCATTTTCTTGAACAGGTTGGAGAAATAATGGGCGTCCCCGTAACCGACCCGATAGGCGATTTCGTACGTTTTCTCGTTCGTCGTCTGCAGCAGCTCCATCGCTTTGCGGATCCGGGTCTGGGTCAAATATTCGATGAACGTCTGCCCGGTCTCCTGGCTGAACACTTTGCTGAGATGGCTCGGACTTACGTTCACGTAGTCCGCCGCGTCCTGCAGGGACAAGCCGTCGCTGGCGTGCCGCTGCCGGATGAACTCCTTCGCTTTGGCGATCAGGTCCCCGTATTTGCCCGACGCCTCCGAACGCCATTGCCAGAAGACGCCGGCCAACTCGCGCAAATAGCCGAGGCATTGCTCCCAGTCGCGGATCCGCTTGATTTGCTGCTGCAGCCGTTCGATCGCGGGGCCGGAAATTTCCGCCAGCCGGAACGTGCGCTTCGCTTCGTGCAGCGACTCCAGCGTCAAGTCGTTGAGCAAATAATAGCCGTACAGCGACGATTTCCAATCCAGGTGTTTGAGCGCCCCCGCGAATTCGCGGAGGAATCCGTCCGCGGCCGCCGGCGTTCCGATTTTCAGGAATTCCATGAACTTGGTACGGTCGAGGAACGCGATTTGTTGGGTCTCGCCGGTCGCGTCCCATAACGCGCTGCGGTTCTGCCGGGTCAGCCTCAGCAAATGGCGGTCTTCCTCCGCTTCCAGGAAGGAAGTATGGATGCCTTGCAAGCGGTGCTGCACGCTGCCCATGCCGACCCAGACGGTGCAGGGCAACGTCCGCTCCAGCTCCGGAAGCACGCTCGCCTTGAGCCGTTCCAGCATCGCGGCGACCTCCGCCTCCGTCTGTCCGCGAAGGATCCACACCGCTTCCGTCCGGCTCCGTTTGTACGTCCAGACGGCGCCCAGCGCCGCCGCCCGTTCGTTCAGCGACGTTTCGGTTTCCAACCAAACGTCGGACCCGGGAGGGGAAGCCGACTCCAGGCAGCGCAAATCCCACACCACCACCGCATAGCAGGGAGCCTCGAGCGGAAGCGAGAGCGCGGCGGCGGCTTCGGCGGCTTCCGCAGCCGTGACGAGCCCGCCGCACAGGTCGCTGAGCAGCTTTTCGCGCGAGTACGCGGGCTTGCGTTTTTCCCTGCGTTCCCGATCGATTTTGCGGCTGACGGAATGCAGCACTTCCATGAGATCCGCCGAACTGACGGGTTTCAGAATGTATTCCTCCACGCCGATCCGCAGGGCGGATCTGGCGTAATGGAACTCGTCGTGTCCGCTCAGGATGACGATCTTCGTGTCGGGCAGGCGCTGGCGGACGACCGAGCTGAGCTCGATGCCGTCCATGAAGGGCATTTTGATGTCCGTGATCAGGATGTCCGGCCGCCGCTCTTCGATCAGCGGGAGCGCGACTTCCCCGTCGGAGGCGTCGCCGCAGTAGACGAAGCCTTCTTTCTCCCAGTCCATGCAGTCGCGGATGTTCTCCCGGATCACGATTTCGTCGTCAACCAGCATGACTTTCTTCATGTGCCTTGCCCCCTTGTTTCTTCGGAATCCGGATCGACACCCGGGTGCCTTCGCCCTCGCGGCTGTCGACCTCGACGCCGTACCGTTCCCCGAAATACAGCCTCAGCCGTTGATGGACGTTATGGAGACCGAAGCCGCGTCCCGTTTCCTCCAATGGTTCCGCGTCGTCCCTGGCCCGCTCGAGATGGGACCGGATTTCCGCCAGCCGGTCCGGCTTCATGCCGATTCCGTTGTCCTCCACGGAGAGCACGATGTCGAGCCCGTTCTCCAGGCGTCCCGCGACGCGGATGAGCCCTTTGCCGCGTTTGTTCTTGATGCCGTGGTACAGCGCGTTCTCGACGAGCGGTTGCAGCGTCATGCCGAGAATGGCGTAAGGCGACAGCTCGGGATCGACCTCGATCTCGTAGTCGAGAATGTCCCGGTACCGCATCTGCTGGATGATCAAATAGCTGCGTACGTGCTCCAGCTCCGAACGGATGGAGATCCAATCCCGGCCTTTGTTCAAGCTGAGGCGGAAGAAACGGGAGAACGCCTGGACGATCCGGATGACCTGTTCGTTCTTGCCCGCCTCGGCCATCCACACGATGGAGTCCAGCGTGTTGTACAGAAAATGGGGATTGATCTGGGCCTGCAGCGTCCGGAGCTCGGCTTTCTGGATCAATTCCTGTTCCTTGATGCTCTGGTCGAGCAGTCCCTTGATCTTCTCCAGCATGATGTTGAAGCTGCTGCCGAGATCCGCGATCTCGTCTTTCCCCGCCGGCTTCACCTTGGCGTCCAGGTACCCCGCGGCCGCTTGCCGCATTTTGTTTTTGAGCAGCTGGATGGGGCGGGTGAGGCGGGCGGTAATGAAATAATAGAGCGTAATCGTGAACAGGATGCTTAAGCCGACGGTGACGAAAATCAATTGGCGGATTTTGTTCGCGTCGTCCACGATTTCCTGCAGCGGCGCGTTGCCGATGATTTTCCATCCGGTGAATTTAGAAGTGGAGTAAACGACGAAGCGGGATTTGGATTCGGCGGCGAGCACGAAGCTGTCGCGGTCTTTCCCGATCCGCTCGGGAGACAGACCGGCCGTGAGCGAACGCAGCAGGGCCGGATCGGTCTTGCCGGGCTGGAAGATCGGCGCGCCGGCTTGGTCGGTCACGAAGAAGGAGCCCGTTTTCCCGATCGTGACGCTGTTGCAGAACTTTTCGACGATCGAATCGTCGAGGTCGATCACGATGAAGCCGATCACCTCGTGGGTGACGCGCTGCTTGATCGTGGCCATGATCGAGATGACGCTGGAGCGCGGATACGTGAATCCGTCCAGCCGGTCCAGGTCGGAGCCTTCCGAAGGCGGGATATGGAGGACTTTCTCCGGTTCGCTGATCAACGTCTTGAAATGGGGATTCCGGAGCGGGTTGTGGTCCAGCTGGAAAACGCCTTTCCGTTCGCTGATCCCTTTCCCGTACAGATTCAACATCGTGATGTTGAGAACGCTTTCGTATCCGTAAATATCCCGGTACAGCCCGAACGTCCGCAAAATTTCCTTGGCGTCCTCGTACGTCTCGCTTTGGGAGAACAGAAACCGGAGCACCTGGGGATTTTTCTCCAATTCCAGCAGCTTGCCCGTGTCCTGGAACAGCACGTCGATGTCCCGCGCGAGCTGGTCGGCGACGAGCAGCGTGGACGCTTTGCTGTGGCCCGAGATCGTGTCGAAAGACTTCTGGTAGGAGATCAATCCGACGGTCATCAGAGGGATGAACGTGAGCAGCACGAACAGGGTAAGCAGCTTGGCTTTTAAACTGGAAGTCACGACTCGTACGACGTTCCTCATCGGCGCGGGACCACTCCGGTTCGGGCGGGAATCAGGTTTGTTTTTACTATAGCAAATAAACGCGCGCGCGAGGGGCGAATTTGGAAGCGTAATCAAAATTTCCAAGTTCCGAACAAAAAAACACACGTTTCGCGAAGCTCGTCCGCAAATCTCCCAAAATAACGCATCGAACGCCCATGAATGTCCGTATCAACGGTTTCCGCCCCCCCGGTACAATGAAGGCACGCCAACACCTATGGCGATTCGAAGGGGAGGAACAGATTCATGAAGAGATTCGGAAAATTGAGCCTGCTGGCCGTACTGGCGCTGATGATGGTCGTCGTCGCGGCTTGCGGCAAGAAGAACGAGACGAGCCCTTCGCCGAGCGCCAGCCAAGCGGCGGCTCCGGCATCGGAGAGTCCGAAGGCAAGCGAACCCGCTCCGCCGGCCGACAAGAAAATCGTGCTCGGCTTCGCGCAAGTCGGCGCGGAGAGCGGCTGGCGGACGGCGAACACGAAATCGATCCAGGAATCCGCGGCTGCCGCGGGCATCGATCTGAAGTTCTCCGACGCCCAGCAGAAGCAGGAGAACCAAATCAAGGCCATCCGTTCCTACATCCAGCAGAAAGTCGACGTGATCGCGTTCTCGCCGGTCGTGGAATCGGGCTGGGATACCGTCCTCAAGGAAGCCAAGGACGCCGGCATTCCGGTCATCCTGACCGACCGCGCCGTCGACTCCAAGGACACTTCGCTCTATAGGACGTTCATCGGCTCCGACTTCGTGGAAGAGGGCCGCAAAGCCGGCCAGTGGCTGGTCGAAGCGACGAAGGACGCGCAAGGCGACGTCAATATCGTGCAGTTGGAAGGCACGACGGGGTCGGCTCCCGCCAACGACCGCATGGCCGGCTTCAAGGAAGTCATTAAGGATCATCCGAACCTGAAGATCATCGCTTCGCAAACCGGCGACTTCACCCGGGCCAAAGGCAAGGAAGTCATGCAGGCGTTCCTGCAGGCGCACAAGAAAATCGACGTGCTCTACGCCCACAACGACGACATGGCGCTTGGCGCGATCCAAGCGATCGAAGCGGCCGGCCTCAAGCCGGGCGTGGACATCAAGATCATCTCCGTCGACGGCGTGCATGACGGCATGCAAGCGGCGAGCGAAGGCAAAATCAACTACATCGTCGAGTGCAACCCGCTGCTCGGGCCGCAATTGATGGATGCCGTCAAGGACGTGCTCGCCGGCAAGGAAATCCCGCAGCGGATCGTGACCAAAGAAAGCGCGTTTACTTCCGAGCAAGCGAAGGAAGCGCTCCCGACCCGTCAATATTAATCCGCCAGCAACCGGGGGAACCGGGCCGCTCCGATCGAAATTGAAGCCGCGGAGCGGCCCTTTTCTCGGGAGAGGAGAGAGCCGTATGCAAGACAACGAGCCGATTTTGCAGATGACGGGAATCCATAAGCGGTTCCCGGGAGTAACGGCGCTTTCGGGCGTCTCTTTTCGCTTGTTTCCGGGCGAAGTGCATGCGCTGATGGGGGAGAACGGGGCGGGGAAATCGACGCTGATCAAGGTGCTGACCGGCGTCTATTCGATCGACGAAGGCACGGTGACGCTGGGCGGCAGCAAGGTCGCGGCCAGGAGCCCGCTGGAGGCGCAAGCGCTCGGCATCAGCACGGTGTACCAGGAAGTGAATCTTTGCCCCAACCTGACCGTGGCGGAGAACGTCTTCGTCGGGCGCGAGCCGCGCCGGTTCGGGCGGATCCTGTGGAAGGAAATGAACCGCAAGGCGACGGAGCTTCTGCGGGAACGGCTGCACCTGGACATCGACGTCACGCTGCCGCTCCAGGACTATTCCGTCGCCGTGCAGCAGCTCGTCGCGATCGCCCGGGCGCTGAACATCTCCTCTAAGGTGCTGATCCTGGACGAACCGACGTCGAGTCTGGACCGCGGCGAAGTGGAGCAGCTGTTCCGCGTGATGCGCAAGCTCAAGCAAGAGGGGCTCGCCATCCTGTTCGTCACGCATTTCCTGGATCAGGTGTACGAAATTTCGGATCGGATCACCATTCTCCGGAACGGGGAATTCGTCGGGGAGTATCCGGCCGCGGACTTGCCCCGGCTCGAGCTGGTCAGCCGGATGATCGGCAAAGAAGTCGAACTGCTGGAAAGGCGGATCCGCGGCGAGGCTTCCGCCGCCGATCGGACGATTCCGGTCGCGGCCGCCAAAGGGCTTGGGCGCAAAGGAGCGATCGAGCCGTTCGACCTTGCGATCCATCAAGGGGAAGTGGTCGGATTGGCCGGCTTGCTGGGCTCCGGCCGCACGGAGGCGGCCCGCCTGTTCTTCGGCGCCGACCGTTCCGATCAAGGCAGGCTGGAACTGTCGGGCGCGGAAGCAACCTCGATTTCCCCCCGGTCGGCGCTGGACAAAGGGATCGCCTTCTGCTCCGAGAACCGCAAAACCGAAGGCATCATCGAGGATTTGACCGTTCGGGAAAACATCATTCTGGCGCTGCAGGCCACGCGGGGATGGTTCCGCGCGATCTCCCGCAAGCGGCAGGATGAGATCGCCCTGGAATACATCCGTTTGCTCAATATCAATCCGCCCGATCCCGAACAGCTGATCCGCAATTTAAGCGGCGGCAACCAGCAGAAGGTGATCCTGGCCCGCTGGCTGCTGACGCAGCCCAAGCTGCTCATCCTGGACGAGCCGACCCGCGGCATCGACATCGGGGCGAAAGCGGAAATCCAGAAGCTGGTCATGACGTTGTCCGAACGGGGAATGGCGTTCCTGTTCATTTCCTCGGAGCTGGAAGAGGTGCTGCGCGTCAGCGACCGGATCGCCGTCTTGCGCGACCGCCGGATCGTGAAGGAAATCGCGGAGCCGGACATCAACCAGCAGAACGTCATGCAGGCCATCGCGGGAGGGTAATCGCATGAAACGACTCGTCAGGCATCATCTGTTTTGGCCGCTCGCCGTATGGGCCGCGCTGCTGCTGTTCAATCTGCTGTATTCGCCGGATTTCTTCTCCATCGTCGTGCGGAACGGCCATCTGTACGGCAGCTTGATCGACATCCTGAACTTCGGAGCCCCGCTCATTCTGGTCGCGCTCGGCATGACGGTCGTGATCGCGACGGAAGGCATCGACTTGTCCGTCGGCTCGGTCGTGGCCATCTCGGGCGCGATGGCTTGCTTGTGGATCAGCAAGGGCGCCGATCAAAATTCGCCCGGCCTCGCGTTCGCCGCCATCGGCCTTGCCGTCTTGCTTTCGCTCGCGCTCGGCTTGTGGAACGGCTTGTTGGTGTCGGGAGCCGGCATCCAGCCGATCATCGCCACGCTGATTCTCATGGTCGCCGGCCGCGGCATCGCCCAATTGATCACGAGCGGGCAGATCATCACCATTTCGAGCAAGCCGTATTCGTATATCGGAACCGGCTCGCTGGCCGCTTTGCCGTTTTCCATTTTCGTCGTGGCCGCCATGTTCGGAATCGCCGCGCTGCTGACAAGGCGGACGGCGCTCGGCCTGTTCATCGAATCGGTCGGCAACAACCCGCGGGCGAGCCGGCTGATCGGCATCCGGTCCCGGGTGGTGCTCATTTCCGTATACGTGTTCAGCGGATTGTGCGCGGGCATCGCCGGCCTCATCCTCAGCTCGAACGTCGCCAGCGCGGACGGGAACAACGCCGGGCTCTGGTACGAGCTGGACGCGATCCTCGCGGTCGTCATCGGCGGCACTTCCTTGAACGGCGGCCGGTTTTATTTGACCGGGACCGTGATCGGCGCCCTGATCATCCAGACGCTGACAACGACCATCTATGTCATCGGCGTGCCGCCCGAAATCACGCTGGTCGTTAAAGCGTTCGTCGTATTGGTCGTCTGCTTGATTCAATCGGAGACGTTCCGGAATAAAATCGCCGAACGCTGGCGGACGCGGCATTATCCCGCCGAGAGAGAGGTGACCCGCCATGCTTAACCGCAAATACTTGCCCGTGATCGTGACGGTCGGCCTGTTCCTCCTCATGTTCGCCGCGGGATCGTTGCGCTACGACGGATTTTTCTCGTTCCAGGTGATCCTGAACCTGCTGATCGACAACGCGTATCTGCTGATCACGGCCGTCGGCATGACGTTCGTCATCGTGTCGGGCGGCATCGATTTGTCGGTCGGTTCGATGATCGCGCTCACGACGATGGTGTCCGCGAGCCTCGTCCAGGAACACGGGTGGCCGCCGGGCGTGGTCATTCCGCTCGTCCTGTGCATGGGCTCGGCGTTCGGTTGGCTGATGGGCGCGATCATCCACTATTTCAAAATCCAGCCTTTCATCGTGACGCTGGCGGGCATGTTCCTGGCCCGGGGCTTATGTTACGTCATCAGCTTGAACACGATCACGATCGACAACCCGTTCTACACGACGATGGCGCAGACGAAAGTCCGCCTGCCGGGCGGGGATACGGTTTCGATCAGCGTCATCATCGCCCTGGTCGTCGTCATCGCCGCGCTCTACCTGGCCCATTACACGCGGTTCGGCCGCAGCGTCTACGCCATCGGGGGCAGCGAGCAATCCGCCTTGCTGATGGGGCTGCCGATCGCCCGGACGAAAATCCTGGTCTATACGTTCAGCGGTTTTTGCTCCTCGCTCGCCGGCGTCGTGTTCACGTTCTACATGCTCTCCGGATACGGATTGCATGCCGTCGGGACGGAGCTCGACACGATCGCGGCGGTCGTCATCGGCGGCACGCTGCTCACGGGCGGCGTCGGATTCGTGGCCGGCACGTTCTTCGGCGTGTTGATCCAGGGGGTCATCCAGACGATCATCAGCTTCGAGGGAACGCTCAGCTCCTGGTGGACGAAAATCGTGATCGGGCTGCTGCTGTTCCTGTTCATCCTGCTGCAGCGGCTGCTCAGCGCGAAAGGGCGCCAGGCCGTCCGAACGTAATCGGCGGTTGCCGGCCGGAGGAAGAACGACACCACCCCCTGGAGGGATCGGACACATGGAATGGAACAAAGGGATTCGCGGTTTGGCCCGTTCTCCGCAACGTTCGATCGGATCGAAGCTGTTCCTGCTGTTTTTCTGTTTCGTCTGCCTGTCCGTCGTCTCCTTGGGATTGTTCTCCTCTTCCACGGCGCAAACCGCGATGCTCTCGCAGACGAAGTCGAGCTCGGTCCAGACGATCACGCTGGCGGGCGAGAAGCTGGACATGAAGCAGCGGTTTTACCTGGACTTGGCCGACCAATTGATCAAGAACAATTCGTTCACGGAACAGCTTTTCCAGTTCGCGAACGCGGCGACGATGCCGGCAGGCGAATTGCAAAGCCGGGTGGACGCGGTCCGCGACCTGTTCGACCAACTGATCCTGTCGGATCCGCAAATCCGCGACATGACGCTGTTTCCGCTGGAAGACGCCGTCGATCCGATCGGCACGGAACGGGATCTCCCCGGATGGAACCGGGAGGAAGCCTGGGTGAAGGAAACGATCGCGGCGGAAGGCAAGCCGGTATGGTTTCCCATTCAAGAACGGGGCTACCTCGGAAATTCGCCGAAACCGCTGTTCGCCTACGGCAGGCTGATCGGCAAAAACAACGTCGGATCCGGCGACTACGTCCTGCTCGTGCAGATCGAAGCCACCGTTCTGGAAGGCATGATCGGGGGCGTCAAGCTGAGTCCGTCCGCCGAGACCGCCTTGTTCGCCGGTGACGGCAAGCCGATCGTCAGCACGAAGGGGAAGGCCGGGTTGACCTCCCTGACGATCGCGGGCGGCCAAGAAGCGTCCTCGGAAATCCGGACCGGAAGCGCGGGGGAGCAGGATCGATTCCTCGCTTACCGCAAATCCCCGATTTCGGGTTGGGTGCTCGCCGGCATCGCGCCGATGGGCGAGCTCACGGAGGCGACGGCGAAAATCAAAACGACGACTTACGGGGCCGTGGCCGTCAGCGTGCTTCTGGCGCTGGTCGTCGGCCTCTGGCTGTACCGGATGATCGGGTTTCCGCTCGGCAAGCTGGAAAAGCTGATGCTCCAAGCGGCGGAAGGCGACCTGCGGGGCCGGATCCGCCACCGGGGCCGAGACGAGATCGGCCGGGTCGCGGAGGCCTATAATCGGATGATGGAACGAATCGGCGAACTCGTCCGCTCGGCCAGAACGACCGCCGGCGAGGTGGCGGCTTCCAGCGAGGAGATGCTGGATGCCGCCAGGCAAACGGCCGGCGCTTCCGGCGAAATCCACCAGGCGATCGAGCAGATCGCGGGCGGGGCGGTCGAATTGGCGGCCAATGCGGAGAAGACGAGCGGCCGCGTGGAATCGGCCGGCGAGCGGCTCGGTACGGTGCTGGAGCAGCAGAACCGGATGGCCGGCTCGGCCGAGGACGCCTACGAGTCGTGCCGGCTCGGCGGAGGAACGGTCGAGGAGCTGATGCGCAACTCGGCTCTCGCGGAGGAACGGCTCCGTCAAGTCCGCGAGCGGGTGAACGAGCTCAGCGATTGCGCCGAATCGATTCAGGCGCTGCTCCTTCTCATGACGCAGATGGCCCGGCAGACGACGATTCTCTCTTTCAACGCCTCGATCGAGGCGAACCGTGCGGGGGCCGCCGGCGCGGGTTTCAAAGTGATCGCCGAAGAAATCCGCCGGCTCGCGGGCCAATCCAACGAGGCGATCGTCCAAGCGGGGGATCTGACGGAGGCCATCCGGAGCGAAGTGCGGGGGACGGTTGACGCCATGGAAACCGCGCTTCCGTTCTTCGGCCGAATGGCGGAGGACGTACGATCGGTTCACCGCCATTTCTCGGATATCGAGCGGAACATGAAGCAAGTGAAGGAGCGCTCGGAAGCGGTCGCTGCCGCGGTCCGCGAGCTGGAGCAGACGCAATTCCAGCTGGCGGCGGCCGCGGCCGAAGTATCGGGCGTCTCCCAGGAAGCTTCCGCCGCTTCCGAGCAGGTCGCCTCGCTCTGGCCGTGCAGAAGCGGATCGGCGAGTCTTTGCTTCGGATTTCCGGAGGCATGAAGGAAGTTTCCGGCAAGCTGACGAATGATATGATGATCTTCAAAACGTAAGGGCGGTCAGACCGGACCGGGCACTACGATGACGGAAGCGGGGGCGGGAGCGGCATGGGCAGGAGGAAGTTCCGATACTCGGCGTTCGGCTTGCTGTTGTTGGCATTCTGGATCTTGGGGAGCGGATGCTCGCCGGCCGGTTCATCCGTTCACGACGATCCGGCGCTGACCGAGACGCCGGCTCCCCAGCCGGAAACGGCCCAGCCTTCGGACGAGACCGGCCGGCCGGAAAAACCGATCGTCCTCGGATTTTCGCAGCTGGGCTCGGAGAGCGACTGGCGGCTTGCGAATACGAAATCGATTCAGGAAGCGGCCCAGGAAGCCGGCGTGACGCTGCTGCTGGAAAACGCGGAGCAGTCCCAGGAGAAGCAATTCCAGGCGATACGTTCCTTCATCCGGCAGAAAGTCGACGTCATCGCCGTCGCCCCGGTCATCCAATCCGGCTGGGAACCGATCCTCAAAGAAGCCAAACAAGCGGGCATTCCCGTGATCTTGTCGGACCGGGCGGTCGACGTCACGGACACTTCGCTCTACGTGACGTTTATCGGCTCCGATTTTTACGAGGAAGGCGTGAAAGCCGGCAAATACTTGCTCGATAAAATGCGGGACGCGCCCGGGCGCATCCGGATCGTCGAGCTGGCGGGAACGGTAGGCTCCTCGCCGTCGATCGACCGGGGCAAAGGGTTCCGCGACACGATCCGGTCCCGCGCGGACTTCGCGATCGTCCGCAGCGCCCCGGCGGATTTCACGCTGGAGAAGGGGAAAGCGGTCATGAAGGAATTCCTGCAGAAGGAGCCGGAACCGCCGCAGGTGCTGTTCGCCCATAACGACGATATGGCGCTCGGCGCCATCGAAGCGATCGAGGAAGCGGGGCTGCGCCCCGGCAAAGACATCGTCATCATCTCGATCGACGGCACCCGCAGCGCGTTCGAGAAAATGACGGAGGGGAAAATCAACGCCGTCATCGAATGCAACCCGCTGCTCGGTCCGATGATCATGCAGGCCGCGGGCGAAATCATGCAGGGCCATACGCTGCCGAAACGGATCGTGCCGCCGGAGAGCGTGTTCACCGAGGAGATGGCGGCGAAAGAAGTGAACAACAGGAAATATTAGCGGAAGAGGCTGCCCCTCCGTCGTTATGACGTTAGGGACAGCCTCACGCGTTGCTATGGCAGAAGAGGCCGTGATCCGGTTCGGCGGCGGCTGACCAATCGGCATCCGGAAAAATCGCCCTACGCCGATCGTTACGGACACCGCGGCCGTTATTTGGGCGATTTCGATGGTTTTCGAATCGCAACGGACACCACAGACCTTAACCGTTCCATATCGCGGCCATCTAGCGGTATTTTTGCTGAATAAGTGCGGCTGCGTCCGTTAGAATCCGATAGGTTGAGGATCGCCCCCGTTAGCGTCTCCTGCGTCCCTTAGCCCGATGGAGACCTGAACGGATATCGGATCACGGTGCGCAACAAGATGGAAATGCGGCGCAACCCGCATTGATTCCCATTTTCACCTCTTCGCGGATCGATCACCTCTTCCGATTCAGGGCGTTCGCGGATCAGATTCAACGGGAACGGATCTGAGGCTCGAGTTGCCGGAATCTAAAAAAAATCCGGTTTTCCAAAGAAATTCCTTCCTCCCCGCGGAGGAAATTAGATTATATTAAGGAATGACAGCGTTTTCAACAAGAGGTGAGACGATGACCACTTTGCTGCTCGTAGACGATGAACCCCGCCAGGTCAAGTCGTTGTCCGCGATCATCGGCAGGCAGCGGCCGGAGTACCGGATTCTCGAAGCGGCGGACGCCGAATCCGCTTGGGAGATCATGGAGAAGGAGCACGTGGACGCGGTGCTGACCGATATCCGCATGCCGGAAACGGACGGGCTGACGTTAATCGAGAGGATCACGTTAGCCAAGCCGCATGTCAAAACCGTGCTGATCAGCGGATACGGCCAATTCGAATACGCCCAAAAAGCGCTCGAGCACCGGGTCGTGGAGTATTTGGTGAAACCGATCGGCCTGCCGGACATCGAACGGATTTTGCTCAAACTGGAGGAGCTGTTCGCGAAGGAGTCCTCTCTGAAGCACTCGCAGGCGGTCTACCAAGAGCACTTGTGGAACGGGCTGATCGCCGGCACGCTGACGGAGAAGCAGCGGCTGGAGCTTCGGATTCCGGCGGCCGGGGCGGGAATCGCCATGGCGATCGAACGGAACGGGGACCCGTTCCTTGAGGACGGGGCGCCGATGGAGGCGGCCCGAAGGACTTGGACGGATCTCCTGTCGGCCATGGGGCGGAACATCGTCTTCGGAGACGCGGCAGCCGGCCGGATCGTGTCCTTCGTCTGGCTGGACCGCTCGCTTGCGGCCAAGCCGTTCCATACGGCCAGCCAAATCAACCGGCTGTTCGAGAGGCTCCGGACGGAAAACCCGGCGGGGTACGTCCTTGGGGTGAGCACCGTCCGCCCCGATCTCTCGAAAGATTTGAAGGAAGCCTATGACGAAGCCGTACTGGCTTTGCGCCATCTCTTCTATACGTCCGACGAAGCGATTCTCTGGGGATCGGACAGCCGCCCGTTCACGGATGCCGTGTCGCCCGGCTCCAATGAACTGGCCGAGCCGCTTACGCTTGCGGTGAAGACCGGGGACCGCGCCAAGGCGATGGAGCTGCTGGACGCGTTTTTCCAATCGCGGGAAGCGCCTTATCCGGCTCCGGAACGGATCAAGGAAGAATTGAAACTGATGTTGTGGAGGCTGACGGAAGGCCTGCGGGACGTGGCCCAGCCTCATGCGGAGCCGTTGTCGTATGAACGGAATTTGCGGCAATTGCAGGAATGCTGCCATTATCAGGCGCTCCGGTTCCGGTTCAAGAAAATCGTGGAGGCGTTCCTGGAGTCGTCCGGCAAAGCCCATGAAGACAAGAACGGCTTGATCATCTTGAAATGCCAGGCCTACCTGCAGGAGCATTACCGGGACGATCTGTCGCTGGAATCCGTCGCCGCCTTATTCCACTTCAATCCGTCTTATTTCAGCCAGCTGTTCAAGTACAAAACGGGCGTGAATTTTTCCGGGTATTTGTTGGAGCTGCGGATTCGGCAGGCGATGCGGATGCTGGAGAACAGCGACGAGAAAATTTCCGGCATCGCGGAGAAGGCGGGTTTTCGGGACGCGGCGTATTTCAATAAAATGTTCAAGCGCAAGACCGGCTTTTCGCCCAACGCCTACCGTCAGATCAAAGGACACAGGTAAATGGACAAACTTTTGAACGCGATCCGGGAGAGCCGCCTCCATACGAAGCTGCTGAGCACCTACGTTTTGCTGCTTGCCGTCACGATCCTGATCTTAAGCTACAGCGATTACCGGCTCAGCCGCCAAACCGTGCTCGAAATGGCGAAAAAAGACGTCTTCACGATCGTCAAGAAAAACAACGAAATCTTGGACGCGAAGTTTTCGCGGATCCGCGAGATGATTTACGGGTTCACCGAAGACGCGGAATTTTACGAGGTTTTCTCGCGATTGCATCCGGCGGACAAGACCGAAGTGCTGACGGCCGATCTGCGGATCAAAGGCATTCTCGACAAATACTTCGCCCAATCCCAAGACCTGTATTCCGTGCAGGTCGCGACTTCCTATTTCATCTTCGGAACCGCATCGTCGGCCAACAGCGAGCACGCCAAAAACTTCATTCCGATGCTAGGATTCTCGGATACCGAGTTAAGCCGGATCGCCCGTCTCGGGGCGGGCAAAACCCGCTGGATCCCCACCTACGATTTCGCGGAAATGTTCCGCGTGCCTTATCTGAAGCCGATGGACTACGATTACAAGTACCTTTTTTCGGCGGTCACGATGATTCAGGGCACTTATTTCAAAGGGACGTTTCGGGCGTTTTCGGACATGCAGGACAAGCCCGTCCTCATCTTGAATTTCAAGGACTCCTTGTTCACCGGGGTGTTCGCGGAGAGCATACCGGTAAGCGGCAGCACCTATTTCGTCGTGGACGACCAAGGCCGGATCGTCGCCCATCCGGACCGTTCGTTGCTCACCCGATCCGTCGATCTTCCCCGGCTGGGCGAGCTTCTGGACGAAAAGCAAGGCGTGCGGATGATGGAAGTGGACGGCAAGGAACAGGTCGTCGCGTTCTCGCGCTCCGAGATCACCGGTTGGCTGAGTCTCGCCGTCATTCCGCCGCAAGAGCTGCTCGGCCCGGTCATCCGCCAATACGTCCGCCATCTGCTCATTTCGGTCGGCATCGTGACCCTCTTGTTCATCAGCCTGTCTTACTTCCTGTCCCGCCTGATCAGCCAACCCTTCCGCACGATGATCCGGGCTTTCGTGAATACCGGCGAGGGGCGGTTCGAAACGCGGTTCGAAGAAACCGGCAGCTACGAGTTCAAAGTGCTGATGAAGAAGTTCAACGACATGAACGAGAATATCCATAAGCTGATCCGGGAAAATTACGAGACCCAAATCCGGGAGAAGGAAGCGGAGATCAAAGCGCTGAATTTGCAGCTGGATCCCCATTTCATGTACAACACCTTGAATATGGTCAGCCTCCTGTCGCTCGAAAAAGGAGAGTCCGAAATCAGCGAGATCGTCGTGAGCCTCAGCAACATGCTCAAGTACATGGTGAAAACCGAAGCGGCTTTGGTCCGTTTCCGGGATGACCTCGCCTATTTGGAAGGCTACGTCACCATCATGAGCAAACGGTTCGAAGGCTCCGTTCGGGTCGAATACGACATCGATTCCGCCATGCTGGACGACGAGGTTCCGAAGTTTTTCCTGCAGCCGATCGTGGAGAATGCGTTCGTTCATGCTTTCAAAGGCTGGAAGGAGAACGGCGTGCTGCGGATTTCCTGCTTTCGGGAAGGGCAGGCGAGGGTATACCGGATCGAGGATAACGGGCAGGGAATGGAGGCCGCAAGACAGGCCGAACTTCTGGAAGAGAGCCATGTCGGCTTGTCCAACGTCAACCGCCGCATCCGGATTTTGTACGGGGAGCCGTACGGCCTGCAAATCGCTTCCGTTCCGGGTGAAGGCACGACCGTGTCCGTCACGTTGCCGCAGGAATCGAGGGGGATGACCGCATGAACCGAAAAAGCGCCGCGGCAGTCGGCACGGCGGCGATGGCCGTTCTCGCCGCGATGGGAATGTGGCGATGGGATGCCGGTACGCCGGCTGTTTCGGAAACCAATCCGCAACATCGGGAGCAAGTCTCGCTTCGGTTCACGTATTGGGGCTCCGTCGAGGAGAAGAAGGCGATCGAGAGCGCGCTTGCCCGGTTTTCGCAGGAATATCCTTGGATTACGGTCGATCCGATTCAATTGCCCAACTCCGATTACAACACGAAGATGCTGGCCATGTCGGCTTCCAACGAAGAACCCGATATCGCGTACATGACGACGGAGCTTGGCGAAGCCTTCGCCCGGCAGGACAAGTTCCTCAATTTCTACGATTTCTTGGATCGGGATCCCGAACTCCGCAAAGAAGACTTCCTCGATTACCTGTGGTACCGTTCCTCGCCCGATTACGCCTGGGGGATCAGCACGGCAGGGGAGTGCTTCGGTCTCTTCTACCGGAAAGATTTGCTGGAGGAGGCGGGCGTACAGCCTCCTCCCGCCCAAGCGGCCGACGCTTGGACTTGGGATGAGTTCGTGTCCGCCGCGAAGAAGCTGACGCTGGATCGGAACGGCCGGAACGCGGACGATCCGCAGTTCGACAAGGATCACATCGTCCGTTACGGCATCATGTTCGAGACGTGGTCGGATCCGCTCAACAATTTCATTTTCGGCAACGGAGGGGACTGGGTCAGCCCGGACCGCACCCGGTTCACGCTGAACTCGCCCGAAGCGGCGGAGGCGGTTCAGAAGCTGGCCGATTTGGCGAACGTCTACCATGTCGCCCCTTCGCCGTTCGAATCCAAGTCGCTGCCGGCGATGAACATCGCGCTGCAGGCGGGGCTTGCGGCCATGATCGTGGACGGGCAGTGGACGAACCTGGACTTGGGCAAAGCCAAAGTGAATTACGACATCGGCGTGCTTCCGAAGCTGAAACGCAGCGTGACGGTCGGCCTGAGCGGAGCGACGGTGCTGTTCCGGTCTTCCAAGCATCCGGAAGAAGCCTGGTTATTGTATAAGTGGCTGGCCGATCCGAACAAGGCGATCAATCTGTACACGGACGGCTTATGGATGCCGGTTTACAAAAAGTGGTATACCGATCCCGACCTGGTCGCCCAATGGGTCAATCCCAATCCGCACGCCCATCCTCCGGGCTTTAAGGACGCGATGATGAAGCAGCTGCTGGAGAACGGAATCCCCAGCGTCGGCTATGATCTGCACAACCAAAAGGAGATTTTCCCGGAGGTGACCGCGGGGCTGATCCCGGTCTGGCAAGGGGAGGAGAGCGCCCAAGAAGCGCTGAATCGGATCGCGGACAAGGTCGGCGGATTATATTCCCAATAAAAGTCGAAAAATCGAAAAAAACTGCAATTTCGGCCCTCCACTCATTCGGTATAGTGAACGAGCGAACGGCGAAAGCGTTTCAAAACGCGAATTCGCCGTCGACTATACGGGATGCTGGAGGGTCTTTCGCATGAAAAAATGGTCTCTCGCAACGACAATTCTTCTGGTCGTCTCCATCTTGCTCGCCGCCTGCGGCGGGGGGAAAGACGACGCGGCCGGATCCCCGCAAGGTTCGGCTTCCGCGGCGAACGGAGACTCGCAAGGCGGAAAGCAAGAACAAGTGACCCTGAAGTTCATGGGCTGGGAAGTGAGCCCGCTGGAAACCGAAAGCGTGAAAAAAGGCTTGGAGCTGTTCATGAAAGAAAACCCGAACATCAAGGTCGAATACACGACGATTCCGGGCGGCACGCAGTACGTGGCCAAAATGCAGGCGCTCGTGCTCGGCAACGAGGCGCCGGACGTGTTCTTCCTGCAAAGCGATTACTACCGCGATTTCGTCAAGCGGAAAAGCCTGCTCGACATCACCGATCGGGTCAACGCCGAAGGCGTGGCGGACGACTTGATCGATTCCGCCGTCAAGCTGAGCACGGTGGACAACAAGTACTACGGCATCGAGGCCTGCATCGTGGCGCCGGTCGTGTATTACAACAAGGATCTCTTCGACAAAGCCGGAGTCGCTTATCCGCCGACCGATCCGAACAAAGCTTGGACCTGGAAAGAGTTCGTGGACGCCGCCAAGAAACTGACCGTGAAGAACGGCGACAAAACCGAGCAATACGGCGTGTACGGCTTGGAAAACTACTACATGACGATCGCGGAAATCATGAGCAACGGCGGCAACTGGTTCTCGGAAGATTTGACGAAATCCGCGGCCAATACGCCGGAAGTGAAAGAGGTTCTTCAGGCGATCTCCGATCTGCGCAAGAAAGACGGGGTCAGCCCGGAAGCGAAGCTGCTGACGAACAGCGGGATGAGCCCGGCGCAAATGCTGCAAACGGGCAAAATCGCGATGCTCGTGGACGGTTCGTGGTCGCTGCAGGAACTGTCCCACATGGACTTCAAAGTCGGCATGGGGGTTCTTCCGAAATTCAAAGACGCCGTCACCCATGGCCAAGCGCATCTGCACGTCGCCTCCGCCCATACGGAACATCCGGAAGAGGCCTGGAAGCTGATCAAGTTCCTGTCCTCCGAAGAATACCAGCTCATGAACGTCAAAGCCGGCCTGTGGCTGCCGAACCACAAATCGCTGTACACCGAAGAAGGCATTCAGAAGTGGCTGACGGCGGGCGTGCATCCGGACGGGTTCAAGGACATGATTCCGTATTTCACCTCTTCGAAACCGTATCCGTATGCGCTGCTCAGCAGCCAGAAAATCCAGGAAGACACGACGGCCGAGCTCGATAAGTTCTTCATCGGCAACCAGTCGGTCGACGATACGGTCCAAAACATCGAATCGCTGGCCAACAAAGATATCGCCGCCAATTCCTAAAACAGAAAGAGAGCGCCCGGGAAGGCGGAAAGCTTTCCCGGGTCCCGCTGCCGGGGTGAGACGATGAAAACGCGTACTTCCATGCTTTACAAGGACGGCTTCTGGGCCTTCCTCATGCTGCTGCCCAACATGGTCGGATTCCTGATGTTCCTGCTCCTGCCGGTACTGGCTACGTTCGCGATCAGCTTCTCCGGGTGGAATCTGACGGATTCGTTCCAATTCAACGGACTGCACAATTACAAAGAGTTGTTCGAGGATCCCGTGTTCCCGCGGGTGCTCGGCAATACGTTTTATTTTACGCTGGTCAGCGTGCCGATCGGCATCGTCCTGTCCTTGCTGCTGGCCGTATTCCTGAACCAGAAGCTGGCTTTCATGCGGTTCTACCGCGCGGCCTTCTTCATTCCGGTCATCTCCTCGATGGTCGCTGTTGCCGTCATCTGGCAATGGATCTACAATCCCGAATTCGGATTGCTCAATTACGCCTTGTCTTGGTTCGGTATCGACGGCCCCGCTTGGCTCACCAGCACCCATTGGGCGATGCCGTCCATCATCATAACGAGCGTATGGAAAAGCCTCGGGTTCAACATGCTGATCTTTCTCGCCGGCCTTCAATCCATCTCCGAATCCTATTACGAAGCCGCCGACATCGACGGCGCGAGATGGTTCTCCAAGTTCCGCCGCATTACCGTGCCGCTGTTGTCCCCGACGACTTTCTTCGTCACGGTCATGTCCGTGATCAATTCGTTCCAGGTGTTCGATACGGTCTACTTGATGACGCAAGGCGGCCCTGCCCGGACCACTTCCGTGCTCGTCTTCTACATCTTCCAGAACGCGTTCCAGTATTTCCGGATGGGCTATGCGAGCGCGATGGCTTACGTTCTGTTCTTTATCGTTCTGCTCGTCACGTTCGTCCAGTTCTGGAGACAGAAAAAATGGAGCATCTACTAAGGAGGAGGCCGAGATGAAACCGCGTCTATGGATGAAACCGGCGGCCCACGTCATCCTGCTTCTGGGCTCCGCCGTTATGCTGTTCCCGTTTATTTGGTCCATCTGTACGTCCCTGAAGAATTTGAACGAGGTGTTCACTTATCCGCCCAAGTTTCTGGGGGAGCGCCTCAAATTCTCCAACTACCTGCATATGACCGATCGCTTCCCGTTTGATCTTTTCTTCTTCAATACCCTTAAAATCACGGCGATCGTCGTGGTTTTTCAGCTCGTGACGAGCTCGATGGCGGGTTATGTGTTCGCGAGGCTGCGGTTCCGATTCCGCGACGGGCTGTTCGGCTTGTACTTGGCGACGCTTATGGTGCCGGCTCAAGTCACGATGATTCCCACGTTTCTGCTAATGAAATTTTACGGACTGCTCGATACCCATTGGTCGTTGATTTTGCCCGGACTCGTATCGGCATTCGGCACGTTCTTGCTCCGCCAGTTTTTCTCGACGATTCCGGGCGCGCTGGAGGAAGCCGCCAAAATCGACGGATGCACGCCGTTCGGCATTTACTGGAGAGTATTCGTGCCGTTGTCGAAGCCGGCGCTGGCCACCTTGGGCATTTTCATCACGATGGGAACGTGGAACGACTTCATCAATCCCCTCGTATTCCTGAGCTCGATGAAGAAAATGACGCTGACGCTCGGTCTGGCCAACATGCAGGGGCTGTATTCGACGGACTGGCCGGGTCTCATGGCGGCGACCGTCATAACGGTGCTGCCGATTTTGATCGTGTTCCTGCTCGCGCAAGACTTATTCGTCCGCGGCGTCACGCTGTCCGGTTTGAAGGGCGAGTAGGGGATACGGGTCGGAATACCGCCGCTGACGGAAGGTCGCCGGCGGTATTTTTCGCTGTTTTCACGCCGCGCCGATTCTGCTATGCTTGGTTTGTCTCGTATCAACCGCAGAAAAGGTGGCCCTTAGTGAAACCGGTTACCGTTTACGACATTGCCAAAGAAGCGAACGTTTCCGTCGCCACGGTATCGAGGGTGCTGAACAACACGGCTCCCGTCAAGAAGGAGACGCGGGAGCGGATCATGGAGCTGATCAACAAGTATCAGTTTCAACCGAACGCGCTCGCCAGAAGTTTGATCAAGAAGGAAACCGGCATGATCGGGATCATCCTGCCCGACATCACGAATCCGTTCTTTCCGCAGGTGCTGTCCGGGTTCGACCGGGAGGTGCGGAACAAAGGGTATACGTATTTTCTCTGCGATACCATGTCCGCGGACTATGACGTCGCCGACCAGTACGTTCGGGAATCGCAGTATTTGAACGCGCTCTGCGAGAAGCAGGTGGACGGAATCGTCATGATCGGCGGGAGGGTCGACCTGGCGAAGCCCAGCCGGGAGTTGGTGACGGAAGTGCTGGACATCGGCAAGCGGGTGCCGATTCTGCTGATCAACGGGGATTTGCCCGGAGCTTCCCTGCACCGGGTCGCGACGGACGAGCGGCTCGGCGCCGAACTGGCCGCCCGGCATCTGCTGGAGCTCGGACATCGGGACATCGCGATCGTCGGCGGCTATCGGAATATGCGGAACACGATCCAGCGAACGTCGGGCGTCGTGAGAACGATGGAGCGATCCGGATTGAAGGTCCGCAAGGAATGGGTGCTCGGGGAAGGCTTCTCGGTGGACAGCGGGGAAGCGTTCATCGGGCAGCTGCTGAGCATGCCCGAACGGCCGACGGCGGTATTCTGCATGAACGACCTGGTGGCGATCGGGGTCCTGAAAGGAGCGGTCAAGGCGGGGCTGCGGGTGCCGCGGGATCTCTCGATCGTCGGCTGCGACGATATTCCGTTCGCCGCGAACAGCATTCCGGGCTTGACTACGATCTCGCTGAAGGCAAGCGAACTCGGCCGAACGGCGGCGGAAATTTTCCATAAGCTCATCGCGGGGGAGAAAGTGCGCAAAACGACCGTCTTGCAGCCGGAGCTGATCGTCCGCGAATCCACCGCGCCGATTCGGGCATGAAGTCAGGCAAATTGGGCGGCGATCGGATATTGACACCGGCTTCCGGGCGCGATAAAATGGGTTTGAAAGCACTTACATATCTCGTTGCCGCACTTAAATGAAACCCGTTTCATTACGTGGCGTCAGGGCAGCATGAACGACAGGGCCGCAAAGCTTCCGTTACGGAAAAACCAGCTGGCCTCTTTCTTTTCGATAAAATGAAATAGGTTTCATGAAATGGGTTTCAGTATTTTACCGCGTAAAGGAGCCGATCTGCCATGACGAGAAGCGCCGAAACGAAATCCGCTGTCCTCTTCACGCGGGATGCCGTGCGCATCGGCGGGGAATCCGTCATCCTGCTCAGCGCTTCGTTGTTCTACTTCCGCATTCCCCGGCAGCTGTGGCGCGAGAGGATGGAGCAGGTCAAAGCGCTGGGCTACAACTGCATCGACGTGTATTTTCCCTGGAACTTCCACGAATCGAGGGAGGGCGAGTGGGATTTCGGCGGCGACCGCGACGCGGAGGCGTTCCTGCACACGGCCGCGGAAGTCGGGTTATGGGTGATTGCCCGGCCGGGTCCGTACATATGCTCGGAATGGGACGGCGGCGCGCTGCCCGCGTATTTGCTCGACAAACCCGGCATCCGGCTGCGGGATCGGAATCCGGTCTTTCTGCGGTACGTATCCGAGTGGTTCGGCCGGATCCTGCCGATCGTCGGCCGCCATGAGGCCGGCCGCGGCGGAAGCGTCATCTGCGTCCAATTGGACAACGAACTGGATTTCTACGGCTGCGAAGATCCCCAGGGGTACATACAGGCGCTCCGCGATCTGGCGCTGGAGAACGGCATCGCCGTTCCGCTGATCGCCTGCGCGGGCCAAGGGGGGCTGATGCAGGCATCGGGGCTGGTCCAAGGCGTCGTGCCGACCTGCAACTTCTATCCCGACAACCGGGACCCGGATTTCGAGGAAAAAGCAACACACTATCGGGAAGTATTGGCCGGGCTCAACTTCCCCCTTCTGGTGACGGAGACGAATCGAAGCCACTTCCTGCTGAGAAGGCTGCTGTCGTGCGGCGCCAAGCTTCTCGGTCCTTATTTGCAGGTGTCCGGCGTCAATTTCGGCTTTACGAACGCGGTGAACAACTGGGGCGATCCGCTCGCCTTCCTGACGTCGGACTATGACTTCGGAGGCATGGTTTCGCCGGAAGGCCATTTGAACGAAGAAGCGTTCGAAGGCAGGCTGCTCGGGCGGCTGATCCGGACTTACGGCCCTGCTTTGGCCGAAGCGGTACCGGATAACGGCTTGGAATGGTCGATTACGGGAGAGGGAGCGGAAGGGATCGCGGGTCCGTTCGGTTTGAAGCTGAAGGGCGGGGGCCGTCTCTTGTTCGTTTCGAACGTGGGCGAACGCGAAGCGGAAATCGCGCTGCGCGAACGAACGGGCATCGCCTTATCCCTCAACGTCCGGCTGGCCGCAGGCCGTTCCGCGGCGCTGCCGATCGGCGTTCCGCTGTCGCATTGGGACCTGCCGGGGACGATCTTGCATGCGACGGCGGAATTGTATTTGGAGGAGCGGAACGAAGGCGAAACGGTGCTGGCTTTCCACGCCGAAGGCCCCTGCGAAATCGCGTTGGCGTTGGAAACGCCGGCCGGTGCCGCGTCCAGCGGCGTCCATGCGGTGCTTCAGGGGGACCGGATTCGAATCTCCTCCGCCGGCGATCGCGGCGGGAGCTGCACCCTGACGCTGGCGGACGGCCGCAAGCTTACCGTGCTCATCGGCAGCCGTTCGGAGGCGCTTCGATACGGAGGGGCTCCGCCCGCGCCGAACCTTCCCGCGCGGGCGGAAGACGGGGAAGCGGATAACGGGCATGCCGCCGACCCCGACTCCGGGCCCGCGATCGCCTG
The DNA here is from genome assembly GCF_029360585.1 of Cohnella caldifontis. Taxonomy (GTDB): domain Bacteria; phylum Bacillota; class Bacilli; order Paenibacillales; family Paenibacillaceae; genus Cohnella; species Cohnella caldifontis. Next base: position 581,546 of record NZ_JAQZSJ010000001.1, on the reverse strand, counting down.
GCGGTTAGCCGCGCTGGAATCCGCGGCGCCTCTCGCAAGTGCCGCCGCCGTCTCGAGCGGCCTGGACCGCGCGGAGCCTTTGGAACGATTGGGCGTGTACCGCGGTTATGCGTGGTACGAGGCTTCCGTCCCGCCGCGCGGAGACCGGAACGTTCTCGGATACTTGATCCGCGGTGCCGGCGACGTCGTGTCCCTATACGCGGACGGCCGTTATGCCGGAACCGTCGTTCCCGGCGGCAGCTGCGCGTACCTCCCGGCGGGCGGCGACGGGCCGATGCCATTCGACGCGCTGAGGCTGCAAGCGAGAGTCGAAATCTGGGGACATTCCAATTTCGACGATCCCCGGATGCCGGGCTTGCGGTTGAACGCGCGCAAAGGCATCGCCGGTTTGGCCGCGGTCACCGCGGTGCGGGACATCACCTCGAACTGGCGCGTTCTGACGGCAAACGCCTCTTCGAACGGACACGGCCATTTGGATGAAGACGCCTTGCAGCCGGTCGTCGGTTTCGGCGGATGGCTGTCTCCGGAGCTTCCTCCGCTTCATGCTTATCGAAGGGAGTTCGAAGCCTCGGCTGACGCCGACGCGTGGACGGTCTGTTTCCAAGATCTCCAAGGGTATGCGAAAGTCCGCGTCAACGGCCGCGAGGCGGGAGACGCTCAGCCCTATGCCCCCTATGTCGACCTTACGCCGTTCCTCTCGCCCGGAGAGCGGGCGGAGCTGGAAGTCCGCCTGCAGAGATGGGGGTCCTCGGGCCGCGTATGGGTGTACGAAGGAGTCGAAGCCCGGGCATACTCCGTGTCGGCCGCGGAGGAAAGGGAGCTGGCGGAGAGCGCCCGTAGCGCCGCCCGCGACGGGATTGTGCAAGCGCTTCCGGCCGTCTTGGAGCCGGGAGACGTTGCCTGGCTCGCCGGCTCCGTCCCGAACTCGGCGGCGGGAACCGGCTGGCGCGTCCGGGCGATCGGGCGCGGCTTGAAGCTGACCGCGCTCTTCGCGGGCCGCGTCGTCGGACGTCTCTGGCTGCCGGGCGGAGCCGCGAGGCCGGTCATGACCGGCGGCAGCGCCGATTCGTTCTATCTGCCGGGTCCGTGGTTCGAAGAAGGATCGGGCGAACTGCTGATGCTGCTCGAAGCGGTAGATGCCGAATCCCCCGGGCGGCTCGAATCTTTGGAATGGATGAAAGCATAACCCGATTAGACGGTTAGAGGAGGAACCTGCCGATGGAGAGCGTTGCCCGAACCAGGGCGAATCCGAAGGCTTCATCCTCGTTAGGCTCGAGGATGAAGCTGTTCTGGAACGACCGGACCTTGCTGCTCATGTGCCTGCCCGCGATCGCGTTTTTCCTGGTCATGTCGTATTTGCCGATGCCGGGGCTTTACCTGGCGTTCGTCAATTTCAACTATACGGACGGGATGTTCCGCAGCCCCTTCGTCGGCTTCGACAATTTCCAATTCCTCATTCATTCCGGCACGCTGTGGAAGCTCACGTTCAACACCGTCGCCTACAATCTGGCGTTCATCTTGTTCGGCAACGCGCTGCAAATCCTCATCGCCGTCCTGCTGAACGAACTGCGGACGAAATGGTTCAAGAAGCTAACGCAGTCCCTCCTGTTTTTGCCCTATTTCATCTCCTTCGTCCTCGTCGGCCTGATCGCCTATAACATCCTGAGTTACGACTACGGGCTGCTCAACAGCCTGCTGAAGACGATGGGGATGGATCCGATCCAGACGTATTCCAACCCGAAAATCTGGCCTTACATCATCGTCGTCACTTATTTATGGCAATCGACCGGATACGGTTCCATCGTTTATTTCGCGGCGATCATGGGCCTCGATTCGGAAATCCTCGAAGCCGCCGAAATCGACGGAGCGAACGCGCTGCAACGCATCCGTTATATCGTGCTGCCCTGGCTGAAGCCGACGTTCATCATTCTGCTGCTCTTCTCGCTGGGCGGCATCCTGAGGGGCAATTTCGGCCTGATCTACAACCTGGTCGGCGCGAACAACTCGGTCCTGTTCAATTCGACGGATATCATCGAGACGTACGTCTTCCGTACGCTGGTCAACAACTTCAACTTCCCGCTCGGCAGCGCCGTCAGTCTGTACCAGTCGATATTCGGCTTCATCATCGTCGTTTCCGCCAACTGGTTCATGCGGAAAGTGTCCCCGGATAATACGCTGTTCTAGCCAAGGAGGTGAAGGATCTTGGAAACCTCGATCGCCCGTTTTCGCGGCAAGGACGGTACGTCCGCGCTCGTCCGCGGGGTCGGTTATGCGCTGATCGGACTATTCGCCCTTTTCTGCCTGCTTCCGTTTATTCTGGTGCTCGGGACTTCGCTTACGGCGGAGAAAACGATCACCTTGCACGGCTACAACATTTGGCCCCGGGACTTCAGCACGTTCGCCTATAAGATCGTGTTCGAAAATCCGGATATGATCGTCGGTTCGTACGCGGTCACGCTCTGCATCACGATCGTCGGCACGGCGGTCGGCCTGTTCGTCGTCGCGATGACCGGGTATGCGCTCCAACGCCCCGATTTCCGCTCCCGCAACGCGATCTCGTTTCTGATTTATTTCACGACCTTGTTCCAGGGCGGCGTCGTGCCGTTCTACATCATCATGACCCAGTGGTTCGGGCTGAAGGACAACTACTTGTCCGTCCTGCTTCCCGGTCTGATGACGCCGTTTCTCGTCATCATGATGAAAAGCTTCGTCCGTTCGATTCCCCACGCCATTACCGAATCGGCCAAGATGGACGGGGCGGGCGATTTCCGCATCTTCCTGCAGCTCATCCTCCCCATGACGACCCCGGCGCTCGCCACGATCGGACTGTTTATCGCCATCGGCTATTGGAACGAGTGGTATAACGCGATGCTGTTTCTCTCGCCGAACATGACGTACCGGCCGCTTCAGCTGTTCCTATATAACGTCGTGACCAGCGCCGATTTCGTGAGAAACTCGTCGGTCGCTTCGAATATCCAGCCGCGGGATATGCCGCTCGAATCGATGAAGATGGCCACCGCGGTCGTCGCGACGGGGCCCGTCATCCTGTTTTATCCGCTCGTGCAGCGGTTTTTCATCAAAGGCATCACGGTCGGCGCGGTGAAAGGCTGATTCGGTTGGCGCAGGCAAGGCCGAACCTTGCTTGTTCGATACAACACCCATATCGAAAACGGGAGGTTTTCCAGACATGAAGGTACGCAGAATATTGAGCATGGCCTTGGCGGCCTTGCTCGCCGTAACGCTCGCGGCCTGCTCGGGCGGCAAGGACGCGGGAAGCGGTTCGGACAAAGGAAGCGACGGAGGAAGCTCGCCCGCGCCGGCGTCCTCGCCGGCGTCTTCGGACGGCGGAGCCACCGACACCTCGAAGTTCGTCACGGTCTCTTACGTCATGCTCGGCAACAAGCCGACCAACGGGCAGTTCGAAAAAGTAATGGAGAAAGTCAACGCGCTGCTCAAGGAAAAGGTCAACGCGAACCTGGAGATCAAATGGGTGGAGTGGGCCGACTGGCAAACGAAATACAACCTGCTGCTCGCTTCCGGCGAATCGCTCGATCTGATCACGACGGCGACCGATTGGCTCGACGCCTGGCCGAACGCGCAGAAAGGCGCTTTCATGGCGCTGGACGACCTGCTGCCCAAATACGCGCCGAAAACTTGGGAAGAGGTGCCGCAGGATCATTGGGCCGAAACGAAATACAACAACAAGATCGTGATGATTCCGGAAGACCACTACACGCAATGGGTCAACCACGGATTCATGTACCGCGGCGACTGGGCGAAGGAGTTCGGCATCACCTCGCCGATCAAGGATTTCGAGACGCTGGGCCAGTACTTCCAGAACATCAAAGACAAGAAACAAGGCGTGATTCCTTGGGATTCGGAAGGCACGAACCTGGAGATGTTCGACGGGTACGTGACGTCCAAGACGGACGCCATCTCGCTGCCGGTCAGCACCGGACCGATCGGGATCTTCTATGCCCCTTCGTACGATCAGCGGTTTACGGCCGGAAGCCCCGTTTTCGAGGATACGTTCGTGGACTTCGCCAAGCTGATGAAGGAATGGGGAGACAAAGGCTACTGGCGCCAGGACGTCCTCAGCTACAAAGGCGACGCCAAAAACGCGATGGAGGCGGGCAAGTCCGGAGGCGTTCAGCACCATACGCAATCGTATCTGGGCAACCGGTATCGGATGGATCAGCTGCAGCCGGGATCGGAATTGCAGTTCTTCCCTTGGTCCGCGACGCGGAACAACCTGGTGGCCATGTCGATCACGCACGGCGCGACGGCGGTCGGCGCGCACAGCAAAAATCCGGAGCGGGCCTTGATGGTGTACGATCTGCTGCGCCAAGACCAGGAGATTTACCGCTTGTTCAACTACGGCATCGAGGGCGTGCAATACGTGGTGAAAGACGGCAAACGGTATCGTCCGGACGGCTATGACGTGCAGCGGGACGAATTCTATTCCGATTTCTGGGGCGGACGCGTCGACAAAAACGAAATTCCGGACGGCACTTTGTGGGACGGCTATCAGGACCTGTACGCGTCTTATGACCAAATCAAGAAACCGTACCCGTACGGCCGGTTCGTCTTCTTGAAAGATCCGATCAACAACGAACTGACCGCCCTCACGCAAGTGGTCAGCCAATCGCTGCCCGCGATCGTGTTCGGCAAAGCCGGCGATCCCGAGAAAGCGGTGAACGATTTCCGCAACCAGCTCAAAGCGGCGGGCTACGACAAAATCGTGGCGGAACTGCAGAAGCAGCTGGACGAGTATAAGAAGCTGGTCGGGGAGTAATCCGGCCTGAAGGTGAGATGGGCGAATTCGCGTATGGGGTACGTTATTGCAGCGGCCTGACGGTGAGATGGGCGAATTAGCGTGTGGCGTACGTTATTGCAGCGACCTGACGGTGAGATGGGCGAATTCGCGTAGGGGGTACGTTATTGCAGCGGCCTGACGATGAGATGGGCGAATTAGCGTATGGGGTACGTTATTTCAGCTTTCTGACTGTGAGTTGGGCGAATTAGCGTATGGTGTACGTTATTGCAGCGACCTGACGGTGAGATGGGCGAATTCGCGTATGGGGTACGTTATAGCAGCGATCTGACGGTGAGATGGGCGAATTAGCGTGTGGAGTACGTTATTGCAGCGACCTGACGGAGAGATGGGCGAATTCGCGTATGGGGTACGTTATTGCAGCGGCCTGACGATGAGATGGGCGAATTAGCGTATGGGGTACGTTATTTGCAGCGGACTGACGGTGAGATGGGCAAATTAGCGTATGGGGTACGTTATTTGCAGCGGACTGACAGTGAGATGGGCGAATTAGCGTGTGGAGTATGTTATTGCAGCGACCTGACGGAGAGATGGGCGAATTCGCGTATGGGGTACGTTATTGCAGCGGCCTGACGGTGAGATAGGAAAGGTTCGGCGAAAAACCCTTGCGGGAGCAAGGGTTTTTCGTATGGGGGATGAAAGTGTGGTACGTATGTGGCCGTAGGTCAACGTCCAGCCTGGGGCCCTTGTATTCCGTTCGATTGACGAAGTTTGCTCCCGAACCGAAGCCCGGAGGATTTCACACCCACCCCTGGAACAAGGAAAAATAAAGGGAGGGTTTCCTATTATTCGGTATCGAAGGCCGCTAGATATGAATCTCCCCGTGATGGATGCTCGGGGTCTCGACTTGGATCGTCGTATGCACGATTTTGAATCGTTCTTCGACGAGCCGGATCGCATGTTGCAGCACGGCTTGGCTGTCCCCGTGGTCCTCGATGAGCAGATGGCAGCTCAAGGAGTCGAAACCCGACGTGATCGTCCAAATATGCAGGTCGTGCACGTCTTGGACGCCCTCGATGGCCAGGAGCGCGGCTTTGACTTCGTCATGGTCGATGGCGGCCGGCGTGCCTTCCATCAGGATGTGCACGGTATGCTGGATGACGCTCCAGGCGCTTTTCAAAATCAACAATGCCACCAGCACGGAAATGATCGGGTCCGCGACGTACCACCCGAACGCGATCATGACGATGCCGGCCGCCACCGCTCCGACGGAACCTAGAGCGTCGCCCAGGATGTGGAGATAGGCGCTGCGGAGGTTCACGTTCTGTTTCACGTCCCCTTGGCGCATGAGCGCCCAAGCGCTGACCAGATTCGCGAGCAGCCCGATACAGGCGATCCCGATCATCGGGCCGCTCGTCACCTCGGGCGGATCGTCAAAGCGCCGAACGGCTTCCCAGACGATGAATCCGGCGATCCCGAAAAGCGCTACGCCGTTAAACAAAGCGGCCAATATTTCGAACCGGTAAAATCCGTACGTCTTGTTCGGGGACGCGGGCCTTGCGGCGAACCACATGGCGACGAGACTGAGGAGCAGGGCGCCGGCGTCGCTTAACATATGGCCGGAGTCCGACAGGAGGGCCAAACTCCCGGTCAACCATCCGCCAACGAATTCCAGTACCATAATCCCCGCCGTGACCGAAAGCGCGACGGCCAACCCTTTTTGATTGCCCGCTCTGGCGTGGTCATGCGAATGTCCGTGATAATGTCCATGATGGCCGTGATCGTGCCCGTGATGTCCGTGGTCGTGTCCGCGGTGGATGTGCATGTCGGCGCCTCCTAATGATCCGCATGGGTGACGGCTTGCCGCAATAGCGAGATCACGTGCTCGTCGTCGCAGCTGTAGTAGAGCATGTTGCCCGCGCGGCGGTTTTTGACCAGCCGGATATGGCGCAAGAAGGAGAGTTGGTGGGAAACGGCGGACTGCGTCATTTCCAGAACCTCCGCGATATGCCCTACGGAACACTCTTCTTGAGAGAGCAGGTAAAGGATCTTCACTCGGGTCGGATCCGCCAGCGCCTTGAAAATACGGGCGACTTGCTCGGCTTTCTCCGGAGCTAAAAAGGCGTGCTCGTGCGGTTTCATTTGGCTGCAGCTCCTTGCTTACAATATGAACAAATATTCATATTCGAATATTATAAAGAGAGGGAACATTTGTCAACCCGTAAAAAACTACGGTTGACTAATTGACATACAGAAGATTTGCCTTATGCCGATCGTTACGGACACCACAGCCGTTATTGGAGCAATTTCAACGTTTTTCAAATCGTAATGGACAACACGGACCTTAAGCGCAACACTTCGCGGCTAATCAGCGGTATTTTTGCTGAATAAGTGCGATCGTGTCCGTTAGAATACGATAGGTTGAGGAATGCCCCCGATAACGTCCTTTGTGTCCCTTAGCCTTGATGGTGTCCGTGTTGTTCGACCTGGTATGCGAATGGGTCAGTCTTAGAAAAAAAGATCTTGGGAAAATCGGTATCCCTATGTTAAAATAAATATAATATCAAACATTGTTTTACAATATAAAACACGGGAGCATCGAAACGGATTATGCCGATCATCCAATCGCTCGACCGCGCGCTCACCATTCTGGACTTATTCGACGAAAACAACCGCGAGCTGAAAATCACGGAAATCAGCGCGCGCGTCGGGTTGCACAAAAGCACCGTGCACTCCCTGCTCAAAACGCTGCAGCTCCACCGTTACATCGAGCAGGACGAGAACGGGCTGTACCGGCTCGGGATGCGGTTGCTGGAGAAGGGACAGCTGCTGCTGCAGGGCTTGGATATCCGCGAAATCGCAAGCAAGCCGCTGCAAGAGCTGTCCGGGGAAACCGGGCAAACCGTCCATCTCGTCATCCGGGACGGAGCGGAAGGGGTGTATATCGATAAGGTCGAGGGCAGCAAAGCCGCCATCCGGTATTCGCGGATCGGACGACGCGTTCCGTTGCACAGCAGCGCGGTCGGCAAAGTGCTGGCGGCCTTCCTCCCGGATTCCGAATGGGGGAAAGTGCTGGCCGGATACGAGTATTCCATCCATACCCCGAACACGATCGCGACCGAGGAAGCGTTCCGGGAAGAGCTTCAAGCCGTACGGAAAGCGGGCCAGGCCTTCGACCGGGAAGAGAACGAGCCGGGCGTGCGCTGCGCGGCGGCACCGGTATACGACCATAACGGACACATCGCGGCGGCGATCAGCATTTCGACGATGGCGTCCGCGGTGGACGACCGGGAGTTGGCGGCGTTCGCCGAGCGCTTGCGCGGGACGGCGGAACGGATCTCGGCAGGGCTCGGCTACCGCCCTCGTTAAGGCGGCTAAAAGGGCCTGGCCGGCGGTTTGCTTTATTTTGATCGGATTACAAAACACAGTTTTATAATATAAAACACTATTCGGAGGCGATGGTACGATGCGCATTTTTCGTTATCGGGAAAGTTCGAGTATCCATTTGGGAGCGGTTACGGAAGAAGGGGAGGCTTACCGGCTGAACGCCCCGGATTTGATGTCGCTCGTCGGGGAAGCGCGCGCCGCGGGGTTGTCCGTTTCGGGATATGTCTTGCGAAACCTCGCCCAATCGGTTCCGATCGGCGTTCGGGCGGAATCGCTGGACCTCGCGGCGCCGCTCGACGCGCCGGAAGTGTGGGCGGCGGGGGTGACCTACCAGCGGAGCCGCGAAGCGCGCAATTTCGAAGCGACGGCCGGCAAGCTGGATGCCGACACGTTTTACGACAAAGTGTACGAAGCCGAGCGCCCGGAGCTGTTCATGAAATCGACCGCCGCCCGCACCGTCGGGCCCGGTGCCCAGGTGTGCCTGCGGAGCGATTCGACGTGGCAAGTGCCGGAGGCGGAACTCGGGCTCGTGCTGGACCGCGGCGGCGCGATCGTCGGCTATACGGCAGGCAACGACATGAGCTGCCGCGATATCGAAGGCGAAAATCCGCTGTACCTGCCGCAGGCGAAAATCTGGAAGCGCTCTTGCGCGATCGGGCCGTTCGTGCGGCTCGCGGAAACGGTGGCGGATCCGTACGCGCTGGGCATTGCCTGCCGCATCTATCGAGACGGACGCATGGTCGTCGAAGAGACGGCCAACACCGGCCAGTTGAAGCGCAGGCTGGAGGAGTTGGTCGGCTTCCTGAAGCGGGACAACGAGTTGTTCGACGGCACGGTGCTGCTGACCGGCACTTGCCTCGTTCCGCCGAACCAGTTCACGCTGGCTTCCGGCGACCGGATCGAAATCGAGATCGAGGGAATCGGAACGTTGGTGAACACGGCAGTCTACGCGGCCGAGTTGGACGCGGCAATGATCCAAGGTTAAAGAGGAGCTGGAAGCACGATGACAGAGAATTTGGCGAAGACGGAAACGGAAACGGTAACGGTCGACAATTATATCGGGGGAAGCTGGCGGGCGCCCGCGTCGGGACGGCGGATCCCGAGCCTCAATCCCGCGCGGAAAGGCGAGGTCGTCGGATGGGTGCCGGACTCGGAACCGGCCGACTTGAACGAAGCGGTGGCCGCGGCGGACGCGGCGCGGCATGCCTGGCGCAAGCTTTCCGGCGCCGGGCGGGGAGCCTTGTTGTACAAGGCGGCGGACTTGCTGGAGAACCGCGCGGAGGAGATCGGGCGGGCGATGACCCGCGAGATGGGCAAAACGCTGGGAGAAGCGAAAGGGGAGACGATCCGCGGGGCGGCCATCTTGCGCTATTACGCCGGGGAAGGAATGCGGCCGGTCGGCGACGTCATTCCGTCCACGGACGCGGACGCGCTGATGTTCACGACCCGGACGCCGCTTGGCGTCGTCGGCGTGATTTCGCCTTGGAATTTCCCGGTAGCCATTCCGATATGGAAAATGGCGCCGGCATTGATCTACGGAAATGCCGTCGTCTGGAAACCCGCGGCCGAAACCGCCGTGACGGCCGGGCTGATCATGGCATGCTTCCATGAAGCCGGGTTTCCCGCGGGCGTCGTGAACATGGTCATCGGCGACGGCGCGGTGATCGGTCAGGGCATCGCCGAGCATCCGGGCATTCATGCGGTTACGTTCACCGGATCCAACGCCGTGGGCAAACGGGTCGGCCAGATCGCGCTGGCCCGCGGCGCGAAGTACCAGCTCGAGATGGGCGGCAAAAACCCGGTCATCGTGGCCGAAGACGCCGATCTCGACCTGGCGGTCGAAGCGACGGTCAGCGGCGGGCTGCGCTCCACCGGCCAGAAATGCACGGCGACGAGCCGCGTCATCGTCGTGCAGGGCGTGTACGAGACGTTCAAGGAGAAGCTGGTCGCGAAAGTGAAGGAGCTTAGGGTCGGCGACGGCTTGGACGGGGAAACCTGGCTCGGCCCCTGCGCCAGCGAGAAGCAGTACGAGACCGTGACGCGTTATATCCGCAAAGGGGTGGAAGAAGGCGCCGAGCTGCTCATCGGGGGCGGACGGCCGGACGATCCGGCGCTGGCGGACGGGTTTTTCGTGACGCCGGCGGTATTCGACCGGGTGACGCCGGAGATGACGATCGCGAAGGAAGAGATTTTCGGACCCGTGCTCGCCCTGATCCGGGCGCGGGATCTGGAGGAGGCGATCGCGCTCGCCAACGATACGGAGTACGGGCTCAGCGCCTCGCTGTACACGCGCGACATCGGCAACGCGCTGACGTTCATCCGCGAGACGGATGCGGGGCTCGTCCGCGTCAACGCCGAGACGGCGGGCGTCGAGCTGCAGGCGCCGTTCGGCGGCATGAAAGGCTCCAGCTCCCATTCGCGCGAGCAAGGACGGGCGGCGATCGAGTTTTACACGGCGGTGAAAACGGCGTTCGTGAAGCCGTAACGGGAGGAGGCTGCGACATGTCGGAACGTTTGCGGGCCGTCATGGGACCCGACGACGAAGCGTGGTACGGGGTGGAGACGCATGCGCCGGGGCCGGCCGGGACGCTGCCGCTGACGCACGATTTGCTGCTGAACGCGCCGAGCGGCGATCTGTTCGGATGGAGCCAGAACGTGGGAATGGGCTGGCGGGCGGACCGGCTGAGGGCGAAGGAAGTGCTCATCCTGGGCACGATGGGCGGCATCCGCAACGAAGACGGCACGCCGGCGGCGCTCGGCTATCATACCGGGCATTGGGAAATCGGCCTGCTGATGAAGGCCGCGGCGGAAGAAATCAAGGAAGCGGGCCACATCCCGTTCGCGGGTTACGTCAGCGATCCTTGCGACGGACGCACGCAGGGCACGACGGGCATGTTCGATTCGCTGCCGTACCGCAACGACGCGGCGACGGTCATGCGGCGGCTGATCCGCTCGCTGCCGACCCGCGCGGCGGTCCTCGGCGTCGCCACCTGCGACAAAGGGCTGCCCGCCATGATGCTGGCGCTGGCCGGCATGAAGGGACTGCCCGGCGTCATCGTGCCGGGCGGCGTGACGTTGCCGCCGACGAGCGGCGAGGACGCCGGCAAAATCCAAACGATCGGCGCCCGATACGCGAACGGGGAACTGTCGCTGGAAGAAGCGGCCGATCTCGGCTGCCGCGCCTGCGCGACGCCGGGCGGCGGGTGTCAATTCCTCGGGACGGCGGGAACGGCGCAAGTCGTCGCGGAAGCGCTCGGCTTGACCGTGCCGCACGCCGCGCTCGCGCCGTCCGGCCAGCCGGTCTGGACCGCGATGGCCCGGCAGTCCGCCCGCGCGGCGCTGGCGCTGGCGGCTCAAGGCTTGACGATGGGCGAATTGCTTACCAATGCCTCCATCCGCAACGCGATGGCGGTACACGCGGCATTCGGCGGCTCTACCAACCTGCTGCTGCACATTCCCGCGATCGCGCACGCAGCCGGTCTCGCGGTGCCGGACGCCGGCGATTGGGCGGAAGTGAACCGCGCCGTACCCCGGCTGGTCAGCGTGCTGCCGAACGGCCCGATCCCGCATCCGACCATCCGGGCGTTCCTCGCCGGCGGCGTGCCGGAGGTCATGCTGCATCTGCGGCGCCTCGGCGTCCTGGACGAACGCGTCCTCACCGCCTCCGGCGTCACGCTCGGCGAAACGCTGGACTGGTGGGCGTCGTCCGAACGTCGCCGCCGCATGCGTGCCAGCCTCGCCGAACGGGACGGGATCGATCCGGACACGGTCATTTACGACCCGGATCGGGCCCGCGCGGCGGGGCTAACCCCGACGCTCACGTTCCCGTCCGGCAATCTCGCGCCGGACGGCTCCGTGATCAAGTCCACGGCCATCGACCCGCAGGTGCTGGACGAGGAAGGCGTGTTCCGGCACGTCGGCCGGGTCAAGGTGTTCACGACCGAACGGGAAGCGATCCGCGCGATCAAAACGGGCGGCGTCGCCGCCGGCGACATCCTGGCGCTGATCGGGCGGGGGCCGTCGGGCACCGGCATGGAAGAGACGTACCAGCTGACGTCGGCGCTGAAGCACTTGTCTTTCGGCAAGCATGTCTCCTTGCTGACCGACGCGAGGTTTTCCGGCGTGTCGACCGGCGCCTGCATCGGGCACATCGGACCCGAGGCGCTGGCCGACGGCCCCGTCGGCCGGCTGCGGGACGGCGACTGGGTCGACATCCGCGTCGACACGAGGAAGCTGGAGGGCCGAATCGACATGGTCGGGTGCGGCGAACGGCCGGATACGCCGGAGACCGGCGCGGCGGTGCTGGCCTCCCGGCCCCCGCATCCCGGACTTGCGGCCGACCCCGCGCTGCCGGACGATACCCGGCTGTGGGCCTCGCTGCAGGCGGCGAGCGGGGGAACTTGGAAAGGCTGCGTATACGATACGGACCGGATCATCCGGCTGCTGGAAGCCGGCCGGCGCGCGCTCGCGGCGGAAGCCGGAGAGCAGGCGGCCGCTTCGGCCGAAAAGGAGGAACCTGAGCCATGAACGCCATCGTCAATCCGATCCTGAGGGGGTTTAACCCGGACCCGTCGATTTTGCGCGTCGGCGGCGATTATTATATCGCCACTTCCACGTTCGAATGGTTTCCCGGGGTGCAAATCCACCATTCCCGCGATCTGCGGCACTGGAGGCTGCTGACGCATCCGCTGACGCGGAAAAGCCAGCTCGACATGCTCGGCAATCCGAATTCCGGCGGCATCTGGGCGCCTTGTTTGAGCTACAGCGACGGAACGTACTATCTCGTCTACACCGACGTCAAGAGCCATCTCGGACCGTTCAAGGACACGCACAATTATCTCGTGACCGCGCCCGACATCATGGGCCCTTGGTCGGAGCCGGTCTATTTGAACAGCAGCGGTTTCGACCCGTCGCTTTTCCACGACGAAGACGGCCGAAAATGGCTGCTCAACATGGTGTGGGACCACCGCAAGGGGCGGAACCATTTCGGCGGCATCCTGATGCAGGAGTACGACGAGTCGCGGCGGAAGCTGGTCGGTCCGATCCATAACCTGTTCCGCGGAACCGAGCTCGGTCTGACCGAGGGCCCGCATGTGTACCGCAGGGGCGGATACTATTATTTGTTGACCGCGGAAGGCGGCACCCGCTGGAACCATGCGGTCACGATGGCGCGATCCGAATCGCTGTTCGGCCCTTATGAAGTCGATCCGGCCAATCCGATCCTGACGTCCCGCCACGATCCCGGCCTTCCGCTCCAGCGCTCGGGCCACGGTGACCTGGTGGAAACGCCTTCGGGCGAATGGTACATGGTCCATCTGTGCGGCCGGCCGCTGAAGGCGTCCCGCATGTGCAACTTGGGCCGGGAGACCGCGATCCAGCAAGTCGAATGGACGGAGGACGGCTGGCTCCGCCTGAAGGGGGGAGGCCGCGAGCCGCGGCTCATGGTCGAAGCGCCGGCGGATCTGCCGGAGTTCCGGTTCGACGAGCCCGCCCATGGCACCGGTATGGATTCTTTCGACGGAGAGACGCTCGGCGTTCACTGGAACACGCTGCGGGAGCCGGCGGACGAGAGCTGGCTGACGCTGCGGGAACGCCCGGGATTTTTGCGCCTCCGCGGAAGGGAGTCGTTCTCGTCCGCCCACGGTCAAAGCCTCTTGGCGCGCCGGCAGCAGGCGTTCGCGGCCGAGGCGGAGACCGTCGTGGAGTTCGAGCCCGACACGTACCAGCAGATGGCCGGGCTAGTCTACTACTACAACGCGAAGAATTGGTATTATTTGCGGATCAGCCGCGACGAGGAGCTGGGCAAAAGCCTCGCCATCCTGACGTGCGACCGGGGCGTGTACGGCGAGCCGCTCGAGCGGGAAGTTTCCGTGGACGGGTGGGACCGTGTTTATTTGAAATTGACGTTGGACTACGAGCGGGCGCAGTTCCATTATTCCGCGGACGGAAGCGACTGGAAGGCCGTCGGCCCCGCGTTGGAAGCAGGCCGGATGTCGGACGAGAACGCGGAGACCGTCCGGGACGGTTTCCTGCTCGACCAAGGCTTCACCGGCGCGTTCGTCGGCGTCTGCGTCCAGGATTTGAGCGGCGCGCGCAAACACGCGGATTTCGATTATTTCGCCTACCGGGAAACGGAAGAGGATGCGGAAACGCCTTGACGCGGCAATCCCAACCGAAAGGGGAACGAGAACATGCCTAGAGGAAAGATGAGCGCGGCGATCATGGACAAACCGCTGTCCATCGCCGTTCAGCAAGTGGACATCCCCGTGCCGAAAGAGGACGAGGCGCTGGTCAAAGTGTACTGCATCGGGGTTTGCGGCTCCGACGTACACTATTACGAGCATGGGAAAATCGGGCGTTACGTCGTGAAGGAGCCGATCGTGCTCGGCCACGAGCTGGCCGGCGAAGTCGTCGAGGTGGGCAAAAACGTCACGAACGTGGCGGTCGGCGACCGGGTGGCGGTCGAGCCCGGCGTCGCGTGCGGACATTGCGATTATTGCAGGTCCGGGCGGTACAACCTTTGTCCCGACGTCGTCTTTCTCGCGACGCCGCCGGTGAACGGAGCCTGGCAGGAGTATATCGCCATGCCGAGCGACTACCTGTTCAAGCTGCCGGACACGATGAGCTTCGAGGAGGGGGCTTTGCTGGAGCCGCTGTCGGTGGGCTTTCACGCCCTGCAGCGAGGGCATGCCAAACCGTTCGACCGGCTGCTGATCACGGGGCTCGGCCCGATCGGGCTGCTCGCGGGGCAAGCGGCGAAGCTGTTCGGCATTACCGAAATTTACGGGACGGACGTCGTGCCGTTCCGCCGGGAGTTGGCGCTCGAAATGGGCTTCACGGCGGCGCTCGATCCGGCGAACGAGAACGTCGGGGAGCGGCTGGCCGAACTGACCGGCGGGACGGGCATCACCCTCGTGGTGGAGTCGTCGGGCAACGCCCGGGCGATGGCGGACACGATCCGGCTCGTGCGCCGCGGCGGAAGGATCGTATTCGTCGGATTGCCCGCGGAGGGCGCCGTCCCGATGGATATGGGCCAGCTCATCGACGGGGAGATCGACGCTTACGGCGTGTTCCGTTACGCGAACACGTATCCCGCCGCCATCCAAGCATTGCGGGGCTCCGGCGCCGATATCGGGAAAATCATCACCCACCGCTTCCCGCTGTCGGATATCCGGGAAGCGGTAGAGACGGCGCGGACGCAGAAAGACACGAGCATCAAAGTCATGATTTATCCGAATTCGCCGTAACGGCGCGCGGACGAAACGGAACGGAACGGAAAACCACCGGTCGGGACGAAAATCCGACCGGTGGTTCGTTGTTTCCGCCCGCGAATGATCCGGCCAAGGCCAAGGTCAACACCAACACCGCGCGATCGGCTTATTCCTTCGCGGCGCCGGCGATCCCCAGGATCCGGTTGCGGTATTCCGTCGGCGTCGCGCCGACCTTGGATTGGAACACCTTGCTGAAATGCCGGTGGTCGGCGTAGCCAACCCGCGAAGCGATGTCGTAGACGCGCAGGAGGGGATCCTCCAGCAGCTGCTTCGCGCGCTGGACTTTGACCCGGACGACGTACTGTTGGAACGTTTCGCCCTCATGTTTCTTGAAATATTCGCTGAAGTAGGTGGGGCTCAAATGGACGAGCTCGGCCGCTTCCGCGAGGGAGGGGTTGTCTTCCATGCGCTCCTCCACCCAGTCCTTGACTTTCCGGATGAGGGGATTCGTCCGGTTCCCGAGCGTTTCTTCCAGCTGCGCGGCGCAGAACGCCTGCAGGCTGCGGATGACGTTGGACGCGTTCGTGTCGTTGATGACGGGCTTGAACTCGGCGCAGATCATGTCGTGCCGGAGCAGAAACGACTGGAGCGTCCGCGTCGTCAGGTCGACGAACGTGCGCAGGCTGATCGAGGTTTTCAGCCGGTCGTACCAGTTCTCGAGCTCCTCCAGCATTTCCGCGTTCCCGGCTTCGAACGCGCTTTGCAGCCGGAATTCGAATTGCTTGATTTGCGAAACGTCCTCGCGGCGGATCGGACCCGCCTGGCCGAATTCCCGTTCGTATCGGTCCAGCAGCTGCCGCACGTCCTGCTCCTTGATCGGCTTCAGCAGATAATCGAATGCGTTGTTCTGGATGGCGGTCTGGACATAGGCGAATTCGTCGTGGCCGGTGAAGAACACGACCGGGACGGGCACGGCGAGTTCGATCAGCTTCCGCGCCATGTCCAGCCCGTCCATTTCCGGCATGCGGATGTCGGAGAGGATCAGGTCGGGCAACAGCTCCGTCGCGAGCTGGACGCCCTCCAGCCCGTTCCAGGCTTCGCCGCACGGCGTCCATTCCGGGGCGACCCGGGAAATCAGCTTCATCAGCCCTTTGCGGATCAACGGTTCGTCGTCGACGATCAAATATTTCGGCATGGCGATGGCCCTCCCATTCTCCTGGTTATCCGACTTCCCGCTGATCGGAGACGGCGGGGATGCGGACCGACACGACCGTGCCGCCCCCGGGATTCGGTCCAACCGTGAGCCCGTAAGCGTCCCCGAACACGATTTTCAGCCGGCGGTTGACGTTGAGCAGCCCGATCCCGTCCGCCGATTCGGCATCGGCTCGATGAGGCAGGGCGGGTTCGCTCAGCTTGGCGTTCAGCTCTTCCATGTCGCCTGGCGGGATCCCGACGCCGTTGTCGGCGATCGTGAACGTGAGCGCTTCGTTTTCCGCTTTGCCGCTGATTCGCAGCAAACCTCCCGAACGCCTGCCGTATAAACCGTGTTGCAGGGCGTTTTCGATGATCGGTTGGAACATCAGCGGGATCGAATAGCGGCGCCGGACATCCGGTTCGATGTCGAATTCGAACCGGACGGCGTCTCCGTTCATGATCTGGTGGATATTCAGGTACTGGCGGATGTAATCGAGCTCCTTGTCCAGCAGCACCAGCTTCTGGTGCGTCTTGATGCTGTAGCGGAGGATGGAGCCGAGGCTCCCGGTCATCTCCACGATTTCGCGGTTGTCGCTCAGCTCGGCGAGCGACCGGATGGCTTCCAGCGTGTTGTACAGAAAATGCGGCCGGATCTGCATTTTCAGATTGTTGAGCTCCGCCTCCTTCTGGCGGATCTCGAACTCGTACACCTCGTGGATCAGCTCCTTGATCTGCGAGCTCATTTTGTTGAAAGCGCGTCCAAGACTGCCGATCTCGTCCTGGCTGGTCACGTTCAGCTCCACGTCGTATTGGCCGCTTTCGACTTTCTTCATCATCCGGTACATTTCGCGGATCGGGCGGGTAATGCTGCCGGACAGCCAGAAGGTGACGATCAGGGCGATGGCGCCGAAAATGGCCGCAAGCCAAAGGATGACCTCGCGGATGGAGATGAAAGATCGATAGATATTCTCGGACGGGATAACGACGCTGGCCGTCCAGCCGGTTTTCGCGGAAACGTCGCTGCCGACGAACAGTTTCTCGCCGTCCGCCCTCAGCGTGACGTTTTCGGCATTCCGCAACGACTTGAGTTGGTCCAGGTAGAGGCCGTTCTGCGCGAACAGGATTTGGCCGCTCTGGTCCTTCAGCACGACGTTGGACTTCTGCCCGAGCCCGATGTCCCGGAGCACGTCTTCCACGCCTTGGAAATTGGCGTCGATCAGGATCGTGCCGACGACCTGGCCGTTATCGGACTTAATGAGGCGGGAGATCGAAAAGATGTCGTACGGCAGGACGGTAAACCGGCCGTCCCGGCCCGCGTTGGGCGTATAGACGACGGCTCCGTCCGCCTCCAGCGTCCGCCGGTACCAGTCCGACGTCTTCCAATCGTAATCGCCGTTCAGGGTGACGTTGACGCGGGTGTTGAAATATCTCGTGCCGTCGGAGCGGTAGAGGAACACGTTCAGCAGGTCCTGGCGCGGATTCAGCATGATGTTGCCGAACATGTCGTCGAACATTTTGTATTCCTGGTACATTTGCTCCGGCGAATCGAACTGCCGGTTGTCCCGCAGCACGTCCATGACGTTCGTGTGGAAGTAAGGGAACAGGCTGAGCCGTTCCAATTCGTCCAGATACGTTTCGAGGTGGCGGTTGATCTCTTTGGCGTTCTGTTCCGCGAGCATCCGGGAAGCCGAAGACATTTTGTAGGAAAACAACGCGTACGAGGCGACGGAGATCACGACGACCGGCAAAATGATAAGCGGCAGATAGGCCGCGAGAAGCTTGCCCCTGATGCTGGTCCGGTATAACCCATTCATGGCTTCGCGCTCCCGTTTGTGCGATGATGGCTTATCCGTATCGTACCATATCTCCGAAGGCGCGCCATCCCTCCGGGGACAGGTCCCGAAGAAAACCGCACCAAACCGGAAGATCGCCGCATTGTGAGCGTTTTCGCGTTCCGGTTACAATGACCTTGCCCTACAATCCAGGCACTCACGAAAAGGGGGATTCACATGAACCGGTTCAAAAAATGGGGAATCGCGTCCGCCGTGCCGCTGCTGGTCGGCGCGCTGCTCTCGGCATGCGGAAGTTCGGGCGGCTCCGGCGCACAGTCGTCGCCGGGTTCCGCCGGCGAAAGCGTGAGCGGCGGCGCGGCCGGCGGCGAGAGCAAGCCGTATGAGCTGCGGGTCGCCACTTGGCAGACGGAAGAGACGAACACGGCCATCCTGAACGAGGCGAAGAAGAAATTCGAGGCCGAGCATCCCGGCGCGACGGTGAAAATCGAAGCGTCCCCGTACGAGAACTACATGACGAAGCTGCAGACGGAGCTCGGCGCGGGCGATCCGCCGGATCTCATCCAAGTCGGCGAGCAAAACTTCTCGCGGTACGTCAAGAAGAACATCGTGGTCGACCTCACGCCGTTCGCCGAAGGCAAGTACGATCTGAACGACATCACGCCGAACGTCAAAAAGCTCATGCTGGTGGACGGCAAGCTTCCGGTCATGTCGGTCGGCGGCGCGACGATCGGCGTGTACTACAACAAGAAGCTGTTCGACGCGGCAGGCATCCCCTATCCGCAGGACGGTTGGACCTGGGAGCAGTTCCGGGACATCGCCAAGAAGCTGACGATCCGCCAAGGCGGCAAAATCAAGCAGTACGGGGCGAACCTGAACCTGGGCAAAGACTGGGTGGAGCCGTTCGTCGTCAGCAACGGCGGCAGCTACCTGTCTCCGGACGGCTCGACCGCGGTGGGTTACCTGAACGCGGACGCGACCGTGGACGCGTTCAAGAAAATCTACGACCTGTACAACGTCGACAATGTCGCGCCGAATCCGGCGGAGCTGATCGCGCTGAAGGGCATCGACCTGTTCGCGACGGGACAAGTGGCGATGAACGTCAACGGCTCCTGGGCGCAGAGCGATCTGCGCAATAATCCGGACATCGAGTTCGGCGTCGTGTCGCTGCCGACGATGTCGACCGGCAAACAGACGTCGCTGCTCTATACTTCGGGCTTCGGCATCGCTCAACAATCGAAGCACCAGCAGGAAGCGTTCGATTTCCTGATGGAGCTCACCTCCCCGGATTCGGAAATCGGCCCAGGCTGGGCCAAGTCCAACCTGGCCGTCTCGCAGAAGCTGGCCGCGTCCAGCAAGCAGAACGAGGATCCTTATCTCGGCGAGTTCGTCAAACAGCTCGACAACGCCATCGTCAGCGGCTATTTCGCGAACAGCGCTTGGGGCTCCGTCGGCGACAAGCTGCTGGCTCCGGCGATCCAGGATATCCTGCTGCAGAAGAACGTCGACATCAAGGCGAAACTGACCGATTTGGCCGGTCAGATCGACACCGAGCTCAAGCGGGCCGCGGAATAAACGGGTAAGGGACAACGGGGGAGTTTCCCCCGTTGTCATGCTTATAGGAAAGGCAGGCGTTCACCGATGATCTCAACCTCCGGCTCCGGCGCCAAATGGAAAGAATCGTATACGTTTTACCTGCTGATCTCGCCATGGCTGATCGGGCTCGTCGTGTTTACTTTGGGGCCCATCTTGGGCTCGCTCGGCCTCAGCTTTTACGATTGGGATCTCATTTCGCCCGCGAAATTCGTCGGATTGCGCAATTTCCGCGAGATGCTGAGCGTGGATCCGCTGTTCTGGCAGTCGCTCAAGGTGACGCTGGTCTACGTGGTGTTCCGCGTGCCGCTGGCGCTTGTCACGGCGCTGCTGCTGGCGCTCATGATGAACCAGAAAGTTCCGGGCATTGGCGTTTTCCGCACGATCTACTACCTGCCCAGCGTCGTCAGCGGCGTGGCGGTGTCGATGCTGTGGATTTGGGTGTTCAACCCCAATTTCGGACTCGCGAACGGCTTGCTCGGCCTGATCGGCATCCAGGGACCCGGCTGGTTCTCCAGCACGGGTTGGGCGCTCCCGACCATGATCTTGACGTCGCTGTACGCGGTCGGCAGCACGGCGATCATTTTCCTCGCGGGACTCAAGAATATTTCGGAAAGCTTGTACGAGGCGGCCGAGCTCGACGGCGCGTCGAAGCTGCAGCGGTTTTTCACGATCACCGTTCCCCAGCTCACGCCGACGATCCTGTTCAATCTCATCATGCTGATGATCTCGTCCTTCCAGACGTTCACCGAATCGCTCATCATCACGAACGGGGGACCGGCGAACGCGACCCTGTTCTTCAACCTGTACCTGTACCAGAACGCGTTCGCGTATTCGCGGTTCGGTTACGCCAGCGCATTGGCCTGGGTGCTGTTCACGCTGACGCTGATCTTCGCGCTGTACACGTTCCGATCCTCCCGCAAATGGGTGTACTACGAAGGAGGCGACGCTTCATGAGCATCATGGCGAGTACCGGCGGCGAGACGGCCGCGGCTTCCGCCGCCCGCCGGCGTTCGGGCCGGATCAAGGCGTCCCGGATCGTCGTCTTCCTGTTGCTTTGCTTGTTTTCGGCGTTTCTGATCTTCCCGCTGCTGTGGATGCTGTCCACGTCCCTGAAGGCGCCGCACGAGGTGATGAGCCTCGATCTGAGGCTGCTGCCGGAAAAATTCCAATGGAACAACTACGTCGAACTATTCCGGCAATACCCGGTTTTCCGCTATATGGGGAATACGGCGTACATCACGGTCATGAACATCGCCGGCAAGCTGATCTCCTGCACGCTCGTGGCCTACGGATTCGCGAAATACCGGGCGCGCGGCAAAAACGTGCTGTTCGTCATCTTGCTGTCGACGATGATGGTGCCCTGGGCGGTGACGATGGTGCCGCTGTTCATCCTCTTCAAGGAAATCGGCTGGTACAACACGTTTCTCCCGCTCTGGGTTCCTTCGTTCTTCGGGGACGCGTTCTCCATCTTCCTGCTTCGCCAGTTCGTCATGGGCATTCCGAAGGAGCTGGAGGAGGCGGCCCGCATCGACGGAGCCGGCCTGCCGCGGGTGCTGTGGAACGTCGTCGTGCCCAACCTGAAACCCGCGCTCGTCGTCGTCGCCATCTTTTCTTTCTTTTATACGTGGAACGACTTCCTCGGCCCGCTGATTTTCCTGACCGATCCGGACAAAGCCACGCTGCAGCTCGGCATCCAGTTCCTCCGGACGCAGTTCAACGTGCAGTGGCATTACATGATGGCATTCAGCGTCGTTTCGCTCGTTCCTTGTCTGGTCGTGTTCTTTTTCGGCCAGCGGCAAATCGTGGAAGGCATTACGCTCACGGGCATTAAATAGAGCCCTTCGTTCTGCCCGGCAAAAAAGGAGGCCGTACGAATGTCCGAATATACGCAGCTTCAGCAATCCCTGGCTTCCGGCTGGAATACGTGGCATACGCGCAGCGTCATGGCGCACGTTCTGCTTCCGCGCGGGCTCTCCGTTCAAATCGGGATCAAAGAGTACCGCGAAGGACGTTATCTCCGCGAAGCGTTGATCGGGCGCCAAGGGGCGGGGCAAGAGACCGTCCGGCCCGGCATCCGATCCTATGACGGCACGTACACGGAGCTGACCGTCACCTGGCAGGATATCGAACTCCGGGTGGAAAGCGCCGCGGACGGCGACGATTGGGTGCTGCTCGCGACCCCGCTTCGGAACCAGCCCGTCCCCGCCGTTCTGGTCGCGGAATGCGGCGTGCTTTGGAACCGGGAGGGTTTCGTCAGGCTCTCGCCGGAAAGGGACGCGGCGGAAGCCGTATTCCCGGACCGGACGATCGGCGTTTATCCATCCGGGTCTTTGGTCGAGGAATACCATGTTTCCGCGGCCGGGCCGTACCTGGCGCAGCGGCTGACGGGCGCCGTCGGGCTGTCGGCGGGGAAACGGCGCACGCTGGCGGAGATCAAGGACATCGTCGCCCATGCCCGGTCGAAGCTGGAAGCCCGGACCGCGGAATACCGCGAGGCGGGCGAGCTGTGGACCGCCATGCAGACTTGCCTGGCGTGGGATACGGTTTACGATCCCAAGTTCGGCCGGGTGATCACGCCCGTGAGCCGGATTTGGAACGATCAAGGGTATAAGCTGTTCTGCTGGGATACCTATTTCGCCGCATACATGTGCATGGAAGACAACCGGCCGCTCGCTTACGCCAACGCGGTGGAAATCACGCGGTCCGCCGTAGAGGCAGGCTTCGTCCCGAACTACGACTGGTCGGGGGTGAACGTCTCCCGCGACCGGTCCCAGCCGCCCGTCGGTTCGTTCGTCGTGCTGCAGCTGTACCGCAAGCACGGCGATCGCTGGCTGCTGGAAGAAGTGTTCGAGCAGCTATGGAAATGGAACGCCTGGTGGCCGGAGCACCGCCAGATCGAAGACGGGCTCCTGGCATGGGGCTCCGATCCGATGGAGCCGCTGACCGGCAACGAATGGGAGACCGCCGGCGTCAACGACACGTTCGGGGCGGCTCTCGAGTCCGGGCTCGACAACTCCCCGCTGTACGACGGGATCCCGTTCAACCGGGAGAAAAACGCGCTGGAGCTGGCCGATGCCGGACTCATGGGACTTTACGTCATGGATTGCCTGGCGCTGGCGGAGATCGCCGACATTCTCGGCAAGACGGAGCGATCCGCCGTCCTGCGGGCGCTGGCGAACCGGTTCGGCGCCGGCCTGCAGCGGTTGTGGGACGAGGAGACCGGCATTTTCCGCAATCTTCGCACCGATACCGGCGCTTTCAGCGGCCGCCTGGCCCCGACGAATTTCTACCCGATGCTGACGCCCTACGTGACCCGCAGGCAAGTCCGCCGCATGGTCGAGGAGCACTTGTACAACCCGGACGAGTTCTGGGGCGATTGGGTGCTGCCGTCCATTTCGCGGAACGATCCCGCCTACCCGGATCAAGATTATTGGCGGGGCCGCATTTGGGCGCCGATGAACCTGCTCGTCTATCTGGGGCTTCGCAAGCAGGGAGAAACCGAGGCGGCCCGCCTGGTCGCGGAGAAGTCGGCGGCGCTGATCCTCAAGGAATGGCGGGAGCACGGCCACGTGCACGAGAACTACAACGGCGGCACGGGAGAAGGCTGCGACGTGCCGAACAGCGACCGATACTACCATTGGGGCGGGCTGCTGGCGTTCATCGCGCTGATGGAGCGGGGCTTCGCGGCGGCGCCGTAAACCGCGGACTTTTGCGCGTTTCCGTTGACCACGATCGAATGGGGGACTTCATATGAAAATCGGAATCGTCGGTTTGGGGTGGCCCGGCCAACAGCATGTCCGCGCCGTGGAGGAGCTGGAGGACGCCGAGCTCACCGCCGTTTGCGACATGGATCCCGCGAAACGCGGGGCATTCGAAGGAAAGTGCGCCGCGTTCGACGATCCGGACCGCATGTTCCGGGACTCGGACGCGGACGCCGTCGTGCTCGCGATCCCGCACCACCTGCACGCCGACATGACGATCCGGGCGCTTGAGGCAGGCAAACACGTGCTGATCGAGAAGCCGATGGCCCGTTCCGTCGCCGAATGCCGGCGCATGATCGAAGCGTCGGAGCGGACCGGCAAAACGCTGATGGTCGCGCACAACTGGCGCTATACGCCTTGGTGCGTCGCCGCCAAACGGATCGTCGAAAGCGGCGAGCTCGGGGCGATCCGCGCCGTGCGCACGGAATGGCTGCTCAATTTCCGACCTTCGTTCCCGAAAGGGAGTTGGATCTATAACGGAGACCTAGCCGGCGGCGGCGCGATCGTGTCGCTCGCCATCCATAACGTGGACGCGCTCCGTTACATCGTCGGCGAAGTCGAGGAAGTGTTCACGAAGCAGCTGTTCACGGACGATTGGTCATCGGACGGAGCCGAGAACTGGGCGATGTGCCAGCTTCGCTTCGACGGCGGCGCGATCGGCCATCTCTTTACCGGCTATACGCCGTTTTACCCGCCGGATAACGGCATGCTGTACGTATACGGCGAACGGGGGACGATGTTTTTCGGACCCTGGCAAGGCGAGACGGGCTTATGGATCCGTTCGGCTTCGCGCTCCGAGGATCCCGAGGCGGGATACGAGCGGGTGGAGATCGAACGGCACGCCCCGGGCATGGCGGGCCATGCGCAGACGAATCAAATGCGGCATTTCCTCGATTGCCTGAAGAACGGCCGGACGCCGGAGACGGACGGACGGGAGATCGTCAAGACGATCGAGTTGACCGAGATGATGTACGAATCCGGCAGAACGGGCAAACCGGTCAACCGGACGATCGCCGCGGGCTTGGAATCGCGTTAAGGGGGGAATTCCGCATCATGGGGATGGAGTTAAGCACCGCGTACGAACAACAAAACGCGGCGTGGCGGGTCGCGTCCGGCGGCCGTACGCTGTTGGAATACGTATACGGGGAGGCGGAAGATCCGAACCCGTCTTTCCGGCGGGTGCTCACGCCGGCCGGCCGCGACATCGCGCTGTATCGGCCGTGGGACCATCCGTGGCATCCCGGCTTGTTCTTTTCCTGGAAATACTTGAACGGCCTCAATTTCTGGGAGTCCATGTACGACGGCAAGCGCAACGTGGCCGTGACGCGGGCGTTCGAACCGCTGGCGGACGGGTCGGTCGGCTTCCGGCAATCCCTCGATTACGTCACGTACGAGGGGAACGCCTTGCTGAGCGAGGAGCGCCGGGTCGAGATCGAACCCGTCGAATCCGGGGGATACGCGATCCGCTGGGAAGCGTCGTTCCGGCCAACCGCGGGAGACGTCGTCCTGGACCGCACCGAGGTGACCGACAAGACGCCTTGGGGCGGCTATGCCGGGCTGTCGTGCCGTTTGGCCCGCAATTTCCTGGGGCCCGTCATCACGACGGACCAAGGCGTGTTTTCGGCAGAGGAGACGCACAACAAGCCGTTCGCCTGGTGCGATTACGCCGGGCGGGTAGACGGGTTCACCGACCGGCCGTGGGCGGGGATCTGCATCATGAACGATCCGGATAATCCCCGCCATCCGTCTCCGATGCTGACCTACGATTACAAGGACATGCAGTTTCTTCAGGCCGCCTTCCTGCAAGATGCGCCGCTGACCTTGAAGACCGGCGAAAGTCTCCGGCTGCGGTACGCCCTTTACGTGCACGACGGCCAAGCGGACCGGGACTCGTTGGCCCGGCTGTACGCGAAGCTTTTTCCGAGCGCCGGTTGAGCGGTACCGCCATGAGCCGCCGATGCGCTACAGGCCGTTCATTGCCGAAAAACCCTTGCGGGGCAAGGGTTTTTCGGGTTTTCAGCGCATGTTAGGCTCCGGCCGAACTATTCATGCCTATTTTTCGATTGCGGCGGCATTTTCCAATCCTACGGCGATTGCGAGGCGGGAAGTTGGCGGGTTTTACCACATAGCGGACGGGTGTCGAACCCCGAACCCCAGCTTTCGAAGGGGAGATAAGAAACTTTCTTTCTTAACGCCCCCCGAACTCCAAGAGGAAAATCCGCGCCCCAACATCCCGAGGAAACGCTGCCTTCACTCGGAATGCCGTTTCCGGAACGCGAGCGGCGACAAGCCCGTTTGTCGTTTGAAGCAGTTGGAGAAATACGGGGCCGTGCGGAAACCGACCTGTTCGGCCACGAGCGCCATCGGCCATTCCGTCTTGATGAGCAGAAGCTTCGCCTGCTCGATGCGATACCGGTGCAAATATTCCATCGGGGTGCAGCGGTACATTTCTTTCATGCACCGGACGATGTAGTTGGGATGGAAATGGAACGCGTCGGCCAGCATTTCGTTCGTCAGCTCCGTTTGATAATGCTGGCGCAAGTAAGTCTCGATCCGCTCCGCGAGCTTCCGGGCGGTGACGGAGGCTCGGCCGCCGAACGCCGGCTCGTCCATTTCCTGCAGCAGCTCCAGGAATAGCTGCTGCTCTTTCCAATACGCGTTCGAGCGCCGCTCCCCCGAGCTTTCCAGCAGTTGCCCGAGGAGCAGCTCCGCCCTGGCGAACGATCGGGGAGCCGCGTACTGCGGAATGCTCAGTTTGCCCGGATTGGCCCAAGCGTTCCGCATGGGGACGGCATCATCCGTCTCGCCGTGCCAATGGTGGTTTCCCCGGAAATCGAAATGGACCCAGTAAAATTCCGTCTCCTCCCGGCACGGCTCCGTCGTGTAATGATAGCGGTCCGGGAGCAGCAGCAGCGATTGTCCTTGCGAAACTTCCCAAGTTTTTTCGTCCTCTCCGAGAAACAGCGTCCCCTTCAAGAGAAACAGCCAATCGAACACGCCGAGATTGCGCCGATTCGGATGCGATTCGCCCGGCGCGTAGCGGGTGCGTCCGATTTCGAGATAATAGGGCATCGGAGGCAGCTTCATCACGATCAGGTTTTGCGGGTCCATGGGCAAGTTCCTCTCTCGCGACAAGTGTGAAATTTTATAAAAAAAGGTTCGGTTAGACACTGGTTTGGGGCTGTCTACAAGAATAAACTGAAAGTCGGGAAGTTTCAATTCGGATAAATTGAGGTGGATGCGATTATGGCAGAAGGATCCGTCGGAACCCCGGCGAAAACGGAAGAGATCCGAATCCGGGACCCGTTCTGGGACCGTTATCAAGAGCTCGTGAGAAAGGCCGTTATCCCGTACCAGTGGGAAGCGCTCAACGATCGGATTCCCGGCGCCGAACCCAGCCGCGCCATCCGGAATTTCCGGATCGCGGCAGGACTCGAGGAAGGCGAGTTCGGGGGCATGGTGTTTCAGGACAGCGACCTCGCCAAATGGCTGGAAGCCGTCGGTTATTCGCTTGCCGCTTTTCCCGACCCCGAGCTGGAGCGCATCGCGGACGAAGCCATCGAGCTCGTCGCGAAGGCGCAGCGCGCGGACGGTTATTTGAATACCTACTTCACCGTCAAGGAACCGGGCAAAGAATGGACGAACCTTCATGAAGCGCACGAGCTGTATTGCGCCGGGCATATGATCGAAGCGGCCGTCGCGTATTACGCCGGAACCGGCAAGCGGAAGCTGCTGGACGTCGCCTGCAAGCTCGCCGACCATATCGACTCGGTGTTCGGACGGGAAGAAGGGAAGATTCGGGGCTACGACGGCCATCAGGAAATCGAGCTCGCCTTGGTCAAGCTGTACCAAACGACCGGCGAGGAACGGTACCTGAACCTGGCGAAATTTTTCATCGACGAGCGGGGACAGCAGCCGAACTTTTTCGTCTGCGAGTGCGAGCGGCGCGAAGGTTACAGCCATTGGGCGCAGAAAAAGCTGCCGATCCCGACCGTCGAGCAGCTCGCCTACAACCAAGCGCACAAACCGGTGCGCGAGCAGGACCAGGCGGTCGGCCATTCGGTGCGCGCGGTGTACATGTACGCCGCGATGGCCGATCTCGCCCGGTTAACCGGCGACGGGGAGCTGCTGGCGGCTTGCCGCAGGCTGTGGGACAACATGACGAACAAGCAGATGTACGTCACCGGCGGGATCGGCTCCACGCACCACGGGGAAGCGTTCACGTTCGACTACGATCTGCCGAACGATACGGTTTACGCGGAGACTTGCGCTTCGATCGGCCTCATTTTCTTCGCCCGCCGCATGCTGCAGCTGGAGGCGAAGGGCGAGTACGCGGACGTGATGGAACGGGCTTTATACAATAACGTGATCGGCAGCATGTCCCAGGACGGCAAACGCTACTTCTACGTCAATCCGCTGGAGGTATGGCCGGAAGCGTCCGAGCGCAATCCGGGCAAGCACCACGTGAAGGCGGTCCGCCAGCCGTGGTTCGGCTGCTCCTGCTGCCCGCCGAACGTCGCGCGGCTGCTCGGTTCGCTGAACGATTACGTGTATACCGCTTCTTCGGAGAACAACGCGGTGTACGTGCACTTGTTCATCGGAAGCGAAGCGCGTTTCGACTTGCCGTCCGGACCGGTCGCTTTCACGCAACAGTCGGATCTCCCTTGGGAAGGCCGCGTCCGATTCGAACTGACTTCCGTGCCGACCGGCGGCTTTGCGCTGGCGCTCCGCATTCCGTCCTGGTGCCGCGGGCAAGCGTCGCTCTCGATCAACGGCGCCGACGCTGCGTTCGAGACGGCGGACGGCTATGCCGTCATCCGCAGGACTTGGGCGCCGGGCGACGTCGTCGAGTGGAAGCCGCGCCTGGAAGCGGAGCTCGTCGCCTCCCGTCCGGAAATCCGCGCGAACGCGGGCAAAGCGGCGATTCAGCGCGGGCCGCTCGTCTATTGCTTCGAGGAGGCGGACAACGGCAGCCTGCTTCCGGCGCTTTCCATCGTCCGCGGGACGAAACTCGACGCCCGTTCGGACGGAAGCTTGCCCGGCGGCGCCGTCGTCGTCGAAGCGGCAGGCCGCAGGGAGGAAGGGACCTGGGAGAGCGATACGCCCTATCGGCCGCTGGCGGATCGGCCCGCGTACGCAGACGTGCGCCTGAAGGCGATCCCGTATTACTTGTGGAATAACCGGGAAGCCGGAGAAATGGCGGTTTGGCTTCGGATCGCGGAGCCGCAAGTTTAACGTTAAGCAGAGGCAAATCACAATGCCATAGGAGAAAGCGTTCACGGCCGAAAGCGGCGCGTGGACGCTTTTTTTATTCGGCTGAGCCATCGTGCCGCGAATATTTGGATTCCTTGCCATCGCGGCAGCAGAGAGCGGTTCGGATGGTCCATCCCTTAGGAGGAATGAAATTGCCTCCGTTTTTTCGTTCATCGTGTAGGTACATGAGAAATTACGCGCAAGTTACAATCCTATCGAGAAGGATGCGGATAAACCATGCAATAGATGAGGTCCAATCGAAGGAGAATGAAGATGTCCAAAAACTGGAAAATCGGAGTGGTCGGGGCCGGGAATATGGGTTCCGGCATCGCCCAGAAAATGGCGCAGGAAGGTTTGGAGGTCGTTCTTGTCGACGTGTCGAGCGAGCAGGCTGCCAGAGGACTGGCCACGATCAACCGTTTTTTGCGGGAAGGAACCGAACGCGGCATTCTGAGTGCGCGGCAAGCGGAAGCGACGCTGGGGCGCATTGTCGCGACGGACCGCTTCGAAGCCTTAAAAGAAGCGGACCTGGTCGTGGAAGCCGTGTTCGAGAATCTGGACGTAAAAGGCGAAGTGTTCCGGAGACTGGACCGAATCTGCGACGAAAAGACGATATTGGCAACCAACACGTCCAGCTTATACGTGAGGGATATCGCGAACTATACCCGCCGGCCGGATCGGGTCGTCGGCATGCACTATTTCTACCATCCGGCGAAGAACCGGCTGGTCGAAATCGTCCCGCATGCGGCGACGAGCGCCGAAACGGTCGAACGCGCCAAACTCATCGGAAAACTGCACAACAAAACCTGCATCGTCGTCAAAGATTCCCCCGGGTTTGCCGTGAATCGGTACTTTGTCCCGTTTTTGAACGAATCCGTCCGACTGCTGGAAGACGGCGTCGCCAACATTCCCACCATCGAGGCGGCCGCCAAACAAGCTTTTGAAATCGGAATGGGTCCTTTCGAATTAATGAATGTTACGGGCATTCCGATCGCCGTGCATTCCTCCGCTTACCTGGCCAAAGAAATCAGCGAATTCTACGCGCCGGCCCGTCGCTTGATCGAACAATCGGAAAAGAAAGAAGATTGGGATCTGAGCGGGGAAGTGGACGAAAGCCGGCTCGATCGGATCGGCCGCCATCTCTGCGCGGCCGTGTTCGGCGCGGCCGGCGCGCAGGTCGACGAGGGCGTGGCCGGCATCGAGGATACGGACCGCGGGGCCAAGATCGGTTTGCGATGGAAATGGGGCCCGTTCGAACTCATGAATAAAGTCGGCGTGGAACAAGCTTACGACATGGTCAAAGAACTCAACGCCCGGCGTCCGGGTTTCCATTTGCCGGAAATCATGAAAAAACAAGCCCTGCAGGGGACGCCCTTTGCTTTCCGGTACGTCGACCTGGAAGTCAAAAATCGGATTGCCTACATCACGATCAACCGTCCGGAGGCCATGAACGCCTTGAACCCCGCGGTCGTGGACCAACTGGAGGCGGCGTTCGACCAAGCCGAGAAAGACCCCGGGGTCCGGGGAATCGCGATCCGGGGCGCGGGGAAAGCCTTCGTGGCGGGCGCGGATATCAAGTTTTTCATCGATTGCATTCAGCGGGACGAGATCGATCAAAACGTGGCTTTCACGCGAAGAGGCCATCGGTTGTTCCGAAGGTTCGAAACGTCGGATAAAATGACCGTCGCCGTGCTGGACGGCCTTTCGCTGGGGGGCGGGAGCGAGCTGGCGCTTGCCTGCCAAGCGATCGTGGCGACGGAGCAAGGCTCCTTGGCGTTCCCGGAAAGCGGGCTGGGCATCTATCCGGGACTGGGCGGCATGCTGCGTACGAACCTTCACCTAGGGAAGGAGCTCGCCAAATATTACACCTTTACCGGCAGCAAACTTTCCGCGCAAGATGCGCACTCGCTTGGAATCGTGACGGAGCTCGTGGAAATGGAAGAAGTGGAAGCCGCGATCGAGCGGCTCGTTCAGGCAGGGAATCGCGACAAGTACCAGGCCAGGGAAATCCCCGCCGCTTACCGCGAATACCAAGCGGCTTTCTCCGACGAGAACGTCAAGCGGTTGTTCCATGGCGAGACTGCCCAAGGGGTGCGCGGCGAATTGGCCGAGCGGCTGGGCAAAATCCTCTCGTTTAAAGGCTTGATCGCGCTGGAGACGATGAACGATCTGATCGATCGGCAATCGAATCTTTCGATCGAGGAAGGCATGGAACTCGAACTGGACGGGTTAACGAAAATTTTCGCGACCGAGGACGCCGTGGCCGGCCTGACGGCTGCCCTCTCCGGAGAGAGGCCGGCTTTCAAGTTCAAGATCGGAAGGAGCGTCGCCTATCATGAGCAGGCTTGAAAAAGCATTCATTCCTTATGGCGGCTATTATTCCACTCCGTTCTGCAAATGGCAGGGCAGCTTCCAGCACGAAAACGCGATCGAGCTGGGGGCTCGATGCAGCAAAAAATGGTTTGAACGGAAACAATGGAACCCGAACGAGGAATTGGACTATTTGTATTTGGGCATCACGGTGGGCCAGCCCAGCGTTTTCTACGGCGCGTCTTGGGCGGCGACCTTGATGGGCGCACCGGACGTTCCGGGCCTTACCTTGATGCACGCGTGCGCCACTTCCACCACGACGCTGTTTCAAGCGGCGTCGGCGGTGGAGCTCGGGAATGCCGGTTCCGCCTATTGCCTGATGGTCGACCGATGCTCCAACGGACCGCACACGATTTGGCCGAATCCGAAAGGCCCGGGCGGCGAAGTGATTTCGGAAAACTGGAACATGGACAATATGGGCGGCGATCCGTCGACGGGCATCGCCATGGTGCAAACCGGGGAAAAGATCGCCAGGGAAAACGGGTTTACGAAAGAGCAGGCGGATGAGCTCACCCTCCGGAGATACGAGCAGTACGCGGACGCGTTAAAGGAGGACCGGGCTTTTCAAAAGCGCTACATGCTGCCGGTGGAAATCGCGGTGTCCAAACGGGAGACGAGGGTAGTCGACGCGGACGAGGGGGTGACGTCCACCTCGAGGGAAGCGCTGCGGAAGCTGAAACCGACGACGGAGAACGGCATCCTGTCGTTCGGGGGCCAGACGCACCCCGCGGACGGGAACGTCGGATTCGTCGTCACCACGCGGGAGAACGCGGCCCGGCTCAGCGCCGATGCCGGCATCCCGATCCAAATCGTGGCTTACGGCTACTCCCGGGCGGAGAAAGCCTCCATGCCGGCGGCGCCCGTCCCGGCCGTTCGGATGGCGCTGCAGCGAGCCGGACTCACGATCCACGACATGAAGGCGATCAAGAACCACAATCCGTTTATCGTCAACGATCTGTATTTGGCCCAAGCGCTGGACATCGACGCCATGAACTTCAACCATTACGGCAGTTCCTTGGTGTTCGGCCATCCCCAGGCGCCTACGGTGGGGAGGCTGCTCATCGAGGCGATCGAGGAGACGGTGCTGAAGGGCGGCGGTTACGCGCTCGCGACCGGCTGCGCGGCGGGAGACAACGGCGCGGCGATCATCGTGAAGGTGGGGTAAAGCGGCCGAAGGCCGCTCACAGGACTTTGTAAAACGTAATCCGCACCGCTTCCGGCGTCCGTTGCCCGGTTCCGATGAAAAGCGTGCGGTTCAGCCAGCCGTAACGCCCGTCTTCGGTCTCGAAGACGGGCGTCGTGCGGAAATAATACCGATCGGGGGACACCTCTTCCCCGTCCGCCAGCTTCGCCATGACTTCCCGGGGACCGTGCCGAAAACCTCGGTTCACGATGTAAATCATCGTTCCGTCCGTCGTCTTCATCGTGTACAACGCTTCGATTTCGGCGACGCCGTCCGGCCGGATCAGCTGCCAGTCGGCCCCGCCGGGGAGAATGATTCCTTCCAGGTCCGGACCCGAGACACGTCCGCCCAGGATCGGAATCATTTTTCTTATGCCCTTCGGCGTCG
Source organism: Cohnella caldifontis (assembly GCF_029360585.1). Classification (GTDB taxonomy): domain Bacteria; phylum Bacillota; class Bacilli; order Paenibacillales; family Paenibacillaceae; genus Cohnella; species Cohnella caldifontis. The sequence goes on along the minus strand of NZ_JAQZSJ010000001.1, from coordinate 548,640 downwards.
TCCCGACCTCTTGGATGGGACCGACCTCCACGACGGCTTCGAAAGAAAATTCGACGTTCAGCACATTCCCGCTTCCTTTCAGGCGTTCAACGTTTCTTTATCGAAGCCCGCCAGTTTCTTGTACCTCGACGAAATCTCTTCCAATTCTTCTCGGCTGATCACGGAATGCAAATCCGTAAACCCGTTCGGAGCCCGCTCCTCCACGATCTGCATGACGATCTCGGGACCGTTCTTCCGGTTGCTGAGCACGATCGAAGCCGTCTTCTCCAGCCTTGCCTCTTCGTAGTGCTTGAGGGCGGCCTCCACGTCGTCATGCTCCCGCAAGGAGCGGGACAACGCATCCGAGTCCAGGATCGCCTGCGAGGCTCCGTTCGAACCGATCGGATACATCGGATGCGCGGCGTCGCCGAGCAGCACGACCCGTCCGAACGCCCACCGCGGGACGGGATCTTTGTCGACGAGCGGGAATTCGAACACCGTCTCCGCTTGATCGATCAAGGAAGGGACATCGATCCAATCGAACTCCCAGTTCCGGAACGCCGGAGCGAAATCCGGTTTCCGCGCCTCCCGGTTCCAGTCGGTGCGGTCCAGCATGCCGCCGGGAACGGTCAATTCGGCGATCCAGTTGATGACGGATTTCCCGTCCCGGTCGGGGTAGGAGATCGGATACGCCACGAACTTCGTATCGACGTGGCCCATCATGATCATCGAACGGCCGGTCAAGAAGGGGGCGGCTTCCGTCGTGCCGCGCCATAAGATCCGTCCGCCGTACTTCGGCAGCCCTTCGTCGGGGTAATACGTTTTGCGCACCACGGAGTGGATGCCGTCGGCTCCGATCATGAAGTCCGCGGTATGATGGCCGACGGGTTGCCCCGACCTGCGGTTCGCGAAATAAGCGGTGACGCCGTCCGCCCCTTGTTCGAAGCCGGTCAGATGGTGGCCCGTGAGGACCGCGTCTTCGCCCATTCTCCGCCTCACTTCGCTCAGCAGCAGCATTTGCAGCTTGCCCCGATGAACGGAGTATTGGGGCCACGAATAGCCGGCATCCAGGCCTCTCGGCTCCTGCCAGATTTTCTGCCCGAATTTGTTGTAGTACACCAGTTCCGCGGTCCGAACGCCGATGGCGTCCAGATCGTCCGCCAATCCGAGCTCGGTCAGCACTTTGACGGAATGGGGCAGCAAATTGATGCCCACGCCCAGCGCCCGCACGTTCTCCACGCTTTCGAATACCCGCACCGACATGCCGAGCCGATGCAGCTGCAAGGCGGTTACCAGCCCGCCGATGCCTCCTCCGATGATCATTGCGTTTTTGGATTTGATCATAAGTTCGCTCCGTCCTTGGAATTCGCTCCTCTTGTCTATCCAGTAATTATAGTTCATTCTGAAGCGCTTGCAACCGCTTTTCCGGCACGCACGCTTTCCTTCGGCGCGGAAACCGCCGGCCCGTCCGAAGTTTCTGCTCCATGGACGATTCTCCGGCGGCGTTTTCGTCTTCCGGACAGGATGACACCGGGCGGCGGTTTCGGCATACTCCAAAGGGAGACGCTCAAGGAGGGGACGGAGCATGTCTGAAAGCCGATGGATGGTCTGCGGAATGACGCGATCCGAGTATGTCGCCAAACTCAAGGAGAAGCTGCCCGCGCTTCCCCGCCTGAACAAAGAGCGGTTTGCAAGAAAATGGCTGGATATTCCGTATACGAACCTGCCGGACTCCAAAAAACTGGACGTTTATTTGCCGGAGGACGGGAACGGGCCGTATCCCGCGGTCCTCTATATTCACGGCGGCGGTTTTTTTCTGGGCAGCAAGGACGACGTCACCAGCGCGCATGCGCTGCATGCCCCGGATCGGGGGTATGCGGCGGTCGTTATCGACTATTCGCTGAGCCTGGAAGCATCGTTTCCCACGCAAATCCATGAGGTGAAGGCGGCCATCCGCTGGCTCAAAGCGAACGGCGGCGCCTACGGGATCGATCCGGGGCGGATCGCCCTGATGGGCGCTTCCGCGGGCGCGCATTTGGCGGCATTGGCCGGCACGTCGGGCGCCGTCGGCGCGTTGGAAGACAAAAGCTTGGGGCATCCCGGGCAGAATGCGAAAGTCCAAGCGGTGGTCGTAGATTTCACGCCCGTCGATTTCGCCTCGGTGAACGAGCAGTTGGTCCGGCTGGGGCGCCGGATTCCGGAAGGTTTCGACGCCCCGCAATACTCTAGCGCGCTGTACTTGGGCGACTTGATGGAGCGCGTGCCCGAGATCGTCCGAGCCGCCAACCCCGAAACGTACGTGTCTTCTGACGCTCCCCCGTTCTACATTCAGCACGGGACGGAACACGAGATATTGCCGTATTTGCAGTCGGTGCATTTCGCGGAATTGCTGGAACGCGCCATCGGCCGAGAGCTCGTCGTGCTTTCCCTGCTGCAAGGAGTGGGGGGCGGCGAGGACCCGAACTACTTCACGCCGGAGACGGTCGCGCGGGAATTCGATTTCCTCGACCGTTATCTGAAATGAGAGGGGAAGCGCCCATGTCGGAGTTCAGCGGCTATACCCGGCGCTCCAAATACGTCGAAGGGTACGGAAGCGTCAAACTCGCCGTCGATCTGTACTTCCCGACGCGGGCGGACGGCTCGGAAGCAGGGGCGCTGCCTGCGGTTCTGCTGGCCGGCCGGTTTCACAGACGGCAAGCCTTCGAGATGTACCGAGACGTCATCGAAACGCTGCTCCGCAACGGATATGCGTATTTGGTGCTGGAGACGAGGGGATTCGGGGCGTCGTTCGGTTATTCCCAAGGGTTCTGCGAGCCGACCGACGGGGAGGACGTCAAAGCGGTGATCGAGTGGGCGGCCGAACAGCGCTGGTGCGACGGCCATGTCGGCATGATGGGTCTCTCCAACATGGGGCTGATCCAAGAAGCCGCCGCGGCTAGGAGGCCGCCGCATTTGCGGGCGATTACCCCCGTCGTCTGCAACAGCGACTTTTACTACCAGAACTATCCGAACGGCGTGTCGGCGCTGCCGGTCACGAGAAGCTTCGTTCCGCCGCCGGAAGCGATGGGAGCGCCGGTCGACGAAGATCCGGCCCCGAACTTTCCGCTAGCCGCCGCCGCGATGAAAGACCACGAGCGGAACCGGTCGTTCGCCGGATACCAGTTCACGGAGAACATGTTCCGCGATACGGTGAATCCCCGCTTCGGGTTTGCCCCCAACCTGGTGATCCCGCCGTGCGAATATACCGAGGAGATCAAAGCTTCGGGCGTCGCCGTTTATCAGATCGCGGGTTGGTTCGATCCCGGATGCGGAGGCCAATTGATCACCCAGGCCGATTGGGGCGGGCATATTCTGGTCGGACCTTGGGACCACGGCAGCAGCAAAGACGGGGAAACGGCTTTCCCGAACGGCAAAGTGGATATGGCGCGGGAACACCTGAGATGGTTCGACTACGCGCTGAAGGGCATCGACAACGGCTTCGCGGCGGAACCGGCCGTCCGGTACTACACGCTAAACGCGCCGGCCGGCAAGGAATGGCGTCAATCCTCCGCCTGGCCCCCGGAGAACGCCGAGCGGATCGCCTGGTTTTTCGGACCGGGGCCGTCGGGAACCGTCCGCTCCGCCAATGACGGCTGCCTAACCGCCGAACCCATCGATTCGCCGCATGTCGACCGTTACAAGACGGACTTCGAAATCGAGGTTTTCGATCCGCGCCGGGGACGAATGAACCGATACTTGCCGGAAGATCTGACCGCCAAGCTGGACGAGAAAGGATTGACCTACACGTCGGCCCCGCTGGAACGCGATCTGGAGGTGACCGGACATCCGGTCATGGAGCTGTGGGTGACGTCTACGGCTGAGGACGGCAATTTTCTCGCGTATCTGGAGGAAGTCCGGGCGGACGGAACGTCCCGTCTGGTGACCGAAGGCTTTATGCGGGCCTCCCATCGGAAGGAGTCGGCCAACGGAGTCTGGGACCGGATGGGCCTTCCTTACCACCGCAGCCTGGAAAGGGATTATGCGCCTCTCTCGGATCGCGAGCCGGCCAAGCTGGCGTTTATCCTCGAAGCCGTATCCTACGTCTATACGAGGGGAAGCCGGATCCGCGTCACCGTAACCAACGCGGAAAAAGGCGTGCAACAGCCGGAAGGCATCCGCGCCGACGATCCGCCCGTCGTCCGAATCCATTGCGGGGGCGATACGCCTTCTTCGGTGACGCTGCCGGTCGTCGGGAACGGTTAATCGGCGAAGTTCAAATCGAAAGGGAGGACGCGGCATGAACCGAAATCCATTGAACCAACTGGCCTTCTTGAGCGGGGCATGGCAGGGCGACGGCTTCATCGCGGATTTCACGGAGCCGGTCTACAATCTGATGTTCGGAAGCATGCAGGTCGCGGGCGATAACGGAACGGCCGCTTATTGGGAGACGTACCGATTCGAGGCGAGAAACGACAAGGTGTTCGTCTACCCCGCGCAGATGGGGAGAGAGAACGGAGCGTATCTGCTGCAGGAAAACGATCCGGCCGATCCCGAGGCGGGTCGGAAGACGTTCCGGTCTTTTATCGACAAGCAGGCCAGCATTCAGGAAATCTCCTTCGAATCGGCCCGGTCCGGCGAAGAGTTGAGGATCGGCGTGGCGGGATCGACGGAACGCGGAGCGATCCGCAAGGAATGGGTATTGTCGCGCCGGTCCGGGTAACCGGCCGCGCCAGGAGCAAGCGGATCGAAATCAGGCAACCGCCTTTTGACCGGAGCGTCGGAAGGCGGTTGCCTGATTTATTCGGATGACCAATTTACGAAAACCCTTTATGCTTCCATTCATGAAAGCGATCTATGGCACTTACTTGCGAACAAGAGAGGCTAGAGGCGGGGCGTTGTACGGAAAAGTCGGACAACATCGGCCAATTCCCCGAAAAAGCAGGGCGTTGTACGGAAAAGTCGGACAACGTGGGCCAATTCTCCGAAAAAGCGGGGCGTTGTACGGAAAAGTCGGGCAACGTCGGCGATTTCGGGGCGTTGGGATGGAGATAAGGATCATTCTTTCTTAACTCGCTGCCATTACCCGGTCTCCCGCGCCTTCGCTTGGGCAAAGCCCACCAAAGTAAAGGCAAACATTCATACTTCGCCCCCTGGACGATCCCTACGAATTACACAAACTTCTCGACGCTACCGATCACGGCGGGGAGTCACCTGAAATATTCGGTTCATTCACGAACAAGGGAGGCCTAAGGCGGAGAGTTGAACGTTATGAGTACGCGATCGATCGTTCATCCATAGTTTTTCGCTCGGCGTCAATAGGAACGGAGGTTTCGCGGAGCAATCGATGCTCCCCGTCCGCTATTCGGTGCCGGGCCTGGGGCCGATCCGGTTTCTCCATCCCGACGAAGCGCGGGGGATGTCGTTTGATATCGTCACCGAGGCGGCAGGGGCCCGAAGCGCGTTCGAAACGGGCTTGCGGCTCGTCCGGCCGGGCGGCGAGATGCTGCTGACCGGTCTGGCTCCGGAGTCCGAGATTCCGGTCATGCAAGTCGTTCGGCGGGAAATTTCCCCGTACGGGTCGCTCATCTATCACGCTACTCAAGATTTCACCTAGCCATGGAATATTTACGGGATCCGGATTTTAACGTCGAGCCGATCGTGACCCCTGTCTTTCCGTTCACGGATTACGAGAAAGCCTACGAGACCGCGATGTCGGGTCAGCACGGCAAGGTGGTGCTGGATTTCAGGGAGCATTTGGCATACCGTTCCCCGGTTTTGCGGCGGCATCCGTTTCTGCACGGTGAACGATTTCCGCCTAGCGTTTTCCTGCAGGGTTCACATAGGATTTCCGCTCGTTCTATTGCACAATGAAAACCGTAAGCGATTTCAACATGCGCGGAGGGGGAACCAGGATGCCAACGTATCGGACGCAAGACGGCGCGGATATCTACTACGAATCATTCGGCAGCGGAGAGGAGATCGTAATCTCCGCCCAGCAAAGCTTCGGCGGGGACTCCTACCAGAAGCGGCTTGCGCAAACGCTGCCCGGGTATCGCGTCTATGAGATCCAGTTGCGCGGCTACGGCAAGTCGACCCATGTCCAAGAGGATCTGGGAACGGGGTGGTATCGGATTTGGGCGAGGGACGTCGCCGAGTTCGCCCGTCAGCAAGGAATTTCCCGGTTCATCTATACGGGCAATTCCCATGGCGCCGGAGTCGGCTGGAGACTGGCCCTCGACTATCCGGAGCTGCTGAAGGCGTTCGTATCGGTGGTCGGCGCGCCGCACGACCGGGCGGGCGGAGACGTGTCTCCCGCCAGACAGCGGACGATCGACATGGCGGACGATCCGGCGGCGCTCAGAGAGATGATGGATCGGGCTCCCGCCCCGAAAGGATACCCGACCTCGAGCCCGGACCGGCTGGAGAGGCGGCAGCGGGCGCATGAGGATTTCAAGCGGTTTTTCCTGTCGATGGCGCCCGAGGAGCTGCGGATCAATCCCCGCAAGCCGCTGCCCGAAGCCGCAACGAACGAGGAGCTGGCCGAGCTGCTGGGGAAAGTGCGGACGCCGACCTTGATGCTGGCGGGTTTGCAGGACGACATCATTTCGGCCGAAATGTCGCTGCTGGCCGCGAAAGCCGTGCCCTATGCCAAGTCCGTGTTCTATCAGGACCACGGACACTCGCTCGCGAGCGAAGCGCCGGATCGGGTCATCGACGAAATCGCGCTGTTTATCGCCGAAATCAACCAGCATCGTTGGGGATGAAGGGAGGGAGCGGACATGCCGGAACCGATCGTCTTTTACGGAGTGGGGGACGTAGGCCCCGAGCGGGACGATCCCGATTCGATTTTCGCGCGCGTCGCGCCGGTGTTCCGCGGGGCGGATGTGACGTTCTGCCAGCTGGAGCCCGTGCTGTCAAGGCGCGGCGCGCAGCTGCCGCAGGTGAGGATGGCATGCCGGGGAGAACCGGAAGTCGCCGGGGCGATCCGCCGCGCCGGGTTCCAGGTCGTATCGTTCGCGACCAACCATTGCATGGACTTGGGGCGGGAGGCGTTTCAGGACACGCTTGACGTTTTGCGCGGGCAAAATTTGGCCGTCATCGGCGCAGGCCGCAACATCGAGGAGGCCCGGCAGCCGGCGATCGTGGAATGCAAAGGAACCAAGATCGCATTTCTGGCCTACAACACCATTTTGCCGCAGTCGTTCTGGGCCGAGGCGGACCGTCCGGGATGCGCGCCGCTGCGGGCCCATACGGTATACGAGCAAATCGAACACGATCAGCCGGGAACCCCGTGCCGGATCCATACCTTTGCCCATCGGGCGGATCTGCAGGCCATGGTTCGGGACGTGCGGCTGGCGAAAAGCCGGGCGGACCTGGTGTTCGTCTCGATGCATGGGGGCATTCACTTCGTTCCCGCCGTGCTCGCGGATTACCAGCGGGAAATGGCGCATGCGGCGATCGACGCGGGGGCGGACCTGATTCTGGGCCACCATGCCCATATTTTAAAAGGCGTCGAAGTGTATAAGGGCAAAGCCGTGTTCTACAGCTTGGGCAACTTCGCCATGGAGCTGCCGCGCGATTTCCGGTCGGAAGGAATGAAATCCGGGCAATTCAAGGAGATCCAGGGGCTGAATCCGGATTGGAAGCCGGAGCGCGCGGCGTGGCCTCCGGACTCCTACAAGTCGATGACGGTCAAATGCGCGATCGAGAATGGGCGGATCACGCGCGTGTCGTATCTTCCCACCCACATCGACCTGGACAACGTTCCCGAAATCGTCGCGGCCGATCATCCCCGCTTCGCGGAGATCGTGCGGTACGTGCGGGAGATTTCCGATTCGCAAGGCTTGAAGGCGCGCTTTACGGTGCTGGGGAACGAAGTGGTCGTGGAGCCCGCCGCGCCGGAGGAGGAGTGAGTTTTGGAACATTCGGACGTCCGGACGGCATGCGGTTGGGTGCGTGGAGCGAAAACGGGAACCGTCTGGGCCTGGAAAGGAATTCCCTACGCGAAAGCTCCGCTCGGGGATCTCCGGTTTCGCCCGCCGGAGCCCCCGGCGAGCTGGTCCGGCGTGCGGGAGGCTCTTCGGCACGGCCGCGCCGCTCCCCAGCCGGAACGTTTGGCGGCGGGCGCGGAGACGGGCGAAGACTGCCTTTATTTGAACATCTGGTCTCCGGGTGCGGACGGCAAGCGGAGGCCCGTGATGGTGTGGATCCATGGAGGCGCTTACATTGGCGGCTCCGCCGCGTCCCCCCTATACGACGGGGAAGCGTTCGCCGGGAACGGCGATGTCGTGTTCGTTTCCCTCAACTATCGATTAGGGACGTTGGGCTATTTGTATTTGGGACATTTGGGGGGCGAGGAATACGCCGGCTCCGGCAACAACGGGACGCTGGACCAGATCGCGGCGCTGCGCTGGATTCGCGATAACATCGCGGCTTTCGGCGGGGACCCGGACCGGATCACGGTTTTCGGCCAGTCGTCCGGCGCGGGCAGCGTCAGCGTTCTGTTGGCTTCGCCCATGGCGCAAGGGTTGTTCCGTCAGGCCGTTCTCCAGAGCTGGAGCGCTTCTTCGACCGCTTCCGCCGCGGATGCGGAAAAAGTGACCGCGCGCGTTTTAAGCCTGCTAGGGGTCTCGAGAACGAACGCTTTGCGCGAGCTGCAGCGCTTGCCCGCGCAAGCGCTGGCCGAGGCGGCGGCTTCCCTGCCTTTCGTGAGCCTGCGGCCGGTGGAGGACGGAGCGGTGCTGGGCGCGCCGCCGCTTGAGGCGATCCGGAACGGCGCCGCGGATTCGATCCCGATCGTAGCCGGAGGCACGCTGGACGAATACGGGATGTCCGCCAGCCGGGACCCGGTCTTCGGCCGGCAGGACGAGGAGGAAATCGTCCGCTATTGCGCGGAGATGGCAGGCCCGTTCTGGGACGAAGTCGCCCCCTACTATTGGGCCAACGAGGCGGCGGGACGCACGGCGGCGGAGAAAATGAAACGGATGATGACGTTCCACCGGTATACCTATTCGACCGAACGCCTGCTTTCGGCGTTGGCGGAAAGGAAGGCGCCCGTATGGGCGTACCGTTTCGATTGGAGATCCCCCGTTGCGGGAGGCGTTTTGGGCGCTTGCCACGGAATGGAGCTGCCGTTCGTGTTCGGCACGCTGGAGACGCAAGAGGCGCTGGACCGAACCGGAGGTTCCCCGGACCGGCAGCGACTGGCCGAACAGATGCAACGCGCCTGGATCTCCTTCGCCCGGAATGGGGATCCGGGAACGCCCGAAATACCGGCATGGCCAAGATACGATTCAGAGCGGCGCAAGACGATGCTGTTCCATCTCGGGAGCCGCGTTGCCGACGATCCGCACCGGGAAGAACGCGGCATTTGGGACCAAGCCTCGAAAAAGCTGCAGCTCGACCACCAGCCTGTCATCCTATCTTTTTAGACCATGGAGGAGATGTCCGAATGAAGAACCCCCGTTCGCGCTTCGCAAAGCCCTCTCTCTTGTTGGGCTTGATTTTGTTGCTTCTGCTGACCGCCTGCTCGAAGTCTTCCGAACCGACGCCGACGGATACGAGCGCGGCAGCCTCCGGCAGCCCCGAAAATTCCGCTTCCGGCAGCTCCGCCCCACCGGCGGCGCAGACCGGGGGAACGCTGAGAATCGGCGTTCCGTTCGACGCGAACGTGCTCGGCTACGCCAGCGATATGCGCCAGCAGGGCGAGATGTTCATCGGCGCTCCCGCGCTCGAAACGCTGGGACGTTACGACAGCGCGGGGAAAGTGGTTCCGCTGCTGGCCGAAAGCTGGACCCTCGACGCGAACGCCAAGACGATCGCGTTCAAGCTGAGAAGCGGGGTGAAATTCCACGACGGAACCGAGTTTAACGCGGAAGCGGCCAAGTGGAACATCGACCAATTCATTCAGGCGAAACGTCCGGAAATCGGCATGATCCGATCGGTGGAAGCCGTGGATCCGGCGACGCTGAGCATCAACTTGGAGACGTGGAACAGCAGCACGTTCGAATCGGTCGCTTGCCTGATTTACATGACCTCTCCGACGGCCGTGCAGTCCAACGGAAAAGAATGGGCCTCCACGCATCCGGTCGGCACGGGTCCTTTCGAATTCGCCGACTGGAAGCGCGGCGTGTCGGTTCAATACAAGAAAAATCCGAATTACTGGCAGGCGGGCAAGCCGAAATTGGACGGCGTCGCGTTCACGATCATCGAGGACCCGATGACCGCTTCTTCCTCTTTCAAAAACGGCGACATCGACGTCTATTATGCCATGAACGCTTCATCGGCCAACGAACTGAAGGGTTCGGCCGAGATCGTCAAGCTGAACACGGGGCTTGGCGCGGCGGAGTCGGCGATCACGTTCAGCAGCGGCAATCCCGATTCGCCGTTCGCCAACGTCAAGGTTCGCCAGGCGGCAGCCCTCGCGATCGACGCGAAAGCGATCGTCGAACAGATGTCCTACGGGTTCCAGTCGCCGACGAACCAAATGGGACTCCCCGCTTCCTGGTCGTACAATCCCGATCTGAAGGGATTCCCGTACAACCCGGAGGAAGCCAAGAAGCTGCTGGCGGAAGCGGGTTATCCGAACGGATTCAAAACGACGATGACGGTGCAGAACAGCCCGGACCTCGTGCAGATGTTCACGGCGATCCAAGGCTATTTGCAGAAGATCGGCATCGAAGCCCAGATCGAACAGGTCGACAACGCCAAGTTCTTGCAAATCCGCGGCAACGGATGGGAGGGCATCATCAATTCCACGCTTCGCGCGGACCCCGACGTAGGTCAATTCATGCCCGCTCTATACGGTCCGAAAGGCCTGTATGGCAAAAGCATCGCCCATCCGGAAGACGTGGAGAAGCTGTTCGGAACGATTGCCGCCGCACCCGACGACGATTCCAGGCAGCGGACGGCCCATGAGCTGCAGAAGCTCATTTTCGAGCAGTACGCTTTGTCCGTCCCGATCGGCGTGAGCACCAACCCGACGGCGAAGTCCGCCAAGGTGCATGATGACGGCCTCAACGCCGGTTCGGCCACCCAATGGACGCCGGAAGACGCTTGGCTCTCGAAATAGCCGGGTTTTGAGAAAGGAGGCTGGGCGCCATGACGCAAGAGGATGTCGTGGAGACCGCATACGGAAAAGTTCGCGGCGCGCTGACGAACGGGGTACTCAGCTTTAAAGGGATTCCATACGGGGGACCGACGCGCCGGTTTATGCCGCCGGTCAGGCCCGAGCCGTGGGCGGGCGTTCGCGACGCGCTTGCCTACGGACCCCGATGCACCCAGACGCAAGGTTTCATCAACACCGATAACGAACGGTCGAGAAGCCGCAAGCCTACCGGCATCGTCGAACCGGAAAGCGAAGACTGTCTCGTGCTGAACATCTGGACGGCCGCCGCCGGCGTCGGCCGCGCCCGCCCGGTGCTGTTCTGGTGCCATGGCGGCGGATACTTCAAAGGATCCGGCGCCGGCAACGGCACGGACGGAGCGGCACTGGCCCGCACCGGGGAAGCGGTTGTCGTAACCGTCAACCACCGGCTCGGCCCGCTTGGGTTCCTGCACCTTGGCGATGTCGCGGGACCGGAATACGCGGCCTCCGGCAACGCGGGGATGCTCGACCTCGTGGCCGCGCTGGAGTGGGTGAATGAAAATATCGCCGCGTTCGGAGGAGATCCCGGCAACGTGACCTTATTCGGGCATTCCGGCGGAGGCGGCAAAGTCAGCGCGCTGCTCGCAATGCCTTCGGCCCGCGGCTTGTTTCATCGGGCGATCGTCCAGGGTGCGCACGGCTTGCGCATGCTGTCGCGGGAGACGGCGGCGGAATTTACGTTGGCCATGCTTCGGAGTCTGAATTTGCGGGAGCACGAGATCGGCAAGCTGCGGGAGCTCCCCGCCCAGGCTCTGTGGGACGCCTATTTCCGATTAACCCCTTGGGACCCCTACGCGTTCGCCGAGAAAGGGCGAAGCGTGTCCAACATCGGGCCGGTCGTGGACGGTATTGTGCTGCCTCGGCACCCGTTCGACCCGGCAGGGCCCGAGTGCTCCGCCGACGTGCCGGTGATGATCGGCACCTCCAAGGACGAAGCGACGATTTTCCTGGCGGACGATCCGAAGCTCGGCGCCATCGACGAGGCGGGGATGCGCCGTTGGCTGAAGCATTACGTCGGGGAAGCGGAGATCGACCGCGCGGTGGAAGCGTACCGCAAGGATCGGCCCGACGCCTCGCCCAACGATCTCGTCGTGTCCATCGCCAGCGACAAGGTGACGATTTACGACGCGATCGTGCAAGCCGAACGGAAGCTGGAGCAGAAATCGGCGCCGGTCTATATGTACCGCTTCGACTGGGAGTCACCGATGCTGGGCGGGAAAATGGGAGCGTTCCACGGACTCGAAGTGCCGTTCGTCTTCGACAACCTCGCGCTGAACGCGGAGATCCTTGGCGGAGACGAGGATCCCGCGCTCGGCAAGCTTGCCGCGAACATGAGCCGATCCTGGATTTCGTTCGCCTTGACCGGCGATCCGAACCACGGCGGATTGCCCGATTGGCCCTCCTATACGTTGGAAGAAAGAGCCACGATGATTTTCGACAAGACGTGCCGCGTAGCCCGCGATCCCGGCCGCGAACGGAGACTGTACTGGAAACGCTTGAAAGGCGAGTAAAGGAGACCCGAACATGAGCTTATCCCAAGAAATCGCGACTTTTATATCGCAATACCGCGACGACGATTTGCCCGAACACGTGGCGGAAGTGACGAAGAAGGCGCTGCTGGACGCCATCGGCGTCACGCTGGCCGCGGGTACGCTCGGCGAAGGCGTTGAGCCGTTCATCCGCCTGGCCTCCGCCGACGGCGGCCGAGCGGAGAGCACGATTCTCGGCTTCGGCCGCAAGGCGTCCGCTCCGATGGCGGCGTTCGCCAACGGGGCCATGGCACACGCGATGGACTTCGAGGACGCGCACGACACGGCGCTCGTTCACTCGAACGCGGCCACGATTCCCGCCGCCTTGGCGGTGGCCGAAGCGTTAGGCGGCGTCACCGGCAAGCGGCTCATCGCCGCGGTCGCGCTCGGCAGCGAGCTCGTCTGCCGCATGGGACTGTCCATTCGGGACGACATGCTGGAGTACGGCTGGTACATGCCGCCGATTCTGAACGCTTTCGGGGCGACGGCGGCGGCCGGCAGGCTGCTCGGCCTCACGGGCGGGCAGATGCTGGACGCCTTCTCGCTGACGATGTGCCAGGCCGTATGCAGCGCGGAAATCACGAACAGCCCGCAGTCGGAAATCCGTTCCATCCGGGACGCGTTCGCCGCCAAAGCCGGCGTGCTGTCCGCCATGCTGGCCAAGGAAGGCGTGACCGGGTTCGAGCAGCCGTTCGAAGGCAAACGGGCTTTCTATCATGCGTTCGCCAGGGGGAATTACGACGCCGCGGCGCTGACGCGGGGCCTCGGAACCGATTTCGAATGCGCGGACATCAGCTTCAAGCCATGGCCGAGCTGCCGGGGGACGCATCCCTATATCGAAGGCGTACTGGGCCTGATGGCCGAGAACCGGATCGATCCGCTCGAGATTTCCGACATTCGCCTCGTGATCAGCCCGGTCAACCGCATGCTGTGCGAACCTGCGGACGCGAAGCGAACGCCGGCTTCCGCCATCAACGCGAAGTTCAGCCTGCCATTCGTGGTTGCGGCGGCGATCCATTACGGCAACGTCGCGCTGGAGCATTTTACGCCGGAGGCGCTGCGGAATCCGCATGTGCTTCGATTGGCCGAGCGGGTGCGGTACGAAGTCGATCCCGGCCGCGAGCTGAGGGACACGCTGGGCGGCGAAGTGCGCCTGCGCACCGCTTCGAAGTCCTTGTCCGCTACCGTCCGCGTCCCGTTGGGCAATCCCGAGCATCCGATGACCTTGGAGCAGCTGGAGCGCAAATTCGCGGACAACGCGAAATACGCGGCAACGCCGCTGTCCGACTCCGCGAAGGATCGGATCGTCCGGGCGATTGCCGGTTTGGAACTCGTGAACGACATTCGGGAAATCACCGCTGAATTGTGAACGAAGGGGATTCGTGTACCGCTGACGAATCCGGATGCAGTTTTTCGTACATGGTGTACGTTCAAGCGCGAAAATCGAGGTTTTATAATGGGTTTAGCCACAACCGCAAAGGAATGCAACAATCGCAAAGGAGAAGGTATGGCATGAGCAAACGCATCGTAGGCGTAGTCGGCGCCGGCACCATGGGAAGCGGAATCGCGCAACTGGCGGCGCAGCAAGGCTTCGAGGTCGTGCTCTATGACTTAAGCGAAGATCTCGTCGCCAAAGGCATGAGCCGCATCGCGGCAGCCTTGGGCAAAAGCGTGGAAAAGGGCAGGCTGACGGAAGAAGACAAGAACGCGGCGATGTCCCGCATCCGTTCGACCTCCGAACTGGAAGCGCTTCGCGATGGAAGCGTTGTCATCGAGGCCGTCGTCGAAAACATGGCGGTCAAGAAAGAAATTTTCGCCCGATTGGACGCTTTGTTGGGTCCGGGCGCGATTATGGCGACCAATACGTCCTCGCTCTCGATTACGGAATTGGCCGAAGCGACCCAGCGGCCGGATCGGGTGGCGGGGATGCATTTCTTCAACCCGGCGCCGGTGATGAAGCTCGTCGAGGTCGTGCGCGGCTTGAAATCGTCCGACGACGCGATCGCCGGCTTGATGGCGCTCGCGCGGGAGCTCGGGAAGGAACCGATCGAAGTGAAGAAGGACTCGCCCGGGTTTATCGTCAACCGGATCATGGTCCCGCAATTCATCGAGGCCATCCGCTTGGTGGAAGAAGGCGTGGCGACGCCGGAAGACGTGGATAAGGCGGTGAAGCTCGGCTTGAATTACCCGATGGGGCCGTTCGAGCTGCAGGACTTCGCGGGCGTGGACATCGGCCTGCACGTCATGGACTACTTCTACGAGGAGTTCAAGGACGAGCGATTCGCGGCGCCGTTGTCTCTTCGCCGGCTGATCCGGGCCGGGAGAACCGGAAAGAAAAGCGGCGCCGGATGGTACGATTACAAACCCAAACAATGATGGCGATTGGAGTGGAGCGAATGGACTGGGAAACGCTGGAGCTGGTCGTCGAAAAAAAAATCGCGGTGCTGCATTTGAACCGTCCGCCGGTCAACGCCTTGAACCGCAAGTTGTTCGAAGAGCTGTACGAAGCGCTGGAGTACATGGAACGCAGCGACGAAATCAAAGCGGTGATCATCGCCGGCAAAGGCGAAAAGGCGTTTGCGGCGGGGGCGGACATCACGGAGATGTCGGGACTGGACGCGGCGGGCATGGCGCAGATGAACGCCCTCTCGCGCCGGGCGTTCGAAAGGCTGGAAAACTTGCAGAAACCGACGATCGCCGCGGTTAACGGCTTGGCGCTGGGCGGGGGCTGCGAATTGGCCCTGTGCTGCGATTTCCGGATTTGCTCGGAGAATGCGCGTTTCGGCTTGCCGGAAATCACCCTGGCTATCATCCCGGGCGGCGGCGGCACGCAGCGGCTGCAACGGCTGATCGGCCAGGCCAAAGCGAAGGAACTGCTGTATTTCGGCGACATGATCGGGGCGGCGGACGCCGCGGCCTGCGGACTCGCCAACAAGGCGGTGCCGCTGGAAGGGCTGCTGGACGCCTGCAAGGAGTGGGCGGCGAAGCTTGCGGCCAAGCCGGCGATGGCGATGCGGATGATGAAGACCGCGGTGAACGCGGGCGCCGACACGGACTTAAGGAGCGCGCTGACGCTGGAGGCCGCCTGTTTCGGCACGGTGTTCGCCACCTATGATCGCCAGGAAGGCATGAACGCCTTCGTGGAAAAAAGAAAGCCGGTTTATCTGGACAAATAGGAAACGGGGGAAAGCATCCATGGACAACCGCAATCAGCCCGTCCTCGTCGTGGGCGCCGGTCCCGTCGGCATGGTCGCCGCTTTGGCGCTGCGCAGCCTGGGGCTGCCCGCGACGGTGATCGAAGCGGAGCTGGAAGGCCGGTTCCGCGAAGGAAGCCGGGCGATTTACATTCACAAGGCGACCCTGACGCTGCTGGAAGAGGTCTCGCCGGGCCTTGGCCATACGCTCGCCAAGAACGGGGTGATTTGGCCGGTCAAACGGACGTTGTACCGCGGCAAGGAAGTATACGTGCGCAAGTACCAGCCGCCGACGCCCGGCGAGCTGCCGGCTTTCACCAGTCTAGCGCAGGTGGAGATCGAAAAGCATCTCTATCAGGCATGCAAGGACGCCGGCGTACGGTTCGTCTGGGGCGCGCCGATCGCGTCGGTCCGTTCTGGCGCGGACGGCGTCGCACTGACCGCGCAATCCGGGGAGACGTGGAACGCGGAGTACGTCATCGCGGCGGACGGAGCCCGTTCCGCCGTGCGGCGCGAGGTCGGCATCGAAATGGAAGGACCGCGCTCGCAGGACTATTTTCTGGTCGTCGACGTCAAGGAGGATGAAGCCGATCCGATGCCTTTGGAACGCACGTTCCATTACTCGCATCCGGAGATGGACGGCCGCAACGTGCTGCTGGTGCCGTTCAAAGGCGGCTGGAGGGTCGATTTGCAGCTGCTGGAAGGAGACGACGCGGAGGCGTTCGGCGGCGTGGACGGCGTCCGGAAATGGCTGCCGAAGGTGATGGATCCGAAATACGCCGACCGCGTGACTTGGGTATCGACGTACCAGTTTTACCAGGTGGTGGCCAAGTCGTTCGCCGACGCGAAGCGCCGCGTGCTGCTCGCCGGCGAGGCCGCGCATCTGTTCGCGCCGTTCGGGGCGCGCGGCTTGAACTCGGGCGTGCCCGACGCCATCCTGGCGGCCAGGGGCATCCGCCGGGCGCTGGATGCCGCGGATGAAGGCGCAAGGGAGGAAGCGATCGCGGCCGCGGCCGAGGAACGCCGCACGGCCGCCTTGCATAATCGCGACGCGGCCGGCATCGCGCTCGAGCACATCCAGGGAAGCTCGCCGTACATGAACATGAAGCGGGAGCTCGCCGCGTCGCTGTGCTCCGTCGTTCCCAAGCTCGGCAGATGGCTGGACGAGGGGCCGTACGGCCCGAAGCAAGGTTCTTCCAAAGTGTCGACCAAATACTAGCAGCTTTGGGGATCGCGGCCGTTCGGGCACTGCAAGAGGAGGGATCGTGTTGAAAGCCATGGAAAGCAGCTTGTCGGTCTTCGGGCTGTTGGAGCAGGCGGCGGGTCGCGAGGCCGACAAGGAAGCCATATACGATCTGGCGCGCAGGATGACATACGGTGAATTGAAGCGGGAGGCGGAACGGCTCGCCGCGTCGCTGAGGTCGCTCGGCGTCGCGCCGGGCGACCGGGTGGCCGCCGCCTTGCCCAACTGGCACGAGACGGTCGTGCTGTATTTCGCCGCAGCCAGGCTCGGTGCCGTTCTCGTCCCGTTCAACCCGAAGTACCGAACGCACGAGGTGCGCCACATTTTGCAAAACTCGGGCTCCAAGCTCGTTTTCGTCTGCGAGGAGTTCGAAAACGTCGATTTCCTGACCGTCCGGTCTCTCGTGCAGGAGATCGTCACCGTGCGATACCGGAAGGACGGCTATCGTTCCTACGAAGATCTGCCGGCGTCGGTCGTGTCCGCCGAGTTGCCCGAAGTCGCGTTCCGTCCGGAAGAAGACGTGTTCTGCATCCTCTATACTTCGGGCACGACAGGAGCGCCGAAAGGCGCGCTGCTGACGCATAGCGCGTTGGTCCGTTCAGGCATCGCGATCGCGGACAGCATGCGCTGCACGGAGAACGACGTCTATCTCATTCTCGCTCCCGTCTTCCACGTGTTCGGACTGGGCTGCAACCTGCTGTCGGCGGTGTACCGCGGCTCGCGGATGGTCCTGCTCGACAAGTTCAAAGCGGGCAAAGCGCTGGACCTGATCCAGCGGGAAAAAGTGACGATCCAGCACGCGGTGCCTTCGATGCTGAACCTGGAGCTGAAGGATCCGGATTTCGACGCCTACGATTTGTCCTCGCTCCGTGCAGGGATGACCGGCGCGGCGCCTTGTCCGCCCGAGACGGTGCGGGGCGTACGCGAGCGGATGGGGATGCGGCTCAGCATCTCCTACGGGTCGACGGAGACGTGCACGGTGACGATTACGGAATACGACGATACCGAGCCGCATGTCCTGGAGACGATCGGCAAAGCGGTAAGCGGCGCCGAAGTGAGGATCGTGGGCAGCCGCAGGGAGACGCTGCCTTTCGGGGAAACCGGGGAAATCGCCTGCAGAGGCTTCGGCGTCATGAAAGGGTATTACGGATTGCCGGAACAAACGCGGGAAGTGCTCGATGAAGACGGATGGTTTTATACCGGGGATTTGGGCTCGATGGACGGCGACGGATACGTCCGTTACATGGGCCGCAAGAAAGAGCTGATCATCCGCGGCGGATTCAATATTTATCCCCAGGAAGTGGAACGTCTGTTGATCAACCACCCGAAAGTGCTGGAATGCGCCGTGCTCGGACTGCCCGATCCCGTCATGGGCGAAATCGTCTGCGCGGCGGTCAAGCTGCGCCCCGGACAGCAAGCGGACGCGGACGAAATCCTCGCCTATTTGAAACCGAATATCGCGCCGTTCAAACTGCCTTCCCGAATCGTATTCCTGGACGACTTGCCGGCGACGGCGAGCGGGAAAATCCAGAAAGTCAAGCTGCGGGACCTGATCCGGGAAATGGAAGCGGGTTGAGAACAGGCGATGGAGCGCGGATTTCGTGACATGACCGTCCTGATTACCGGAGGGGCCGGGGGGATCGGTTCGGCGGCGGCGGAATACTTTCTTTCGCGGGGCGCGAACGCGGCGATAGCCGATATCGACGAGGCTCGCCTGCGCCGGGTCGAGGAACGTCTGCAGGCGTATCGCGGAAGCATGCTGGCGATCCGGGAGACGGTCGCCGAACCGGAGGGCGCGGACCGGATCGTTCGGGAAACGGCGGCCCGCTTCGGCGCGGTCGACGTGTTGATCAACAACGCCGCCCTCGTGCGCGACCAGCTTTTACTCCGGATGTCCATCCGGCAATTCGACGAAGTGGTGGACGCCAATTTGAAAGGGGCATTCTATTGCGCCAAATCGGCCGTGCCCTTTATGATCGAACGGGGAGGCGGGCGCATCATCAACATGATCGCCGCGTCCGGACTCGGCGGCAATCCCGGACAGACGAATTACGCGGCCGCCAAGGGCGGGCTGCTGGCGATGACGCTGACGTGGAGCGCCGAACTGCGCAAACGCGGCATTGCCGTGAACGCGGTCATCCCCGCCGCCTGGACGCTGATGTCCGAAAGCATTCCGGAAGAAGTGCTGCTGAAGGCGGTCGGCCGGGAGACGCTCGAGCGGATGAAGGCGCGCAAGCCTTCGCAGGTCGCGCCGCTGCTCGGTTTTCTGGCATCCCCCGAAGGAGCGGAAGTGACCGGACAATGCTTGGCCGTCGGCGGCACGAAGTTGTCCGTGTGGGGGTATGCCCGCCCGGTTGCCGAACTGGAAGCCGCCGGCGAATGCTTCGGCGAAGAGGAAATCGGACGCTTTTTGCGGGAATCCATGCCGCAATCGCCCCCTCCGGCCCTGTTCTGAGCGGTGCCGGATCGCGCGGCGGTGCGGCGAAGAAAGGTGACCAACATGTTAAGCACCGAATGGGAGTTCAAAGTGCGTTTCGGGGAGACGGATGCGGCCGGCATCGCGTATTATCCGAATTTTTACAAATGGATGGACCAGGCTTCCCATGAAATGTTCGGCGCGATCGGATATTCCACGCGCAAACTGTTGGCGGAGCAGTTGGGCATTCCGCTGCTGGAGGCCCACTGCCAATTCCGCAAGCCGCTGTTGTTCGAAGATCTCGCGAAAGTCGTGTCGACGGTACAAGAAGTCGGCAACAAGACCGTCAAAATCGGACACGCCATTTACCGGGGCGAAGAGGTCGTCGCGGAAGGCTACGAAGTCCGCGCGTGGATCACCGGGTCGAGCGGGCAGATCAAAGCGACGGCGATCCCGGACCCGCTCCGCGCGGCTTTGACGGCCGGCGGCGACCATTAATGGGTGAGGAGCAAAACGAATGAAAACTTGGATCGATCGGATGTCCGCGATCCCGTGGTTTGCGTCCATCGGGAATCCGGATTCGCGGGACCGGGCGGAGGCGCTGCTCGAACCGGTTAAGGCCGCATTCGGCTTGCCGGACGTTCCCGTCCGTTGGCTGACGCTGCCGGAGGCGGGCGAATTCGTCAAACGTTACGACATCACCTCCAGTCCGATGTGGCCGACGTTATTCGAACTGCCGGAGCGAATCCGAACGGCAGCCGAACGCAACGGCCGAATGGAGGTTCTTTCTTTCGCCGCGGACGACCTGCCCGAAGCGGTCTTTCACGCCGCTTTCGGAGGCGCGTTTCCCGTATTGCAGGCGTTCGGACAAGAAGCCGTACGAAACGCGGTCTGCGCCGCGATGTACGTGAGCGGGTTGGCGGCGGGCTGGGAGCTTGCCGGGGAACCTCCGGAGTCGAATCCGCTTCAACCCGCCATCGCCTTGTTCGAACTCGGATACTGGCCGCTTGGCCTGTTCGAAGGACGCTTGTGTTTGCTGTAACGGCATTCGAACCATTCCGAACAGGGGATTCGAAATCGGACGACCCGGTGCCCGGCACATGAGGGCAGGGTCGTTTTTCTTCATGGGGCCGCGCGAAACGGACCGCCGCACCGGCATGGCAACGGCTCCGGTGATCCGGTTTCTACACCGCGCCGGATTCGCGTATGGGCTTTTCGTCCACGGTGCACGTTTTACGGAAACATAACCCTCTCTTATAATAGACGAAAATAGACAAAGAAAGCGATTTCACCTAGGGATCGAAGAGGAGCAAAGGAGAGGAACGGCATGGACCGAACAGCGCTCGAAGGGGTCGTTGTACTGGATTTTACGCAGTTCGAAGCGGGGACGGTATGCACGCAGACGTTGGCCTGGCTCGGAGCGGAAGTCATCAAGCTGGAACGGCCCGTCACGGGCGAGCAAGGGCGAGGAGCTTCCGCCGACAAGAAAGGGGCCGATTCCTACGGGTTCATCTTGCTGAATTCGAACAAGAAGTCGATCACCGTCGACGTGAAACGGCCGGAAGGCCGGGCGCTGGTTCTCAAGCTGGCGGAGAAAGCCGACGTGCTGGTCGAGAACTTCTCGCCCGGCGTGATCGAGCGGCTCGGCTTCGATTACGAGACGATCCGTTCCGTGAATCCGCGAATCGTATACGCCCAGATTAAAGGCTTCGGCTCGGACGGTCCCTACGCCGATTTTCCGGCATTCGACGCCATCGGACAGGCGGCGGGCGTCGTCATGAGTATTACCGGGGAAGCGGACGGACCGCCGATGCACGCCGGGGTCAACCTGGCCGACAGCGGAACCGGCTACCATTGCGCCATCGCGATCTTGGCGGCTTTGTACCAACGGACCGCGACGGGACGCGGACAGAAAATCGAAGTGGCGATGCAGGACGTCATGATCAACTTCAGCCGTTCGGCCTGGGGACGCCAGTTCATGACGGGCGAGGAAGCGCCGCGGGTCGGCAACGCGATGCCGATGGCCGCGGTCGCTCCCTGCAACGTATATCCCTGCAAGCCCGGCGGCCAAAACGATTATGTATTCATCTACACGTCGCGCGTGCCCGGAAGCCCGCAGTGGAAAAGGCTCCTGAAAGCGATCGGACGCGAAGATCTGCTGGACGATCCCCGCTTCGCGACGCCGGAATCGCGATACGAGCACCGTGAGGAGGTGGATGCCCTCATTCGCGCCTGGACGCGCGAAAGAACGAAAGAAGAGGCGATGGCGGAACTCGGCGCGGCCGACGTGCCGATCAGCGCGGTGTTTTCGACCCTTGACATTACCCGCGACGCTTATTTGCGCCAGCGGGGAACGATGGTCGAGATCGACCACCCGGTACGCGGGAAAATGGTCATTCCCGGCAATTCGATGAAGCTGTCGGATTCCGAAGTCGCGCTTAGGCCCGCGCCTCTCCTCGGCCAGCATAACGACGATGTCTACAAAGGGATGCTGGGACTGGCCGACGAGGAGATCGAACGTTTGCGGCAAGAGGGAGTCATTTGATTGGCAGATGAGTAAACAAACCACTAAAGGGAGCGTAAGGACTCATGTCTAGAAACGCATCGTTTTCCAAGAAATGGATTACGGTTTTAGCGGTAATCAGTCTGCTTGCGGCTGCCATTCTGGCGGGCTGTTCCAAAGACAACGGGGAGAAAACGCCCGCGGCGTCGTCCGGCGCTTCGCAGCCGGCGGATTCCGGCAAGGACGCCAGCCCGGGTTCGCCGAAAACCGGCGGCGTGCTGAAGATCGCCATGACCGGCGCGCCCGTCAATCTTGGCTTGGTCCCGAAATCCCGGACCGTGCAGGAAGTGCTGATGGCGGTGCCCGCGCTCGAGACGCTGGGCCGTTACGACGAGAAGGGCAATATCGTGCCGTGGCTGGCGGAGAGCTGGGAGACCGACCCGGACGCCAAGACGATCACGTACAAGCTGAAACAGGGCGTAAAGTTCCACGACGGCACGGATTTTAACGCCGAAGCGGTGAAATTCAACCTGGACCTGATGATCGAAGCGAAGCGGCAGGAGTTCAAGGACCTCGCTTCCGTCGACGTCGTCGACGCTTCTACCGTCAAACTGAACCTGTCGCAGTGGAACAGCAGCATGGTCGAGTCCGTCGCCAACTTCCTCTGGATCATGTCGCCGACGGCCTATCAGCAAATGGGCCAGGACGGGATCTCCAAGCATCCGGTCGGGACCGGTCCGTTCGAGTTCGTCAGCTTCCAGCAGGACGTGTCCGTCAAGTATAAGAAATTCGCCGGTTATTGGCAGCAGGGCAAGCCTTATCTGGACGGCATCGAATGGAGCGTCATCGCCGACCCGCTGACCGCGTCCGCCACGTTCCAGAACAAAGACGTAGACGCGTTCCTGAACGTGCCCGCGGATATCGCGAAGCAATTGACGGGGTCCGGCAACGTCATTAAACTGCAGTCCGGATTGGGCGCGCGGGCGGGCGGTCTCATCACCGACAGCGCGAATCCGAACTCGCCGTTCGCCGACGTTCGGGTGCGGCAAGCGCTGGGGTACGCGATCGACCGTCAGGAACTGGTAACGTCCATTTTGGGCGGGTTTGCGCTGGTGACGAACCAGTGGGGCACCCAGACGTCCTGGTCCTACAATCCCGACGTGGAAGGCCTGAAATACGATCCGGAAAAGGCCAAGCAGCTCCTGAAAGACGCGGGTTATCCGAACGGCTTCAAAACGACGATTTACAGCATCGGCCAGGATCAGATGGTCACCGCGATGCAAGGCTATTTGGCCCGCGTCGGAATCGACGCCAAGATCGAAGTGCTCGATACCGCCAAGTTCCAGGAAATGACGGGCGCCAAAGGCAAGTGGGACGGCATCATGCCGTACAACTTCCGGGGGGACGCCGACCTGGCCTTGTACATGCCGCGCAATTTCGGCGTAGGCGGCCCGCTGTACGCGAACAACATTTTGCATCCCGACGACGTGACCCAGCTGCTGGAGCAGGCCAAAACCGCCAAAGACCAAGAGACGAAGAAACAGATTTCCTTGGAATTGCAGAAGAAGGTTTTCGACGAGTACGCTCTCGCATACGCGATGTACGTCGACACCGCTCCGGCGGCGCTTCAGTCGTACGTCAAAGATTCCGGCATCAACCAAACTTACATGACGGTATTCACGCCCGAGAACGCATGGCTGGATAAGTAAGCAGGGAGGCACGGAGCATGACCCGCAGC
Source organism: Cohnella caldifontis (assembly GCF_029360585.1). Taxonomy (GTDB): domain Bacteria; phylum Bacillota; class Bacilli; order Paenibacillales; family Paenibacillaceae; genus Cohnella; species Cohnella caldifontis. The sequence continues at coordinate 524,913 of NZ_JAQZSJ010000001.1, read as the reverse complement.
CGATTGACGATGCTGAACGTCGGGGATATCATACTGGGCCCCGATCCCGAACCCTATTTCTCCGAAGTCAAGTCGACGCTGCAGGAGGCGGATCTCGTCGTCGGGCAGCTGGAAGTCACGCATACGACGCGGGACCGCCAGGCGATGGAGCTCGGCCGCCATCCGGACCACCTCGGTCCGCTCGCAACGAACGGTTTCGATCTGGTTACGATGGCCGGGAACCATCTGATGGACGCGGGAGCCGCCGGGGTGGAAGACACGATCGAGTGGCTGGACCGGCATCGGATCGCCCATGTCGGCGCCGGCATGAACCTGGAGGAAGCGAAGCGCCCCGTCATCCTCGAGCGGGGCGGGACGCGGATCGGTTACCTGAATTACAACTGCGTCGGCCCGAAATCGACTTGGGCCGCCGCGGACAAACCGGGCAACCCCTATCTGGAGATCATCACGCATTACGAATTGGAGCATGAGACGCCGGGCGGTCCTCCGACCGTCTACTCGTGGGCGACGATGCGGACTTTGAAAGCGATGGAAGACGATATCCGCGCGCTGCGCCCGCTGTGCGACGTACTCGTCGTGGCGTTCCACAAGGGCATCGGGCATACGCCGGCCAAAATCGCCCAGTACGAGCAGCAAGTCTCCTATGCGGCCGTCGATGCCGGAGCCGATCTGGTGGTCGCGCACCATGCCCATATCCTCCGGGGGGCGGAAGTGTACAAAGGGAAGACGATCTACCATGGACTCTGCAATTTCGTCACGTGGGTGCCCTTGCTGGCGCCGTCGGCCGATAAGGATCCCGATTCCTGGGCGATGCGCCGCATCGAGCTGTTCGGATTCGAGCCCGATCCGGAGTATCCGACTTACCCGTTCCATCCGGAAGCCGTCTATACGATGATCGCCAAATGCGTAATCGAAGACGGGGCGATCGTGCAAACCGGGTGGTTGCCATGCATCATCGAGAAGTCGGGCAAACCGGTCGTGCTGGGGCGGGACGGCAGAGGGCAGGAAGTGATGGACTACGTGGAGAAAATCACCCGCAAGGCGAGGCTCAACGCGAAGTACGAATGGGCGGGGGACGAAATCCTGATTCGCGCGGATTGACCGCGATGGACGCTGAGCAGGAATCAAACCGTCAGGCGGACGTTCCGCCTGACGGTTTTTTTTTCTACGGATGACTAATTGACATACTGAAGATTGGCCTTATGCCGATCGTTACGGACACCACAGCCGTTATTGGGGCAATGTCAACGTTTTTCAAATCGTAACGGACAACACGGACCTTAAGCGCAACACTTCGCGGCTAATCAGCGGTATTTTTGCTGAATAAGTGCAATCGTGTCCGTTAGAATACGATAGGTTGAGGAATGCCCCGATAACGTCCTCTGTGTCCCTTAAACCTGATGGTGTCCGTGTTTTTCGACCTGGGATGCGAGTGGGTCAGCCGTAGTTTTTTTCGTTTGCGGCCGTTTAGCCGCATTCGTCTACGGTGACTGAAAAATCCCCTTGCGATTCCTACTTTTTGCAGGTTTCCCAAAGCAACTCGTTTCTTTACAATGGAGAAAAATAGATCCCGCAGCTTGACCGTATGCAGGGATTGTAAGCGCTGACAAATCGAAACAGAGAGAGGGAGACCTGGAAACATGCTGACCTTTATCGTGCGAAGGTTGATTATGACGATCGCGATCCTGTTCATCGTAAGCCTTATCGTCTTCACGATCATGCATATGCTGCCGGGCGACCCGGTGGCCATCATGCTGGGCGATCAGGCTTCCGTGGAAGAGATCGAGCGCCTGAGGACCGAACTGGGGCTCGACAAACCTTTGCCCGTTCAATACGCGGATTGGCTGTTGAACGTGCTGCAGGGCGATTTGGGACGATCGATTTCGTATAACGAGGACGTAGGTCAGCTCGTTCGGGACCGGCTCCCGATTTCTTTCCACATCGGGTTAAGCGCCTTCGTACTGGCGATCGTGCTCGGAATCCCGGCCGGCATCATCGCGGCCGTGAAACGCGGCGGGTGGCTGGATTCGCTCATCACCGTCACCGCGAACCTCGGCATGGCGGTACCGGTATTTTGGCTGGGCATTCTCGGCGTCTACTTGTTCAGCTTGAAGCTGGGCTGGCTGCCGGTGCAAGGGTACACGTCCCCGTTCGAAGATTTGGGGCAAAGCTTCCGCCAGACGGTGATGCCGGTCGTCTTGCTGTCGCTCGGCGCGCTGGCGACGTTGGCCCGCCAGACCCGCTCCTCCATGCTCGAGGTGATCCGGCAGGACTATATCCGCACGGCGCGCGCCAAAGGCGTGAAGGAAAACCGCGTCATCATGAAGCACGCGCTGCGCAACGCGCTCATCCCGATCATCACGATTCTGGGCATGGGGCTGGCCTCGCTGGTCGGCGGATCGGTGTTTATCGAGCAGGTATTCAACATCCCCGGCATGGGCCGGTTGATGGTGCAATCGATCTTCGGCAAAGATTACGTCGTCGTGCAGAGCGTCGTGCTGATCGTGGCCAGCGTGGTCGCGCTCGGCAATTTGGCGGTCGATATCGCTTACGGCCTCATCGATCCTAGAATTCGTTTGGGCAAATAACCGGGGAGGGACTCCAATGACGACACCATCCGCAGCCGATGCTGCTTCCATGTTTGAGCTGCCTCCGCAAACGAGCAGCGTCAGACGGTTTTTGCGCGTATTCCTCGCCCGCAAGATCGTGATTGCGGGACTCAGCGTTCTCACGCTTATGGTGCTGATGGCGATATTCGCTCCGCTGCTTGCGCCGCACGACCCTTATGGTCAAGATTTGTCGATGTCTCTGAAACAGCCTTCAGCCGAATATTGGCTCGGGACCGACATGCTGGGCCGCGACGTGCTAAGCCGGATTATTTACGGATCCCGGGTTTCGCTGATCGTCGGCCTCGTCGCGGTCCTCATCGCCGGGGCGATCGGGATGACGATCGGCCTGCTGTCGGGCTTTTTCGGCGGCTGGGTGGATACGGTGCTCATGCGCGTCATGGACGCGATGATCGCCATTCCGATGATCGTGCTGGCCATGGCGCTCGGCGCGATTCTCGGCGGAGGCATCGTGAACGTCATCGTGGCGCTCGGCATCGCGATCGTGCCCGCCTACGCCCGGTTGATGCGCGGACAGGTGCTGTCCGTCAAGCAGTCGGATTACGTGATGGCCGGCGTCGTGACGGGGGTCGGCAACGTGAGGAACATGCTCGTGCACGTGCTGCCCAATTGCCTCTCGCCGCTGATCGTGCTGCTCACGATGAACCTCGGCATGGCGATCCTGGCCGAGGCCGGGCTCAGCTTCCTGGGTCTCGGCATCGCGCCTCCCGGGGCGTCCTGGGGGTCGATGGTCAACGACGGCTACCGGTATCTGCTGTCCAACCCGGTCCTGTCTCTGGCTCCCGGCGTCGCGATTCTCATCGTCGTGCTGGCGTTCAACGTGGTGGGAGACGCGCTGCGGGACGCATTGGACCCGCGGCTTCGGGGGATGGAGTAACCGCAAACGGCGACCGTGAGGATGAAAGAGACAGATTCAGGAGGGTAAACCATGAGCCATCTTCTCGAAGTCCGGAATTTGAAAACCTATTTCAACGTGGACGGAACCACGGTTAAAGCCGTCGACGGGGTGTCGTACCACATCGACGCCGGCGAAATCGTGGCGTTTGTCGGCGAGAGCGGCAGCGGCAAATCGGTGACGCAATACTCCGGCCTGCAGCTGATTCCGTCGCCGCCGGGCAAAATCGTGGGCGGAAGCGTGAAGTTCGAAGGGAACGATCTGCTGCGATTCGCCCCGAACGGAGAAGAGATGCGGGACGTCCGAGGGGGAAAGATCGGCATCGTCTTCCAGGAGCCGATGACCTCCCTGAACCCGATCATGACGGTCGGCAAACAAATCGCCGAATCCGTCATGCTCCACTTGAAGATGGGCAAAGCCGAAGCGAGGCGGCGGGCGATCGAGCTGATCCAATTGGTGGGCATCCCCGATGCCGAGCACCGCGTCGATTATTACCCCCATCAATTCAGCGGGGGCATGCGCCAACGCATCATGATCGCCATGGCGTTGTCCTGCAACCCGAAGCTGCTGATCGCGGACGAAGCGACGACGGCGCTGGACGTGACGACCCAGGCCCAGCTGTTGGAGATGATGCGCGACGTGGTGAAGAAAACGAACACCTCGCTGATCTTGGTGACGCATAACTTGGGAATCGTCGCCCGTTACGCGGAGCGGATCTACGTGATGTACGCCGGCGGGATCGTCGAATCGGGCACGACCAAAGAAATATTCGGCAGCCCCAAGCATCCGTATACGATCGGATTGTTGAAAGCGGTCCCGCGGCTGGACGACCCGAAAGACCGCAAGCTCGTGGCCATCGACGGGCTGCCGCCCAACCTGGCCCACAAATCCGAATTTTGCGCTTTCCTGCCGCGTTGTCCGTTCAAGACCGAAGCTTGCCAGAGCCGGCCGGCGCCGGAACTGAGGGAAACGGGTCCCGGGCATTTCGCCGCCTGCCACGAAGAAGTCGCCGCCTCGGGCGGGGCGGAGCGGGGCCTTGCTTCCGTCTCGATCTCATCCGTCCAAGAAGCCCAGGCGCCGGAACGGGAAGTTCCAGAACGGAGCGTGGCGGCGGAGACGATGCTCGAGGTGCGCCATCTCAAAATGTATTTCCCGGTGACCAGGGGGCTGCTCGGCCGGAAGGTCGCCGACATCAAAGCGGTGGACGACGTCAGTTTCGAAATCCGAAAAGGCGAGACGCTCGGCTTGGTCGGCGAAAGCGGCTGCGGCAAAACGACGGTCGCCCGGAGCGTGCTTCGCATGTACGAGCCCACGGACGGACAGATCGTGTTCCGGGGCCATGACATTACCCGGATGTCGATGAACCGGCTTCGCCCGCTGCGCCGCGAGATGCCGATGATTTTCCAGGATCCGTTCAGTTCGCTCGATCCGCGCCAATCGGTCGGCAACATCGTCGGGGAACCGCTGAAGGTCCACGGGCTGGTCAAAAACGCGAAGGAATACGAGGAAAGGCTGACGGAGCTGTTCACCCTGGTCGGCTTGAATCCGGGCGTCCGCAACCGGATGCCTCACGAGTTCAGCGGCGGGCAGCGCCAGAGAATCGGGATCGCGCGCGCATTGGCGAGCAATCCCTCCTTTATCGTGTGCGATGAAGCGATTTCGGCGCTGGACGTATCCATCCAGGCCCAGATCATCAACCTGCTCGAAGATTTGCAGCGCAAGCTGGGGCTGACGTATTTGTTCATCGCCCACGATCTGTCCGTCGTCCGGCACATCAGCGACCGCGTCGCCGTCATGTATTTGGGCAAAATCGTGGAAATCGCGGACTGGAAAACGCTCTACGAGAGCCCGAAACATCCGTATACGCAAATGCTGCTGTCGGCCGTGCCGATTCCCGATCCGTTCGTTGAGGAGCGGCGCGAGCACGTCGTGATCCAAGGCGAAGTGCCGAGCCTGCTCAACAAACCGAAAGGCTGCAGCTTCTCCAACCGCTGCCCGTTCGCGACTGCGGCGTGCAAAGAATCCGAACCGCCGCTGCGCTCCGTCGCGGAAGGGCATGGCGTCGCCTGCCTCCGGGCGTAAGCCGAAACCGGGCGCTGCCCCTTGCGTACGTCGATCATCAGAAAGGGATGAAGGAATGGGACACACGATTGCCATCGAGCTCGACGTCGCCATGGAATTGTCCGACGGCGTCCGACTCAGAGCGGACATCTACCGTCCGGAAGGGCCCGGCGCGAATCCGGCGATCCTGATCCGCACGCCGTATAACAAAATCCGCTTCGAAGGCGGCTTGTTCGATCCCGTCGCGCTGGCCCGCGCGGGTTACGCCGTCGTGATCCAGGACATCCGGGGCCGCTACGCCTCCGAAGGCGTATGGGAACGTCACCGCATGTTCGAAGTGGAAGGCACGGACGGCTTCGAGTCGGTGGAATGGATCGCGGAGCAGCGGTGGTGCGACGGGAACGTCGCGCTGGCCGGGCCTTCCTATCTGACGGCCATGCAGTGGATCGCGGCGATGGCCGCGCCGCCGCATTTGAAGGCGTTTGTCCCTTGCGTAGGGGACATCGGCACGAACATCGCGCCGAATCCGGAAACCGGGGCCGTCTCGTTCTATTCGGCGGCCAACGCGTTGCCGATGACCGCGTTCGATCTCGTCGAGAAAATGAAAGCGCAAGGGGAAGACGTCTCGGAGATCGCCGCGTATCTGGAGCGGATGCGGCAGGATCCGCAGTGGGTCGTCAATTACCTGCCGTTCAAACAATTTCCGCTCGCGAAATATCCCGCCTTTCGCGCCATGCTCGAGCAGCGCTTGACCCCGCCTTCCCCCGAAGTGCTGCGCGAAAGGCGGAGGTACGACCGGGTCAAGGTGCCGGGACTGCATGTGGGCGGGTGGTTCGACCAATTGGAATGGTCGATATTCGAACATTGCCGCAAGCTGAAGCAGCATGCGGGCACCGAATTTGCCCGAAGCGGCCAGCATCTGCTGGTCGGCCCCTGGGATCACGGCAGTCCGAAAAGCTTCCTGGGCGAGCTGGAGTTCGGGCCGTCCTCCGCGGACGAGCTGACGCTGCGCGGGCATGTGGTCGATTTCTACGATAAGTACTTGCGGGGCCGAGACGTGGACGTCCCGGCCGTGCGATATTTCGTGATGGGACGCAACGAATGGCGCACCGGGGAAACGTGGCCGCTGCCGCAGACCAGATGGGAGCGTTGGTTTCTTCACAGCGGCGGCCGCGCGAACACGGCCGGGGGCGACGGAGCGCTGAACCGCGAGGAGCCCGGGCTCGAGCCCCGCGACCGTTATGCGTATGATCCGCTCGATCCGGTTCCGACCATAGGCGGCCGGCTGCTGCCGATGGCGGGTCTGGTGCCGGGTCCGTTCGATCAAGCATTGATCGAGCGGCGGAACGACGTTCTCTGTTATACGTCTCCGGAACTGACGGAGGAGATGGAGGTCACGGGCCCGCTCGCCCTGCAGCTGGCCGCCGCCACGACCGCGGCGGACACCGACTTTACGGCGAAGCTGACGGACGTATTCCCGGACGGAAGGTCGATTCTGATCGCGGAGGGCATCCAAAGGGCGAGCCATCGCCGCCGCGACGGCCGAGCGGCGGCGCTTCCGCCGGACGAGCCGGTTCGGTATTCGGTGAGTCTGGGAAATACGAGCTATGCCTTCCGGAAAGGACACCGGATTCGGCTGCACGTCTCCAGCAGCAATTTTCCGTTGTATGACCGGAACATGAATACGGGCCGTCCGAGCGGGGAAGACGCCGTCGGGGTCATCGCGGAGCAGACGGTCTATCATGAAACGGGATGGTTGTCCTATCTCGATCTGCCCGTTATCCCGAATGCCGAAGAAGGCGCCGGGTGATTGGACTGGAAGCGTACGTTATGGGTGCTTTGGGTCGCCAATCTGATTTTTTCGACGGGAATCAGCCTGTTTCTGCCTTTTTTGCCGTTCTACATTCAAGAACTTGGCGTTCGGGATACCGATGACGTCGTCCGATGGTCGGGGTGGATTTTCACGAGCCAGTCCGTCACCGCGGTCCTCTTTCAACCGTTATGGGGATCGATCGCCGACAAGCGGGGACATAAAGGAATGCTGCTGCGCTCGGGCATCGGCATGGCGGTCATGACGATTTTGATGGGCTTTGCCGCCGCTCCGTGGCAGCTGCTGGTTTTGCGTCTGCTGAACGGCGTCTTGTCCGGATTCATCGCCATGTCGGTCTCGTTCCAAGCGTCCATCACGCCGGAGAAACACGCGGGGAAGGCGCTGGGCTTGATGCAGACCGGCCAGACGGCCGGCATGCTGATCGGTCCGCTGCTGGGCGGCGGGATCGCGGAGCTGCTCGGGTTTCGCCAAGTGTTTCTGCTTACCGGCGTGTTGTCGTTATTGGCGACGCTGTGCGTCGGCGTGTTCGTAAACAACCGGCCGGTTGAAACCAATAGGGACAGCGACGCGCCCCGGAAACCCGTTCCCGGATCGGCCGGCTGGAAGCCTTTGATTCCGCTGCTTCCCGTGTTTGCGGTCACCGCGGTGACGCAGCTCGGCATGATGTCGATTCAGCCGATCGTCACCGTCTACACCCAAATGATCTACGGGGGTTCACACGTGACGGTAATCGCCGGACTGGTCGTCGCCATGACCGGCATCGGCAACCTCATCGGATCGCCCTTCGTCGGCCGGATCGGGGACAGGATCGGACATCGCAAAATGCTGGTCCTGCTCCTGTTCCTGGCCGGCATCTCCCTGCTGCCGCAAGCGTTGTTTTCCAGCCTCTGGATTCTGCTGGTTTGCCGCTTTTTCCTGGGCTTGTTCGTAGGCGGCGCGACCACCTCGCTCAGCGTCCTGGTCAAGCGATTGGCTCCGAAGGATACCGTATCCCGGGCTTTCGGGTTCAGCGCCTCCAGCCGGTTTCTCGGGAATTTCGCGGGACCGCTGATCGGAAGCGCGGTCGCCGCCTCTTTCGGATTCCGGGAGGTTTTTGCCGTCACCTCGGCCGTTTTCCTGCTCAACGGGGCGTTTCTTGTCTTGTACCGGGGGATGGGAACGGTACCGGAACGCGGGCGATTCCGTCGTCCATCGTAAAGAAAATACGCGAAGGAAAATCCGCCACCATGAACGTATCGTTCATCTGGCGGATTCTTTACAATGACATTGAAAACGCTGTCATACGAAAAAACGTTACCACTCGAAGGGGGATGCCGATGAACAAGAAATCCGTCTTTTCGCTCGTTTTAACCGCCTTGCTGGTCGGCGGGGCGCTGTTGTCCGGTTGTTCGAAATCGTCTTCGGAAGGCGGCGCCGAATCGAAGCCTGCCGCCGGCGCGCCAAGCGCGTCCGGTTCCGCTCAGCCGTCCGCCTCGCCTGCTGCGCAAGGCGGCACGCTCAGAATCATCGCTTCGTTCGACGCCACCGCGATCGGGTACAATCCGGAAATCCGCTCGATCTCCGATTTCATGATCAGCGCGACGGCGCTGGAAGCGCTGGGCCGCTACGACCGGGACGCCAAGCTCGTTCCGTTCCTCGCGGACAGCTGGCAGACGGATGCCGACGCCAAGACGATCACGATCAAGCTGAAGCCGGGCATCAAATTCACCGACGGCACGGATTTCAACGCCGCGGTGGTTCAATGGAACCTGGAGCAATACCGGCTTTCCAATAAACCGGTTTTCAACGAGAAGGATACGAAATCGATCGAAGCCGTAGACGACTCGACGGTCCGCATCAACCTGAACACGTGGGATATCGGGTTATTGGACGCCGTTCTCGTCATTCAGATGTCTTCGCCGTCCGCTTTCGAGAAGAACGGCAAGGAATGGGCGACGACGCACCCGGTCGGCACGGGACCGTTCGTTCTGGACGACTGGCAGAAAGACGTCTCCGTCAAATTCAAGAAAAACGAGAACTATTGGCAGAAGGGCATGCCGTACCTGGACGCGGTCGAATGGAAAATCATCGGCGATCCGCAGACCGCGGAGGCCGCGCTGCAGGCCAAAGAAGCCGACGCTTATTTCGGCGCGTCCCCGCAAGCGGCGAAAAACCTCGCGGGCAGCTTCCAGGTCGTCAATTTGGAAAACGGCAACGGCAGCGCGGGACCGACGATCTACATCGCCGGCGACGACGCTTCCTCGCCCTGGTCGAACGTGAAGGTGCGCCAAGCCCTGTCTTACGCGATCGACCGCCAGGCGCTCGTCGACTCGCTGAACTTCGGTTACGGCATGCCGACCAACCAATACGGCATTCCGGGAACCTGGTCTTATAACGATGAGGTCAAGATCGGCTACGATCCCGACAAGGCGAAGCAACTGCTGTCCGAAGCGGGCTACGGGAACGGCTTCAAAACGGAATTGACGTTCGCCAACGGTCCGGACGCGGTGCAGCTGTATACGGCGGTTCAAGCTTACCTCGCCAAAGTGGGCATCGACGTCCAATTGGTTCCCGTCGAAAATGCCAAATTCAGGGAGATTTCCGGGGCGAAGGGCAGTTGGAAAGGATTGCTCGGGTATGTGTTCCGGGTCGATACGGATCCGTCGTTCAACATGATCCGGAACTTCGCCTCCTTCGGGACGAACACGCGGAGCTCCGCGCACGTCGCCGAATTCGACGATTTGCTGAAGCAATCCAGAACCGTGGCGGATTTCGACGCCAAGAAGGCCGCCACCATGACGCTGCAGAAGAAAGCGTTCGACGAATACGCGCTTGCCGTTCCGCTGTACGTGAACAGCGCGCTGACGATCCAATCGAAACAAGTGCATGACGCCGGCATGGATACGACCTACATGGTCAGCTGGACGCCGGAAACCGCGAAGCTGGACAAATAAAAAACGCTGAATACGGCCTGTCCGAACCGGGATAGGCCGTATCCCATAAAGGAGTTGCTTCCATGCGCAACACCCGCGCCCGGAGACGCCTGCTCGTCTCCCTCCTCTTCACGCTCGCCGTCTCCTTGCCGGCGGCAGGCTGCTCTTCGCAGGGCAAAACCGAGACGCCGGCCGCCCCGTCCGGAGAATCGTCCGCTCCATCCGGAAACGCGTCGGCCCCGTCCGGGGACGCCGCGGCCAAATCCGGAGGCACGCTGAACGTGGCTTCCCTGGAAGACGCCGTCATCCTGGGCAATCCGCCGACGATCATGAACCAAGCCGATCCCAATTACGCGGCGCCGGCCGTCGAACGGTTATTCAGACGGACCGACGACGGGGAGATCGAGCCGTTTCTGGCCAAAGGCTACGAAGTCGCAGCCGATCGAACCTCCATTACGATCGGGCTCAATCAGGGGATCAAGTTCCATGACGGCGCCGATTTCAACGCCGATGCGGTGAAATGGAATTTGGACCGCTATATCGAGACCAAACGGTCGGAGCTCGCCAAAGTCCGCTCGGTGGACGTCGTCGACGAATATACCGTCAAGCTGAACTTGACCGAATACGACGGATTGCTCCTTCCGTATTTGTCCAGCATCCCGGGCATGATGATCTCGCCGAAATCGGCGGGGGAGCACGATCCGCAATGGACGGAGACGCATCCGGTCGGCACGGGTCCCTACAAGTTCGTAAGCTGGGACCGCAGCCAAAAAATCGTCTACGAGAAATTCGCGGATTACTGGCAAGGGGAGCCCAAGCTGGACCGGCTCGTCATCTCCGTCATCGCCGATCCGATGACGCAAGCCGCGGCGTTCGAGAACGGCGACGTCGACGTGCTGATGAACGTCGACGCGAAAAGCGCGAGCGATCTGCAAGCCAAAGGGAAGTTCGACGTCACGCCGTCCAAGCTGGCCAACGCCGTGCTCGGACTCGTACCGGACAGCGCGCATGAGAAATCGGTTTACGCGAACCTCAAGGTGCGCCAGGCCGTATGGCACGCCATCGATTTCGCCGCGATCGCCAAAACGCTCGGGTACGGCTTCTTCGAGCCGACGACCCAATTGGCCGCTCCGGGCAGCGCGGCATACAACGCCGACGTGAAAGGGTATGCCTACGATCCGGAAGCCGCGAAGAAGCTGCTGGCCGAAGCGGGGTACGCGCAAGGATTCGACACGACCTTGTATGCGCAAAACACCGCGGGGTACGCCAACATCTTAACGGCCGCGCAAGGCTACCTGAAGGCAGTGGGCATTAACGCCAAAGTCGAACTGCTGGATCAGGGCAAATACGCCACGATGCTGACCGGCGGTCCGGAGAAAGGCGGGTGGTCCGACGGCCTGACGATTATCCCGTTCACGGTGGTGCCGAACGAGCTGGGCGCGTATACCCGTCTGCTCGGTCCGCAAGTCTCCGCGGTCCGCATGCCTTCTCTGTACAACCCGGACGAGATGAAAACCTTGATCGGCGAAGCGGCGGTCGAGCCGGACCCGGACAAAGCCAGAAATTTGGTGCGGCAGATCCAAAAAGTCGCCACCGACGATCAAGCGGCCCTTTTCTGGATCTACGCCTCCAAGAACGTATCGGCTAAACAGAAGTACGTGAAGGACGACCATTTCAACTCGCCGCAATGGACGCCCGAACAAGTATGGCTCGACAAGTAAGGAGACCGGAGCATGGATAATCGCATCACGTTGATGGCCGTAGGAGACGTCGGGCCGAATCGGAAGGATCCGGATTCCATCTTCGAATACGCGGCGCCGGGCATCCGGCAGGCCGATGTCGCGTTCTGCCAGCTGGAGCCGGCGCTATCGCGGAGGGGAACGCCGCTGCCGCAAGCCCGGTTGCCCATGCGCGCGGATCCGGGCGCGGCCGGGGCGATCGGCAGGGCCGGGTTCCACGTGGCCTCGTTCGCCAGCAACCATTGCATGGACTGGGGCCGGGAGGCTCTCCAGGACACGATCGACGCGCTGCGGGAGCAAGGGCTGCAGGTGATCGGGGCCGGCCGGAACCTGAGCGAAGCCAGAGCGCCGGCGATCGTGGAAAGACGGGGCGTTCGCGTCGCCTTCCTGGCCTACAACTCCATTCTTCCGCAAGGATACTGGGCGGAGAGCGACCGCCCGGGTTGCGCTCCCCTGCGCGCCCATACGCTGTATGAGCAAATCGAGCACGACCAGCCGGGCACTCCTGCCCGGGTGCTCACGTACCCCCATCGGGGCGACCTGCGGGCGATGGAGGAGGATGTCTCGCGGGCCAAGTCGCTTGCGGATGTCGTCGTCGTTTCGATGCACTGGGGCATCCATTTCGTGCCGGCCGTTTTGTCCGATTATCAGAAGGAACTCGCTTACGCGGCGATCGACGCCGGAGCCGATCTGATCGCGGGGCATCATCCCCATATTCTGAAGGGCATCGAGGTATACCGGGGGAAAGCGATTTTCTACAGTCTCGGCAACTTCGCGCTGGAGTCGCCCTTTACGTTCGCGGAGAACCTGGCCGAGAAGGAATCGCATCGGGAAATCGCCCGTCTGAATCCGGAATTCGGGAAAGGCGGAGCCGAGCTGCCTCCCGATACGTTCATGTCGATCGCCGTGCGGTGCTCGTGTTCGGATCGGGGCGTCGAGCGGGTCGCTTTCCAGCCCGTCATGATCGATCGGACGCAGCGCCCGGAGCCGCTCGCGGCGGACGATCCGCGATTCGGCGACATCGTGCGGTACGTGGAGCGGATTTCGAAGGATCAAGGACTGCCGTTCGAATACACCGTGGAAGGCGACGAAGCCGTCGTTGCCTGCGAAACGTAAAGGAGCTGCTGCAGCATGAGGACGTTGGTCGACACCCGGTACGGAAAATTGCAAGGCAGGCTCGAAGACGGAATCGGCGTCTGGAGAGGCGTCCCGTACGCCCAACCGCCGACGGGGCCGCTGCGGTTTCGGCCTCCGCAGCCGCCCGAGGCTTGGAGCGGCATTCGGGACGCTTCCGATTTCGGTCCCGCCGCCAAACAAATTTTGCGCGAGAACCGGATCTTATCGCCGAAGGGACACTCCGAGGATTGTTTGTATCTGAATATCTGGTCGCCGGGAGCGGATGACCGGAGACGGCCGGTCATGGTCTGGATCCACGGCGGGTTTTTCGCGATGGGCTCGGGCTCCGATCCCCGGTTCGACGGCGCGACGTTCGCCCGAAGCGGGGATACGGTGCTCGTGACGATCAATTACCGGCTCGGGGCGCTCGGGTTCCTGCAGCTCCGGGGGATCGGCGGACCCGAATACGACGAATGCGGGAATTTGGGCTTGCAGGATCAAGTCGCGGCTTTGCGCTGGATCCGGGAGAACATCGCGGCGTTCGGCGGAGACCCGAACCGCGTGACGATATTCGGCCAATCCGCCGGGGGGAGAAGCGTCGGCGCGCTGCTGGCCATGCCGTCGGCAGCCGGCTTGTTCCAGCAAGCGATCATCCACAGCGGCGGCCTTCGCACCTATACGACGACGGCCGGCGCGTCGGAAATCGCGGCATCGATGTTAGCCAAGCTGAAGGTGCCGCCCGAAGAGATCGGCCGACTGCGGAGTCTTACCGCGGAAAGCCTGTTGGAAGCGGCTCCACCGCTGCGCGCCGGCCGCAGCCTGGAGCCGACCGTCGGCGGTCCGGCGTTTCCCGCGGGCCCGCTGAAAGCGGCGGAAGCCGGAGCAGCCCGCAACATCAACGTGATGATCGGGTACACGCGGAACGACTTCACCCGGGCTTTCGATCCGCGCTGGGCGGAGATGGGCGAAGAAGAACTGCTGCAGGATTTCGCCGGGAGAATCGGCCCTTTATGGCCCGAGATTTCCCCGTACTACCTGGAGCGGGAACGGAATGAGCCGGACCTGGCGGAGAAGCTGCTGCCCCTGCTCATCCGCAACGAGTTCATCGCGCCGGCCGTCCGATTGGCGGAACTGCAAATTCGGCACGGGGCGACCGTGCGGATGTTCCGGTTCGACCGGCAGAATCCGAATACGGGATACGCCATGCACGGCGACGAGCTTCCGTACGTGTTCAACCGTCCGAATCCCTACGACGATCCGGCGCTGGCCGAACGCATGTTTCGCGCGTGGATCGCGTTCGCGCGAACCGGCGACCCGAATGCGGGAGACGGGCCCGACTGGCCGGCTTACGATACGGAGCGCAGATCGGTCATGGTATTCGATGCCGAGAGCAGGGTGGAAGACGACCCGTGCCGCGAGGAGCGGCAGCAATGGGAACAAGCCGAACGGCGCCTGTCGGCCGGCGGCCATGCGTGAAACGGGAACGCCCGCCGCGGAAGCGGGAACGATGTGGAACCGGAATTTCGTCTTCATGATGATCGCGAACAGTCTGGTCGTCGGCAGTTATTTGATGCTGTCTCCGACCTTCCCCCTATACCTGGAGCAATTGGGCAACGCCCAGGATATCGTGGGCCTGCTGACGGGCATTTTCGTCGTGACGGCGATGGCCGCCCGTCCGTTCGCGGGCCGCTGGCTGGACGCGGGACACCGCAAGGACACCTACCTGTACGGGCAGCTGGCGTCCGCCGCCGCGATCGCCTGCTATCCGATCACGCATGCCTTCTGGCCGCTGCTGCTGCTGCGGCTCCTCCACGGCATCGGCATCGGCATCACGACGACGGCCGCCAACACGATTGCCGCGGATTTCATCCCCCGGCACAGGCTCGGCGAAGGGATCGGCTATTTCAGCCTGGGAACCGTCGTGTCCATGGCGGTCGCTCCCGGCCTTGGCTTGTTCCTGATGGAGCAGTGGGGCGTGCATGCGCTGTTCGGCGTGTCGGCGGGCTTCGTCGCGGCAGGCGCGGCGCTCGGTCTGACGGTTCGTTATGATCGGAGACGAACGACCGCGCCCCGCAACGCCGCAAAGACCGCGTCCGCCCAATTCGACCTGATCGAGCGGCGCGCGGTGAAGCCGGCCGTCGTCGCGACGTTTTCGGGGCTGTCGTTCAGCGTCGTGTCCACCTACGTCGCCATCTACGCCGCGCAGAAAAACGTCGGTTCGATCGGATTGTTCTTTACCGTTTACGCGCTGACGCTCGTCTTGTCCCGGCCCGGCTCCGGCCTGCTGGCGGACCGGAAAGGGCCCGCCAGCGCGATCGTTCCCGGCTTGCTGCTGCAGGTCGGCTCGATGGTACTGCTCTATTTCGCCGATCATCTGTCCTTGTTTCTGGCGGCGGCCGTCATCTTCGGCGCGGGCAACGGGGCGACGCAGAGCACGCTGAACTCGGTGGCCGTCAGCCAATCGCCGCAGGAGCGGCGCGGCGCGGCGGTCAGCACGTTCTATCTCGGACTGGACGTCGCCGCGGGACTGGGGCCCGTGTTGGGCGGACTCGCCGCCAAACAATGGGGGTATTCCGCGATGTATTTGGCGACGGTCGTTCCCATCTTGATCGGTTTAATTCTCTATTTGAAGAGGGACGGTCATCCGACCGCCGCCCGACAAGACAGGAGCGAGGACGCATGAACCCGGCCGGCGTCGAAGGAGGGAGCGGTTTCATGGGCAACGCCATCGTCGAAACCCGCTGCGGCAAAGCGGAAGGGCGGCACAACGGCCGCTGCTGGGTATGGAAAGGGATTCCGTATGCCCGGCCTCCGCTCGGAGATTTGCGTTTTCGGCCCCCGGAGCCTCCCGTACGCTGGGAAGGGGTGAGGGACGCCACGCGTTTCTCCCCGGTCGCCCCGCAAACGTCCAAGGATCCGGGCGGCCTCGGCATGAGCGAGGATTGCCTGTATCTGAACGTCTGGTCGCCGGGAGCGGACGACCGGAGAAGACCGGTCATGGTCTGGATTCACGGAGGCGCGTTTATCGGCGGATCCGGCGCCGAGCCGACGTACGACGGTTCGTCCTTCTGCGAAGCCGGCGACCTCGTGTTCGTCACTTTCAATTACCGGTTGGGCGCGCTCGGCTTCCTGCAGCTGGGAGAGATCGGCGGCGAAGCGTACGCGGCGTCCGGGAACAACGGCATCCTGGACCAGGCGGCCGCCTTGCGCTGGGTGCGGGACAACATCGAGCGGTTCGGCGGCGATCCGGAGCGGGTCACCGTATTCGGCCAGTCGGCGGGCGCCGGGAGCGTGGCCGCGCTGATGGCCATGCTGTCCGCGCAGGGGCTGTTCCACCGCGCCATCCTGCAAAGCGCAGCCATGGATTACGTCCATTCGCTGGGCGCGGCCGCTCGGACCGCCCGGATCCTGCTGGAAGGCTTGAACTTGTCCGGCGACGTGATGTCCGCCCTGAAGGCGATGCCGGCGGCCGAGCTGACGCAGCGCGCCGAGAAGATCGTCCGCCGGCATGGATTGCGGTTTTTCCCGGTCGTGGACGGGATCGCCTTGCCCCGGCATCCGGCGGAGGCGTTGGCGGACGGAGCGGCCCGGGAGGTTCCGGTGATGGTCGGGGCGACGTCGGACGAAATGGCGCTCATGCATCTGTCCGATCCGGGATGGGAGCAAGCCTTTTCGGACGAACGTTCCGCCGTGGAGTGGTTCATCCACCGGTTCGGTCCGTTTCCGGAGCGCGCCGTCCCGTTTTATTTGCAGCGTCCCTCCCGCGAGGCCGAAGTGACGCGGAACTTGATTCAGCTGGTCAGCGACCGGATTTTCTGGACTTCCGCCTTGCGGATCGCCGAGAGCCGCGTCAACCATCACGCTCCGGTGTGGATGTACCGATTCCATTGGCAAAGCCCCGCGATGGACGGAAAGCTGGGGGCTTGCCACGCCATGGAGCTGCCGTTCGTTTTCAACACCATCGGCAACCCTTCGGCCCGCCGGATGCTCGGCGATTCGCCGCCGGCGCGGCTCGCCGAACAAATGCATAAAGCCTGGATCGCCTTCGCCCGCGGCGGGGATCCGAACACGCCGGACATCCCGGAATGGCCCGCCTACGAGCTCGATCACCGTCCGACGATGATTTTCGGCGAGCGAACGGAGCTGATCCCGGACCCGAACCGCGAAGAACGTCTGGTATGGAGTTGAATGCCGAAATATTTTCCCGGAGGAGGGATTCCATTGACAACGGGCACGCATGATTTCGAAGCGATGACGAAGGAAACGTTCACCAGCGCCCATGAGACGTTCGCCGAGCTCCGCAGCCGGTGTCCCGTGGCGCACAGCCGCTCCTATGACGGATTTTGGGCTTTGCTGAAATACGACGACGTCGTGGAAGCGCTCAAACAGCCGGACGTGTTCGTCACTTCCGTGCAGAACGTGGTGCCCAAAGTCTCGACCACCGGCCGCCGGCCGCCCCTTCATCTGGATCCGCCGGAACATACGCCGTACCGCGGCGTGCTGAACCCGTTTTTCGCGGACCGGAAGCTGGAACGATTGCGCGAACCGGTGCACGCCGCCGTCGTGAATCTTCTGGAGCCTTTCATCCGGAACGGTGGAGGCGACATGTGCAAGGATTTCTCCCACAAGCTGCCCGGTTACGCGCTGGCGAGTTTCTTCAGCCTGTCGACCGAAATGTCGATGACGATCCGCGAGACCACCTCCCGGTACGTCCATGCGCTCCATGTGGGCGACAAGCCGGCGATTCAGCGGCACAGCCAGGAATTGTACCGAATCGCCCGCGAGCTGATCGACTCCCGGAAGCAAGGAACGTACGATCCCGAGGAAGACGTGGTCGCCGCGTATTTGAACAAAACCTATAACGGCGAGCCGTTGCCGGACGAATTGATTTTGGGGACGATCCGCCAGTTGATCGTCGTCGGGATGATCGCGCCCGTCATTTTCATCGGCAGCATGACGGTGCACCTCGCGCAAAATCCCTCCGTGCACGAAATGCTGAGACGGGATCCGTCTTTGGTGCCGGACGCCATCGAGGAATATTTAAGGCTGTTTACGCCTTATCGGGGATTCGCCCGTACGCCGACCCGGGACGTGGTCATCGGCGGCAAGACGATCAAGAAAGACGAGCCGATCGCCATGGTCTTCAGTTCGGCTAACCGGGACGAGTCCGTGTTTCCGGAAAGCGACCGGTTTATCCTGCATCGGCCCAATATCAAGGACCACATCGCGTTCGGCGTCGGTCCGCATCGATGCCCCGGAGCGCCTCTGGCCCGCATGATGCTGCAAATGACCTTGAAGGAGCTGCTGCGGCGCACGAAGCGCATCGAGCTGGCCGGGGACATCGAGATGACGAACTGGCCGGAATGGGGCGCGGCCTCCGTGCCGGTGAAAATCACGCCGGCGGACGAGGAGTAGACGATAGAGGGAGAAGCGAGTGCTTCCGGGAGAGCCCATCGTGCACCAAGCACGAATGCGGCTCTCTTTTTTACTGCACGATGAACGTAGGTTATTCGTCAGCATGCCTTTATAATAAGAAAAGTAAGGAAGGCGCTTTCACAGCGGGAGAGGGGTGCGATTTTGACGGCGCTGAACAAGCTGGTTCAAGCCTATGACCACAAACATAAGGCTGCGCTCGAGTGGAAAGAAAACGGCGGCCTGGTCGCCGCCTGTCTGGGCGCCGACGTGCCGGAGGAAATGCTGATCGCCGCCGGCGTGCTGCCGGTGCGGATTTTCGGCGACGGCGCGGCAACGGATACGGCCGACCTTTATCTGGAGAAAGGGTTCGATCCGGGGGTACGCGCCCTGTTCGAACAGATCGTCAGCGGATCGTACCGTTACGCGGATCGATTGTTCATTTCGAATTCGTCCGATGCGCTGATCCGCGTCTACTATTACTTGCGAGCGATGCGCGAGGCGGAGCCGGACAAACCGGTTCCCGATTTGTATTTCTATGATTTTCTTCATACCCGATACCGCATGAGCGCCTTGTATAACCGGGCCCGGACGGACGTTCTGCTGCAAGAGCTGGAGAAGTGGACCGGCAAACGCATCGCGCGGGAGGACCTTGCCGCGGCGATCGACGTCTGCAACCGGAACCGGGAATTGCTGAATAAGGTCGCGGAGCTGAGGACGGCGGATCGTCCGCGGATCAGCGGCGCGAACGCGCTCCGAATCATCGGATCGTCCATGGTGACGCCCGTGCGGGAGCATAACGAATGGCTTCGCCGACTGCTGGAGGAAGCGCCGGGCTATGCCCCGCTGGATGGCGTCAGGCTGTTCTTCACGGGCAGCGCGCACGATCATCCCGAGTTTTACGAGCTGGCCGAATCGTGCGGCGGAATCGTCGTCGGAGAGGACCATGACAAGGGAGATCGGCATTACGCGGTAATGACCGACCCGAACGTCGATCCGATCGACGCGATCGTCGACCGGTACCAGTTCCGATCGGTCAGTTCCAGCCAGGGCACGGTTACCGAACGCACGGCCGAACTGGCGAAGCGGGTGCGCGAGACCCGGGCGGAAGGCGTCATCGCGTATATCCACGAGTCCGACGACGCGCCGTCTTGGGATTTCCCGGAACAGCGCAAAGCGCTGGAAGCGATGGGCGTATCCGTGCTGCTGCTCGACCGGCAGCCCTACCGGCTGCGGGACGACGGCGGCGAGCGGGACAAGATCGGTCGCTTCATTCAATCGATCCGCGAACGGAAAGCAACCGGGGAGGGAGTCCTTTGAGCCGAAACGAACAAGACGTCAGACCGGACAGCCGGACGGACGGCCCTCGGGGCAAAGCCAGCGTCAAACGTCTTCAGACGGCAGCCAGAGCGACCGCGTACCAGAAGGAATGGTTCATGGGCCTGAGGGAGAGGGTGGCGGCCGGCGAACCGCTGGCGATCGTCAACGCCGACGTGCCGCAGGAAATTTTCCGGGCGATGGATATTCCATATGTGGTTAACCAGTGGTGGGCATCGGTCTGTTCCGCGAAGCAGATGGCGCCGTACTACCTCGGGCTGCTGAACGAAGAAGGCTACCGCAAAGATTTGTGCCAATATTGCTCGCTGTCGCTCGCCTCCGCCTTCGATCCGGAACCGGACAAGGGGCCGTGGGGCGGCTTGCCGAAGCCGACGGTCGGCGTGACGCGCCTGACATGCGATTCGCAAGCGAAAATTTTCGAGCTGTGGTCCCGCAAGTTCGGCGTGCCGTTCTATCCGCTGGAGAACACGGTGCCGACGTACATTCCCCCCAATTGGTGGGAGAAAGCCCCGTACGAATGGGACGAACTGTTCGAGCCCCACCGCCTGGACCTGATGGTCGAGGATTTCGAAGGCTTGATCCGTTTCCTTGAGACCCACACCGGCAAAACGTTCAGCGAAACGAAGTTCCGCGAAGTGCTCCGTCTGGTCAACGAACAGGCGAGCTATAACCGCAAGACGCGCGACTTGATCGCCCGGACCGTGCCGGCGCCGGTCAGCATCACCGACACGGTGCAGACGGTCATGGTGCCGCAATGGCAGCGCGGCACGGAGTGGGCCGTCGACATCGCGAAATCGCTGTACGAGGAAGTCAGCGGAATCGTCGAACGGGGAGAATCGGCGTGCTCCAAAGAAAATATTCGGCTGATGTGGATCGGCAGAGGCCTGTGGTTCAACCTCGGCTTCTACCAGCATTTCGAAGAACGGTACGGCGCGGCGTTCATCTGGTCGATCTACCTGGGTCTTGCCGCCGACGCGTACGCGAGATACGGGGAAGATTCGCTCCGGACGCTGGCCAGCCGGTTCGTGGGCATGGAAGACATGCTGCACATGCCGCCATGGAACAGCAGCTGGTACGTCAAGGAAGCGAAGCACAACCAGATTGACGGCGTCGTCCATCTGGTCAGCGAGAGCTGCACGCAAGGCGCGGGCGGCACGTATTTCATCAAGAAAGCGCTGGAGGACGCGGGCATTCCCGTGCTTCAGCTGAAGGCCGACCCGGTGGACGCGAGAGCTTGGGACGAATCGGCGATGAAGGCCAAGCTGGAGGATTTCCTGGAGCATACGCTGGGCGCCAAACCTCTTACGTAAAGGGATCGAGCACATCATGACATCCGAGTCAAGGGCTGGTTGCAAAGTAGTGGAAATTCGCTTTAACACGCCTTACGAGGTCGGGGAAGCCAACGTCTTTCTGCTGGAGCTGGACAACCGGCTTCTGCTCGTCGACGCGGCCGCGGATACGGACGAGTGTTGGCGGGATTTTCAGGACGCGCTGGCGGCCGAAGGATATTCGGTCGGCGACCTTGCGGCGATTTTATTGACGCACAGCCACCCGGATCACGTCGGGCTGGTGAACCGCATCGCGGAGCGCCGCGACATTCCGGTCTATGCCCATCCGGATGCCGTGCCCCGCCTGACGAGAGATCCGGATTTCCTCTCGATGCGGGTCGAGTTTTACGCCCGGCTGTATCGGGAGATGGGCTGCGGCGAAGCGGGCGAACGCCAGGTCGACAAGCTGCGGGCGGCATTGTCCGGGAACGACGGGCTGCGGATCCGCGCGGACATTACGGCCGTGCGGGAGTCCGACAGGGCGGAGGGCACGGTAGTGCTCGAGGTGCCCGGGCACGCGCCCGACCATCTGGCGTTCTGGCTCCCCGGCTCCCGGACGATGTTCGCCGGGGACCACCTGCTGAGCCGGATTTCCAGCAACGCGTTCGTGGAGCCGGACCGCGACGGCCGGCGCCTCCCGTCGCTTTCGAACTACGTCCGCTCCATGGAGAAATGCTTGCCGCTTCGCCCCGCGCGGGTATACGCCGGCCACGGGGACGCGATCGACGACGCGGCCGCCCTGATCGAACACCGGATCGGGCGCATCCGCAAGAAAGCCGAGTCCGTCCGCGGCCTGATCCTCGGCGGGAAGTCGACGGCCGCCGAGATCGCGCAGGCTTTCTACGGCGATAAATACGGCACCTTGTTCGGTCCGGTGATGTCGGAAATCATCGGGCTGCTGGATTTCATGGAAGCCGAAGGTCAGATCCGTTCCCGGTACGCGGACGGAATCGTGACGTACACGGCTTGACGGAGGCGGGTCTATGGATCGAGCGGAATTGGATTTGATCGCGGCGGGCGATATCATTCTGGGGCCGGATTGCGGCCATCTATTCGACTCGACGCGGCAGCTGCTTCGGGAAGCGGATATCGCCGTCGGGCAGCTGGAAGTGACGCATACGGAGCGGAACGCCCACGCCGTCTCCCTCGGCAGGATTCCGGCGAACCTGCGTCCGCTTGCGGACGCCGGCTTCGACATCGTGACGCTGGCGGGCAACCATCTGGCCGATTACGGTCCGGAAGGCATCGAGGATACGCACGAATGGCTGGACCGCCACGGCATCGCTTACGTCGGAGCGGGAATGAACCTGGAAGAAGCGAGAAGGGCGCGGGTCTTGGAACGCAAAGGGATCCGCGTCGGCTTCCTGAACTACAACTGCGTGGGACCGAAGGAAACGTGGGCGGCAGCGGGCCGTCCCGGCAACGCGTACGTCAACGTCATTACCCACTACGAGCTGGACCACGCCAATCCCGGCGGCCAGCCGAAAGCCTTCACGTTCGCCGAGCCGGTCAGCATGGGCCGGCTGAAGGAGGATATCCGCCGGCTCCGTTCGGAGTGCGACGCGGTGATCGTCGCGCTGCACAAAGGGTTGGTGCATACCCCCGCCAAGCTGCTGGATTACGAGTTCCAGGTTGCTTACGAGGCGATCGACGCCGGGGCGGACCTGATTTTGGCCCACCATTCCCACATCCTGAAAGGGATCGAATGGTACAAAGGAAAGGCAATCTTCCACAGCTTGGGCAACGGTTACGTGTATTTGCCGCTGCGGGCGCTCGTGACCGGGCCGCTGCCCGACAACTGGGCGCAGCGAAGGAAGGCGATGTTCGGCTTCGAGCCCGATCCCGAGTACGAGACCTATCCGTTTCACCCGGAAGCGAAGTTCGCGATGCTCGCCCGTTGCCGGATCGGCAGGGCGGGGGTGACGCGGGTCGCGTTCCGGCCTTGCTACGTCGACCGCCGGGGACAGCCCGAGCTCTTGGCGAGATCGGCCGGCGGGGAAGAGATGCTGGACTATATGAGACGCATTACGAGGGAAGCCGGCTTGAACGCGGAATTCGCGTGGGACGGCGACGAGGTCGTCGTAACCGGCGGGAACCGGTAAGCGGCAGGATTCCGGATCAGGCGGATCCGATACAGGAGGGATCGACCATGAGCAATCCCGGCGTTATCGACAAGCGCTCGGACGACGATTTCGTCCCCCGGGCGCCGGAAACGTTCACCAGCGCGCACGAGCTGTACAAGGAAATGCGGGCCCGATGCCCGCTCGCCCACAGCAACGAATGGGGCGGCTTCTGGGTGTTGTCGAGGTACGAAGACGTCGTAGGCGTACTGAAGGATTACCACACGTACACGACTTCGGTGCAGAACGTCGTGCCCAAAGTCGCGTTTACGGGAAGGCGGCCTCCCCTGCATCTCGATCCGCCGGAGCATTCGGTATACCGAAGGCTTATCAACCGGTTTTTCACCAAGGAGAAGATGGCCCGGATCGAGCCGCTGGTCCAGCGCGATACGGAAGAGCTCGCGAAAGCTTTGATCGGCGGGCACACCGTCGAGATCGCGGCCGACTATTCGCACAAGATCCCGGCTCACGTGTTCGCCCATTTCTTCAATCTCCCGGTCGAACTGTCCGCCAAAATCAAGGAGATCAGCACGGCCTACGTGAAGGCGATCATGGAGTTCGACGACCAGGAGAAGGTCAAGCGGCTGAGCCTCGGCTTGTACGACATCGCGCGCGAAGTCATCGCCGAGCGCAGGCGGAAGCCGATGTCTCCGGACGACGACCTGACCAGCGCCTTGCTGGCGGAGACTTACGAAGGGCAGCCGCTGCCGGACGACATGATCCTGGGCTGCGTGCGGGCGCTGCTGGTGGCCGGCATGATCGCGCCCAGCGTGCTGATCGCCAGCATTTTCGTGCACATGACGGAGCATCCGGACATCCAGGAACAGCTTCGGAGCGACCTGAGCCTCATCCCGGCGGCCGTCGAGGAATATTTGCGCTTGCTCACGCCGTACCGGGGGATGTCCCGCACGGCCAAACACGATGTCGTCATCCACGGGCAGCTGATCCGGAAAGACGAACCGATCGCGCTCAACTACGCGTCCGCCAACCGCGACGATTCCGTGTTCCCGGACGGCGATCGGTTCATCCTGAACCGGCCGAACATCGACCGGCATATCGTGTTCGGCGAAGGACCGCACAAATGCCCGGCGGGACCGCTCGCGCGGATGATGGTGCGCTATTCGATCGAAGAAGCGCTGAAACGGACGACGCGGATCGAACGGGCGGGAGAGATCAAGATGACCGTCTGGGCGGAGTGGGGCGTACTGTCCGCGCCGATGAAGCTGTTCCCTTAAACGGCGGCTTCCAACGCCATACGTACCGGCAGGACAACGAACGGCAGCGCGTGCGCGCCGGCTCGTTGTCCTTTTCTTCATCGCGAACGAAAAAACACCCGGTTTTTTGTCCGCCGTGAAGGTGTTCTTTTCGGCGGCCGTTCCTTAAGATTAGTGTTGACA
This sequence comes from Cohnella caldifontis, assembly GCF_029360585.1. Lineage (GTDB taxonomy): Bacteria > Bacillota > Bacilli > Paenibacillales > Paenibacillaceae > Cohnella > Cohnella caldifontis. The sequence continues at coordinate 500,137 of NZ_JAQZSJ010000001.1, read as the reverse complement.
GCGCTTTCTGGTTCGCACCCGGAACACATCGCAACGACAGGAGGAAAGACGTTGAAGCTCGTTACGTTTACGCGCGAAGGCCGCACGAGAATCGGCCGTCTGGAGGGCAGCCGGATTACGGATCTGAACTACGCGGTCCAACTCTGGCTGAAATCGCAAGGCAAATACCGGTACCGGGAAATTGCCGAGGCCTACGTGCCCCCGGAGATGGTCGGGTTTTTGCAGGGCGGCCGGGAAAGCATGGACATGGCGGAGCGTGCTTGCGCTTACGTCGAAGAGAACCCGGCGGCGGCATCGGCGGCCGATTGGAAACTTTCGCTTCAGCTCGGCGAGGTGAAGCTGGAAGCGCCCGTGACGACGCCGAACAAGATCGTCTGCGTCGGGCATAACTACCGGGAGCACATCCGGGAGATGGGGCGGGAGATCCCGCAGTTCCCGGTCATCTTCGCCAAATACGCCAACACGATCATCGGTCCGCAGGACGATATCCCGTATCCTTCCGTCACGAACCAACTGGACTACGAAGCGGAATTCGCCTTCGTGATCGGGAAGCGGGCCTCCAAGGTGAGCAAGGCGGACGCGCTCGATTACGTGGCCGGCTATACGATCGTCAACGACGTCACGTCGCGCGATTTGCAGCGCAGGACGATTCAATGGCTGCAAGGCAAAACGGTCGACGGAAGCGCGCCGATGGGACCGTACCTGGTGACCAAGGATGAAATCGAAGATCCGTACCGACTGAACGTCGAGCTCCGGGTAAACGGGGAGCTCCGCCAAAAGACGAATACGGCGAATTTCGTTTTCAACGTGCACGATCTCGTGGAATTTCTGTCCGGTTTCATGACGCTGGAGCCCGGGGACGTGGTGTGCACCGGGACGCCCGGCGGCGTCGGCGTCGCGATGGACCCGCCCGTCTTCCTGCAGGACGGAGATGTCGTTCGAATCGATATCGATCGGCTCGGGACGCTGGAAAACCGCGTTCGCCGATAAGGGGAGGAAGATACGATGGCTCAGGACAAAGTGCGCGAATACGTTCGGAATACCCGCGATAAGCTCGCCGAAATGTTGAAGCTGGCGCAAGGACTGCCGGAATCCCGCTATTTGCGGAAGCCTTCGGAGGAAGCCTGGTCGATTCTGCAGGTGCTCTGCCACGTGGACGAGGCGATCAATTATTGGCTCGACGAGCTGCAGGCCGTCGTCCGCCGCGAGAGAAACGAGTGGGGGCGGGGCCTCCAGGACGCGGCCCGTTTGGCGGCCGTCGATCAAGCCCACGGACGGGACTACGAGGAAGTGCTGCAGCGGCTGAGACAAACCGGAGGCCGCGCGGAGCGCGTTCTGATGGGACTGCAGGACGATGACCTGTTGTTGACGGCCACCCATCGCAACCCCAAATTCGGGGAAAAGCCGATGACGTTCTTGCTGGACCATTTCGTCGTCGAACATATTGGCAAACACGTAGACCAGATCAACCGGAATTTGGCGAACGACTCCAACCAAGCTTAAGAGGAGGCAGCGCAATGGAAGCCAACGCTTTTCTGCAAAGCGAGCAAGTCAAGCAGTTTTCCAGCGAACTGGAAAAGGTGAACCTGGGGCCGCTCTGGCATGCCATTCCCCAATTGATGAATCACCAGCCGAAACCCGAAGCGGTTCCTTATTTATGGAAGTGGGAGCTGCTGCACGCGAAATTGATGGAAGCGTCGACCATCTTCACGCCGGACCGCGGCGGGGAACGAAGGGCGATCTATATTCAAAATCCGGGCCTCGCCTATAAAAAACCGTGGGGCTGGGCATCGGCCACGCAGACGTTGTACGCCGCCATCCAATTGATCCTGCCGGGCGAGACGGCGCCGTCCCACCGGCATACCCAAAGCGCGCTGCGGTTTATCTCGAAAGGCAAAGGCGCCTATTCGATCGTCGACGGGGAACGCCTGTACATGGAAGAAGGGGATTTTCTGACCACGCCGGGCGGATTGTGGCACGGCCATTCCCATCCGGGCACGGAACCGATGTTCTGGCTGGATTGCCTGGACATTCCTTTCATGTACGGGATCAACGGCACGTTCTTCGAATCGTACCCGGATCACATCCAGCAGCCCGAACGCCCGGACGATTATTCGGCGTGGCGCTACAGGGGCGGCATGGTTCGGCCGATTTCCGACCGGACGGAGAAGAAGGCGCCGCTCGGCTTGTACAAATGGAAGCCGACGGCGGAAGCCCTCGAGGGCTTAAGCCGGTTCGAGCCGGATCCTTACGACGGCGTCGCGGTCGAATACTTCAATCCTTCGAACGGCAAAAACGCGACGCCCAATATCGCGTCCTGGATGCAGAAGCTGCCGCGGGGATTCGAAGGCTTGGCCCACCGGCATACGCATTCCGTCATTTACCACGTGTTCAGGGGCTCCGGAACTACCGTCATCGACGGAACCCGGTTCGATTGGTCGCAAGGGGACATTTTCGTCGTCCCGCCTTGGGCTTTGCACGAACACGCCAACACCGGCACGGAGGACGCGCTGCTGTTCTCCGCCAGCGATTTGCCGCTCATGGAACGTTTGGATCTCGTCCGCGGGGAAACGTACGAACGCAACCGCGGGCGTCAAGAAGTGACCGGTCGGTTTTCCCCGATCTTGCCCTGATCCATCCGACTGATCCATCGCCTTTTTGCCGCGCCTCGGCAAGAGGGCGATTCCTTTATGCCGGAGATTCAAGTAAGATGGATTCAACCCCTTGGGGAGGGAGATGCCGAATGATCGATGCCAAACAGCAGCAAATCATGAACAAGATCGACGTACATCTACGCAAAACGGCCCGACGTTTGGTGCAGTTCGATACGCTGGATGAAACGCTTCACTATTTGATCGACTCGTTCCATCAACAGTTCGCCTGCGACTTCATGGCGATCTTGACGATCGACAACGGTACGTTGGCCGTGAAGGCCAAAAAAGGCGACGCAGCGGGTCTCGAACCGAATTTTCCGCTGCCCGTCGAACGATGCTGCGCCGAGCTTTTTCAGAGATCCTACTGTTCGTTCGACTCGATCAAAGGCAAGGAGACGTGCGTATTCCTCACTTCTCTCGACAACGAAAATTTTCAATCCTGGTTTACGATCCCCATCCTGCATGAAACCGGAAGCTGCCTCGGGCTGTGCGTGATCGCCTTCCGCTCGTTCGTGCCGCTCGTGCTCGAGGCGGATAAGCTGTTTCTCGAGTACGGCAGGGATATCGCGACCGCCTTCGCGCTCGCCCGCCATCGGGAAAACGAGTTCAAGAAAATCAAAGGCCTGGACTGGCTGAAAGAGAATCTGTATTCGCTCGAACAAATCGTGGAAAATATCGTGGAACGGGCCGGCAAAGGCACGGGCGCACGATCGGCTTCCATCTACTTGTATGACGAGACAAGCAATGAGCTGCTGCTTCAAAGGCCGGTATACGGGGCTTCCCAAGCCCCTCGGAAGATCGATCTGCATGAGCGTTACGATCTGAAGTCGTTCTTCTCCCATCTGGAAAAGCCGGGCGGACCGGAGATCACGATCCCCCTGACGGTCAATTTGAAATTGATCGGGGTTCTCCACGTCACGGACAAGGAACCCGGCGCTTTCACCCGCGAGGATCTGGAATTGCTGACGTTCCTGTCCTCCCACGTGTCGGCCGTCATCGAAAACGCCAGGTTATACCTAAGCGAACGGGAACGCCAGACGCGGCTGGAAACGTATATGAACTACCAGTACGACCTGGTCAAGCATACCGTGGAGGAAGACGGATTTTCCAACATCTCCAAGTCGTTGTCCAACATGATGGGCTGCCCGGTGTTTCTGTTCGACCGCTTCTTCCACGTGACGTCCGTGTTTTCGCGCGAAGACGAATCGCCCTGCCATGATCGGGTGATCGCGGCTGTCCGTCAGCATGGCCGGGAGGTGTCCGGCAGCCGCCGGCTGGAACATTGGCTGGACTTGGACGATAACGGCGAACTGGGGTTATGGAAGGTGATGGGCGGCGGGGAATTGCTCGGGTATCTCGGTCTCGCGATGCCCAGGAAACATCTCGACATCGTCCTCCGGATGACGCTCAACCACGCCTTGAACGTCTATGCGGTGCAATTCATCAAGCAGAAGTTGGTGCTGGACGTACGGGAGCAAGTCAAGGACGGCTTTTTCAACCAACTGTTCACCCAAGACGCCCAAAACAAGCCGAAAGTCATGGAATACGCCAACCTGCTGAATTGGGATCTCTCGAAACCGCACTGTATCGGATTGTTCACGTTCCGGATCGATCCCGCCGAAGACCGCAATCCGAACGTCCTCGAATGGGAAACGGAGAAAAACCGCATTTGGGACCGCGTTCGCGACGAAGTGTCCCGGAAGGAACCCGGGCTGATCCTGACGCGCAAAGACGCCTACTACTTGGTCATCGTGCCGAAAGAGAAAACGTCGGGCGATTTTTGGGACCGCTTCCATGTGCGGATCCGGAAAATATTGGACGGGGAGTGGAAGCACGTCTCCTTCTACCTCGGCATCAGCCAGGAAGCGAAGGAGATCGAGGAATATTACCTCGGCTACAAACAGGCGCAAAAAACGCTCAGCATCCTGATCAACCGCTTCCCCCGGAAGCCGTACATGAGCTTCCACCAACTGGGCTCTTATACCGTTCTGTACCATATGGACGATCCTCTGGCCGGCACGCTGTTCATCAAGACGTATTTGGAACCGCTGCTCACGTACGGGAAAAACCGGGACCTGTTCGATACGCTCCGCGTGTACCTCATGACCAACGGCAACATCAAGGATGCGGCCGGCCTGTTGTTCATCCACCGCAGCTCCTTGAAATACCGGTTGGAAAAAATCAGGGAAGTGCTGAACGTGGACATCGACGACGCCGAACAGCGCTTTAATCTGCTGCTCGCCTACAAGCTTCACGATTTGCAAGGCGGCGAGCCGCACGGCGCCGATTCGTAACGTATGCTTGCGTTTGCGGAAATGCGCCCCCGCGTTTCGTCCACGATGAACGTTCATGCCGATGGTTGCAAGGGCTACAATGGGAATCAGACGACTGGAGGTTGAAGCGTTTGCGAGCTTCCAGTTGAGTAACCCTTTACGGAGGTTTCGAGATGACCAAGAGCCATTCCCCGATTCGGTCCAACACGGTGATTATCCGCATGGAGATTCAACTGGACGTGCCTTTCGTCGCGATCGCGAACGCCGTCCACGAGGCGGGCGGGGAAATTACCGCGGTCGACATCGTCAGCCGAAGCCCGGCCGCAACGATTCGGGACGTTACCGTGCAAGTGTCGGACGGCGAATCCGAACAACGTCTGATGAAACGGCTGCAGGCGGAGCAGGGAATCGCCGTCGTCAACGTTTCCGATCGGACGTTCCTCATGCACCTCGGCGGAAAATTGGAGATCCATTCCAAGGTGCCGATCAAAAACCGCGACGACCTGTCCCATGTATACACGCCCGGCGTAGCCAAAGTGTGCATGGCGCTTCACGAGGAACCGTCCAAGGCATACGCGCTGACGATCAAACGGAATACGGTCGCCGTGGTGACCGACGGAACCGCCGTGCTCGGGCTCGGCGACATCGGCCCGATCGCGGCGATGCCGGTGATGGAAGGCAAGGCGATGCTGTTCAAGGAAATGGCCGGCGTCGACTCGTTCCCGATTTGTCTGGACACGAAGGACCCGGAGGAAATCGTCCGGATCGTCAAATCGATCGCTCCCGTCTTCGGAGGCATCCATCTGGAGGACATCTCTTCCCCCCGTTGCTTCGAGATCGAGGAACGCCTGAAACGGGAACTGGACATTCCCGTCTTCCACGACGATCAGCACGGAACGGCCGTCGTCATGTTGGCCGGTCTGATCAACGCGCTGAAAATCGTCGGAAAACGCATGGAGGAGATCAAAGTCGCCTTCAGCGGCGTCGGAGCGGCCGGAATCGCCTGCACCCGGATTTTGCTCCGCGCCGGGGTGAAGCATATCGTGGGCGCCACCCGGTCGGTCGGCATCATCCGCCGCGGGCCGAACTACGACAATCCGATGTTCCGCTGGTACGCGGAACACACCAACCCCGACAACGTGAGCGGGACTTTGTCCGACGCCATGGAGGGGGCCGACGTCTTTATCGGGTTGTCGGGACCGGGCGTCATTACGCTGGAAGATCTGCGGAAAATGAACCGCGATCCGATCGTGTTCGCCATGGCCAACCCGACGCCGGAGATCGCCCCCGAAATCGCCGAGCCGTTCGTACGGGTCATGGCGACCGGCCGGTCGGATTATCCGAATCAGCTGAATAACGTCCTCTGCTTCCCCGGCATGTTCCGCGGGGCGCTCGATTGCCAGGCGACGTGCATCAACGAGGAAATGAAGCTGGCAGCCGCTCACGCGATCGCATCCATCGTCGAAGACCATGAACGGAGCGAGCAGTACATCGTCCCCAGCGTGTTCAACACGAGGGTGGTGGAAGCGGTCAGGAGGAAAGTGATCCAGGCGGCGATCGAGACGGGCGTGGCCCGGAGAGTGCCGCACGATCTCAGTTCGGTCGCGAACTCTGGCGCCGTGACGGGATAAGACGCGGTCGCCGGCCGCATGCCGCCGTGGACGAAAGCGCGGGGTGTTTTTCGTACACGGTGTACATTTAACCCTCCGGTACGGGGTTTTATAATGAACGTAGTTTTCCGCTGCCGTATCCTGCGTTCGGACGGCAACCCAAGCGGTGAAAACGTTGCCAAACCCCTTAACCCCATTCCGTCTTCTGCATAAGACGAATGAAGGAGGAGACGACCATGAACCCCGAAGGCAAAAGAAAGGCGCTGGACGCGTTTGCCGTCCGGCTCGGCGAGGATCACCTCGGTCCGCTGTGGGACAACCTCGGCGCGATGATCACCAGACAGCCGGAGCATCAGGTGAAGCCTTATCTCTGGAAATGGAAGACGATCCGCGACTACCTGCTGGAGTCCGGCGAACTGCTCGGCCTTGGCCGGGAGAGCGAGCGCAGGGTCATCTATTTGCAAAACCCGTCGCTGCTCAAATCCGGCAAGATCGGCTATGCGACGGACACGCTGTATACCGGAATCCAATTGCTGCTGCCGGGGGAAGTCGCCCCATCGCACCGCCATTCCCAGGCGGCGATCCGCTTCATCATCGAAGGATCGGGCGGCGCGTACACGACGGTGAACGGCGAGAAAACGTACATGGAGCGGGGAGACCTGATCCTGACTCCTCCATGGACATGGCACGACCACGGACATGAAGGCAGCGAGCCGGTGTTCTGGATGGACGGTCTGGACGTCGGCTTGGTCAAGACGCTGACCGGCTCGTTCTTCGAGCCGTACCACGACGACAAGTATCCCCTCTCCGGTCCGCCGGATCAATCGACCGCCCGGTATGCCAGCGGCGTCCGCGCCATCTCGGAACGGAGAAAACACGGCTACCCGTCCCCGTTGATCAATTACAAATGGCATCATATCCGGCAGGCGCTGGAGGGGCTTAGCCGGTTCGAGCCCGATCCGTTCGACGGATTCGCCGTCGATTATATCAATCCGACTTCCGGCGGCTCGGCGGACGCCAGGTTGGGCACCACCATGCAAAAACTGGCGGCGGGCTACCGTACGCAAGCGCATCGGCACGTGCACAGCGCCGTGTACCACGTGTTGGAAGGAACCGGCTATACGGTCATCAACGGCCGGAAATTCGAATGGGAGACCGGCGATTTCTTCATCATCCCGCCCTGGAGCTTCCACGAACACCATAACACCGGAAATCAGGACGCTTATCTGTTCGCCCTGAACGATCGCCCGGTCATGGAATTGCTCGGCTTGGAACAAGAAGAAGCCATGACCGAGAACGGCGGACAACAGCTCGTGGAGAGCGTCTTTACCCCGGAAACGGTTTGAGCCTTTCGAACAGGAGGAACAACATGAAGGTGGCGCTGTTTAACGAGTGGCAGCTCGGGGTGGTTCGGGACGACAGGATTTACGATATCGGCGCGTCGCTATTCGAAGAACGCCCTCCTCGGGATTGTCCGATGGTGGAATTCATCAAGCATTACGAAACGTTCAAGCCGATCGCGGAACGGCTGCTGGCCGACGCGCCTTCATACCCGATCGCGGAAGTGCGCTTGCGCCAACCCGTATCCCGTCCGAATAAAATCGTCGCCGCGCCCGTGAACTATCTCTCCCACAAGCAGGAAATGAACGTGTTGCATACGGCGAGAGGGCTCGGCTTTTTCCTGAAAGCGAACTCGTCGATGATCGGGCACGGCGATCGGATCGTGCTTCCGGGCGTCAAAGCCGGCAGGCGGATCGACCACGAGCTGGAGCTGGCTTTCGTCATCGGCCGAAGAGCCAAAAACGTCAAGGCGGAGGACGCCTACCGTTATATTTTCGGCTATACGGGACTCAATGACGTATCGCTTAGGCCGGACGGCGAGCATGAAGAGGAAAGATGCTTGAGGAAATCGTTCGATACGTTTACGCCCGTCGGTCCCTGGATCGTGACGGGGGACGAGATCGGGGATCCGCAAAACCTGAATATGTCCCTGACCGTGAACGGACAGGTCAAGCAGCAGGTCAATACCAAGTACATGATCTGCTCCATAGCCGAACTGGTGGAAATTTTCTCGCATGTCATGACGCTGGAGCCGGGCGACATCATCGCGACGGGAACGCCGGACGGCGTCGGGCCGATCCGGCCGGGCGACACGGTGGCGATCACGATCGAACGGATCGGCGCCTTGGCGAATCCGGTCGGGGAAGAAATCGGATAAGAAAGGCGGATCATGCATGAGCAGCAAGGAAATCGTCATCCTGGACGGAGCCCGCACGGCGTTCACCAAATTCGGCGGTTCTTTCCGGGACCTGTCGGCCATCGAACTGGGCGCCGTCACCGCCAAGGAAGCGATCAGAAGATCGGGCGTCGAGAAAGAAGAAATCGACCACGTCATCTACGGCAACGTGATCCAGTCGAGTCCGGACGCCGTGTTGATGGCCCGCCACGTCGGATTGAAAGCCGGCGTCCCGGAGGAGGTGCCCGCGCTGACGGTCAACCGTTTGTGCGGATCCGGGCTCGAAGCGATCACGCAAGCGGCGAGAATGATACGGGCCGGCGAGGCGGAAGTCGTGCTTGCGGGCGGGGCGGAAAGCATGAGCCAGATCCCCCACGTCATCCGCGGGGCCCGGTGGGGCATTCCGCTGTTCGAGGCGCCGATGAAGGATTATTTATATGAAGCGTTGTACGACACTTACGGCCAATGCTTCATGGCGGACACGGCGGAGAATCTGGCCGCCCAATACGGGTTGACCCGCGAAGAGATCGACCTTCACGCGCTGAACAGCCATGAGAAGGCTTTGAACGCCATGGAGAAGGGTTATTTCCGGACGGAGATCGTGCCGGTGGAAGTCCGGGTGCAACGGGAGAACCGGGTGATCGACCAAGATGAGCACCCCCGCAGAACGACTCCGGAGAAGCTGGCCAAGCTGGAGCCGAAGTTCAAGCAAGACGGGGTCGTGACCGCGGGCAATGCCAGCGGAATCAATGACGGCGGGGCCTCGGTCATCGTGGCTTCCTCCGATTACGCAGAGAAACGGGGCCTGAAGCCGATTGCCCGGCTGGTTTCCTGGGCCGTCGCCGGCGTGGATCCCAAGATCATGGGCATCGGTCCCGTGCCGGCCGTCCGGAATGCGCTGCAGCAAGCCGGGATGCAGCTGGGCGACCTGGATCTGGTCGAAATCAACGAGGCTTTCTCCGCCCAGTATCTGGCGTGCCAAAAGGAACTCGGCTTCGACCCGGCCATCGGCAACGTGAACGGCGGGGCCGTCGCGCTCGGCCATCCCCTTGGCGCGTCGGGAACGAGAGTTTCTTTGACCCTGATCAACGAGTTAGGGCGCAGAGGAAAAAAATACGGCGTATCCTCCTTGTGCATCGGCGGCGGTCAAGGGATCGCGGCCATATGGGAAAGGCTGTAAAAGGACGGTTCGACGATCGAATAGGCTGTAAAGAAAGTCGTGCATCGCGCAACCATTCGATTCTGGCATCTTCGGGGAGGCTGCGGAATGGATACGGTCAAGCAACGGCGGATGAAAGACAGGGTGGACTCGCATCTTCGCAGGACCGCGAGAAGAATGGTGCAATTCCAAACGTTCGACGAAACGCTGCACTATATGATCGACTCGTTTTTTCAGCAATTTCAATGCGATTACGTGTCGATCGCGACTTTGGAGAACCGAAAGCTGTCCATCCGGGTAACAAGAGGCGAGTCGAGCTGCCTGGATGCGTCTTTTCCCTTGGATATGGGGGATTGCTTGCCGCAGCTATTCGACGAGCCGCTCTGCTCGTTCGACGTGATCCGGGGCAAGGACGGCTGCGCCTTGCTAACCCGTATCCAGGAAGAACGGTTTCAGACCTGGTTCACGATTCCGATCCGCCGCGAAGACGGCAACCGCTTGGGTTTGTGCGTGATCGGCTTCCGGTCTTTCGTTCCGCTCGTGCTGGACGGAAGCAAAATGTTCGAGGAGTTCGGCAAAGACATCGCGACGGCATTCGACGTGGCGCTGCAGAAAGAGGCGGAGCATCAGAAGGTGCAAGGCCTGGAGTGGCTGCGGGAGAATGCCTATCTGTTCGGGTATCCGATCGAGCGGATCGTCGAAAAAATCGTCGAGCGCGCGGGGAAAGGAACGGGCGCGTATGCGGCCGTCGTCTATTTGTACGACGAGCCTTCCCAACGGCTGCTGATCCAACCTCCGGTGTACGGTCCCTGCCAGCCGCAATCGGTCATCCGGTTGAACGGAGAGTCCGGATTGCAAGCGCACTTCCCTTACCTGGAAAGGTCGGGGGGACCGGAAATCTCCATCCCGTTGGTTTACCTTTCGAAAATGATCGGCCTCCTTCACGTGATTCATGCGGACAACGCGGAATTTTCGTCGGAGGATCTCGAACAGCTGCAGTTTCTGGCGTCCCATGTCTCGACGCTGATCGAGAACGCGAAGCTGTATACGAACGAAAAAGAAAGCAATGCCCGAATGGAAGCGTTCATGAACCACCAGCAGGACTTGGTCAAGCAGACGCTGGTCGACCAAGGCTTTGGCGGAATCACGGATCTGCTGGCCAAGATGATGAACAGCTCCGTGCTCTTGTTCGACCGGTTTATGCACCTGTCCGCCCGCCACATGCTGGCTAAGGATGAGCCGATTCAAGAGGCCATCCTGGAAGCGGTGGAACGGGACAAAAAATCGCTGATGAAATTCGTGCAGTCCGAATATTGGCTGACGGAACCGGGCAGCTTCCAGCTCGGCTTATGGAGGGTAGTGGCCGGCGGGGATTCCGTCGGCTATCTCGGTTTGGTCATCCCGAACGAACGGCTGGACCTCGTGCTGCGCATGACGGTGAACCATGCCCTCAGCGTGTACGCCACGCAATTCGTGAAGCAGAAGCTCGTGCTGGACGTTCACGAACAGGTGAAGGACGGTTTTTTCAATCAGCTGTTCGTGGAACGGATCGCGGACGAAGCGAAAATTTTGGAGTACGCCCATCTGCTGAACTGGGACATCACGCAGCCCCATTGCATCGCGATCTTTTCCTTTGAATTCGACAAAACCCAAGCCGAGCACCGGTCTTCCAACATTCTGGAGGACGAGGCCAAGAAAAACCGGATTTGGGAGCTGATCCGCGATCAATGCGCGCGCAAAGAACCGAGCCTCTTTCTGACGCGGAGCGACGGCCATTACATCGCGATCGTTCCCAAAGAAAGAGTGCTGAGGGACAACGACTTTTGGAAGTCGTTTTACGAGCGCATCGAGCGTCTGATCCGAACCGAAACGGACCATGTATTCCTCCATATCGGGATCAGCCAGGAAACGAAAAAGCTCAAAGATTACCATTTCGGATACAAGCAGGCGCAGAAAACGCTGACGCTGCTCTGCAACCGGTTTCCCCAACAAGGCTACATGACGTTTAACCAGCTGGGGTCCTACTCGGTGCTTTACCAGGTTGGAGACCCGGTGGCCGTGCATCTGTTCATCGACACTTATTTGGGCTCCTTGCTGAAGCATGGCAACGGTAAAAACCAGGATTTGCTGGATACGCTTCGCGTGTATTTGCAGACGAACGGCAACATCAAGGAAACCGCCAATTTGCTGTTCATTCACCGCAGTTCCATGAAGTACAGGCTGGAAAAAATCAGGCAGATCGTCGAACTGGATATCGACGACGCGGACCAGCGGTTCCATTTGATGCTGGCTTTCCGGTTGTACGATTTGTTCGGCGCTTCCGCCGGCACGCGCGAGTCCGGCGCAAGGAATGACGGATAACGGATGAGGGAGGACCACGATGCCGATACTCGAAGCGAACGGCGCGGAGTTGTATTATGAGGAATTCGGGAGCGGAAACGAAGTCATCGTATCCGCCATGTCCGGTTTCGGCAAGGATTCTTACTTGGAAGTGCTCGCCCGGCACAATCCGGGGATCCGGGTCTATCAGATCACCCTCCGCGGATATGGGAAATCGACCCATGTTTTCGAAGACCTTGGCGCCCGATTGCTTGACATTTGGGCGGAAGACGTATACGCGTTCTCCCGGAAGCTCGGCTTGGGGACTTTTCTCTACGCCGGCGTATCCCATGGCGCGGGGGTAGGATGGAGGCTGGCTCTGGAGCATCCGGAAGCGCTCAAAGGGTTCGTTTCCATCGTCGGCGCTCCCCACGACCGCAGGGGAGGCGACAGCTCCCGCGCCCGGCTCCGGACCGTGGAAGGAGCGAAAGATCCGCAAAAGTTGGCCGAATCCCTTCGGAAACAACCGCTCTTGTATGAAGTGCCGACTACCGATCCCGTGCGCTTGAGGCGAAGGGAAGCCGCGTTGGAAAACGCGATCCGGAGCTTCGGCGCGATGACGCCCGAAGAGCTTCGGCTGAATCAGCGGAAACCGTTTCCCGAAGCGGAGACGAATGAAGAGCTCGCCGAAATCCTGAGCCGGGTGAGGGTGCCGACGCTGCTCCTATGCGGCATGCAGGACGACATCATCTCGGCGGAGATTTCCCTGCTCGCGGCCCGCTCGGTTCCCGGGGCGAAAGCCGTGTTTTTCCAGGATCACAGCCACAGTCTGGCGACGGAAGCGCCGGAGAGGGTGAATCACGAGATCCTGACGTTCATTCGCGAATTGAACCACGACTTGATCGAGGCGCGACGTTGATCGCTGCCTGATTGACGAAACAAGCGTAAATACGGCACGGAGTCAATGCGGCCGCCCGGTCTCGCGACGAGTCGGGCTTTTTTTCTGCCCCTATAAGCGTATATAAAGATTTCCTTAAAAGTCGGGAATCAGGAAAACTTTCCCTCCCCTTGCGCGTATTACCGTCTAGCGTATCGGCATCTAGAGACGGCGGCATATCGGAACGTTCCAGGAAAGGATGAAGATGGATGTCTGCAAAAAGCAAGCGATCCCAGACGAGCAATCGCGCGAAGGTGATGGGGACGATGGCGGCCGTGCTGCTGTTCGGAGCGGCCGTTCCCGCGGCAGGGGCGGCAGAGGGAATCGCGACCGGCACGGGATATGCGTCGGCTTCCGCCGCATCCTCCACGGCGGAGGCGTCAGCGGCTTCCGGAAATTCGCTGACGGCGAAAGACGTGAAAGTCACGCAAGAGGAAGCGGCGGCCAAAGTCCGCAAGCTGTTTCCCGTATTGTCCCAAGCGGAGATTCAGGACACCCGCTTGACCGACGATTCGCCATACGGTCCGGGCAGCGGCGGAAGCCCGATGTGGGAGATCAGTTTCGTCATCCGGAACGGGAACTCCTCCACCGGTTTTTCGGTCCGCGTGGACGCCATGACCGGCGACTTGAGGAACGTATACTTGCCTTACGAAATGACCCGAGGCGCCTCGGCCTACCCTCCGAAAGTCACGCGAAGCCAAGCGCTGGAGATCGCCAAGAAGTTTTTGGAGGAAGCCGCTCCGTCCATGAAAGGACAGAAGCTGCAGGAAGACCCCGCGTTTTACGGCAAAGGGTTCACGGTTACGCCCTTGTTCGGTCCCGTATCCTACGATTTCATGTTCACGTCTTACCACGACGGCGTACTCGTGAACGGGCAAAGTCTCCAGATCTCCGTCAGCGGCGAAGGCGTCGTGACTTCGTTCTCGTCCTACGCCGACAGCTTGGCCTTTCCTTCCTCCCAGCCCAAAGTGACGGCCGAGGAAGCCAAGAAACGTTTGGAAACGGACCTGAAGCTGCAATTGGCTTACGCCTCCTCCGGCCCCTACGGGAACCCGTCGCCGGACAGCTGGCATTTGATTTACGCGCCGGCCGTGCCGATCGGCCAGATGGACGCCCAAACCGGGGAATGGTTGGACGGCGTCGTGAATCCGGTCTCCGCGAAACCGCCGGAATACGCGGCGATGCCCGAACCGGCCAAGCCTTTCGCGCCGAAAGCGGTCACCGCCGAAGAAGCCGCGGCCAAGGTGGCGGCGTCGGCCGATCTGCCGGAAGGATACACGCTGGTCAGCCGTTCCCTGCAGAAAGGGCGCAACGGCGGCCATGACACCTGGTCGCTTCGTTGGCAGGATGAGAAAAACTCGCCTTTTAACGGCCGTTGGGCCGAAGTCGACGCGGCCACGGGGCAGATTTTAAGCTTCCGGGTCGATTTCTACGGCCCCGGCTACCCGCAGGAGCAGCCGTCCGCGAACAAGCCGCTGTCCGTCGACGAAGCCTACCGGATCGCGGACGAATGGGTCTCCGCCAACGTGCCGAACATCGCTTCGTACCGCCGGGTCGCGAAGCCGGCCGTGAACGTCGGCAGCGAGAACCAATCGGAATACACGTCGGTATCCTATCAGTTGTTCCATAACGGCATTCCGGTCCAAAACGACGTGCTCTCGGTTACGCTGGACGGCAAGGGCAAATTGTACAACTATTACGGCCCCGCGACTCCCGACGAGGCGTCTTTCCGCAAGATGGACACGCTGAAAGCCTCTTTGACCGAAGATCAAGCCAAAGCCCTCTACCTCAAGAAGGCGGAGTTGGAGCTTGCCTTCACGCGTTATGGGGGCTATTACGTGACGCCTCCGGGGAAATACGTGAATCCGGCGATCAAGCTGGTGTATCAGTTGGTGGATGCGGAGACCAAGCAGGGGCTGTACCGCTCCCTGGATGCCGTGACCGGACAGTGGATCGAGCTCTACTCCTCCCCGGCTGCCCAAGTTCCCGCCGCAACGCCCAAGGATATCGAAGGGCACTGGGGTGAAGACGCGCTGAAGACGATGCTGGAGCACGGGGTGATCCGGCCGGACGATGAAGGCCTCGTCCATCCGGACCGCAAGGCTACGAAGGGCGATTTGGTCCGCATGCTCGCTTCGGCCCTGAACCCGTATCTGAGCTTGAACGAATCGTACGGTACGGTAGCGGGCGACGCGCCCAAGCCGTTCGCCGACGTCGAGCCGGGCTCTCCGGAATACGCGGCGGTGAATCAACTGCTCGAGCGCAAATGGCTCGTTTCCGATCCCCAAGCGAAGCTGAATCCGGAATCTCCGTTGACGCGGGACCAATTGGCCGTCTTTTTGAGCAAAGTCACGGGGTACGAGAAGCTGTCCGCGAAGCTCGCGGATCTGCCGGACTTCACCAGGCTGACGGACGCCAATGCCGTCGCCCACCCGGGTGCCGCGGCGCTGGCGCTGAAACTCGGCCTGCTGACCCCGCAATCCGGCGAGTTCCGCCCGAACGACCCGGTTACGGTGGCCCAGCTCGCGGTCGTATTGGTCCGGCTGGCCGAGAACCAGATCGAGTGGGACAGACCGCTCGTACAGTAATCCAAGCGCCTTTATCCAGAACCTTCGGAAAACCTTCGGCCCTCTTGCGGTCGAAGGTTTTTCTGAACATTTCGGAATTAATACATATGTAACCGAACATTCTGAAGCGCATTTTTTTCGGTGAGAATGGCCTCTGGGACAATTTCGCTCGGTAGAAAGAAGGCAAGACTCGAGCGAACGTTCTAAAAGAAGTCGCCAAGTTCCGTGATTGTGGAATTTCAAGAACGGGTTTAAGCTGCTGGATCATGAAGGATGCCACGACCTGCGGCTTTTTCTGTATCGCTGCAAGTTTGCACGTTCCCGTGCGAGACGGAAGATTGGAGCAGACTGCTGGAGGAGGATGTGTTCCAGGTCAATCAACGTCATGTGATCATGACGATCGATGAAGGACTTCGAGAGGTCTTTTTAACGGTATATTTTGCCCATCCCCAGAGAGCGCATTTACCGGAAAGGGCGGCGAGTGGTACTCGGAACCTTCACGTTAGGAGGAGTTGAGTCGCATTCATCTTTAACTCGTGGCTGAAGCAGGAGAATAGTGGGGAGAGAGGAATTAAGAAACTTTATTTCTTAACAGGAGGTTGAACCCGGTGTCTAGAGAGAAAATAAGAAACTTTCTTTCTTAACCGGCGGATGAACCCCGTGTTGAGAGAGGAATTAAGAAACTTTCTTTCTTAACTGGCGGGTGAACCCCGTGTTGAGAGAGGAATTAAGAAACTTTCTTTCTTAACTGGCGGGTGAACCCCGTGTAGAGAGAGGAATTAAGAAACTTTCGTTCTTAACTGGCGGGTGAACCCCGTGTAGAGAGAGGAATTAAGAAACTTTCGTTCTTAACTGGCGGGTGAACCCCGTGTAGAGAGAGGAATTAAGAAACTTTCGTTCTTAACTGGCGGGTGAACCCCGTGTAGAGAGAGGAATTAAGACACTTTCTTTCTTAACCGGCGGATGAACCCCGGGTTGAGAGAGGAATTAAGAAACTTTCTTTCTTAACTGGAGGTTGAAGCTCGTGTTTAGAGAGGAAATAAGAAACTTTCTTTCTTAATTGGAGGTTGAACCCCGTGTTTAGAGAGGAATTAAGAAACTTTCTTTCTTAACTGGAGGATGATTCCCGCGACAAACGAGGAGTAAAGGAACATTCGAACAGCGATATCCGGCTAAAGGATGGACCGCCTTGCCGGACGCTCTAACCACGAACTTTGCGCCTACAGCCCGGTTTTTCAGACAGAAGACGAACCCTCGCACTAACCGCAAATATTTGCGTCTACAGAGTGCTTCCGAAGACGAGCCCTCGCTCAAACCGCAAAATTTGCGCCTACCGCCTGCCCCCACGAATGAGCAAGCCTTACGCCTAATCCGATTCCGCTCGCTCCCCGCATTTTCACGATTTTCGGTTCGCGGAACGAATCTCTGGTTTTTGAACAAAAAGATCGGTTTTTTTGCATCTGCCGGAATCGTCGGACATCTATAATAAGATGTATTTGGTTACATGTAAGCGACGGGAGGTTCATGATGAGAGAATCCGGCATGACGCACGTATATCTGGCTGGAGATTCTACGGTACAGACTTACGTACCGAAGCAGCTCCAACGTCGCGTACAACCAGCCTTGCTATCCGAGCTTCTATTTCGGTACCGATTTCGACGGGGCGAAAGTTCCGATTCCCGAGATCCACGCTCCGCGCGCGGCGACCTCTTGATATACCCTGCGGGGGTATGATACGATAAGAGCAAGTCGTCAAGGAGGCGGAACCATGGAGCACGAGCATACGGCAATCCCGGAAGCGGAAACCTGCCATTCCGAGGGGACGGAGCGGAAAAGCCACCACTCCGACAAAGTGAAAAGCAACCTCATTTGCCGCCTGAACCGGATCGAAGGACAGGTTCGCGGATTGAAAGGCTTGATCGAGAAAGACACGTATTGCGACGACGTCCTGAACCAGATCGCGGCCGTCCAATCCGCGCTGAACGGCGTGGGAAAGCTGCTGCTCGAGCACCATATGAACAGCTGCGTGATCGAACGCATCCAGGAGGGCGACCGCGAGGTCGTGAAGGAGCTTATGATCACGATGAACAAGCTGATCAAGTAAAGCGAAGGAGAGATCGGGATGAGCACGGTAACGCTGAAAGTCGAAGGCATGTCCTGCGGACATTGCGTGAAAGCGGTGGAAGGCGCGGTCGGGCAGCTCGGCGCGTCCGGGAAAGTCGATTTGAACGCGGGACTGGTGACGGTGGAGTACGACGAATCCAAAGTCGCGCTCGAGGCCATCAAAGAAGCGATCGAGGACCAAGGATACGACATGGCGGGCTGAATCTGATCTTCTGCCGTGCGGCTGAACAGCCGCACGGTTTTTATATCTATTGCATTTTGTAACTTTTCGGGGTGAAGCTCAGGTTTCATCCTTTTCGTTTTTTCTGGTAAATTGAACGCATGGAATCCAACATTCTCAACGCATTTTTTTCGATAAACATGGACATTGGGACAAGTTTGTCCGGAAGAATGAAGGCAGGATCCGAGCGAATGTCCTGAAAGAAGTGGTGAGATGGAAGAGTGGAGCAGGCTTGTGGAGAAAGATGTGTTCCAGGTCAACCATCGTCATGTGATCTTGTCGATCGGGAGATTAGGAACTTATCTATTTTACCGGCGGTTGAACCGGAACCCCGTCTTTAGAGAGGAATTAAGAAATTTTCTTTCTTAACTGGCCGTTGAACCCGTGTTTAGAGAGGAATTAAGAAATTTTCTTTCTTAACTGGCCGGTGAACCCGTGTTTAGAGAGGAATTAAGAAATTTTCTTTCTTAACTGGCCGGTGAACCCGTGTTTAGAGAGGAATTAAGAAATTTTCTTTCTTAACTGGCCGTTGAACCCTGTGTTGAAAGAGGAATTAAGAAATTTTCTTTCTTAACTTGAGGTTGAATCCCATGGTTAGAAAGGAATTAAGAAACTTTCTTTCTTACCGCAATTTTTGCGCTCGCTTCCGATCCCTCGCATGAATCAGCGTTGTCCGATTTTTCCGTACATCGGGTCGGTGCTGCCGGCGGCGATCCGGCACAAGCCCCTTGGGGTTCCCGGGTGGAAGAAGAAGGATGGCAATCGGCGGGACAACGCTTTAAAATGAGGATGTGCATAGGAAAATGACGGAAAAGGAGCGAGGGAACGTTGGATTGTTTGTTTTGCCGTATCGTGAAGGGTGAAATCCCGTCGAACAAAGTGTTCGAGAACGAGCACGTCGTGGCTTTCCACGACATTAACCCCGTTGCGCCGGTCCATGTGCTGGTCATTCCCAAGAAGCATATCGCTTCAGTCATGGACATCCAGGAGGCGGACAAGCCGCTGATCGGCGAAATCCACCTCGCCGTCCAAGAAGTCGCCAAGCTTACGGGAGTGGCGGATAACGGGTTCCGGGTCGTCACCAACATCGGAAAGCACGGCCAACAGACGGTGTTCCACCTGCACTACCACGTCGTCGGCGGAAGGCAGCTGGAATGGCATTTTTAACGCAAGGTTGAAAGGGGAGTCCGAACATTGGAACTGAACCATTGCTTCGTCTGCGGAAAGGACAACCCGCGGGGTTTGCATATCGCGTTCGAGAAAGTCGGGGATGAGGTCGTCGCGGAGTACCGCTGCACCGAGGAAATGAACGGTTGGCCGGGCATCCAGCACGGCGGCATCACCGCGTCGCTGCTGGACGAAGCCGCCGGCTACGTTCCGCATTTCCTGGGACTGGTCGCGATGACCGCCAAGCTGGACATCCGTTATTTGGAACCGATCCAGAGCGGAGAGCGGCTGCGCATTACGGGCCGGCCGGTCAAACGGACGAGCCGGCTGATCGAAGTGGAAGCCAAGATCACGGGGGAAGAGGGGCAACTGAAAGCCCAGGCCAATGCCTCCATGATCGTGCTTACGGAACGCCAATTGGAGAAATGGGGCCTCGCATCCAAAAATTAAGGGGGAGCTTACGATGTCGGTGTTGTCCGCGCAAGAACGCAGGGAGGCTTTGGCGGCGCGTTATCCGGAATGGCCCAAGCGCACGCTGCCGGAGCATTTCCGGGAGCAGGCGAAGCGTTACGGGACCAGGCCCGCGGTGATGACGGAGGAACGGGTTTTCACCTACGCCGATATTTGGGACGGGGCGGCGCGTTACGCGAAAGCGCTCCTTCGGCTCGGCGTCGCCAGACGGGACCACGTGGCCATGATCATGGCCAACGAGCCGGAGACGGTGTCGCTGATGATCGCCATTTGGCAGATCGGCGCCGTCTGCGTGCCGATCAATACGATGCTGCGCGGGGAAGAGCTGAAGTACGTGTTGCGGCAATCCGACAGCCGCTGGTTGTTCCTCCACCAACTCGCCGGCGGCGTCCAACATACGGAGAGCGTCATGAAGATTTGCGGCGATTTGCCCAAGCTTCAGCGGATGGTTTGCATCCAGAATACGGACAAGGCGCCTGAAGACCTTTTCCTGCCCTGGAACGATTTCCTTGCTTTGCAGCATGAAGTGTCCGACGAAGCGCTGGAGGAGCGCGCCGCTGCGTCCCGGTATCCGGATGAAGTCGCCGACATCATCTATACGTCCGGATCGACCGGACAGCCCAAAGGCGTCATGCTGACGCACGACATGTTCCTGCGCTGCGCGTTCGCCACCGCGATGAGCCGGGGGTTCGAGGACGGCCGCCGCATCTTCACCGCATTGCCCTTATACCATGTTTTCGCGCTCGTCGAAGGCATTCTGGCGCTCTCCTTCGTCGGCGGCGCCCACGTCATGGTCCCCGGCTTTTCTCCGCTCCAAACGCTGCAAATCATCGAACGGTACCAGGTGAACGACATGCTGTGCGTGCCTTCGATGCTGGTCGCCCTCATCAATCATCCCGAAGTGCCGAACTACGATCTCCGCTCGCTTTATGCGCTCATGTGCGCGGCGGCGCCGGCGCCGGTATCCGTCTGGCAGCGCGCCATCGACATTCTGAAGCTGACGGAAATCTGCACCGGGTACGGCGGCACCGAGGTGACGGCTTCGACCGCGCACACCGAAATCGGCGACGCCATCGAGACCGTCGTGACGAGAGTCGGCCGGATCAAGCCGGGCGGGGCAAGCGGAATGGCGGAGTTCAGCGGGGCCAACGTGCAGTACAAAACGGTGGATCCGGCGACGGGCGAGGATTTGCCGGTTGGCGCCGTGGGCGAGTTGACCGTGCGGGGAAACATCGTGACCCGAGGATATTATAATAAACCTGAGGAAACGTTCGCCGCGATCGACAAGGACGGCTGGTTCCGCACCGGGGATTTGGGGCGTCTAGACGAGCGCGGCTACATCGAGCTGCTGGGCCGCAGCAAGGAGCAATATAAAATTTCGGGAGAGAACGTATCGCCGAAGGAAGTCGAGGACGTCATCAACAAACATCCGGCCGTCGCCCAGGCCTATGTCGTCGGCGTCAAAGATCCGGCGACGGTGGAGACGGGCGCCGCATTCGTGGAATTGCGCCCGGGCCATGCTTGCACGAGGACCGAAATTCTCGAGTACTGCCGGGAGCATTTGGCGAAATTCAAGGTGCCCCGGCACGTCTGGTTCGTCACCGCGGCCGAATGGCCGCTGACCGGCAACGGCAAAATCCAGAAGTTCCGCCTCAAGGAAATGGCGGAAAACCGGTTAAACGAGCGAAGCAAGGGAAAAGCGGGCAACGAGGAGATCGAATAAAATCAGAAGTGAGATTCATGAAATATTAGTTGACATCATATGTCGTATGGAGTATAAATAAGAGCAAAGCAATGGCAGCATTAACCAACCGAATATGCGGATGATGGTAACGGGAGAGATTACCCGTATCGCGGTAACGCCGAAGGAGTAAGCCCGTATGGGTGAATCTCTCAGGCAAAAGGACCTTTACCGGACGCTTCTCTGGAGAGAATCCTGCATGCAGGATCACCCAAGGGGAAACTCGCATGATCGTAACATGATATGTGAGGTAACTCTCAGGTACAAAGGACAGAGCGGAAGGATCGCCGGACGCGCGGATCGCGCGGCGCCGGGCGCATTCTTCTGCCTGTCCTTTTGCTTTTTTTTCGCGAGATGACGACGAGAGGTGATGGATTTTGAAACGGACGCCGCTGTTTCCCTATTATGCCGGTTATCCCGCGGTCCGGTGCATCGATTTCGGGGGCTGGGAGCTGCCGGTGCAGTTTTACGGCATTCAGATGGAGCACGACGCGGTCCGCGGTCAAGCGGGACTGTTCGACGTCTCCCACATGGGGGAAATCTGGGTGACGGGACAGTACGCGGAGACGTTCCTGCAGCAACTGACGACGAACGACGTCTCCAGGCTGAAGCCCGGCCAGGCGCAATACACGCTGATGTGCGTTCCCGAAGGCGGCGTCGTAGACGATTTGCTGGCGTACAAGATCGCCCCGGATCAGTTTCTTCTCGTCGTCAACGCGTCGAATGCCGAAGCGGATTTCGAATGGCTGAACGAGCATCTGATCGGGGATGTCGTTCTCGAGGACCGGTCCGAACGGACGGCGCTGCTGGCGCTGCAGGGACCGCTCGCCGCCCGGATTATGGCCCGGGTCGCCGCGGACGACGTCGGAGAGCTTCCGCCCTTCCATTTCCGGTTCGACGCCGAGGTGTGCGGACGCAAGGCGATCGTCTCCCGAACCGGGTATACCGGGGAAGATGGGTTCGAAATCTACGTCGACGCGGGCGACGCCCCGCACGTATGGACCGGTCTCCTGCAGGCAGGAGAACCCGACGGCCTCATTCCCGCCGGGCTGGGCGCGCGGGATACGCTGCGTTTCGAAGCCCGGCTGCCGCTGTACGGGCAGGAGCTGTCCAAACGGATAACGCCGCTCGAAGCGGGTCTGGGGATGTTCGTGAAGCTGGATAAGACGGGAGGCTTTATCGGCCGGGAAGCGCTGGCCCGGCAGAAGGAGGAAGGCTTGAAACGCAAGCTGGTCGGTTTGGAAATGGTGGACCGCGGCATTCCGAGATCGCATTACCCGGTCTTCGTCCAGAACCGTACCGTCGGCGAAATCACGACGGGTACGCAGTCGCCGACGTTGAAGCGCAGACTGGGCCTGGCGCTGCTGGACAGCGAATACGCCGGACTCGGCACGGAGGTCTGGGTTGATATCCGCGGCAAACGGCTCAAGGCCGTCGTCGTGAAAACCCCCTTCTATAAAAAATCGCAGCCATCCAGGGAAGGAGAACCATCATGAGCAAGCATCGATATTTGCCGATGACGGAACAGGATGAAGCCGAAATGCTGAAAACGATCGGCGTGGGCTCCGTCCAGGAGCTGTTCGCCGACATCCCTCCGTCGATCCGTTACTCCGGCGTCTTGCCGATATCCGGAAGACTGGACGAATCCGCGCTGCTCAAGCATTTGCGCGGACTGGCGGACCGCAATGCCGATTTCGAACGCCATGCCTGCTTTCTCGGCGCCGGCCTCTATGATCACCATCTCCCGGTCGTCGTGAACCACGTCATCTCGCGCTCCGAATTTTACACGGCCTATACGCCCTACCAGCCGGAGATCAGCCAAGGCGAGCTCCAAGCGATCTTCGAATTCCAATCGTATATCTGCGAACTGACCGGCATGAAGGTCGCCAACGCGAGCATGTACGACGGCGCCACGGCCCTGGCCGAAGCGGCCGCGCTCGCGAGCGGGGCGACGAAGCGCAAGCGCGTCGTCGTCTCCCGGGCGGTCCATCCGGAAGCGCGGGAAATCCTGATGACGTCCGCGCGCGGCCTCGGCCTGCAGGTCGTCGAAGTCGGCTGCCGGGACGGCGTGACCGACCTCGCGCGGCTGGCCGAAGCGGTTGACGACGACACGGCCGCCGTGCTGGTACAGACCCCGAACTTCTTCGGCGGCCTGGAAGACATCCGGGCGATCGAACCGCTCGTCCACGCCAGACAAAGCCTGCTGGTCATGAGCGTCAACCCGATGTCGCTGGGCCTCCTGGAAGCGCCCGGCGAGCTGGGGGCGGACATCGCGGTCGGCGACGCGCAGCCTCTCGGCATTCCGGCTTCGCTCGGCGGTCCGACATGCGGGTTCTTCGCGGTGTCGGAGCCGCTCATGCGGCGAATTCCGGGGCGCATCGTCGGCCAGACGACCGACCGCGACGGGAAACGGGGCTTCGTGCTTACGCTGCAGGCCCGCGAGCAGCATATCCGGCGGGAGAAAGCCACCTCGAACATCTGCTCGAACCAGGCGCTGATGGCCTTGTCCGCTTCGGTGTATTTGTCGGTCATGGGAAAAGCGGGGCTGATCGAGGTCGCACGATTGAACGTTCGGAAATCGCATTATGCCGCAGGCCGGCTCGCATCCGTACCTGGCGTGACCCTTCCGTTCGGAGCGCCCTTCTTCAACGAATTCGTCGTCAAGCTTCCGGCCGGGACGGACGTGACGGCGCTGAACGCCAAGCTTCTGCAAGCCGGATTCATCGGAGGATACGACCTGGGATCCGCCTATCCCGAGCTGGAAGGGCACGTGCTGCTGGCCGTCACCGAACGCAGAACCAAAGACGAAATCGACGGATTCGTCCGTGAAACGGAGGCGTGTCTATGAAACCGGAAAAAGCGCTGATCTTCGAAATGAGCCGGCCGGGGCGCGTCGCCTATTCATTGCCGGAGTGCGACGTGACGGAGATCGAGACGTCCTCGGCGATTCCCGAAGCGATGCTTCGCCGCAAGCCGGCCGAGCTGCCGGAGGTTTGCGAAGTCGACGTGATCCGGCATTACACGGAGCTGTCCCGCCGGAATTTCGGCATCGACAACGGCTTCTATCCGCTGGGCTCGTGCACGATGAAATACAACCCCAAAATCAACGAAGACGTCGCCCGGTTCGCCGGGTTCGCCAAAATCCATCCATACCAGCCGGAGGAGAGCATCCAGGGAGCGCTGGAGCTGCTGTACACGCTGCAGAACGATCTCGCCGCCCTCACCGGCATGGAACAGGTAACGCTTCAGCCCGCCGCGGGCGCGCACGGCGAGTGGACCGGGCTTATGTTGATCCGGGCCTACCACGAGAGCCGAGGGGAAACCCGGACGAAGGTGATCGTGCCGGACACCTCGCACGGCACCAATCCGGCGAGCGCGACCGTCGCCGGATTCGAGACGGTGACGGTCCCTTCCGACGCCGAAGGGATGGTCGACCTGGAGGCGCTCCGCGCCGCGGTCGGCAGCGACACCGCCGCGCTCATGCTGACGAATCCGAACACGCTCGGCCTGTTCGAAAAACGGATCGTGGAGATCGCCGAAATCGTGCACGATGCGGGCGGCCTGCTCTATTACGACGGCGCCAATTCCAACGCGATCATGGGCATCGCTCGGCCGGGGGACATGGGCTTCGACGTCGTGCACCTGAATTTGCACAAAACGATGAGCACGCCTCACGGAGGCGGCGGCCCGGGCGCGGGACCCGTCGGCGTCAAGCGCGAGCTCGTTCCTTTCCTGCCCCGGCCGACCGTGATCCGCAGGGAAGACGGCCGCTACGGCTGGGATTGGGATCGGCCCCGATCCATCGGGCGGGTGAAAGCCTACTCCGGCAACTTCGGCATCCTCGTGCGGGCTTACGCCTACATCCGAACCTACGGTCCGGAAGGGCTGCGGCGCGTATCGGAGCTGGCGGTGCTGAACGCCAACTATATGCGGAGCCGCTTGAGCCCGTATTTCGACGTGCCCTACCCGGGCGTCTGCAAGCACGAGTTCGTGCTGTCCGGCAAACGGCTGAAGGAGCACGGGGTGAGAACGCTGGACGCGGCCAAGCGGCTGCTCGATTTCGGTTACCATCCTCCGACGATCTATTTCCCGCTGAACGTGGAAGAATGCCTCATGATCGAGCCGACCGAAACGGAGAGCAAGGAAACGCTCGACGCCTTCATCGAGACGATGATCCGGATCGTCCGGGAAGCGGAGACGGATCCTCAACTGGTCTTGAACGCACCCCATACGACGGCGGTCAAACGGCTGGACGAGGCGACGGCGGCCCGCAAGCCCGTGCTGAATTGCTCCTGCGGCGTTTGACGAACCGTTACGGGTCCTTATCGAATTTTATCCTGTGGGAAGAGGTGCGAACGATGAGCGAAGTGAAGGAGAATTTACGGTACAGCGAAGAGCATGAATGGGCGGAAGCGGTCGAAGGAAAGACCGTTCGCGTCGGCATCACGGACCATGCGCAATGCCTGTTGGGGGACATCGTGTTCGTGGAAACGCCGGAGGTCGGCGCCGGCGTATACGCGGGCGAAAGCATGGGGTCGATCGAATCGATCAAGACAGTATCGGAACTGTACAGTCCCGTGACCGGGAAAGTGACGCGGGTGAACGCGTCCTTGGTTGACCGGCCGGAGCAGGTCAACCGGGATCCTTACGGCGAAGGGTGGATCGTGGAAATCGAGGTGGAAGGGGATCTCGAAGCGGAGCTGGGCAAGCTGATGACGGCCGACCGGTACCGGCAGATCGTCGACTAGCATTCATTCATGTAAACATAGATGACACGGGTCCTTTACATTCGAGTTTCCGGCCCCTATAATAAAAAACAAATAAAAGAAACTATTCGATCACAAAGGATCATTCAAATGTCGAAGGGCGATGGACTCATGAGGCGGGAAGAGTTAAAGGACAAACTGAAGACGTATATGGCCACGATCCGCCTTTCCGGCTACGAATCGCGAATGGCCTATCAATTCAAAGCGGACGTGGAGGCGTACGCGGACCATGTCAAGATCGACAAGCTCGGCAACGTGATCGCCACCTTCGAGGGAACGGATCCCGAAGCCCCGAGCCTGATGGTCTTCGCGCACATGGACGTGATCGGCTTCGTCATCAGCCGGATCGAGCCGGACGGATTCATCCGCTTCGAGAGGGTCGGCGGGATTTCCGAGAAGATCGCGCAAGGGAACGCGGTCATGGTCGGCAGCGAAGACGGCCGATTTTACCCGGGGATCATCGGCGCCAAAGCATACCACATCCAATCGAACGACGAGAAAGCGAAGGTGGATCCGTTTTCGACGCTGTTCATCGACATCGGCGCGGTCAGCGAACGGCAAGTGCGCGAGTTGGGCATCGAGGTCGGCTGTCCGATTACGTTCGCCCCGCGATTCGTGGAGCTCTTGAACGACCGGATAGGCGGAACGTATCTCGATGACGCGGCCGGGCTGGTCAACCTGCTGCAAATCGCGTCCGCGATCAAGGCCAAACCGCCGAAATGCACGGTCCATCTCGTCGGCACCGTCATGGAGGAGTTCAACGCGAGGGGAGCGATGATGGCGGCCCGTTCCGTCAAGACGGACATGGCCATCTGCCTGTTGGGACCGGGAGCCGGGGACACGCCGGACCAGAAATCGGTCAACAACGTCGTGCTGGGCGGCGGTCCCGCGGTCACGTTGTTCAATTTCCACGGAAAAGGGACGCTCAACGGCAATATCGCGCATAAAGGACTGTACGAGCTGCTTAAGAAGGCCGCGCAAGAGAACGGGATCCCGCTGCAGAGAAGCGCGGCCAGGGGAGCTTTGTCCGACACGGCCTATCTGCAGCTGGAGAACGACGGCATTCCTTGTCTCGACATGGGAACGCCCGACCGTTACAGCCATTCGCCGATGGAAAGCTGCGACCTGAAAGACCTGGAACAAGTCGGCCGGCTGGTCGCGGCATTGATCGATTCCGTCGACCGAGATTTTCCGCTTCATCGGTATTAACGAAGGAGCGGGGAGGGGAAATCAAACATGGGCAGGGACATTCTAGTAGGAATCGACGGCGGGACGGGCAGCCTCCGGGTCGGTCTCTATGGCCTGAACGGGGAACGTCTGGGCTTTGCTTCCACGGACTACGCGACGCGGCATCCACATCCCGGATGGGCGGAGCAGTCGCCGGACGACTGGTGGAATGCCCTGAAGACGGGCATCCGCTCGGTCATGGAGACGACCGGTATTCCCAAGGAGCGGATTCTGGGACTGGCTGCGGCCACCACCAGCTGCAGCGTCGTGCTTTGCAAGAAGGACGGGACGCCGGTCCGTGACTGCTTGATATGGATGGATGTCCGCGCATCGCGGGAAGTTCTCGACATCGCGGAGTTGACCGGGGAAAGACTGTCCGCCGAATGGATGCCGGGCAAGCTGCTGTGGCTGAAAAGGAACGAACGCCGGAATTACGACGAGGCGGACGTCTTCTGCGAGTACCAAGACTGGCTCACTTTCCGGTTAACCGGAGAGTGGAGCATGAACATCAACAACTCCTGCAATTGGGGCTACAATGCGCGGGACGGCCGGTTCGCCGAAGCGTTCTACCGAGCGGTCGGGTTGGAGGAAGCGGTGGGGAAATTCCCGCGGGAGCGGGTCTACGCCGTCGGCGATCGGATCGGAACCTTGTCTCGCGAAGCAGCGGATGAGCTGGGGCTCGATCCGCAGACGCTGGTCGCGCAGGGCGGGATCGATTCGTCCATCGCCGTGCTTGGCATGGGCGTATGCGAACCCGGCAAGGTCGCGCTGATCACGGGCTCTTCCAACCTGGCCATGGTGCTGACCGAGGAGCCGATGTTCCATGAAGCCGGAATCAACGCCGGTCCGGACAACCTGTTGAAAGGGTACTACACGGCCTACCGGGGGCAGGTCTCGTCCGGTTCGATCCTCAGTTGGTACCGCAGGGAATTTTGCCGCGACCTCGAAGGCGGCAAAGAAAGTCCCTTCGATCTCCTGAACCGGGAGGCGGCCGCGCTGCCGATCGGCTCGGAAGGCTTGGTCGTGCTCGATTACTGGCAGGGAAACCGCCATCCTTACCTGGATTCGAAGGTTCGGGGAATGTTTTACGGGATGTCCCTCCACCATACCCGCGCCCACATGTACCGCGCGCTGATGGAAGGCATCGCGTACGGAACGGAAAACCTGCTCGCGCAATTCCGGGACAACGGGTTTCCGATCCGCGAGATCAATGTCGCGGGCGGCACGGCCAATTCGGACGTGTTTCTGCAAATCCATGCGGACGTAAGCAACGTGGCGGTCAACGTACCGGAGGATCATCAGGCGCCTTGCCTGGGGGCGGCCATCTGCGCGGCTGCGGCCGCCGGCGTCTATCCGTCCCTGCAGGACGGGACGCGAGCGATGGTGAAGATCGCCAAACGGTACGAGCCGGTGCCCGGGCACCACTCCCAATACAGAGCCTTTTTCGGACAATATCGTAAAATCTATCCCGAATTCAAAGAATGGATGAGGGACACGACCGACCTCTATTTGCGTTCGCTGGAAGGGTAATGAGCCGAGAGCGGAAGAGAACGGTTGAGATCGCGCCGTGTTTGTCATAAAATGGATAACGATGAAAGGGGCGGCATGCCCCCCCTTTCTTTCCCTGCGATCGAACGCGCTTACAAGGAAGGGGTGTCGGAGGGTTGCCGATGTTCCAATTGGAAAGGCAGGAAAAGCTGCTTCAATACATCAATAAGAAAAAGAAGGCGAACGTGCAAGAGCTCAGCCGGATGTTCGACGTGTCCAAAGTGACGATCCGGCGCGATCTCGACGAATTGGCGGGCAAGGGACTCGTGGTTAAAACGCACGGCGGAGTGCTTTCCACGGCGAACAACCTCTCTTTCGAAATCCCTTCTTCCAGCAAATTCGAAGCGAACAGCGCGGCGAAGAAAAAAATCGGCGCCGCGGCGGCGGCGGCGATCGACGACGGCGACATTATCGTCCTGGATGCCGGCTCCACGACGTTGGAAATCGCCAAACATCTCAAAAGCAAGGACGTCACGATTCTGACGAACGACATCAAGATCGCGATGGAGACCGCCCATAAGAACGGCGTGAAGCTGGTCGTATCCGGCGGGGAAATCCTGAACGAGTCGGTGTATACGCTGGTCGGCGGCCAGGCCGCCGAATTTTTCAAGAAAGTGCATGTCAATAAAACGTTTCTCGGCTGTGACGCCATCGACCTGCAGTTCGGCATTTCCAACCGGACGATGCAGGAGGTCGAAGTCAAGAGAGCGATGATCGACGCGGCCGACGAAGTGATCGTAGTCACCGACGGCAGCAAGCTGAACAAGAAAGTGTTTTGTTTTCTTTGCGAGATTTCCGTCATCGATAAATTGGTCATCGACGAGATCGAGGATGCTTACAAGCTAGAATTGGAGAAGCACGGCGTCGAAGTGATCGTCGCCGGTTAATAGGAAGTCAACAAAGTTAACCTCGCCATAGCCGGCGAGGTTTTTTTATTTTAGCAAAGAATCATAAAGAATCATAAAAATAAATAAATTATCTCAAAAGATCTTGTAGAATCGTATTCCAGGCTTTATAATGACAAACAAAAGTAGTTTGTGTAAGAATAAGTTACATCGATTGGAGACGAGAAGTGACATGAGTTGGATTAAAGCCACATTCGGCACCGAGAAGCCGATCATCGCGATGTGCCATCTTCGGGCGCTGCCGGGCGATCCGATGTTCGAAGAAGAGGGCGGCATGGGCAAAGTCGTCGAGTTGGCGCGTCATGACCTGCTGAAGCTGCAGAACGGGGGCGTGGACGCCGTAATGTTTTCGAACGAGTTCAGCCTGCCTTATCTGACGAAGGTAAAACCCGTGACGGTCGCCGCCATGGCCAGAGTGATCGGGGAACTGAAGAGCGAAATCAAAATTCCGTTCGGCGTCAACGTGCTGTGGGATCCGATCGCGTCCATCGACTTGGCCGCGGCGACCGGAGCCCGATTCATCCGGGAAATCATCACGGGCGTATACGCCAGCGATTTCGGATTGTGGAACACGAACGTCGGCGAAACGGTCCGCCACAAGAGGGAAGTCGGCGCCGGCGACCTGCGCCTGCTGTTCAACATCGTGCCGGAGGCCGCGAAGTATTTGGCCGACCGGGATATTGCGGACATCGCCCGATCCACCGTATTCAACAACCGGCCCGACGCGATTTGCGTGTCCGGCTTGACGGCGGGTGCCCCGACGGACAGCCAGCTGCTGGCCAAAGTGAAAGCCGCCGTACCCGAGACCGTCGTCTTCTGCAATACGGGCTGTACCGTGGAAACGATCGCCCGGCAGCTGGCGGTCGCCGACGGCGCCGTGGTCGGCACCACCTTCAAGGCGGACGGGGTGTTCGACAACCTGGTCGACGAGAGAAGGGTCAGCGAATTCATGGCTGCGGTTCGGAAGTACAGAAGCACGTTGGCCTCCTGAATGTCGGGTCATCCGGCGTTCGGAACCATATACATTCATCCAAAACCCAAAGGAAAGAAAGGGAAAGCAAAATGAAGAAGATGTTGGCTTTGATCGTGGTTCTGGCATTCGTACTTTCGGCATGCTCCAAATCGAATTCCGGAGGAGAGGCGTCTTCTTCCTCCAGCCCGGCGTCCAATCCGAGCGCAAGCGCAAGCGCAAACGGCACCGGGACTTCCGCCAAACCGCTGAAGGTCGTGCTGCTCATTCCCGGCAACCTGGGGGACAAGTCCTTCCTGGATTCCGCGAACCGCGGCCTCGAGATGATCAAATCCCAGCTCGGCGCGGAAACGAAAGTCATCGAGATGGGAACCGACCAAACCAAGTGGCAGCCGATTTACGAGGACGTGGCCAACCAGAATTGGGACGTCATCATCGGCGGCAACACGACGTCAGCCGAATATTTCTACGCGGTAGCCAAAGAGCATCCGGACAAGAAATTCATCGACTTCGATACGGAATTCACGGAAATTCCGTCTAACGTGTACGCCATGAGCTACAAAATCAACGACGCGACTTTCCTTGCAGGGGCGGCGGCCGCCATGGTGAGCACCTCTTCCATTCCCCGCGCGGATCCCAAGAAAATCATCGGTTTCATCGGCGGCCTTGACGTTCCGGGCATCAACAACTTCCTGGTCGGCTACATCGAAGGCGCGAAATACGTCGTTCCGGACATCAAAGTGATCACCTCTTACGCGGGCACCTTTACCGACCCGGCGAAAGGCAAGGAGCTTGCGCTCGTTCAGTACAACGCCGGCGCGGACGTCATCTTCGGCGCGGCCGGCGGTACGGGTCTCGGCATCTTCGACGCCGCCAAGGAAAAATCGAAGTACGCCGTCGGCGTGGATTCCGACCAAGCGGCCATCATCAACGATACCGATCCGGACAAAGCGAATCTGATCATCACGTCCGCCATGAAGAACGTCGACAATTCGATCCTGGCGGCAGTCAAGAAGTTCCAGGAAGGGACGCTTCCGTTCGGCAAGGTCGAGACGATGGGCTTCTCCGAAGGCGGCGTGGGCATTGCCAAAAACGACATTTACAACAAGCTGATGACCGACGATATGCAAGCGAAAATGAAAGAAATCGAAGACAAGCTGGCCGGCGGCGAAATCAAGGTCAGCGACGCCATGGGCATGCAGACGTCGGAAGTGGAAGCCATCCGCAACTCCGTCAAACCGTAAAGCCGACCGGCAGCATGAATCGGGAAGGAAGTTCCCCGCGGGGAATTTCCTTCTCCTGCAATCACGGAACAAACCGGGCTCCGTATCGGGGGAGGGAAGTCGGACATGACGGAAATTTTGCTGGAAATGCGAAATATCACCAAGGTATATCCCAACGGCGTCGTCGCGAACCGCGACGTGAACTTTGCCCTTGCGGAAGGGGAGATTCACGCGGTGGCCGGGGAGAACGGCGCCGGCAAATCGACGCTCATGAAAATTTTGTTCGGCATGGAGGAACCCGGCACGGGAGAGATTTACCTCCGGGGCTCCAAAGTCCGATTCGGGTCGCCTCAAGACGCGATCGGCGCCGGAATCGGCATGGTGCATCAGCATTTCATGCTGGTGCCGTCCTTCACCGTGGCGGAGAACATGATTCTCGGGATGGAACCGAGAAAAGGCGTGGCCGTCGATTACGCGGAAGCGGCGAGGATCACCCGGGAATACGCGGAGAAGTACAACCTTCATGTGGATCCGCTGCAGAAGGTGGAAAATCTCACCGTCGGCATGAAGCAAAAGGTGGAGATCTTGAAGGCGCTGGTCCGCGGGGCGAAAATCCTCATCCTGGACGAGCCTACGGCCGTTCTCACGCCGCAGGAAACGGCGGAATTGTTCGAGGAACTCAAGCTGCTCAAGCAAGACGGACATACCATTGTTTTTATTTCCCACAAATTGAAAGAAGTGAAAGCGATATGCGACCGGATCACGATCATGCGCGCCGGACGCACGGAAGGCGTCTTTCCGATCGGGGAAGTGTCGGAACAGGACATTACCCGCCTGATGGTCGGTCGGGACGTCGTGCTGAAATACGAGAAAGATCCCGGGCCGTTCGGCAAACCGGTACTGCGGGTACGAGACTTGTCCCTGGCGGGTCCGCAAAGCAAGCTCCTCTTACATGGCATACAACTTTCCGTGCGGGAAGGTGAAATATTGGGCGTCGCCGGGGTGGAAGGAAACGGGCAATCGCAGCTGGTGGAAGCGGTGATGGGCAGGTTTCCGGAGGCGGCCGGCGCCATAGAAATCGACGGGGCGGACATTTCCGGGCTCGATATCGAGTCGATCCGCGGGCGCGGCGTCGCTTATATTCCGGAAGACCGCATGCGTCAAGGCTCGGCGGGGGAAGCCAGCATCCTGGACAACGTGATCTCGACCCGCTACAAGCGGAAAGAGTGGAACGCGGGCCCTTTGCTGAATCGCAAGAAGATGTGGAAGCTGACGGAGTCCATGATCGAGGCGTTCAAGGTCAAGACCTCTGGGCCTGCGCAGCAGATCGGCATGCTCTCGGGAGGTAACATGCAGAAGGTTGTCGTTGCCCGGGAAAGCTTCTCGGAACCGAGGCTTCTGATCTCGGAGCAGCCGACCCGCGGGGTCGACGTCGGAGCGGCCCAGCTGATTCACCGTAAGCTGTTGGAGCTGCGGAAGGAAGGGTGCGCGATCTTGCTCGTCTCGGCGGATCTGAACGAGATCCTGGAGCTGAGCGACAGCCTGGTCGTTATGTACGAGGGCGAAATCGTCGCGTACTTCGACAAGCCCTCGGAATTATCGGAACAGGAGCTGGGGCTCTACATGCTGGGGATGAAAAGGCAGGACGCGGAACAGATCGGGAGGGCGAACCATGTTTAAGCTGAAATATTTCGAGCTGATCCGGACCCTGGCGGTCATCTTCATCGCGATGCTCCTTTCGATGCTGTGCATCACGCTGATCAGCAAACAGCCGATGGAAACGATGCGCGTGTTTCTTCTCGAGCCGTTCTCCTCGATGTCCCATTTCGGCAATGTCATCGAAGTGGCCATCCCGCTCATGTTCACCGGAATCTCCGTTTCCCTGCTTTTCAAAATGAAAATGTTCAATCTCGGGGCGGAAGGCATCTTCTTCTTTTCCGGTTTGGTCGCGGCGGCCGTCGGAATCCAGAACGGACTGAACGCATTCGTTCATCCGCTGGCGGCGATTGCCGCCGGAGGCGTCGTCGGAGCCGTGATCTCGGTGATCCCCGGGGTTCTGAAGGCCAAATGGAACGCCAACGAACTCGTCACGTCCCTCATGTTCAACAGCATCCTGCTGGGCGTCGGGCTCTATATTTTGAACTATTTCCTGCGGGATGCGAGCGCGTATACGACCTCCTCCTACAAGATCCAGCAGACGGCGGTTCTGGCCCGCATCATTCCGGGGACCCGGGTTCATATCGGGCTTATCGTCGTGCTCGTATTCATCGCGCTAGCCCATGTCTTCCTGTATAAGACGCGATGGGGCTACGAGCTGCGCATGACCGGAGCGAACCGGGAATTCGCGGAGTATTCGGGGATCAAAACCGGCAGGGTGATCGTTTACGTGCATCTGCTGGCCGGATTCGTGGCCGGGGTCGGCGGCTCGGTCGAAGTGCTGGGCATGCATCCCCGGTTCGATTGGGTCGCGCTGCCCGGGTACGGATTCGACGGGGCGCTGGTCGCCATGCTGGCCAAGAACAATCCTGCGGCCGTGGTCGGCTCCGCGTTCTTCCTGTCCTACATCCGCATCGGCGCGGAAATGATGTCCCGATACTCGGACGTGCCGGCCGAAATGATCGCCGTCATCCAATCCGTCATTCTGCTTCTCGTCTCGGCGGACCAGTTCCTGAAATTCTGGAAAAACCGGATGCTGCTGAAGGAGGCGCAGAAGAATGGATAAGTTCTTCGAGATTATCTTCACCACGGATTTCGCCTTTTCCATTTTTCGAGTGACGACCCCGATTCTGTTCGCGGCGCTCGGGGCACTCATTTCCAACCGCGCCGGCATCGTCAACATCGGTCTGGAAGGCATCATGCTGACCTCCGCCCTGACGGGCGTTCTGATCAGCGCCTATACGGGCAGCGCCTTGGCGGGACTGTTGGGAGCCATGCTTGGCGGCATGCTGATTTCGGCCATCCTCGCGTTGTTCACGCTGGAACTCAAGACGGACATCATTCTGGGCGGAATCGCCATCAACGCCTTCGCCTCGGGAGGTACGGTGTTCCTGCTCTACGTGCTGACCGGCGAGAAAGGCACGTCCTCGACGCTGGCGAGCAAAATGCTGCCGGACCTCCATATACCGCTAATCGAGCGGGTCCCCTATTTGGGGCCGATCGTGTCCGGCCAGCACGTGCTGACCTACCTGTCGATCCTCGCGGCGCTCGGCGTATACTTCCTGCTGAATCGGACGCCGCTCGGCCTGCGGATCCGCGCGGTCGGCGAAAACCCGAAGGCCGCCCAATCGGTCGGCATCCGGGTCAAGCAAATCCAGTATATCGCGCTGGTGCTGAGCGGATTGTTCGCCAGTTTAGGCGGAGCGTTCATGTCCATGGGCTATTTGTCGCTGTTTACCCGCGACATGACGGCTGGACGGGGGTGGATCGCGCTCGCGGCGGAATCGATGGGCCGCGGAACGGCCGTCGGCACGACGCTGACGTCTTTCCTGTTCGGGTTCGCGCAGGCGCTGGCCAACGCCTTGCAACTGCTGAAAATCCCGTCGGAGTTAATCTCCACCGTGCCTTATATCACGACGGTGCTCGGCTTGGTCATCTATTCTTACAGGCAGGCTCGGAAGCTGCGCAAGGGGAGGTGAACAGGCCTGATTCCGATTTTGATCGACTGCGGTCCCGGACACGATGATCTACGTCGATCCCGAGGACGCGCGGATCGTGTTCCGGTCCGGGATCCCGCTGGTCGTGAGCGATTTGAACGTCACGGAAAAAGCCCTAATTCGAAATGTGTAAGGTTATCTTACACAATCCTTTACAACCCGGGGAAAAGTCGTATAATAGAGTCAAGTTCATGAACGTTATGTGCCGCATCAAGACTTCCGACCTGCAACTGGGGTGAATGGGATGACGCTTCTGAGAGGAAACCTGACAAATGAGGCCAAGAAGCTGTTGACCCGCATCTATAATGAGGTCAACAAGGAAATCTACGGCTTCGGCGTCACGCGTCTGAAGATTGCCGAGAATGACGGCGCCATCTCCGTTTACGTCAAGCATCAGCGGGTCGCCGCGCTCAAAGCGCTGGAGTCCCGTTACGGATTGATGAAGCAGGCGGTCGATTACGCGCTTCACTCGGAGTTCAAGATCCGCTTCCACCGAAAGCTGGAAGAAGATATGGGACTCCAGGCGACGGCCATCCTGCGGGATTACGATCCGGCAACCGAGTGGGCGGTCACCGTGGTGATGTTGGAACCTTGAAGGCAATCGGCGATTCTCCGGGATTCATCTCGGCGGATACCGGATCCATACCATCGGCGTTTCTTGGTTCGTTTACGACGAAGAAATCCGTTGTTGGAGAGAGTGCGTGTTTTCTCTTCTGACGACGGATTTTTATTTTTTTCGAATCGAAAGGAGAAGGATCAAATGGAAAAAACAGCGATCATCGTCATCGACATGCAGTACGACTTCGTCGGGGAAGAAGCGGTCATTCCCTGCAAGGCCGACCCCGAATTGATTCCGAACAATCGGAAGCTGCTGGCTTACGCCAGGTCGAAAGGGATCCCCGTCATTTATACCCAGGAAATCCACCGTAAAAACCACGTCGACTTCGGCCGCGAACTGGACCGCAGCGAACCGATCCATTGCGTGGAGGGCACCCGAGGCGTGGAAATCCTGGAAGAGCTGAAACCGGAGCCGACCGATTACGTGATCCAGAAACGGAGATACAGCGCGTTTTTCCAAACCGATCTGGAAGTTCTCCTCAAAGGACTCGGCGTGAACACCCTCATCCTGACGGGTGCGGCCACCGATGTGTGCGTCCGGGCGACGGCGACGGACGCGCAGCAGCACGATATGTTCGTCGTCGTTCCGAAGGAATGCGTGGCCGGCACGACGCAGAAGCAGCATGAAGCGGCGCTTGAGCATATCGACTACGTGCTGGGCCGCGTGGTCAGCATGCACGATCTGATGGCCTGATCGCCATGAAAGGAGGGGTGTTGGACATGGTCGTATCGGTGAAGCGGCTTTCCTACCGGTATCCATACAGCGAGAAGCGGGCGGTCGACCATGTGAGCTTCGACGTCCGTCGCGGCGAAACCGTCATGCTGACGGGAAACAGCGGAAGCGGCAAATCGACGGTCGGCGGCCTCCTGAGCGGCGTGATTCCGCAGCTGTACAAGGACGGACAGCTCTCCGGGGAAATCTCGTTCGCGGAAGACGGCGGCCGCCAAGTCGGGCTGGTCACGCAAATTCCGGATAACCAGCTGTTCGGCTATCGGGTGGAGGATGCCGTCGTGTTCGGCATGGAAAACCTCGGCCTAAGCCGGGAAGAAATCGACAGCCGGCTGAACCGCGTCCTGGACCTGTTTCGGATCGGGCATTTGCGGGAGAGAGCGGTAAGTTCGCTGTCCGGCGGGCAGAAGCAGATCGTATGCATCGCCTCCGTTCTCTGCATGGAACCGGATTTGCTCATCATGGACGAACCCGTCAGCTCCCTCGATCCGGCGGGCAAGGAACTCGTTCGCGAAGTCTTGAAGCGGCTGAAGGCGCAGGGCCAGACGGTGCTGCTGATCGACCAGAACCTGGATTGGCCCGCCGGCGCCGTCGACCGGGTCATCGGGATCGACGAGGGCCGGATCGCGTTCGACGGAAGCACGGAAGCGTTTCTTCGGAACGAAGCCCTGTATCTACGTCTTGGCGTGACCGTCCCCCAGGCGGTGGAGTTGTACCATCACGCAAGGCTCAGGGGCGACTTTCCGTTGTTCCTCGGCTTGGAGGAAGCCGAACGGGTGTTGAGCGGCATGGAGCTGATCGTGCCGGAGCCGCCGCTCCGTCCCGCGGAGAAAGAGGCCGAGCCCGCCTTGGCGATCGAGGGACTGGTGAAGGATTACGAGGGCTTTCGCGCGCTGAAAGGCGTGAATACGCGGTTTATGCCGGGCCGGATCACCGCGGTGCTCGGGCAGAATGGATCGGGCAAAACGACGTTGGTCCGCCACCTGATCCGCTTGGTGAAGCCGACCTCCGGCACGATCCGCTACCGCGGCCGATCGATCGGGGATAAATCCCCCGCCGAGATGGCCCGTTCGGTCGCTTACGTGTTCCAGCACCCCGACCAAATGATCTTCGAAGATTCGGTTTGGAAGGAAGTGACGTTCTCGGTCCGCTCCATGGAGCTTCCGTGGAGGGAGGAGCAGGTCACGGAGCTGCTGCGCGCCCATGGGCTGCTCGAGTTCAAGGAGGCATTCCCGAACAACCTGTCCATGGGACGCAAGCACATGCTGACGATCCTGTCGGTGCTGCTGTCCGATCCGGACGTGGTTATCCTGGACGAACCGACGCTCGGCATGGACCGCGGGCTGAAGGCGATGCTCGCCGATCTGATGAAGCGGCTGGCCGGGGAAGGGAAAACCTTGATCGTCATCAGCCACGAGATGACGTTCGTCGCCGAAACGGCGGATGACGCCATCGTGATGAAGGACGGCAACGTCCTCGTACAGGGCCCGGTCGCGGACGTGTTCCGCCGGGAGGACCTTCTGGATCAAGCGAGGATCAAGCTTCCCGAAATCACTCGGCTCGGCAATCGCCTCGGCGTGCCGGACATTCTGTCCATTCCCGGATTCCTGGATTGCCTGACCGGAAACGAAGCTGCGCGGAAGGGAGGGGACGGCGGTGAAGTTTAACGGATACGTGAACCGATCCACGCTGCTGCACCGGGTCGATCCCCGGGTCAAAATTTCATGGTTCCTGGGAATGACGATCCTGACGGTGATCAGCCGGAATCCGTACGTGCTGGGCATGCTGCTGGCCGGCTCCCTCCTGCTCTGGACGCTGTCCGGCCTGGTCAAGGAAGCCGGGGGAATGGCCAGGCGGCTGCTGCCTCTGCTCGCGATGGCTTTCGTGACGTGGCTGCTGATCGGTATGGCCAAGAACGGCGGAGAAGCCGCGCTCCTGACCGTTGGCTCCTGGGAGCTGGAGCCGGCGGACCTGTGGAAAGCCGCCGTCTCGGCCTGCCGGATTTTCCTCATGGTCTCGTCCTTCTACACGCTGATCATGGCCACGAATTTCAGCGAGATGATCTATGGGCTTCAGAAGTTCAGAGTGCCGTTCAAGGCGGCCTTCATGGTCGGACTCGTATTCCAGATCATCCCCATGATGATTTCCGAATTCCAGACGATCGCCGACGCCCAGCGGGCGCGGGGGCTGGAGCTCGACAAGGGCGGGATCGCCGTCCGGATCCGCCGGTATTCGGCCGTCCTGTTCCCGCTCTTCATCCGGACGATCCAATCCGGCCAAGCGATCGCGCTCTCGATGCATTTGTACGGCCTTCAATTCGCCCGCAGGAGGAGCGCCTATCAGAAATTCCGGATCTCGGGGAAAGACATCCGTTTCGCGGCGTTCTACGTGGTCCTATGGTCGATTGCCGTGTACTGCGGCATGGAATTACCCTACTAATCCGCGTTATCCCAACGGAATGGAGGCTGCTGCCATGATTCGTCTATGGATGCAGTGCACGACCAAGGAAATCTCGGAAATGGACAAAGGGAACGCCCTCGTCATCGTGCCGATCGGAGCCGTGGAACAGCATGGAGCCCACCTGCCGGTCGGTACCGATACGATCATTTTGAACCGGCTGATGGAAGGTCTGGCTTCCCGCTCGGAGTTTCCGGGCCATAACGTCATGATCGCTCCGGTGATTCCGATCGGCAAGAGCAACGAACACTCGGATTATCCGGGCACGCTCAGCTTCTCCACACCGACGGTGATGGTCATGCTGCGCGACCTTTGCGCTTCGATCCGGCGCCACGGGTTCGACCGCTTCATTTTCGTGAACAGCCATGGCGGCAACACCGATCTGTTGAACGTAGTCAGCCGGGATCTGCGGATCGAACTTGACGCCGAGTTTTTCGTGTTTGACTGGTGGTTTACCTCCTTCTGGAATGACATATTGGCGGAATCCCAAGAGTCCGGGGCATACGGCGTGTTCCACGCCTGCGAGCTGGAGACTTCCCTGATGCTGGCCATCCGTCCCGAACTGGTGGACATGGCCAAGGCGGAGGACGAATATCCGGATCCCCATTTGACGGACAACCGCCACGTCAGCATCAAAGGACCGATCATTCCGGGGTGGAAAACGAGCGACGTCTCGAACAAGGGGGTGATTGGAGCGCCGACGAAGGCGAATCCGGACAAAGGAGCCCGATTCCTGGATTATGCCGTCGCGAAGCTGGGCGACATGCTGACGGAAGTATTGAACGTGAGATATCGGAAAGCATGACCACGATCAATCAGGGAGGCTGGATACGATGGAAAATCAATTGAACGCCGCACCAGCGGAAACGCGAGAGCAATCGACGGGGATCGTGAACCTTGTATTCTGGGTGATTTTCGGGGTTATGACCGGCGTGTTGTGGGCGTACGTCAATCCGATCACGCTGGTGCCGGGCGTCATCCATTTGCGGATTTTCGCTTTTCTGCCGGCGGTGATCGGGATCATCTTCGGCCCGAAAACCGGATTTTTCTCCGGCTACATCGGTACCGTCGTATGGTCGCTCCTGGCCGGCACGTTCCTGCCGGCCCACTCCCTGCTGGCCGACGGCATCATGGTCGGATTCACGGGCTGGCTGCCCGCCGTCATGGTCGGCAAAGGCAAGACGCTTGCCCAGCTCGCGGCCGATAAATCCCTGCTGGTCAAGTCGGCGGCTTGGTCCTTCGCGGCCGGCGTCCTCATGATCATCGTCTCGTGTGCGAGCTTGCAGATTTTCGGCATTTTCAACTTCTGGTGGGGAGCGATGTGGATCGGGCTCAGCGACGTTCCGCCGCTGGTCATCGGCACGCCGATCCTGGTGCTGTTCCTGGCGCGCAGGCTTTCGAAAGTGCAAACGATGATTCCCTGGAGCTAAGCGGAATCCGGACGCCGTTATGCAACGAAGAGAAATCAGGCAAGGAGAATGACCATGCGAATCGTAGTCGGAATCACCGGCGCCAGCGGATCGGTCTATGCCTATTCCCTCATACGGGCGCTTCATATGCTGGAGGTCGAGACCTACGTGATCGCGACCGAAATGGCGGAGAAGGTGCTCAAATTCGAGTGCGGAATCGGCATGGACGAGATCAAGACCTACGCCAAGGTGCTCAGCAACAAGAACCTGTTCGCGTCGGTGGCCAGCGGCTCG
The DNA here is from genome assembly GCF_029360585.1 of Cohnella caldifontis. Taxonomy (GTDB): domain Bacteria; phylum Bacillota; class Bacilli; order Paenibacillales; family Paenibacillaceae; genus Cohnella; species Cohnella caldifontis. The sequence continues at coordinate 458,859 of NZ_JAQZSJ010000001.1, read as the reverse complement.
TTCAAAACGGACGGCATGGCGATCATTCCGTGTTCGATGAACACGCTCGGCGCGATCGCCAACGGCGTCGGGGACACGCTGCTCAGCCGGACCGCCAGCGTCATGCTGAAGGAAAAGCGCAGGCTGGTCGTCGTTCCGCGCGAAACGCCGCTGCATCTGATCCATCTTGAAAACATGACCCGGCTGGCGCGGGCGGGCGCGGACATCATGCCGGCTTCGCCGGGCTTTTACCACCATCCCAAGGAAATCTGGGAGCTCGTCAACTTCATGGTCGCCCGGGTGCTGGACGCCTTCGGCATCGAGCATTTCCTGATGGAGCGCTGGGGGGAGAAATCGGCGGAATGATGACCGATCTTCGCAGCCTGATCGCGCACTGGGAGCGGCGTCAGCGGATCATCCACGTCACCAATGAAGTGGATCCGGATTTCGAGCTGGCGGCGATCGTCAAAAGCGGCAAAGGCAAGCAGCCCTTCTGGTTCGAGAAGGTCAAAGGTTACGGAGTCCCGATGATTTCGGGGCTGGGCGGAGACCGCGGCATGCTCGCCGAAAGCATGGGGATCCCGGAGCCGGAGCTGGTGCCCAAGCTGATCGATGCCATCGTGCGTCCCCTTCCGACCCATCGGGTCGAGCGGGCACCCGTGCAGGAAAACGTGATCACGGGCAACATCCGTCTGGACGAGCGGTTTCCGATCTGCAAATACCACCGCGACGATTCGGGGCGTTATCTCGTATCCGGCGTGCTGGTCGTGAAGGAAAGGAACGGAACGAAGCGGTACACCTCGATCCGCCGCATGCAGTATCTGGGCGGCAACCGGTCCAGCATCCTGATCTCTTCGCCGGAGCTGTTCCGGCAGTATTCGGAGTACGAGAAGCACGGCGAACCGATGGAAGTGGCCGTCATGTTCGGCGTCGTGCCGGCGGTTATCCTGGCTTCGCAGATCAGCACGCACCTGTTCCACTGCGACAAGCTCGACGTGGCCGGCAGGCTGCTCGGCGAATCCTTGCCGGTCGTCCCTTGCCGGACGGTCGATCTGGAGGTGCTGGCCGAAGCCGAAGTCGTGCTGGAGGGCAGGATGCTGCCCCATCTCCGGGAGATGGAAGGGCCGTTCGGGGAATTGGGGGGGTATTACGGGGACGCGACGATGCAGCCGGTGATCGAGTTTACCGCGGTGACGCACCGGAACGGGCCGATCTGGCAGACGATCTATCCTTCGGGCCACGAGGAGCATCTTCCGATGGCGCTCGCCCGCGAAGCCGTGCTGCTCAGCACCGTCCGCCAGGTCGTCCCCGAGGTGCGGGAGGTTTACGTGACCGCGGGCGGCGTCGGCCGGTACCATGCGGTCATCCAAATCGAGAAAAAGTCGGAAGGGGACGCCAAGCAGGCGCTTCTGGCGGCTTTCGCCTCCGATAAAGACCTCAAGCACGCAGTCGTCGTCAACGAAGACGTAGATATCCGGGATCCCTTGGACGTGGAATGGGCGATCGCCACGCGGGTGCAGGCCGATCTGGACGTGTTCGTCGTCCCCGGCGCGAAAGGCTCGCCGCTGGAGCCTTCCCACCAGATGCGGGGGGTTTCGGCCAAGATGGGCATTGACGCGACGTATCCGCTCCGCGAGGCGGAAGCTTTCCGCAGAACCAGCGTCGGGGTGCCCGAAGGGTTTGACGTCAGCCGATTTCTGTAAGGAAAGGGGACAGGCATAAGTGAAAGCGATCGGAATGATCGAGACGCGCGGGCTGGTCGCGGCGCTGGAATCGTTGGACACGATGTGCAAGGCGGCATCGGTCAGCATGATCGACTTGAAGCGGGTCGGTTCCGGACTCGTCGCGGTCGTCGTCGAGGGCGACGTGGCGGCGGTCACGTCCGCGATCGAAGCGGGCAAGACCGCCCACTTGCGAACCGGGGGAGAATTGGTCTCCGCGAACGTCATTCCCCGGCCGCATCCGGAATTGGCGAAAATTTTGTAGCAGGGAAGGGGTGAGCGGCAATGTCCGATCTTCTCAAGGCGGTCGTGGAAGAGGCGTTGGGACGCGGTACGAAGGCGCCGGCCCGGGTCAACCCGCTGGGGCCCGGCGCAAGCCCGCAGCCGGGGGGATTCCTTCGGCCCAACTATCAGCAAGAAAACCGGCATAAGCGGCTGAACGTTCCCGGCGGAGCCGCGGCGGCGATGCCGGAATCTTCTTCTCCGTCGGGCCGCGAATTCATCGAAAACTCGCTGTCTCCCTTGCTGCGGTTGGCTTTGGTGCAGGGGAAGACGGAGAGCGCGGAGGGAGCCCCCGCCGCGGCGGAACCGTCTTGCGGCGAGCGGGGGGATCGCTGCGCGGGCATGATCGGACGTTCGGCGGGCGGCGTCAGATGTTGGTATTACCCGGACTTGTCCCCTCGTCTCTGCCCGGAGTTCGGCCTTTATCCTTCGCCGCCCGTGACCCTCGGCATCGTATCCGCCGACGCCAGCGCGCCCGGCCAGCTGTTCGTGCTGGAGGAAGCGCTGAAAAACGAAACGGTGAAGGCCGAGGTGACCTGGAGTCGCGAAGGGGGGCCGTTCGAAGCCCGACTGACCGCGAAGGAGCCGGACGCCGTCCGGCGCGCGCTCGATCGGCTGTGCGCGGCGTTCCAGCGGGAGACCGGTGACGGTCCGCGGATCCTGGTATCGCCCGAACCGTCCGCCATGCTGGCCCGGCAGCTCGGGACGGGGCAGGACGAATCGGTCGCCGTGATCGAGGGGCTGTCGAGGTACCGCAGCGTGGCCTTGCTGGACCTCTATATGAAGAAAAATCCGAACCCCGATTTCCGTTACCGAATGGAGCCGGCTTACCTGGTCATCACGGGGAAGAAGGATTCGGTATCCGAAGCGGTCCGGGCTCTTCGGCAAGCCGCCGAACCATACTTGTCGGGAAGGGAGTAAGAAGCGATGGAACAGCAAGCGCTGGGACTCATCGAAACGATCGGCTACGCGACGGCGGTGTCGGCCGCGGACGCCGCGCTTAAGGCGGCGAACGTGAAGCTCGTGGCCATGGAACGCATCATCGGCGTCGGCGGAATGCTCGGCGTCACGATCCATCTCGGCGGGGAAGTGGCGGCGGTCGCCTCCGCGGTGGAGGCGGGCAAGGAGGAAGCCGGCAGGGTCGGAACCCTCGTGTCGGCCCACGTCATTCCCCGGGCGCACGACGAAGTGGGCAGCAAGGTGCTTTCCCGTTTCCGGGGACTGGAGACGGTCCCCTTGAAGGAGGAAGCGCCCGCCAAGCCGCAGGCGGCGGTCCGTTCCGGGAAAAACAAGCCGGCTTCGCCGGCACCGGAAAATGCCGGACCGACGGAAGGGATCTGAACCGGATGCGGACTTCGTCAAAATAAGGAGGAATTCACAATGGGAGAAGCATTGGGACTGATCGAAACGAAAGGGCTCGTCGGAGCCATCGAAGCGGCGGACGCCATGGTCAAAGCGGCTAACGTCGAGATTTGCGGGTACGAGAAGGTCGGCTTCGGTCTGGTCACCGTAATGGTGCGCGGAGACGTAGGCGCAGTGAAGGCGGCGACCGACGCGGGCGCGAACGCGGCCAAGCGGGTCGGCGAGCTGGTTTCGGTGCATGTCATTCCGAGACCCCACAGCGAAGTGGAAAAAGCGATCCTGTCGAAGACGCGCGAATAGGAGTAAGCGATGCTGCGGACGTCAAGCGCGTTAGTCGACCGAACGGCGCGCGAACTCCTTTGGCGCGGGAAAGAACGGGAGCTCGCGGCGCGTTGCCCCCGCATCCTGGTTCTCCTCGCGGATCATTGGATCGGCCTGGAGGAAGGGCTCGCTTCCGTCCGGGAGCTTCGCCGCGGCGACCCGCATTCGCGGCTGAGGCTCTGGGTCGGCCCGGAGCTGCGGGAGCGGATGGGAACTCGCGAAATCGCCCGCCTGACGGAGGTCGACGATTTCTGCCGCGAATCGCCGTCGGGACGGCCGGAGGAGGACGCCGACCGGTTGTTCCTGCCGGTGCTTCCGCTGTCCTTGCTGTCGGCCGTGGCGAGATTGGACGACGCCGCTCCCTTCTCCCGTGCCGTGATCCGCAGCTTGTGCGAAGGCAAGAAGACGGCTGCTCTGATCACGGGGGCCGATCCGAGCGGAGACGCATGGACAAGCCGCTGCTTGCAGGCCGCTCCCGAAATGCGGCGGCAAATCCGCGAAATGATGGGTACCGTCCGCAGCTACGGACTGCAGCTGCTGGAGGTTTCGCAAGTCGCCGCGTGGGCGGGGGAGAACCGCAGCCGGAGGCAAATCGTCACGGAAGACGACGTCAAGGCGGCCCTGGCCGCCGGTCGGTCGTCCATCGCCGTAGGCCGGGGAGCTCTCATTACGCCATTGGCCCGGGATCTGGCTTCGCAGCGCGGAATCGTATGGGCCGAGTCCGGATGGGGAGACGATGAACATGCAAATCGGGAAAGTCATTGGACGGGTGGTCGCGACGCGCAAGGATGACCGTCTCGTCGGATCCAAGCTGCTGCTCGTGCAACTCGTCGAAATGGACGGCACGCTGACGGGACAGCCGATCGTGGCCGTGGATTCGGTGGGAGCCGGCGTCGGGGAACGGGTCATTTACGTGACCGGCAGCATGGCGGCCCGCGCGGTATCCCCGGACGGCGCGCCGGTCGACGCCGCGATCGTGGGCATCGTCGACAGTTTGGAGTAGGGAGGACAGGGGGTGAAAGCCATAGATACCGATCGAATCAAAACCGCGCTGGAGTATCGCAAGCTCATCGATACTTTGCTGGATGAACGGAAATACGCCGATTTGGTCCTGCAGGGCGGTTACGTCGTGAACGTCATCACGAGGGAGATTTATCCCGGCGACGTCGCGGTCACGGGAGAACGGATCCTGATGGTGGGGGATGCGGGCAGCCTGATCGGCCCCCATACCCGGGTCGAACGCGTGGACGGCAAGTATATTTGCCCGGGCTTCATCGATTCGCACATGCATTTCGAGAGCGCGATGCTGACGGTAACCGAATTTTCCAAGCTGTCGATCCCTACGGGAACGACGACGCTTGTCGCCGACCCGCACGAGATCGGCAACGTGCTGGGCGTTCCGGGCATCCGGGCGATGATCGACGAGGCGAGGCTCCTACCGAACCGCGTGTTGTTCACGGTTCCGTGCTTGACGCCGGACGTGCCGGGGCTGGAGACCGCCGGGCAGGAAATCGGCTCCAAGGATATGAAGGATCTGCTGGACGATCCGCTGGTGCAGGGAATCGGGGAAATCCAGGGCTTCAGCAACGTGATGCCCGTTTTCCGCCACGCCTCGCCCCTGATCGACGACTTGATCGCTTCCGTTACCTATGCCCGCAGCTTGGGCAAGACGGTCGAGGGCAACGCGCCGGCCTTGTTCGGCAAGGAACTGGCCGCTCATATCATCGGCGGAGGCACGCATGTATCCTGCCATGAGACGACCACGAAGGAAGAAATGCTGGAGAAGCTCCGTTACGGCGTCAGCGTCTTCATGCGGGAAGGCTCCTCCCAGCGGAACATGGCCGAATGCATCCGGGCCATTACCGAAGAGGGCGTGGATTCCCGCCGGGCGATTCTGGTCTCGGACGACATGGTGCCGGAGGATCTGCTGAAGCACGGCCATATGAACGACATCGTGCGGCGGACGATCGCGCAAGGCATCGACCCCGTCGAGGCGATCCAGATGGTCACGATCAACCCGGCCGCCCACTTCGGCTTTACGGATATCGGGGTGCTGGCGCCGGGCAAGCGGGCGGACCTCGTCGTCCTGTCCGATCTTGCCCGGATGACGGTGGATCAAGTGTACCTGGGCGGCGTGAAAGCGGCAGAGCAGGGTAAGCTGACGCTGGAAATCCCTTCTTATGTCTATCCGCAGCACGTGAAGCAATCCGTCAAGCGGGGTCCGGTCACCGTTTCCGATCTGCAGCTGCAGGCTGCAGGCACCGAGCAATTGGTCCGGGTCATCGAGGTCATTCCCGACCAGAACCTGACGGGTGCGTCGCAAGCCAGGCTTCGGGTGGAAGGCGGCGTGCTGATGCCGGATCCCTCCGCGGACGTGCTGCCGTTGGTCGTCGTCGAGCGCCACGGCCGCAACGGCCGTATCGGCAAGGCGTTCGTGCGGGGGATGAAACTGCGCGAAGGCGCGATCGCGGAAAGCGTGGCGCACGACACCCACAACATCATCGCGGTCGGGACGAATTTCGAGGATTTGGTGACGGCGGTGAACCGCGTGATCGCCATGAACGGCGGCATCTGCATGATCCGCCAGGGCAAAGTCGCGGGCGATCTGCCCCTGCGCATCGGGGGGTTGATGACCGACGAGCTGGACGGTCAAGCGATGAGCCTGAAAATCGCGGAGCTTCATCGGCTGGCGCAGGAAGCGTTGGGCTGCGAGCTCCACGTGCCGTTCATGCACTTGTCCTTCCTCTCGCTCGTCACGAGCCCGAAATGGAAAATTACCGACTACGGCCTCATCGACACCGAACGGTTCGAAGTGCTGCCGGTCATTCTGTAAAGGGGAGGCGCCGCCGTGGGAATCCGATTAATCGATCTCTCCCAGGAAATCTACCAGGGGATGCCCGTCTTTCCCCCGCATCAGAAAACGATGATTTTCCCCAACATGTCGCACGAGGAAAGCAAGCGCAAGCTCGGCTTCGAATTCGCCACAAACAATTTGCTGATCAACGAACATGGGCCGACGCATAGCGACGCGGTGTACGAATACGACCCAAGCGGCAAAACGATCGACGAGATGCCCCTGGAATATTTCTACGGCCCGGCGGTCTGCCTCGACGTCTCCTCCGTGTCACCGGACGAGTTCATCCGCGTTTCCCATCTGCGCGGCGCTCTCGAACGCTCGGGATTGTTCATCGAACGCGGCGATATCGCGCTGCTGCATACGGGCCATTACAACCGGTCCTACGGAACGGACGAGTGGCTGGTCCGCCATGCCGGATTGGACGCGGAAGCCGCGGAATGGCTGGCCCGGCAAGGCGTCGTGAACATCGGGGTGGACGCGCCGTCCATCGACAAGCCGGACGATCCGGATTTCTCCGGGCATCTCATTTGCCGAAAATACGGTCTCACCAACACGGAAAACATGTGCCGGCTCGAACAAGTCGCCGGAACCCGGTTTCTGTATTTCGGACTGCCGCTCAAAATCCGCAAGGGGACGGGGTCGCCCGTTCGAGCGGTCGCCGTCGTCATCGAATAAGATTTCGCTTGCGAAATGCGAAAGGAGGACGCTCGCATGGCGATCGGCGCCGAGATTATCGAAACCGTGTGGATCCCTCCTTACGAGGGGCGGGGCGTCAAGGTTTCGAAGGGTCAACGGTTATGCATCATCGACGTGGAAGGCAAGCAGGTCGGCGATTTCGTCTGCTTTAACCGCGAAAATCCCGGGGAGCACGTGTCCCCCGTCCATATGAGATCCTCTCTGAGCAGCATCCGGCTGAAAGAAGGGGATTTCCTGTACAGCAACCTTCGAAGGCCGCTGATGAGGCTCGTGAAGGATACGGTAGGCAAACACGACTTCTTTTTCCCGGCGTGCGACTATTACCGGTACAAAGTGGATTTCGGGCGCGAGGATCACCCGAATTGCCATGACAACCTGGAGAAAGCGCTGCGGGAATTCGGCATCAAGCCGCGGCCGCTTCCGGATCCGATCAACTGGTTCATGAACAACGTTCTGGATGAGAACGGCGATTACGTGATCGAGGAACCGTTGTCCAAACCCGGGGATTATGTCATGCTCGAGGCGCTGGAGGATGTCGTCGCCGCGGTGTCGGCTTGCTCGCAGGATATCGCGCCGGTGAACGGATACCGGGTCACGCCGCTCAAGCTTCAAGTATTGGAAGGAAGATAGGGATGCGATACGTTTGGGAGCCGGACGAGGCCGTGGCGTTGCTCCGCGATTGGATCCGCACCGATACCTGCAATCCGCCCGGCAACGAACACCGGTTGTCTCCCGCGCTCCGCGCCTTCATGGGGAAGTGGGGCATACCCGCGCGGATCCGGGATTTAGGGGGAAACCGCAGCAACGTGGAGGCAAGGCTGCCGGGAATCGGAGGGGGCAGAAAGCTGATGTTTTGCGGTCATTTGGACACGGTCGCCCCCTGGAAGGAAACCGCCGGCAAGTACCCGCCGCACGGAGCCGCGGTCGAAGGCGGCCGCATCTATGGACGCGGAGCCTCGGACATGAAGAGCGGCCTGGCCGCCATGCTGCTGGCCATGGCCTCTCTGAAGCGGGACGGCATTCGGCTCGGCGGCGAGCTGTCGTTCCTGGCGACGGCAGGCGAAGAAGCGGACAGCTGCGGAGCGCGAGCCTATACGGAAGAAGCCGGGGATTTGGAGTTGGATGCGCTCGTCATCGGCGAGCCGACTGGGGGGAACATCGCGGCGGGGCATAAAGGGGCGTTGTGGCTGCGTATCGCCGCGATCGGAAGGAGCGCGCACGCCTCGATGCCGGAGATCGGACGGAACGCGGTCGAAGCGATGATGGAAGCGACGGCTTTCCTTCGCCGCCTGGAGCCGGAGTGGAGGGTGAACGACCCGTTGCTGGGGGGCTCCAGCATGGCGTTCACCCGAATCGGCGGCGGCGTTCAGACGAACGTGATTCCGGATCGCTGCGAGCTCGAGGTCGATATTCGGGTCGTCCCTCCGCTGAACGCCCAATCGCTGTTCGCGCAACTGTCGGCCAAATTGGAAAAATGGAGCCGAGGGATGGACGGGATCCGCTTCGTTATGAAGCCTCTCCTGGTCCGGAATCCCGTCCGAACGCCGACGGACGATCCGATTTTCCGGCATGCGCTGGACATCCAAGGAGGCGAGGCCGCGGAGATCGGCGCCGTTCCCTATTATACGGACGCTTCGGTGATGCAGAAGAACGGGCGTCCGCCCGTTCTCATTTACGGTCCCGGGGAGCCGGGGCAGGCGCATCAGCCTGACGAATGGGTCGGGATCGAAGCTTATTTGCAGGCCATCGGGTTTTATCGGGAATTGGCCATTCGGTATTTGGGAGTTTCGGTTTAGGACTCCATGATCGATAGAAGGCGGGAGAGGGAGAACATGGACGATACGACAAGGATCATGCTGGATTTGAACGCCGGTCCGGAGAACGCGCTGGCCGTGCTGCTGGCCGCCAGGTCCCCGCGCTTCACGCTAGAGGGGATCACCTCCGTTTTCGGGACGTCCGGCGCGGAGGAAGGCGCTCGAAATGCGCTTCTGCTGGCGGAGCTCGCGGCTCCGGATCGGGACATTCCCGTGGCGATCGGCGCCGCCGCGCCGCTGCTTCGGGAATGCAAGCCGGCTGGAGCGGGCGGCTGGGCGCTGCCGGAACCGAAGCGGAAGCCGGTTCCCGCATCCGCGGCGGAGTTGATCGTGGAGCGGCTCAATCGGCATCGGGGGCGGATTACGCTCATCTGCTGCGGGCCGCTCACCAACGTGGCGTTGGCCCTCGTTCAAGATCCCGGGATCGCGGACAAAGCGAAACGGCTGGTGATCGCCGGCGGCGCCCTGAAGGCGCCGGGCGACGTGACGCCCGTGTCCGAGCGAAATCTATGGAGCGATCCGGAAGCGGCTTTCCGCGTCTTCCGTTCCGGGATCCCGATCACCCTGCTGGGGCTGGACGTCACGAGGGAAGCGGCTCTGCCGCCGGAGCTCCTGCGGTCATTGGTGAAGGAAAGCGACGCGGTTGCGGATTTCCTCGAGCAGATCATCCGGACGAGGACGTCAATCCGGGGAACCGGAACTTCTTCGGGGATCCCGGCTGGAGACGCGTTAGCCGTCGCGGTTGCGGCGGATCCCGGTTTGGTTGAAACCGAAGGCTTTTCGGTCATGATCGAGATCAAAGGGACGGTGTCCCGGGGCGCCACGCTTGTCGATTTGCGCAAAGGATTGCGGCCGACGGTCCATAACTGCGACAGCGCTCTGAAGGTAAATAACGGACGGCTGGCCGCCGGATGGACCGAACTCATGTCGCGGGCGGCGAAAGGGGGAGCCCGATGAACCCGACGATTCTGGACGTCGACACGGGCATTGACGACGCTTTAGCCATTGCTTACGCGGTACGTTCTCCCGCGCTGGAGGTGCTCGGCATTACCACCTGTTTCGGCAACGTTTCGGCGGAGGAAGCGTCGTGCAACACGCTCACGGTATTGGATTACTTGGAGAGCGACATTCCGGTGTATCAAGGCGCGGGCGAGCCCTTGTTCCGCAAGTACTTGGGCGAGAAAGCCGTCGCCATCCACGGGGAAGACGGGCTCGGCAACCGGGCCGACCGGATTTTGAAGCGGGGGATCGAGAAGCAGCACGCCGTCGACTTCATGATCGAGCAAATCAAGCGGAGGCCGGGAGAGGTGACGCTGGTCTGCGTGGGCACGATGACCAATTTGGCCCTCGCCTTGATGAAAGCCCCGGAAATCGCCGGTTTGATGAAACGAGCCGTCATCATGGGCGGTGCCGTGACGGTGCCGGGCAACGTGACGCCTTGGGCCGAAGCCAACATCCACAACGATCCCGAAGCGGCGGAATGGCTGTTCCGTTCGTCCGCGCCGGTGACGATGGTCGGCCTGGACGTGACGATGCAAACGCTGCTTCCGGAGGAGGAACTGGACCGCTGGCGCCGGAAGAACACGCCGCTGGCTTCTTTCATGGCGGACATCTCGGAGTTCTACATTCAATGCTACAAACGGAATTATCCCGGCATCCGGGGATGCGGCCTGCACGATCCGCTGGCCGTCGGAGCGGTCATCGACCCGACGTTCGTGACTACGGTGCCGATGCATGTGCAGGTGGATCTAGAAGGTTCCCTGTCCTTGGCTAGGACGATCGGGGACCGGCGGGAGCAGCCGGACCGCAGGCCGAACGCGGACGTCTGCTTGACGGTCGACGCGGATCGTTTTCTGGCCCATTTTCTGGAAAACACCGTATGACGCGGGTTTAGAAGGAGGGAGGCGGACGCGGTGTTGGAAAAGTTAAAGGATACGCTGGTCCGGCATCGGGAGGAATATATCGGGAATCTTAAGGGCCTGATCGCCTGCGATACCCATCTGCTCGGACACGGCATCGAAGGCGGGCTGGAGAAGAACGGCCAACATTATTTGGAAAGCCTGCTTCTCTCCCTGGGCGCGGAGGTCGCCATAGAACCGATGGACGAGGCCGTCGTCCAATTGGGGATCTCCCTCTGCGGAGAAGGGAATCCGGGACACGATTATACGGATCGGTATAACGTGATCGGCACGTTCCGGGGATCGGACCAAGGTCGGACGATCCTCTTCGACAGCCATGTCGACACGCTGCCGCCCGGCGATCCCGCCTTGTGGGAGAAGGATCCTTTCGAGCCCGTCCTGAAGGACGGCAAGCTGTACGGTTTGGGCGCCTCCGACATGAAATCCGGTCTCATGGCTTCCATCATGAGCGTCAAGCTGCTGAAGGATGCCGGAATCGAGCTCCCCGGTACGGTCAAAATCCTCTCCGTCGTCGACGAGCACGGCGGAGGGAACGGGACGCTTGCGGCCGTGCTGAACGGGCATGCCGCGGACGCGGCCGTCATTTGCGAGCCTTCAGACGAGATGATCAACATCGCGCACATGGGCTTCCTTTTCTTCAAAATCTCCGTGAAAGGCCGCGGCCTGCATTCGGGGCTCAAGTGGAAGGGCGTAAACGCGATCGAGAAAGCGATGCTGCTTATCGCGGAACTTCAGGAACTAGAGCGCGGATGGCTCATGAACTACAAGCATCCGGACCTGCCGGCTCCGACCCTGAACATCGGGGAAATCCGGGGCGGCATCGCCGGCTCGGTCGTTCCGGACGCATGCGAGTTCAAATTGTGCGTGCATTACCTGCCGGGTCTCATGTGCCGCAAGTCCGTCGAGGAGGAGGTGGCCGGCGCAATCCGGCTCCGCTCGCAAGGGGACCCGTGGCTGCGGGATCATCCGCCTGAAATTTCCGTTTACCAGGCTGGCGGCAGCTTCGAGATGGAGCGGGATCATCCGCTGATCCATACCGCCCGCCGCTCCATGGGCCTCGTGTTCGGCGAAGCGGTTGCCGTCACGGGCTCTTCGGCGGGATGCGACGCCAGACTGCTCAAAAACGTCGGGAATATCCCCACGGTCATGATGGGGCCGGGTCATAACGAACAATGCGGCAAACCGAACGAATACGTGACGGTCGACAATTATTTGAACTTCATTCTGGTATACGCGTTGACGATCCTCGATTGGTGCGGAAACGGAGAAGCGGCATGGTAGGGTCGGCTACCGGCCTCTTCCGGCTTTCCTTATCCATCAGCGCTCTTCTTTCAGCGCCTCGGCCGCCAGCATCTGCAGCACCATGTTGTCCATCGGCGGGTTGTGCAGACCGGCCCGCACGTCGCGGTAATACCGTTCCAGCGGCATCGAACGGGACAAGCTGGCGCCGCCCACGATCCGCATGGCGAGGTCGACGACTTGGATCGCGCTGTTGGTCACGATATGTTTCGCCAGACCGAGCTCCGGCTTCATGCGGGCTCGGTTTTCCGGTTCCCGGTCCCAGCGGTCCGCGGCGGCGTACAGCAGCGTGCGGGCCGTCCGCAGCTCCGCTTCCATTCGGCCGATCGTCTGCTGGACGGTCTGGACTTCGGAGAGCGGACCGGTCAAATAGTTGGGACGGTAATCCTGCGCATATCGAACGGCGAAATCCCGCGCCGCGAGCGCGATGCCGGCGTAGCAAGCCGGGATGTGCAGCAGCCAGCCGCCTCCGTCGTCCTCTCCTTTGCCGACGATTCGGGCTCCTTCTTCGGCGAAGGCGCGGTCCAGCACCACGTCATGGCTTCCGGTTGCGCGCATGCCAAGGGTATCCCACGTTTCCAACACCGTAACGCGGTCGGACTTCCGGACCAGAAATTCGTCCGTACGGTCCTCCTCGGGGACGAAGGCGGACACGACGAAACGGTCGAGGATCGGGGACAACGTGCTGAACGTTTTGCGTCCCGAGATCAGCCAGCCGCCTTCCGTCCGCACGGCCGTCGTCTCCGGCCGGCCGCCGCGCGTCGGGCTTCCCGTCGCCGCTTCGCTGGCGAAAGTGTTAATCATCGCCCCATCCGACACGATGTCCCGGCACAACTGCTCAAACAGCGGCGTCGGCCACTTCCGGACGGAGCGGAGATGAAGGATCTGCCCGACATGCCAGCCGACCGCGAGGGCGGTGGAGCCGTCTCCGTAGGCTAGCCGTTCCTGAAGCAGAACCAGCTCGTACAGCGGCAGTTCATCCCCGCCGTACGCCTTGGGAACGGTGATTTTCAAGTAACCTGCGTCGCGCAGGTCGGCGAAATTCTCGAACGGAAACGATCCGTCCCGGTCGTGCGCGGCCGCCCGTTCGGAGAAACGGGCGGCCAGCTCTTCGACCTGTCGGACGCGCGTCCGTTCTTCCTCGTTTCGAACGAATTGGTCGATCAAACGGCTCATGCGGGACACTCCTTTTCGATTGCTGGATCCTGAACATTCATACCCCGCATTGTACCACATTCCGCCCGCGTTGCTTAAGACGCCCGAGTCGGGACAATCGCCTTCGGGCGTGTAACCGATACGAAATGAGGCATAATAAGAAAAAGCTTCATTTTGCTCTTTACATACACTAGGGGGGTATAGTATGATGAGTTCAGAAAGAAAATCACCCATTATCATACAGGAGGAATTCTTATGCAAACCATCACATTGAACGTTCGGGGAATGAGCTGCGGCCATTGCGTAAATTCCGTAGAAGGCGCGGTCAAGAAGCAGGGGGCAGCCGCGAAAGTCGACCTCGCTTCCGGTTCGGTCACGGTCGAATACGACGAAAGCCGAGTCAGCCTGCAAGCCATCAAAGAAGCCATCGAGGAACAAGGTTACGACGTCGTTTCCTAATCGCACCAGATAAGGCATGGTGATTCCGCATGAGCAATCCGACTTCCCCGGCTTCGGCCGGGCAGACGATGAAAACGGCCGATTTCGATATCATCGGCATGACCTGCGCGGCCTGCGCGACCCGCATCGAAAAAGGACTCAACAAAATGGACGGGGTCAAGGCTTCGGTCAATCTCGCCTTAGAGTCCGCCCGGGTGGAATATAATCCCTCCGTCATTTCGACGGAGGACATGATCAAGAAGGTGGAGCAGCTGGGCTATAAAGCCCAGCTCAAGAAGGGGGCCGAAGCCGGCGCGGAGCGCCGCGCCCGCGAGATCCTTCGCCAGAAATGGACGTTGGCGATTTCGGCGCTGCTCACCCTGCCGCTGCTATGGGCCATGGTCGGCCACTTCTCGTTTACGTCGTGGATCTGGGTACCGGATCTGTTCATGCGGCCCTGGTTCCAGTTCGCGCTGGCCACGCCCGTTCAGTTCCTGATCGGCGGCCGTTTCTACGTCGGAGCTTTCAAGGCGCTGCGGAACGGCAGCGCGAACATGGACGTGCTCGTGGCGCTCGGAACGTCCGCTGCTTATTTCTACAGTTTGTACGTCACGATCTGGGAAGTCCCTTCAGCGCTATATTATGAAACCAGCTCCGTGCTGATCACGCTGATCCTGCTCGGCAAGCTGTTCGAGGCGATGGCCAAAGGGCGTTCGTCCGAGGCGATCAAGGCGCTGATGGGCCTGCAGGCCAAAACCGCCGTGGTGATCCGCGAAGGCCGGGAAATCGGCGTGCCCGTGGAAGAAGTCGCGGTCGGCGACCTGTTGCGGGTCCGGCCGGGCGAGAAAATCCCGGTGGACGGGATCGTCGCCGAAGGACAGTCGGCGGTCGACGAATCGATGCTGACCGGGGAGAGCGTGCCGGTCGACAAGTTCGCCGGCGAGCCGGTGTTCGGGGCGACCCTGAACAAACAAGGGGCGCTTACGATCCGGGCGACGAAGGTCGGCAAGGAAACCGCGTTGTCGCAAATCATTAAGGTCGTGGAAGAAGCGCAAGGCTCCAAAGCCCCGATTCAGCGGATCGCGGACGTCATTTCGGGCATTTTCGTCCCCATCGTCGTCGGCATCGCGCTGGTTACGTTCCTCATTTGGTATTTCGGCGCGGATCCGGGCGATTTGTCCTCCGCGCTGGAGAAAGCGATCGCCGTGCTCGTCATCGCCTGCCCCTGCGCGCTCGGCCTGGCGACCCCCACTTCGATCATGGCAGGGTCCGGCCGCGCCGCGGAACTCGGCATCCTGTTCAAGGGCGGGGAGCATCTCGAGAATACGCATCGGATCCAGACGGTCGTGCTGGATAAGACCGGCACCGTAACCAAAGGCAAACCGGAATTGACCGACGTGCGGCTGGAAGAAGGTTTCGAAGAAGCGCAGGTGCTGGCCTGGGTCGGCTCCGCGGAGAACCAATCCGAGCACCCGCTTGCGGAAGCCATTGTTGCCGGAATACGGGCCAGGGGTATCGCGCTGCCGCGGACGGATTCTTTCCAAGCCATTCCCGGCTTCGGCATCATGGCCGTCGTCGAAGGGCATGGCCTCCTGGTCGGGACCAAAAAGCTGATGGCCGAGTACAGCGTCCGCGCGGAGCGCGCGTTCGAGGAAATGGAACGCCTGGAATCGCAGGGCAAAACGGTCATGCTGATCGCCGTGGACGGAAAGTATGCGGGTTACGCGGCTGTCGCGGACACGATCAAAGATACGTCCGTTCAAGCGATTAAGCGGCTGAATGAGATGGGCTTGGAAGTCATCATGATGACCGGCGACAACGAGCGGACGGCGCGGGCCATCGCGGATCAAGCCGGAATCGGCCGGGTGCTCGCGGAAGTGCTGCCGGACGGCAAAGCCAGCGAGATCAAGAAGCTGCAAGCGGCCGGCCAAACCGTGGCCATGGTCGGAGACGGGATCAACGACGCTCCGGCGCTGGCCACGGCGGATATCGGGATGGCGATCGGCACCGGCACGGACGTGGCGATGGAGGCCGCGGACGTCACGCTCATGCGCGGCGACTTGAACAGCATCCCCGACGCGATTTCCATGAGCAAGAAGACGATGGCCAATATCCGCCAGAATCTGTTTTGGGCGCTGGCGTATAACGTGATCGGAATTCCGGTGGCCGCGTTCGGTTACCTGGAGCCTTGGCTGGCCGGCGCGGCAATGGCGCTCAGCTCGGTGTCCGTGGTCCTCAACGCCCTGCGGCTGCAGAACGTGGATCGGAAGGACGGGGAAAGAGCGAACGGTCCTTTTCATGGCAGAACGGGATCGATTTTGGTGGTCGCGCTGGTCGTTATTGCCTTCCTGGCCGGGTACGGTTTCGGCAAGCAAAGCCAATCGACGGGGACGGTCAAAGACGAGATGGGGATGGCCATGCCGGGGTCCGGGGAATCGTCCGGCCACGGACATGGGGCGGAGAGCGATGAGGATGCCGTCAATACCGAAGCGGTATGGGCGACGGATAACGCCAAGGCGGGAGCGGAAGCGACGATTCGCATTCACATTCAGGATGCGGCCGGTCGGCCGGTCGACGAGTTCGACATCGAGCACGAGAAGCTCATGCACATGATCGTCGTCAGCAAAGACTTGTCCTATTTCAACCACATCCATCCCGAGTATCTGGGGAACGGCGATTTCGCCGTCACGAACGTTTTCCCTTCCGGAGGCGACTACAAGCTGATCGCCGATTACGTTCCGGCCGGCGGCGGCAAAAACGTGCAGATGGAATGGGTTCATGTCGAAGGAGAGTCCGCGGCTCCGGCGGCGATCGTTCCGGAAACGGAATTCGCGAAGGTCGTGGACGGGGTGAAGATAACGCTTCGGAATGACCGTTTCGAAGCCGGCATGGAAACGGAACTCGGTTTTCACCTGACGGACGCGGCGACCGGGGAACCGATTTCCGATCTGGAGCCTTATCTGGGCGCGGTCGGACACGTCGTCGTGCTCAGTCGGGACACGGAGCAATATCTCCACGTGCATCCGCTCGACGAGAAAGCCGCAGGACCCGACGCGGCGTTCGCCACCGAGTTCGAGGATCCCGGCGTATATAAAATCTGGGCGCAGTTCCAAAGAGAAGGCAAGGTTCTGACGGTTCCTTTCGTCGTGGAAGTAAAAGCTTGACGGAAAGGCGCCGCGGTTCCCGAAGGCACGGAGGCCGGTCTAAGACCGGCCTCCGCCTGTTGGCGAAGCCGTTGCCAGGATTCTTCGATACCTTTGGGAAACCATCCAACGAATTCGAAAGATCTATCACAAATCACTTGAGCAGAACATTTTTGATTGTGTTTGAAATTTCGAATACATTTCACCAGCGGCCGCAAAGCCGAGCGATTGTTTGCGATTTTTCATATTGAATACCGATGAATTGCGATTATATCCAAAATTGAACTCGTAAAATCGAATATATTTATAAAAAGCATTTTGCTAATCAACGTGTTGAAAGTTTTTCAACAGTCGGAGGCCGGTCTAAGACCGGCCTTTTTGCGTTCGATTTAGGGCAGATAGGTGATGCATTGATGCATTTAATAGATCACGCGAAGCCATACATATAACCCGGCCAGCGTGACGAACAGCACCGGAACCGTTAGGATGAAGCCTACTCTGAAGTAATAGCCCCAGCCGATCTTCACGCCTTTGCCCGACAGCACGTGCAGCCACAGCAGCGTGGCCAGGGAGCCGATCGGCGTCAGCTTCGGCCCGAGGTCGGAGCCGATGACGTTGGCGTAGACCAAGGCTTCGCGCAGCGCGCCGGACGTGTCCGTGCCGTGAATGGCCAGCGCGTCGATCATGACCGTAGGCAGATTGTTCATGACGGACGAGAGCACGGCCGCGATGAAGCCCCCGCCGACGGAGGCGGCGAACAAGCCGTGATCGGCGGTCCACTCCAACGCTTGGCCAAGCTTGTCCGTCAAACCGGCGTTCCGCAAGCCGTAGACGACGACGTACATGCCGATCGAGAACGCCACGATCGCCCAAGGCGCGCCTTTCACCAGTTTCCAGGCTTGCAGGTTCGGGCTTCTTCGCGCCAGCAGCAGGAAAATCAAGGCCGCGGCTCCCGCGAGGAAGGAGACCGGGATTCCGATGAATTCGCTGGTGAAGTAAGCGGCCAGCAAGACGGCCAGCACGGCCCAAGAGATCCGGAACAGCCGCCGGTCTTTGACCGCCTCGGCGGGATGCTTCAGAGCGGTTTCGTCATACCGCTCCGGCAGGCTTTTTCCGTAGTAGAGGAATAGGACCAGCAGGCTGGACGCGATCGAGAACAACGTCGGAACGAGCATCCGGCTCGCGTATTCCGCGAATTCGATGCCGAAGAAGTCCGAGGACACGATATTGACCAGATTGCTGATCACGAACGGCGTCGATGCGGTGTCCGAGATGAAACCCCCCGCCATGATGAAGGGCAGCACCATGCGTTCCTCGAACTTCAGCGCCCGAATCATCGCCAATATGATGGGGGTCAGGATCAGCGCGGCCCCGTCGTTGGCGAACAAGGCGGAGACCGCGGCGCCCAGCAGCACGGCGAGTACGAACAGCCGCTTTCCGTTGCCTCGTGCGAACCGGGCCATATGCAGCGCGGCCCATTCGAAAAAGCCGATCTCGTCCAAAATGAGAGAGATCAAAATGAGCGCGACGAACGTCAAAGTCGCGTTCCAAACCATCTGCGTGACATCCCAGACGTCCTGCACGGTGACGACGCCCGCCGCGAGAGCCAGGACGGCGCCTCCGCATGCGGACCAGCCGATGCTTAAGCCTCGAGGCTGCCAAATGACGAAGAGCAGAGTAAGAAGAAACAGGATAACGGCGAGTGCGAGCATGAATCCTCCTGGAGTTGCGGCAGCAGTTTGCGTTTTTCGACATAATTCACTCCAAGTATAAGCGATCGCGACCGGAAGTAAAGGACAAATATGAGTTGAAGCGGGCGTGTAGAGGGGGAGGGGTTGTAGGCGCAAAATTCGTGGTTGGTGTGGACGAGTGGCGGGGCGGACGGTCTGTAGACGCAAAATTTGTAGTTGGAGAGGACGAGTAGCGGTGCTGGCGAGCTGTAGCCACAAATAGTGCCGTTGAAGCGGTTGGGCGGGCTGTAGATGAAGGAGGAGGAGACTGGACCTTCTCCTTCATGATGCAATCAGCGAACGCCGGGTTCCCGTAATTCGTCCCGCAGATTGTCCCGGAGCACTTGCTCGACTTTGGCCAAATGCTCGTTCATCCGCTCGGCCGCCCGTTTTTCGTCGCGCTGCAGCACCGCCTGCAGGATGCCCGCGTGCTCTTCCAGCAGCTGCTCGGCGGAGCGGCGGTCCGCGTAGAACCATGCGGAGCGGGTATGCCTCATGTTATGGTGGAGCTGCTCCGACAAGGAGCGCGTAAGCTCGATCAGCAGCGGGTTATGGGTGGCCTCGGCGAGCCGCAAATGGAACGCCGTATCCGCTTGCTCTCCGGCGACTTCGTCGGAGAGCACTTCTTTCATGCGGCCGACCGCTTCCCGCAAGTCATTCGCGTCGTCCTCCTTGCAGTTCCGCGCCGCCAACGAGGCGTTGCCGGTCTCCAACACGCGCCGCACTTCCACGAGCTGAAGCAGGGAGTCGGCATTCGCGATCCAATCCGCCAGAGGCTGCGAAGCCGTCTCGGCTTCTTTCGCTTTCACGAAGGTACCGCCGCCTTGGCGGATATCCAGGACCCCGATCGCTTTCATGGCGCTGAGCGCCTCGCGGACGGTCGAGCGCCCGACGCCGAACCGTTCCGACAGTTCGACGACCGACGGGAGCTTGTCCCCCGGACGCACCTGTCCCTCCGCGATTTCCCGCATCAACTCGCTCCGTACCCATTCGCTGCTCTTGAGCGGCCGGTTGTTCACTCTGTTCACCGAATCCTTTCCCGCTAATCCGCCAACCTCGGCATTTTAAAATATTGTACCTGTTTTGCTCTTATCATGATATACTTTTTCTAGTTAAAGTCATCAGATGAC
Source organism: Cohnella caldifontis (assembly GCF_029360585.1). Classification (GTDB taxonomy): domain Bacteria; phylum Bacillota; class Bacilli; order Paenibacillales; family Paenibacillaceae; genus Cohnella; species Cohnella caldifontis. Next base: position 439,013 of record NZ_JAQZSJ010000001.1, on the reverse strand, counting down.
CTGATTAATTATGGACTAGTAGAAAGCAGGTGTCGAATTTGCTCCCCGACGTTGTGAAACGGGAATTGGAAGCCGTACTCGGGGCGGGCGGCGTCAAGGACGACCCGCAGTCGCTCGTCACGCACTCTTACGACGGAACCCCGATGCAGCAAGCGCTGCCGGACGCGGTCGTCTATCCGGAAAACACGGAGCAGGTATCCGGCGTAATGAAAGCGCTGAGCCGGCATAAAATCCCGCTCGTCAGCCGCGGCTCCGGGACCAACTTGTGCGGCGGCACCGTTCCCGTCAATGGCGGCGTCGTCATGGTCATGCACCGGATGAACCGCATTTTGGAAGTGGACATGGAAAATTTGACGGCGACCGTGCAGCCCGGGTTGAACACCAAGCAGTTCGCGACCCATATCGAAAGCCTCGGCTTGTTCTATCCGCCCGATCCGAGCAGCATGGCGGTGTCGACGCTCGGCGGCAACATCGCGGAAAATTCCGGCGGTCTGCGAGGGCTTAAATACGGAACGACGAAGGACTACGTCATCGGACTCGAAGCGGTGCTGGCGAGCGGGGAAATCATCCGCACGGGCGGCAAGCTGATGAAAGACGTCGCGGGCTACGACCTGACGAAGCTGCTCGTCGGCTCGGAGGGGACGCTGGCTGTCATCACGGAAGCGACGCTGAAGCTGATTCCGCCGCCGAAAGCGAAGAAAACGATGCTCGCCATGTACCAGGATCTGTACGACGCGGCCCGCACCGTTTCCAAAATCATCGAGAACCGCATCATTCCCGCCACGCTGGAAATTTTGGACAACCCGACGATCCGGGTCGTCGACGATTTCGCGAAGCTGGGTTTGCCGCTGGACATGGCGGCGATCCTGCTGATCGAGCAGGACGGGGATCCGGAAACGGTCGAACGCGATATCCGGGTCATCGAGCAAATTTGCTTGGACGAAAAGGCGGTACGGGTCGAAGTCGCGAAGTCCGAAGCGGAGGCGCTCAAGCTGCTCACGGCGCGGCGCAGCGCGTTCACCGCGTTGGCCCGGCTGCGGCCGACGACGATTCTCGAGGACGCGACCGTGCCGAGATCCAAAATCGCCGACATGGTGGTCGAAATCAACCGGATCGCGAAGAAGCATAACGTGACCATTTGCACGTTCGGGCACGCCGGCGACGGGAACCTTCATCCGACGGCGACCACGGACGCCCGCGATCAAGACGAGGTGCATCGCGTGGAAGCGGCATTCGAGGAAATTTTCGAGGCTGCCATCCGGCTGGGCGGAACGATTACCGGCGAGCACGGGGTCGGCATCGTGAAGGCGCCGTTCCTGGAGTGGAAGGTCGGAGAGACCGGCATGGCCGTGATGAAGGCGATCAAGGCGGCGTTCGACCCGGACAACCTGCTGAACCCCGGCAAAGTTTTCGCCAAATCGGCGCGCAAGAGAGTGGTGATCGAACATGGCTGATTCTGCGACGCTTATCAGACCAGCAAATGGGACTTCCGCGCCCTGCGGCTCGATGGGGGACACCCTGCGGGCCAAGCTGGACTACGAACAGCTGACGAACTGCATGCGCTGCGGCTTCTGTCTGCCCGCCTGCCCGACGTTCCGCGAGACGGGAGTGGAGGCGGAATCTCCCCGGGGACGGATCGCGCTCATGAAAGCCGTCGCCGACGGCTTGATGGAACCGGACCGCGCGTTCGAGGACCAGATGAACCATTGCCTCGGATGCCGCGCCTGCGAGACCGCCTGTCCCGCGGACGTCAAATACGGCCAATTGATCGAGCAGGCCCGGGACGGCATCGAACGGCATACCGACAGCCACCGGCCTTGGGTTCGGGCGGCTCGCCGGATCGCTTTCAAAGGACTGTTCCCTCATCAAAAACGGATGCGGCTGCTCGGCGGCGCGCTTAAGGTCTATCAGAAATCGGGAATGCGCGCGATCGCCCGCGGGACCGGCCTCATGAAGCTGTTCCCTAAACATCTGGAACAGATGGAACGGATCATGCCAGACGCGTCCTACAAGGGCGTCGCGGAGAGGATCGGCACCGTCCATCCTGCCGCCGGAGAACGGATCGGCACGGTGGGCATGTTCCGCGGCTGCATCATGGACGTCTTATTCACGGAGACGAACGTGAACACCGTCAAGCTGCTGCAAGCCGCGGGCTTCGACGTCGTCATTCCGCCCGCGCAGAACTGCTGCGGCGCTCTGCATGCGCACAGCGGGGAACGTGACGGCGCGGCGGAGCTGGCCAAAGGCAACATCCGCGCTTTCCGGGAAGCCGGCGTGGACTGGATCGTCTCCAATGCCGGCGGATGCGGCGCCCAATTGGCCGAATACGGGCATCTACTGCACGACGATCCGCAGTGGCGGAATGACGCCGAATGGTTCTCGGCCCGCACGATCGACGTCAGCAAGCTGCTTTTCGAGTTTGGCCGGCTGCCGGAGACGTTCGGCGATGCGAAAACCGGGGAACGCGTGCGGATTACGTATCAGGACTCCTGCCATTTGCGCAACGGGATGAAGTCGTCGGACGCCCCGCGCAAGCTGATGAACCGGATCGCGGACGCCGAATTCGTCGAGCTGTTCGAGGCCGACCGCTGCTGCGGCTCCGCGGGCATTTATAATTTGACCCAGCCCGAGACGGCGGGAAGCATTCTGGATCAGAAAATGCAGCACGTGAAGCGGACCGAAGCGCACTATTTGCTGACCAGCAATCCGGGCTGCCTTCTGCAGATGAAGCTCGGAATCGAAAAAGAAGGGCTGTCGGACCGGATGAAAGCCGTCCATATCGTGGATTTCCTCGCCGAACGAATGAAATCCGCCCGGGTGTGACGGATTTCACATCTTCGGCTCTGTTTCGGCGGTATACTAGTGGTGTGGAAGAGGAGCACCTTGTATCGCGGATCGCAGAGGAGGAATCTGCATGCTGTACCATCATGTTTTGGCGGCGTACGACGGTTCGGAAGTTTCGCTGAAAGCGCTGCGGCAGGCGGTTCGGTTGGCGGACGCGCCGGGCTGCAAGCTGACGGTCGCGCACGTGTTGTACCGACCGACTTATGCCGTCGAGGGGCTTGGCTTTGTCATGCCGGAGAGCGTCCAGGAGAAAGTGAAGGAATACGAGGACGGGCTGATCCGGAAAGCGCAAGAGGAAATCGCGAATCTCCCGTACTCGGAAATTTCCGTGTTGACCGGCCCCCCGGCGACGGCCATCCTGGAACACGCGGCAGATCAAAACTGCGATTTGATCGTCATGGGCAGCAGAGGCCTTGGACCGTTCAAGGAAATGATGCTGGGCAGCGTCAGCCACCATGTCGTCCAGCAGGCGAAATGTCCGGTTTTAATCGTGAAATAAAAGAATCGGCTCGGGGAAGGCAACCCGCCAAACCCGCCATACGGCGGGTTTGTTTTTATTCTACGACTGACCCATTCGCATACCAGGTCGAAAAATTCGAACACCATCAGGCTTAGGGACACAGAGGACGTTATCGGGGGCATTCCTCAACCTATCGTATTCTAACGGACAAGATTGCACTTATTCAGCAAAAATACCGCTGATTAGCCGCGAAGTGCAGTGCTTAAGGTCCGTGTTGTCCGTTACGATTTGAAGAACGTTGAAATTGCTCCAATAACGGCTGTGGTGTCCGTAACGATCGGCATAAGAGGAGATTCGTGCGAGCTTGGAACAGGATCCTTTCTGCATCCATCAAGTTGCCGACTATGAGATCATCGAATTCGAACCGACCCAGTGGACAGAAGAGTTGGCGGACTGGCTCGAGATTTCCCGTTCGGAAAATTGATGATTCCAAGTACCTATAACGCAACTGGATGAATCCGTCGATTTCGACGGGAAAAGCCAGCCGCGAGCGCTTCGAAAGACCTCGGTTACGGGGTCTTTTTTCTTTGGTTATAATAAATTTGGAAGAATATTCGAAAAAATTGTTGACGTCCGTTGTCGGACATTCTATAATTTGGTCGTGAAGGAAAAAAGAGAGACTCAGAGTTTGAGAGATTCCTTCCGGAGACACCGACCTCTCTTTCGATCAAAGGAGGGGAGATGTTGAGTCCGCTCAACGAGATCATGTCCACCGAAGAAGCCTCCAGGCTTTGGGGCGTCCATCAGGACCACGTGAAACGATTGTGCCGCGAGGGGAAAGTGAACTGCCGCAAAATCGGCAAGACTTACGTGTTGGAAAGAAACCAGCCGAATCCCGGTCTTCGGAAAGCGGCGGTACCCAGTCCAGTTTGATCGAAGGGAATTGCGAAGATGGTCTATGACGGTATCGTGATCGGGCTGATCGTCGGTTTCCTTCGCGCCGGTTGGCGGAATGGAATCACCGCGCTCTCCCAGATCCGGATCAAAGGCGGCTTGATTTTTCCGATTTTGCTGGCGACCCAGTTTCTCCTATACCTCTTGCATGACAATGTATCTTTCATCCAGCAATACAACGGTTACATGTTCATGCTCGTTTATGCAGCGGGGCTATATGTTCTGGTAATTAACCGCAAAGAAAAAGGCTTCTGGTGGATCTTCGCCGGCGTCGCGCTGAACTTTCTGGTCATGCTGGTCAACGGCGGCAAAATGCCGGTATCGGTGGAAGCGGCATCGGTTCTGGATCCGATTTACGTCGACATGCTGAAGAGCGGCGACGTTTCGACCAAGCATGCCATGCTCGACAATTCGACCGTTCTTCCTTTCTTAGGCGATATTATCCCGCTAACGAAGCCGTATCCAAGAACACAGGCAATCAGTATTGGCGATGTTGTAATGAACGTAGGCATTTTTATTTATCTTCAACATGCAATGGCATCACGTAAAATGGGGCTTTCTTTGTTAAATCAAAATAATATAGATTAAATGAATTTGAGAGGAGACATTTTTCATGAAAAAAGTAGAGGGAATCAAAGTTACCCGTATTTTGCTGAATGCACTCGTCGTTGCCTCTGTCATTATTGCTCTCACTTCTGGCTTTAAAGTCGGTTAAGTTGGGGAGGTCATTGGTGAATGAAAAAAACCACTGGTACAAAGATTGCTAAGATCTTACTCAACGCTTTAATCGTTGCGTCGATCGTCATTGCACTTACATCCGGGTTCAAAGTCGGATAAGATAAAGGGAAACAGGGGATCCTGTTTCCCTTATCTTTTAGAAGAGATTACGAAGGGATGTAAAGTGCATGATTGTGCAGTGGTATTCCAACCTCCGTAAACCGGTATATACGTATACTTTTTTCGTATGTCTCTGGGGCATACTTCTTTTCATGTCAATCCAATATCATCATCTCCCGGACTACTCAATGTCCGATTGGGTTATGATTTATTCGATGGTTGCTGCTGTGTTGATATTGGAGCATTATACGTTTCAAATACCGCCGGAAGGACACCGGCTGTCCATGGATTCCTCTGTATATTTGGCCGCCCTATTTTCATTCGGGACTAATCTCACTCTGTTTGTTTTAGCTCTAGCTTCTGTGGTCAGTTTTATGCATAATCGTGCGATTGTTTGGTGGAAACATTTGTTGAATTTTTCCGCTTACACATTCATGATTCTGTGTTCCTCAGCCGTATATTCATGGTTTGGAGGAACTACGGGTGCATTTAACCTTCAACATTTGACCGCGTACCTCTTCGCATTGTTCATTTATTTTGTAGTAAATAGTTTGATCATCGGTTTATATTATCTCTTGCTTTATAAAGGCAGATTATATGAAATCATTAAAGGGTTTTTGTCGGATGTTGTTTTCGCTTACTTAAGTACTTTATTGCTTTCTATCGTACTTGTAATCATGATCGTTAACAATCGATCGTTCGGGCTTTTTCTTTTCTTGGCTATCGGAATGGTGCTGTCCCATCTTTTCAGGCAGCTTTTCAAGATGTACAACGAGGTCACCGAGAAAGCGAATACGGACTTGCGGACCGGGCTGTACAGCCACAGTTACTTCGAAGAGAAGCTGGATGAATATATGAGGCAGTCGAGGGAACAGGGGCAGCCTTTGTCCCTCGTCATGATCGACCTGGACGACTTCAAGAAATACAACGATGCGTTCGGGCACCCGAAGGGAGACAAGCTGCTCGGCTTTTTCGGGCAGATGGTCAAATCCCACTGCGAGCCCAAGGGACTGTTCGCCGCCCGCTACGGCGGAGAGGAATTCGCGATCATCATGCCCGGTTTCGCCAAAGAGCAGGCCCGGTCTTTTATGGACGCGTTCCGCAAGCAGGTGAACGACACGCCATTCGAAGGCGTGGAAGTTTTCCCGCATGGCTGCGTATCGTTCTCCGCCGGGATCCTGGAAATCAGCCGCGAGACGTACGACAAGTCCCAATTGATCGATTGGGCGGATCGGGCGCTGTACGCCGCGAAAGCCAAGGGCAAGAACACGGTGTTCATTTACGGGGAAGAAAGCCGCCTGCCTCCGATGCTGGAGAACGACATCTACGAACTGGAGCAGCAGGTCAAAATATTTCTTTACAAAGACGTATATACATACAAGCACTCCAAACGGGTATTCGCTTATGCCATGGAAATGGCGGAGTATTTGAAACTCCGCGGGGAAGACCGGAGACAACTCGTGCTCGGGGCTTTGATCCATGACATCGGCAAGTTGGAAATTCCCCGGGATATTCTGAACAAAAAAAGCAAGCTGACCGGAGACGAGTGGGAGATCGTCAAGAAACACGTGCTTTGGGGCAAGGAAATCGTCTCGGTCACGCCCAAATTCAAGGATTTGATCCCGATGGTCGAATTCCATCATGAACGCTTCGACGGCAAAGGATATCCGAACGGATTGAAAGGAGAGGAAATCCCGAAACAGGCGCGGCTGCTTTCCATAATCGATTCCTTCGATGCCATGACGACGGAAAGGCCGTACCAGGAAACGAAATCGTACTCCGATGCGCTGCAAGAAATCCACAGATGCGCGGGTACGCAGTTCGATCCGGAGCTTGCCGCGCAGTTCATCGGCTATATGGAGGGAAAGCTGTCGGAAGCCGAAGCAGCCGTTACGGCGGAGGGGGATCATGACGATTAACCGTGGGGGAGCCGTCGCTCCTCCTTTTGAATTTGCCGGGAAGCGATGACGGCTTCGGTTGAAATCACCGTTCGTCGGCGTGTAAGATGAAGGTGCTTCACCCGAAAACAAAATCATGTATTTCCCCAAATGGGAGGATCCTCGATGGGACTTGAACGGAATGCCAAAATTGAACAGTATGCGGAGATCGCCGTGCGAGTGGGATTGAACGTGCAGCCCGGACAACCGGTCTGGATCCATGCTCCGATTCACGCGCCCGAGTTCGTGCGGTCGGTCGTTCGCAAATGTTACGAAGCCGGAGCGAAAGACGTCCAAGTGGAATGGTACGACGACGCGGTCACGCAACTGAAATACAAGATGGCGCCCGACGAGATATTCGGGCAGTATCCGTCCTGGCGCGTGAAGGCGCTGGAGGAGAACGCCGAGGACAACGGTGCGTATTTGTCCATCATATCCAGCGACCCCGAGCTTCTGAAGGAAACGCCGGCCGGGAGAATCGCCGCTTTCTCCAAAGCTTCCGGACAAGCGCTTGCCAAATGGCGCGGGTACACGACATCGAATAAAATTTCCTGGGCCATCGTCGGCGTCCCTTCGCCCGCGTGGGCCGCGAAGGTATTTCCCGGGCTTGATAGTCAGAAGGCGGTAGACGCCTTGTGGGATGCGATTCTGAAAACCGCCAGAGCGGATGGAGAAGATCCGGTCCGCGATTGGCAAGAACACGACGCGTCGCTCCACCGCCGCAGGGAGATCCTGACCCGCAAGCAGTACCGGAAACTGATTTACCGGGCGCCGGGCACGGAACTTACGGTCGAGCTTCCGGCAGGCCATGTTTGGGCCGGAGGGTCGGCCGTCACGGAGCGCGGGGTTCCGTTTCTTCCGAACATCCCGACGGAGGAAGTGTTCACGTCCCCCCGTCGGGACGGAACCAGCGGATACGTCACGAGCACGAAGCCGCTCAGTTACCGGGGCAACGTCATCGAGAATTTCACGCTGACTTTCGAGAACGGCCGCGTGACGGATTACCGGGCGGAGAAAGGCCAGGATGCGCTGAAGGCGATGCTGGAAGTCGACGAGGGAGCTTTGCATTTGGGCGAAGTCGCGCTTGTCCCCCATCGATCCCCGATCTCCGAGTCGAACCTGATTTTTTACCAGACGTTATACGACGAGAACGCTTCTTGCCACTTGGCCATCGGGCAAGCGTTTCCGTTCTGCCTGGAGAATGGCGTAGCCATGAGCGTGGAAGAGAGGCAAGCAGCGGGTCTTAACGTCAGCCTTACGCATGTCGATTTCATGATCGGTTCGGAAAATTTGGATATCGACGGCGAATTCGCGGACGGTAACCGGGAGCCGATATTCCGCAAAGGAAATTGGGCGTTTTAGGAGACGATTGCCATCGGGGGGCTGACTTTGGTACACTGAAGGCAGCCTCGCGGCGGCTTGACCGTCCTGCTGGAGGAGAGTGAACTCCTTGCTGACCAAGCTGGACAATCAGGCGTTCCAATCGATGGATGACGACGCATTGATCGCTGCATGCGCCCAATCGGCGTTCGAGACGGTCCGATCGGCGGACATGTCGGATGGCGAAGTACGGGCGGATCGACTGGAATGGCTAACCCCGCCTCAGAGAGACTTGCTTTTCTACCGCATCTACGAACTTCACGCCACGAAATCGGCCGACGATTTCAGATGGTGGACCTCTTACTTTCTGCCGCGCGACAACCTGTGGTCCGGTATCAAGCGTGCGCTGGCGTCGTTCGGCGGCGGATCGGTCCTGAACGCGCTGGAAGCGGTCGAACGGGCCTCGCGCGAACCTTCTGACCCGGAATCCGGCCAGGAAGACGACTCTCCCTCTACCTTCATTTACACCGATTCCCGACTGGCGGCCCCTTTCGCCGAGGCTTTCCGAACTTTTCAACAGCAAGTGCCCGAGCTGCGTCGACGGATCGCAACCCGAATCCGGAACCATCCCGGCGAGTTTATCGAGTTCGCTGACAAGCCTTGATTCAAAACCGACCGATCGGGGGTAAAGATAGAACGGCTGAGTTTCCAATATCATTTCGATTGCAATGGCCATACGAAAGGGCAAACTTGCCGAAAGGCAAGGGCGCAAAACCACAGGCCTAAGGACATTCTATGGCGGCTGGGTTGCCGAAAATGGCAGGGCTCCACCTGTCCATTCTTCTCGGGATGGGCTTTTCTATTTTCGGCCAAGCATATCGGATAAGGGGAATTCCACATGAGAGCAGGTTTCCAGAATCCAACGTCGGAATACCATCTGCTGCGTGAGGCCGTAAACAGCTTTTTTCTCACCCTGCATGAAATCATCCCGTGCAATACCTTCTTCCTGGCTGCGCTGTCGGGTGAATCCTACTTGATCCTAAGCGCATGGAACTCCGGGGAAAAACTGGTCGAGGAGGGAGCAACGCTTTCTCTTGCGGACATGGAAAGCCTGGTGAACGGCCGCGCCTCCCACCGGATGGCTTTTCCTATCGTTCTCGGGAAAAACCGCGTTTTCGGCCAGATTTGCGCTTTGGACCGCAAGCGCGCGTTTCAAAGGGACGACGCCCACCTGCTGGAGCGGATGGCCGAACTCATCGGCCGGTTGATCGAGGCGGAAGACAGGATCAAATTCGACGAGCTGACCGGGGTTTACCGCAGGAAATACGCGGAAGCGCTTTATTATCTTCTCCCGAGCCAGGCTCCGAAAGCCGTCGTATTTTTGGATCTGGACGATTTTCAGCGCATTAACGACCGGTACGGCCGCGACACCGGCGACGAAGTGCTCCGCGAGGTGGGCGGCATGCTTCGGGAAGTGACCGCCCCATACGGCGCACTTGCCTTCCGCTACGCCGGAGACGAATTCGTCATCATCATTCCGAACGGCGTGGAAGAGACGGCTTTGCAGGCGGTCGATCAGCTGCTGGTACGCCTGTCGCGGCCATTGCGGATCGGGCGCGCACTGCTTCAGGTTTCCGCGTCCATCGGGGTTTGCCTGGAGGCCGATTCTCTGCAGGATTACATCCAGCGGGCGGATGCCGCCATGTACCAGATCAAGAGAGGATCCAAGCGAGGCGTGCTCGTTTACGCGGGGTGACGGATCCCCTCGCGCCGGGAACCGGAGTTCGCCGGGGAACGGCTGCTCCGGCAATAAACGGAAAGCTCTTATCATCGCAGCGGAATCTGTTTCCGCGTCTCACCCGCCGTCGGAAGATGGCGGTTTTTTTGCGCGCTGGAAGATTGTCACTTCTTGTCGGGCCATATACAATGGAGAGACAAGATATGGAAGAGAGGCTCCCCTTTGAAACGCATACTCGTCACCGACGACTCCCCCATCATGAGAAGAAACCTGAACGCAATTTTGACCCAAGCGGGCTACGCCGTCGCGGCGGAAGCCGCCAACGGGGAGGAGGCGCTGGCGGCGTACCGCAGGCACCGCCCGGATCTGGTGACGATGGACATCACGATGCCGGTCATGGACGGGCTCGAGGCCGTGAAACGGATCGTGAGGGAAGATCCGGGAGCGCGGATTCTCGTCATCAGCGCGTTCGATCAGCGCAGCATGCTGTTCGAGGCGATGGAGAACGGCGCCAAGCAATACTTGATCAAGCCGATCACGGCGGACAAGCTGCTCGCCGCGGTCGGCCGGATCCTCGGCGAAGCCGCGGAGGCGCCTTCGGGTCGGTCAACCGGCACGGGCGAAACTTCCGTTTCGGCCTCCGTGGAATATTTCCGCGTCGATAACCGGAACGGGCAATTCTCCGTCCGGCTGCTGGATCCGATGCGACCGGGTCCGTACCCCGAGCTGCAGGCCGCCGTCCAAGGCCTCTTATTCGTGAAGCCGCTCGATCTCGCGTTCCGGTTCGGAGACGCGGAACGTTGCCGCCCCGAACTGGGCTCCGCTCTCGAATCGCTGATCCGCGCGATCCGCGGAGCCGGCGGCCAAGTTTCGGTCAGCGCCCGGCAAGAGCCGTTGGCCGATGCGTTGCGGGGCGCGCTGTCCGTACCGATCTCGGCGGAAGGGGAAACCGAATGAGCGTCCTTCGGCCAGCGGACGGCTTCCGGGCCGAGATCATCCGCCTGGGAGCCGTGCTGGCGATTCTCCCGCCGGTCGTATTCGGGCTCTATGTCGCGCTTATGCCTTCGGCGCCGTTGTCGAATCGGTTCGCGATGGCCGCGATGCTCGGGTTGTCTGCAGCCGCAGCCGGCTATTCTCTCTATCGACTGAACAAGCTGACCAAGCGCCGGATCGACGAACCGCTCGCCTATTTCCGCTCGACGCTGGAAGATATTTCGGAGGGCTTCGTCCTGGACCGGATTCCCGAAGAGAAACTCAAGGACGCGGAGCCGGCGATTGCCGACGCATTCCGCCAAATGATCCTCATGAATCGGATGCTCCTGAAAAACGTAGACAACCTGGAGCAGGGCTACGAGGAGGAACGGCAGGCGAAGCTGGCCCAGCAGGCGCTTACGCAAGCCTATCAGCGGTTCGTTCCGAAAGATTTCATCAGCTTCCTGCAGAAGTCGAGCATCACCGAGGTGAAGCTCGGCGACCACGTCCGGACGGAGATGACGATTCTCGTCTCCGATATCCGCGGGTTTACCGCGATGTCGGAGAAGATGACCCCGGAGGAAAATTTCCGGTTGATCAATTCGTATCTGTACGTCATGGAGCCGATCGTCAGCCGCAACCACGGCTTTATCGACAAATACATGGGCGACTCCGTCATGGCTTTGTTCCACCGCAGCCCGGACCATGCCGTCATCGCCGCGCTCCAGATGGTCGATAGGCTGAAACATTTTAATGAACGACGCCAGGCCGAAGGCAAGGAACCTTTGCGCATCGGCATCGGCCTCAATACCGGAACGATGATGCTGGGCATCGTCGGCGGCGAAGACCGGATGGAGGGCACCGTCATCAGCGATGCCGTCAACCTCGCCGCGAGAATGGAAGACCTCAACAAGACATACGGGACCGCCATCTTGATGTCCGAATTCACGCGGGAGCGGCTCCGGCATCCGACCCGTTTCCGGATCCGTGCGGTGGACCGGGTGCAGGTGAAGGGCAAGACAAATGCCGTGGACGTATACGAAATAACCGGCATGGCCGAACCGCAGGAGGCGCCGGAACATCCCATTGACGAAGCAGGTGAGTCCCGATGAACCCCACGCCTCAGCAGCCGGTGCAGCCTCCGTTTCCGGCCCCCGCGCGCCGATTCAACCGCAGGACGCTGAAACGCAGAGTCAGGCGTCTTTTCTATTTGTCCAACATGATCAACACGTTTTTGTTCGCCTGCATCACGCTCGCGCTCGTCGGCGTCATTTTCAAGCCGGTGATGGAAGCCGTCTCCACGTATATCAGCTCTTCGATCGCGGAAGACATCAATTCCCCGCAATTTCTGGAACAGATGAACATCCGGCGGCTGGAAGAATTCAAGCCGGCTTCTCCGGAGGCGCTCGCTTGGAAGGCCAAGATGGACCGGATGGCCAAAATCCAATACTTCATTCCCCTCATGGACGGTCCGCTTCGCAAAGAAAACGCGAAAAAAGCCGGCGACCTTGGGCTTTCCGAAACCGACCGCAACGTCTTAAACGACGATATGATCATCGTGCAGGTCGAGCTTCAAGGCACGACGGTTTACTCCAATGCCCGCGAGACTTCCGCCGAGAATGCCCTTCAAGTTTTGGACCGCTTGTACAATTCGGGGTCCGCCAAGCCCTTGTTCAATTCGGAAGGCGAGCCCGTCGGACAAGTCAAGGTCGGCTTCACCCCCGTGATCACCGCGGTCATGCTGGGTTTGACCTTCGTCATGTTCCTGCTCATGCTCGGCATCATGACGATGCTCACGCTGCTGCTCAGCAAGCTGTTCTCGATCCCCGTCCTGAAGCCGCTGAAGCAGCTGAGCGACAATATCCGCGGCATTTCCAAAGACCGCTACGAAGACGTGGCCGGCCAGCGGGTCGAGCTGAAGCGCCCGCTTCGGGAAATCGAAGAGCTCGCCGACTCGACGAATTTGATCATGCAGAAAATGAACTCCTACGCGGCGCAGCTGCAAAACCAGAAGCAAACGCTGGAGGAGCAGAACGAAGAGCTCGAAGCCCAGAACCTGGAGCTCATGGAATCCAAAGCGATGATTCAGCGGGCCCAGCAGGAAATCGAACGGAAGGAAGCGGCGCTGCGCAATATCCTGAACCACGCGGGGCAGGGCTTTCTGACGTTCGGCCGGGACCTGCTCATCCATCCGGTTTACAGCAACGAGTGCGCCAGGCTGCTTTCCCCGGACGGACCGCTCGCCGGAAGCTCCTTCGCCGATCTCATCGCGGCGGGCGACGAGGAGCAGCGGAATTTCATGCGGAACATCCTCGCCAAAACGCTGGCGGAACCGAGCTCCGCGCGACGCGAGATCTACATGCCGCTGCTGCTCGAAGAAACGGAAATCCGCGGCCGGATCGTCCATGTCGATTACAAAATCATTCCGGATCCCGAGAACGCCGGAGAAGAGATTTTCATGGTCGTGCTGACGGACATCACCGAGAAGCGCGCGTTGGAATCGCAAATGGAAGAGGAACGCAACACCTTGAAAATGGTCGTCAAGGTGATGGTCGATTACGCCGAGTTCTCCGCGAGCGTTAAAGATTTCCGCCGCTTCCTGGGCGCCGACCTCGGCCAGCTGGCGGCGCGCGGCGAGCCGGTCAAGGACAAGCTGACCGTCGTCTTCCGCCTGCTGCACACGTACAAGGGGACGTTTTCCCAATGGGGGCTCCGGCGCGTGACGGAACGCTTGCACGAGGCGGAGTCCCTGCTCTCCAGACTTGGCAAGCTAAATCCCGGTGACGATTCGGATTGGGAGGCCCAAGTCCGCGGAATGGATCTGGGGGGTGCCTTGGACGAGGATCTCGCGCTGCTGCGGGAGACGGTCGGGGAGGAATTCCTGAAAGACCGGGACGTGCTGATGGTCGAACGGAACCGGCTGATCGAGATCGAGAAGAAGATGCTCAGCACGCTGTCTCCCGTCGACTGCAAAGCGCTGCTGCCGGATTTGCGGAAGCTTCGGTACAAGCCGTTCAAGGAGCTGCTCAAATCGTATCCCGATTACGTGGACGGTTTGGCGGCGCGGATGGAGAAGTTCGTCAACCGTTTCGAAATCCGGGGCGGCGATTTCCTCGCGGATACGGATTTGTACGGAGACCTGGGACGGACGCTCATTCACGTGTTCCGCAACGCGGTCGACCACGGCATCGAAACGGCGGAGGAGCGCGAGGCAACCGGCAAGGAAGCGTACGCCAACATCCTCTGCCAGGTCTGTCAGGAGCCGGGCGGGATCGTGCTCTCCATCGCCGACGACGGCCGGGGCATCGACATGGCCGCGCTGCGGGCGAGGGCCCAAGCCGCCGGCTTGCTGAGCGCGGAGGAAATGACGGCATTGAGCGAGGAAGAAACGGTCGACCTGATCTTCCGCGATGAAATGTCGACGAAGGAACAGGTCACGGAGCTGTCCGGCAGGGGGATCGGCTTGTCGTCCGTCAAAGCGGAGGTGCTTCGGCTGGGCGGCAGCATCGAAGTGGTGACGGGGATCGGACAGGGAACGCTGTTCCGCATCCGGCTGCCGGCGGAGGATCTCTCCGAGCTGCCCCGGTTGGGCGTGCCGACCGTCATCGATCCGCTTATTCGCGCGACCGGGCAGTTTTTCCGGGAGCAGGCGGCGATCCGCTTGGAAGCCGGGGAGACGACGCTGCTGCGGCAGGAGAAAAAAGACAAGCTGCTGCTCGGCAAAGTGACCACGTTCATCAACGTCAGGGGCGCGCTGGAAGGCATTTTCGTCATTACGGCCGACGACCGGCTGTCGCGCGCCTTGCTGCAGCATCTGGTCATCGGCGGCGTGGCGGCGGAAGAAGAGGACGCCTTCGTCGAAGACGGGCTGGCGGAAGCGGCCAACGTCATCCTCGGCAATTCCCTGAAGCAGCTGCAAAGCCTGGAAGAATTCATCCTGATGGACCCGCCGGTCACGATCCGCACGGAGGGGGCCTCCGTCAGGTACGCGGATTCGGAAATCTGGACGTGCCTGTTGGATTCCGAAGAAGGTCAGCTGCGCGTCGGGTTCGTCATTTTGAAGAAAAGCCAATTCTCTTAGGAGGTCATCTCGCATGGCAAAAATCCTGATCGTGGACGACTCCGTCATCATGCGGAGAAACCTGAAATCGATGCTCGTGCAAGCCGGCCATACGATCGTCGGCGAAGCGTCCGACGGCGTGGAAGCTTACCGGGAATACGCGCGGCTGCTGCCGGACCTCGTGACGATGGACATCACGATGCCCGTCATGAACGGCATCGACGCGGTCAAGAAAATCATGGCCACGTATCCCGAAGCCAACATCATCATGATCAGCGCCCTGGACCAGCGGAACATGGTGTTCGAGGCGATCCAGAACGGCGCCAAGCACTACATCCTTAAACCCGTAACCGTGGAGAAAATTTTGGAAACGATCGACGAAGTGCTGAAAATCAAATCGGGAGCGCCGGCGCCGGGAACGGAAAATCAAGCCGTCGGGCGCGATGAGCCGCTGGCCATCGAGAACCGGAACGGCATCTTCCTCGTCCGGATCGGCAGCGGGATTTCCCAAGAGAAGCTGGACGAACTGAAAACCGCCGTGCAGGGCTTCCTGTTCGTCAAACCCCTTCGCGTGGTCGTGGATTTCGGCGGCATCGGCTTCCTGCAAGAGGACATCTTGCAACGCCTGCTCGGCTTGATGCGCCAGATGCATGAAGCCGGCGGGGCGGTCAAAGCGCTCAGCCACAACCACAGCTTCATCGAGACGCTCAAGCAGCATAATCCCGACAGCTTTTTCCGGATTCACACGGAATGGTCGCAGATCGTTTTCTGATTCGCGAACAGCCGACCCGCAAGGGCCGGCTGTTTTTTCATTTCTTCTTCCTTCCTTGGTCTTTATGCCGAGCGCCGAACTGCATTATAATAGAGCAATCGACAGAATCCGATGAACAAAGGATGGAACCGCGCGATGGCGTTCGGAATCAAACGAGAGGAGCTTCTGCTCTGGAAAGAGCGGGTCGGCCGAGGAGAGATCGCGTTTCTGACCCATTATTGGTTCGAGCCCCGTTTTCCGGATTGCCGAACGGTGACCAAGGTGGGCTGTTCGGACGTCAAGCGGTTGTCCGATTGGTGCCTGGATAACGGGCTGAATCCGAAGTACATCCACCATCGGCAGCCTTTTCCGCACTTCGACCTGATCGGCCCCAAGCAGCGGGAAATTTTGCGGAAAGAACGTTTATGGGACCAGCTTGCGAAATTCGGCATGTGACTAGCGGACATGGAGGGAACGGCAGTTGGCGCAGCTTTATTACAAATACGGTACGATGAACAGCGGCAAATCGTTCGAAATCATCAAGGTGGCGCACAATTACGAGGAGCAGGGCAAGCCGGTCATCCTGTTTACGCCCGCCATCGACGACCGGGCCGGCAAGGAGTGGATCGGGTCCCGATCGGGGATGAGCCGGAAGGCGATTCCGGTGGACGAGCAGACGGACTTGTACGAATACGTGAAGTCGTTTCAGCCGGAGCCGGGACTGAAGAACGTCTATTGCGTGCTCGTGGACGAAGCCCAATTTCTGAAACAGCGGCATATCCTGCAGCTCACCCGCGTGGTGGACGAGCTCGGCATCCCGGTCATGGCGTTCGGGCTGAAAAACGATTTCCAGAACCGGCTGTTCGAAGGAAGCTATTATTTGCTCATTTACGCGGATAAAATCGAGGAAATCAAGACGATCTGCTGGTACTGCGACCGCAAGGCGACGATGGTCATCCGGTTCCGGGACGGCGTTCCGGTGAACGAAGGCGAACAGATCCAGATCGGCGGCAACGAAGATTACAAGCCGGTATGCCGGCGCTGTTACCATAAGGCTTTCGAGCCGAAGGTCGAATAGGAAACGCGTGGAAACCTCCGGGGCATCTCCGGGGGTTTTCGTTTGCGCCGTTTTTGAAAAAGTTTAATTTCGTGTTAACATACAGTTTATACGAGTTTGACAATCATCAGGCAAAGGCAGGTCGGAAAATGAATTTCTCGGGTTTAGCCAAGCGCTCCGGGCTGCTGCCTTTCGCGGCCGCGGCGGTGCTGCTGTTTCTGAAGGCGCTGTTGTTCCGATATTTTCTGTTCGATCATATCGCTTGGGCGCAAGTGCCGGCAGACCTCGCGTCGATTCTGGTCCTCGTCGGCCTGTTCGATACGATCTCACCGGACAAATCGAAGAAATACGTGCTCTGGGCGGTCAATTTCGTCGTTTCGCTGCTGTTGTTCGCTTCTACGCTGTATTTTAATTACTTCAGCACGATCCCGACGTATTCGGCCTTGAACGAGCTTCATCAGGTCGGAGGGGTCAAGGACAGCGTCAAGGCGACGATCCATTGGCAAAACTTCCTGTTTTTCGCGGACGTGCTCGTCATGGCGATCGCGTGGCTGATCGGCAGGATACGGGGCACGGGCGTCGAGGCCGGGCGGACGAGCCGCACTTGGAAGCTCGGCGTCATCGCCTTGACCGTGCTCGGCTTGTTCGGTTCGTACCTGTACATCCACAATTCGCGGTCCATCGAGAACGAGCTGGCGCAGGCCGAGGACGTCGGTTTCCTCAACTACCAGGTTTCCGCGGCGCTGAAAGCGCAGGAAGCCGCCGCCAAAGTGAAAAACATCGACGTAGGCAAACTGACCGAGCAGGTCGGGCAGCTGGCGTCTTCCAATCCGGACTTGCAAACGACGGAGACGGCTCCCGAGGGTTTCGGCGCCATGAAGGGTAAAAACGTCATCGTTATCCAGATGGAGGCGTTCCAGAACTTCCCGATCCGCTTGCAGCTGGATGGCCAGGAGATCACCCCGGTGCTGAACGGGCTCGCGGACCAAAGCTATTATTTTCCGCATTTCTTCCAGCAAATCGGGCAGGGGAACACGTCCGACGCCGAGTTCATGTCCAACACGTCGATCTATCCGACGGCGAAAGTCGCGATGTCGACCGGCTACGGGGACCGCGCGATTCCGAGCCTTCCGAAGCTGCTGGAGAAACGCGGTTACGCGGCGGAGACGTTCCACGTCAACGACGTGACGTTCTGGGACCGCAACAAGCTGTATCCGGCGCTCGGTTTCGACAAGTATTTCGACAAGCCGTATTTCAACGATGACCATTTCAACGCCTTCGGGGCATCGGACGAGGAACTCTACAAAACCGCGGTCAACCGGATGGTCGAGCTGAAAAATGAGAACAAGCCGTTTTACATCCAAATGATCACCGCTTCGAGCCACCACCCGTTCAAGATTCCGAAGGATAAGCAGTGGCTGAAGCTGCCGGCGGACATGGAAGGCACCCAGCTCGGCGACTATCTGCAAGCCGTCCATTACACGGATTACGCGATCGGCGAGCTGATTAAGGCGCTGAAAGCGAACGGGCTGTACGACAACACGATGCTGGTCATCTACGGCGACCATTTCGGCCTGCAGCCGCAGGACAACAAGCCGGAGGACGTGAGCCGGAAGCTCGATATCACGTATCAGGAAAGGATCAGCCGCTTCAATATCCCGCTGATCGTCCATGCGCCCGGCGCCGCCCCGAAGGTGATCAAGACCGCGGGCGGCCAAGTCGACATCATGCCGACCGTCGCGAACCTGCTGGGCGTGTCGCTGAAGGACGAGAATTACACCGCGTTCGGGCACGATCTGCTCAACACCGTGAAAAACGTGTTCGGCATGCGCTATTACTTGCCGACCGGATCGTTCTTCAACAACGAGGTCATGTTCGTGCCGGGCAAATCGTTCGACGACGGTACGGCCATCTCGCTCGATACGCTGCAGCCGGTCGCCGATATTTCGAAATATAGGGCGGATTACGACTACGTCATGAAGCTGATGGGGCTGTCGGATACGTTCGTCGAATCGCTTCCGAAACGGTGATCCGCAGTGCGCTTGCGGAAGGCAGGAATCGTCCGGGATTCGAAAGCTTCGTTATGAAACGCCGGCCGAGTGGGTACCGAAAGGTACCCTTTATTCGCTTCAAAATATTCCTTTACTGGTATATTCTAAATGAGGTATATTTAATTCGGAGGTTGATCACTGACGAATGGAGGATTTGGAGATGCCGGAGGGTTCGGAAGGGAAAACGCTTATTCTCACGCGCACGCTCCATGCGCCGCGCGAGCTTGTATTCAAGGCATGGTCCGAAGTCGAACATTTGAAGCGGTGGTGGGGGCCGAAAGGTTTCGAAATCGATGTCGCGCATCTGGATTTCCGTCCGGGCGGTTATTTCCACTACCGCATGCAATCTTCCGACGGACATCGAATGTGGGGGAAATTCGTGTACCGGGAAATCGAGGTTTCGGAAAGAATCGTATGGAACAACAGCTTTTCCGACGAGGCGGGCAACATCGTCCGGGCTCCGTTCAGCGATTTGATCCCGCTGGAAATACGCAATGAGGTCACCTTTCTCGAGAATAACGGAATGACGATCATGACTTTATGCAGCGAACCGGTCAACGCAACGGAGGAGGAGAGAAGCTTTTTTGAAGGCATGTTCGACTCCATGCGGGAGGGCTTCGGAGGAACTTTCGATCAGCTCGAAGCCTATTTGGCCGACCGTTCCTAACGGGATTCATACGATTCCGCAAGTAAAAAACGCCTTTCGCTGCCACGGTTGACGCGGTCAGCGAGAGGCGTTTTGGTTATGCGAGTTCGGGACACGGGCTATCAAGAGGAGATGAGGTCTTCGAATTCCCGCTGCAGTCTTCGGGTGATCGGGCCGGGACGGCCGCTGCCGATCGGCTTACCGTCCACGGAGATGACCGGCATGACCTCGATCGTGGTCCCGGTCAGCAGCACTTCGTCCGCGGCGAACAGCTCTTCGAGCGCGAAGGGGCGTTCCTCGGCCGGAATTTCGGTCTGGGCCGCGAGTCTCAGCACCACCGCGCGCGTCACGCCGTGCAGGATCAGATGGTTGGCCGGATGGGTGACCAGCCGGCCGTCCTTGACGATCATGACGTTGGAGGCGCTGCTCTCGGTGACCGTGCCGTCCCGGTGCAGGATGGCGTCGGCGGCGCCGCGGTCGGCCGCGGCCTGCTTGGCCAGCACGTTCGCCAGCAGGTTCAGCGTCTTGTAATCGCAGTGCAGCCAGCGCGTGTCCGGGAGGGTGATGGCGGCGTAACCGGCTTCCATCGCGGACAGCGGCCTTTTGACATCCGTACAATAAGCCATGACCACAGGCTCGGCTTGCGGCGGGAACAGATGATTGCGAGGCGCGGTACCCCGGGTGATTTGCAAGTAGACGGTTCCTTCTTGCAGGGAGTTCAAGCGAACGAGCTCGTTCAGATTCCGAAGCCATTCCTCGTCGGCATGGGGGAGCGGGAGGCGTACGCCCGCGGCGCTTCGCCGCAGCCGGGCGAGGTGCGCTTCCGCTTCGAACAGCCGGCCGCCGTACACCCGGAACACTTCGTACACGCCGTCTCCGAAATAGTAGCCCCGATCCTCCGGAGAGATCCGCACTTCGTTATCGGCCAGGAAACGACCTTGATACCAGTAGATTCTCGACATGGAGAAGCCCCCTTATTCGATTTATGACCAGTTTACCTTCCGATGCTGCGGAGGACAAGCCGTGAAGCGGGCTGCATCAAATCATGACGTTCGAGGGTTGACAGTTGATCACAACGGAATTATGATGTACGTAAATGAATGAACCATTCATTCACTAATTGAGGAAAGGAAGATTCAAATGCGGACGGATAAAAACGGGAAGTGGACGGTAAACGGCAAGAACGTCTTGATTACGGGAGCTACGAGCGGCATCGGTCTAGCGGCCGCGAAGGAGCTGGCGGCTCGCGGCGCGAATTTGGGCATTGTCGCGCGCAACCGGGAGAAAGCGAACGAGGTCGCGGCTATGCTTCGATCGGCGGCAGGCGGCGGTGTTACCGTGGACGTATTCGTGGCCGACATGGCCTCTCAATCGTCCATTCGCCGGGCGGCGGCGGAAATATCGGCGAAATGGCCGAGGATCGACGTGCTGATCAATAACGCCGGAGCGAT
This sequence comes from Cohnella caldifontis, assembly GCF_029360585.1. Lineage (GTDB taxonomy): Bacteria > Bacillota > Bacilli > Paenibacillales > Paenibacillaceae > Cohnella > Cohnella caldifontis. Next base: position 417,935 of record NZ_JAQZSJ010000001.1, on the reverse strand, counting down.
GTACGTCAAGCGGATCCTGACCGAAGAAGGGATCGAAATGACGTGGGCCGTCAATCATCTGGCGCCGTTCCTGTTGACGAACCTGCTGTTGGATCGGCTGAAGGAAGCAGGCGACGCCCGGATCATCACGACCGCATCGCATGGACACAAAATGGCAAGGAAGGGAATCGACTTCGAGGATTTGAGCGCGAAAAAGCGGTTCGGCGCGCTTGGGATGCTGATGGGCGGGGCCAACCTGCGTTATGGCGAAACCAAGCTGGCCAACGTCTTGTTCACGGCCGAATTGGGCAGACGTTTGGAAGGAACCGGGGTAAAGGCCGCCTGCTTCGATCCGGGACTGGTGGCGACCAACTTCAACCAGGAGAACGGTTGGATGGCTCGAGCGACGATGGCGGCGATGAAGCGGTTTTCCCGCAGCCCCGAACAGGGGGCCGAGACCTTGGTGTGGCTGGCGGACTCGGACGGGATGACGGAGCGAAACAACGGATGCTATTATAAAGACAAGCAAATCGCGGTCCCGTCCCCGGCCGCCCGGGATTCGGACGCTGCCCGCCGTCTTTGGGCCGTCAGCGAGGAACAAGCGGGGACGCTGCACTCGCAAGCAAACGGAGCGTGATGATCAGATGAAGATGGCCGAGGAACCCCGAACGGACAACGCGCCGGATGAGCGTAGAGACCAGATTAAGCGCGCGGCTCTGAAAGTGTTTGCCAAACAAGGCTTAAGCGGAACGAAAATGAGCGCGATCGCGGCCGAAGCGGGCATCAGCCAAGGGCTCTCCTACCGCTATTTCTCTTCTAAGGAAGAAATCTTCACGCTGCTGGTCCGCGAAGCGGTAGAAGAAACGTTGTCGGCGATCCGGAACTTGAACCGGCTGCCCGGAACGCCGAAAGATCAGCTGAAAGCTTTCACGTTACGCATGCTGGACGAAGACCATAAAGCGTACTTCATGTTGATTCAGCAGGCGATGGCCTCCGAAGACGTGCCGCCGCAGGCGAAGCAACACTTGGAGCGGATTTCTCCGGACGAGACGATCGATCCCTTCGTTCCGATCTTCCGCAAAGGCCAGGAAACGGGGGAATTTCTCGAAGGCGATCCGCGAAAACAGTTGTTTCTCTACTTTTCAGTCGTCACCGGCCTCATGCTGCAAGAGATCCCATCCGCGCCCGGATATTGGAAGGACGAGATCGACAGGCTATTGCGGATCGTCGCGAAATAACCCGCCGTGCCGCTTACATGAAAAAGGACCTCTTTTCCACTTTATGTTGTGGAATTCGAGGTCCTTTTCGTATAGGAATCGGATACGGATTGACGGCGTCAAGTCGGCGTTCCTCGGATATCCGCCACCGAACGGCGGACGACGAGCTCGGCCGGCAGCACGATTTTTTTCCAAGGCCCGGCTTGTTCGCGTTTCCGGATCCGTTCGATCAGCAGCTGCATGCCGAGATACCCGAATTGGTATGCCTGCTGTGCGACCACCGTGATGAACGGGTCGTACTCGGCGTAAGGGCCGAAATCGTCGAAGCAGACCAGCGACAGCTGGTCAGGCACGGCGAGCCCGCGCTTGCGAAGCACGCTCAGCACTTCCAGCGCCAGCACGTTGTTGCCGGCTACGATGGCGCTCGGCAGCTCGGGCATGCCGTCCAGCCACGCTTCGATTCCGGACAGGTCGGAGCGCGGTCCGAAGCTGGCTTCGTGAATGTCCGCAAGGTCAAACGGCATATCGTTCAGCTTCAGCGCCTCCATAAACCCCTGAAGCCGAAGCCGCGCGCTGGAAACCGACGACGATCCGTTGATCATCGCGATTTTCCGGTGTCCGCGTTCGATTAGATGCTCCACCAGCTTGCGGCAGCCTTCCTTGCTGTCGCCGAGCACGAGGTCGCATTCGATGCCCGGAACCTCGCGGTCCAGCAAGACGAAGGGCACTTTGTGCTGCCGCAGCTTCTCCAGATGCGGCAGGGAAGGATCGCCGGCCGGCGCGACCAGGACCCCGTCCACGCGGGTAGAAAGGATGGTCTGTACGTATTCGCTTTCCTTGTCGAGGCTTTCGTCGCTGTTGCCGAACAGGAGCCGATAGCCGTTATGAATGGCGGCGTCTTCCGCTCCCCTGGCCAACGTCGTATAGAACGGATTGGTGATGTCGGTGATCAGCAGGAACAAGGTGCGCGTTTCCTGGAGCACCAAGCTTCGGGCGTTCTGGTTCGGGACGTAGTTCATCTCTTCCATGACGCGTTTGACCCGAGCGCGCGTTTTCTCGCTGATCTTCCCGGTGTTATTGATAACTCTCGACACCGTCATCGCAGAGACGTTGGCCCGCTCCGCGATGTCGTATATGGTCACCATGCGTGTCGCTCCTTGTGGAAATTCCGTATATTCATTGTACCGAAGGCGGGGATTGACAGCAACTGAATTCCTTGTTAGGTTAGAGTTACCGATAACATTTTAAACGCTTTCATTTTGTGGATTAAGGAGGCTTCATTCATGGCGGACATTCAGACTCGGTGGAGAGGCGCGTTTCCGAAGGTCGGCATCCGGCCGACGATCGACGGGAGGCGCCAAGGCGTGCGGGAGTCGCTGGAAGCGCAGACGATGAACATGGCCAAGGCGACGGCCGAGCTGATTTCGGAAAACTTGAGGTATCCCGACGGATCCCCGGTGGAGTGCGTCATCGCGGACGGCACGATCGGAGGCGTGGCGGAAGCGGCGGCTTGCGCCGCGAAATTCGCCAAAGCGGGCGTAGGGTTATCGATCACGGTCACGCCTTGCTGGTGTTACGGCACGGAAACGATCGACATGGATCCTTCGATTCCGAAAGCCGTGTGGGGTTTTAACGGAACCGAGCGTCCCGGCGCCGTTTACCTGGCGGCTGCGCTTGCCGGTTACGCGCAAAAAGGGTTGCCTGCGTTCGGCATCTACGGTGAGCAGGTGCAAGACGCCGGCGACACGAGCGTGCCGGAGGACGTCCGGGGCAAATTGCTGGCGTTCGCGAAAGCCGGTCTAGCCGCGGCGATCATGCGGGGCCGATCGTATTTGTCCATGGGTTCGGTGTCCATGGGCATCGCCGGTTCCGTCGTGAACGATTCGTTCTTCCAGGACTATCTGGGCATGCGCAACGAGTACGTCGACATGAGCGAGTTCATCCGCCGGATGGACGAAGGCATCTATGATGCGGAGGAGTTCGAGCGGGCGCTGGCCTGGGTGAAGGGGAACTGCAAGGAAGGGCCGGACAACAACCCGGCCCACCTGCAAACGTCCCGGGAGCGCAAAGACCGGGAGTGGGAAACGGTCGTGAAAATGGCCATCATCACCCGCGATCTCATGGTCGGCAACCCGCGCCTCGCGGAGCTCGGCTTCGGCGAGGAAGCGATGGGGCACAACGCGATCGTCTCGGGTTTTCAGGGGCAGCGGCAGTGGACGGACCATTTTCCGAACGGGGATTTCCTCGAAGCGATGCTGAACTCGTCCTTCGACTGGAACGGCATCCGCGCCCCGTATCTCGTCGCCACCGAGAACGACAGCCTCAACGGCGTCGTCATGCTGATGGGGTATTTGCTGACGAACACGGCGCAGATTTTCGCGGACGTCCGAACGTATTGGAGCCCGGAATCGGTGGAACGCGTCACCGGTTACAAGCTGGAAGGCGCGGCTGCAGGCGGCATCCTGCACTTGCTCAATTCCGGCTCGGCGGCGCTCGACGGCACGGGCCAGCAGACGAGGGACGGCAAGCCGGCGATGAAGCCGTTCTGGGAGATCAGCGAAGAAGAAGCGCGCCAATGCCTGCAGGCGACCTCCTGGCGCCCGGCGTCGGTGGAATATTTCCGGGGAGGCGGCTTCTCGTCCGACTTCCTGACCCGGGGCGGCATGCCGATGACAATGTCGCGGATCAACATGGTCAAGGGCATCGGCCCGGTTCTGCAAATCGCCGAAGGATATTCCGTCGACCTGCCGGCCCATGTGCATGACGCGCTCGACAAGCGGACCGACCCGACGTGGCCGACGACTTGGTTCGCGCCGGTTCTGACCGGAAAAGGCGTTTTCCGCAGCGTGTACGAAGTCATGAACAACTGGGGCGCCAATCACGGCTCGATCAGCTACGGCCACATCGGCGCCGACTTGATCACGCTCGCCTCGATGCTGCGGATCCCGGTGAACATGCATAACGTAGCCGAGGAGCGGATTTTCCGGCCGAAGGCTTGGTCGCTGTTCGGCACGGACAACGCGGAGAGCGCCGATTACCGCGCCTGCTCGAACTTCGGGCCTCTATATGGTTGACGGAGAGGGGGGCTCACCGTGAGCAGCAGCAGCGCAGCGATTCGCGAAGAATTGTGCAAATACGCGCGGAAAACCGTGGCCGGCAAGCTGGTCGTCGGGCCGGGAGGCAACATCAGCGCCCGGCACGAAGGTAAAATGTACTTGTCCCCGAGCGGCTTCGCGCTCGATGAAATCGAGCCCGCGCAATGGGTGGAGGTGGACATCGCCACCGGGGCGATCACGGACATCGGACTCCGGCCATCCTCGGAGGTGCTGATGCATCTGTACGCGTACCGTGCCAACCCGGCCATCGGCGCGATCGTGCATACGCACCCGCCGTATTGCATCGCGTTTACCCTCGTCGAGCGGGAGCTGCCCGTCATGTTTCCCGACCAGGCGGCGCTGGTGGGACGGACGACGTATGTCGATTACGTGCTGCCGACCACCGACAAGCTGGCGGACGCGGTCGTCGCGAAGGTCGGGGAAGCCAGTACGATCCTGCTCGGCAACCACGGGCTGGTCACGACCGGACGGAATTTGCGCGAAGCCTACTACCGAACGGAAGTCGTGGAGGAGAGCGCCAAAATCTATTTGATCGCGAGCGCGATCCGCCCGCCGAAGATACTGACGCAGGAGGAGTACGAAGAAATCGCCTCGCTGGAGAGCGAGGCCTACCGGATCCAACTGCTGCAGAAAATGAAATGACCGCGACGTGGAGGAGGGGGAGCGGATGAGCGGGGAAACGACCGTGCTGGCGTTCGATCTGGGCGCGGGCAGCGGGCGGGCTTTGATCGGGCGGCTGGTCCGTGACGCGGAAGGCCGGGAGCGGCTCGAAACGACGGAAATCCACCGGTTTTCGAACCGCGCGATCCAAGTCGGCCGCCGCCTGCATTGGGATATCCTCCGCCTGCTTCACGAGATGAAGAAGGCGATCCGCAAGGCGTTTCAGGAAGGCTTCGCGCCGTCGACGTTCGGCATCGATTCCTGGGGCGTCGACTTCGGCCTGCTGGACGCGAACGGCGAGCTGCTCGGCAACCCGTACCATTATCGCGATCCGCATACTGAAGGGTTGATCGAGGAAGTGAACGCCTTGGTCGGAGCGGACGCCTTGTTCCGGCAGAGCGGACTTCAGTTCATGCCGTTCAATACGCTGTATCAGCTGTACGCGATGAAGAAAGCCGCGTCGCCTAAGCTGGCCGCCGCCCGGCGGCTGCTGCTCACGCCTGACTTGCTAACTTACCTGCTCACCGGCCGGGAGAACTGCGAATTTACGATGGCGACGACGACGCAGCTGTTCCATCCGGAGAAACGGGAGTGGAATCGCGAGCTGATGGACCGCCTCGGCATCCCATCCGGGCTGTTCCTCGACCCCGTGGAACCGGGCAGCTTGATCGCGCCTTTGGACCCGGAGGTATGCCGGGAGCTGGGCGTGCCGCTCATGACGGCCGTCGCGGTCGGCACCCACGACACCGAATCCGCGATCGCGGCGGTTCCCGCCGGCGAAGGACCGTTCGCGTATTTGGTGTGCGGAACGTGGTCTTTGCTCGGCACGGAGCTCGAGCGGCCGCTGCTCACGCCGGAAGCGATGGCGCTGCAGTTCTCCAACGAAGGCGGCGTAGGCAGCGCGTACCAGCTGCTCAAAAACATCATGGGCTTGTGGATTCTGCAGGAGTGCAAGCGGGAGTGGGAAGAAGCGGGTACCGACCTTGGCTACGCCGGGATCGTGCGGGCGGCGGAGGCGGCGGAGCCGTTCCGCAGCCTGATCCAACCGGATGACGCACGGTTCTACGGGCCCGGCGGCATGACGGATAAAATCCGGTCGTTCTGCGAGGATACCGGCCAGCCCGTTCCCCGAAGCGAAGGCGAGGTCGCCCGCTGCGTCCTGGAAAGTTTGGCGCTGCGGTATCGGGAGGCGCTGGAGCAGATGGAGACGCTGACCGGCCGAACGTTCGGCGGTCTGCACATGGTAGGCGGCGGCATCCAGAACCGGCTGCTGTGCCGGTTGACCGCGGATGCGCTCGGCCGCCCCGTCTGGGCGGGACCGGTGGAGGCCAGCGCCATCGGCAACATGCTCGCGCAGCTGATCGCGCTGGGGAAATGCCGGGACTTGGCGGAAGCCCGGAGGCTGTCCGCCGCATCCTTCCCCGTGGAAGTTTTTGCGCCTTCCGAGGAAGCCGCAATTTGGAACGGAGCTTTCGGGAAATTCCGCGGCCTGGGACAAGGCTGAAAGCGGAGGCGGTGGCGCGGTCACAGAGTAGGTGAATGCAAGTTAGTCTGTAAGTAAACCGGAACACCGGACAGGGTGAAGCCCGCCGAGTTCCGGTTTTTTGTTCGGAAACGGGGTAACCCCTGCGTTCAGAAACGGATAAGCCTGCGAGACAGGCTTAATGGGGCAGAGACGGGCAGCACCGCGGGGTTTAAGCCTGCGAGACAGGCTTAATGAGGCAAAGACGGACCGCGCCGCAGGGATTAAGTCGGCCAGACCGACTTAATGGGTCAGTGGCGGACCGCGTCACAGGGTTTAAGTCGGCGAGACCGACTTAATGGGTCGGTGACGGGCAGCACCCCTAGGTTTTAGTCGGCGAGACCGACTTAATGGATCAGCGGCGGACCGCGTCGCAGAGTTTAAGTCGGCGAGACCGACTTCACGGGTGAGCGGCGGACCGCGTCGCAGAGTTTAAGTCGGCCAGACCGACTTAATGGGTCAGAGGCGGACCGCGCCGCAGGGATTAAACCGCCCATACCGACTTAACGGGGCAGTGACAGGTAGAAGCCATGGTTCGCGCGCCGGCGAGGCCGTCATATCCGAAATAACGCCGCAACTCTCACGACTTCAACCCGTGCATCATCTTGAAGCGCTCCGGGCTTTGCCCTTCGAGCCGCTTGAACACGGCGCCGAAATAGCTCGCATGATCGAATCCTACCCGCCGGGCGATCTCCCGAATGGGCAGGCCGCTTTCGCGGAACATCAGCTCTTTGCTTCGCTTGATCCTCTCCCGGTTCAAATATTCCACGGGACGCATTTCAAGCGCTTGGCGGAACAGCGCGCATAGATGCTGCGGACTCGTCCCCGCCGCATCCGCCATTTCCGCCAGCGTGAGCGAACGGTGCATCTGCTCGTCGATCAGCCTCAGCACCGGAGCCAGACGCGCCATCTGCTGCCCGTCGGCGCCGAAACCCTCCAAGACGCCGCGCACATCCAACAGCATGGCGTACAGCCGCTTGGAAAACTCCCTCCCCGCGAACGACCCTCCGGAGGATGACGCCAGCTCGTATAGGCCCCGAAGATGGGCGACGGCAAGCTCCGGCCGGACCGTCCCGAACACGCCGCACTCCCCGATGCCGGCCTCGCGGAGCAATGGCTCCGCCAATTCGCCGCTAAAAGATACCCAATACAATCCCCACGGCGATTTGGAGGCCTCGTATCGGTGCGGAACGTTCGGGTACAGGCACATCCCTTGTCCCGCCTTTACCGTCATCCGTCGGCTTCCGACCGTCAACTGGCCTTCCCCGCTCAACACCTGGAGCCACTGGAAGTCGGGGAAGCCTTCGGCACGGTGGACGGGATCCTGATGCGTCCAATGTCCGACCGACGTCAAATACAGCGGAAGGCGGAGATCCGCATCGGTCACGACCGGGAAAAGCGCCGTATCCATCGTCCCATCGATCCTTTCATATTTTGATATTCAAGATGAAAATACTTCGATTGGATTAGGTTTCCAATGACATTATAATATGAATATCGTGATATGGAGAAGGAGAGTGCCAGCCGCTTGAACAAAACGAAATTCCGGTATGCGCCGCCGGTCAACGGATATCCCGAATGGAACAACAATCCGGATATTTTCGCCTTGAACCGGATGCCCGCGCACGCCACTTTCGTCTCTTACGACTCGCTGGAGGAAGCGCTTGCGGGCAACCGGGAGACGTCTCCCTACGTGTATTCCTTAAACGGGAACTGGAAGTTTACGTGGGCCAACAACCCCGAGAACCGTATTCGGGATTTCTACATGCCGGATTTCGACGCTTCGGATTGGGCGGAAATCCCCGTGCCGTCCCATTGGCAGCTGCAGGGCTACGATTACCCGCAATACACGAATATCCGTTATCCGTGGATCGAGCACGACGACATCAAGCCCCCGTTCGCGCCTACGAACTACAATCCGGTCGGCTCTTATCTCACGACCTTCACGGTGCCGGAGCGTTGGGCGGGCCAGCCCGTGTTCATCAGCTTCCAGGGCGTGGAGTCCGCGTTTTACGTCTGGCTGAACGGGGAATTAGTCGGATACAGCGAGGATACGTTCACGCCGGCGGAGTTCAACCTGACGCCCTACCTGAAGGAAGGGGAGAACAAGATGGCGGTCGAAGCGTACCGCTGGTGCGACGGAAGCTGGCTGGAAGACCAGGATTTCTGGCGGCTCAGCGGCATTTTCCGGGAAGTATACCTCTTTACGGCGCCTGCCGTTCACGTGTACGACTTCCAGGCGAACACCGATTTGGACGTAGACTTCCGCGACGCCGACCTGCGGATCTCCGCCAAGCTGATCAATTATTTCGAACGCAGCGTCGGAACCGTCAAGCTGGAAGCCCAGCTGTACGGCAAGGACGGAACGCCCGCGCTTCTGACTCCGCTGCGGATGGAAGCCGACCTTGACGACCGGGAGGAAGGCGTAGTCCAAGGCAAGGTCCGGGTCGAAAATCCGCTCAAGTGGAGCGCCGAACAGCCGAACCTGTACGCGCTCGTACTCAAGCTTTCCGACGGGTCCGGCCGAACGCTGCAGTATGTCAGCTGCCGCATCGGCTTCCGCAAGTTCGGAATCGAAGACGGCCTCCTCAAAATCAACGGCAAGCGCATTTTGTTCAAAGGCGTCAACCGGCATGAATTTTCTTGCGATTACGGCCGCGTTCCGCGATACGAGGACATGGTGCGGGACGTCGTTCTCATGAAATCGCACAATATCAACGCGGTCCGGACTTCCCACTATCCGAACCACCCGCGTTGGTACGACCTGTGCGATGAATACGGCCTGTACGTCATCGACGAGACGAACCTGGAAACGCACGGAACCTGGACCTACTCGCAAGGAGAGTCGGAAGAGGGCACCGTGCCGGCCAGTCTCCCGGAATGGACCGACAACGTGATCGACCGCTGCAACTCGATGCTCCAGCGCGACAAAAACCATCCTTCGGTCGTCGTTTGGTCGCTGGGGAACGAATCGTGGGGCGGGACGAACTTCCTCCGCATGCACGATTACCTGCGCGAGCAAGACCCGTCGCGCCCCGTCCACTACGAAGGGGTGTTCCACGCCCGGAAGTACGAGGCGGCGTCCGACGTCGAGAGCCAGATGTATGCCCCGCCGCGCGCGCTGGAGGAGTACGCGAACCGGCCCGGACCGAAGAAGCCGTTCATTCTCTGCGAATACAGCCACGCGATGGGCAACTCCTGCGGCGGACTGGCGAAATATATGGAGCTGTTCGAGAAATATCCGGTCCTGCAGGGAGGATTCATCTGGGATTGGGTGGACCAGGCGATCCGGGTGACGGACGAGGACGGCTCCGCGCGTTTGGCGTATGGCGGCGATTTCGGGGAGTCCCCGCATGACGGCAATTTCTGCGGCAACGGCCTCGTATTTGCGGACCGAAGCGTCTCTCCGAAGCTGTACGAAGCGAAAAAATGCTACGAGAACGTCAAAGTCGCGGCGGCAGATGGGAATCGGGGCGTTTTCTCCATCAAGAACGGGAATCTGTTTACGGATTTGAGCGCGTACGGCTTCCGTTGGACCCTGACTCGGAACGGGGAACTTGAAGGGGAGGGCGCTTTCGAAACGCAAGGCGCGCCGGGGGAGACGGTAACGGTCGACTTGACCCGCGCGTTGCCGGCTCAGCGGGTCGCCGGCGAAGAATACGTGCTGACGATTCGCGCGGTTCTGAAGGAAGATACGGCATGGGCCCATGCCGGCCATGAGTCGGCTTGGGAGCAATTCGTACTGCCTGCCGCGGAAGCCGTATCGGCGATCCGTCGAACCGACGAACCGGCGCCGAACGTACGCGAAGAAGGCAGCAACTTATTCGTAGAAGGGGAACGTTTCTCCGTCCGCTTCGACTTGGCCGGCGGAGACCTGGCTTCCTACCGATTCGGGAACGCGGAACTGCTGAGGACGCCGATCGTTCCGAATTTCTGGCGGGCGTTTACCGACAACGATCGCGGCAACCGGCATCATGAACGGACGGGGATATGGCGCGAGGCCGGCGCGAACCGCCGCCTGTTGCAAGTCGGGTGGCGCTCGGACGGAGGAGGCGTGCGCGTCGAAGCGCTTTATGCGCTGCCGACCGTTCCGGAGTCCAAGTTTTCGCTTCGGTATCTCGTGTCCGGATCCGGCGAAATCGAAGTATCCGGTTGTTTGCAGCCCGGGCAAGGGCTTCCGGAAATTCCGGAAATCGGACTCCTGTTCACGATGGACGATTCGTTCGACCGGATCCGGTGGTATGGCCGCGGCCCCCACGAGAACTACTGGGACCGCAAATCCGGCGCCAAGCTGGGCTTATATGAAGGTCGGGTTCAAGACCAAGTCGTGCCGTACCTGCGTCCCCAGGAATGCGGGAACAAGACGGACGTCCGCTTTGCCGCGATCATGAACGCGGAAGGAGCGGGCCTGCGGATCGAAGGTTCGCCCGTCGTCGAGCTGAACGTGCTGCCGTACACGCCGAACGAGATGGAGCAGTACGATCATCGCCATCTGCTGCCGAAGCCGGAGAAGACGGTCGTGCGGATCAACCACCTGCAAATGGGCGTAGGCGGGGACGACAGCTGGGGGGCGCGCGCGCATCCCGAGTTTACGTTGTTCGCGAACCGTACGTATTCGTACACTTTCTCGATTCAAGGCCTCTAAAACCGAAGCCGCGAAAAAACGCCGCACCCAGGGGGCGCTCTGCCCCGCATGTGTGCGGCGTTCGGCTTTTACTCGATGAGCAGGGACAGCCATGCTTCCCGGTCGACGGGACCGAAATAAACCTTCAGATCGACGTCCGCCAGCGCCTCCCGAATCGCGTCTCTCTCGTATCGGACGCCCGCCAGCTTCGCCGTCACTTCGGCGACGTCGCCCGTGCCGAAGAAATCTCCGTAGACCGAGGCTTCCCGGATGACGCCGTTTTCCACGAACAGCCGGACGTCGTACGTGCCGGCTCCTTCGATCCGCTTGACCTGCCGGACGTTGAAAGCGGGAGAGCGGCCATAATTCCAGTCCCAGCTGCGGTAACGTTCGTCGGCCAGCTTGCGGACGGCGTCCCAGTCGGCTTCGCCCAGCTCGTAACGGGGGATGTCCGTCCCGCCGAATATCGATTCGAGCAAAAACCGCTTAAACTTCTCGAGCGACATCGGTTCGGGCAGAAATTCCGAGATGTTCGCGACCCGGCTCCGCACCGATTTCGTCGCTTTGGATTCGAATTTGGCCGGGTTCGGCTTCAGCGCCGCCACGATCGCTTCCGGTTCGGAGGCGAACAGCAGCGTGCCGTGGCTGAACATCCGGCCTTTGGCCGCGAATTGCGCGTTGCCGGAAATTTTGCACTCGCCGACCTGGATGTCGTTGCGTCCCGACAGCTCCGCGTGTACGCCCAGCTTGCGCAACGCCGCCACGACCGGCTCGGTGAACTTGCGGAAATTGTGGAACGACTGGCCGTCGTCCCGCGTGATGAAGCTGAAATTGAGGTTGCCCAAATCGTGGTACACGGCGCCTCCGCCGGAGAGCCTGCGGACGACCTGGATGCCCTGTTCGCGGACGTAAGCTTCGTTGATTTCCTCGGCCGTGTTCTGGTTTCGGCCAATAATAATGGAAGGAGCGTTGACGTAGAAGAGCAAATAATCGTCATCGTCCGGGAGATGCCGAAGCGCGTACTCCTCTAATGCCAGATTGAGAGACGCGTCATGAATATTGCCGTTATCGAGAAAACGCAAAGGGCACTCCTCCTGTTTCCGGGATCAATACCGCCATTGTAACGGAGAAAACCGAACCTCACAACCCGCCCGTGAGCAACTGTCTCGGAAGCGGCGGACGCAACGCGATAGGGCGCGCGCGTTTGGAACGGTTTGACAAAACGTACATCGCGTGCCATAATTCAATTATTGATTGAAAAATTTATTCAATATAAAAAAGGGGGCGGCAAATCTGCCTCGAACGGAAGCGGAAAACAAGCGAATCCGGGAGGAGCAGCGCGGTCGTATCCTGGAGGCGGCCAAGAGCGTATTCGCCCGCAAAGGCTGGTCGACCACCGTCGCCGATATCGCGGCTGAGGCGATCGTAAGCCCGGGACTGATCTATCACTACTTCCCCAACAAGGAAGCGATCATCCGCGAAATGACGGCGACGGTCGCGCAGTCCGACCCGAATGATTTCCGAAGGCGATGGATATCCGGGGATACGCCCTCGCAGAAGCTGGAAGCCCTCATTTCCAAAATGCTCAAAGCCAGGCGGGAGATGATCGACCATTTCGGCATTACGGCTCAACTGGCCAAGGAAGGTTCGCCCTCCGGCAGCAAGGCCGAAATGATGCGCAGAATGGTCCAGAACCTTCAGAATGCGGCATCGGACGGGAAAGACCTCCAAGAGATGATGAGGAATCGATATCGAAAAATGCATGACATGGTCGCGCAACTCATCGCCGAAGGGCAGAAAACCGGGGAGTTCGCGCCGGATCCGCCCGATAAGCTGGCCTTTATGGTTTTCTCGTGCATTCAAAGCCTGACCACGCTGGCGCTCAATCAGCCGGAAGACTATCGGAAGCACTACCCTTACACCGAAATCATCATGAGGATGCTCAAACCGAACAGCCCGACGCCCGATGCCGAAGGGAACAACGGCGAAGCGGAGGATAGCGAAAAAAAGCTTGAGCCTGACGTTAGGGGAGGTCGTATGGTAGGAAGCGGAGAGGGGGAACGTTGATTTTTGCCCCGGGGAGGGTACGCTTGTAGGAAACAAAATTCAGCCATCCATTCGATTACAGGAGCGGAGCTTACATGATCACGCGCAAAGTGACCCCGACGGAAAGCGGCAAAAGGCTGCACCGGTATTTACGGAACTTGATGCCCAATTTACCGCTCGGCCAAATCTATAAAATGATCGACCAAGGCAAAGTGCGCGTGAACGGCAAGCGCAAAAACCAGAATTACGAGCTCGCCGCCGGGGACGAAATCGTCCTGCACGTCGAGGAATCGGCGTTCGCCGAGGCCAACGCGGGAGCGGTGCGGAAGGCGCCCAAGTTCGTCGGCGTGAACGCGAACATCGACGTCGTCTTCGAAGACGAAGGGCTGCTGGCCGTGAACAAGCCCGCGGGATTGCTCACCCACCCCGATCAGGCGCACCAGAAGGATACGCTGATCGGCCGGGTTCATGCCTACCTGTACCGCAAGGGAGAGCTCGACAGCACGATGTTTCTTCCGGCCACGGCGAACCGTCTCGACCGCAACACGAGCGGCCTCGTGCTCGTCGGCAAAACGGCGGGCATGCTCCATCAGCTCAACCAATGGATCCAGAAGCGGGAGATGGAAAAGTACTACGTCACGCTGATCGAAGGCCGGCTGGCGGGGGAGGGGACGATCGACGCTTCCCTCGTCCGCGACGAGAAAAGCAACCGCACGCTGGTCGCTTCCGGTTCGGGACGTTCCGATCGCCCGGGAGAGAAAGAGGCGACGACCCGTTACCGCGTCTTGCAGACGGGCAGCACCCATTCGCTCGTCGAAGTGGAGCTGATCAGCGGCCGCACGCACCAGATCCGCACGCATTTCCAAAGCATCGGCCATCCGCTGCTCGGCGACGTCAAATACGGCGGACACGTCGCGGGTACCGTCAACCATCAATTGCTGCACGCCTGGAGAATGGTGCTCCCGGACGGGCGGGAATTCCGCGCGCCGGTGCCGGAGTTGTTCCGCCGAACGCTCGAACGGGTCGGCTTGCGATTGCCGTAGGGTTCATATTCCGTTCATATTGGGGCGGTATACTCCTGTTCGTGTAAGGTTCACAAGGGAGGAGAGTCAGGTTTCATGCTGCAGTTGTTCCGTGAATTGAAGCCGTACCGCCTGACGGTTGCGGCGGTATTGCTGATGGTGCTGCTCCAGTCGCTGTCGGAGCTGTATTTGCCGACCCTCATGTCGGACATTATCGACAAAGGCGTGGTGGAGCAGGACATCCCTTATATTTGGAAGATCGGCGGGTTCATGCTGCTGGTCACGTTGGTCGGTGCCGTCGTGTCGGTGCTCGCCAGCTACTTCTCGGCGAAGGCTGCATCCGGCTTCGGGCGGCTGGTCCGCGGGAAGGTGTTCGCGCACGTGGAGCGGTTCTCGCTGCAGGAGTTCGACGGCCTCGGCACCGCGTCGCTCATTACGCGGACGACCAACGACATCAACCAGGTTCAGCAAGTGCTCGTCATGATGATGCGCATGATGGTGATGGCTCCGATGATGTGCATCGGCGGCCTCATCATGGCCGTGTCCAAGGACGCGACGCTGTCCCTCGTGCTGGTCGCCGTGCTGCCGATCCTGGCCGGCGCGATCTGGCTGATCGCCGGACGGGGCATTCCGTATTTCCGCGTCATGCAGAAAAAGCTGGACCGGCTCAATTTGGTGCTCCGCGAATCGCTCACCGGAATCCGCGTCATCCGCGCTTTCAATCGGATCGACCGCGAGAAAGCCCGTTTCGACGACGCCAACCGCGACGTGACGGAGACGGCCGTCAAAGTGAACCAGATCATGGCGTTCATGTGGCCGGTTATGATGCTGCTCATCAATTTCGCTTCGATCGCGATCATCTGGTTCGGCGGCATCCGGATTAACGGCAACCACATGCAGGTCGGCGACTTGATGGCCTTCCTGCAGTACGCGATGCAGATCATGTTCTCGCTGATGATGGTTTCCATGATGTTCGTCATGGTGCCCCGGGCGTCGGCTTCCGCCGTCCGGATCAACGAGGTGCTGAACACCGCGCCGACGATCGAGGATCGTCCGGGCGTCTCGCGCGGCGCGGATTCGAACCCGGCGGACGGCACGGTGGAGTTCGAGAACGTCACGTTCCGGTATGTCGGCGCCGAGCAGCCGGCCTTGTCGGGGATTTCGTTCCGGGCGAAACCGGGCGAAGTGACGGCGATCATCGGTGGAACGGGTTCGGGGAAATCGACGCTGCTGAGCCTGATTCCCCGGTTCTACGATCCGGAAGCGGGCAGCGTGCGGATCGGCGGCGTCGACGTCCGCGATTTGCCGCAGGAGCGCCTTCGCTCCCTGATCGGGCTGGTGCCGCAGAAAGCGGTCCTATTCACGGGAACGGTGCGGGACAATATCCGGTACGGCAAAGAGGACGCGACCGACGAAGAGGTGCTTCACGCGGCGGAGGTGGCGCAGGCGGCCGAGTTCATCTCCGGCATGCCGGAAGGCTACGATTCCGTGCTGGCGCAAGGCGGCATGAACCTTTCCGGCGGGCAGAAGCAGCGCCTCTCCATCGCGAGGGCGGTCGTGCGGCGGCCGGCGGTCTATCTGTTCGACGACAGCTTCTCCGCGTTGGATTTCAAGACCGACGCCAAGCTGCGCGCCGCGCTGCGGCAGGAGACGTCGGACGCGACCGTGCTGATCGTCGCCCAACGGGTGGCGACGGTCATGGACGCCGATCAAATCCTCGTGCTGGATGACGGAAAGATCGCCGGCCGGGGCACGCACCGGGAGTTGCTGCAAACGAACGCCGTCTATCGCGAAATCGTCGCATCCCAGCTGTCGGAGGAGGAGATCGCATGAGCGGATCCAGACAACCGAACGCCGCGGGTGCCCGTGGAGGCGCGGGCGGTCCGGGCGGTCACGGTCCCGGGCGCGGGCCCGGACCTTTCGGCGGCGGCCCCGGCATGATGATGATGCCCGGCCAGAAACCGAAAGATTTCAAAGGAACGTTTCGCCGGCTAGTCGGCTATTTGCGGCCGTACCGCTGGAAGTTGCTTGCCGTATTTCTGACGGCGATCGTCAGCACCGTTTTCAACATCGTCAGCCCCAAGCTGATGGGACATGCCACGACCAAGCTGTTCGAGGGAATCATGGGCAAAGTGCAGGGCTTGCCGGGCGCGGGCATCGACTTCTCCGCGATTTGGCAAATCGTGCTGCAGCTCGTGGGCATGTACGTGCTCAGCTCCGTTTTCGCGTACATCATGCAATTCCTGATGGCGGGGGTCGCCCAAAGAACGGTGTACTTGATCCGCCGGGAAGTGAACGACAAGCTGAACCGGCTGCCGCTGAAATTTTACGATACCCGCACGCACGGGGAAATCATGAGCCGCGTCGTCAACGACGTCGACAATATCAGCAATACGTTGCAGCAGAGCTTGACGCAGATGATCACGTCGGTCATCACGATCGTCGGCGTCATCGTGATGATGCTGACGATCAGTCCGCTCTTGACGGTTATCCTGCTGATTACGCTGCCGCTTAGCTTCTTGGCCATCAAGGGCATCGCGGGCCGGTCGCAGCGGTATTTCAAAGGGCAGCAAAAAGAGCTCGGCCAGCTGAACGGCCACGTGGAAGAAATGTACACGGGGCACCGCATCGTCAAGGCGTACGGCCGGGAGCGCGAATCGATCGCCAAGTTCGACGAGGTCAACGGCCGATTGTTCGAATCCGGCTGGCGCGCGCAGTTCGTCTCGGGCATCATCATGCCGATCATGAACGTCATCAATAACTTCGGATACGTGTTGATTTGTATCGTCGGCGGCATCTTAGTCACCCGCGGCACCATCAAAATCGGCGATATCCAAGCCTTCATTCAATACGCCCGGCAATTCTCCATGCCGCTGACGCAGACGGCCAGCATCGCGAACGTGATCCAGTCGACGATCGCCTCCGCGGAGCGGGTGTTCGAGCTGTTGGACGAACCGGAGGAAGTGCCGGAAGCGGCGGACGACGCGGCGCGGATCGCGGAGCCGAAAGGCGACGTCAGCCTGCAGAACGTGACGTTCGGCTATTCCGACGAAGCGCCCGTCATCGAAGGGATGAACATCGACGTGAAGCGGGGCCAGACGATCGCCATCGTCGGACCGACCGGCGCGGGCAAGACGACGCTGGTCAACCTGCTCATGCGGTTCTATGAGGTGAACGGCGGCCGCATCACCATCGACGGCACGGACATCACGCATTTGAAGCGGGGACACCTCCGCAGCTTGTTCGGCATGGTGCTGCAGGATACGTGGCTGTTCAACGGGACGATCCGGGATAACATCGCGTACGGCCGCGAGGGCGCGACGGAACAGGAAATCGAGGAAGCGGCGAAGGCCGCCTACGCCGACCACTTCATCCGTACGCTGCCTGACGGGTACGATACCGTCCTGAACGAGGAAGCGAGCAACCTGTCCCAAGGGCAGAAGCAGCTGCTGACGATCGCCCGGGCGATTCTCGCCGATCCGGCGATCCTCATTCTCGACGAAGCGACGAGCAACGTGGATACGCGGACGGAGGTCCATATCCAGAAGGCGATGAGCCGGCTGATGAAGGGACGCACGAGTTTCGTCATCGCCCACCGCCTCTCCACGATCAAAGGCGCCGACCGCATTCTGGTCATGAACAAAGGGACGGTCATCGAGCAAGGCACGCACGAGGAATTGATGGCCGCCGGCGGATTTTACGCCGATCTGTACAACAGCCAGTTCGCGGCGAATGCCGCCGAAGCCGCCGCCATATAAGCTTGCAGGATTCCGGCGATCCGACGAAGACCCGCATTTCCTTCGCAAGGGGAGATGCGGGTTTTTCCGATTTCGGAAGCTCCGGAAGGGGAAAGGGATCGGGCGTCGAATTGGGAAGAAATAGATAAAGGATGGAACTGGAAGATCGGGAATCGGGAGGAGGGGGATCGTCACCGTGGCTTTCCAACCGTTCAGTCCCGCCCATTGGGCGGCGATCGGCTTTACGGCGGTCGTGTCGGCCGCCGTCATTCTCTTCCGCGCGCGTCTGCGCGGTCCGAGGGCGGACCGATGGGCAAGGCGGACGCTTGCCGGCCTGCTGATCGTTAGCGAAATCTCGCTGTATGCCTGGTATTCGGTTTCGCATGGATGGGGATTGTTCGCCTTGCCGTTTCAGCTCTGCACGATTACCCTGTGGGTTTCCGCGGCCGCTCTGCTGACGGGACGAAAGGCGTTGTACGAAATCTCGTTCTTCCTCGGCATTCTCGGCGCGGTGCAAGCGTTGCTGACGCCGAATTTGGAACAGACGTTTCCCCAGTTCCGGTACTTCCATTTCTTTATCGCGCACGCGGCCATTATCGCTTCCGGATTGTACGTGACCGCGGCGGCCGGTTTCCGCCCTGCCTTGGGGTCCGCGTTCCGGGCATGGGGTTGGCTGAACGCCTTCGCCGCGGCCGCGGGCATCGTCAATGCCGCGACGGGCGAGAACTTCATGTTCCTGGCCCGTAAACCGGATACGCCTTCGCTGCTCGATTTGTTGGCTCCCTGGCCTTGGTATATTCTCGAGCTCGAAGCGGTGGCGCTGCTGTTGATCCTGCTGCTGTGGCTGATCGTTCGATCGGCGGACCGGTTGTTCGCGAAGAAGGCGGCTTCCGGCAGTAAAGCAACGTTATGACGAGGCATGACAAACCTTTCATTCCGATACACTGACAGCCTTTGTCAGGAATGGTTTGTTAGACTGGGCAGAGATCTTGTCCATTTCAGAGAGGAGCCTAATCATGGCTAAATTCGCGATGTACGGAAAACTGACGGTTCATCCGGGCAAGCGAGACGAGTTCCTGCGCTTGATGCTCGAAGCGGCCGACAACCTGGAATCGATGAAAGGCTGCGAGTTGTATATTCTGAACGAAGCGGCGGACGACCCGGACGTCGTCTGGGTGACGGAGCTTTGGCGGAATGAGGAAGCCCACGCCGCCTCCCTTCGCGACGACAAGGTGCTGGCGTTGATCGGACGCTGCCGCCCCTTGATCGCCGGCGGCGAGTCGATCCGGCTCCGTCCGGTCGGAGGGAAAGGACTTTAGAAGAGGGGAGAACCAAGTGTTTACGTTTGGACGTGCCGACTCTCGCCAATCGGCGGCAATCGTGCTATTCTACTGTTATCTCGCCCAAATAAAGGAGAGTTGACTCTTTTTGGATCATTCGCAATCGACGACCGCGCGTCCTCCTAATCTGCTTGCCAACCGTTTCTTGCAGACGATCCTGCTGTCGAACGTGCTGCTGCAAATCGGAATCTGGGTGCGCAACTTCGCCATTCTGCTTTACGTAGCGAAAGTGACGGACAAAGATCCGTACGCCATTTCGCTGATCAGCGTCGCCGAGTTCGCCCCGATCTTCGTGTTTTCGTTTATCGGCGGGACGTTCGCGGACCGCTGGCTGCCCAAACGGACGATGATTTGGTGCGACTTCCTGTCCTCCGTCTCGGTCTTCGGCGTCCTGCTGGCCGTTCATTTCGGATCATGGCACTCCGTCTATCTCGTGACGTTTATCTCCGCGATCCTGTCGCAGTTTTCTCAGCCGTCCGGCATGCGTTTGTTCAAACGGCACGTGCCCGCCGAGCAGCTGCAGCAGGGGATGGCCTTGTTCCAATCGCTGATGGCGATTTTCATGGTGCTGGGGCCGATGCTCGGCACGTATGCTTTCGCCCGCTTCGGACTCGAAACTTCGATCGCCGTCATGGGCGTCGTATTCCTGTTGTCCGCCCTCGTCCTGTTCCGCTTGCCGGAGGACCATGAAGGACAGCGGGCTGCGGCGGAGAAAGGGCAATTCCGCAAAGAGTTCGCCGAAGGGTTTCGGTACGTTTGGGAAAGCCGGGTCCTACGGTCTTTGGGAGGGGCGTTTCTGATCGCGGGATTGGCCGTCGGCACCGCGCAGGCGCTCAATCTGTTCATCGTAACGGAACGGCTGCGCCAGCCCGAGGAATTCCTGCAATACATGCTCATGGTCAGCGGCGCGGCCATGCTGATCGGCGGAGGAATCGTAGCGGCCTTTTCCAAAAAGGTGCCTCCCCAGCTGCTGCTCGCGATCGGGATGCTGGTCGGCGCGGTCTGTACGATCATCGTGGGGTATTCGACCAGCGTGCCGCTGACGCTCGTCGTTCAGTTCGTCAACGGGCTCGTGTTCCCGTGCATCCACATCGGGATCAGCACGATGATCCTGAGATGGTCCCACGAATCGATCGTCGGCCGGGTCAACGGGGTTTTGAACCCGCTCTTTACCGGCATGATGGTCGCCTCCATGTCGTTTGCCGGCGCGCTGAAGCACGCGTTTCCGCTCGTATCGATTTTCGCGGGCGTTGGCGTCTTGTTCTTCCTCGGCGCGATGCTCATGGTCCCGATCATGAAGCTCAAAGCGCCGGAAAACCCGCAAACCGGGGTTCAAGCGGCGGTGCATTAATGTCTTCACGCGCGAAAAAGACCGATCCTGCGATCGGTCTTTTTCGCGTTTCATGGGATTCATGCGGAGATTGCATGCCCTCCCGTTGTCAATTCCGTACTTCTTCGTATGTGAACACTTCTTCGACTTGAAGACGAAACACGCGCGCGATGCGGAAAGCCAGCTCAAGCGAAGGCGAATATTTGCCCTTCTCGATCGCGACGATCGTCTGCCTCGTCACCCCGACCAGATCCGCCAGTTGCTGCTGGGTCATCTCGTTCTGGTTAAATCGCAGGTTGCGAATATTGTTGCTGATGCGGCACGGGACCATTTTAGACTCCTTTCCGGTAGAGGTAGAGCCGCCAGAGAATTCCGGCCGCTTCGGACACGAATCCCGAAAATAGAAGGATGACGAACATGGAGGTGATCGTCATCTGAAGCACCAAGGCGCCCATGGCCAGGAAGAACCCGAGAATGAAAACGAAAAAGTTTACCCTCAACGCTTTCAGTTCGATGATTTTGTCGAGCTCGTCGGTATAGGAAGGGGGCGATTCTTTCGTCGAGATTTTGTTGACGATGATGAAAATCATTTCGATGATCATTCTCGCCACGATCGTGACGGGGATGAGAATCAACATCGCGGCCCCCCAGAAGCGGAGAAGTTCCGCCCCTTCCAGGTTCGCCCCTTCGTACCGCGAATACACGATCCCGAAATAAATACCGAATACGAGGATTGCGCTGAATAGCGATACCGTATGCTTCTTTTCTTGATAGGACATGTTCCCTCTCCTCCGGTCAGGTGTGATTTTGATGTAAAGTATTCTTTACACAATATATCATTCAGCGTACACGGCGTCAAATATTTTTTACACATTGGCCAACATACCGACTGGTTCGGGCCATTTTGAAGGGTACTCGAGTGAGGTTGTGAAAATCTCGTTTTTCGTGTTTTATATTTCCGAATTACGCATATTCAAAAATAAACAAACATGTTATAATCCCTTCAAACGGACAAAAACAAACTTTATCGGAGGTACTTTCATGGTACAAAGCTTGTGGGAAGCTTCGAAAGCTTCCGCCTTCACCGACACCTTGGACCAACTCGTTTACCGCTCGAACATCATCGGCGCCGACCGCCGCGTGTGCAACATCTTCGGCGGCAATACGTCCGCGAAAACGGTCGTGAAGGATTTCCGCGGCCGCGACGTCGAAGTGATGTACGTGAAAGGCAGCGGATCCGATCTCGCGTCGATGAAAGCCGGCAACTTCACCGGCCTGCGCATGGAGGACATCCGTCCGCTGTTCGAGCGCGAAGCGATGACCGACGAGGAAATGGTCGCTTACCTCGGCCACTGCATGATCGATTCCAAGCATCCGCGCGCGTCGATCGAGACGCTGCTGCATGCGTTCCTTCCATTTAAGCACGTCGACCACACCCACCCGGACGCCATCATCAGCCTGTGCTGCGCCGATAACGGCAAAGCGCTCGCCAAAGAAATTTTCGGCGACCGTTTCGTCTGGGTACCGTACGTCCGCCCGGGCTTCACGCTGTCCAAGATGATCGCGGAAGGCGTGCTCGGGAGCCCGAAAGCCGAACTCGTGCTGATGGAGAAGCACGGTCTCGTCACCTGGGGCGAAACGTCCGAAGCTTGCTACGCGCAAACGATCAAGATCATTAACGAAGCGGAAGCGTTCATCGAAGCCCGCGTAAACGAAGCGAAGCTGTTCGGCGGCGCCAAACACGCCGCGCTGCCGGCCGACGTGCGCCGCGGCATCGTGTCCCAAGTGATGCCGACCGTACGCGGCGCGGTATCCGATGCCAAGAAAATGATCCTCTCCTTCGACGACCAAGACGACGTGCTGGCGTTCGTCGGCGGCGCGGACGCGCCGAAGCTGTCCCAAGTCGGCGCCGCTTGCCCGGACCACCTCGTCCACACGAAAGTCGTGCCGCTGTTCATCGACTGGACGCCGAACGCGGACGACGTCGAGGGGCTGAAGGCGAAGCTGAAAGAAGGCATCGCTGCTTACAAAGAGCAATATAAAGCCTATTTCGAGCGCAACAAAAACGAAGGCGACGTCATGTTCGAAGCGGCGCCGCGCGTTATCCTGATCCCCGGCCTCGGCATGATCAACACCGGCAAATCGTGGGCGCTGTCCCAAGTCAGCGGCGCGCTGTACCATCGCGCCATCGCCGTGATGAGAGGCGCGACCGCGCTCGGCCAATTCGTCTCCCTCAGCGAGAACGAATCCTACAACGTGGAATATTGGCCGCTCGAGCTGTATAAATTGTCCCTGGCTCCGCCGGAAGCCGAATTCTCCCGCAAGGTCGCGTTCATCACGGGCGGCGCGGGCGGCATCGGCAGCGAAACGGCACGCCGCCTCGTCTCCGAAGGCGCGCACGTCGTGCTCGCGGACCTCAACCTGGAAGGCGCGTTGAAGGTCGCCGACGAGATCAACGGCAAGTACGGCGCGAACCGCGCGTTGGCCGTGAAAATGGACGTCACGAACGAAGAGGCCGTCATCGCGGCGTTCGCCGAAACCGCCTTGAACTACGGCGGCGTGGACATCCTCGTCAACAACGCGGGCCTCGCGACTTCCAGCCCGTTCGAGGAAACGTCGCTGAAGGAATGGAACCTGAACATGAACGTGCTCGGCACGGGGTATTTCCTCGTGGCGCGCGAAGCGTTCAAATCGATGAAGGAGCAGGCGATCGGCGGCAACATGGTGTTCATCGGATCCAAAAACTCCGTCTACGCCGGCAAGAACGCCACCGCCTACAGCGCGGCCAAGGCGCTGGAAGCCCATCTCGCCCGCTGCATCGCGGCCGAAGGCGGATCGCTCGGCATCCGCGTCAACACGATTTTGCCGGACGCCATCCTGCAAGGCTCCGCGATCTGGAACTCGAACTGGCGCAACGAGCGCGCCGCCGCTTACGGCATCGAGCCGGACCAGCTGGAGGAGTACTACCGCAAACGCACGACGCTGCTCGTGAACATTTATCCGAAAGATATCGCCGAAGGCGTGGCATTCTTCGCTTCCTCGAAGTCCGACAAGACGACGGGCTGCATGCTCACGATCGACGGCGGCGTTCCGGCGGCGTTCACGCGATAAGGCAAGCGAACCATCAACCATTCCGCGAGGGAGGCATTACGCCATGTATCAGGCCAGAGGGGAAAAGCTGTGGTACATTCCGGACGGCTACATTCCGGAAACGAGCTCGGGGCAGCTGACCAGCCACGAATCCGTATGCGTGCTGAATTGTTCTTCGGAGGAGGCGCTGCTGCGTTTCACGGTATTCTTCGAAGACCGGGAGCCGATCGAGGACATCATGGTCGTCGTTCCGGGCCGCCGGACGAAGCATATCCGGACTTCTTCCCTGAACAAGAACGGCCGGACGATTCCGCCGGGCGTTCCGTACGCGATGGAAGTCGTCAGCGACATTCCGGTCGTCGTGCAGTACAGCCGTCTCGATTCCAGCCAAGCGGAGAACGCCCTGATGTCGGTCATGGCGTACCCGCTGACCAAGCTGGGCAAATAAGGAGGGGACCCCATGTCATCCGATATCCAAAAAAACTACGAAGCCGCGAAACAGCAATACGCCGCCCACGGCATTGACACCGACGCGGTGCTGAAGCAGCTGGAAACGATCAAAATCTCCATGCACTGCTGGCAAGGGGACGACGTCCGGGGTTTTCTGAACCGGGACCAAGAACTGACCGGAGGCATCTCGGTGACCGGCTCCTATCCCGGCGCCGCCCGCACGCCCGATGAGCTGCGCGCCGACCTGGAGAAGGCGTTCTCGCTCATCCCCGGCAAGCACAAGGTCAACCTCCACGCCATCTACGCCGACACCGACGAGAAGGTCGATCTCGACCGGCTCGAGCCGAAGCATTTCGAGCGGTGGGCGGATTGGGCGAAAGCGCAGGGCCTCGGCCTCGATTTCAACCCGACGTGCTTCTCCCACGAGAAGTCGGAGGACGGCTTCACGCTGAGCCACGCGGACCCGGAAATCCGCCGGTTCTGGATCGACCACTGCAAAGCGTCCCGCAAAATCGGCGCTTATTTCGGCGAGCGGCTCGGGCAAACCTGCGTCACCAACGTTTGGATTCCGGACGGCTTCAAGGATATCCCCGCCGACCGCATGGCGCCCCGCCAGCGGCTGATGGCCGCGCTGGACGAAGTGTTCGCGGAAGAGATCGATCCGAAGCTGAACCTCGACGCCGTGGAAAGCAAGCTGTTCGGCCTCGGCTCGGAAGCGTACGTCGTCGGTTCGCATGAGTTCTACATGGGCTACGGGATCACGCGGAACAAGCTGATCTGCCTCGACGCCGGACATTTCCACCCGACCGAGGTCATTTCGAACAAACTTTCCTCGCTCGCTCTCTTCGCGGACGGCATCCTGCTGCACGTCAGCCGCCCGATGCGCTGGGACAGCGACCACGTCGTCATTCTCGACGACGAGCTGATGGACATCGGCCGCGAGCTGGTGCGGCATGATCTGCTCGGCAAAACCTATATCGGCCTCGATTTCTTCGACGCGAGCATCAACCGCGTGGCCGCTTGGGTCATCGGCACGCGCAACACGGTCAAAGCCCTGCTCCGCGCGATGCTGGAACCGGTGGAAGCGCTCAAGAAAGCGGAGCTGGAAGGCGACTACACGACGCGCCTGGCCCTCTCGGAGGAGTTCAAATCGTATCCGTTCGGCGCGGTATGGGACTACTACTGCGAGAAAATGGGCGTTCCCGCGCGCGAGTCGTGGATCGCGGACGTGAAGCGCTACGAGAAGGAAGTCCTGCTGAAACGCGGTTGATCCGATCGGAGCGATACGCGCAAGCCGACGATGAAAACAAGGGTGATATCGAATGTCCAGCATTCTCGCGTTTGACCTGGGCGCCAGCAGCGGCCGGGCTTTGCTCGGCCGGCTGACCGACCGGCGCATCGAGACGGAGGAGATTCACCGGTTTCCGAACGACCCGGTGCAGGTGGGGGACCGTCTCCATTGGGACATTCTGCGCCTGTACCACGAAATCAAGCAGGGATTGCTGAAAACGAAGCATCTGGGCGCCGCGCCCGCCAGCCTCGGCATCGATTCCTGGGCGGTGGACTTCGGCTTTATCGGTTCGGACGGCGGCCTGCTCGGCAACCCTTACCATTACCGCGACCGGCATACGGACGGGATGATGGAGAAGCTGTTCGCCGAAATCCCGGCATCCGAAGTGTTCGCCCGGACCGGCATCCAATTCCTCTCGTTCAATAGCATTTTCCAGCTGTATGCGTTGAAACGGGCGGGGAATCCGCTGCTCTCGCAGGCGCGGCATTTTCTGATGATCCCGGACCTGCTGCGGTATTTCCTGACCGGGGAAATGTACAATGAGTTTTCCAACGCGACGACGACGCAGCTTTACAATCCGAAGAGCGGCGATTGGGACCGCGAACTGCTGAACAAGCTCGGCATTCCGGGTGCTTGGTTCGGCAAGGTGCTCCAACCGGGCAGCGCGGCCGGGGTGCTTCGCGCTTCCGTCCGGGAGGAGCTGGACATTGGCGCCATCCCGGTGATCGCCGTCGCGGAACACGATACCGGTTCCGCCGTCGCCGCCGTTCCCGCGCTCGATCGCTCGTTCGCGTACCTGAGCTGCGGCACGTGGTCCTTGCTCGGCACGGAAGTGGATCAGCCGGTCATCCATGAAACGGCGCGGCAGCTCAACTTCACGAACGAAGGCGGCGCGTACGGCACGTACCGGTTGCTGAAAAACATCATGGGCCTGTGGATCCTGCAGGAAACCCGTCGCGAATGGGAACGCGAAGGCCGCGGCTATTCGTTCCCCGAGCTCGTCGAGTTGGCCGGCCAAGCGAAGCCTTTCGGCGCGTTCATCGAGCCGGACGACGACTTGTTCCTGCCGCCGGGCGACATGCCGGAGCGCATCCGGCAATATTGTCTCCGCACCGGGCAGCGTCCGCCCGAAGGGCCGGGGGAAATCGCCAGGTGCATTTTGGAAAGCCTTGCCTTAAAATATCGATATGTGCTGGAACTGACGGAAAAACTGTCGAACCAGAGCTTCGGCGGTCTGCATATGGTGGGCGGCGGCATCCATAACGCGCTGCTCTGCCAATGGACGGCGAACGCGATCGGCAAGCCGGTATGGGCGGGTCCTGCCGAAGGAAGCGCGATCGGCAACCTGGCCGTTCAATGGATTGCCGGCGGGCAGTTCCGGGACATCGCCGAGGCCCGCCGCGTCATCCGGGATTCGTTCCCGGTGGCGGAATACGAGCCGGCGCAGGCTTCGGAGTGGCAGGAAGCATACGGCCGCTTCCTGACGACGACCGGTTTGCCGCTGTACAACGCCTAAGAAAGGGAGGGAAGAAAGCATGCTGGTCGCGGAACGGTACGAGAAAATCGTGCAGCTGGTCAACGAAAGAGGCAGCATCCGGGTGACGGAGCTCAGCGAGTTGTGCAACGTGACGGAAGAGACGATCCGCCGGGACCTGGACCGTCTGGAAGCCGCCGGCCGCCTGCGCCGTTCCCACGGCGGAGCGGTCAGCGTGAAGGATTCCCCCTATCAGCAGGCGGAAATTCCGTATGCCGAGCGGGAAATCCAGCACGCCGAGGAGAAACGGCGGATCGCCGAAGCGGCGGTCAGCCGGATCCAGCCGGGCGACCGCATCCTGCTGGACGCCAGCACGACCGCTTGGTACATGGCGCAGTCGCTGCCGGATCTCCCGCTGACCGTGCTGACGAATTCGATCAAAGTCGCCATGGAGCTGGCAAGCAAGGAGAAGATCGAAGTCATCTGCACCGGGGGCCTGCTTGCCCGGAGATCCCTCTCCTACGTAGGGCCGCTTGCCGAACGTTCGCTGGATGCGTATCACGTGGATAAGCTGTTTTTCTCCTGCAAAGGGGTGCATCCCGAACGGGGAGTCAGCGAGTCGAACGAGCTGCAGGCCCGCGTGAAGCAGAAAATGATCGGCATCGCCGACCAGGTCGTGCTGTTGGCCGACGCCAGCAAGTTCGGCGTGCAGGCGTTCACGCATGTCGCCGATTGGCGGGACGTGGACGCGGTCGTTTCCGATACGGGCCTGTCGGCAGACGCGATCGCGGCGCTGCGCGACAAATCGATCTCGGTTACGACGGTGTGACGCTTGTGCGTTCGAGGCCTTCCCCTTGAGGGGAAGGTTTTTGAATAAGGATTACAGGCGGCGCTTTCGCGCTTTTACGGCCCCGCGAATATCATGTTTTCTCTTGCCAAAGTTGTCTGACAACCTGATAATAAGATTAAATTGTGCATAAGGAGCGCGAAGCCGTGAAGGTTTCCATGATGATCACTTGCTTAAGCGACGCCCTTTACCCGCGCGTGGGGGAGGCGATGGTCCGGCTGCTGGCCCGGTACGGGGTGCGGCTTGCGTTTCCGCAAACCCAGACGTGCTGCGGACAGCCGGCTTTTAACAGCGGCTACTGGGAGGAAGCGCGGACGAGCGCGAAAACGATACTGGAAGCGTTTGAGGACAGCGACTTCGTCATTTCGCCGTCCGGTTCTTGTACGGGCATGATCCACCATTACCCGAAGCTGTTCGAGAACGACCCGGTTTGGCTGCCGAAAGCGCAGGCTCTGCAGCGCAAGTCCTACGAATTCACGCAGTTCCTCGTACAGGTGCTGGGGGTCAAGGACGTAGGTGCCGTTTTTCCGCATAAAGTGACCTACCATCCCTCCTGCCACGGAAGCCGGCTGCTCGGCGTCAAAGACGAACCGATGGAGCTGATGCGCCACATCAAAGGGCTGGAGTTCGTGCCGCTGCCGTTCGCGGAAGACTGCTGCGGGTTCGGGGGCACGTTCGCGGTGAAAATGCCGGACATTTCGGGCGCGATGGTGACGGAAAAAGGCGACCACGTCGTCGAGACCGAAGCGGAAGTGCTGGTCGGACTCGACATGGCGTGCCTGATGAACATCGCGGGCAACTTGCGGTACCGGGGCGAAAAGGTTCGGGTCATGCACTTGGCGGAGCTGTTGGAGGAAGGGGTGAAAGGCGCATGAGCGGAGCGGCAACGGCGGGAAGTTCGGTCAAAGAGAGGGCCAAGCTGGCGCTGAACGACGAATTTCTCCGCAAAGCGGTGAAGTTCACGACGGAACGGCTGCGGAACGGGAAAAAGGCGGCCTCGGAGCAGCACGGCCATTGGGACGAGTGGCGCGAGCGCGGGCGGCAAATCCGGCTGCATACGATCGCCCATCTGGACTACTATTTAAATCTGTTCGCGGATAACGCGCGGAAGAACGGCGTCCATATCCATTTCGCGGATACCGGCGCCGAGGCGGTGAAGATCGCGCTGGAGATCGCCCGGCGGGTGCAGGCGAAAACCGTCGTGAAATCGAAGTCCATGGTCACCGAGGAGCTGCACTTGAACCACGCGCTCGATTCGATCGGCGTCGAAGCCATCGAGACCGACCTTGGCGAGTACATCATTCAGCTGGCCGGCGAAATGCCGTCCCACATCGTCATTCCGGCCATCCACAAAAACCGCTACCAAATCGCGGAGCTGCTTTCCGCCGACGCCGGGGAGACGTTATCCCCGGACACGACCGTACTGGCCGGCTATGTCCGGAAGAAGCTGCGCGAGAAGTTCCTTGAAGCGGACATCGGCATGACCGGCTGCAACTTCGCGATCGCCGAGACCGGTTCGATGGTGCTGTTCGAGAACGAGGGCAACGCCCGCATGGTGTCGACGCTTCCGAAGACGCAGATCACCCTGATGGGGATGGAACGCATCGTTCCGTCCTGGGCGGACCTGGAGGTCATGGCGACGCTGCTGCCGCGCTCCGCGACGGGGCAGAAGCTGACCGTCTACCTATCCGGCATCACCGGACCGAGACGGGAAACCGACGCCGACGGTCCGGAAGAGATGCACATCATCATCGTCGACAACGGCCGTTCGCTGCAGCTGGGCGACCCGGAGTTCCAGGAGCTGCTCAACTGTATCCGCTGCGGCGCTTGCCTGAACGCCTGTCCGGTCTACCGCCACATCGGCGGGCACGCGTACGGCGGCACGTACAGCGGCCCGATCGGGGCCGTGCTCACGCCGGCGCTGAAGAAGAACGTCGCCGAATGGGACGACATCGCGAACGCCTCAAGCCTTTGCGGCGCTTGTTACGAGGCGTGCCCGGTGAAAATCCCGCTGCACGAAATGCTGATTTACCTGCGCCGCCGCAAGGTGGAAGCCGGCCGCGGAAACGCGCTGGAGTCGGCCGGCATGAAAGGCTTCGCGGCCGTGATGGGGAACGCGAAACGCTACAAAGCCGCGCTCAAGCTGGGCCGGATCGGCCAGAAGCTGGTCGTGAGAGACGGCGGCATCCGCGCGAAGCTAGGCCCGCTCAAAGGCTGGAATACGTACCGCGTGGCGCCGAGCCTCGCCAAGGAGACGTTCCGCGAGCGCTGGGACACGCTGGAGCAGGAAATCCGGGCCGGCCTGCGCGAGATGGATCCCGACATGAAGGAAAGAATGGAACGACTGGCGCGGGAACGCGCCGAAGGCAAAGGAGGGCACGGACATGGCTGAATCGCATCGCGATTGGCTGGAACGCATGGATGCCGAGTCCCGCGCCAAGCAAGAAGCGTTCATGAACGGCATCGCGGCCAAGCTGCGGCGTCCGCGGGCCGTTCAAGCGCCGGAGCACCCGTTCCGCGGCGCGCCGGATTTCTGGAACGGCTTCGAATGGCCGCTTGAGGAACGGATCCGGAAGTTCATGGAGAACTTCCAAGCCGTCGGCGGACACGTCGCCCGATTGCCGGATCTGCAGGCGGTCCGCGCCTTCATCGCCGACAAGGCGGCGGAAATGAACGCGAAATACGTCATCCGCCAGAACGTAGCGGAGCTCGATGCTTTGGAACTGGAATCGGCGCTGCCGGAAGGCGCCCGGGTATCCGTCTGGAACCGCGGGGAAGGCGAGCACTGGAAAGCGCGCGCGGCCGAAGCGGACTTCGGCGTCGTCGTCGCCGATTACGCCGCCGCTTATACCGGATCCGTCACGGTGCTGTCCGCCAAGGACAAAGGACGTTCGGTGAGCCTGCTCCCGACCGTGCTCATCGCGATCATCCCGGTGGAGCGGCTGAAGACGCGGCTCGGTGAAATCTTGAAGGATTTCGACCGCGCGGGGCGGGAAAACCTGCCGGCCGGCATTCATTTTATTTCGGGACCGAGCCGCTCGTCCGACATCGAGAACGATCTGACGATCGGCGTGCACGGACCCGGAATCGTATACGCTTTGCTGGTCGGGTAAATACGTCGGCCACTTAAGAGGGCCTGGAAAGGAGGGCGGCGCTCGGGATGGAAATCGTGAAGCTCACCAAGCGCAATCATTACGAAGAGATTACGCGGCAGCTTCTCGCGATGATGGAGGACGGCACGCTGAAGCCCGGCGACAAGCTGCCCTCCACCAAGGAGCTGTCCGAGCGCTTCGGCGTCGGGCGTTCCACGATGAGGGAAGCGCTGAGCGCCTTGAAGGCGATGGGATGGATCGAAATCCGCCAAGGCGGGGGCTGCCGCGTTTTATCTCGCGGCTCTGCCGGCGGTTTCGCGCCGCCCGAGCTGGAATCGATCCGGATGAACCGCACTACGCTGCTTCACTTGCTGGAAGCCCGGCGTACGCTGGAAGTATCGAACGCCCAGATCGCCGCGGAGAAGCGGACCGAACAGGATCTTCAGGCGTTGAGAGGCATCGCGGCCGAGATGGAGGGAGCGACCTCGGACGACGCGGAAGGAGAACGCACCGATGTCGCGTTCCATGCCGCGCTGGCGCGGATGACGCATAATCCGATCCTGATTCGCATGTTCGAATCGATCGTGGGACAGCTGGAGACCGCGATCCGCGAGGTCCGCCGCGTGGAGCTGTACGCCAACCGCTCGGTCGCGGAGAAGCTGCTGACGGAACACAAGGCGATATGCCGCGCAGTGGAGGACGGGGATGCGGACGGCGCGGCCCGCTCCATGATCGTCCATTTGCGGCACGTGGAGAGCATTTTGATGAAATATCTCTAGACGAAACCGAGGGCCTTTCGGTAAAATATGGGGAAATTGCCTAAAGAAGATGGGGGATTTTCTCGGTGGCTTACCGCAATGTTTACACATCGGAATGCCTTGACGTCCATGCCGACTCCGAAAGGAAAAGCGTCCAGATCGAAGCCGCCAGCACCGGCTACCGTCCCCGTTACGTGACGGTGGAGATCGACAGCCTGGCCGAGCTGGACCGTCTGATCGAGGCGTTGACCCAAGCACGGGAATGTTTGAGATGAAAGCTTAGCGCAGGTTCGGCCGTTTTCGCCGACGCGCTAAGCTTTTTTTATACGATCGGACAAACCTTCACTCCAAAAAGGCGCCTACAGCCCGCACGCTCCTCCGTATATC
The DNA here is from genome assembly GCF_029360585.1 of Cohnella caldifontis. GTDB lineage: Bacteria > Bacillota > Bacilli > Paenibacillales > Paenibacillaceae > Cohnella > Cohnella caldifontis. Next base: position 385,953 of record NZ_JAQZSJ010000001.1, on the reverse strand, counting down.
CGTCCTAACCGCCATGATTTGGTTATTATGATGTCGCAAACAAAAGATACAAGTTAAATGTTGTGTCATAAATAAATATGTGATATACCATTATTAAACGAAAAAGACGGAGGACGATTCAAAGTGGAGAGAGAATTGGCGCTTGAGATTGTACGGGTGACGGAGCTTGCGGCTTTGGCATCCGCGCCGTGGATGGGCAGAGGCGAGAAAATCGGGGCGGACGGCGCAGCCACCGAGGCGATGCGGGCGATGCTGGATTCCGTGTCGGTTCAGGGCACCGTCGTGATCGGGGAAGGCGAGATGGACGAGGCCCCGATGTTGTACATCGGGGAGCAGGTGGGCAGCGGCAGCGGCCCGGAGGTGGACGTCGCGGTGGACCCGCTCGAAGGCACGAACATCGTGGCCAAAGGGCTGAACAACGCGATGTCCGTCATCGCCGTCGCCAGCAAGGGGCAGCTGCTTCACGCGCCGGACATGTACATGGAGAAGCTGGCGGTCGGGCCGCAGCTGGCCGGCAAGGTCAAGCTGACGGATTCGATGGAGAGAACGCTGGCCACGGCGGCGAACGTCCTGGACAAAGCCGTGTCCGACCTGACCGTCATGGTGCTGGACCGGCCCCGGCACGAAACGCTGATCAAGACGCTCCGCAAAGCGGGGGTCCGGATCAAGTTCCTGAGCGACGGGGACGTGGCGGGAGCGTTGGCCCCGGCTTTCCCGGAGACCGGCATCGACCTGTACGTCGGTTCGGGCGGCGCGCCCGAAGGGGTACTGGCGGCCGCTGCGCTCCACTGCCTCGGCGGGGAGCTGCAAGGCCGGTTGATGCCGTCTGACGGCAAGGAATACGAACGTTGCGTAAAGATGGGCATCTCCGATCCTTACAAAGTCCTCACGATGGAGGATATGGTCGGCACCGACGACGTCATTTTCGCCGCCACCGGCGTGACGCCGGGCGAATTCCTAGGCGGGGTCCGCTACCTGCCCGATCAACGGGCGGAAACCCATTCCATCGTCATGCGCGCCAAAACGCGGACGATCCGGTTCATCCGCACGCTGCACTATTTGCCGAACAAACCGCTGCTGCGCAATCGGCCCGAATTCGCATAAGCATGAGCATGGGCCCCCCGTGGCATCCTATATTGTCGAAATATCAAAATGGTGTCATAAACCGATTTATGCTACACTAAAGCTAGACGAAAGGATGAGCGAAGCGTGAAATTTTTCCTCGACACCGGCAACCTCGATGAAATCAAACGCATCGTCAAACTCGGACTGGTCGACGGTATCACGACCAATCCTTCGCTAATCGCGAAGGAAGGCCGCGTTTTCAAGGACGTCATCCAGGAAATCACCGCGATCGTCAGCGGACCGGTCAGCGCGGAGGTCGTGGCGCTCGATGCCGAAGGCATGCTGAAGGAAGCGCACGAAATCGCCCAGTGGGCGCCGAACGTCGTCATCAAGGTGCCGATGACCGAAGCGGGGCTGGAAGCGACGTACCGATTGTCCCAGGAAGGGATCAAGACGAACGTCACCCTCATTTTCAGCGTCGCGCAAGGACTGATGGCCGCCAAGGCGGGCGCCTCCTTCATCAGCCCGTTCGTCGGACGCTTGGACGACATCGGGGTGGACGGCATGCAGCTGGTTCGCGATCTGCGGGACGTGCTGGATTTGTACGGCATGAAGACGGAAATCATCGCCGCCAGCATCCGCAACTTGGAGCACGTGGAAGCCGCCGCGCTCGCCGGCGCCCACATCGCGACGATCCCGGGTTCCTTGTTCCCGTCGCTGTGGAAGCATCCGCTCACCGACATCGGCATCGAACGTTTCCTCAAGGACTGGGAGAAAGTTCCGAAGCAAGGATAACGCCGCGGCCGCTTCTTCCGGGAAGCGGCCTTTTGGCGCGTCGCCATTTACGAGGGGCTCCTCCTCGCTTTTCCCCAAAAGTGAAGACGGCCTTCGAAGCACGTTCCGATTCCTTATTGGGGACCCCTGATTCAAATGTTTCGTTACAGGAGGGATGGAGAATCGAACTTACGCCGCGGCAGCTCGAAATCATCGAGCTGGTGAAGAAGCACGCGCCGGTGACGGGCGAGCAGATCGCCGAATCTCTCGGGGTCAGCCGACCGACGATCCGGTCCGATTTATCGATTTTGATCATGCTCGGCCACTTGGATGCCAAACCGAAGGTCGGATATTTTCTAGGCAAAGTACATACCGCCGAGGGCAAGTTGAAGGATAAGCTGGTTCATCTGAAAGTGAAGGATCGGATGAGCCGCCCGTTCGTCATCGGCGAGCAAGAGACGGTGAATGACGCCGTCATCGCGTTGTTCATGGAAAATACCGGCATGTTGACGGTAACGGATGCCCAAGGACAGCTGGCCGGCGTCGTTTCGCTGAAAGATTTGCTGAAAGTGGCGCTCGGCAACCCGACGGCGGCTTCCATCCCGATCAGCATGGTCATGACGCGGCTGCCGAGGGTCGTGTCGGTGCATCCGGACGATACGATCTGGGAAGCCGCGAAAAAGATGCTGGAGCATCAGGTGGGCGGACTGCCGGTGGTTCGGTCCGTTGAGGGAGCCGAAGGGCGGTCCCGGCTAGAGGTCGTCGGCCGCATCACGAAAACGAGCTTGGCGCAGGTGCTGGTCGACCTGTCGTCGGAATTGTAGTCGGGCAGGGGGAGAAGGAATGTCGGAAGTTCGGCCGAAAACGATATTCGTATGCTCGGACGCCGTCGGCGAGACGGCGGAAGCCGTGGCGCGGGCGACGGCCCGTCAGTTCGCGGCGGAGCAGGTGGTCATCAAGCGGTACGGCGGCATCAAGGACGAGGAGGAGGTCCGGGCCGTCATCCGGGAAGCGGTGCGGGAGAACGGTTTTATCGCGTACACGCTCGTTCAGCCGGAGCTGCGCGACACGATGAGGGAAGAATCGATCCGCGCGGGCGTCCGGTCCGTCGACGTGATGGGCCCCATGATGCAAGCGTTCATCGATACGTTCCATGACGCGCCTAAATATAAACCCGGATTGCTGCATGCGATGGACGAAACGTATTACAAAAAAATCGAAGCCGTCGAATTCGCGGTCAAATACGATGACGGCAAAGACGCCCGCGGTTTCCTGGAAGCCCAGGTCGTGCTGGTCGGGGTGTCCCGCACTTCCAAAACGCCAGTCGGCATTTATCTCGCTTCCAAAGGCATCAAGACGGCGAATTATCCGCTGACGATCGAGGTGAAACCGCCGGAGGAACTATTCGCCGACTCTCCCGGCCGGTTGACCGTCGGGCTTACCATGCAGCCGGAACGGCTGCTCAAGGTGCGCACCGAACGGCTGAAATCCCTGGGTTTGCCCAGCCGGGCCAGCTACGCTTCGCTCGAACGGATCACGCAGGAGCTCCAATTCGCGGACGAAATCATGAAAAAGCTGCGATGCCCGGTGATCGACGTCACCGAACGGGCCGTAGAAGAGACGGCCGGACTGATTTTGGACTTATTGAACTGATTTTCAGCGAACTCGGAATAGGGATGGTTATTTTCGGCAAATCAAAAAAAGAGCGCGTCGGCGCTCTTTTTCGTTTACGTGCCGGACGCTTTGGAAGTCGTCGACAACAGGTCGAGGATTCGCTGTTTCTTGCGCTTGGAGAGCGGGATCCGCTTGTTCGTGTCCCCGAAGCAAATCGCGTCCTCGACCATTCCGCTGATTTTGCCGGCGTTGACGTAGCAGTTGGAATCGAGGCGGAAGAAGGTGCTGTCGGACAGCAAGCGGTTTCGTTCGTCGGCAGAAAGTCTTTTTTTGATGTTGTAGTTCCTGCCATGGAAGCTGATCAAGCCGTGGGCCGGATCCACCCGGAAAAACAGGGAATCCCGGCGCGGTTCAAAGTCCTCGTACACGTCGGACTGCGGTGCTCCATTCATCATCCGTCAAGTCCCCCTTTAGGAAAGATGGTAGTGGTAGCGCTTTCATTATAACACATTCCATGCGGAAGCGGAGCATTTTTTACAAAAAAATTTAGAGGGTTTTCCAAAAAAATAATGCATGGGGCGGCTGAACATGAGGCAAGCTAGGGTCGGAGGTGACCGGAAATGGAAGGAATGGGCCGTAAAGAGCAAGTGCAGGCCGTCCGGAAGAACGGGGACGGGGACATCGTGGAGCTCAAGCTGTCCTCCGGCCGTGTCGTCGACTATAAAACCGCGCAGCAAATGGCCAAAAACGGCGAGATCGAGCACGTGAACGTGTTCCGCGGGCGCGACGGGGACGAGCACTTGCGTTCGGACGCGGACGGCAGGGAAGACAACAACCTCGATAACTTGCCGTTGTTCTAACGGGAATATGGCTGACGAGCGCCGACGATGGGACGGGCAGGAGCGTGACTCCTGCCCGTCTTATTGTATACGAAAACCCCCAGTTCGACTGGGGGTTCAGGAAAGCTTATAGCTATGAGTAGTCATCCCTTGAACTCAATGATAAGATGGGAGCCGGTCTGCCAACCGCTACCATATATCAAGGAGGACAAGGGATGGACAAGAGCAGTCTAGCACACACCAAATGGAACTGCAAATACCACATTGTATTCGCACCAAAGTACCGCAGACAAGTGATTTACGGAAAATTAAAAAGAGAAATCGGGAAGATCATACGGGAGTTATGTGAACGAAAAGGTGTGGAGATCATCGAAGCAGAAGCCTGCCCGGACCACATTCACATGTTGGTCAGTATTCCTCCAAAGTTAAGTGTGGCTGAATTTATGGGCTATTTGAAGGGCAAGAGCTCACTCATGATCTTCGATAAGTTTGCAAACATGAAGTACCGGTACGGAAATCGACAATTCTGGTGCAGAGGGTACTTTGTGGATACGGTAGGGCGTAATAAGAAAGTCATTGAAGAGTACATTCGTAACCAACTGATGGAAGACAAGAATTATGAACAACTCACGATGAAAGAACTGTTCGACCCGTTTACGGGTGAGTCGGTAAAGAAGGGCGGGTAAAGAGGCCCCTTTTCAGGGGCTTGCCCGAGGCAACACGCGGTTGGCAGATCTTCAATGCGCCTTCGAGGCGCTTTGCTTGCACCATGCCCTTATAGGGCTGATGGAAGCCACCGGCTAAGCCGGTGGTTATGACTTTTCCTTTTCCCCGCAACGCCCCCCCAGCAATCTCCGCGAATGGCATGACTCGAGTATGTAACTCCAGGCATCCACCTATGACATGGACGACGATTCGGGAAACAACGGATTCCTTTGACTCGGCCGCCGCCGGATGAAACAATGGGAAGAACGCGACATTCCGAAAGGGGAGTCATCCTATGTCCGTCAACCTACATACCGAGGTTTGCCGTTTACTAAGCATCCAATATCCGGTTTTCCAAGCCGGCCTGGCCGGCGGGCCGGGAACCGCCGCGCTGACGGCGGCCGTTTCCGCCGCGGGCGGGTTCGGCACGTTAGGCGCGGCATACCTGGCGCCGGAGCAACTCCGCGCGGCTATCCGCGAGATCCGCGCGGCCACGGACCGGCCGTTCGGCGTCAACTTGTTCGTTCCGCAGGCGAACGCGGCGAAAGGCCGAACGGAATTGCCGGCGGAGGAGGAACGGCGTATTTTGTCCCTCATCGACCGGGTTCGCGCCGATCTGGGGCTCGAGCCGGCGGATCGCCTTCCCGACGAACCCCGGACGATCGACTTCGGGGAGCAGATGGCCGTGCTGCTCGAAGAGCGGGTGCCGGCCGTCGGCACGACGTTCGGCGTACTGCCCGCTGAATACCGCAAAGAAGCAGCCGACCGGGGAATGAAGGTGATCACCATGGTCACCACCGTCGACGAAGCGGAAGAGGCGCAGCGGCAGGGCGCCGATCTGCTCGTCGCCCAAGGCGCGGAAGCCGGAGGCCATCGGGGCACGTTCGATGTCGGACGATACCCCGGAGGAGCGAATGTCGGCACGTTCGCGTTGGTACCGCAAGTCGTAGACCGCGTGCGGATCCCCGTCATCGCCGCGGGCGGCGTGATGGACGGGCGAGGTCTGGCCGCGGCGCTCCTGTTGGGCGCCCAAGGCGTGCAGCTCGGCACCCGATTCCTGACGTCCCTTGAGGCGGGCACGGCCCCCGCTTACCGCGAGGCGCTGAAGACAAGCAAAGAAACGGATACCGAGGTGACGACGGCGTTCTCCGGCCGTCCTGCCCGGGGCGTGGATAACGCGTTCATGCGGATGTGGCGGGAATCCGGCCTCGCCGCGCTTCCTTTTCCGCTGCAAAACGCGCTGACGAGGGAGATCCGTACGGCGGCGGCTGCCCAAGGGCGGGCCGAATACTTGTCCCTGTGGTCCGGCCAAGGGCTGCGGCAGCTGGGGAACGGCGAACCGGCGGGCGAAATCGTGAGGCGGATCGCCGCCGAAGCGGAGAATGCGCTCCGCGGAACAAACTCCTGAAATTTTTCTCATCCCTTCGCAATATATTGGAAAGGAAGGATGATCTTTGGCTAAGATTTCGCAAAAGTAGGAGTCAAGATGATGGAGTTTACGGATGTCAAAAGGGTGCGAGGTTCGAACGACCCCCCGCTGCCGCGGCCGGACGAAGCCGACCGGGCGGGGAGGCGCGACACGCCGGCCTTGCTCTCGACGGAAGATTTGTTTCTGTTCAATACCGGCAGGCTGTTCCGCGCGTATCGGACTTTCGGCGCGCATCCCCTCGTCTATCGGGGGCAGCCGGGCGTCCGCTTCGCGGTATGGGCGCCGCACGCCCGGAGCGTGTCCGTCGTCGGGAATTTCAACGGATGGGACGGCGCGGAACACCGCATGTCGTCTGTCGGAACGACGGGCGTATGGGTCCTGTTCGTCCCGGGAATCGGCGAAGGGGAGGTTTACAAATACGAGCTGATCGACTTCCACGGCGTCCGAAGGCTGAAGGCGGACCCTTTCGCCTTCCGCGGCGAACTCCGTCCCCGGACCGGCTCGGTCGTCTCCCGATTGGACAACTTCGCCTGGCAGGACGAAGCGTGGATGGCATCCAAACGAGCGCATCCGCCATACGAACGTCCGATGCTCATTTACGAAGCGCATCTCGGTTCCTGGCGGATGGACGCGCCCGAGAAGTTCCGCACCTACGGGGAACTGGCCGACGAACTGGCCGATTACGCCGCGGCCATGGGGTACACCCATCTCGAGGTGCTTCCGCTCATGGAGCATCCGCTCGACCGGTCCTGGGGCTACCAAACGACCGGCTATTACGCGGCCACCAGCCGTTACGGCCCGCCCGACGGCCTGAAGATGCTCGTAGACAGCTGCCACGGACGCGGCATCGGGGTGATCCTCGATTGGGTGCCCGGCCATTTTTGCAAGGATGACCACGGCCTGCGCCTGTTCGACGGCACCGCGCTTTACGAGGACGCCGATCCCCGGAGGGCCGAGAAGCCGCTCTGGGGCACGCTGGCGTTCGACTTCGGCAAGCCCGAGGTCCTCAGTTTCCTGATTTCGAACGCGCTGTTCTGGATGGACGAATACCATATCGACGGCCTGCGCGTGGACGCCGTCGCCAGCATGATCGACCTGCATTTCGACAAGCCGGACCCGATGAAAACCCTCAACAAGCACGGCACGAACGAGCATCTTGAAGCGCTGCGGTTTCTCCGCACCCTCAACGAAACCGTTTTTCGCTGCTATCCCGATAGCCTGATGGCCGCCGAAGATTCCTCCGCCTATCCGCTCGTCACCGCTCCCGTTTACCGGGGAGGCCTAGGCTTTAACTACAAATGGAACATGGGCTGGATGAACGACCTGCTCCGCTACATGGAAACCGACCCCGAGGACCGTCCGCGCCTCCATTCGCAGCTGACTTTCTCCATGTGGTATGCCTACTCCGAAAATTACGTCCTTCCGCTGTCGCATGACGAGGTCGTGCACGGCAAACGTTCCCTACTGAACAAAATGCCCGGCCCTTATCCCGAAAAATTCGCCAACCAGCGCCTGCTGTACGGCTATTGGATCGCCCATCCGGGCAAAAAGCTGCTGTTCATGGGCGGCGAATTCGGCCAGTTCGACGAATGGAAAGACGACGCCGGGCTGGACTGGATGCTGCTGCGCTACCCGCTGCACGACAGCATGCACCGGTACGTCCGCGCCTTGAACGAGCTGTACGTCCGCACGCCCGCCTTATGGCGGTCGGACCACGACCCGGAAGGGTTTTCCTGGATCGATGTCCATAACGCAGAGCAGTCCGTCGTCTCCTTCATCCGCCGCGGAGCAAAGAATGACGCTCCGTTGGTCGCCGTGTTCAATTTTTCCCGCCGGGCCTACCCGGTCTTCCGGACCGGCGTCCCCTTGCCGGGCCGTTACCGGCTGCTGATGAACAGCGACGAGGCGGATTACGGGGGCAGCGGCGCCCAAGCGGTGCCGGAAACTTCAGCCTCGGACCGTCCGATGCACGGCCAGCCTTGCAGCATGGAAATTTCCTTGCCCCCGCTGGCGTTCCAATTCTGGTCGCCCGCGGAATACCGCCAACCGATTCCGCTTGAATCGCCATACGCTTGAAATCCCGGGGAGGAGTGACGGAAAATGCGGCGCAACGAATGCATCGCGATGCTGCTGGCCGGAGGGGAGGGCCGCCGGCTCGGCGTCCTGACGAAGGATTTGGCCAAACCGGCCGTCCATTTCGGCGGCAAATACCGGATCATCGATTTCACGCTCAGCAATTGCGTCCATTCCGGCATCGATACGGTCGGCGTGCTCACGCAATACCAGCCGCTCGTGCTCAACCGATATCTCGGAATCGGCAGCCCGTGGGGATTGGACCGCAAGGAGGGCGGCATGCACGTGCTCCCGCCGTATGTCCGGTCCAAAGGAGGGACTTGGTACAAAGGAACGGCCAACGCCATTTACCAGAATATCGGGTTCATCGAGCGATACGAGCCGGAATTCGTGCTCGTCATTTCCGGCGACCACATTTACAAAATGGATTACGGCTTGATGCTGGAGGCGCACAAGAGGAACCGGGCCGACGCGACGATCGCGGTCATCACCGTTCCCTGGCGCGACGCGAGCCGGTTCGGCATTCTGACCGCCGACGAGTCGGGTCGGGTCGTCGAATTCGCGGAAAAACCGAAGAAACCCGCCAGCAATCTCGCGTCGATGGGGGTTTACGTCTTCAGTTGGCCGGCGCTGCGCGAAGAGCTGATCCGGGACGAGGCGGACAAAAGCTCCTCCAACGATTTCGGCAAGGACATCATCCCCCGGATGCTGCGGGACGGAGCCCGGCTGTATTCCTATCGCTTCGAAGGGTACTGGAAGGACGTCGGGACGATCGAGAGCCTCTGGCAGGCCAACATGGACTTGCTGGACGATCGGGCGGACCTGCGGCTGAACGACCCCGCATGGCGGATTTTTTCCGTCAACCCGAACCAGCCGGCCCATTACGCGGCGGCCGGGGCGCACGTCACCGGCTCGCTCGTGAACGAGGGCTGCCTGATCCGGGGGACGGTCAACCGCTCGGTGCTGTTCCACGGCGTTACCGTGGGGGAAGGCAGCTTCGTCGAGGATTCCGTCCTCATGCCGGGCGCCGTCGTCGGAGCGGGCGCGCGCGTCGTTCGCGCCATCATCGGCGAGGAAGCGGTGATCGAGGATGGCTGCCGCGTCGGCAGCGCGGATTCGGACGAGATCGCCGTCGTGGGCAGCGGCGAAACGTATCGGGACGAGAACCGGCTGAAGGAGGCGAAGACCGTATGAATTTGCCGATGCTCGGCGTCATCAACTTGATCCACGAAACGGACGAAATGGGCGGATTGACCGCCGGCCGCTGCCTGGCGACCGTCCCGTTCGGCGGCCGGTACCGGCTGATCGATTTCGCGCTGTCCTCCATGGTCAATTCGGGCATCCCGAAAGCGGCGATTTTCGCCCACACGAAGTTCCGCTCCCTGATGGACCACGTCGGTTCCGGGAAAAGCTGGGATCTCCACCGCAAAGGGCGAGGCCTGTTCGTGCTCCCCCCGTCGATGGAAGATCAGACGGATTTCGGCAAAGGGGATCTGTACCATTTCTACCGCCATCGGGACTATTTCACCCGCAGCGAGCCGTTCGAATACGTGGCGATTACCCGCAGCCATATGGTCTGCAACGTCGATTTCGCCCGCGTGCTGGAAGACCATCGGCAACGCGGCGCCGACATCACCGTCGTCTGCAAGCGGAGTCCGGAGCCCGTCGCCGGGCTGGCCCGCAGGGTGAAGGTGAACGAGGCCGGGCGCATCACGGAAATGCAGGAGCATTACGGCCGATTGTCCAGCGACGTAATCTCGATGGAAATGTACGTGCTGTCCAAGGAACTGCTGCTGGATCTGGTGGAATCGTCGCTGGCGAAAGGCCAGGACCATCTCGTCCGGCACGCGGTGCTGTCCAGCCTGGGCACGCTCAAGGTCAACGCTTACTTGCACGAAGGCTGGCTCGGCATCGTGAACAACGTCGCGGGATACTATCGGCATAACATGGAGCTGCTGCAGCCGGAGGTTTGGCAGGAGCTGTTCTTCCGGAACGGTCCGATCTTCACCAAAGTGAAGGACGAACCGCCGACCCGTTACCGTCCCGGCGCGGACGTCAGCGATTCGCTCGTGGCCAACGGCTGCGACATCGAGGGCACCGTACGCAACAGCATCCTGTTCCGGGGCGTCAAAGTGCGCAAGGGCGCCGTGGTCGAAAACTGCATCGTGATGCAAAACGGGGTGGTGGGCGAAAACGGCTCGCTGACGAACTGCATCCTGGACAAGGAAGTGGAAATCCGGCCGATGCAGCATTTGCGGGGGGCGGAGGAGATGCCGTTCCTGGCCGTCAAACGCAAGGTGATCTGACGCTTGACGGGGCCGCGGCCCGGGGAGGAGTTAGGCCATGAGAGTGCTGTTCGCGGCATCGGAGGCGGTGCCGCTCGTCAAAACCGGCGGGCTGGCCGACGTGATCGGAGCCCTGCCTAAAGCATTGACCGAACGCGGCGTGGACGTGACCGTCCTGCTGCCCAAATACGGGGAAATTCCGGCGGACATCGCCGCCAAGGCGGCATACCGGGGCTATACATTCGCGCAGCTGGGATGGCGCCGCCAATATTGCGGCTTGTTCGAGCTGCGCGAGAACGGCATCCGGTTTTTGCTGCTGGACAACGAATATTATTTCAAAAGAGGGTACTTGTACGGGTACGGGGAAGAGGACGCGGAACGGTTCGCCTTTTTCTGCGTCGCGGCGTTGGAATGTTTGGAGCTGCTGGACGGGATGCCGGACGTCATCCATTGCCACGATTGGCAGACCGGACTCATCCCGCTGCTGCTGCGCACGAGGTACGCGAACCGGCCGGGGTACCGGGACATCCGCACGGTGTTCACGATCCACAACTTGCAGTACCAAGGCGTGTTTGCCCGGTCGTTGCTGCAGGATCTGCTGTCCGCGGGGGACGATCTGTTCACGCCGGACCGGCTCGAATTCTATGGGGCGGCCAGCTGCATGAAGGCAGGCCTCAAATTCGCGGACAAGCTCACGACGGTCAGTCCGACGTACGCCCGGGAAATCCAGACGCCGGAATGGGGCGAGAAGCTTGACGGCGTGCTGCGGGAGCGGTCCGGGGATTTGCGGGGCATCTTGAACGGCATCGACACGGCGGAATACGATCCGATGCGGGATCCCCATCTCGCCGTGAACTACCGGGATTCCATGGAGCAGAAGAAACCAAACAAAGCGGCGCTGCAGCGGGAGCTGGGACTGGCCGAGGATGACGGGATTCCGCTCATCGGCATCGTATCCCGGCTGGTCGGCCAAAAAGGCTTCGACCTTCTCGCGGAAGCTTTGCCCGGCTTGATGGAGGAGCAGGCGCAGCTGGCGATCCTGGGGTCCGGCGATCCGGCGATCGAAGCCGCGCTTCGCGACGCCGCCTGCCGTCATTCCGGCCGGCTGGCCGTCCGGTTCGGATTCAACGAAGGGCTGGCCCGGCGGATATACGCCGGATCCGACCTGTATCTGATGCCTTCCCGGTTCGAGCCCTGCGGGCTGAGCCAAATGATCGCCCTGCGGTACCGGACGGTTCCGATCGTGCGGGAAACCGGGGGGCTGCGCGACACGGTCGAGCCATACAACGAATATACAGGAGAAGGGAACGGTTTCAGCTTCGGTCCTCCGACTGCCCATGACCTGCTGTATACCGTCCGAAGAGCGTTGGGCTTTTGGAGGAATCCGGAACATCGGGCCGCCCTGCTCGCGAACGGAGCCAAACGGGATTACGGCTGGAACGCCTCCGCGCGGGAATACGAACGCCTCTACCGGGAGCTGGCCGGACAGCGGGAGCAGACCGCTGGGCGCACGGACGCTTAAGCCGACCGGAATCGGGCGGATCCTAGGAGGGAGCTGCAGCATGGCGCGACATCTGGTGATCGGCAACGGCAAGCTGTTGATCAATCTGGACCGGCACGGCTTTATCCGCGATTTGTATTATCCCTACGTCGGACAGCTGAACCACGTCGGAGGCCAAAAGTGCCGGGTCGGGGTATGGGCCGAAGGAAAGTTCGCCTGGCTCGACGATCCGGCATGGCGAATCGAGTTGGGTTACGTCGAGGATTCCCTCGTCACCAACGTCACGGCCCGCCACGAGAAGCTGGGGCTGGAACTGCAAATCAACGACGGGATCCATCAGCGGGAATGCATTTTCCTGAAACGGGTCGTGGTGCGGAACTTGGGCGGCTCGCCGAAAGATGTCCGGGTCTTTTTCCACCAGGATTTAATGATCGACGGCAGCGAAGTCGGCGATACCGCGGCGTTTTATCCGGACAACCGCACCGTCTTCCACTTTAAGCGTTCTTCGTATTTCATGTTCAACGGGCGTTCGGATACCGGAGGCATCGATCAGTTTTCGACCGGGATCAAGCGGTTCTACGGTGCCGAAGGCACCTGGCGCGACGCCGAGGACGGAGAGCTCGCGGGCAACGCGATCGCGCAGGGTTCGGTAGACAGCGCGATCTCCTTCCGGACCCGGGTGCAGCCGGAAGGAGAGGGCACGGTCTATTACTGGATGTCCGTCGGGGACAGCCTGGAGGAGGTCAAACGCCTCGATCGTTACGTGGCGGACAGCCACCCCGAGAAGCTGCTCAGCCGGATCGTCATTTATTGGAACCATTGGTTGTCCCGCGTCGGCAGCCGATTCGGGGATTTGCCCGAGCCGGCCGTCCGGCAGTTCAAGCACAGCCTGCTCATCGTCCGCACGCAGATCGACGAACGGGGAGCCATCCTGGCGGCGAACGATTCCGACATCCTGCAGTACAACCGCGACCATTACAGCTACATGTGGCCGAGAGACGGGGCGCTGATCGCGGACGCGATGTCTCTCGCCGGTTATCACGGAACGATCGCGCCGTTCTTCCATTTCTGCGCGAAGGCGCTCTCCCCCGGCGGCTACTTGTACCACAAATACAATCCGGACGGAACCGTGGGCTCCAGCTGGCATCCGTACGTCGTAGACGGGGTTCCCCGCCTGCCGATCCAGGAGGACGAGACCGCGCTCGTGCCGTACGCGCTGTGGAAGGATTACGCCCGGCACGGGGAAATCGAGCTCCCCCAGGCGCTGTACGGCTCGCTTGTCCGGCGGGCGGCCGAATTCCTGTGCGAATACGTCGAGGAATCGCTCGGGTTGCCTCGACCCAGCTACGATCTGTGGGAAGAGCGCTACGGCATCTGGACGTACACGGCCTCCTCGGTCTACGGCGGCTTGATGGGCGCGGCATGTTTCGCCGACCTGTTCGGCGACTATGACCGGAGCGACCGCTACCGGGGGGCCGCGAACCGGATCAAGCAAGGCATTCTGGACCGGCTCTGGGACGAGGGAGCCGGCAGGTTCGCCCGGGGATTGGTCTGGCGGGACGGCCGCTGGGAGAAGGACATGACGCTGGAGAGCAGCCTGTTCGCCCTGTTCGAATTCGGCGTTCTGCCCGCGGAGGATCCCCGCGTCCGCGCCACGATGGAGGCGATCGCGGAGGGATTGACGGTCAAGACGGACATCGGCGGGGTCGCGCGGTACAGAGGAGACTATTATTTCCGCGCGCTCGACGACGTGAATGTCGCGCCGGGCAATCCCTGGATCATCTGCACGCTCTGGCTGGCGAAATACCGGATCGAAACCGCGCGGAGCGCCGAGGAGCTGGATGAGCCGCGCCGGATGCTGGAGATGGTCGCGCGTTCCGCGCTGCCCGGCGGCAATTTGCCGGAACAGCTGCATCCCGTGGACGGCTCGCCGCTGTCGGTCGCACCGCTTACCTGGTCGCACGCCACCTATGTGCAAACCGTGTGCGAGTACGTGCGCAAGCGGGAACGGTTGACCTTGACGGAGGAGCAGCGGAACGCGCGGGACAGCCAGCTGCCATGGAACTGAATCTTCCGCTGGAGGAAGGGCCGAAGGCGGAAACCTCCGGTAACTTTTGCTATAATAATAGAGATCATAGAAGCGCTTTGAATCGCGAAACGGAGGAAGCATCCATGGAATACCGGCCGCTCGGGAAAACCGGCTTGCAGGTCAGCGAATTGAGCTTTGGAACATGGGCGATCGGAGGCGCTTGGGGACAGACGGACGAAGCCGAATCGCTGCGGGCATTGGACAAAGCGATGGACGAAGGCGTCAATTTCTTCGATACGGCGGACGTATACGGCGACGGCCGCAGCGAGCGGCTGCTCGCCCGCGCGACCAAAGGGCGCGAGGACCGCATCCATATCGCCACCAAATTTTGCCGGGCGGGGGATATCCGCGACCCGAAGACGTACTCCTACGAGAAGGTTAACGCGTGGTGCGAGGACAGTCTGCGCCGCCTGGAGCGGGAAACGATCGACCTGTACCAGATCCATTGTCCGCCGATCGAGATCCTGAAGGACGGATCCGTGTTCGGCGTCCTGGACCGGCTGCAGCGGGAAGGGAAAATCCGTGCATACGGCGTGAGCGTCGAATCGGTGGAAGAGGGCTTGCTCTGCCTGGAGCAGCCCGGCGTGCAGGCGCTGCAGATCATTTTCAATGTTTTCCGGCAGAAACCGATCGATACGCTGCTTCCCGCCGCGCAGGCGAAAGGCGTCGGCCTGCTCGTCCGGCTTCCGCTGGCGAGCGGCCTCCTGACGGGCAAGTTCACGGCGGATGCCCGTTTCGAAGCGGACGATCACCGGAATTTCAACCGCAACGGACAGGCGTTCAACGTCGGGGAGACGTTCGCCGGCCTGCCGTTCGAGAAAGGCGTGGAATTGGCGCGCGAGCTCGCCTGGATCGCGGAAGGCCGCGGCGGCAGCATGACGCATGCCGCGCTGAAGTGGCTGCTTGATTTCCCGGAGATCACGTGCGTCATTCCGGGTTTCAAGTCGGTCCGCCAGGTGGAAGACAATCTGGGGGCGCTGGGCGTCCGCTCGTTCACGCCGGAAGAGCAGAGCCGGCTTCGCTCCTTCTATGCGGAGAAAGTCCATCCTTTCATCCGGGGCAGCTACTGATGGAACGCGCGGCGATCCGGGAATGGAACGACCGGCTGCGCCAATGCCGCGAGGATTTGGGACGAAAGGCGAAGCTGGAACGCCGTTTGAACCATCTGGACGTGGAGCTCTCCGACCGGCGCTGGACGGCGGAGGAGTGCCGGCAGCGTCTGGACAAGGAACGGAAAGAAGAGGAGAAGCTCGCGGCTTCGTCGTTCGCCCAGTTCTGGCACGGGCTGTTCGGGGACTGGGAGGAGCGGCTCTCGAAAGAACGGAAGGAAGCGGCCGAAGCCAAGCTGAAATACGATGCCGCCCTAGCCTTATTAGAGCGGCTCGAGACCGACCGGGAACAGACGAAGCGGGAGCTCGCGGAGGTCGCCGGCGCGGACGCCGAGCTTACGCGGATCATGGAGCTCAAGGAGGAGTGGATCCGCGAGTTCGATCCCGATACGGCGCAGCGGCTGGAAGCGATCGCCGGCCAGGCTGCCGAAGCTCAGCGGCTGCTGAAGGAAATCCGGGAGGCGGAAGCCGCGGGCGAGGATGCCCGGCAAGCGCTCCGCCAGGCGGAGGACCGCCTGGGATCGGCCGGCGATTGGGGCGTCTACGATCTGCTCGGCGGCGGCATGATCTCTACGATGATCAAGCACGGCCGGATCGACGAAGCCCGGGAACATATTCACGACGCGCAGCATCACTTGAGGCGCTTCGCCCGGGAATTGCAGGACGTGAACATGGGCTTTGGCGCGGGCGGTCCGGAAATCGGCGGTTTTCTCTCGTTCGCGGATTACTTTTTCGACGGATTGATCGCGGATTGGATGGTGCAGGGGCGCATCCGCGATTCGATCGATTCCGTCCATGCCCATCAGGGCAAACTGAACGAAGCCATGCGGGCATTGTCCGGCCGCAGGTCGGAGCAGGAGCGGGAAACGGCCCGACTCGAAGAAGAATACGGGAAGCTGTTGGAACAGTACGGAGGGTAAGCGCGGCGTTCGGCGGCGCGAACCGGAACCGGGCGTAACGCGTCAGAAGGAATGGGGGGGTATCGTGTCCCGAACGTCGAACCGCGCGAACGGATCGTCCCGCATCGATCCGGTTTCTCCGGCCGTATACGGGATGCTGTGCGGCATCTCGGTGCTGTGCGTGCTGCTGATTCTCGTAAGGGAATTTCGGATCGGAAGCGATTCGTTCATTTTCATGCTGTGGAACTTGTTCCTGGCTTGGCTGCCGCTGCTCGTCTCCCTTGTCGCGGCGCAAGCCTGCCGATCGATCGGGGGAGCGCTCCGGCTGCCGGTTTTGTTCGTGCTTGGCATCGGGTGGCTGTTGCTGTATCCGAATGCCCCCTATTTGACCACCGACTTCATCCACTTGATCTTTCGCCCTTACCGGAGGGACAGCTTCATCCTATGGTATGACCTGGTCGTGTTTTTCTTGTTTTCCTGGGGCGGACTTCTGCTGGGGTATGTTTCGATGCGGCACTTCCACGCCATCGTGAGCCGAGTCTGGAACGGCGCGGCCGGCTGGCTGTTCGTAACCGGCGCATCTTTCCTCGGCGGCTTCGGCATCTATCTGGGCAGGGTCGTCCGACTCAACAGCTGGGACGCGATATTCAACCCGTTCCGGCTGATCGAAGGCGTGATCGAGGGGCTGAATCCGTACGCCTTCGCGTTTACGATTCTTTTCGGCATGTTGATCCTGATCTTGTACGGGTCCATGTACGCGTTGCGCAGAGGCGAGGATACTTGAGGGGAAACGCAAGGGGCCGTCCGCGGCCGGTTTCGAACCGGGCGGACGGCCCTTTGCGTTTCGGCGCGGTTTTAATGGAACTTAGGCAGCCAGCTGCCATGCGCTTCGATCAGATCGTCGCAGAGCGAGACGATGTCGTCGATCGAGAGCTCGGCGGCCGTGTGCGGATCCAGCATGGCCGCGTGATAGATATGTTCCTTCTTGCCCGTGACGGCCGCTTCGATCGTGAGCAGCTGCGTGTTGATGTTGGTGCGGTTGAGCGCCGCGCACTGCGGAGGCAGGGCGCCGACATGCGTCGGCGTGACGCCCGACGCGTCGACGAGGCAAGGAACCTCCACGCACGCTTCGCGGGGTAGGTTGGAAATCAGGCCGCCCGTATTCATGACGTTCCCGCCGATTTTGAACGGCCGGTTCGTCTCCATCGCTTCGAAAATGTAGGAGGCGTACTCGTGGCTCCGCACATGGGTTAAATCGGCGTCGTTCACGAGCTGGTCCCGCATGTTCTTCCATTGTTCGATCTGGTGGACGCAGCGCCGCGGGTATTCGTCGAGCGGAATGTTGAAGCGCTCGATCAGCTCGGGGTAATTCCGCTTGATGAAGTAAGGATGGTACTCGGCGTTATGCTCCGACGATTCGGTGATGTAGTAGCCGAAACGGAGCATCATCTCGAGACGCACCATGTCGTGATGCTTCTCCTTCTGCTTCTCGGCGGCCCGTCGTTTGATTTCCGGATACAGGTCGACCCCGTCTTTCGTGACCTCCAGCAGCCAGGCCATGTGGTTGATGCCGGCGATTTTGGATTGGACGCCCGCCGGATCCATGCCGAGGTTCGCGAACAGGTCCTTCACGCAAACCTGGACGCTGTGGCATAGTCCGACCGTCTGCACGCCGCCGTGGGTGTTCATGACGTTCGTCAGCACCGCCATCGGGTTCGTGTAGTTCAGGAACCACGCGTTCGGGCATACCTCCCGGATATCCCTGGCGAAGTCCAGCATGACCGGGATCGTGCGCAGGTTGCGGAAAATGCCGCCGATGCCCACGGTGTCCGCGATCGTCTGCCGCAGGCCGTATTTCTTCGGCACTTCGAAGTCGGTGATGGTGCAGGGGTCGTAACCGCCGACCTGTATGGCGTTGACCACGTATTTCGCGCCGCGCAGCGCCTCCTTGCGGTCGGAGTACGCGAGGATCCGGCACGTGCTGCCGGAGGTGCGCCGCAAGTTGTTCAGCATGCGCTCCGAATCGGCCAGCCGTACGGGATCGATGTCGTACAAGGCGATTTCGAAGCCCTGAAGGGCGGGCGTGAGCATGCAGTCACCCAGTACATTTTTGGCGAATACGGTGCTTCCGGCTCCCAGAAACGTGATTTTGGACATCGGGTCATCCTCCTTGAAATACGGTTGTATAAAGGCTCTACGCGTTCTAGAATAGAGGAAAGCGCATTCCTTGCGCCATGGACAGAAAAGAGCAACGCATGGAATTTTGTAGTTTATCGCGGAGGTCCTGGGAAATGAAAACGCCGTTCAGCATGACCGCGGTGCATCCGGATCCGCGGGAAAACGACGAGCTCGCCGTGCTCTTCGCCGGCCATTCGCAGACGGAGCCGGAGCATCGGATGGGGCCTCAGGTGCTGGATTACTACTTAGTGCATACGATCATAGAAGGGGCCGGCACGTACCGCTGCCGGGATCGGGTGTACGAGCTGACGGCGGGAGACAGCTTTTTCATCTTCCCCGGCGAGCTGCACACGTACCAATCGGACGCCCGCGATCCTTGGCGGTATCGCTGGATCGCGTTCCGGGGCGCGAAAGCGGCGAAATGGCTAGTCGGGGCGGGCGTTTCGCCGGAAAGTCCGGTCGTGACCGGCGCGGATTCGGTGCCGGCGGCTTCCGCGCAGGCGATCGAGGAGCGGTTCCGGAGCGGAGATTGGACGTCCGATTGGGAAGCGGAGGGCTGGCTGGGCTTGGCTTTCGCTTCCTGGGCGCGCACGAACCGGCCGCAAGGTCCGCCCGCCGTCAGCCGCGCCGGCGCCGCCGCGAGAACGGCGGACCGCGCCGCGCGCTGGCTGGAGTCGCAGCTGGCCCTTCCCGTCACGATCGCGGAATTGGCGAAGGACTTGGGGTACCATCGCACCCATTTGACCAAATTGTTCGTGCGGGAAATCGGGATGTCCCCGGTTCGCTACCTGCAACGGGCGAGAATCGAAAGGGCCAAGCTGCTGCTCCGCGAGCCTTTCAGCGTGGAACAAGTGGCCGCGTCCGTCGGGTACGGGGATCCGCTCTATTTTTCCAAGGCATTCAAAAAATGGACCGGCATGACGCCGACCGAATATCGAATGCGGAACCGGTAAGAGAGGGGCCCCGGGTCCTGCACGCCGGGTGGAATCATGACTTAAGACCCCGGCGAATCCGCTCAGGGAACCTAGTGCGGCCGCGAGCCGTATGAGATAATACGAGGGAGAAAAAGGAGGCGCACCCGATGAGTCTGTTCCGCAAAATCACCGAGACCGTCAGCAAAGGCGTGACGACCGCTACCGAAAAAGCCCAAATGACCGTGGAGATCACGCGGCTGCATGCCCAAATTTCTGGCAAACGCAAAGAAATCGAGAAGAGACATATGGAAATCGGAGCGATCGTATTCGAGGGATTCGCCGCCGGAAACGGAGCTTCCGATGAAGCCAAGGTCCATGCGATCTGCGAGGAGATCGCCGGCATCTTACGGGAGATCGACGATCTGGAAGAGCGGATCATGCAGCTGCGCAATGAGAAGGAATGCGAGTGCGGGAGAAAGGTGCCTTACGACACCCGTTTTTGCCCGTCCTGCGGACACAAGTTCCCGGAACCCGCACCCAGTGCTGCGGATACGGTTGACCAGGGGGAAGATCCGCTGGCTTACGACGCGGGAGAGGCTCCGCAACCCGCAGTCGAAGAAAACCCCGGCCGCTCGGCGCTCGAAGAGGAGCGTTCCGCCTCCGACTGGGCCGACGTCGGCACACCGACCCTGGAGGTTCCGCCCTCCCCGGGTTGGACGTCTCCGGACCAAACGGGGGATAAAGTTTTCTGTTCGAATTGCGGCGTTAAAGTGGAGGCATCCGCCCGATTTTGCCCGTCCTGCGGCACGCAGCGATCTTGAAATTACGCCATAGAAACAGCCGGTTCCGGATCCCGCGGCAGGGTTCCGGGCCGGCTGTTTTGTTTATGACCATCCATAATGTTATATAACATTACATAATTGATTAAACAAAATCTGATCTTCCGGTAATTTTTGAAAAATCGATCAAAAATCATTGATATTGATGTTATATATTATTACAATATTCATATTAAACGAAAACGCAAACTGAAAATTGTGAGCAATAATTACAAAATGCAGTCGGAAACGCGAATCAATCGGGTACATGGACGGCCGAGGAGGGATCACGATGGCGTCGTTGCCTCGCAAAGAAATGTTTCAAGACCCGTCCGTCGGACGGCAGAAGGAGGGAAGCGCGGAACGAACCCTTCCGGAGGAGGTGTCCCAGCTTACCTCCCTTCAGCATAGAATCCAGGCATTGGCCCGGCTGTTGCTGGAAGGCGCGGGGCTCATCCCTTTGCTGGACGCGATAGAGACGATGCTGAACAATCCGGTCGCGGTCGTCCGCGAGAACGGGAAATCGTGGCTGTCCGTCAGCCTCCGCGGGGCTGCCTCCGCCGAAACCCGGCCGATCCCGCAATCGCTGACCGCCCGTTCCTCAATCAGCGGGAGGGCTGGCGGGTTTACGGCGGCAGAAGGGACTTCCCCAGTCTACGCAACCCCGCTGACATCCCCGGCACTGAAGCCGGCCACGCTCGTCTTGATTGCCCGCAACAAGGAAATTTCGCCTCTGGATACGCTGAGCATCGACCGGATGGCGGCGCTCGTGGGTTTGGAATTGGAGAACGCGGAAACCGTACGGGAAGTGGAGAGCAAATACCTCGGCCATTTCCTGCAGGATTGGCTCTCCGGAAAAATCCCGAATGAGTCCGACTGGAGGCGCCGCGCCGACCTGTGCGGTTGGAGCGTGCCGGAAGGAAAGCGGATTTGCGCGGCGCGCGTCGGTTGGCGCAAGCCGCTTCCGTCCGCGGACAAATTGCGCGAAGCCGCGTTCCGGCTTCGGGAAGAATGGGCAGACCGCGGCTTGCTCGCCGCGCCGGCGGACGACGATCTGGCGCTGGTCGTTCCGCTGCCCGCGAATGCGAAGGCGGAGGATGCCGAAGCTTCGGCGGAGAGGATCTTGCGCGAGCTTCTTGCCGATTTGCGCGCCATGTTCGGCGTACCCGAGCTCCGGCTGTATGCCGGCCGGGCCGCCGAACGACCCGAAGATTTGCCCGCAAGCTGGATGCAGGCCTCTCGCGCCAGAAGGGTGGCGGAGGTATGCGGCGTTGCGGACGACGTGCTCGTCTACGGCAAGCTCGGGGTTTACACGCTGTTGTATATGATCCCGGACGGCGAGGAACGCGAGCAGTTTCTGCGCCGTTTCTCGCATCCGTTGAAACAGGCGGACCGCAAAGGGGGCGGGAGGCTGTCGGAAACGTTGGAAATGTATTTCCGCTGCAACGGAAATATCAAGTTGACCAGCGAAAAGCTGTACGCCCATTACAATACGGTGGTTTACCGGTTGGAGAAAATCCAGAATATCCTCGGCGTCTCCCTCGATGATCCCGAAGACCGGCTGCAGCTGCATTTGGCGCTCAAGCTCGGCATGATGAACGCGGCGCATCGGCCCTAAATGCCGCTTATAAGACGATAAACGAAAGAAGCCTTGCCATTCCAACGGCAAGGCTTCTTTCGTTACCGCGGGCGGCGTTATACCCAACCGGCGCGAAGGATGATGACGAGCAGGACGAACAGAACGAGCACGAACGCGGCCGGGTGCATGCCGCAAATGGTCGGATAACCGACGCCGACACCCGCAACCGGAAAGCCCATTTCGAAACCCTCCCGAATCCAGTAGTTGTGATGGCGGATCACAATGTCAGCTTATGCCGATGGGTATTCGCTGTCCTGTGCGTTTGCACCCCTTGCCGCCCGGCGCAACCGGATTATTGCGGATTTCAACGATCGGCTGCGGATACCGTTGGAGGCGGAGGCCCGTTGTACTGGCGGATATGGAGAATGCGGGATTCCGCGGAGTGGCCTCCGCTGCAGCCGATCCGGATCAGGATCGACGCGCTCGCCGTAATGACTTTGACCGGTCCCACCCGGATTTCGGCCGGAGGACCGCCGGATTCGGTTCCGACGTCCGGCGCCGGCAGCCAGGCCGGGAGCGGACGAAAAAAAAGCGAATAGGAAGCGAACCGCGTTTCGTCGCCGTAAAAGTCCGGTATCGCCCGCTGCAGGGCGATGGACCAATCCCACGGATTGGAAACCCCGTTATCCCCTACCTGCATCACGGCGCCGTGGAACATGTTGACGACTTTCAAGGACTCCGCCCGCACGAGCCGCCAATCGACGGTCATATGACGTCCTCCTCCGGAGGGGACGGCAGCGGGGCGATCGGTCCGACGACGACCGATTCGGGAGGCGTGTCGAAGAACGAATACAAGGTCAGCGAATCCGTATCCCCGATCAGCAGCGAGGCGGAGCTGGTGATCCCGACGATGCGCACGGAGCCGACGGTGACCGGACCGTTGACCACTTTCATCCAAGCCGGGCCGTTCAAGGCGCATCCCCTCCCCCGAATTCCGATTTGCTTCTCCGCATGTTTAAGTAGGCGGCGAACGCCGCATCGATATCCCGCTTCGTTTTTTCGACGATCGTGCCGCCCCATCGCCGCCGTTCTTCTTCCGTGCCGTTCTCGGGATATGGGAGGGTTTTGGCGTAGTAATGAACCCTTTCCCTCAATTGGGCTTTGACGTCCTGAAGCACCCGGCCGCGGAGGTCGTCTCCGAGCGGAGCCCCGTACTGTTTTTCCATTTCCGCCAATACGAGGGGCGCCTCGCGGTCCATATAGTCCATCATCTGCTGCTGCAACGCGGAGACCGGCTGCGGTACGCCGGAATCCGGAGGGGGAGGCGCTTGCCAGTAGGCAGGAGGGACTTCGAGCGAATCCATGCCCTGCACGCCTTGCGGAGACAAACCGACGTTCAGCGTCCCTTTCAGTTCGCTCACCTTCAACTGGTCGAAATGGTACTCGATATGCATCGGCGAGCGCGACCGGACCTCCTCCAGGGACGACTCCAGCTTCCGGACGCGCTCCGTCATTTCGCGGATCGTCTGCTCGGCCTGCAAGAGCCGCTGGACCAGGTCGGTGCCGTCGGGCAGCGGGTAACACCAGTTCCAAGCGGGTATCGACATCCCCTTCCGCCTCCTTATCAACTCGGGTTCGGCAGCCGGACGAGGGAAATGATGTTAGGGCTCGGACCCAGGATTTGCGGAGCCGGCCCGGTAAATCCCCCGGTATTGTACAGCTGGGCCAAGGAACGGATGAAGCCCGCGCTGCCGATCTGCAGCACGGACGCGTTGGTCACCGCTTCGACGCGCAGGTGATTGATCGTAATATTCTGATAGACGTTCAGGCACATGTCAGACCACCGATCCGGCGGCTGCGCCGCCTACTTGGTTGTTGGACGAATCTTCGGCATCCGGATCGAACGTGTTGGTCGCGCTCACGGCGTTGGCGCTGCGGGCCAAATCGCCTGTCAGGAAGGAGCCGGCGCCCGCGAACGTTTTGGTCGTGCTGCTGGGCCGGATCTGAAGGGCGTCGCCGAACTGGATCACGGCGCCGGAGGCGACGGAAAGCACTTTTACGGCACCGACGATCGAGGGCATGGACCGATCGACTCCTTTCGACGCGGGATCATGTTCCATCATATGAAGGCGGCCGCCCAGAGGTTCTTCGCCGCCAGACACCCTGCCGCCTATAAGGAATAACATAATCTAGGCATATGCATGGAGGGATGCGCATGGGTTCGTTTTTCGACAGCGGGCCGCTGCCCGACTGGAAGGAAATCAAACGTTGGCTGGGAGACGGCATTCCTTGGGACTTGGCGGAAAAGTGGGACGGCGAAGGCGACGGCGAATGGCTGGACAAGTTCATGTCCCGGATGGCGAAAGATACGCCGGTCTCCCCCGATTCGCCCAAGGAAACGGAATCTCCCGTTATGATCGATACGGAGAAAGACCCGAAGAAGGTGGAGATCACGTTCCGGCTGCCGAAGAATGCGGAGGCGCGGAACATCCGATTGTACGTGAACTCGGAGCGGATGAGGATCACGGGGCTTCCGGACGGGCGTACGCAGCTTATCCGGTTCCCCGGCCAGGTGTATCCCGGATCCGGGAAAGCGACGCTTCGGAACGGCCGTCTCGTGGTCCGTTTCCGGCGCCGGCCCGTTCGCGAAGAAGACGTGGAATTGTTTATCGGCTATTAAAACGGTATAATGCAAGGTAAAACGAGCTGTCTTTTTATCGGGAAAAAGGGGTATGGAACGTGGAAATCACGGACGTTTCGAACGTATCGGCGGGACTATTCGTCACCGGCGTCATCTTCATTCTGGCGATCGGATCGTTTCTCAGCCTCGGGGTGCTGAGGTTTTTCCAGCAGAGGAAGGGACAAGGCGGCACGTATTTGGCGCTGTCCGCTTTGTCGCTGGTCGCGATGATCTGGATCGTGAATACTTGGTTTGCCTAATCTAACATCCGCGGCGGCCGCGCCGCGGGAATTCCGCGGGAGAGGATGCCGAATGGGAGAGACCGAACGGATCGTTCAGCGAATGTCGGATCAAGGGCTGCGCATCACGGAACAGCGGCGGACGCTGGCCCAGCTGTTCGCGGAAGCCCCCGGCTACTTGACGCCCAAGGAAATCTACGACCACATGCAGCGCGTATACCCCGGCCTCAGCTTCGACACCGTCTACCGCAATCTTCGGGTCATGCAGGAACTGGACGTCATCGAGCAATTCATGCTGGAAGAAGGGGTGAAGTTCAAGCGGAGCTGCGGGGAGCCCCATCACCATCACCACATGATTTGCCTGCAATGCGAGAAGACGGTGCCGATCCGCTCTTGTCCGATGCCGGATACGGCGGTGCCGAGCGGCTTCGAAGTCGTGCGCCACAAATTCGAGGTATACGGCTATTGCGCCGATTGCCGGGAATCTGGGGACCGCGCCCAAGCTTCGGCCGGGAGAACGCCATGATCGCCCGCAAAGCGCTGCAGGCCCCGATCCGGTTCTACCGGACGTTCATTTCTCCCTTGAAACCGCCGACCTGCCGATTCGTCCCGACTTGCTCCCAGTACGCGCTGGAAGCGATCGAGGTGCACGGAGCGGTCAAAGGCGTTTATCTCGCGGCGAAACGGATCGGCAAGTGCCATCCGTTCCATCCGGGGGGCTTCGACCCCGTTCCGCCGCGTAAACGAGCGGAAGAGCCGGACAATCCGGCTTGACATGGCATAACCGCTCGGGTATATTGGGTTCAATCGAATCCGCTTGAATCAAACCGATGAAGGGATAAGTACGGCGCGATCGCCCATTTCAGAGAGCCGGGGAAGCTGCGAACCGGCATGGGACGGCATCGGAACATGGTCCCGGAGGATCCGCTTTCGAGCGCCGGACGGATGCTGCCGTGCGGCATGAGGGGGAGGCGCGGCGTCCGGCGTTAACGGGCTTCGGTCGGGGATCCGACCGGATGAGCCTTTGTTCGCGAGAACAAGGGGAATTTGGGTGGTATCGCGTGAGCAGTTGCTCTCGTCCCAGGGGGACGGGGGTTTTTTTGTTTTCTATCACGATCGAAAGAGGGATGGTCCCAAGTGGCGGCAAACAACGGCAAACCGACGTTTTATCTCACGACGCCGATTTATTACCCCAGCGACAAGCTGCATATCGGCCATGCGTACACGACGGTGGCGGGCGACGCGATGGCCCGCTACAAGCGGCTTCGCGGCTTCGACGTGCGGTATTTGACGGGCACCGACGAGCACGGGCAAAAAATCGAGCGCAAGGCGAAGGAAGCGGGCAAGACGCCGCAGGTGTTCGTCGACGGAATCGTCGAGGGCATCCAGGCGCTGTGGCGGAAGCTGGACGTCTCGAACGACGACTTCATCCGCACGACGGAGCCCCGGCACAAGCAGGCGGTCGAGAAAATTTTCGCCCAGCTGCTCGAGCAAGGCGATATTTACAAAGGCAAGTACGAGGGATGGTACTGCACGCCGGACGAAGCGTTCTTCCTGGAGCGCCAGCTCGTGGACGGCAAATGTCCGGACTGCGGGCGTCCCGTCGAATGGGTGCAGGAAGAGAGCTACTTCTTCCGGATGAGCAAGTACGCCGACCGACTGCTGGCTTTCTACGAGGAGCATCCGGAGTTCATCCAGCCGGAATCGCGCCGCAATGAGATGATCAACAACTTCATCAAGCCGGGACTCGAGGATTTGGCCGTTTCCCGCACGACCTTCGATTGGGGCATCCCGGTGCCTGGCGATCCGAAACACGTCATCTACGTCTGGATCGACGCGTTGTCCAACTACGTCACGGCGCTCGGCTACGGTTCCGAACGCGACGGGGATTACAAGAAGTATTGGCCGGCGGACGTGCACCTCGTCGGCAAGGAAATCGTCCGGTTCCACACGATTTATTGGCCGATCATGCTGATGGCGCTCGGCCTGCCGCTGCCGAAAAAGGTGTTCGCGCACGGCTGGCTGCTGATGAAGGACGGCAAAATGTCCAAGTCCAAAGGCAACGTCGTCGATCCCGTGACGCTGATCGACCGTTACGGACTGGACGCGCTGCGGTATTACCTGATGCGGGAAGTGCCGTTCGGCGCGGACGGAACGTTCACGCCGGAAAATTTCGTCGAGCGGATCAACTACGACTTGGCGAACGATCTCGGCAACCTGCTGAACCGCACGGTGGCGATGATCGACAAATATTTCGGCGGCGAAGTGCCCGCTTACGAGAGCGGGGCCACCCCGTTCGACGAAGAGCTGGAGCGGATGGCCGCCTTGACGGTGGAGAAGGTGGAAGAGGCAATGGAGAACATGGAGTTCTCCGTGGCGCTGACCGCGATCTGGGCGCTCATCGGCCGGACGAACAAGTATATCGACGAGACGCAGCCGTGGGGGCTGGCGAAGGACGAAGCGAACCGCCCCGCGCTCGCTTCCGTGATGGGGCATTTGGCGGAGGCGCTGCGTTTCGCGTCCATCCTCATCCAGCCGTTCCTGACGCGGACGCCCCGGCGGATGTGGGAACAGCTGGGGCTCGCGGAGGGCGAACAAACGGCTTGGGAATCGCTGCGCAAGTTCGGAGGAATTGCCGCGGGCTGCAAGGTGAGCAAGGGAGACCCGCTGTTCCCCCGCCTGGAGACGGCGGAGGAAGCCGCCTGGATCGCGCAGGCGATGCAGGGCGGCGCGCCCGCTTCGGCGGCGGCCGCGAACGCGGAGGAACCGGCGAAAGCCGAAGCGGCGCCGCCTGAGCTCAAACCCGAAATCGGCATCGAGGATTTCGCGAAGGTCGAGCTGCGCGTCGCCCAAGTGCTCGCCTGCGAGGCGATCCCGAAAGCCGACAAGCTGCTCAAGCTGCAGCTCGACCTCGGCTTCGAGCGGCGGCAGGTCGTGTCGGGCATCGCGATGCACTATAAACCGGAAGAGCTGGTCGGCCGCAAAGTCATTTGCGTGACCAACCTGAAGCCGGTCAAGCTGCGGGGCGAAACGTCGCAGGGCATGATTCTCGCGGCGTCCCAGGACGGGCAGCTGACCTTGGCGACGGTGCCGGACCATATGCCGAACGGCGCGATCGTGAAATAAGCGCGGAAGGGGTCCATCGGCCTTTTTATTCGTAAAACTACGAATAAAAGGCCGATTTTCATTGACACCGGCCATACGCGCCCGATATAATCCAAATCAGAATAATTACGATTAAGGAGATTTTCCGAAACGATGAAATGCTTATTCAGAGTCTCTCGGGCCGCCATGCCGGCGCTTCTGGCAGCGGTCTTGATCCTATCGGGCTGCGGCAGGAACGGGGGTGCGCAGGCGGAAGGGAAAGTCAGCGTGGTCACGACGTTTTATCCCCTCTATTTTTTGGCCGTCCAGATCGGAGGGGAAGACGCCCATGTCGTCAACCTGATTCCGACCGGCGTCGAGCCCCATGACTGGTCGCCCAAAAGCCGGGATTTGCAGACGGTCTCCCAAGCGCGATTGTTTCTGTACAACGGAGCGGGGCTGGAGGCGTGGACGGAGGATTTCCTGGGCGGGATCGGTAAGTCCGGCAGCCTGACGGCCGTCGAAGCCAGCCAAGGCATTCCGCTCATCAAAGGCGCGTCGGAGGAAGCCGACGGGCACGGGGATACCGGGGTGGATCCCCACACTTGGGTCAGCCCGAAATCCGTTCTCGTCATGGCCGGCAACGTGAAGGAAGCTTTCGTCCAAGCGGATCCCGCCCATTCCAAGGCGTACGAAAGCCGCTACGAAGCGCTCAAAAACCGCCTCTCCGAGCTGGACGCGGAGTTCGGGAAAGAACTCGCTCCTTATCAAGGCCGCGATATCGTCGTGTCCCACCAAGCCTTCGGGTATTTATGCCGCGACTACGGGCTTAAGCAGGTGGCGGTCATGGGCTTGTCCGCCGAGGCGGAGCCGAGAGCGCAGGACCTCGTGGACGTCATCCGGTTCATCAAGGAGAACGGCATCAAGACCATTTTCTTCGAAGAGCTCGTTTCCAATAAACTGACCGAGACGATCGCGGGCGAGACGGATGCCCGAATGCTGGAATTGAATCCGCTGGAGGGCCTATCCCCGGAACAGGAGAAGGCGGGGGAGGATTATTTCAGTCTGATGAGGCGGAATTTGCAAAACCTGGTGAAGGCATTACAATAAAAGAAAACGTTCGGCGTTCGGCCGATCCGAAATCGGAGGGAGCATGATGACCGCGGTTCAAACCGTCCCAGCCATAACCGAAACCCAGTTGAACTGCCACCCCGAGATCATCGCGCTGGACCGCGTTTCGTTCTCCTTCGGCAATAAGCCGGTGCTGTCCGACTTGAGCTTCCGGATCCGGGAGCGGGACTTCGTCGGTTTGATCGGCCCCAACGGGGCGGGCAAATCGACCTTGCTTCGCTTGATCGTCGGACTGCTGAAGCCGGACGCCGGGAGCATCGAGCTGTTCGGCAAACCCGCGGACCGGTTCAAGGATCGGCATTTCATCGGTTACGTGCCCCAGCGCAGTAATTTCAATCCGCTTTTTCCCGCGACCGTGCGGGAGGTGGTGCTATCCGGCTTGTACGGCCGGAAGAAGCTGTTCCGCGGCCTAAGCCGCGAAGATCAGGCGCGCTGCGACGACGCCCTTCGGGCGATGCATATCGAGGATTTGGGGGACAAGCGGATCGGCGCGCTGTCCGGCGGACAGCAGCAGCGCGTGTTCCTGGCCCGGGCGCTGATCAGCGGGCCGAAGCTGCTGATTTTGGACGAGCCGATGTCCGGGGTCGACGCGGAAACGCAGGCGAACTTCTTCCACCTGATCCGCCACTTGCACCAGAAGCACGTTATCACGTTTCTGATGGTTTCCCACGACATGGAAATGGTGCGCTCCTATCTCGGCCGCGAGCCGAAGGAAACGGCGGGCAAGCTCAGCTTTTACGTCCGCCATTCGCACGAGACCGAGGACTGCGCGGAGACGGACCTGCTTCACACCATACGGAAAGAAGGGTAATCTCCGTTGGATCTGTTTACCATGGAATTTTTCCAGCGAGCGCTGATCGGTGGCGCGCTCATTGCGGTCACAGCCCCGCTGATGGGGCTGTTTCTCGTCCTAAGGCGGCTCGCCATGATCGGGGATACGCTGTCCCATGTCAGCATCGCCGGCGTCGCGCTCGGCTTCCTGGTCGGCGTGTACCCGATCGCCGTCGGGTTGTTGTTCGCCGTCGCCGCTTCGTTCGTCATCGAGAAGCTGAGGAAAACGTACCGAACTTACGCGGAGCTATCGCTCGCCATCATCATGTCGGGCGGCGTGGCGCTCGCCTCGATTTTATTCACGCTAGGCAAAGGCTTTAACTTGGACCCCAACTCGTATTGGTTCGGCAGCATCTACACGCTGGACGATGCGGACCTGCTCGTGATCGCGGCCGTCACCGCTATCGTGCTCGCCGTCGTCGGGCTGAACCGCAAGGCGCTGTTCCTGCTGTCTTTCGACGAGGACGCTGCGGCCGTCGGCGGCTTGCCCGTCCGCTTCTTCAACGTGATGATCAGCATCTTGACCGCGCTCGTCATCAGCGCGGCCATCAAAATCGTCGGAGCCTTGCTCGTGTCCGCGCTGCTGACCGTGCCGGCCGCTTGCAGCCTCGCGCTGTCGCGCAGCTTCAAGCAGGCGGTCGCCATCGTCGTGATCGTCGGCGAAGCGGCCGTCCTCGCCGGACTGTGGATTGCCGGCGTCTGGAATTTGGCGCCCGGCGGTACCGTCGTGCTGCTGCTCATCCTTCTGTTGATCGCGTCGCTGACTGTCCGGACCCGCATGGCCCGGGTGTGAAAGGAGTTCCACCATGTCCGATCTCAACGTAGGCGTGGCTTTCGCGGCCGGCCTCGCATCGTTTATCTCGCCCTGCTGCCTGCCCCTGTATCCGTCTTATTTGTCCTATATCACCGGCATTTCAGTGACGCAGATCAAGACGGACACGAGCCGGCAAGTCCGTCTGCGGACGATGTCGCATACGCTGTTTTTCATCCTGGGTTTCTCGATGGTGTTCTTCGCCCTGGGTTACGGCGCCAACGCGTTCGCGGAGGCGTTCCGGGAATACCAGGACGTCATCCGCCAAATTTCCGCCATTCTGATCGTGCTGATGGGCTTGTTCCTGCTGGGGGTGTTCCAGCCGCAGCTGCTGATGAAGGAGCGCAAATTCGACGTGTCCTCGCGCCCCGCGGGTTACCTCGGTTCCTTCATTTTCGGCGTCGGCTTTTCGGCCGGCTGGTCTCCCTGCATCGGGCCGATCCTGTCGTCGATCATCCTGCTCGCGGCCAGCAACCCCGGCACGTGGGCGGGGCTGACGACCGCGTATTCGCTCGGCTTCGCCGTGCCTTTCTTCGTGCTGGCGTTTTTCCTCGGTTCCGCCCGCTGGATCCTGAAATATTCGAATCGGATGATGAAAATCGGCGGCGCGCTGATGATCGTCATGGGGATTCTGCTGTTCACGGACCGGATGATCGAGATCACGATCTGGCTGCAGAGCATCACGCCGGACTGGCTGAAATTTTAAGTGAAGTAGTCGATCCGGGCCGACGGGAACGTCTCGAAGATCCGCTCGCTGAGAAACATCCGGAGCGCGTCGGCCTGGTCGTCCGGATACACGTATTTGTTCTGCCCCCAACGTCCCCATTTCTTCTTGCGTTTCTCCTCGTCCATCTCCAGCTTCGTTTTCGGATACCGTTTCAGGATCGTGGCTTTGGCCGTTTTGGTAAAGCGGTGCTGGATCAGCTCGAACGTGAGGTCCCGCGCCGCCTCCGCAGGCAGCGCTTCTCCCAGGCGGGCCAGCAGCTCCGCGTAACCTTCCTGCCAGCCGTCGTACCAGATGATCGGCGCGATGATGAAGCCGAGCGGATATCCCGCGCGCGCGATTTTGCCCGCCGCTTCGATCCGTTCATGGAACCGGGAAGTGGCCGGTTCGAATTGGCGGATCACGTAGTCCGCGTTGACGCTGAAACGGATTCTCGTGTGCCCGTTGTGTTCGAGCGGCAGCAGCGAATCGACATGGTGGAATTTCGTGACGAAGCGAAGCCGGCCGAGCGGTTCCTTCGCCATGAACAGAATCGCCTCCGCCAGCGAACCCGTAATTGGCTCCAAGCCGACCGGATCCGAGGTGCAGGCGGCTTCGAAGCGGGTGATTTCCGGCGCCCGTTCCTCGATGTAGGCTTTCGCGGCCCGGAAAATTTCCTCCGTGTTGACGTAAACCCGGACATAGGGCTTGGCGCCCAGCGTCGTTTGAAGATAGCAATAATGGCAGTGGCCCATGCAGCCCGTCGCGAGAGGGAGGGCGTATTCCGCGGAAGGCTTCGATTGGTCGAATTTCAGCGTTTTGCGCACGCCTACGACGAGGGTTCGTTTGGCGATTTTGTATTGCTCCGTTTCCGATTCTCCGGGCAGTCCCGTGATCCGGTTGTGCGAGGTGGTCATCCGATAAGGAAGGCCCTTGTCTTTGACGTATTCCATGATGCGCCGACCCTTCGGATAGTCGAGCGAGGCTGGCTCGAAATAGACGAGTTCCGGCTGGAAAACCGGAGTCTCCCGCACCGGTCGCGGAGGAGCGGGTGTCAGCGTGCTCAAGGCAAACGCCTCCTTTTCCGGATAGTTTGCGCGGCGGAGGCGCGGGATAACCGGGCGCCGTACGGCGACAATCAGGCTTGCCCCTGCGGCCCGGCACGGTGTATGATACTAAAAGCAAGCGTTCGCACGGGCGGTTTTCCCGTGCGGTCGACGGTGTCGACGATCAGGTGGAAAGGGGGCTTCGGCATGCCGACCCCGAGCATGGAAGATTATTTGGAACGGATTTACCGGCTGATCGACGAGAAGGGCTACGCCAGGGTATCGGATATCGCCGAGGGGCTGGAGGTCCATCCCTCTTCCGTGACGAAAATGATCCAGAAGCTCGATAAAGACGATTACTTGATTTACGAAAAGTACCGAGGCCTGATCCTGACGCACAAAGGGAAAAGAATGGGCAAACGGCTGGTCGACCGCCACCACCTGCTCGAGTCGTTCCTGAAAATGATCGGCGTGCAGGAGGAAAACATATACCGCGACGTGGAAGGGATCGAGCACCATCTAAGTTGGGATTCGATCACCTGCATCGAGACGCTCGTGGAGTATTTCAACCGCGACGAATCCCGCAGGGAAGAACTGCAGCGGATCCGCGCGGAATTGGAGAACGAAGGGTAGAAGAAGCTTTCCCGGCGGACGGGGAAGCTTCTTTTCCGTTTCGGCCGGATTCGCGGAGCGGTCTGACACCCGGGCGGCCCGCATAGGATGGTGCTGATAGGGACCGATCCTGCTGCGGGGGGAACGCGAGTGGAACGAACGATGGTGAACGCGGTTTTCGAAGGCGGGGGCGTACGGGGAATCTCCCTGGCCGGCGCGGTGCGGGCGGCCGAAATGGCGGGCGTGGGCTTTCATCGGGTAGCGGGCACGTCCTCCGGCAGCATCGTGGCGGCGCTGATCGCCACGGGTTACACCGCTTTGGAGATGAAGGACATCATCCAATCCACGCCTTTCCGCACGTTCATGCAGCGGGCCCCGATCTTCAACGTGCGGTTGATCGGTCCGGCCGTCCGGATATTGATGAAAAAGGGGCTGTACGCGGGTGACGCCCTGGAAGATTGGGTGGCGCGCCTGCTCGCCGCCAAAGGAGTCCGGGTGTTCGGCGACCTGCCGCCCGGCAAAGTGCGGATCATCGCTTCCGACATCACGAACGGCAAACTGCTCGTACTGCCGGACGACATGGCGGATTACGGCATCGATCCCCGCCGGTTTCCGGTCGCCCGGGCGATCCGGATGAGCACCAGCATTCCGTATTTTTTCGATCCCGTCGTGCTGCGCCAGCCGCTAAGGACGAGGAAGGCGCGCAGCCGGGAGCCGGTCCGGGCGAGATTTTCCTACATCGTGGACGGCGGGCTGCTCAGCAATTTCCCGCTGTGGCTTTTCGAGCACGACGCCGCGGACGGCAAGGGCGTGCCGGTCATCGGCTTTCAGATGATCGGAAGATCGGAAGCCAAACATCACCGGATCAGCGGTCCGATCACGATGTTCCAGGCGATGTTCGAAACGATGCTTGGCGCCCATGACGAGCGATACATCGAAGAGCAAAATTGGGTGCGCACGATCCGGATCCCGACGATGGGGGTGGGGACGACCCAATTCGACCTCTCGCCCGAGGACAGCGCGAAGCTGTACGATGCGGGGCTGGCCGCCGGACGGAAGTTTTTCGGCAGGTGGGACTGCCGGACGGGCAAGCTGCGGACGGAGAAGCCTTTTCCATAACGCTGGCGGAAGCCGACGCGCAGCTGCGCAGCAACGCAAAAACGCCCCCTGCAGCGGAGAGCAGGAGGCGTTTTTGCGTTGCGTTCGTCCGGCGTTCGCGGCGATCCGCGGAAGGCTCAGTGATACCGGGGCGGCTCCTCGTCGCCGCGGTTTTTGCGGCCTTCGATCACCTTGAAAGGCACGGTTTTCGATTTGGGTCTCGGCTTTCGGTCCGCCGGCCGGCTCGCGGGCCGGTAGGAGGTGCGGGATACGCGGGGCCGGAAGGACCGTTTCTGCGTGGCCAGAAACAGGACGAACAGCACCGCGATGATCGCCAGCGGCAGCAGCATGGACCGCCAAATCGTTTCGAATTGAGACGCGAAACCCAGGACGGCGAGCGGCAGGATGACGTAAAACAGGGGATGGAAACGGCTTTGCATGGCGATTCCTCCTTTAATCGGGAGTTTGGCGAAGCCAAACTCTCCCCGCAGATGCGAATAGGGAGTTTAGCGGAGCCTCCCCGATTCTTATACCGGATTCACTTGCCGGTCC
This sequence comes from Cohnella caldifontis, assembly GCF_029360585.1. GTDB lineage: Bacteria > Bacillota > Bacilli > Paenibacillales > Paenibacillaceae > Cohnella > Cohnella caldifontis. Next base: position 351,295 of record NZ_JAQZSJ010000001.1, on the reverse strand, counting down.
AATTCTCTCATCCGGTTGAACGAAGCGATCGACACGGCGATTTGCTCGTCGTTCGGTTCTTTCGTCGTCAGCAGCTGCAGCCACAGCCCGGGATAACCGAGCCAACGGAGCACGGGCACGTCTCGAACCGCATTCGTCGCGCGCAGCACTTCGTAAGAAACCCCGAGCACGACCGGCAGCAAGGCGATGCGGATCACCAAGCGCTCGATCAGGGTGTCCCAACTGAAAAAGGAATAAAGGATGACGCCGACGATCACCGTGAAGATGATGAAACTGCTTCCGCAGCGATAATGAAGCCGGCTTTGCTTGCGAACGTTCTCGACCGTCAATTCTTCTCCCGCTTCGTAAGCGCTGATCACTTTATGTTCGGCGCCATGGTATTGAAACAGCCGTTTGATGATCGGCGTCTGGGAAATCCCCCACAAGTATGCCAGCAGAAGGATGATTTTGATCAGGCCTTCGAGCAGGTTGTGCAATATTTTATTCTCGAACGCCCGTCCGAAAATCAAATCTTCGAGCGCCGCGGGCACCAAAGTCAAAATAAATTTTCCGGCGATAAACGACAAAATGCCGACGACCGCTACGCCCAGGATCATGGAGAGGTTCCATTTCTCTTTGCGCGGCTCGGGTTTGGCCTCCGGGCCCGCCTCGTCTTCGGCATACGCTTCCGCGGAATAAGTCAAATGCTGGGAGCCTTTGGCGGCGGATTCGAGAATGCCGACGATCCCCCGGATAAACGGGATTTTTTTGGCGGTTTTCAATAAGGAGGAAGAATCCTTCCTGGGCACCTCGTAGAAGGTGATTTCCTGGTTTTTGCGCCGGACGGCGGTTACGTTCACGGTACGGCCCGCGAACATGACGCCTTCGATGACGGCCTGTCCGCCGTAGACAGCGGTCGGTTGGGACATTCGGTTTCACCTGCTTTAAGAGGATGTGTTTCTTATTTTACTAGATCGAATGGCGGATTGCTACAACGACCGCCGCGCGGCCGGGCATGGGAGAGTAAGGAAAACGGAGGCGGGATAACCTAATGTTCATCCATTAGCTGACTCGAAAGCCAGGCTGGGAGGGGTGCCGTCATGGCCGAATCATCCGCAAGGCGGGAAGAAGACGAGCCGATCCGCACGCCGCCGGTTCGGTTTTGTCTGAAAATCGGCTTTTTCGCCGGTCTGATCTGGGGATCGGTCCGCTGGCTGGCCGTCGCGATGAACCTGACCAAGGTTCCGGCGGCTTTCCTGGCCGATCCTTGGGTCAAGCGGAGCGCGCTGGCCAGCGCGTACTGGCAAATCACGGGTTTGGCCCTGTTCATCCTCATGTCCATGGCGGCGGCGCTGGTTTACTACGTGGTGCTGAAACCGTACCGGGGCCCTTATCCGGGCTTGCTCTTCGGAGCCGCATGGTGGGCAGGCTTCTATCTTTGGGCAGGGCCGTCGATCGGGGCGGTGCCCCCGCTGAATAAGATCGGTTGGAACAGCATGATCACCGACGGCTGCTTGTTTCTGATTTGGGGATTGTTCATCGGATACAGCATCGCTTTCGAATTCCATGACGAGGCGAGACGGGAGCCGGAACCCGCCGCCGGCTGACCTTCCGGTTTTCTTGCGCCGGGGTCTGTGATACAATTTTCTGGTGAACTTTACCGGAGAATCTACGGCACGGGATGCCCGCGCCGGCGGGGAGGAATTTGTCGGCATGCCCAGCATTCTGGTTGTAAACGGCCCGAACCTCAACATGCTCGGGATCCGGGAGCCCGGCGTATACGGCAGCGAGACGCTGCAGGACATCGAAAACCGGTTGAAAGAGTCGGCCGCCAAGCTCGGGGCGGAACTTCATTTTTTCCAGTCCAACCATGAAGGAGCGCTGCTGGACGCCATCCACGCGGCATACGGGCGGCATGACGGGATCCTGATCAATCCCGGGGCGTTTACGCATTACAGCTACGCTTTGCGGGACGGCCTCGCTTCCGTGGGGCTGCCGGTCGTCGAAGTCCACCTGTCCAATATCCATAAACGGGAAGCGTTTCGCCACGTTTCCGTTATCGCCCCCGTGGCGGTAGGACAGATTGCCGGCTTCGGTTCGCTGGGATACGAACTGGGGCTGACCGCGCTGCTCGATCATATTCGAAAGCAAAGGGGATAGAGGGATGCCGAACGAAAGAGCGAAACGGCTTCGGGAGAAAATCGCGGAGGCCGGCGGCCAGGCGATCGTCGTCGCGAGCGAGGTGAACCGCCGGTATCTCACCGGGTTTACGGGGACGCACGGCGTGGTGCTCTTGTCCCCGGACAAAGCGGCCTTGCTGACGGATTTCCGTTACCGGCTTCAAGCCGGCGAGCAGGCGAAAGGCTTCGAAATCATCGAGCACGGACGGGATTTGAACGCGACGATCGCCGAAACCCTCGGGGCGTGGGGCGTCACGAAGCTCTTGTTCGAAGACCGCCACGTCACGGTCGCCGAGCAGGCGCTGTGGGCCAAAGCGTTCGCGCCCGCGCAGCTTCAGCCGGCAGGCGGAATCATCGAAGGGCTGCGCATGGTGAAGGACGCCGGCGAGCTCGCCGTCATGCAGGAGGCGGCGGACCTGGCGGACCGCACGTTCCGGCATATTCTCGGCTTCATCAAGCCGGGCGTGTCCGAGATCGAAATCGCGGCGGAAATGGAATATTTCATGCGGAAGAACGGCGCGACCGGCCCCTCGTTCAACACGATCGTGGCGTCCGGGGAACGTTCGGCCATGCCGCACGGCGTCGCGAGCGAGAAAAAGGTCGGCCGGGACGAGTTCGTCACGCTCGATTTCGGGGCTTATTACAAAGGATACTGCTCGGATTTGACCCGGACCGTGTTCGTGGGCACGCCGACGGACAAACACCGGGAAATCTATTCCATCGTGAAGGAAGCGCAGCAATACGCGCTGGACCATCTGAAGCCCGGTATGACGGGGCGCGAAGGCGACGCCTTGACGAGGGACATCATCACAAGGTATGGTTATGGTGACCATTTCGGCCATGGGACGGGCCACGGTCTCGGGATGGAAATCCACGAAGAACCGAGGCTGTCGCTGACTTGCGATACCGTCCTTGCGCCGGGCATGATGGTGACGGTCGAACCCGGCATTTACGTCCCCGGCTTCGGGGGCGTCCGGATCGAGGACGACGTCATCCTCACGGACAACGGCATTCAAATTCTTACACGCTCCCCCAAAGAACTGATTGTACTGGACTAAGGAGCGGCCATTCCACAGGAGGGAAAAGTTTCAGTGATTTCCGTTAACGATTTCAAGACAGGCCTCTCCATCGAGGTAGACGGAGACATCTATTCCGTCATCGACTTCCAACACGTGAAGCCGGGCAAAGGCGCCGCTTTCGTGCGGTCGAAGCTCAAAAACCTGCGCAACGGCAACGTCGTCGAAAAAACGTTCCGCGCCGGCGAGACGGTGTCCCGCGCCATGATCGAGAACCGTCAGGTCCAGTACCTGTATAATTCGGGCAATGAATATACGTTCATGGACAACGAGACGTACGACCAATTCGAGCTGGACAAGAAACAGCTGGAATGGGAAATCAATTTCCTGAAGGAAAACATGAACGTCAACATCCTCAGCTACCAAGGCGAAATCATCGGCATCAACCTGCCGAACAACGTCGAGCTGACAGTAACGGAGACCGAGCCGGGCATCAAGGGCAACACCGCGACCGGCGCCACCAAGAACGCGAAGGTCGAGACCGGCCTGAACGTACAGGTCCCGCTCTTCATCAACGAAGGCGACGTGCTGCTGATCGACACCCGCGAAGGCAAGTACATCTCCCGCGCGTAAGCCAACGTGGGAGGAGCGTAAACCGCAGCGGGATCAAGTTACTTGAGCCGATGCATTGCGCCGATCTCGATCCGAATCCCCGCATCGTCCGATCTATCTGGACGGCGGGGATTTTTTTGCGGTATGTTTTGCCCGTCCTCAGAGAGCATCTTGACCGGAAGGGACGGCGAGAGGTCCTCGGACCCTTCACGGCGGGAGGAGTTGAGTGAACTTTCATCCTTATCTCCTGGCTGCAGCAGGTGATTAGTGGGGAGATAAGGAGAGGAATTAAGAAAGTTTCTTTCTTAACTGGAAGTCGAACCCGTGTTTTGAGTGGAATTAAGAAACTTTCTTTCTTAACTGGCCGTTGAACGCCGTGTTTAGAGTGGAATTAAGAAACTTTCTTTCTTAACTGGCCGTTGAACCCCGTGTTTAGAGAGGAATTAAGAAACTTTCTTTCCTAACTGGCCGTTGAACCCCGCGGCAAACGAGGGGTAAAGGAACTTTTGAACAGCGAAACCCGGCTCATGTATGGAACCGCCTTGCCGGACGCACAAACCACAATCTTCGTGCCCGCAGCCTGGTTCGCGCAGACTAAAGACGAACCCTCGCTCTACCCCAAATATGGCTTCTACAGGCCGCATCCGGAAACGAACCTCGCTAGAACCACAAACCTTGCTCCTACTGCATGCTCACATAAGACCAACCCACGTTTTTGCGCCTAAGGGTTGCTTCCGTAAACGAACCCTCGCTCAATCCGCAATATTTGCGCCTACTGCCTGCTCCCACGAATGAGCAAGCATTACGCCTCATCCGATCCCGCGAACTCCCATGTTATTCACGATTTTTTTGCTTTTTGGACCCTGGTACATATGCTATAATGTTAGGCATTATGCGAATGTTTACTTGGGGAGTGAAGGACCGTTGGCTTTGATCGTGATGAAATTCGGCGGGAGCTCCGTCGGCACGGCCGAGCGCATGGGGCGCGTCGCCCAGCGGATCATCGACCGTAAGCTGCAAGGCGACCGCGTCGTGGCCGTCGTCTCCGCGATGGGCGACACGACGGACGATCTGATCGATAAATCGAAGGAAATCAGCGATAACCCGCCGGCGCGGGAAATGGATATGCTGCTCACGACCGGGGAGCAAATTTCGGTTGCCCTGCTGTCCATGGCGATCCACCAGCGCGGCCACGCGGCCAAATCGTTTACCGGCTGGCAGGCCGGGATCCGGACGGAAGCGGTGCACGGCAAAGCTCGCATCACCGATATTTCGCCCGAGAAGCTGTTCCAAGCGCTGGAGGGAGGAAACATCGTCATCGTAGCCGGCTTCCAGGGCATGACGGACGACGGCGAGATCACCACGCTGGGCCGCGGGGGCTCGGACACGACGGCGGTGGCGCTGGCTGCGGCGGTCAAGGCGGACGTTTGCGAGATTTATACCGACGTGGACGGCGTATATTCGACGGATCCGCGCATCGTGAAAAACGCCCGCAAGCTGGAAGCCATCTCCTATGACGAAATGCTCGAGCTGGCGAACCTGGGGGCGGCCGTGCTGCATCCCCGGGCGGTGGAATACGCGAAACATTACAACGTGAATCTGGTCGTGCGTTCCAGCTTTACGCAGAACGAGGGAACGCTCGTGAGGGAGGAAGCCGAAATGGAACAAGGGGTCGTCGTCCGCGGAATCGCGTATGACAAAAACGTGGCGAGAATCAGCATTTTGGGCGTAGCGGACGTGCCGGGCGTACTGGCGAAAATGTTCACCGCCTTGGCGGACGCCGGCATCGACGTGGACATCATCGTGCAAAGCGGCGTGCAGAACGGCAAAGCGGACTTTTCGTTCACGGTGTCGCTGGCCGACCGTCCCCGCGCGATGGACGTCATCGCGGGGATCCGCGGTGCGTTGCCGTACGACGAGGCGACTTACGAGGAAAACCTCGTGAAGGTGTCGATCGTTGGCGCGGGCATGGTGTCCAACCCGGGCGTCGCGGCCCAAATGTTCGACACGATTTCGAAACTCGGCGTCAGCATCAAAATGGTCAGCACGTCCGAAATCAAGGTATCGTGCGTGATCGCGGCGGAACCGCTGCAAGACGTCGTGCGCGCCCTCCATACCGCGTACGGGCTGGACACGGCCGACACCGCGTACGTCGGCGGTCCGCAAGAACGCCGTTAACCGTTAACCGTCGCGAGGCTAAAATTTTCCCGCGATGAACTGCACGATTTTCATCACCAAGGCCGTGAGTCCCGCGGCCATCAGCGGCCCGACGGGGATGCCCCGCAGCAGCACGATGCCGATGATGGACCCGATGACGAGGCCGACGATCAGCTGGGGGTCGATCTTGAGAAGATCGAGCCCCTTGCTGTTTAAATAGGTGGCGACGGCCCCTCCGAACAGGGCCACCCAGCCGGTCCAGCTCGTAAACGCGGCGGTCACGTCCTTGACCTGCATTTTGCCCGATGCGAACGGGACGAGCACGGCCAGCGTCAGAAACAGCAAGCCGAATTCCAGCCCCCGCCTCTCGATTACCGGCAGGTAGCGTTGGAAATGGATCAGCTTGATGATGAGCAGCAGGCACGCCGCCGTCGTGATGATGGGAGAACGCCCCAGCAGACCGATGATGATCAGGGCGACGAGCACGATTTCACCGTTCATCCTGTGAGACACGCTCCCGAAAACGAATTGCCGCGTCATGGAGCAACGGCGCTTGTACCACGATATGGAGCCCGTCCCGGATTTAGAACGGAAAGCCCCGCAGACCGATGCTGCGGGGCTTTCCGTTTCTTTTTGGACGCGGTAAATCCAAGTCCCCTAGATCACGTAATCCGAGTACGGCTGGTTCAGCTCGAACGTGTCGGACCTGAGGCCCCGCCGCATCGTTTCAAGCGCCAGCACGTCTTGGACCGGGATGTTGCCGAGGTTGACTTCGGGTCCGATCGTCTTGATCAGGGACACCTGCTGTTCTTTTTGCGGGGCTTCCCACAAGATGCGCTCCGGACTCGGCACCACTTGGAGCATTTCGCGCAAATCGTTCTCCCGGCAGGATCCCTGCTCGTCGAACAATCCGACCCCGACGCCGGACTCCCTCGCTTCCACCGTCACCAATTCCGCCCCGGCCAGGAAATCCCGCTCGGCCGTCCTCGCGAATTCCAGCGCGTCGATCCGCGATCCGAACGCTTTTTTGCCGTATTCCGTGAACACCCTGAGTCCGAGCGCGCAAGCGTCGCGGATGAGTTCGTCCCGCCGGTCCCGGGGCAGTTGGATCGTGCCGTCCGATACCTCGATGCCGTCGAAGCCGAGCGCCAATACCTGGCGGAAGAAGGCAGGCACCACGTCCCGGGCCACGGCCGTCTCCAGCAGCGTCCCTCCCGGTATTACCGTGATTTGGAAGCGTTTGGCGGCATCGATTTTGTTTTTCAGAACCTCAAGGGGATACAGCGGCGACGTGCCGAATCCGAACTTGACGATGTCGATGTACGCGCCGGCCACCGCCACCAGATCCTCGAACGCGAAGCGGCCCAGTCCCTTGTCGATCACCATCGTGACGCCTTGGCTCCGGGGCTTGGCGGAACGCCGTCCGCTCGGGTCCGACAGCGCCAAAGGCCACATGAGGTTTGCCGTAATTTCCATGTTCTCTCTCCTCGTCGGTCCACAAGGTGGAAGATCAAAAGCAATATATGCAGTTGCCTATCCGCCGGTTCCCTGAAGCGACAAAGTAGACAAGTTGCCGGAAAACTCCGCATAGAATCGATACAAACACGGAAAAAGGAGAGGGCGAATTTGGACAAGTCGGCGCTCAGCATGGCGGTGCTCAGAATGCTGTCCGGGAGCCTCGAGCTTACCGCGGCGATCGTCATGATACGGCTCAACAACGTGGAGAAGGCGCTGATCGTCAATTCGATGCTGGCCCTGGTCGGTCCGCTCGTCCTGATCTCGACGATGGCGATCGGGCTCGTCGGGCTGTCGGACAAGCTGTCCCCGAGCAAGCTGATTTGGGTGCTCGCCGGCGTCGGCTGCATCCTGATCGGCGTTTTGCGCAAGACGTAGAGGCGCGGAGGAACGGGCCAAGCAGTCATATTCGGGCGGTCCAGGCATACATATGAGAGAGCAAAGGACAACTTCTGCCGGAAAGGGGGCTGGTGAATGGCGCCGAACGTTCCCGATTTGTTCGTTCATCCGCTGCGGGGGGTATTGGAACGGCTCCCCGAGCATGCGGCGATGACGCTGGAGGAAATCCGGGTGCGGGAAAACCGTCCGCTCGAAATCGGCTATGCCGGGCGTTACGCCTTCGTGCGCCCCGACGGTTCGCTCGCCGCGGACGGCCGCTCCGCCTACGCGCCGGGCAGGGAAGAATGCCGGGCGCTGCTGGAGAGGGTGACCCGCCATTCGCTGTACGCCGTGGAAGAAGAGTTAAAGCGAGGTTACATCACCGTCGAAGGAGGGCATCGCGTCGGATTGGCCGGACGAGCCGTGCTGGAGCGGGGGACCGTGGCGCGGCTCAAGGACATCACGGGCTTCAACGTCCGGATCGCCCGCGCGCGCGGCGGCTGCGCCGCCGCCGTGCTGCCCGGCATCCTGGATTTCCGGGAACGCACGGTCCGGCACACGCTGATCGTCTCGCCTCCCCAACAAGGGAAAACGACCCTGCTGCGCGACCTGATCCGCTGCATCAGCGCGGGCGAATGGTCCCACGCCGCCGCGGCCGGCTGGGGCGGGCGCAAAGTCGGCGTCGTCGACGAGCGGTCGGAAATCGGCGCCTGCGAAGCCGGCATTCCTTCCTTCGACCTGGGTCCCCGCACGGACATTCTGGACGCCTGCCCGAAGGCGGAAGGCATCATGATGATGATCCGCTCCATGTCGCCGGAGGTGATCGCCGTGGACGAAATCGGCCGGCAGGAGGATGCGGACGCCCTCGCCGAAGCGCTGCACGCCGGCGTAAGGGTCGTGGCGACCGCCCACGCCGCGGATTTGGAGGACGTCTTCTCGAGGCCCGTGCTGGCCGGCATGGCGGAACGCGGAATGTTCGGGGCTTACGTGCTGCTCTCCCGGTCCGGCGGGAAAGTGGAACACCGGGTGATCGCCGCCGAGCAGACGTCGCGGGAATTCAAATCCCGTCCAAAGCCCGCGATCCGTTCTCCCGACGCCTTCGCGGCGGAAAGGCCGGTCCCATGATCCGATTCGCCGGCGCTATGCTCGTCCTGCTCGCGGGGACGCTGATCGGATACGCGCAGGCCGCGCGGTTCGCCGCCCGGCCCCGGCAGATCCGGCAGCTCATCCACGCGCTGCAAAGGCTGGAGACCGAAATCCAATACGGCCAAACGCCGCTTCCGGAAGCGCTCGCCCGGCTGGCGGGCGTCGTGCCCGAGCCCGTTTCCGGCCTGTTCGCCAATATCGCCGGCCAATTGGAACAGCGGGCCGGCCCGACCGTCCGGGAAATCTGGGAACGAGCCATCGCCGGAGGATGGAGCCGTACGGCCATGAAAACCCCGGAGCGCGAAGCGTTGGCCCGCTTGGGAGCGACCCTCGGGGGAAGCGGCAGGGAAGACCAGCTCAAGCACGTGCGGCTGGCGATGCTCCAGCTGCAGGCGGAGGAAACGGCGGCCCGGGAAGAGCAGCAGCGATACGAGAAAATGAGCCGCAGTCTCGGCGTCCTGGGAGCGGCCCTCGTCGTCATCGTGTTGTTGTAATCGGAGTGATCCATTCCAATTTTGGGGGAGCCCCCAAACCAAGCAGCCTTAACGTCACGTTTGGGGGAGAAGGCCATGAGTATCGATGTCAGCACCATTTTCCAAATCGCCGGCATCGGCATCATCGTTGCCATGATCCATACCGTACTCAAGCAGATGGGCAAGGAAGACATGGCGCACTGGGTTACGGTCATCGGCTTCGTCGTCGTGCTGTTCATGGTGGTGAGGCTGCTCAACCAGCTCTTTCAGGAAATCAAGACGATTTTTCTGTTCCAGTAGGTGAAGCCGATGGACATCCTTCAGATCGTCGGCGTCGCGTTTCTGGCCACCGTGCTGATTCTCGTGATCCGGGAACAGAAGCCGATGTTCGCGTTTTTGCTCGCGGTGTTCACCGGCGTCGGCATCTTCCTGGCCCTGATCGGCAAAATCGGCGGCGTCGTGTCCGTGCTGGACGAGTTGGCCGCGAGATCCGGCATCCCGTCCGTCTACCTCAAGACGATGCTGAAAATCATCGGGATCGCCTACATCGCCGAATTCGGCGCGCAAATCGTCCGCGACGCGGGGCTCGAGAGCATCGCCTCGAAAATCGAGTTCGCGGGCAAAATGCTGATTCTGGTCATGGCGATCCCCATCATCAGCGTCGTCGTCGAAACGGTGCTGAACTTGCTGCCGGCCTGACGCGGCCGCCGCCGGGCGACGGGAGAAACGGGAGGGAGACCATCATGCGCCGCCGCTGTTTCGCGGTTCTCTTGCTCCTGCTGATGCCATTCGTTTTCTTTGCCGGGTCCGTTTCGGCTTCCGATAACGCCCCCGGGACCGGCGGGGAAGCCGCTTCGGCGCCATCGTCCCGGATCGGGGCGGATGAGCCGGGCAGCGTCGTCGCCGAGCTGGCCGAAAAGCAGTCCCTGCAGATGCAGACGAAGGAAATCGAACAATTCTGGAACGAGCTGAGGACGAAGTACGGGGGGTACTTCCCGGACGGCAACTTGCCCGAGGTCGGCCAGCTGATGTTCCCGAACGACCGGCCCTGGAGTTTCGGCCAAGCGCTTTCCGGCCTGCTTCGCTACTTCCTTCACGAAGTGCTGTTCAGCGGCAAGCTGCTCGTCACCATCGTCCTGTTGACGGTATTCACGATGATCCTGGAAACGATGCAAACCGCCTTCGAGCGGGGCGCCGTGAGCAAGGTCGCTTACGGGATCGCCTACCTGGTGCTGCTCATCTTGGCCGTCAACAGCTTTCGGACCGCGACCTCCTACGCGGGGGAAGCGATTCAGCGAATGGTCCAGTTCATGCTGGCCATGGTTCCTTTGCTCCTGACGCTGCTGGCCGGCACCGGAAGCGTCGCGTCCGTCACGGTGCTTCATCCCTTGATCGTGTTCATGATCCATACGGTGGGGACGTTCATTCACTTGTTCGTGTTTCCGCTGCTGTTCTTCTCGGCGGTGCTCCACCTGGTCAGCTCGATCAGCGACCGGTACAAGGTCACGCAGCTCGCCAATCTGCTGCGGAACGTCGCCGTCGGGGTCATGGGCGTGATGTTCACCGTTTTCCTGGGCGTCCTGTCCATCCAGGGCGCCACCGGCGCCGTCGCCGACGGGGTCGCGCTGCAGACCGCCAAATTCGTGACTGGCAACTTCGTGCCCGTCGTCGGCCGGATGTTCTCCGACGCCGCAGACACCGTTCTCTCCGCCAGCCTGCTCGTCAAAAACGCCATCGGGCTCGCCGGGGTCATCATTCTCTTGTTCCTGTGCGCTTTTCCCGCCATCAAAATCATGGTGCTGGCGCTGATCTACAACGTGGCCGGCGCGGTCCTGCAGCCGCTGGGGGGATCTCCCATCACGGCGTGCCTGCAGATGATCGGCAAAACGCTGATCTACGTCTTCGCCGCGCTGGCGGCGGTCGGCCTGATGTTCTTCCTCGCCGTCACGATCATCCTGACCGCCGGCAACGCCGCCTTGATGATCCGATAGCGAATCGGCCGCAAGGGAGGAGGGATCCGCGTGATGGAGGGATTGTCGGTCTGGCTGAAGCAGGTCGTCGCCGTCGTGCTGCTGGCCGGCATCGTCGATCTGCTGCTGCCGAACCGGACGATGCAGCGGTACGTCCGGCTTGTCGCGGGGTTGTTCATCCTGCTGGCCGTGGCTTCGCCGATCCTCCGGTGGATCCAGGGCGATTTCAGCAGCAGGCTCACCGAGGGGTTGAACGACGCATCCTTCCGGGCAAACACCGCGTCCGCTTCCGGAGAGCTTTCCCGCATCCGGGAGGAAGGCCGGAAATGGCAGGAGAAGCAGCGGGATGACGCCGCAAGCCTGGCGGCCGCTCGGTTGGAAGAAGCGATCCGGGCCGATCTGGCGGAAAACGAGGGATCCAAGCCGGCCGAAGTCCGGGTCGACATGGGTTGGAGGACCGACGGTACGCTCGAGGTGAAGGAAGTGACGGTCAACCTCGGCGGCGGGCGGGACGCAGGAAACGGGCGGAAGGCGCCGGAACCGGTCGCCGCGGTAAAGCCCGTCGAAGTCGAACCGGTGACGGTGCAAGGCGTCGGAGAAGACGCCCGCCCGGTTGCCGCGGAGCCGCCGGAAGCTTCTGCCGCGGCGTCAGGCGCGACGGCGGATCCGCGGACGGCGAATCGGATTTCGGCGTGGATTTCGGCCCGGTACGGGGTGCCGGCCGACCGGGTGACCGTGCAGTCCGGAGCGTCCGGCGATTCCGGCGGTACGAATGGCGAAGACGGGAGGTGAAGGGAATGGCCAAGTGGCTGGAACGGCTCGAATCGTTCATCGGCGGGGGATCCGGAGGAGCCGGCAGGATCAAGACGTTCCGGTGGCTGGTGCTGCTGGGCCTCATCGGAGCCGCCTTGCTGCTGGCCGCTTCGCTCCTGAACGTCAAGAAGGTGCCTTCCGGCAACCAGACGGAATTCACGCCTCCCGGGGACCGGGACGCCCCCCCTCAACAGCAGGAAACGTTCCTGGGAGGCGACGGCAAGAGCGATCCGTTCGCCGATATCGAGTCGCAGCTCGAAAGCCGGCTCAAGGATCTGTTGGAAACGATGGTCGGAGTGGGCACCGTGAACGTGCTGGTGACGGTGGATTCGACGGAGGAAACGGTCGTTCAGCTGAACGAGAAAACGACGCAGCAGCTGACGACCGAGTCGGACAAAAACGGAACGAGCCGCCACGTCACGGACGTAACGAGGGACGGCCAGGTGGTGCTGTACGAAGTGTCCGGCGGCCAGGCGCCCATCGTCGTCAAGAAAGTCAAGCCGAAGGTGCGGGGCGTGGTCGTCGTCGCCAAGGGCGCCGAGAACGCCACGGTGCGCAAACTCGTGCAGGAAGCGGTCTCGCGGGGGCTGGACGTTCCGATGAACCGGATTTCGGTCGTACCGAGAAAAACCTGATCCAACGATAGGAGGATGGAAACATGAACAACAAGCGTCAAACGATTTGGCTCGTCTCGATGCTCAGTCTCATGGTCATTTTGTCCGCGTATTACTTGTTCACGGAAGACGTCACGCCGGCCCAGAACGCCGCGGGGAGCAAGCAGCAGCAGGAGGTAACGGGCGCTTCCAAGGCGACCGGGGATCTCTCCCAGGGCGTGGAAGTGACCGAAGTCGATCCCGCGACGGATCAGCCGGACGGCTCCGCCGTCCCCCAGACCGGCAGCGAAGCGGCCGGAACGGGAAGTCCGGACGGCGCGGGCAAGGACGCGGCAGGCACGGACGGGAAGGACGCCGCTTCGGACGATACGGGCGGCCAGGCGGAAGGCTCGGTCTCCCCGAGCGACGAAGAGGTACTGAAGCAGATGACCAACCTGCAGGGCAGGCAGCTGCTCGATGAAATGCAGCGCGTCCAGAAGGAAAAATGGGACACCGAAAACGAACGTTTGACCGCGATCATCGCCGATACGAAAAACCATTCGCAGGAGGACGCTTCTTCCGCCGCCGAGGAGCTGACCCGGCTGGAAGACATGGAATCCCGCATGACGAGCCTGGAAGAGAAGCTGGTGCAGGATTACGACAGCGCCGTCGTCGTGGAGAACGAATCCAATTTCAAAGTCGTCGTGCAAGCCGCCAAGCTCGAAAAGCTGGAAGCCGTTAAAATCATCGATCTCGCCGCGAAGGAACTGAACGTCAAGCCGGACCGCCTGTCCGTCCAATACGTGCCTTGACGCCTGAACCCGATCCCGATGCCGAAGCTGCGGAACCGCGACACGCGGGACCGGCGGTCTTCGGCTTCACGGTTTTCCGGACCCGGCGGGCGGATCCGGCCGACTCGGCGGCCATCCCTCCGGTCGGCGCATAACTCAAGAGGGGACGGAGCGCGGGGCGTTAGCTTGTCTTTCCATTTCGGTCGATTATGGTATAATGATTCCGTTATGGGATCGTTCAGGCCGTCTTTACAAGCCCTGCGCCCGACCCCTATCCCAAGGAGTGGACTGGATGTTCAAGCTGAGCGAAATCAAAGAACTGATCAAATTGGTGGACCAGACGTCCGTGCATGAACTCGAAATCGAAAACGAAGGCACGCGCCTCGCGATCCGCAAGCCGGGCCGAATCGAGACGGTAAGCGTTCAGCCTGCCCCGATCGCCTCTGCATACGTGCCCGCCCCCCAGGCGGCGCCCGTCCAGGACACGCCGGCCCCGGCCGCCGCGCCGTCGCCGGAAGCCAAGGCGGCGTCGCCCGACACCTCCAACCTGCGCCGGATCGTTTCCCCGATGGTCGGAACGTTCTACCGCGCGCCGTCTCCGGATGCGCCGGCATTCGTCAACGTCGGCGACCGGGTCACCGAGAAAACGGTGGTCTGCATTTTGGAAGCGATGAAGTTGATGAACCCGCTCGAAGCGGAAGTCAAAGGCGAAATCGTCGAGATTCTCGTCGAGAACGGCCAATTGGTCGAATACGGCCAAGCGCTTTTCCTTGTCAAACCGGAATAATCGCGGGATTGCCGCCCGATTCGGCAGCCGAACGCCGCGTCCGATCGCGGCTCTTTTCTCGTTTATCTTTGTCCTGCGAGTTTCAGAAGGGAGAACACTGCCTTGAAGTTCCATAAAATCTTGGTGGCCAACCGAGGGGAAATCGCGGTTCGCATCATCCGCGCCTGCCGGGAGCTGGGCATCGCCACCGTGGCCGTCTATTCGGAGGCCGACCGCGAAGCGCTGCACGTCCGTCTCGCGGACGAGGCGTACTGCATCGGGCCGACCCCTTCCAAAGACAGCTATCTGAATTTGACGAGCATCATGAGCGTGGCTACTTTGACCGAGTGCGACGCGATCCATCCCGGTTACGGGTTCCTGTCCGAAAACGCCGATTTCGCCGAAATTTGCGAAACGTGCAATATTACGTTCATCGGCCCCTCCGCCGACGCGATCAGCCGCATGGGCGACAAATCGGTGGCGAAGTCGACGATGAAAGAAGCCGACGTGCCCGTCATTCCGGGCTCCGACGGCTTGGTGGAGGATCTCGAGGAAGCGGTTGCGGTGGCCCGGAGCATCGGTTATCCGGTCATCATCAAGGCGACCGCCGGCGGCGGCGGCCGCGGCATCCGGCTGGCGGACGACGAAGAGATGCTGATCCGGGAAATTTCGACCGCCCAGCAGGAAGCGCAGAAGGCGTTCGGCAACCCGGGCGTCTACCTGGAGAAATACCTCACGGGCATGAAGCACGTGGAGATCCAGATCATCGCCGACAAGCACGGCAACGTCTGCCATCTCGGCGAGCGGGACTGCTCCGTGCAGCGCCGCCGGCAGAAGCTGGTCGAAGAAGCGCCCTGCCCGGTCATGACGCCCGAGCTGCGGGAGCGCATGGGGCAAGCCGCCGTGCGGGCCGCCCGCGCGGTGAACTATTCCGGCGCAGGCACGCTCGAGTTCCTGCTCGGTCCGGACGGGCAATTCTACTTCATGGAAATGAATACGAGAATCCAAGTCGAGCATCCCGTGACGGAGATGATCACGGGCGTCGACTTGATCAAGGAAATGATCTCGATCGCGGAAGGGGAGCCCCTGTCCTTCACGCAAGAAGACGTGAAATTCGACGGTTGGGCCATCGAGTGCCGCATCAACGCGGAAGATCCCGACCGCAATTTCATGCCTTCCCCGGGCCGCATCGGTTTTTACTTGCCTCCGGGCGGTCCCGGCGTGCGGGTGGACAGCGGCGCCTATCCGAACTATCTCATTTCGCCGCATTACGACTCGATGATCGCCAAGCTGATCGTCTGGGCGCCGACGCGGGACGAAGCGATCGCCAGGGCCCGCCGGGCGCTGGGAGAGTTCATGGTGGAAGGCGTCAAAACGACGATTCCTTTCCACATGAAGCTGCTTAACCATCCCGTATTCAATAAAGGGACGTTCGATATCAAATTCCTCGAAGAACACGACGTGAACGAGCTGCCGGAGTGAGTTCGTCCCGCTTCGGCCAAGCGTTTGTCATAATTATCCGCGAATGTTATAGTTATAATAACGAGGGCGCACCGCCCGGACGAGGGAATCACGGTCAGATGGAGGTGGAGTAACGCTTGGAAACGATAGCCCCGGAGTACGAGAGAACGACCATGGGCACCATCGAAATCGCGCCGGAAGTGATCGAGGTGATCGCCGGGCTGGCGACGGTGGAAGTCGACGGCGTTGCGGGCATGAGCGGCGGGATTTCTTCGGGAATCGGCGAATTGCTCGGCCGGAAGAACTTATCCAAAGGCGTGAAAGTGGAAGTCGGTCAGCGGGAAGCCGCGGTGGACGTGTCCATTATCGTGCAATACGGACGCCGGATTCCGGAGATTTCGGCGGAAATCCAGAGGAACGTCAAACGGTCCATCGAGATGATGACGGGTCTGAACGTGGTGGAAGTGAACGTGCACGTGCATGACGTTCATTTCAAAACGGCGGAGAAGCCGGAAGAAGAAGACGCGAGTACGAGAGTCCGATAACCCAGCCGGGTTCGGCGCCGGTTCATCCCGGCGCCCGGCCCGCAGCCCGAAGTCCTCCGACGGGGAATCCGATGCGGATTTCCCGAAGAGGACTTTGCGCGCGTCATCGGAGTTTTCGATAGAGAGTCCTTTTTCATCGGGGAACAGGAGGACACCCAGTTGATCAAAGTGTTGGACAGGCTGCTGCTCTTTCTATACAGCGTCGCGATCGGAGCGCTTGCCGTCTTGGCCATCCTGGCCGCAAGCGGCGTATTCGCACCGTCTTCCCTCGTTCAATTCGTCTCGGAGCTCGCGGGCGAGGACCGCGGCGTCCAAGGCACGGTAATCGGCGTTTCCGTCGTGGTCCTGCTGGTGAGCCTGCGCTTTTTCATCGTTTCGGTCCGCCGGAGCGGAACTTCCGCTCCTTCGATCATCCAGAAGACCGAGCACGGCGATATCCGGATTTCGGTCGAAACCGTGGAGAATCTCGCGCTCAAAGCCGCCTCTCGCACGCGCGGCGTGAAAGATTTGAAGGCACGCGTCCGCGTCGCGGATTCCGGCCTGCAAATCATGATCCGCGCCTTCATCGACGGGGAAGGATCGATTCCCGCGCTGTCGGAAGACATGCAGCGCACGATTTCGCAGCAGGTCGAGGAGGCCACCGGCATTCCCGTCGCCAATATTTCCGTCTATATCGCCAACGTAACCCAGGCGCCGGCCTCATTCAAGAGCCGCGTGGAATAGGGGGTGCCGGCCATGTGGAAAGCGTGGTGGGACGCTTACGGAGGACGGACCTGCGGCGTCGCTGCGGGCTTGTTTTTCGGTCTCGTCTATTTGCTGTGCGGATTCTGGGACATGCTGTTCGTCGCCTTGCTGGTCGGAATCGGATTCTGGGCGGGCAAGCATAAGGACGAGAAGCGGGGGCCGCTCTTTCCGTGGGAACGCTTGACGGATTGGATGACGGACCGCTGGCCTTGGACCCGCTGATCCCTGTGGAGCGTCCATCTTCCCGAAGCAACCGAAATCCTCCCGCGGATTCCGGACGAATCCGGGGAATCGGGCGGATCATAGGTTTTTTTGTTTTCAACCGTTACCATACTAGGTAATGTTACGTCGGACAGCGCCGAACGGAGGACGCATGAATCGCAGACTGGCAAGGGAAATCGCCGTATCGAGCTTATACCAAATGGAAATGAGCGGCGTCACGGGCGAGGAAGCCGTGAATATGGTCATGGACGAAGCCCGGCAGGAAAACGAGATCGGAGCGGAAGTCGGCCAATTGGCGAACGTGGACGAGTTTACCCGCGAGCTGGTGGAGGGGGTCTCCGCCAACCGCGAGGAACTGGATCGCCAGCTGGCCGCCTATTTGACGGGGTGGCAAGTGGACCGGCTTTCCCGGGTGGATCGGCAGATCCTTCGGCTCGCCGCCTACGAGATGAACCTGCGGGGCGTGCCTCCGAAAGTGGTCGTCAACGAGGCGATCGAGCTGGCCAAACATTTCGGCTTGGAGGAGTCCGGCAAATTCGTCAACGGAGTGCTCGGGCGAATGATCCGGGAGAAAGAACAAGCCATCCAGACAGGAGAGGGGAAGCCTGAATGAGTGCCCAATTCATCGACGGCAAAGCGATCTCCGCGTCGATCCGCCAAGAGATCCGCGAGGAAACCGCGCGGCTGGCGGAACGCGGAATCCGGCCGGGACTGGTCGTCATTCTGGTCGGAGACGACGCCGCCTCGCAGGTGTACGTCCGCAACAAAGCGAAAGCCTGCGAGGAGCTGGGCTACCATTCGGAGGTCGTCCGCCTGCCGGCGGAGACGAGCCAGCATGAACTGCTCGGCCTCATCGAGCGTTACAATGCGGACCCGGCCATTCACGGCATCCTCGTGCAGCTCCCGCTGCCGAAGCATTTGGAAGAAAAACCGGTCATCGACGCGATCGCGGTAGAGAAGGACGTGGACGGTTTCCATCCCGTCAGCGTCGGCAACTTGATGATCGGGGACGACGCGCTGCTGCCTTGCACGCCATCCGGCGTGATCGAACTGCTTAAGCGGTCGGGGATTTCGCCCGCGGGCAAACACGCCGTCGTGATCGGCCGCAGCAACATCGTCGGCAAGCCGGTCTCCATGCTGCTGCTGAGAGAGAACGCGACCGTCACGATCTGCCACTCGCGCACGCCGGATTTGCCGGCCGTCGCCCGGCAGGCGGACATTCTCGTCGTGGCGGTCGGCGTGGCGAAACTGGTCAAGAAAGATTGGGTCAAACCCGGCGCGGTCGTCATCGACGTCGGGATGAACCGCCTGGAGAACGGCAAACTGGCCGGGGACGTCGATTTCGACGACGTGGTCGAAACGGCCGGCTGGATCACCCCGGTGCCCGGCGGCGTCGGCCCGATGACGATTACGATGCTGATGGCCAACACGCTCAAATCCTGCAAGCGCGCGAACGGAATGGGCTGACCGCAAGGCGCCGGAAGGAGGGGGAACGTGGAGCAGAAAGTGCTCAGCATCCGGGACGTCAACCGGTATATCAAAATGAAGCTGGAAGGAGACGGGAACCTCCAGGACATCTGGATCCGGGGGGAAATCTCGAACTTCACGCGCCACTCCAGCGGACATATGTACTTCACCCTCAAGGATGAAAGCGGCCGGCTCAAATGCATCATGTTCGCCTCCTATAACCAGCGTCTTCCGTTCGCGCCGAAGGACGGCATGAAGGTGCTGGCGCGCGGAGGCGTTTCCGTTTACGAGAGGGACGGCGCTTACCAGTTTTACGCGACCGCGATGCAGCCGGACGGAATCGGCAGCCTGTACCTTGCCTTCGAACAGCTGAAGAAAAAGCTGGAAGGCGAAGGGCTGTTCTCCGAGGCGCTGAAACGTCCGATCCCCCGGTTTCCGCAGGCCGTCGGCGTCATTACGTCTCCGACAGGGGCCGCGGTTCGCGATATCATCATCACGTTGCAGCGGCGGTTTCCTTCGGTGCCCGTGCTGCTCCACCCTGTCTCCGTACAGGGGACGGGGGCCGCGCCGTCGATCGTGAAGGCCATCGAGACGATGAACCGGCTCGGCGAGGTGGACGTCCTCATCGTCGGCCGGGGCGGAGGGTCGCTGGAGGAATTGTGGGCGTTCAACGAGGAAGCCGTGGCAAGGGCGATCCGGGCGTCGCGGATTCCCGTCATTTCGGCGGTCGGCCACGAGACGGATTTCACGATCGCGGATTTCGTCGCCGACCTGCGGGCCGCCACGCCGACCGCCGCCGCCGAGCTGGCGGTTCCCCACGCGGGGGAGCTCCGGCAGCACCTGGGCCATCTGCAGCAGCGTTTGGTTAAATCGTTGCGGCTGCTGGCGGGCAAATCGAGGGAGCGGTGGCAACATGCCGCCCGTTCGCCGTACTTCACCCAGCCGCGGCGCACGCTGTTGGCGCAAGCCGAGCGATTGGACCGGCTGCGCGACCGCCTCGTCTTCCGCGCCCAGGCGCAAGAAGCCCGGGCGCGGGAGCGGCTCGCCCGGCTGAGCGGCCGGCTGGCGGCTTCGAGCCCCACCGAGCAGGCGGGTTTCGCCCGCAAGCGGCTGGCCGGCGCGAGCCGGTCGCTGGAGCTGGCGATGTCCGGCACGCTCCGGCACGCGCAGAGCCGGTACGGCTCGCTGCTCCGGCAGCTGGACGCGCTGAGCCCGCTGAAAGTCATGGGGCGGGGCTACAGCCTGGTATACGATGAGCAGGAGAAACGGTTGATCCGGACCATTGGAGAAGTCCAGCCGGGCGACCTGCTGCGGGTCAGACTCGCGGACGGGCGCCTGGACTGCCAGGTCTGGGGCATTCACGGGGAGGAGAATACGGGTGGCTGAAGTGCGGGGAGATCGGGATTCCGCGTTGGACGAAGCGCTGAACGGCGTAACGTTCGAGCAGGCGATGGAGCGGTTGGAAACGATCGTCGCCAAGCTCGAAAGCGGCGACGTGCCGCTGGAGACGGCGATCGAGTTGTTCCAGGAAGGCATGGAGCTGTCACGGTTGTGCGGACGGAAGCTGGAGCAGGTGGAGCGGCGGATCGAAATGCTCGTCGAAGGCGAGAACGGTCCGGGCCGCAAGCCGTTCGCTCCGACCCGGGAAGACGGCAAAGGGGAATAAAGGTGACGAATTCGGAGCAACTGGAGAATTACCTCGAGGAACGGAAGAAACTCGTCGAGCAAACGCTGCGGGAAGCGATTCCCGCGGAGTGGGCCGTACCGTCCAAGCTGCGCGAAGCGGCGGAATATTCGCTGCTCGCCGGCGGCAAACGCCTGCGTCCGATCTTCGTGCTGGCGGCGGCGGAGAGCGTGACCGGCGGAGAAAAACCCGCAGCCTACGCCCTGCCGTTCGCGGCGGCGGTCGAAATGATCCATACGTACTCGCTGATCCACGACGATCTGCCGGCGATGGATAACGACGATTTTCGCAGAGGGCGTCCCACGAACCATAAGGTTTACGGGGAAGCGATGGCGCTGCTGGCGGGGGACGGCCTGCTGACGCACGCGTTCTATACGGCCGCCCAAGCGGCATCGCGGGGCGTACCGGCGGACCGAACGCTGGCGGTGATCTCCGAGTTGGCCCGTTATGCCGGTTTTCCCGGCATGGTCGGCGGACAAGCCGAAGACATGATGGGCGAGCAGGGGCGCACGTCGCTTGCGCAGTTGGAATCGATCCATCTGCACAAGACGAGCGATTTGATCGCCTTCTCTCTTCGCGCCGGCGGGCATGCCGCCGGGGCCGACGAGCGCCAGTTGCAGGCGCTCGGCTTGTTCGGCCGCAACGTCGGCCTGGCGTTCCAAATCCAGGACGATATTCTGGACGTGACCGGAGATGAGGCCAAGCTGGGCAAACCGGTGAACAGCGACCAGAAACAAGCGAAGGTGACGTACCCGTATTTGATCGGGCTCAGCGAAAGCCGTAAGCGCGTCGCCCTCTTGACGGAAGAGGCCAAAAACGCGATCGCGGACGCCGGTCTGGCCGATCCCATGCGGCTTGCGGCGATCGCCGACATGATCATGTCGAGAGACCACTGAAACGATGTTCAAAGCGCGGCGCGAGACTCTCCTCGGGGAGTTTGGCGCCGTTTGTCATCATTTGGGCTGGGTTTGCGAATTATGGTATAATAGCGAAATGACGTGAATCCCGATGTGGAGAAAGCGGGGAACACCATTGCTGCTCGAACGGATTAACGGCCCGTCGGACCTCAAACAATTATCGCTGGCGGAATTGCCGCAGCTGGCGGAGGAAATCCGCCGGTTCCTCATCGAACGGTTGTCCGTGACCGGCGGCCATCTCGCGCCCAATCTGGGCGTGGTGGAGCTGACGCTGGCGCTTCATTATTTATACAACAGCCCCGACGACAAATTCATTTTCGACGTGGGGCATCAAGCATACGTGCATAAAATGCTGACCGGCCGCATGGACCGGTTCCATACGCTTCGCCAGAAAGGCGGATTGTGCGGGTTCGTCAAACGGGGCGAGAGCGAGCACGACGTCTGGGAGGCGGGCCACAGCAGCACTTCGCTGTCGGCGGCCGTCGGCATGGCCATCGCCCGGGATCTGAAAGGCGAGGACCATCGCGTCATCGCCGTCATCGGAGACGGCGCGCTGACCGGCGGCATGGCGCTCGAAGCGCTCAACCACATCGGCCATGAGAAGCGGAAGCTGACCGTCGTGCTGAACGACAACGAAATGTCCATCGCTCCTAACGTGGGCGCGATCCATAACTACTTGGGCAAGGTCCGTTCGGACCGAACGTACCGCAAAGCCAAAGACGAGCTGGAGTGGCTGCTGCGCAAAGTGCCGGCGATCGGCGGCAAGCTGGCCAAAACCGCCGAGCGGGTGAAGGACAGCCTGAAATATTTGATCACGCCGGACGGCATGCTGTTCGAGGAGTTCGGCTTGAAATATTTCGGCCCCGTAGACGGCCACGACATCGGCAAGCTGCTGGAGGCGTTCCGCCATGCCGACAGCGTCGACGGGCCCGTGCTGCTGCACGTGCTGACCACTAAAGGCAAGGGGTACACCCCGGCGGAACAAGATTCCCACAAATGGCATGGCGTTTCCGGCGCATATAAGATCGAATCCGGGCAGCTCATCAAGCCGGTCGGACCGCCGATGTACACCGAAGTGTTCGGCAACGCGCTGATCGAGCTCGCGCAGCAAGACGAGCGGATCGTCGCCGTCACGCCGGCCATGCCGGGCGGATCGGGCCTGCTCGGTTTCGACGCCAAATTCCCGGGCCGGATGTTCGACGTGGGCATCGCCGAACAGCACGCCGCCACGATGTGCGCCGCGCTGGCGATGGAAGGGCTCAAGCCGGTGTTCGCGGTGTATTCGACGTTCCTGCAGCGGGCATACGACCAGGTCGTGCACGACATTTGCCGGCATAACGCCAACGTCGTGTTCGCCATCGACCGCGCGGGTTTCGTGGGGGCGGACGGAGAGACGCACCAAGGCGTATACGACATGGCTTTCTTGCGCCACATCCCGAACATGGTGCTCATGATGCCCAAGGACGAGAACGAGCTCCGCAACATGCTGTATACCGCCTTGCAATACGACGACGGGCCGATCGCCGTCCGGTATCCGCGCGAGCAGGCGCTGGGCGTGCCTTACGACGCCGAGCCGGCCGCCATTCCGATCGGAAGCTGGGAGACGGTGCGGGAAGGAGATTCCGCGGCGATTCTGGCGATCGGGCCGATGGTGACGGTCGCGCAGGAAGCGGCCGAGTTTCTGAAGCGGGAAGGCATGAACGTCCGCGTCGTAAACGCCCGATTCGTCAAACCGCTGGATGAAGCCATGCTGACCCAGCTGGCGGGTGAGCACTTCCCGATTCTGGTGCTGGAGGAAGGGGCCGAGGCGGGCGGGCTGGGCAGCGCGGTGCTGGAGTTTTACGCGCGGGAGCCGTTCCAGAACGTGCCGGTCCGCATTCTCGGCGTCCCGGACGTCTTCGTGGAGCATGCCACGATCAAGGAACAGAGGCAGATGACCGGGCTTACCGCGGAACAAGCCGCCCAGCGCATCCGCGCCGCCGTCGTCCGCCCGAAGCAGCGCGCCACATGAACGAAAAGGCGGCCAAGGAACGGCTCGACGTCTTGCTCGTCGAACGCGGGTACTTCGAGAGCCGGGAAAAAGCGAAGGCGGCCATCATGGCGGGCTTGGTCTGGCAAGGCACCGAGCGGCTAGACAAAGCCGGGACCAAAGTGCCCCGGGATGCCGATCTCGCCGTGAAGGGGGCGCCGCATCCGTATGTCAGCCGGGGCGGGCTGAAGCTGGAGAAGGCGATCCGGACGTTCGGGATCGACCTCGCGGGCGCCGTCATGCTGGATATCGGGGCTTCGACGGGCGGTTTTACCGATTGCGCGCTCCAGCATGGCGCATCGTACGTTTACGCGATCGACGTCGGCTATAACCAGCTCGACTGGTCCCTGCGGCAGCATGCGCAAGTGAACGTGATGGAGCGGACCAATTTCCGCCATCTCACGCCGGACCAATTGAAGGGACCGGTGCCGAATTTCGCGTCGATCGACGTATCCTTCATTTCGCTGCGGCTGATTTTGCCGGCGCTGGCGGGCGTATTGGCCGTCGGGAGCCGCACGGTGGCGCTGATCAAACCGCAATTCGAAGCGGGTCGCGAGCAAGTCGGCAAATCCGGCGTCGTCCGCGATCCGAAAGTGCATGCGTCGGTGCTGCGGGAAATTCTCGGCTTCGCGGACGGGATGGGATTCGCGCTGCAGGGCTTGACCTTCTCCCCGATAACGGGCGGGGAAGGCAACATCGAGTTCCTGGCTTATTGGAAACGGACGGGCGTTCCGTTGGGCGAAGGGTGGCTGACGGGCGAGCTGGAAGCGCAGATCGACGGCGTGACCCGGCAGGCGCACGAGACGTTCCGTTCGAAATAGGCGATCAAGATCGAGCATGCGGCAGCAACTGCGAAGAGTCGCGCGCTTTTGGGTGAACATTCAGGGAGCTTAGCCGAAGAACGGCCGCAGGAGGTTGCGCCGCGGCAGGCTCCTTTTTGTTCGAAACCTCCCCGAAAAAAGGAAATCCGCGCCGGAGGGCGAATCAGAAAAGAGCGGGCAGCGGCGCGCGTCGGCAAGGATCTTGAGGGTTCCTTTGATTGGGAATCCGACGTTTGCCCGAATTCGGTCCCGCGAAGAGGTGAATCCGTTGTCACGGTTCGGAGATTGGCTTCTGTTGCTGATCGCGGCCGGCGCATTGGCCTGGCTGATCGTCAGGCGGCTCGATCGCTGGCTGCACGAGTCTCCGGATGCCCGGCTCCGCCGGTTGGCGAAGGACGGCGGCGTGATTCCGGACGAAGCCGTGACGCTGCTGCAGGACAACGGCTTCGAAGTGCTGACGGGCAAGCACCGGATTCCGCTGGGCGTATCCGTGGACGAGGAACCGTCCATGTCTACGCGGCTCTTTTTCGATTATTTGGTTTCCAAGGACGGCAAATACTATCTGGTCAAGCTGGAACGGGCCAGGCAGCCGACGGAATGGACGGCCAGCGGGCTGCGCGAGCGGCTGTTGGTGTATGCGCTTTTGTTTCCGGGGTGCGAAGGGATCCTGGTAGCGGATCCGAAAGACGGGTGGGTTCGAATGGTTCGATTTCACGTGGAGGATGGAGACGAATGAAGGGTCAACGACAACGCAAAATTCGGGAGCTCATCGGTTCAAGGGAAATCGAGACGCAAGAAGAGCTTGTCGAAGCGCTCGGGGAAGCGGGCATGCAGGTCACGCAAGCGACCGTCTCCCGGGATATCAAAGAGCTGCAGCTGATCAAAGTGCCGCTGGAGGACGGGCGATACAAATACGCGATGCCGCAAGACCAGCGGTTCAATCCCGCCCATAAGCTGAGAAGGGCGCTGTTGGACCATTTCGTGAGCACGGATTCGGCGGAGAACTTGGTCGTCGTCAAGTGTTTGCCCGGCACGGCCAATACGATCGCCGCGTTGATCGACGGCATGGACTGGCCCGAAATCATCGGTTCGGTCAGCGGAGACGATACGACGCTGCTCGTCTGCCGGACCAAAGAGCAGGCCGACCGGCTCGTCGGCCGAATCCACGAGATGCTGCTTTAGAGCGGGTTTGACTCCGTCAAACTCCCGATGTAAGGTGAGAGTTTGACGGAGTCAAACTCCCGATTAGAGGAGGAATTCCATGCTGCGGGAACTGAACATCCGTAACTTGGCGGTTATCGAGAACGTATCCGTGACCTTCCACGAAGGGTTTCACGTGCTGACCGGCGAGACCGGCGCGGGCAAGTCGATCGTGATCGACGCCCTGGCTCTGGCGGCCGGCAGCCGGGGATCGGCTGAAATGATCCGCCACGGAAGCGATCGGGGCTCGATCGAGGCGCTGTTCGATTTGCCGGAAGGCCATCCGGTCTGGAACGTTCTGGAAGGGCTCGGAGTCGAGGCCGATGCCGGGGAGCCGCTGATCATCCGCAGGGAATTGCACGCGCAGGGAAAATCGTCGGCCCGGATTAACGGGCAGAACGTAACGCTCACCATGCTGCGCGAAATCGGGGAATACCTGGTGAACCTGCATGGACAGCACGAGCATCAGTCGCTGCTGCGGACGGACCGCCATTTGGAATGGCTGGACCAATTCGCGGGCGAAGCGATTGAAGGAGAGAAGTCCGCATACCGCGAACGGTATTCCGAATATCAAGACATCGTCAAGGAAAGAAGGGAATTGGAGGACAAAACCCGGCAAGGCATGCAGATGCTGGATTTGTACCGGTTCCAAATCGAGGAGATCGACGCGGCCCGACTGAAGGCGGGCGAAGACGAGACATTGGCGGACGAGAGGCGGAAACTGTCCCATGCCGAAAAACTGTCCGACGCCGTCTCCGAGTCGTATGAGCTGCTTTACGGCAAAAGCCTAACGGCCATGTCCAAGGCGCTCGCCCGGCTGCAGGACGTGACGAAGGTGGATCCCGCCGTTCTCGGGCCGTTGGTGGAACAGCTGCAGTCTTCCTATTATGCCGCGGAGGATGCGGTTTATCAGCTTCGGGATTACCGCGATAACATCGAATTCAACCCGGAGCGGCTCGCGCAGATCGAATCGCGCCTCGATCTGTTGTTCGGACTCCGGCGCAAGTACGGCGAGACCGTCGAGGACATTTTGGCTTACCGGGAGAAGATCCATGGGGAAGCTTCGCGGTTGGAAAACCGTGATGAGCGGCTGCGCGAGTTGGAAGCAAGAGAGCAAGCGCTGCACCGGGAGCTCGCCGAACGCGCGGAACGGCTCACCGCGATCCGCGGGCAGGCCGGACAGGTGCTGTCGGGCGCCATCGAGAAGGAACTGGCCGAGCTTCAGATGGAGCGCTCCGTTTTTGAAGTCAAGCTGGTGCAAGGCCCCTTAACCGCTTCCGGGGCCGACTCGGCGGAATTCCTGCTGTCGACCAATCCAGGCGAACCTCCGAAGCCGCTGGCCAAAATCGCTTCCGGAGGCGAGATGTCCCGCGTCATGCTGGCGCTCAAATCCATTTTCGCGGCGATCGACCGGATTCCCGTGCTCGTCTTCGACGAAGTGGACACCGGCGTGAGCGGCAGGGCGGCCCAGGCGGTGGCGGACAAGCTTTCCAGGCTGTCCCGCGGCTGCCAGGTGTTCTCGATCACGCATCTGCCTCAAGTCGCCTGCATGGCCGACCATCAATACGAAATCCGAAAATCCGTCAGCGAAGAAGGAAGGACGGCTACCTCGGTGCGGGAACTCTGCGGCGACGAGCGGGTCGAAGAGCTCGCGCGGCTGCTCGGCGGAGTGGAAGTGACGGTAAAAACGAGGCATCACGCACAGGAAATGCTGGCGCTGGCCGAACGCCAAAAAAACGCGTAACGACGCGAAAAATCGGACTTCGAGGAAGCTTTTCGGGAACATAAAAGCGGAGGGGCACGGTTACCTTATAGGTACGCCATCGGCGGTTATTCCTTGTCGCCGGTCAAGACTGTAAGGGAGCGTGAGAACTTGTACCCTCAATCCCGCAAACGCCGCTTGTTCGGTCTTTCTCTCGTCCTGATGCTGGCATTGGCCGTATGCTCCCCGCCGATCCGCCATTACGCGTCCTTCCCGGGACAGCTTCGGATGTTCCTGGGACAGGACAAGCAACTGCATTACGCCATGCCGGTTCACGCCCAAGCAAGCGTCAATCCCCAGGTCGCCGGCATTAACGGCAGAACCGACGCCACCTTTCCCATCGATCTGAACAAGCCCTTGTCGATACATCCGAAACAGAGCGGGACGACGGAACTCAAGCTTCGCCTGTTTGGCAAAATCCCTTTTAAGACGGTGAAACTGCAAGTCATTCCCGATTTGAAGGTCATCCCCGGCGGACAGACGATCGGGGTGAAGGTGAAGGCTGCCGGGATCATGGTAGTCGGCCATCATCTCGTCAAGACGGGATCCGGCGCTCAAATCTCCCCAGGCGAAGAAGCACGGCTGAAGCTGGGCGATTTGATCGTCGAAATCGACGGCAAGCCGCTCAATGACGTCACGAAAGTCGGAGCGATCGCCCAGGAAGCCGGCCAGCGCGGCCGTCCGCTCACCCTGCTCGTCCAGCGAGGCAAGGAACGTTTCCAAACCCGGCTTCGGCCCGCTTACGACGAGCAAGACAAAGCGTGGAGACTCGGTCTCTACATCCGCGATTCCGCGGCCGGCGTCGGCACGTTGACTTTCTATTCCCCGGATCATGGCGTATACGGAGCGCTCGGCCATGTGATTACCGACATGGACACGCAAACCCCGATCGTGGTCGGCAGCGGCCAAATCCTGCACTCGAGCGTCACTTCGATCAATAAAAGCCAAAACGGCGAGCCGGGCGAGAAGAGGGCGTATTTTAAAGAAGGACGCACGCTGGGCAACGTTGAGCGCAACACGCCGTTCGGCATATTCGGCCGCATGAGCGATATGCCCAGCCATTCCTATCGTTCCGAAGAAGTCCCCGTCGCATTCGCCGAAGAGGTCAAGGAAGGCCCTGCCGAAATTTGGACGGTGGTGGGCGGACAGAAAGTGGAGAAATTCGATATCCGCATCGTGCACGTGTCCAAACAATCCGCTCCGGCAACCAAAGGCATGGTCATCAAGATCACCGATCCCAAGCTGCTGGAGAGAACCGGCGGAATCGTGCAAGGCATGTCGGGCAGTCCGATCCTCCAGAACGGAAAGCTTGTCGGAGCCGTGACGCATGTGTTCGTGAACGATCCAACATCCGGATATGGCTGCTACATCGAATGGATGCTTCAGGACGCCGGCATTATGGTGAATCCGCAGCAAACCTTATCTAAGGCGGTATGACGCCTTAGATTTTGGTTTTGCCGCACTCGGGCGGATTGTGCTAAATCCGAACGTTTGTCGAAAATCCATGAAAAAGATCAGGAAATGGCGTAAATTATTAATTATATTCGATTTCAAATAAAAAAGAAAGAAAAATTTTTCGGTCCAGAAGGAATTATTTATCTCTTGTCGAAATCGAATAATCAGAGAAACGATGCCCGTTTCCTCGACTATCATTTTGCACAGAGAAAGGGAGGACCAGACATTGCAGCGGATCGAAGTTTTTCTTGCGGACGACAACCGAGAATTCACGAATTTATTGTCCGAGTACATTCAAGAACAGGATGATATGACGGTCATTGGAGTCGCGTATAACGGCGAAGAGGTGATCCGTCAGCTGGAGGAAACCCGGAGGGTGCCGGACGTGATGATTCTCGACATCATCATGCCGCATCTCGACGGGTTGGGCGTACTGGAGAAGCTTCGGGACATGAACCTGTCCCCGATGCCCAAAATCATCATGCTGACGGCGTTCGGCCAAGAAAGCATCACGCAGCGCGCGGTACAATTGGGAGCTTCGTACTACATATTGAAGCCTTTCGATATGGACGTGCTGGCGAACCGCATCCGCCAGCTCGCCGGAGCGGCATCTCCCGTATCCGTCACTCCAGGCGCCGCATCCGCCAATGTCGTCCGTTCCAATATCGTGCCGATCGGCAAGCCGAAGAATCTCGACGCCAATATCACGAGCATCATTCATGAGATCGGCGTCCCGGCGCATATTAAAGGCTATCAATATCTCCGGGAAGCGATCACGATGGTGTACAACAACATCGAGATCCTCGGCGCGATCACGAAGACGCTGTACCCGGCGATCGCCGAGAAATTCAAAACGACGCCGTCCCGCGTCGAACGGGCCATCCGCCATGCGATCGAAGTCGCCTGGACGCGCGGCAACATCGATTCCATCAGCCATCTGTTCGGCTACACGATCAACATCGCGAAGTCGAAGCCGACCAACAGCGAGTTCATCGCGATGGTCGCCGACAAGCTGCGCATCGAGCATAAGGTTTCGTGAAAGTAGGAAACGTAAAGGATTTTGGGTTGTGGGAAGCCGACTAATTTTGTGAATTGTCTTTTTCAATCGCAAAATTAAGGCGATAAACAACCATAAGTCACTTGTATAAATACCACTGCTTTATTGGGTTGCCAAAACTCAATGAGGGAGTGGTATTTTTATAACGCAATTTTGAGGTTCAGTTAGACAATTTCATGCTCTATTGTACAAGTCGGAACCTTGCAAAAGACGTTGGCAAGTTATGAGCGGACTTTAAAATTGTTTGGGCTTTACCTGAAGGAAAAGTTAGCACCACAACTGTCGACGTTGTAGTCGGGAATAGGTATGCGCATGTGATATAACGATCTCTGTATTTAAGATGCAGGGGTTAGGGCAGGGGTAGAGCTGCAACGGTGATTTAGCAATCACTTCTCGTTTAATTTTGAAATGTCAATGATATAGGAATTAACTTCCTTGATTTTTGTGTTGTTTAAGCTGCTGTTGAAACGATATACATTACAGAAAGCGTAGCTTATATTGTTTTCGAGATTTAAGATGCCATTTAAAGAACCAGAATATCCATGCGTTATTATATTGCTAACAACTAACTCGGTTGGCTTTTTGTGAATCAGTTTTTCAAGCATTTTGAAAACTTCATCCTTACCTTGTAATACACTGTTACCGATAAAGTTCCATTTGATATTTTCCGTAATGGTCTCCGTGATAAAGCCGACATCATTGCAAACAAAGGCAACGTTAAATGATCTAAGCAGTTCTTTTTTTGGTGCGTTTCCACAATCTTCTGCACAAATAATTTTTACTTGATCATTTCGAATGTTGTCCTTTGACATAATTCTCTATCCACCTCAATCAAATGGGTATTCATCTTCGATCGATCCATTATAATACCCCAATTTTAAGAACGACTAAAAATAGTTGAAAGGCTGCCACTAAATAAACAGAACCGAATCTTCACATCACAAAGCGGAACACAATGTACGGTGAGTTGAATCGGAATTTCAAGGCAGCAAATTGTATATTTTGATTCCCGTCACGGTCCCGTCTACGATCTCGAAGGAAAGAAAGTTAAACCTATCGCGATCGTGTATCTCGTACGCGGCGTTGATTGGGTCGGTTCTTCCGTCATTGGCCATTTCGATGCCCGGGTAAGCCTTCTTCAATTGCTCTAAAGTATCGCCGATTTCGATGCCTTTCGAAGTCGGATATCCTTTCTTGGATACTTCCATGGTCATGATCCAGAACGTTTTCCCGTCTTGTTTGGGCGAAAACAGTTCCATTTTCAAGCCGTCGTAGGTCCGTCTTTCGATCCACGATCCGGTATAGGTATCCGCGTTTTCCAGCTTCTCGACCTGACGCGAAGCAAGGGCGCCGAGCATGGCGTCCGCTCGATCGCCTCCGTCGCGGAGCGCCAAATAA
This sequence comes from Cohnella caldifontis, assembly GCF_029360585.1. GTDB lineage: Bacteria > Bacillota > Bacilli > Paenibacillales > Paenibacillaceae > Cohnella > Cohnella caldifontis. Next base: position 320,144 of record NZ_JAQZSJ010000001.1, on the reverse strand, counting down.
CCGTCCCCGATCTGCAAGGAATATTCGCTGGACCAGCGTCGGATCGGCACCGAAGTCACGGTCTCCCCTTCCGCGAGGACCGCCTCCGTCACGTCTTCGACGTCGGAATGATCCGCGGCGACGACGAACGTCCGCGGGGTTGCGTCCGCCGTACAGACGCCCTCCGCTCCCGTCAACCCGAAGATTAATGACGTACCTTCCGGGCTCAAGCTCGGGCCGGCCAACCGATAGGGACACGTGCCGGATTCACGCACTCCGATAAAGTACACCCGCTTATGCTCGAAATCGACCGTCGGGACTTTCGTGGCGAGTCCGAAATCGCTCCATAACCGCTTCATTCCCTGTTCATCGTCGGCTCGGGACACGACATACTCGTAATGGGGGACGGTCGGTCGGGTAAAGGCGATTCGGTCGAAATCCGGCGGCAGCGTCTTTTCGCTGGCCAGCAGGTCCGACGGAATGGCTTGGGCACCGTCGAAAACGGATTGGAGCGGGCGAGGTTCGGCTTCGGCGGCCTGGTCCGACGTCACGGAAGGCGTGCCCGGTTCCGGCTTCGACGACTCCGGGGATGACGCGCATCCCGCGCACAGCAATATCAAACACATAAGCGATAACATCCATTGGCGTCTCATTCGATCACCTCTTCCTAATTTGACGTAGTTCCCCGCATGAAAGTTTCCCGCTAAACGACGTTCCTCCGTACATGCGAATAACGGGCTATTTTTCGGGAAGATTATTTTCCGGAACCTACTGAAAGGAGGGGAATCGATGCCGCTCGTTCCTTACGAACCGTTTCGCCATTTTGAGAACATGAGACGCGATTTGGACTCGTTTTTCTCCCGCGATTGGCCGATGCTGCCCGCCGGCTTGTCCCGCGAAATGGGTTTGGGCAGAATCAGCGTCGACGTCTACGAAACGGAAAACGAAGTGGTCGCCGCTTGCGAGATCCCGGGTCTGGAAAAGAAGGAAGACGTGAACATCGACGTCGGCGACAACGTGCTTTCGATCAGCGGGACGTTAAACCGCGTGAACGAAGTGAAGGAAGAGAATATACATCGCCAGGAGCGGTTTTTCGGCCGTTTTCACCGCTCCGTCGCCTTGCCGACCGCGGTTTCGGCCGAAGGCGTGACGGCGACGTACAAAAACGGGGTGCTGGAAGTCCGGATGCCGAAGAAGAAGGGCGATTCGAAGCAACGCATCGACGTTCAGTTCCATTGACGGTTCAAGCCAGCAGGAATTTTCGGCCGGCTTGCTTTTACGGTCCCATCGTATTCAGCAGTCCTACGTTTTCGATGATCGAATCGACCCGGAAGTTTATTAGCAAATGCGGATAGTGATCCGATCTCCAATCCCGAAGATCTTCCCTTGACATTCGAGCCCGGAAAAATTGGCCCACCCCTAGAATGTCGGCCTCTTCGCGCTGCAGCTCCCGGAACATCCGTTGAAACCGCGTGGTCAACAGTTCGTTCAGCTCTTGCCGGATCCTATCCGATGTAGGGGAACTTATCGTTTCCAAAACGGTGACTTTCAGGTGCAGCCGGCTGTTCAGTACGGCTTTCCCTTCCTTCAAAGCGCTTTGATGAGTCATTCTGTCCGTCAAAATTTGAACGGCCGCATGATCCATGACCTCGATTCTGCCTTGCGCCCCTTGTCCGTTAAACAAATTGTACAGCAACGTTTCGTCCGGCGTTATCCGCGCGACCATCCTTCCGTTTTTGATGACGGCAGAGCCGGTGCTTTCCAGGGTGGTCGTTCGGCCAGGCTTGATGATGGGAATGGCCACGTCCCTCGTGTAGGAATGAAGGCTTCTGTATATTTGCCAAATTCTCGTTTGCGCCACTTGAGGAGTCCAACCGGCGTTTTTCTCGAAATAGTTGTAAGCTTCTATCCCGTTGTTCGACGTAGAGGATTTCAAGCGATCGAAAAGCGGCTCGAGTTCTCCGTCGCAGATCGCCGCGAGCGTTTTGGCCGGAATATCGCGGGCTCGCATGAAGCCGGAAACGGTGTCGCCCAGCCCTTTCTCCGCGAGAGCCTGCCCGAAAACGATGACTTTCAAATGCAGCAAATCGACCCGCGTCTCCATGTTTTTGCCGATGCGGTCGATCGTTCCTTCGATCGTTTTCCCCGCATCGCTCACGACCCTCACGTTCGACCGGCCTTCCGAAGCCTCGGGCAGCAGCAGCCACACTTGGAACACGCCGTTTTTATGCTGCAATCCCATTATAACGGGCAAAGAGCGATGATTGATGTCTTTGATATTCCAGCAACCGCTTAACGTCACCGCCGCCGAAACCGTAATCAAGAGCAACGGAATCCGATACATAAGGTTCCGGATCATGGCCGGGCCGCTCCCATTCGTTCTCGGCGCAAGCCCAGCAAAAACGTAACCAATGGTATCACCATGGTGACGTACGCGAGCAAAAACAAATTCCATCCTAACAACCGTTCAACGGATTCCCAATCGGGGATGAGCGCGCAAACGATATACAAAACCGCCGCCAATGACGCATTCGCCTGAACCGGACGGATGAGCGGAATGCCGCTCCGCAGCAGCAGTACCGTTTTCCACATGGCTAACGATAAATAAAGCAATACAAAGCAAATCAGGCTGATCATGAAAAAGACCGTCACCCGGTCGAACATCAGCCAGCTGACATCCACGGTATCCACCGCCATGATAAACGGAAATTGGAATCGGGCGGCCGTGTCTTCTCCGAACGTCAGCAGCGGGATATAGACGGAGATCAGAAACAGGGGCAGCAGCAAAAAGCTTGCCCGGACGACTTTGCGCCTTTCGTAAGGGATATAGGACGGGATGAACCCCAAAAAGACGAACCCGCCCGCGAAAGCGAACTGGCTTAGCAAGTAAGGCCGCCTAAAAACGTACGAGAAGGAAGCGGACCGCTCATCGATCAGAGGTAAAAGATAGCGCCAGTCCGCGTTTTGGAAGGACAGGATAAAAACCGCAAGAAGAAGGGGCAAAAAGAGGATCGCGACGAGAACACCCGTTCTGAACAGGGATTCGACGCCAAAAGAGGAAATCAGGGCGCAAACCGCAACCACGAGGAGCATCACGCTCCATATCGGCGTATTGCCAATGAAAACCACCGTAATGATTTCCGCGTAAACGCGAACCGTGACGACCATGGTCATAAAGAGATACGCCATAACCGGAAACAGCAAAACGACGGCAAACGCTTTACCCGTTCCCCGAAAAATATCGATCAGGTTCTGGGACGCGAAGCGGCTTAATCCTTTCGTGTATATTCCAAGCAAGGTGAAATGGCACGCGAATCCAAGCAGGATCGCGCTCCAATGGCCGACGGAAAGGCTGGCGATGACGTCCGCCGGATACGTGAAAAAAATCAGTCCGATATGCACGAGGAGATACATGGCGATAACCTGCGAACTTTTATCCATTTCGATCCCTTGCTCTCCACCGGTATACGTACGGAATTCCGAAGGTGCTCACCTTGGCGATGTACGCGCAGAGCACCACCGTGCCGACGAATAATCCCATAAGGCCGTAGACCGCAGATAGGAACAGGATCAAATACTTGCCCAGGCGCACGGTCGTCGCATTATGGAATCCGATGACGGCGAAATTGGCGATGGTCGTCGCGGCTAAAATGATGATCAGGATATTGCTGACCAATTTCGCTTCCACGACGGCTTGTCCGAGAATGATGCCGCCCACCATCGTGATGGTAGGTCCGATCGTTTTCGGGAGCCGAATGCTGGCTTCCAGCGTCAATTCCAGAATGAGCAGAAGTAGCAGCGTTTCCACCAGGGCCGGATAAGGGACTTCCGAGCGGCTGCCGGCGATGGACAACGCGATCTCGATCCGGAGAACCTCAGGATTGACCGATACGAGCGCGACGTACAAACCGGGCAGCAAAACGTTCGTCAAAACCCCGACCATCCGCAGGAACCGAAAGGATACCGCGTAAAACAAAGGGAAATTCATGTCGTTGTCCGCGAAAAACATGTCCAGCAGAAGACTGGGCAGCACGATGGCAAACGGAAACCGGTCGAGCAATAAAACCGCTTTGCCCTTGCTGAGCGCGGAGGCGGCATTCTGCGGCAGTTCGGTCGTATTGTAACGGGTGACCAGCGTCCATTTGGGGAATCCGAGCAGTCGGGTGAGCGCCATTAAATCGGGAACGTCCGTCTCTTGGTTCGATTCGATCTTCTGCGTGATCGCCGTCAGCAGGGCAGGGTCGATTCGGCCTTCCATATAGACGAGAACCGCATGCCTTCGCACGTCGCTCCCCATCCAGAAGGATCGTGTCCGAAGCCGGGGGGACACGACGAGTTTTTTCAGAATTCCGAGATTCGTGTCCAGGTCTTCGTTGAAGGCGCTAATCGGTCCGCGCAGCACGCTTTCGGTCGTCGGCGCCTCGATGGCACGGGTAAGCGTCCGATTGACCGGTACGATCCGGATGCAGAGCGGGACCGATTCGGGCAGCAGGATCAAATCGCCTTCGGAAATCGCTTCCATCACTCTCCGTTCATCCGCATCCCGGATACAGGTGCCGATCCCGCTCTCGAGCGCGAACAACGGACGTTCCGAAGCGACGGTGTTCCGGGCCTGCTGCTGGAGCAGCATCATCGTTTGCGGCAAATCGATCAGGGACTTGAAACCGGCCAAAACGACCGATTGATCCGCCACGAACATCCGATGGAGGAACAGATCCGCATCCTGTTCCTGCCTGGTTTTCAAAAAAGCCAATAGGTCCATGCCCGTCGCTCCTTTCGCGTCGATTTCCCAGTATTTCCCGAACGGGTTCCGGTATTCAAGATCCCCGGATTTCATCTTGGTTTAATGTTTTATTTTCGAAACGTGTTATAGTGGTGAAGTTACGCTCATTAACCGAAGGGGGAATCATCTTTACATGAACGAGAACGAGAACCGGAACGGGAATCCGGACCAAGGCGCGCAAACGGAACCGTCAGAGCGGCGCGAGACGACCGTGGATGCCGCGGGGGCGCCGGGTGCGGAGATATCCGCCGAAAATACGGTGGCCGCAACGGAGGAATCCGCTGAAGATACGGTCGCGGCAGCGGCGGAATCCGCTTCTGCGAACGCGGCTTCAGCGGCATCCGTGAAAAAACAGGCTCCTTGGCCGTGGATTGCCGTCGCCTTGCTGGCGGTCGCCGCATTGATCTTCGTATTGATCCGCGACAACAGCGAAGCGGCCGGGGGCACCCCGAACGAAGTCGTCGGCCGGATGGACGGCGCCACGTTCACCAAGGTCGACCTCTATGACGACATGGTGAAGCAAATGGCCGAAGGACAAGCCGCATCCGCGCTGGACAACCTGATGATCCTGAAGATGCTCGACATCGAAGCGGACAAGCAGGGGATCACGGTAAACGACGCCGACATCGACGCGGAAATCGCGAAATACAAGAAAAATTTCGCCAGCGACGACGAATTCAACTCGGCGTTGCAGATGCAAGGCATGTCAATGGACGGACTGAAGGAACAGATCGCGATTTCGGTCAAGCTGCGCAAAATTTTCGAGCCGCAGATCAAGCCGACCGACGATCAACTGAAAAAGTTCTACGAAGACAACAAGTCCAATTACGGCACGGCGGAACAAATCCGCGCTTCGCATATTTTGCTTCAGACGAAAGCGGAAGCGGAAGCGGTGCTGGCCGAACTCAAGAACGGCGCCGATTTCGCGAAGCTGGCGAAGGAAAAATCGATCGACCCGGGCTCCAAGGACCAGGGCGGGGACTTGAATTATTTCGGCAAAGGCGACATGAACGAAGAGTTCGAAACCGCCGCCTTCAAGCTGAACGTCGGCGAGCTCAGCGGCGTCGTGGAATCCCCGAACGGATTCCATATCATCAAAGTAACGGATAAGAAGCCGGCGGTGACCCCCGCCTTCGATACCGTGAAGCAACAAGTCAAAAACGACTATCTGGACCAGGAAATCCAAAGCAAGATCGGCGATTGGCTCACGGCTAAGAAAGAAGAGTACCACTTCGCCAACTTGCTGAACCCGGCGTCCCAAGCGACGACGGCACCGGAAACGGCGACTCCGTCGGCTTCGGCATCTCCGTCCGCGTCTGCGTCCGGCCAATAAGGATAGAAAAAGAGCCGCATCCATCCGCTCGTCGGATCGGTGCGGCTCTTTGTTGCGTTGCGGAAGTCGCTGCGACTGGGAATGCCAGGAGATAAGAAAGAAAGTTTCTTAACTGAAGCCCATCAGCGGGTTATTGCCGGGAGATAAGAAAGAAAGTTTCTTAATTGATGCCCATCAGCGGGTTATTGCCAGGAGATAAGAAAGAAAGTTTCTTAACTGAAGCCCATCAGCGGGTTATAGCCAGGAGATAAGAAAGAAAGTGTCTTAACTGAAGCCCATCAGCGGGTTATAGCCAGGAGATAAGAAAGAAAGTGTCTTAACTGAAGCCCATCAGCGGGTTATTGCCAGGAGATAAGAAAGAAAGTTTCTTAATTGAAGCCCATCAGCGGGTTATTGCCAGGAGATAAGAAAGAAAGTTTCTTAACTGAAACCCATCAGCGGGTTATTGCCAGGAGATCAGACAGAAAGTTTCTTAACTGAAACCCATCAGCGGGTTATTGCCAGGAGATCAGACAGAAAGTTTCTTAACTGAAACCCATCAGCGGGTTATTGCCAGGAGATCAGACAGAAAGTTTCTTAACTGAAACCCATCAGCGGGTTATTGCCAGGAGATCAGACAGAAAGTTTCTTAACTGAAACCCATCAGCGGGTTATTGCCAGGAGATAAGAAAGAAAGTTTCTTAACTGAAACCCATCAGCGGGTTATTGCCAGGAGATAAGAAAGAAAGTTTCTTAAATCTAGCCCAGCAGGGATAAAAAGCCAGGCGTTAAGAATGAAAGTTGCCCAACTCCCCCAGCTGCCGGTCAAGCTCCGATCCCAAATTCCCGACAGACCAACGTTCCTTTGACGCATTGGCAAAGGGAATGCAATTGAAATCGAATCAACGCATCAAAAAATCCCTCTACGAGGAGGGAGTTTCCGAGCTGGCAGCGGTTATTCCGCCTATTTGCTTTCTTCCGCGCCTTCGCGGCGCGGCGGCCGAGGCCGCTTCGGCCGGAAGCGGGACGACAAATAGTTGTGTTTCTTGTCCCGGAAGAAGATCCATCCTCCGATGAAGCTCACGCCGATCAAGAACAGAAAAAATCCGGCCAAGAAATGGAGCCATTCGAAATCGGGGTTTTGGGGGCCTAATTTCCCCATATCCGCGAAATAGGTGAACAATGCGTCTTTCATCAGCAAAAATCCATAAGCGGCGCCCAGGCCGGGAATTACCAATAACAGGATGGCGATCAACCGCGAAAGGACGAGTTTCATTTCCAAGGCCCTCCTTTCATCCCTTCTATCATACCTTGTTCCTACCTTTCTGTCCATGAAATCGCTTTATGTCGAATATCGAACCGCCTCTTTGTTCCCGTGGTTAAAAACAGGTACAATAGGAAAAGCATATGCCCGGCTTCCGGGCGATGGAAGAAACAAGACGGCGGAGGGACCCTTATGCCAATCGAAACCGACGTCGCCGTACTTGGCGGCGGACCGGGAGGTTACACGGCGGCGGTTCGCGCGGCGCAAGCCGGGCGCAGCGTCGTGCTGATCGAGCGGGACAAGCTGGGCGGAACGTGCCTTCACCGGGGCTGCATCCCCAGCAAAGCGCTGCTGAGAAGCGCGGAAGTATTCACGACGTTAAAACAGTCATCATCCTATGGCATCCGAATCGCAAGCGGAGAAGCAACGGTGGATTGGACGGCGGTCCTCGCGCGGAAGGACGGCATCGTCGAACAGCTGCACCGCGGGGTGCAGGCACTGATGAAGCAGCATAAAATCCAGGTGATCCATGGGAGCGGCCGCATCATCGGTCCGTCCATCTTTTCGCCCCGCAGCGGAGCGATCGCGGTGGAGCTGGCGGACGGGGAATCGGAAACGGTCGTCCCGCGCAATGTCGTCATTGCCACGGGTTCCCGCCCTCGGAAACTGGAAGGGCTGCCTTACGACGGCAAAACGGTGGCGACGAGCGACGAGGCGCTCGCGTGGACCGAACGCCCGGCTTCCATCCTGATCGTCGGGGGCGGCGTGATCGGCGTCGAATGGGCGTCGATGCTGGCCGACTTCGGCACGGAAGTCACCGTATTGGAAACGGCGGAACGGCTGCTGCCCGGAGAAGATAAAGACGTATCCGCCGAGATCGCCCGGGCGCTCGGCAAACGGGGCGTCCGCGTGCTGGCCGGGGCGAAGCTGAACGCTTCGAGCTGCCGGTCGGAGAACGGCCAAGTCTCGCTGCAAGCGGAAGTGCGGGGAGAGACCGTCGCTTTGTCCGCGGAACGCATGCTCGTATCGGTCGGCCGCCAAGGCAACGTGGAAGGCATCGGGCTCGAAAATACGGACGTGAAAACGGCCGGCCCCTTCATTGCCGTCAACCCCGCGACTTTACAAACCGGGGAGCCGCACATTTACGCCATCGGCGACGTCATCGGCGGGGTTCAGCTGGCCCACGCGGCGATGCACGAGGCGGCGGTCGCGGTCGAGCATCTGACCGGCGGGCATCCGCTGCGTTGTCCCGACCGGGACATTCCCCGCTGCATCTATTCGCGGCCGGAGGCCGCCTCGATCGGCTGGACGGAAGAAGCTGCCGCCGCCAGCGGCCTGAAAGTAAAGACGGCCAAAATCCCGCTGCGGGTGCTGGGCAAGGCTTTGGTGTACGGGGAAGCCGAAGGCTTCGCCAAAGCGGTGGCCGACGCCGCCACGGGAGATCTGCTCGGCGTGCATTTGGTCGGGGCGCATGCGACCGAGCTGATCGCCGAAGCTTCTCTGGCGAAGCTGCTGGACGCGGTGCCTTGGGAAATCGGCCGCGCGATCCATCCCCATCCGACGCTGTCGGAAATCATGCAGGAGACGATGCTGGGCCTGGACGGGACGGCCGGACACGCTTAAACGTTTCGCTCAGCGGCATTTCGCGGGCCCAATCGGGAGAAGACGACCTCTTCGGCGCCGGTTGGGCGTTTCTTTTTGTGGCAAGGAAGAGTATAATGTGAATTAACTTCAAGTATTAAGACCAGGTTATAATACAAGGACCGAAATCAAAGCCGGGAGGGACGCGCCATGACCCAGACGGGAACCGTACGCCAGAACAGCCGACACGCCGCACTCGGCATTTCCGACGAAAAGGCCGTTGCCATGTACGAAATCATGAAGCTTGCCAGAATGTACGACGAACGCGGGCAGCTGCTGCAGCGGGCGGGGAAAATCAATTTCCACATATCCGGAATCACGCAGGAGCCGTCGCAGACGGCCATGGCGTTCGCCATGGACCGCGAGCGGGACTGGTTTCTTCCTTATTACCGCGACTACGCGCTCGTGCTGTCCGTCGGCATGACCGTCAAGGAGCTCATGCTGTCGATTTTCGCCAAAGCGGAGGATCCCAACAGCGCCGGCCGCCAAATGCCCGGGCACTTCGGCTGCCGCAGGCTGCGCATCGTCACGGGCTCCAGCCCGGTCACGACGCAGGTTCCCCATGCCGTCGGGTTCGCCCTGGCCGCCAAAATGCGCGGGGAAGACGCCGTCTCCATCGTGTCGTTCGGCGAAGGCTCCAGCAACCAAGGCGATTTCCACGAGGGTTTGAATTTCGCGGGCGTGCAAAAGCTTCCCGTGGTTTTCGTGTGCCAGAACAACCAATACGCGATTTCGGTTCCGTTCTCCAAGCAATCCGCCGGAAAGATCGCCGATCGGGCGATCGGTTACGGCTTCCCGGGTTATCGGGTGGACGGAAACGACCCGCTCGAGGTGTACCGGGTCGTCAAGGAAGCGCGGGAACGGGCCGCGGCGGGAGAAGGACCGACGCTGATCGAGATCATGACGTACCGCGTCACGGCGCATTCGACGTCGGACAACGATTTGGCCTACCGCACGAAGGAAGAAGTCGAAATCCACAAGGCGAAAGACGGCATCCCCGTGTACCGCCGGTATTTGACCGAGCTGGGCCTATGGTCCGACGAGAAAGAGGACGAGCTGACGCGGAGACTGCGGGCCATGATCGACGAAGCGACGGAGTACGCGGAGAAGGCGCCGTTCCAACCGCCGGAGGATTCGTTCCGGTACGTGTACGCCGAAGAAGGGGAGGCGCGCTGAGATGCCGGTCATCGAATATATCGAAGCCATACGGCTCGCGATGAAAGAAGAAATGGAGCGGGATCCCGAAGTATTCGTCATGGGGGAGGACGTCGGACTTAAAGGCGGCGTTTTCGGCACGACGAAAGGGCTCCAGCAGCAGTTCGGGGAGGACCGCGCGCTGGACACGCCGCTGGCGGAATCCGCCATCGCGGGCGTCGCCATCGGGGCGGCGATGGCGGGCATGAAGCCGATCGCCGAGATGCAGTATTCGGATTTCATGTTTCCCGCCACGAACCAGATCATCAGCGAAGCGGCCAAAATCCGCTACCGTTCGAATAACGACTGGAGCTGTCCGATCGTCATCCGCGCTCCGATCGGCGGCGGCGTATTCGGGGGCTTGTACCATTCCCAATGTCCGGAGTCGGTGTTTTTCGGCACGCCCGGGCTCAAAATCGTGGCCCCGTCGACCGCTTACGACGCCAAAGGCTTGCTGAAGGCGGCGATCCGCGATCCGGATCCGGTGCTGTTCTTCGAAAACAAAAAATGCTATCGTTTGGTCGCGGATGAGGTTCCGGAGGAAGACTACACGGTTCCGATCGGAAAATCCAAGGTCATGCGCGAAGGCGGCGACATCACGGTCATCGGGTACAGCATGCCCCTTCATTTCGCGATGCAGGCGGCGGAAGAGCTTTCGCGCGAGGAAGGCGTGGAAGCGCACGTGCTGGACTTGCGCACGCTGCAGCCGCTCGACCGCGCCGGCATTCTCGAAGCCGCGGCCAAGACGGGCAAAGTGCTGATCGTGCACGAGGATAACAAAACCGGGGGAGTCGGCGCGGAAGTCGCGGCGATCATCGCCGAAGAGCTTCTGTACGACCTGGACGCCCCGATTCGCCGGCTGTGCGGGCCGGACGTGCCGGCGATGCCGATCAACCCGCCGGGGGAGAAGCATTTTCTGCTGAACAAAGAGAAATTGAAATCGGCCATGCTGGAGCTGGCGCGTTTCTAATGCGCGGTCCGGTCTGGAGCGGGAGGGAACACCTTGGCGAAACAAGTGGTGGAAATTACGATGCCGCAGCTCGCGGAATCGCTCGTGAACGCCACGATCGACCGTTGGCTCAAACAGCCGGGCGACACGGTGGACATGTACGAGCCCATCTGCGACCTTATTACGGATAAAGTAAACGCGGAGCTGCCTTCGACCGTGCGGGGAACGCTGGTGAAAATCCTGAAAGGCGAAGGCGAAGTCGTGGACGTCGGCACGGCGATCTGCTTGGTCGAGACGGAGGAGGCGGCCGCGTCTGCACCGACCGCTCCGAGCGCGAAGGAAGAACGGCAAGCCGCGGTTCCCGCCGCGACGGCCGGGGCGCCGGGTCTAGCTTCGCCGGCTTCGGCTCCGATGCCGGCAGTCGCCTTCGATCCGAACGCGCCGATGCGTTCCCGGTTCTCCCCGGCGGTGCAGAGGCTGGCCGCGGAGAACGGCGTGGATCTCGCCCGCGTGGCGGGTTCGGGACTCGGCGGGCGGATCACGCGCAAAGACGTGCTGGCCGCCATCGGATCGGGCAACCGTGGAGGCGCCGAACCCGTCCACGCGCCGGCCCCGGCCGCCTTGTCTTACGCGCCGACGCCCGCGTTTACGCCGGCGAAAGCCGCGGAGACGCTCATCATCCCGGAAGTCGAAGTGGATGAAGGAAGCCCGGCGCCCGGCGGCCGCGAGTATTCCATCGACGTCACGCCGATCCGCAATACGATCGCCAAGAACATGCGCCAGAGCGTCAACGAGATTCCGCATGCCTGGACGATGGTTGAAGTCGACCTGACCAACCTCGTGAACCTTCGCAAAGCGCTGAAGGACGACTTCAAGAAAAACGAAGGCATCAACCTGACTTTCATGCCGTTCCTGCTCAAGGCGGTCGTCGGGGCGATCAAAGAATATCCGCTGATGAACTCCGTCTGGGCGGTCGATAAAATCATCGTCAAGCGGGACATCAACCTGTCGATCGCGGTCGGCTCCGAGGAATCCGTCATCACGCCGGTCATCCGCAACGCCGACCAGAAGACGATCACCGGGCTCGCCCACGAAATCCACGATCTTGCCCGCCGGACGAGGGAGGGCAAGCTGAAGCTCGCGGATTTGCAAGGCGGCACGTTTACGGTCAACAATACGGGCACTTTCGGTTCCGTGCTCTCTTACCCGATCATCAACTACCCCCAGGCGGCGATCCTCACGCTGGAGACGATCGTCAAACGACCGGTCGTCATCGGCGAAATGATCGGCATCCGTTCGATGGTGAACCTGTGCCTGTCGTTCGACCATCGAATCCTGGACGGCATCATCTGCGGCCGTTTCCATCAGAAGGTCAAGGAAATCCTGGAAAGCTACGGGCCGGATACGAAGCTGTATTGATCAGCCGGAGTGTTTGACTTAGAGGAGGCGGAAGCTTGACGGTCTACATCGCGCTGCTTCGCGGGATCAACGTCGGAGGCAACCGGAAGGTTCCCATGCCCGCGCTGAAATCGATGTTCGAGTCGCTGGGGTTTCAAGGCGTGCTCACGTACATCAACAGCGGCAACGTCATTTTCGAATCCGATTCCGACGACGGCGGCGAAGCGCTGGAAGAGCGGATCGAGCGGGAGATCGAGAAGGTTTTCGGCTTTCCGGTCGACGTCATGATCCGGACGGCGGCGGAGCTGCGCGGGGCGATCGACGCCAACCCGTTCGCGGCGGAAGGATCGCCCGAGGAGCTGCATCTGCACGTGGGCTTTATGAAAAAAGCGGGACTGGCGGCGGACAAGCTGGCGAAATTGGATGCCCGAGTGAACGAGAACGAGGGGTATCGGCTTTCGAACCGCGAAGTATTCGCCGCCTTTCGAGCCGGCCTGCGGGATTCGAAGCTGGCGGAGCAGCTGGGCAAGCTCGGGGTTCCGCTCACCTTGCGCAATTGGAATACGACGACGAAGCTGGCGGAGCTGGCGGAAGCGAAGCTTCCCTGAATCGCCGGAGCGCATGGAAGCGCCGTTTGCGGACGGCGCTTTCGTTGCGTTACAATTTAAAGTGGAAATCCGGGAAAAAGGAGGGACGGAAATGATCCCCCTGCAAGTCGAATGGTTGTCGCGGATCGGCTACGAGGAAGCTTGGGATTTGCAAAAACGGCTCGTACGCGAAATCGACCGGGGCGAGCGCGGCGACACGCTGCTGCTGCTGGAGCATCCGCCTACCTACACGATCGGGTCGGACCGGCATCCCGAGCACTTGCTGCTCGGACCGGAGGAGCTGAAGCGAAAAGGGATTTCCGTCTTCCAAATCGACCGGGGAGGGGACATTACCTACCACGGACCGGGACAACTCGTCGGTTATCCGCTGCTGTATTTGGACTCGGTCGGATTGGACCTCCATCAGTACTTAAGGGATTTGGAAGAAGCGATCATCGGCTTGCTGGGCGAATTCGGCCTGGAAGGCGGCCGCAAGCCGGCGTATACGGGCGTATGGGTCGGGGACGAGAAAATCGCCGCGATCGGCGTCAAGTTCAACAAGGCGCGCGCGAGGCGGGGATTCGTCACCAGCCACGGCTTCGCCCTGAACGTCAAGCGGGGCGTGGAGAAGGAAGGCTTCAGCGGCATTATCCCGTGCGGCATCTCGGAGTACGGCGTCACCTCGCTGGAGGCGCTCACCGGACTCGCGTTGACGACGGAAGATATCGGCCGCCGTATCGTTCCCCATTTTCGCCGGGTGTTCGGATTCCCGGACGAGGCGCGGCGGCCGTCTATTGCAGAAACGCCCCTACGCTCATCAGAATCGTAGAAAAGACCATGGCGGCAAGCGTCACCCAAATCACGATTTTGAACGTGCGGTTGTTCACGGCGGCTCCACCTTTCCTGTCTAAGCTTATCCATCTTCTATTGTAACGAAAGCGGTCTAAGGAGGAAAGCTCATGGTCCAGCGCGAACGGTTGATCGCGGAATTCATGGAATTGGTGCAGATCGACAGCGAAACGAAACACGAGCAGGAAATCAGCAAGGTACTGAAGGAAAAGTTCGGCGGCCTCGGGCTCGAGGTGACGGAGGATGACACGGCGGGGAAAACGGGGCACGGTTCCGGAAATCTGTTCGCCTGGTTTCCGGCCACTCCGGGAGCGGAGAACGCGCCCGGCCTGCTGTTCACTTCCCATATGGATACCGTCAGCCCGGGCAAAGGCATCAAGCCGCGGCTGGATCCGGACGGCTATATCCGTTCCGACGGGACGACGATTCTCGGCAGCGACGATAAAGCCGGATTGGCCGCGATTTTCGAAGCGATCCGCGTCCTGAAGGAGAACAACCTGCCGCACGGCACGATCCAGTTCGTCATCACGGCCGGGGAAGAGTCCGGACTGATCGGCTCCCGCGCGATGGACGGATCTTTGCTTCGGGCAAAATTCGGATACGCGCTCGACTCCAACGGGGAGATCGGCTCGATCGCGGTGGCCGCTCCGACGAATTCCCGGCAGTTCATCACGATCAAGGGCAAAGCCGCCCACGCCGGCGTGAATCCGGAGGACGGCATCAGCGCGATCCAGGTCGCCTCCAAAGCGGTATCCCGCATGAAGCTCGGCCGCATCGACCATGAGACGACCGCCAATATCGGACGTTTCGAAGGCGGCGGCGAAGTGAACATCGTCGTGGACAAAGTGACCATTTACGCCGAAGCCCGGAGCCGCGACCATGCCAAAATGGAGAAGGTCGTCGAGCAGATGCGGGAGGCGGCGGAGAGCGCGGCGCGCGAGCACGGAGCCGAAGTCGACTTCCAGAATATCGTGATTTATCCGGCGTACCGCTATGGCGACGGCGACGAAGTCGTGGAAATCGCCAAGTCGGCGATCCGCGCGATCGGCCTCGAACCGAGCCAATTCGAATCCGGCGGCGGCAGCGACGCCAACATGTTCAACGGCAACGGCGTGCCGACCGTCAACCTGGCCGTCGGGTATGAAGACATCCATACGACGAGCGAACGCATCAAAGCCGACGACATCGTGAAAGTGGCCGAGCTCGTGCTGGCCATCGTCGCCGAAACGGCGAAACGGCAAGCGTAAGCCATTGAGAGAGAAAGCCTCCGAATTCCGCTTGTTTAAGCGGAACCGGAGGCTTTTTTTGCGGTTCGGACGGTCGATGCCGTACACGCGGCCTGCCGGGGATCGGCTGCTTCCCCGACCCGCGGATCCGAATCGGACCAGGGCGGACTCACGGGCTTTCGCAGACCGATCGAACAAGGTGCGTCTTGTGCAGCTGCGCTGCGTAGCGGATTCCCGAATTTCCGAGGTTCAGATCGAAATCGGCCAGCAAATTTTCCGCGACCGTTCGCACCCCGATTTCGCCGCTCACCGCCAACCCGTACACGTAAGGCCTCCCGATAAACGCCATTTTCGCGCCTAGCGCCAGCGCTTTAAACAGATCCGCTCCATGCCGGATGCCGCTGTCGAACAGTACGGGAACGCGGCTGCCGACCGCCATGGCGACGGACGGAAGCGCCTCGAGCGCCGCGATCGCCCCGTCGACGTGCCGTCCCCCGTGGTTGGATACGATGAGGCCGTCCGCGCCGAAACGAATCGACGTTTCCGCGTCTTCGGGATGGAGCACCCCTTTAACCAGCAGCGGAAGTCTGGTGATCGAGCGGACGAATTGCATGTCGGCCGCGGTAACGCCCGGATTGGTGATGAGGGCCAGGGCGGCCTGGGACGCGAGCGGTTCCCCGTATTTCTTCCTCACGACCGGGTCGGATCGCAAATTGCCTGACGCGTATGGGCCGATGTATGTGGAAAGGCAGTTTCGGATATTTCTTTCCCTCCAACCGATCTCGGGCCGGTCCGGCGTGAAGACGATGGCGGTATAACCGGCTTTCTCGGCTCGCGAAACCAGACTGAACATGACATCGCGGTCGTTGCCCGGATAGAGCTGGAACCATCGGGGAGCCCCCGTGGAGGCTACCTCCTCGATGGAATACGAGGAGCTTGTGCTAAGGATAAAAGGAATGCCTAACGCGGCAGCGGCTTTGGCCGTCGCGACTTCTCCCATCCCGTGAAAAAGCCCTTGGCTGGCGGTCGGGGCCAATCCGATCGGGAACGGGTACGTTCGGCCGAAGAGCTCCACGGTCAGCTTCCGGTCCGAAACGCCGCTCATCAGCCGGGGAACGATCTTCCATTGTTCGAAGGAGCGGCGGTTGGCCCGGATCGTGCTTTCGCCGCCCGCGCCTCCCGCGACGTAATCGAAAGCGAATAGGGGCAGCTTACGGCGGGCCATCCGTTCCCACTCCCAGTACGATACGACAGGAACCCGACCCGACGCGCATTCGGCGCCCCTTGCGCTTTGGACCCGCACGCCGTAGTTCACGCGATCCCCTCCCCTGACGGAGTATATGCGGGATTCGGATGCGGCAGTATGCGGCCGAACGGCATGAAGAAACCTCCCCAGCGCGAGGGGAGGGAATCTTGGTCGGCCTGATGGCGAAATCAGGAGCGCGAGCGCACTTCCTGCCGCATGAACAGCACGTAGGAGGCGGCGAAGCAAACCGCCGTTTCGGCGATCATGGCGACGATGTGCGGCCACACGAGCAGCAGGCTTTGCCCGAATGACAGCGGCGCGGAGATGGCCAGATACGCCTGCTCCTGCGTCACGAACGGGTTCAGCGTCCGCGTGTCCGGCAAAAGCAGCGTCTGGGCCGCTTCCTGGAACAGTTCCGAAGGCGAGATGCGGGACAGGAATTGCATCGTGTTGGAATACTGGATCACCGACGACGCGTCGCTCGTATCCGAAGGCGTGATCGCTCCCGCGATCAAGTTCAGGATCATGCCGTAGAACACCAGGAAGAAAATCCATAGCGCGATGCCGGACAAGGCGGAAGTGGCCGCTTGCTTGAACCGGACGGAGAACAGCAATGACAAGTTCAGCCATAGGCCGACGTACACCGTCGTCATGAGCAGCACGACGACGACGCGGCCGAATTCCTCCGGCGTCGGAGGGTAGCCGATCGTGAACAGCCCCATCCCCATGACGAGGAAGCCTAGGGAGAAAATGACGACGGCGATCAGCAAGAGGCCCGCGACGAACTTGGCGTTCAGGAAGTCGTCCCGGTGCACCGGCTGGGACAGCACGCGGCTGAGCGTTCCTTTGTTCCGCTCGGAGTTTACCGAGTCGAAGCCGATGGCGATGCCGATGAGCGGCGCCAGGAACGAGAGGAACGTCAGGAAGTTGGGCAAGTTGCCGTCCGATGCCGTGAACATGCTGAGGAACAGGAACCGGGTATCCGTCGGATCGTCGGTGCTGGATACGCCGGCCTTCAGCGCCGTGATCGCGGCGTAGATCGAGCCGACGCAGGCCAGGGTGATGATGGCGAGCAGGATGACGAACCGCCAGCTGCGGATATGGTCGCCGAACTCCTTCTGCACCATCACCCAGAAGGGCGGGGTACTCCGGCCGGTCACGCCGGCGGAATCGGCTTCCTTCCGCCTCGGGTTGCCGCCGATGGCGGCGCGCCATTTGTCAGCCCATACGCTCACGGGTTTCGCCTCCTTCGAAGTAACGGTGATAAATGTCGTCCAGCCCGTAGCGGTGCGGACGAAGGCCATGGATCCGGACGCCTTGGCGGACGACGAAGTCGGCCAGCTCGGCCGTCAGGTCCGAATGGGAAGTGACGACGAGCGTAACCGGCGCGGCTTCCCCCTGGGAAGAGGCGAGGCGTTCCGTCTCTTTGCGGGTGACGGACAAGACGCCTTCCATGCCGCGGATCGAATCCTCGATCGGTTCAGCCGCCGTCGCGACGTCCAACTCGATGCGGTGGGCTGGAGCGCCGTCCAGTTGCCGGGACAGCGTATCGATGTCGCCGGAGGCGATCAGCTTGCCGCGCACGAACAGGCCGACGCGGTCGCAGATTTGCTGCACTTGGTGCAGGTGGTGCGAGGACAGGAGCACGGTCAGGCCTTCCTTGCGGCTGAGTTCCTCGATCAGCGCGAGCAGCTCCCGCACGCCCTCCGGGTCGATGCCGAGCGTCGGCTCGTCGAGGATGATCACTTCCGGCTGCTTGATCAGCACGTCCGCCAGCCCCAGCCGCTGCCGCATCCCGCGGGAGAACGTGCCGACGCGCTTATGGGCGGCTTCGGCGAGGCCGACCCGCTCGAGCAGCCGAAGCGCCCGCTCCCGGCCTTCCTTCGGCGGGATGCGGTTCAGCCCGGAGGTGTACATCAAGTTGTCGAAGGCCGAGCGGTCCTCGTAAAACCCGACGTCGTCGGGCATGTAGCCGACTTTGCGTTTGACCTGCATCGGATTGCGCGTCGAGTCGATTCCGCACACTTTAACGGAACCGGAGGTCGGCTCCGTGAGGCCCAGCATCATCAGGATCGTCGTCGTTTTGCCGGCGCCGTTCGGGCCGAGCAGTCCGAAGATTTCCCCTGGGTATACGTTCAGGGACAAGTAGTCGACCGCGGTGAAATCTCCGTATTTTTTGACGAGGCTTTTGAGCTCGATCACCGGGTTATCCGCTTGGATGGACAACATTACCGCCTCCCGTATTTCCGGAACAAGCCGTAGACGCCGGCGATGACGGCCAGAATGATGAGCACCCCGATCCAGCCCCAGAGGACCGAGGATTTCACGGTCATGCGGATCGCGGCGTCGGCGGATTTCTCGGAAGCCTGCGCCGTCAGGCCGACCACGTAGTCGCCGGCCAGCGCTTTGCCGGAAGCTTTGATCGTCGCCGTGACCGGCTTGGATTCGCCTGCCTTCAGCGTGTTGATCGTTTTGGGTTCGAAGCTGATCTCCCAGTTCGCGGGCGGCGTGCTGGTCAGATTGATGTCGGTCAGGTCCGCGGAGCCCGTGTTTTTCACGACCAGCTCCAGCTTGCGTTCGTGGCCGGCCGTAACGTCCGCGCTGAGCCTTTCGTCGGAAGTGGACAGCGTCATGGCGTATGTCCCGGTGATGACGGCTTCCACTTCCGCGTCGGCGGTCGAGCTGCCGCTCGCCGCGTGGACGGCGACTTTATAGGTGTCGGCTTTCGCGTTTTCCGCCGGCGTCAGGTTGAGCGTAACGGTTTTGGACGCGCCCGGATCGATGTCCACGCTGGTTACGCCGTTGCCGTCTACCGTGAATTTGCCGTCCCAGCCGGACGGCGCTTCCGCGGTCAGCGCGTACGTCTGCTTGGATGCGGTGCGGTTGTTCAGCGACAGGCTGTACGTGAACGTGGAGTCGGAATGACCTTGCATGTTGGGCTGATCGACGGTGAGCTCGGATTTGTAGGAGCCTTTCTCCGAGACGTTCACTTTGATCGGCAGCGTGCCGAAAGCCCCCGCGCTGAGCTGGAAGGAGTAGTCGCCTTTTTCCACCTCCAGCGGCACGTGAAGCGTCAGGTTCATCGTCTGGGTATCGTTCGGTTTGACCGAGATCTGGCGGATGTTGTTTCCCCCGGCCGTCAGCTCGTACGTCCACCCCGAAGGAGCGCTGAACCCTACGGCAGCCGTCAGGATGTCCGCGGAATCGTTGATCAAGTCTACGGAATAGTTGATCGTCTCCCCGGGCGGCGCGGACAAATCGGTATACGGGGTGTAAACCTTGCCTCCGCCCGCGGCGTATGCCGGCGCGGCCGACGCCGCTGCCAGCAGGCAGAGCAGCGCCGTCATGATCAAGCGTACGGAACCGGTAAAGCGTTTCATGTTCGGATGACCCTCCCAAGTCGATTTTGATTTCACCTCCTCTACGCACGAAGGCGGCCGCCGGATTTAGGCCGAAAATTAAAAGTTCGCTTAAAGGAAGCTTAAAGGCAGATAAAAAACGGCCGCGGTACGTTAACGAACGCCGCGTTTTTTGGTATGTATAAAAAAAGAGGGAGCGACGATGGATTTCGGAGGTGCCTGCGATCATGGAAGCGCCAAAACGCCGTACGGAAGAGGAGAGCCTGGCGGATCTGCTGCGGCAAATCCGCGAAGGATCGCTTCAGGCGTTCGACCGTTTTTACGAGGAGGCCGCCCCGTTCGTCATGGGGCTCGGCTGCAAAATGCTGGGCGATCGGATGGAGGCCGAAGACGTCTGCCATGACGTCCTGATGAGCGTCATCGCGAAACCGGAGCGTTACGATCCGGCCCGGGGATCGGTAGAGGCATGGCTGGCGGTGCTGGCGAAAAGCCGCTGTTTGGACCGGCTGCGCAAACGCAAGCGCGTGGTGCTCGAATCCGCCGCGAACGCGTGGCCGGAGCCGCGAGGATCGGATGCCGGCGATTTGGAACGCCGCGTGCTGAACCGGCTGGAGCGGGAAGCGCTCCGCCGGGCTTGGGGGGATTTGCCGGGCGCCCAGCGGCAGACGCTGGCCGCGGCGTTCTATGATTACCGAAGCCAGCGCGAGCTCGCGGAGAACTGGAAAGTGCCGCTCGGCACGGTGAAATCGCGGGTGCGGTACGGCTTGTCGCACTTGCGCAAAGCGATGGAAAGGCTCGGATGGGCGGAAGGGGGCGGACGCGGTGAATGAGCGGAGCTGCGGGGTGCCCGAGGAAAAATGGATCGATTGGCATTTGAAACGCCTGCCGGAGGAAACCGCCTGGGCCATGGAGAGGCATCTCGAGACTTGCGCCGCGTGCAGGCGGACGTTCGCGCAATGGCGGGAGCTGCTCGGCAAGCCGGAGGTGTCGGCGGAGACGGGGACCGCGGGCGATCCGATGCCGGGGGAGCGCGTTCGACGTTCGCTGCGGATGGCGGTATGGAGAAGAAGTTGGAAAAAAAGGCTGGCGAAGCGGCCGTTGCTGTTGGCCGGCGCCGCGCTGGCCTGCGTGCTGCTCGTATCCGGGCTGCTCCTGCGGGAATTGCCGCAGCGTCCGGTACCGGAGGCAAGATCGGGAGGACTGGCCCCGCTGGAATACGCCCGGCTGCATGAGCCGGTAGGGGCGGCGGTCATCAGCGATCCCGACACGAAGGTGTACGCGGTGGCTTCTTCGTTCGCGCCGGGCGTACCGGTCGCGGACGGAAAAAAAGCCGTCACCGTGTGGGTGAACGGCCGCACGGGCGAGATGTTCGTGCTGATCGAAGGCTTGCTGCCCGCGGACACCAACGATTTGCAGGCTTGGGGGGACGTTCCCGGCGGGCTCACCAGCCTGGGATTGGTGGAATTCCATCGGGCCCAAGGGCATTTGTATTCCCATCTGCCGCCCGTACGGGACGTGCGGGACGTGTCCTTCACGATCGAGCCCAAAGGCGGGAGCGAGAAACCGACGGCACCGGAAACCGCTCACGTCAAACTGACGGGAAGCCCGTGATCCGGCCGGCGGTCGATCGCGGGGGCTGGGAACGGAGACGGCCGGACGGACGAAAAACCGGGGTTAACCCCCGGCTCCGACCAACCTCGATTGTTTCGAGTTCCCGGCATCCGCCGCGGCCGCTCCCGCGGCGGCGTTCAGCTTGTGGTAGAGCACGTAAGATCCGGCGAGCAACAGGAAGTAAACGAGCATCGGCAAGTTGGAGGCGACGGGTTCGCCGGACGCGAGGCCGGAATACACGACGCCGACCAAATCGAAGGCCATTCCGGCGTAGGCCCATTCTTTCAGCCGGGGGAAGCCGGGGATCAAGATCGCCGCGAGGCCGATCACCTTCACGATTCCGCTGAAGAAGACGAAGTAGTCCGGGTAACCTAAATGCTCGGTAATCAGCTCGACGGTCGACGCTTCTCCCATGATGGCCGGGACGGCCGCGAACAACATCAGCAGCGAGAACAGGGTGGTAACCGTCCAGTAAGCGATCCGTACTTTTTTCATGATCCATCTCTCCTTGAAATTTGTTTTGTATTCCTTGATTTGAATATACTCCATAGAGAATATTCCTGTCAAGGGATATTTAAAGTTTTTTTCTGCCTCTCATCGATTGACGAGTTGACGAAAAACGCTCCAACGGTCCCCCCTTATCGTCCGGAGCCGATCCTAACTAACGGACACCGCAGCCGCTATTTGAGGATTAAGGGTCATGCTCGAATCGTAACGGACACGGAAGCCCTTATTTGCAACGATTTGCGAAGATGCAGCGTATTTTTCTAAATAAGCGCAACGGAGTCCGTTAGCGTACAAATGTTCGAGGAATGTCCCCCATAGCGGCCGCTGTGTCCCTTAACCCGATCTCCCATAGCTTGATGAACGGTGTATGCGAACGGGTTGCTGCGGTTTTTATAAGTTCAAAATGCCAATCGAAAAAACCAGGCCTGCGACCGCATCGCCTGGTTTCGCATGTTTTCGGCAGCCTTCCGGATTCCTTCCCTTTCAGTCCGGTTTTCCGTTTCGGCCTCCGCCTGACGGCGGAACCGCCTGCAACGGCGGTCGGGCAGCCGGCAGCAGATCGGCCAAGCGGGCCGCTCGCCCGCGATTGCGGATTTCCTGACGCAACGCATGGCGGATTTCCCATGCCCGCCCGGACCAGGAAATCCGTTCGGGTGCGGCGTATCGTTTCAGCATCTCGCAAGATCCTCCTCTAATCGGGAGATTGGCGGAATCGAGCTCTCTCCGCTTCGGGGCTTGCATTCTCGGGGACAAGCCGTTACCTTGATCCTATGAGGAATAAGGCAGGAACATGACGGGAGGATGAACCTTTTGAAGACGAACGAAGGGGGAAGACACCCTTTTTATGAAGAAACGATCGAGACGAAACCGATTTTCCAGGGCCGCATGATCTCCCTGCAGGTGGATACGGTGCGGCTGCCCGACGGCGGAACCGCGACGCGCGAAATCGTGAAGCACCCCGGGGCGGTCGCCGTGCTGGCGCTCACGGAGGAAGGGAAAATGTTGGTCGTCGAGCAGTTCCGCAAGCCGCTCGAGAAGGCGCAGGTGGAAATTCCGGCGGGCAAGCTGGAGCCGGGGGAAGATCCGCTCGAGGCGGCGGGCCGGGAGCTGGAAGAGGAGACGGGGTTCAAAGCCGCGAGCCTGAAGCATCTGCAATCGTTCTCCACGTCCCCCGGATTCGCCGAAGAAGTGGTGCATCTGTATTACGCGGATGAGCTGCGTCAAGGTGAAGTCCACTTGGACGAGGAAGAGTTCATGACTTGCGAGGCGATCACGCTGGAGCAGGCTTGGCAATACATCAGGGACGGCCGCATTTGCGACGCGAAGACGCTGCTGGCCGTCTACGCCTGGCAGCTGCAGGCGACGACGGGATCGTTGCCGGGATGAAGGAAACGGATAACGGGCTCCGCCCGTTTTTTGCCGACCTGCACGTGCATATCGGCCGCTCGGACGGCGGGCAGCCGGTGAAAATCAGCGCCAGCCGCGACCTGACCTTCCGTTCGATCGCGCATGAGGCTTCGGAGCGCAAAGGCATCCAGCTGATCGGCGTGATCGATTGCCATTCCCCGGCCGTACAGGCGGATATCGACCGCTGTCTCGAATCGGGGGAAATGGAAGAGGCTGAGGGCGGGGGAATCCGGTACCGCGACACGGTGATCCTGCCCGGCGCCGAGATGGAGGTGCGCGAACCGGGCGGCGGACCGTTCCACTTGCTCGGTTTTCTCCCCGACATGCGCGCCATGAAAGAATGGACCGCCTGGATGGCTCCGCGGCAGAAAAACGTCATGCTCAGCTCCCAGCGGCTGCGGGCGACCGCCAGGGAACTGCAGGAGGAGCTGTTGGCCCGAGGCGGCGTTCTCGTGCCGGCCCACGTCTTCACGCCGCACCGGGGGCTGCTCGGCTGCTCCGCCGACCGTCTCGCCGACCGGCTCGACCCGGACGGCATCGCCGCGGTCGAGCTGGGGCTCAGCGCGGATTCCGACATGGCGGACCGGCTCTCGGAGATGGAGCGCTACCCGTTCCTAACGAATTCGGACGCCCATTCCACCGGCATGATCGGCCGGGAATGCAACGAGATGCTGATGGCCGGGCCGACTTTCCGGGAATGGGTCAAGGCGCTGAGAGGCGAGGATGGACGCCGGATTCTCGCGAATTACGGTCTCCATCCTCTACTCGGCAAATACCATACGACCTACTGCGCGGAATGCCGCAAAGCCGTCGGCAGCGGCTCGGACGAGGAGGTCGCGGAGGTCTGCCCGTCCTGCGGCAGCCGGAAGCTGATCCGCGGCGTGTCGGGCCGGATCGAGATGCTGGCGGATCGCGGCGAGCCCATGCATCCGGAGTTCCGGGCTCCTTATCGGCCGCAGGTGCCGCTGTCCTTCTTTCCCGGCGTGGGCCGCGTCTTGCGGGACCGCCTGCTGGAGGAGGTCGGGACGGAAATGGAAGTGCTGCACCGGGCGTCCCGGGAACGCATCGCGGCAACGGCGGGAGAGCGGATCGCCTCGGCGATCGTCGCCGCGAGAGAAGGCCGCGCGACCTTCACGCCCGGCAGCGGGGGCAAGTACGGCAAGCTTTCGGAATCCTTCTAAATCCCCCTTGTCCGACATACATTAGGCACGAGACCGCCTACTGTCGGACGAAAGGGGCGTAAGGACGATCATGGCTCGCTTGTGGAATCTGTCGGCCCGTGAAAACCTGAACCTGTATTTGTTCGTGGGCGTGCTGCTGGCCGTAGGGGCCGTATTCGGCGTGCTGCTCGTCCATGCCTTGACGCTGGAGCAACGGCAAGAACTCGCCCAGCATCTGGGCGTTTACCTGAAGTCGGCGAAAACCCCGGAGGACTGGAACGTCGCGGCGGCGTTCCGGGACAGCCTGCTCTTCTATGCTAAATGGCTCGTGCTGATTTGGCTGCTCGGCGTGTCCGTGATCGGCCTTCCGCTCGTCTTGATCCTGGATTTCCTGAAAGGCGTGCTGATCGGTTTCGCCGTCGGCCTGCTCGTGAACGAATACGCCTGGCAGGGCGTGTGGTTCTCGCTCGCGGCCGTGGCGCCCCAGAATGCGCTCGTCATCCCGGCGCTCATGATCGCGAGCGTCTCCTCGGCCCGGTTTGCCTACTTCGTCGTCAAGGATAGGCTGTTCCGGCGCAAAGGCAACCTGTTGCCGCCGTTCCTCGCCCATACCGCGGCGGCGGCGCTCATGATGGGCATGCTGGCGCTCGCTTCCCTCTACGAAGCCTACGTGTCGCCGCTGCTGCTGGAACGCGCCGCGCCCGAAGCGCAAGCGGCGGTACAATCTATCGGCGCGGCGCGATTCTAGCAGGTTCGGGTTTGACTTCCGGAACGGCCTCCCCCTATAATGGAACCAAACGAATGGACCGGAGGGGGAAAGGTTTTGGAGGAAGCCCGGATCGAAAAAATCAAGCAGCAGCTTCAGTCTCAGGGCTACAAACTGACCCCCCAACGGGAAGCGACGGTGCGCGTACTGCTGGAGAACGAGGAAGACCATCTCAGCGCGGAAGACGTGTTCATGCTCGTCAAGGAGAAGGCGCCCGAGATCGGCTTGGCGACCGTCTACCGGACGTTGGAGCTGCTCAGCGAAATGCATGTCGTCGAGAAAATGAACTTCGGCGACGGCGTCGCCCGTTACGATCTCCGGGCGGAGAGCACCAAGCACCACCATCACCATCTGATCTGCGTGCAATGCGGCTCCATGACGGAGATTATGGAAGACTGGCTGATTCCGCTGGAAGAACGGCTGGAGAAGGAATACGGCTTCACCGTGCTGGACCACCGCCTCGATTTCCAAGGCCTGTGCGCCAAATGCAACGCCGCCCGGGCGGGAGAATCCTCGGGAGACGCGAAATAACGAACGAGAGTTGCCCGAAAAGTGCGAAAGCGCCCGACCTCCGCGGTCGGGCTTTTTTCATGCAAACCTCCCATGTGCGCCGATGTACGGCTTTCTCGTGCATCTCGCTCGAATTCGCGCGAAGAACGCCGCCGTTGTCCGACTTTCCCGGATATCCGCCCCCATTTTCAGCAAAAGTGCCTCCGTTGTCCGACTTTGTCGGATATCCGCCTCTTATTTTAGCAAAAACGTCGCCGTTATCCGACTTCTCCGTACATCGTATGGGTCCGCAATGCTCCCCAACGGTTTGTTCTTTACCAAAGTATACCTGATGCGATAGATTGTAGAAGAAACCGTTTTCGGGAGGTTGCGCCGCTTGCTCTCGCATTTCTACTACAATCAATTCTTTCAGAATCGCATGCGGATGACCTTCATCGTCCCGATCGTGCTGGCCGTCTCGCTCACCGGCTGGGGTTCGTACTGGATCGCCTCCGACATCGTGGAGACGAACGCGGCGCGTTCCGCGCAGAATACGATGGGCAAAGCGGAGCAGGTGCTGGACGAGCGGCTGCGGCACATCGCCGTATCGGTCATGACGATCATGATCAGCGACGCGTTCAAGGGAATTCTGCGCGACGCTTCCGTCGGCGAAACATCGGCGGGAGGCGCCATGGTTCTCGTCGATCCGGAGGGCCGCGAACAAGCGCATAAGGACACGATGGGCCCCCTGCCGTTTCGGTCAGGGAGCCCATTCGCGTTTCGTTCAAGGGTTGGATGTCTTCACGCTTCCAACAGCTTGCGGATGTACGGTTCGACTTTGGCCGGCGCGGCGTTCGGGGCGAAACGTTTGACGACGCGTCCGTCCCGGTCGACGAGAAACTTCGTGAAGTTCCACTTGATCGCCTTCGTTCCGAGAAATCCGCGCGCCTCGCGGGTAAGATGGCGGAAAAGCGGATGGGCGCCGGGTCCGCGGACTTCGATTTTGGCGTGCAGCGGGAACGTGACCCCATGGTTCAATTGGCAGAACTGCCGGATTTCCTCGTTCGAACCCGGCTCCTGGCCGGCGAACTGGTTGCACGGAAAACCGAGCACTTGCAGCCCCTGCGGGCCGTAAGTTTCGTGCAGCCGCTGAAGCTCGGAATACTGGGGAGTGAAGCCGCACTGGCTGGCCGTATTCACGATCAGCAGGACCTTTCCCCGGTAATCCTCCATTCTCAGCGTTTCCCCGCGTATGCCCCGCACTTCGATGTCGTACAGCGACATGGAATTTCCCCCCTCGAAACAAATCGATTATACTTGGATTGTACATCATAGAAGCAGGAACTGGCACCAGTTGAATCAGGAGAGATTGACGAAGTCAAACTCCCTATTAAAGGAGAGGAATCGCATGTCGGTCTACGAGTTCGAAGTCCGGACGCTGGACGGACGGGAGACGGATTTGACGCCTTACCGGAACAAGGTGCTGCTGATCGTGAACACGGCGAGCCAATGCGGATTGACGCCGCAATACGAGGGGCTGCAGCGCTTGTACGACTCGTATGCGGAACAAGGGCTGGCCGTTCTCGGGTTTCCCTGCAACCAATTCGGGGCGCAGGAGCCCGGCACGAGCGAGGAAATCGGGTCGTTCTGCCGGACGAACTACGGCGTGACGTTCCCGATGTTCGAAAAGATCGAGGTCAATGGGCCGGATGAGCACCCGTTGTATCGTTACTTGAAGGAACAGACTCCGCCGCCGGTGGAGTCGACCGACGGCGAGAAGGATATCCGTTGGAATTTCACCAAATTCCTGGTTGACCGGGAAGGCCGGGTCGCCGATCGGATCGAGCCCGCGGTGAAACCGGAGGAAATCGAGCCCCGGATTCGGGAGTTGCTCGGGATCAAGTAAGGGAATTCCGCCCCCGCAGCGTTAACGGGATCGGCGGCAGCGTCAGGTCCGCGTTTTCGTGCCAAGTCCGGCGGCGGCCGGCGCGATTCGCAGCAGGCCGGAACCGGCCGACCGTTTCCCGCCGGGAATCGGCAGAGCCGCCGCTTTCAGTCGTTTGGCGACGGAAGCGGGGGACAGCTTCGGAGACAAGGCGCGCAGCAGGGCGGCTCCGCCCGCGACATGCGGGGCGGACATCGAGGTGCCGGACATCCGGCCGTATTTGCCGCCCGGCAGCGTGGACAGGATATTCACGCCGGGCGCGGCCACGGCGATATTGCGGCCCCGGCTGGAGAACGAGGCGGCGCGGTTCGCCCGGGTGGAGGCCGCGGCCGCGATCGTCTCCGGATAACGGGCGGGCGCATCCAGCCTGCGGTTCAACGGACCCTCGTTGCCGGCGGAGGCGACGACGACCGCGCCTTTGCGGCGGGCTCTGCGGATCGCGTTCCGAAGCGCCAAGCTGTCCGCGGACGTGCCGAAGCTCATGTTCAGGACCCGGATGCCGCGCTTCAGGCTCCAGTCGATTCCTTCGATGATATCGGACACGAATCCGTTCCCCGCGGCATCCAGCACCTTCACGGCATACAACCGGACGGCAGGCGCGACGCCGGTCAGCCGCCGGCGTCCGGTCGCGGCAAGTATGCCCGCAATATGGGTGCCGTGGCCGTTGTCGTCCGCGAACGAGCGCCCGCCGAGCGTATTCACGCCACCGGCGATCTTCAGGTCGGGATGGCGGGCGATGCCGGTATCCAGCACCGCGACCCGGACCCCCGATCCGCGGGTGCGGGACCACACCGGCGCCGCTTTGACCCGGCGCACGTTCCAGGGCACGACGATAGCGCGGATGCCCGCCCGGCATCCGCAGTCATGGGCTTTGACGCCGGCGTCCCGCTCGACGTAGGCGACGTCGGGGTGGTTCCGCAGCCGCGCGCGTCCGGTGCGTTTGTCCGCGTGGCAGCAGATGAGGCGGTGGACGTCGTTCGTTTTAATCGGCATGACGCCGGAAGCTTTCAGGCGGCCGATGCATCGGCGGTACGCCGGACCCCGTTTCAAGGCGACCAGCAGCCGCTCCGATTTCGGACCGGACTTCCGCCTGGCCGCGTTGGCCAGCAATCGTTCGATTTTGACGTTCATGTCTTCATCACCCGTAGCAAAATATGTGAGCGCAGCAGGGTTGTGCAACATTTAGGCAGGGATTCCTCAAGGGGGTGCGTCGAATGATCGTCGGATTGCCGAGAGAGGTCAAAAAACACGAATACCGCGTCGCCTTGACGCCTGCCGGCGCCGGCATGCTGAAGGAAACCGGGCATCGCGTGCTGGTGCAGGCCGGGGCGGGAAGCGGGAGCGGGTTTCCGGACGAGGAGTATGCGGCTGCCGGCGCCGAGATTTTGGGTTCCGCGGCCGATGTCTGGGGCCGGTCCGACCTGATCGTAAAGGTGAAGGAACCGATCGCGGAGGAGTTCGGTTTCTTCCGTCCGGGCTTGCTCCTGTTTACGTACCTGCACTTGGCCGCGGCGCCGGACTTGGCCCGGGCTTTGGCCGCGGCCGGCGTAACGGCCATCGCGTACGAAACGATCCAGCTGCCGAACCGGACCCTGCCGCTGCTGACTCCGATGAGCGAGGTGGCGGGACGCATGTCGGTGCAGGAGGGGGCCAAGTACTTGGAGGCGTTCCAAGGCGGCCGCGGCGTTCTGCTCGGCGGCGTGCCGGGCGTGCCTCCGGCAGAGGTCATCATCCTGGGCGGCGGCATCGTCGGCACGAACGCCGCCAAAATGGCGCTCGGCCTCGGCGCCGACGTCGTGGTACTGGAGAAAAGCGCCGAGCGCATGCGGTATTTGGACGACGTGTTCCAGGGACGGCTGCGGACGTTGACCAGCAATCCCCATAACATCGCCAGCGCCGTGCGGAAGGCGGACCTGCTCATCGGAGCCGTGCTCGTGCCCGGGGCGAGGGCGCCGCGGCTCGTGACCGAGGACATGGTGAAAACGATGAAAAAAGGCGCGGTCATCGTGGACGTGGCGGTCGACCAGGGCGGCTCCATCGAAACGATCGACCGGGCGACGACGCACGATAACCCGGTCTACGAGAAGCACGGGGTGATCCATTACGCCGTCGCCAACATGCCGGGCGCCGTTCCCCGCACTTCGACGCTGGCGCTCACGAACGTGACGATCGATTATGTGTTGCGTCTGGCGTCCCTCGGCTTCGAAGGAGCGCTGGCCGCGGATCCGGTTCTCGCGTCCGGCGTGAACGTGCACGGCGGCGCTTTCCGGCATCCGCAAGTGGCCGAGGCGCTCGGCGATCGGTACGTCCCGCTCTGATCCCGGCGCGGTAGACATCAAACCTTGTCCGATCTCATACGGTGTAACGAGAATACGCGGACAAGGGCGGGATGGGAATGAAGGAACCGTATGGCAAATGGTGGAGCCGGCTGCAGTTTACGCTGCTGTTCCTCGCGATGACGGTGATCGTGCACAGCCTGTTCGGCTGGTTCCATGGTTGGCTCAAGCCGTCCGATCCGTATCGGGAGCCGGAGGGGCGGGCCTATAAGGTGTTTCGGTCCGGCGAAGGAGCCGATCCGGGCGCTTCGCCCGGAGACCGTCTTCGCCTGTTCTATTGGTATGGGGAGTAGGGGGGACGGAAAGCCGCGATGAGACGCTGGATCCAGGCATATATGGAAGATCTGGCGCGGAACCCGCGAATCTCGGAGCACACGCGCGCGGGGTACGGCGCGGATCTGAAGGATTTCTTGGACGCCATGGAGAAGATAGGCGTAACCGCGCCTTCCGCGTTGCAGCCTTTCCACGTGCAAAGCTACTTGCAGCGGCTGGCCAAAGAAGGCAAGTCCGCGGCCACGGCCGCCCGACGGCTGGCCTCGATCCGCAGGCTGTGCCGCTACGGCGTGATCGACCGGGTACTGGATCGGGATCCCACGCTGCAGATCGAAGCGCCGAAGGCCGAACGCAGAGCGCAGCGGGCGCTGGAGCGCGGGGACGTGGAGAAGCTGCTGGAAGCGCCGGATGAAGCGACGCCGGAAGGGCTGCGGGACCGGGCCATGCTCGAGGTGCTGTACGCGACCGGCATGCGGGTATCCGAGCTGCTGGCGCTCGACGCGTCGCACGTGAGAGCCGATCTCGGGTTTCTGCACTGCGCCGGCGCCGGGGGCAAGGAGCGGCTCGTGCCGATCGGCGCATCGGCGGTACGCGCCTTGACCCGCTTTATGTCGGAAGGCCGGCCGGCCCTGTTGAAGGCGGCAGCGGACGGGGACAAGCTTGCCGGCGTGCTGTTCCCGAGCCGGCTCGGGCGGCGGATGACCCGGCAAGGCTTCTGGAAATGCATCAAGAAACACGCCCGCGCGGCGGGATTGGACGCGGAGCCGACTCCTCAATCCCTGAGGCGTTCGTTCGCCGTCCATCTGCTGGAGAACGGCGCAGATCTTCGGGCGGTCCAGGAGATGCTCGGGCACGTCAGCCTCCAGGCGACCCAATCGTATCAAAGCGCCGCCCGGGCGAAAGTGAAAGAGGAATACGACCGCGCGCATCCGCGGGCCCGCTGAAGCGAGCGGGACGCCGGGCTTAAGCGCATGAAGGGGAGAGCGAATTGAAGTTCACGAGAATCGGCGTCATCGTGCTCGACAGCGTCGGCATCGGCGAGCTGCCGGACGCGCCCGCCTACGGGGACAAAGGCGCGCACACCCTCGGGCATATCGCCCGCTCGGTCCCGGATCTGTCGCTGCCGAATTTGCGGCGGCTCGGACTCGCCAACATCGCGCCGATCGGGGATTGGCCGGAGGAACCGAAGCCGTCCGCGTATTTCGGCAAGATGGGGGAAGTATCGGCGGGCAAAGACACGATGACCGGGCATTGGGAATTGATGGGGCTGCGGATCGAAACGCCGTTCCGCACGTTCCCGGACGGTTTTCCCGCCGAGTTGATCGAGGCTTTCGAGCAAGAGACGGGGCGCAAGGTGATCGGGAACAAGCCCGCGTCCGGCACGGAAATTTTAGACGAACTGGGCGAAGAACAGATGAAAACCGGCGCCTGGATCGTCTACACTTCGGCTGACAGCGTATTTCAGCTGGCCGCGCACGAGGAGATCATCCCGCTCGAAGAGCTGTATGCGGCGTGCAAAATCGCGCGGCGGTTGACGATGCGGGACGAGTTCTCCGTCGGCCGCGTCATCGCCCGTCCGTACGTCGGGCAGCCCGGCGCGTTCAAGCGGACGCCGAACCGCCACGACTACGCGCTGAAGCCGCCGGCCCCGACGGCTCTGAATGCGCTGAAGGGCGGCGGGTACGACGTCGTCGCCGTCGGCAAGATCAACGATATTTTCGACGGGGAAGGCATCACGCGCGCAACGCCGACGAAGAGCAACGCCCACGGCATCGAAACGACGCTGCAGGAGCTGCGCGGATCGTTCCGGGGGCTGCTCTTCGTGAACTTGGTCGATTTCGATTCGCTGTACGGCCATCGCCGCGATCCCGTCGGCTACGCTCGGGCGCTTGAGGAATTCGACCGGGCGGTTCCGGATTTGATCGCGACCCTGGCCGCGAGCGATTTGCTCGTCATCACCGCGGACCATGGCAACGACCCGACCCATTCCGGCACCGACCATACGCGGGAATACGTGCCGCTGCTGGCATACAGCCCCGCGTTCGCCAACCCGTCCGGACTCGGCACGATGCCGACGTACGCCGATTTGGCCGCGACGATCGCGGACAATTTCGGCGTCGGTTTGAACACGCACGGACATAGCTTTTTGGAACGATTGGTTTAAACGGAGAGAGGAGACAACCCGAACATGTCCAAACACGCAACGAAAGCCGTCATCGACGAGGCGGCCGAATACATCGCATCCCGGATCAAGGCGAAACCGGAAATCCTGCTCATCCTGGGCTCCGGCCTCGGCGTGCTCGGAGACGACCTGGAGGATTCGGTCACGATCCCGTACCATGAAATCCCGCACTTCCCGATTTCCACGGTGGAAGGTCATGCCGGCGAGCTCGTGATCGGCCGCATGCAAGGGAGAAACGTGGCGCTGATGCGCGGGCGGTTCCATCTGTACGAGGGATACGAGGCGGAGCGGACGACGCTCCCCGTGCGCGTCATGAAGGCGCTGGGCGTGTCGAAGCTGCTCGTCACGAACGCGGCGGGCGGCGTCAACCTCGGGTTCGAGCCCGGCGACCTGATGGTCATTACCGACCATATCAACTTAACCGGCCGCAATCCGCTCGTCGGCCCGAACGACAACGCGCTCGGCGTGCGGTTTCCCGACATGTCGGAGGCTTACAGCCGCAGGCTGCGGGAAGTCGCGAAGAAGACGGCGTCCGGCCTCGGCTTCGAAGTCAAGGAAGGCGTCTACGTCGGTCTGCTGGGGCCCAATTACGAAACGCCGGCCGAAATCCGCATGCTGCGGACGATCGGAGGAGACGCGGTCGGCATGTCGACGGTGTCCGAAGTCATCGTGGCGCGCCATGCCGGCTTGGAGGTGCTGGGCATCTCCTGCATCAGCAACATGGCCGCCGGCATTCTCGATCAGCCGCTGTCCCACGAGGAAGTCATGGAGACGTCGGAGAAGGTCAAGGACAAGTTCATCTCGCTGGTGACGGCGGTATTGCCGCAAATGTAATCGGCTCCTGCCGGCGGTCAGCCGGACAGTCGCGGCGCCCGGAAGCCTCGCTTCCCGGGCGCTGTTTTCATGTCCGAACCGGTAAATTTGCCTTCCTGTGATATAATGAGTAGATACGGTTTACTCCCAAATTGGACCGGAGACGGGAAGGGACGGAGCATGACGCAACCGATAACGCTGGCCGATATCCGCGAATGGTGCGGAGACGACATCTATGCCAAAGGCCAAACCTACTTCAAGCAAAAAAGGGTGCAGCGCCTGGAACGCGATCCCGACGGCCGCTTGTTCGACGCCGTCGTGGTGGGGACGGAGCGTTACCGCGTCCATTTGGAGCTGGAGGACGGCGGCAAGCCGTCGGCCCATTGCGACTGCCCGTACGGCGATTCCTACGGCGGATTCTGCAAACACGTAGCGGCCGTTCTCCTTCGCATTCACGAGCTGCAAGGATCCGCGATGGCGGCGGAAGCCGCTCCGGTCATCACGAACGAACATTTGTTTCTCGCCCGCAGCATGATCGCCATTTTCGACCGGGCGCCGGCCGCCGAGTCCGGGGAAACGTACCGGCTGGGCGATTCGGAGCTTGTTCGCGTGGAATATACTTGCACGGCCGCGGGTTCCGGACGCAAACCGACGCTGACGATCGAGCTTAAGCTGGGCGTCAAGCGGCTGTACACGATCCAGAAAATCAAGCCGCTGCTCGCCCACGTGGAAAGCCGGACCCCGTTCGAAATCGCGAAGCTGTTCACGCTGGACCCGGACGCGCACGCGTTTACCGAGACGGACCGGGAAATCCTCTCCATCCTCGGGGAGATCGCCCGCAACGAGGCGGCGTATCGGGAGTCCCACCTGATGTACGCTTTTTCCGGCTATTCCAATAACGAGCGGGCGCTGTTCATTCCGCCGTTCGCTTGGGAGAAGCTGCTTCCCCTGCTGCTGCGCGCGAACGTCCGGTTCGTCCACGGCGGGCAGACGTACGAAGAGATGAAGGAAGCGCCGGGGAACGTTCCGCTCACGTTCCGATTCGGCCAACCCTCTCCCAACGTATACCGGGTCGCGGTGGAGGGACTGCAGTTTCTGACGGTTCTCGAATCTTACGACTTGCTCTTGGAAGGGAACCGGATTTACCGCATGGACGCCGAGGCGGTCAAGCAGATCGGCGAACTGAAAAACATGTTTTCCCGCAATTCGGGCTATCAAGTGCTGATTTCCCCCGCCCATCTGGAATTGTTCCTGGCCCGCGTCGTTCCCGGGCTTAGGCGCGTCGGTCCGGTGATCTTCGAAGAGGACGTGCAAAACCGCATCGTAACCGCTCCGCTGTCGGCGAGACTGTACCTGGACCGCGGCGAAGGAGACCGGCTGCTGGCCCGGCTGGAATTCGTCTACGGCGACGTCACGCTGGACCCGCTGGCGGACCGGGAAGGCCGGAGCGCAAGGTCCGACCGCATTCTCCTGCGCGACGGGGAGAAGGAAAGCCGCGTCATGGGCTTGATCGAGCAAATCCCGTTCCGCTACGACGGCCGCAGGCTTCATTTGGACGAGGAAGACGAAATTTACCACTTCCTGTTCCGGACGCTCCCCCAGCTGAACCGATGGACGGAAGTGTACGCCACGCCCGAGGTCGAGCGGATGCTCGAAGCGCCGCCGCGCCCTCCGAAAATCACGATCGACCTGGACGCGGGCACGGATTGGCTGGAAGTCCGTTTCGACATGGAGGGCATCGACGAGGACGAGATCCGGCATTTGCTTCGGCATCTGGTCGAAAAGAAAAAGTACTACCGGATGCCGGACGGGGCATACGTGTCGCTCGAGGACGAAGGTTACGCCTCGATCGGGCGGCTGCTGGAGGAAATGGATCTCCGAAGGGGCGATCTGGGGTCGACGAGGCTGCAGCTGCCGGTCGCCCGGGGCCTCCGTTTCCTCGATCCGGACGACAAGACCGCGCATGTCAAGCTGGGGCAGCGGTTCCGCGAGTTGATCGAGAACATGCGGAATCCGGACAGCCTCGATTTCCCGGTTCCGGAGTCGGTGGCCCCGATTTTGCGGGATTACCAGAAATTCGGATACCAATGGATGAAGACGTTGTCCCACTACAGGTTCGGCGGCATCCTCGCGGACGACATGGGCCTCGGCAAGACGCTCCAAAGCATTGCGTTTCTGCTGTCGGAGCTGCCCGAGCTGCGGGAAACCGGCCGGCCGGCGTTGATCGTCTGCCCGGCTTCGCTGACGTATAACTGGCGGAATGAGCTGCGGAAATTCGCGCCGGAGGTCCGCGCCGTCGTCGTGGAAGGCGATAAAGAAGCGAGAGGCGGCATCCTGGAAAATTTGGCGGGCATCGACGTGCTGATCACCTCGTATCCGCTGCTGCGAAGGGACGCCGACGCTTTCGCCGAGCTCATGTTCCACGCGCTCATTCTGGATGAAGCCCAGGCGATCAAAAACCACGCGACCCAGACGGCCCAGTCCGTCAAGGATATCCGCGCCAAGCACCGGTTCGCGCTGACCGGAACGCCCGTCGAGAATCGGCTCGAGGAATTGTGGTCGATCTTCGACGCGGTGTTCCCCGAGCTGTTCGTCAGCCGCCGGCATTTCTCGGAGCTGTCGCAGGAGCAGGTGGCGCGCAAAATCCGGCCTTTCCTGCTCCGCCGGCTCAAGGGTGACGTGCTCAAGGAACTGCCGGAGAAAATCGAAACGGTGCAGACGTCCGAACTGCTGCCGGAACAGAAGAAGCTTTATTTGGCTTATCTGACCCGGCTGCAAGAAGACGCGCGGAAGCGGATCCGGGAGGAAGGCTTCCAGAAGAGCCGAATGCATATTTTGGCCGGCATGACCCGGCTGCGGCAGCTTTGCTGCCATCCGAACCTGTTCGTCGAGGGATACGAAGGAGGCTCCAGCAAGCTGGAGCAGTTGCTCGAGGTCATCGAAGAGTGCCGCGGCGCGGGCAAACGCATGCTGATTTTCTCCCAGTTCACCGAGATGCTCGGCTTGATCCGCGGCGAATTGGAGAAGCTGGGCGTCGCGTATTTCTACCTGGACGGCCAGACGCCGGGCCGCGAGCGCGTGGAGCTGTGCGGCCGGTTCAACGAAGGCGAAGGGGAAGTATTCTTGATCTCGCTGAAGGCGGGCGGAACGGGGCTCAACTTGACCGGCGCCGACACCGTGCTGCTGTACGACCTCTGGTGGAACCCCGCCGTGGAACAGCAGGCGGCCGACCGCGCCCACCGGATCGGGCAGAAGAACGTCGTGCAGGTCATCCGTCTCGTCACGCAAGGAACGATCGAGGAGAAAATGCACGAGCTCCAGCAGCGCAAGCGGGATCTGATCGACGCCGTCGTGCAGCCGGGCGAGGAAGCGCTGGCTTCGCTGGGCGAGGAGGATATCCGCGAGTTGTTGATGATTTGAGCAAACGGCGAATCGCATAATGTTACGTAAGAAACCCCAAGCGGCGTTTTCCGCCGGCTTGGGGTTTTTTCGCGCGTCTCATTCTTTTCCGCAGATGCCGTAGAAGAACAAATGCACCATTTCCTCGACGAACCGTTCGACGTCGCCGCTTTCGCCGGCCATCCGCAGCATCGTTTCATACTGGTTCATGTACAGCTGCATGAGCGCCAGCACGTTTTCGATCGAAACGCGCTCGGAAATCTCCCCGTTTTGCTTCCCTTCCTCCAGGATGCGAACCGTCATCGGCAGCGACTTCTCCAGATAGATCCGCTCCACGTAACCGGCCATTTCGGGGTCGCTCAGCATCAGCTCTTGAAGAACCCGGGGAGGGATGAGCTTGAAATATTGTTTCTCCCGAAACAGGATGTACTCGATTTTCTCCTTCAGCGAGTGGCTTTCATTCAGGTAAGTTTCGAAATCGGCGATCATGACTTCGAGGAACTGCTTGATCGCTTCGCGGAGCAGGTTCTCCTTGCTTTCGAAATGATTGTAGATCGTCACCTGCGAAACTTTCGCCGCATTGGCGATGTCGGCGATTCGGATGCGGTTCGGATCCGTGGTGCCGAGCAGGTCGATTGTGGTTTTGACGATCTTTTCTTTGATTTGCCGCGACCGTTTCTCGAATCCGTTCATGAAATTCACCCAATCTCCATTTTTATTTTGTAATTTATGAAATTATTAAATAAAAATATTTCACAAAATCATTGACGATGCTCGCTTTCCGGAATAGTATAACATATGAAATATTTGAATGATATCATTTCATTTTTTCAAGATCCGGAGGTGCCGGCATGTTATCCGTCGAGCATGTAACGAAGAAATTTCCGAACGGAAGGGGCATTTTCGATGTCGCTTTCTCGGTGGGCAAAGGCGAAGTTTTCGGTTTCCTCGGACCGAACGGCGCGGGGAAATCGACAACGATCCGCCACATCATGGGCTTCATGAAGCCGGATCAAGGAACCGTGAAGGTGAACGGGTTCGATACGTGGAAAGAGCAGGGCAAGGTGCAGGCTTTCGTCGGGTATTTGCCCGGGGAAATCGCCTTTATCGAAGGGATGACGGGCAAGGCGTTCCTCGATTTCATGGCCGCCATGCAGGGACTCCGGGATCCGTCCAAACGCGCCCGCCTGATCGACCGCCTCCAATTCGACGTCAACACGCCGATCCGCAAAATGTCCAAAGGCATGAAACAAAAAGTGGGCATCGTGGCCGCTTTCATGCATGACCCCGAATTGATCATCTTGGATGAACCGACGTCCGGTCTCGATCCGCTGATGCAGAAAGTTTTCATCGAAATCGTGCTGGAGGAAAAGGCGAGAGGCACGACGTTCCTGATGTCGTCGCACAGCTTCCCGGAGATCGAACGGACGTGCGACCGCGCGGCGATCATCAAAGACGGCGTCATCGTCGCGGTGAAAGACATTCACGAACTGCAATCCATGCAGCGGAAGCTGTTCGAGGTCCTCTTCGCGAGCGAAGCCGAAGCCGACGCATTCGCGAAGTCCGGCTTGGCGATCGATTCGCGCGAAGGGGCCCGGGTGCGCGTGGCCGTCCAGGGCGATTACGGGAAATTTTTGGAAGAAACCGCCAAGTATCAGGTGCGCAACCTCGACGTTTTCACGCAGAACCTGGAGGACGTGTTCATGAATTTCTATGACCGGAAGGAGGGTGCGCGATGAACGCCGCCTTGTACAAGCAGATGTTGAAGGTGAAGCTGAAAGGCTTCCTGAATTTCGCGTTCGGGTCCGCGTTTTATATCCTGCTGATGTTCTGGCTTTATCCCGGCATTGCCCGCAACGCGAAGTCGATCGACGAATTGGTTCGATCGATGCCGGAGAGCGTGGGCAAGGCGTTCGGCCTGGCAAACTTCAATGGCAGCGCCGAAGCCTTTATCTCGGGAGAATACTATGGGCTCATACTCGTTCTCCTTCTCGCGATCGTGTGCGTGCAGCTGTCGACGCAGCTCATGGCGAAGCTGGTGGATCAAGGATCCATGGCGTATTTGCTGTCGACTCCGACAACCCGGGCGAAAGTCGCGTTGACGCAGGCCGCGGTTCTGGTCACCGGGTTGTTCCTCATCATGGGCGTTACCACGCTCGCGGGGATTGCCGGCAACGGATGGTTATTGCGGGGAGACTACGTTTTCCATACCGGCAAGTTCCTCCAGCTCAACGCTTCCGCGTTCCTCTTGTTCTTCGCGGCGGCGGGCATCACCTTCTTGGTGTCGTCGCTTTGCAACGACGAGAAGAGGGCGGCGGGCATTTCCGGCACGATCGTTTTCCTGTTCTTCAGCTTGGATTTGATCGGCAAAATCAGCGATAAAACGGATTGGCTGCGCGACTTCTCGCTTTTCTCGCTGTATCGGCCGGACGAAATCATCGGAGGTTCCGCGAATCTGGCGGTCAACCTGCCCATTCTCGCCGCCGTGGGCTTGATCGCGTTCGGATTGGCGGTCATGCTGTTCCGCAGACGCGATCTGCCGCTGTAACCCGCCGAATAATTTGCCGCTCCCCCGGGCAGACTGGATGGAAGAAGAAACCATAGCCGACATCAGGCCATCCGGAGGGGGAAGTCCGTTTTGAACGTACGACGATACCGATTGTCTCTGTTCCTTTGTTCGATGGCGTTATTCGCCTCGTTCGCGATTGCGCCGGCCGCCATGGCAAAGGAGAACGTACCCGCCAAACCCGCCACGGACCTCGCCCCGAACGCCCGGTCCGCGATTTTGATGGATGCCGACAGCGGGACCGTCGTGTTCGAGAAAAACAGCCACACGGCGCTGCCGCCTGCCAGCATCACGAAAATCATGACGATGCTGCTCGTCATGGAGGCGATCGACCAAGGCCGCCTCAAAATGACGGACAAGGTGCGGACGAGCGAGTACGCCGCTTCGATGGGCGGCTCTCAAATATTCCTCGAGCCGGGGGAAGAAATGACGGTCGAGGAAATGCTCAAAGGCGTCGCTCTGGCGTCGGGCAACGACGCTTCCGTCGCGCTCGCGGAGAAGCTGGCGGGCAGCGAAACGGAATTCGTCCGCATGATGAACGACCGGGCCAAGGAGCTGGGCATGACCGAGACGACTTTCGTCAATTGCAACGGTCTTCCGGCCGCCGGGCATGTCTCTTCCGCGCACGACATCGCGATCATGTCGCGGGAGCTGTTGAAGTACGAGCAGATCACGAAATTCACCGGTCTTTACCAAGACTATCTCCGCAAAGACAGCGACAAGCCGTTCTGGCTCGTGAACACGAACAAGCTCGTCCGTTTCTACCACGGGGCCGACGGGCTCAAGACCGGCTTCACGAGCGAAGCGAAGTTCTGCTTGTCGGCGACCGCCCGCCGGGACAATCTCCGCCTGATCGCGGTCGTGATGGGCGAGCCGAATACGAAGACGCGCAACGCCGAGGTCTCGCATCTGTTCGATTACGCGTTCGCGCAATACACGAACGTGCAGATCTATAAGAAAGGCGATCCGATCGGCACGCTGAAGATCGAGAAAGGAAAAGTGGCCCAGCTGCCGCTGACGGCCAAGCGCTCCTACAGCGTGCTGCTCAAGAAAGGCGACGCGGGCAAAGGGCTCCGGCACGAGCTGGTGCTGAACCCCTCCGTGAAAGCTCCGGTCAAATCGGGCGAACCGATAGGAAAGCTGGTCGTATACCGCGGCGAACAGGTGCTCAAGGAGTTCCCGGTGGAAGCGCCGATGTCGGTCGACCGGGCCGGCTGGTGGACGCTGTTCAAACGGGCGACGGGTCAATTGTTTTTCGCGAAATGACGAAAGCGCAGGGCGGGAAGACGGAGAAGACGTCACCGCCCCTTTGGCGTATTTTGTCGGAGAAACGAACCTCGCTTCTAGTTTTGTCGGAGGGCAGGAATCGTTCCGAGACTCGTAGAAATGGGAGATTAAGCTTTTACTTGGGGAGGTAGGCCGGCATGAGTTTGCAAGTCGAACTGGAACAGCACCGCAACGTGCTGATCGTTCGCTTGAAAGGGGAATTGGACCATCACACCGCGGACGTCGTCCGTTTCAAAATGGAGGATGCGATCCTGAGAGGCCGTTGCGAGCACGTCGTGCTCAGCCTGAAAGAGCTTCAGTTCATGGACAGCTCCGGATTGGGCGTGATCCTGGGCCGTTACAAACTGGTCAAAAGCCGGGGCGGGAAAATGGTCGTTTGCGATGCCCAGCCAAGCGTGATGCGGCTGTTCGAGCTTTCGGGCTTATTCAAAATCCTGTCGCTGCACGAGTCCGAGCGCTCGGCGCTGGCCAGTCTGGAGGTCGTATCATGAGCGGAAACAATTTCATGAAACTGTCGTTTGCCGCACGTTCCGAGAATGAGGCGTTCGCTAGAGTCGCGGTCGCCGCGTTCGTCTCGCAGCTTGACCCTACTTTGGAGCAGATCGACGAGATCAAGACGGTCGTCTCGGAAGCCGTGACCAACGCGATCATCCACGGGTACGACGGGCGGCCCGACGGCGTCGTCACGCTGGAAGCGGCCATCGAAGGGGATACGTTCTCTCTATCCGTCAGCGACGAAGGCAGCGGAATCGAAGATTTGGAGCTGGCTCGCCAGCCCTTGTTCACTTCGCGGCCGGAGCTGGAGCGTTCCGGCATGGGGTTTACGATCATGGAGAATTTCATGGATGCTTTCGAGGCGGAGAGCGTGCCCGGAGGCGGCACCCGCCTGAAAATGAAGAAACG
Source organism: Cohnella caldifontis (assembly GCF_029360585.1). Taxonomy (GTDB): domain Bacteria; phylum Bacillota; class Bacilli; order Paenibacillales; family Paenibacillaceae; genus Cohnella; species Cohnella caldifontis. The sequence continues at coordinate 278,713 of NZ_JAQZSJ010000001.1, read as the reverse complement.
GATCGAATCCAAAAAAGCGTTGTTCAATTAAGCGCGCGGCAGGGGTTGGAGGCATGGAATGGGAATCGAAACGATCGTCGTCCCCGCCGGCATTTTTGGATGACACGGAGGTCAAGCGCCTCATCGCGCTCAGCCAGGCCGGCGACACGACGGCGCGCGATACGTTGGTGAACGGGAATATCCGGCTCGTATGGTCCGTCGTGCAGCGGTTCTCGAACCGCGGCTACGACAGCGACGATCTGTTCCAGATCGGCTGCATCGGGCTGCTCAAGTCGGTCGATAAATTCGATCTGTCGTATGACGTGAAGTTTTCCACTTACGCGGTGCCGATGATCATCGGAGAGATTCAGAGATTCCTGCGCGACGACGGCACGCTTAAGGTGAGCCGCTCGCTCAAGGAAATGGCGAACCGCGTCCGCAAGGTCAAGGACGAGCTTGCCAAACGGCTCGGCCGCGCCGCCACCGTCGGCGAAATCGCCGAGGAGCTCGGCGTCTCGCCCGAGGACATCGTGTTCGCCCAGGAGGCCAACAAGCCGCCGGCGTCGATCCACGAGACGGTGTTCGAGAACGACGGCGACCCGATCACGCTGATGGACCAGATCGCCGACGACTCGCAGGAGCGCTGGTTCGACAAGCTCGCGCTGACGGAGGCGATCCAATCGCTTTCCGAGCGGGAGCGGCTGATCGTGTTTCTGCGCTATTTCCGCGACCAGACGCAGTCCGAGGTGGCCAGCCGGCTCGGCATCTCGCAGGTGCAGGTCAGTCGGCTGGAGAAGAAGATCCTTCAGAGCATCAAGGATCAGATCGCGCAGTAGCGGGGCGGGGGACCTGGGGCCCAGACGAGAGCCGAGAGGGCTTCGCGACTCGCTCGACAAACGCACCAACAAACGCACCGACGAACGCACCAACGAACGCACCAACGAACGCACCAACGAACGCACCAACGAACGCACCAACGAACGCACCAACGAACGCACCAACGAACGCACCAACGAACGCACCAACGAACGCACCAACGAACGCACCAACGAACGCACCAACGAACGCACCAACGAACGCACCAACGAACGCACCAACGAACGCACCAACGAACGCACCAACGAACGCACCAACGAACGCACCAACGAACGCACCAACGAACGCACCAACGAACGCACCAACGAACGCACCAACGAACGCACCAACGAACGCACCAACGAACGCACCAACGAACGCACCAACGAACGCACCAACGAACGCACCAACGAACGCACCAACGAACGCACCAACGAACGCACCAACGAACGCACCAACGAACGCACCAACGAACGCACCAACGAACGCACCAACGAACGCACCAACGAACGCACCAACGAACGCACCAACGAACGCACCAACGAACGCACCAACGAACGCACCAACGAACGCACCAACGAACGCACCAACGAACGCACCAACGAACGCACCAACGAACGCACCAACGAACGCACCAACGAACGCACCAACGAACGCACCAACGAACGCACCAACGAACGCACCAACGAACGCACCAACGAACGCACCAACGAACGCACCAACGAACGCACCAACGAACGCACCAACGAACGCACCAACGAACGCACCAACGAACGCACCAACGAACGCACCAACGAACGCACCAACGAACGCACCAACGAACGCACCAACGAACGCACCAACGAACGCACCAACGAAGATACCAACGAACGCACCAACAGACACATCAACGAACGCACCAACAGACGTACAAACAGACGCACCGACAGACGCACCAATAGACGCACCAACGAACGCACCAACAGACGCACCAACAGACGCACCAACAGACGCACCAACGAACGTACCAACGAACGCATCAATAGACGTACCGATAGACAAACTTGTCCCCATCTGCTAACGTTAAGTTACATATCATTCGCGCGTGAAGCACACGCCGTTTGTTCCAGGTCTCCTGGGGCAGGCGGCGTTTTCGCGTTTAAGGGGGAAATGGCTTGGAAACATTTGAGCAGGCTTTCACTCGATTGCTGGATCGGCAAAAACGGGAAGCAACGGGAATGCGGCGCGAGATGCTGGAGAAGGACATGACGGGAACGAAGAAACTTTGCGAGATACTTTGGCAGGCTTTCGGAACAATAGATGAGTTTGTTTTGGAGCAAGAGTGGGTGAGCGAAATGGGCGTCAAGATTTATGCGGATGTATATCACCCCGTTTTGCGTATCATTTTTGAAGCGTTAGGCTACGTCGTTCATGCCGAAAAAATTACTCGGCAACGACACTCTTTCGAGCAGATGAGAATCCGAAGCTTTATGAAGCTAGGACTCAAGTTCATGCCGTTCAGCTGGGATGAATTGGATCAAAAGCCGGAGCTTTGTGTTCGCTCGATTTATGAGTTTCTGGGCAGATATGGCAATCCCACCAGCAACGGGTGGATGGATTTGCCGGTAAATGAGCGAGAAATCATTCGTTGCGCCGCAGCGCATGTCCGCCCATTTTCCTTATCAGATGTGTGCGGTTGGCTGCACATGACGCCACCCCCGGCACGGAGAACTTTGAGGAGTCTTGTAGGGAAAGAATGGATTGAGCCGGTCGGCGGTGGTCCCCAGAGAGCCTATCAATTCCGAGTTACGGAAACAGCGATCAAATTGCTTTGACAATCGTTTCCAAACGGCGAGCTCAGCGGGGGAGAGGAGGATGGATGAGAAAGAAAGTTTCTTAACGGCACGCAGCAAAGGGAGTAAGAGGAGGCGTTGAGAAAGAAAGTTTCTTAACGGCACGCAGCAAAGGGGGTAAAAGGAGGCGTTGAGAAAGAAAGTTTCTTAACGGCACGCAGCAAAGGGGGTAAAAGGAGGCGTTGAGAAAGAAAGTTTCTTAACGGCACGCAGCAAAGGGGGTAAAAGGAGGCGTTGAGAAAGAAAGTTTCTTAACGGCACGCAGCAAAGGGAGTAAGAGGAGGCGTTGAGAAAGCAAGTTTCTTAACGGTACGCAGCAAAGGGGGTAAGAGGAGGCGTTGAGAAAGAAAGTTTCTTAACGGCACGAAGCAAAGGGGGTAAGAGGAGGAGTTGAGAAAGAAAGTTTCTTAACGGCACGCAGCAAAGGGGGGTAGAAGAGGCGTTGAGAAAGAAAGTTTCTTAACGGCACGCAGCAAAGGGGGGAAGAGGAGGCGTTGAGAAAGAAAGTTTCTTAACGGCACGCAGCACAGGGGGGAAGAGGAGGCGTTGAGAAAGAAAGTTTCTTAACGGTACGCAGCAAAGGGGGTAAGAGGAGGCGGTGAGAAAGAAAGTTTCTTAACGGCACGCAGCACAGGGGGGAAGAGGAGGCGTTGAGAAAGAAAGTTTCTTAACGGCACGCAGCAAAGGGGGTTAGACACCGCTCGGAGATATGGCCTGTTTATCCCGAGGGCGGATGTTCCATACTAACCGGAAAGTCCATCCGGGGGAGGGTGCGCATGGAGAAACCGTCCGTCGTCTACGTCCGGCTGCGCCGCCGCGTCGTGGTGCCGCCGGGGGCCGTCATCACGCTGGGCCAAGTGGCGAGGCTGGTCACGGAGCGCGACCGGGAGCGCCGGCTGAGGGAATTGCCGTTGCACAGCGTCCGCCCGGAGGACGGCAGCATGGTGGTGATCGACATGCTGCAGATCGTCAAAGCGGTGCACGAAACGCTGCCCGGGCTCACGGTCGAAACGTTCGGCGAACCGCACGTCCTCGTCGAGATCGCGCCCGCGTCATCGCGCCAGCCGCGTCTCATCCTGCTCGTGCTGGCGTGGCTGCTGCTCTTTTTCGGGTCTGGCATGGCGCTCATGAACTTCCACGCCGACGTGAATATGCCGCACGTCCAATCCCGGATCACCGAGCTCATCACCGGCCGATCGGAGCGGCACCCGTGGCTGTTCCAAATCCCGTATTCGCTGGGCGTAGGACTCGGGATGCTGCTCTTTTTCAACCGGTTGTTCCGGAAACGGAGAAGCGATGACCCGAACCCCCTCGAGGTCGAGATGTTTACTTACCAGGAGAACGTCAACCACTACATCATCACGGAGGAGTACCGGAAAAAGCACGAAGAGGAGGAAGCGAGGGATCGAGGTGGCTGACGGTCTATCCCATCTCCTGCTGGCGGTCGTCGGGCTGGCGGGCGGGTTTTCCGTCGGCAGCGCCTTCGTCGCTTTGCTCATCGTGCTCGACCTCATTCCGAGGCTCGTCCAACTGACGCGCGCCCATCGGCGCTCCGGGATTTTCGAGTCCGCGATCGTATTCGGGGCGATCTTCTGGATGTGCGCGGATTTGTACGACTGGGAGCTGGGGTGGCCCGCCGGGTTCCTGCTGTTGCCCGCCGTATTCCAAGGGGTGTTCGTCGGCATGTTCGCCGCGGCTTTGACTGAGGTACTTAACGTGATACCGATCGTGTCCGAAAGGCTGGGATTGAAGCCGTATCTGTTCTCGCTGCTGCTGGCGATGGTGTTGGGGAAAGTGGCCGGATCGCTGGTGGATTGGCTGTGGTTCCGATTATGACAGGAGGGATTGAGAATGGAGACGGAAACGAGCTTGCACGGCAACATGGAGCTGCCGGTCGGAATGGATTGGCCGAAGGATCGGACGGATGATGGGGAAAGGCGGCGTGATGAGGGTCCTGGGCGCGAAAGACAGACCCACCGGTCCGGAAGCGATGACAAGCCCGACGAGGACCGAATTCCCGTCACGTTGAGCGGCCTCAAAAAGAAGCTGCAGGACGAGATCGGACTGGACAGAAGCTTCGAGGTCAAACTCCGCGAAATGCCTTTCGGGGAACGCCGCCTCGCATTCCTGTTTTTGACCGTATTCATGCATGAACGAACGATGGCGGACGTGATGACGCGGCTGTCCTATCTGGAACCGGATGAGTTCACCCACGAAGCGGTGGAATCCTGTCTCAGCCGGTACGTTCCCGCAACGCAGGTACAAAAGTCGGACTCGTTCTCGCAAATGGTCGATCAGGTGATGATGGGCAATACGGCGTTCTACATCGAAGGCCAGCCCCGCGTACTGCTGATCGACGCGAAGCAATATCCGGCCCGCAGCCCGGAGCAGCCGGTGCTGGAGAAAGTCGTCCGCGGCAGCAACGACGGATTTACCGAGACGCTGATCATGAACGTGGGGCTCGTCCGGCGGCGGCTGAGGGATCACAAAACCGTTTTCGAAATGATGAAAGTCGGCATGCGGAGCCAAACCGACGTTTGCATCGGCTACATCCGGGACATCGCGGATCCCCGTCTGGTGGAGTCCGTCCGCGATAAAATCAAAAAAATCAAAATCGACGGCATTCCGCTGGCCGACAAGCAGCTCGAGGAAATGGCCTTGGACAAAGGCTGGAGCCCATTCCCGATGGTACGGTACACGGAGCGGCCCGACGTCGTGGCGGCCCAAATGCTGGACGGGTCGGTCGTCATCATGACGGATACGTCGCCCAGCGCCATCCTCCTGCCCACCACCCTGTTCGATTTGGTTCAGCACGCGGAGGAGAACCGGCAAAACCCGTTTATGGGCACTTACATGAGGTGGGTTCGTTTCATCGGCATTTTCATGTCGATCTTCATGCTGCCGATCTGGTATTTGTACGCCGCGAATCCGTATATCCGACCGGATTGGCTGTGGTTCGTAGGCGTCAGCCAGGCCGCCGAGCTGCCTCTCGTCCTGCAATTCGTCATCGCCGAACTCGGCATCGACCTCATCCGGTTGGCCGCCATCCATACGCCTGCGCCCCTGGTGACCGCCATGACGCTGCTCTCCGCGATCATGATCGGGGACATCGCGGTGAAAACGGGGCTGTTCGTGAACGAAGTCATCCTGTACACGGCGGTGTCCGCCATCGGAATGTTCGTCACGCCAAGCTATGAACTCGGGCTCGCCAACCGCGTCATCCGGCTGGCGCTGCTGCTGGTCGTCTTCCTGTTCAAGACGCCGGGGTTCGTGATCGGGACGGCGGCCACGTTCATCTTTCTCGCTTGCGCAAGGTCATTCAACCGGCCCTACCTCTGGCCGTTGATCCCGTTTAACGGAACGGCGCTCATGTCCATCCTGATCCGGCGCCCGCTGTGGGCCAACAAGACGCGTCCTTCGCTCAACCGCCCGAAAAAAACCAGGAAACAGCCGGCATGAACACCATTGGACAAATGCAAATTTCCCGGTAAATTCTCCATTTTGCCATGCCCGCCTTTTCCGCTATACTAGGATAAAATGCGACAGCCACGGATCGCTCGCTCATGGGGGACGAGAATCCGAATCCATGGATAAGGGGAAAAGACGATGTTTTTGCATGGAACCAGCCGAATCAACGATCGGGGACATTTGGAAATCGGGGGCTGCGACGTCACCGATTTGGCGGCCGAATTCGGCACGCCGCTCTACATCATGGATGAGACGCTCATCCGTCAGCGCGCCCGGGAATTCATGGACGCGTTCCGCAAAACCGGACTTCGCTTTCAGGTCGCGTACGCGTCCAAAGCGTTCTGCGTCATGGCGATGTGCCGGCTCGCCGAAGAAGAGGGCATGAGCCTGGACGTCGTGTCCGACGGGGAGCTTCATACCGCGCTGCAAGCCGGATTCCCGGCCGACCGGATCCACTTCCACGGCAACAACAAAACGCCGGAGGAAATTCAGTTGGCGCTCGACGCGAACATCGGCTGCTTCGTCGTCGACAATTTCGTCGAAATGCAGCTGCTGAACGCGCTCGCGGGGGAGAAGGGCAAGCAGGTTAAAGTGCTGCTCCGCATCACCCCGGGCGTCGAAGCCCACACGCACGACTATATCTCCACCGGCCAGCAAGACTCCAAATTCGGCTTCGACCTCGGCAACGGCACCGCGTTCCGCGCGGTCGAGCAGGCGATGGCGCAGCCGAACCTGAAGCTGCTGGGCGTCCATTCGCACATCGGCTCGCAAATTTTCGAAGTCGAAGGCTTCCGCATGGCGGTCGAAAAGGTGGCCGCGTTCGCGATCGAGGCGCGGAACAAGCTGGGCGTGACGTTCTCGGTCATCAACCTGGGCGGCGGCTTCGGCATCCGCTACGTGGAAGGCGACAAGCCGCTGCCGGTCGGGCAATACGTTCAGGCGATTGCAGGCGCGATCCTTTCCAGCTGCAAGGCCGCCGATTACCCGCTGCCGGAAATCTGGATCGAGCCGGGCCGCAGCATCGTCGGCGACGCCGGCACGACGCTGTACACGATCGGGACAAGCAAGGACATTCCGGGCGTCCGCAAGTATATCGCCGTCAACGGCGGCATGACGGACAACCCGCGTCCGGCGCTGTACGAATCCAAATACGAAGCGATTCTCGCGAACCGGGCGAACGAGGAGCCGACCGAGCTCGTTTCGGTAGCCGGCAAAGCCTGCGAGAGCGGCGACATGCTCATTTGGGACCTGAAGCTTCCCGCCGCGCAAAGCGGCGACCTGCTGGCCGTGTTCTGCACGGGCGCGTACAACTACGCCATGGCCAGCAATTACAACCGGATCCGCCGGCCGGCCGTCGTGTTCGTGAAGGACGGCAAAGCCGATCTCGTCGTGGCGCGCGAATCCCATGAAGATATCGTACGCAACGATCTGATTCCGGAGCGTTTGCGCAAGCAGGCCGTTTCGCGGTAAAATGCAAACAGCAGACGAGCGGGCGTTATGCGCCCGCTTTCGTCACGTAAAGGAGAGTCGATTCCATGAGCAAACAAGCCGTGATCACGTTGGAGAACGGTCAGGAAATCAAATTGGAGCTGTTCGACCAGGATGCGCCGAATACGGTGGCCAACTTCGAGAAACTCGCCAACTCGGGTTTCTATGACGGCCTCACGTTCCACCGCGTCATCCCGGGATTCGTCGCCCAAGGCGGCTGCCCGAACGGCAATGGCACGGGCGGTCCGGGCTACGAGATCGATTGCGAAATCAACCCCAACAAGCACGAGCGCGGATCGTTGGCGATGGCGCACCGCGGCCCGAACACGGGCGGCAGCCAGTTCTACATCTGCTATGCCCCGCAGCCGCATCTGGACGGCGTGCACACCGTGTTCGGCAAAGTCGTGTCGGGCATGGAGCACGTAGACGAGTTCCGCGGCCGCGACAAAATGGCGCAGATCCGGGTCAGCTGAATGGAAAAATCGCCCGTCCCAGGCGGATTGCCGGGATCGGGCGATTTTTTTCGCTCGGAAGAACCGTCCGCCTCCGTTTAATCTTCCGGAGTGCGGTCCAGATAAAGCCGGGTAACCTCCGTCACGTCGCCGCGGCTGCGCTCCGCGGGCGTCGGCTCCTCCTCGAGCGATCGATGGGTATCCATGCCCGGCGCCAAAGTCGGTTCGTTCCGTCGATTGCCTTTTCTCTTCACGACTCTTTGTCCTCCTTCGCCGCGGCCGGAATGCCGCAAGAACCGGCGTAGCCGTCGTGCTCCGCCATCTCCCGAATTTCTTCCGGCGTAAGGTCTTGATCCGGCATGGCCGCGACAAGCTTGACTGAAGTCGCGGAGGGAGGGACCTGTTTTCGAGGCTGGCTGTCGGTCATTCGATAACACCTCCATGATCGGTCTTCCATCGCTCCTATTGTGCGCTTCCGTACGGATCCGTACCCGCCGGGCAGCCGGATTGCAGGGGGAGAAACCGTCAACCCTTCGTCATGCCGCTTGCATTTTCGCCGAGGCAGTGGTAAGATTTCCTTCAAAATTACCGTTTACGATACGGTATTTTTGATGAAGATCGCTTGCCTTCGGGGCGGGGTGCAATTCCCCACCGGCGGTGATCGGCGACGGGCCCCGCGATGACGACATCCGAGCCCATGCCGTCAGTCCGTGACCCGGCATCCGGCAATCGCGCTTTACGGCGCAGGGATGACGGTGGACCCGGTGCAACTCCGGGACCGACAGTAACAGTCTGGATGGGAGAAGGAAGCGCAGCGCGGACAACCGCGCACGGTGCATGACCAATGGGAGGTTCCCGGTCTGCTGGACATAAACGGCGGCTTTATTTGTTCTTTTTTTTCACAATTCTCGCCGCGGCAGATCGGCCCGACTTTCAAGAGACCGTCCAGGACGTTTCGAAACGACGCGGCGGATGCTCTGATTTGGCGTGCGCGCCGTGCGGTTCACGGTTCGATTCCATGATGGCTGCGACTTTCGCCCCCTGACAGCGACAGGGGGCTTTTTGCATGTTCCGGTGCGGTCACGCCGGGGATAGGGGAGGAACGAGATTGGAGCTGCTGAACGATGAATTCTACATGCGGCTGGCGCTGGAATTGGCGGAAGGGGCTGCCGGCCAGACCGGAATCAATCCCGCCGTCGGCTGCGTCGTCGTCAAGCGTGGAAGGATCGTCGGCTTGGGCGCCCACCTTCGCCGGGGGGAAGCGCACGCCGAGGTGCATGCGCTGAACATGGCCGGTTCGGAAGCGGCGGGATCCACGGTATACGTCACCCTCGAGCCCTGCAGCCACCATGGCCGCACGCCGCCCTGCAGCGACCGTTTAATCGCGGAGAACGTGAAACGCGTCGTCGTCGCGATGTCGGATCCGAATCCGCTCGTCGCGGGCACCGGTCTGAAAAAGCTGCGGGAGCACGGCATCGAGACAACGGTCGGAGTGTTGGAAGAACGCGCGAAAGCCGTCAACGAGCCTTTCCTGAAGTACATCACCGCCGGCCTCCCGTTCGTTACGCTCAAGACGGCGCTGACGCTGGATGGGCGGATCGCGACGCATACCGGCCACAGCCGCTGGGTGACCGGGCCGGAAGCGAGGGAGGCGGTGCACACGTTGCGCCATCGCCATCAGGCGATCATGGTCGGCAAGGAAACGGCGCTGCAGGACGATCCCGAACTGACGACCCGTCTTTCCGTGCCCGGTTTGAATCCGGTCCGGATCGTGGTCGATTCCTTCCTGCAGCTTCCGGAGGAGCTCCGCATCTTTAACGGCGAAGCGCCGACGTGGATTTTGGCGTCCGAGCAGGCCAGCGCCGAGGCCGAAGAACGGCTGCGCAAAACGGGGGCGGAAATCATCCGCTGCGGCAAGCGGAAGCGCGTCGACCTGAAGGCCGCCATGAAGGAGCTGGGCAAGCGCGAGATCGGTTCCGTCCTGCTGGAAGGCGGCGGCGCGCTGAACGGCGCGATGCTGCAGGCCGGGTTGGTCGACAAGGTGATGCTGTTTTACGCGGGGAAGATCGTCGGGTCGCACGGTGCCGTTTCCGCCTTCGATTTTCTTGGACCTAAACGGATGTCGGACGCGATCCGGCTGTCCCGGATCTCGATCGAGCGCTATGGAGACGATTGGTGCGTCGCCGGTTATCCCGAACCGGCGGCAGCCGGCGGCGAGGAAAGGCGGGAATGAAAATGTTTACCGGATTGATCGAAGAAATCGGAACGCTCCGCTCCGTTCGCCGGCAAGGGGAAGCGATGGTGCTGACGATCGCGGCGGATCGGATCCTGGAAGACGCGAAGCTGGGAGACAGCATCGCCGTCAACGGCGTGTGCCTGACCGTGATCGAATACGATCGGAGCCTATTCAGCGTGGACGTCATGCCCGAAACGTACCGGCTCACGAATTTGAGCGAGCTCGCGCCCGGCAGCCCGGTGAATCTGGAGCGGGCGATGATGGCCGGCGGCCGGTTCGGCGGGCATCTCGTGCAGGGACACGTGGACGGCGTCGGCGTCATCCGATCGCGGACGCCGGAAGCGAACGCCGTCGTGTTCGCCGTCGAGCCCCGGGAGGAGCGGTTGCTGCGGACCGTGGTACCGCAAGGCTCGGTGACGCTGGACGGCATCAGCCTTACCGTCGTCGACGTGGACCGTGCCGCCGGGAAGTTCACCGTCTCGATCATTCCGCACACGCTCAAGGAAACCGCGCTGCAATTCAAACGCGCGGGAGACTCGGTGAACATCGAAAACGACATTTTAGGCAAATACGTGGATCACCTGCTCAGCCTGCGGGACCGGGAAACGGACCGCGGGAGCGGCGGATTGACGGAAGCCGTGCTTCGCGAAAACGGATTTATGATCTGATCCCAGAAGGGGGTAAACGGAAATGGAAACGAAAGCGCCTTTCGATCCCATTGAAGAAGCGATCTATGAGCTCATGAGGGGCAAAATCGTCGTGGTGGTCGACGACGAAGACCGGGAAAACGAAGGCGATCTCGTCGCCCTCGCGGAGAAAGCGACGCCGGACGTGATCAATTTCATGATCAAGGAAGCCCGCGGGCTCGTCTGCGTCCCGATTCTCCAGGAACGCGCGGCGGAACTGGACCTGCCGCCAATGGTCAACCACAACACGGATTACCACGGAACGGCGTTTACCGTGTCGGTCGACCACGTCTCGACGTCGACGGGAATCTCCGCGAAAGAACGGGCCGATTCGGTCCGGGCGCTGATCGATCCGAAGGCGAAGCCGTCCGACTTCCGGCGGCCGGGGCACATTTTCCCGCTCATCGCCAAGAAGGGCGGGGTGCTCCGCCGGGCGGGCCATACGGAAGCCGCCGTCGATCTGGCCCGGATGTGCGGCTCGACGCCGGCGGCGGTCATCTGCGAGGTCATCAAGGAAGACGGGGCGATGGCCCGGCTGCCGGACTTGGTGGAGTTCAAGGAGCGGCACGGGCTGAAGCTGATCTCGATCCGGGACCTGATCCGTTACCGCAACGAGAAGGAGAAGCTCGTCAAACGCGAAGCGGACGTCCGCATGCCGACCGATTTCGGCGTGTTCCGCGCGATCGCCTACACGAACGCGGTCGATTCCAAAGAGCACATCGCGTTCGTGAAAGGAACGATCGACGGCAACCGGCCGGTGCTCGTGCGCGTCCATTCGGAATGCCTGACCGGCGACGTGTTCCACTCGCACCGCTGCGATTGCGGCCCCCAGCTCGAAGCGGCGATGCGTCAAATCGAGGAAGCGGGCTCCGGGGTCCTGCTGTACATGCGGCAGGAAGGGCGCGGCATCGGCCTCCTGAATAAATTGCGGGCGTATCAGCTGCAAGAGCAGGGATTGGACACCGTCGAGGCGAACGTCAAACTGGGCTTCGCGCCGGACCTCCGGGAGTACGGCATCGGCGCGCAAATCCTGAAAGACCTCGGCGTGCGGAAAATGCGCCTCATGACGAACAACCCGCGCAAAATCAAAGGGTTGGACGGCTATGGACTGGAAGTCGTCGAACGGGTGCCGATCCAGCTGCCCGAGAACGAAGACAATACCCGGTACCTGCACACCAAGCGGGATAAACTCGGCCATTTACTGACGTTCAGCGAAGACGCCGAGAAGCTTCCGGAATTGGAATCGCTGGAACAAAACGAGCCCGTGGGCTCGAAACCAAAGAGAGGATGAAGGACATGAGCGTAATTTACGAAGGACATTTGGTCTCAAAAGGTTTAAAATATGGTATCGTAGTGGGGAGATTCAACGAATTCATTACCTCGAAGCTGCTGGGCGGCGCGCTGGACGCGCTGAAACGCCACGGAGCCGGGGAGGACGAAGTCGAAATCGCCTACGTGCCGGGCGCTTTCGAAATTCCGCTGATCGCGCAGAAAATGGCCGAAAGCGGCAAATACGACGCCGTCATTACGCTTGGCGCCGTGATCCGCGGCTCTACGCCGCACTTCGATTACGTGTGCAACGAAGCGGCCAAAGGCGTGGCGGCGATCGGGCTGAAAACGGGCATTCCCGTCATTTTCGGCATCCTGACGACCGACAGCATCGAGCAGGCCGTGGAGCGCGCGGGCACGAAGGCGGGCAACAAAGGTTGGGAGGCTGCGGCCTCCGCCATCGAAATGGCGAATTTGACGCGGGCGCTGAAGGGCTGACCGGTTCTGCCGGCGGTTTGCCCCGCGGAAGCTTGAGAGGGTGAGACGCCGGCGTGACGGTGTTGTACAAGCTGGAGCAGTTCGAAGGTCCGCTTGACCTGCTGCTCCATCTGATCGATAAAGCCGAAATCGATATCCAGGATATCTCGATTAGCGAGATCACCGACCAGTACTTGGAATATCTGGACGCCATGCAGGAGCTTGAACTGGATATCACCAGCGAGTTCCTCGTCATGGCCGCCACGCTGCTAGCCATGAAAAGCCGTTTGCTGCTGCCGAAACCGCCGGTGACGGAGGAGCCTTGGCTGACCGCGGACGAGGACGAGGGACTGGATCCCCGCGAGGAATTGATCCGCAAGCTGATCGAATACCGGAAATACAAGTCCGCCGCAACCCAGCTCCGGGACAAAGAATGGGAGCGGAGCCAGGTGTTTACCCGGGAAGCCGCGGACCTGTCGGAATTCGCGCAGGTCAAGCTGGAAAATCCCGTTGAGGGGCTTCACGTGGACGATTTGATCCGCGCGTTCCGGAAGGCGATGCGGCGGATGGCGGGCCGCAACCGCGTGACGGCGATCCGGCGGGACGAAATCTCGGTGAAGGACCGCATCAACGATATTCTCCTCACGCTGAAAACCCGGCCGGAGGGTCGGATCCTGTTCTCCCAAATGATCGGCGACGGGCTCGACCGGCAGGAAATCGTGGTGACGTTCCTGGCGCTCCTTGAACTGATGAGGAAGGGTTGGGTAACGTGCCACCAGGACCGCCTGTTCGACGAAATCGTGGTGACGTGGACCGGGAAGGAGGGTGACGATGGACTATTCGACGTTGAAGTCGGTACTTGAGGGGCTGCTGTTCGTTTCGGGAGAAGAGGGGCTCAGCGTCAAGGCGATCGCGGAAGTCGTGGAGATGGATCCCGAAGTCGTGCTCGCCGTGCTGAGCGACCTGAAACAGGATTTCGTCCGGGACGGGCGCGGGCTGCGGATCGCCGAGACGGCCGGAGGCTACCGGCTGACGACCGCGCCTGAACACGCGCCGTACTTCGAGAAGCTGGCGTACTCGCCCGCGCGCGCGGCGCTGTCCCAAGCGGCGATCGAGACGCTGTCCATCATCGCCTACCGGCAGCCGATCACCCGCATCGAGATCGAGGAAATCCGCGGGGTGAAAGCCGATCGGGCTCTCCACACCCTGGTCGCCAAAGATCTGATCGAGGAAGTCGGCCGGGCGGACGCCCTCGGCCGTCCGATCCTGTACGGAACGACGAAGGCGTTCCTCGATTATTTCGGTCTATCCAGCCTGGATCAGCTGCCGGATCCGGTCGCGTCCGAAGACGACGAAGACCTGGAAGAACGGACGAAAATGCTGTTCGAGCGGATCGAAGGACGGCAGCTGTCCCTGGAAGACATGCAGAGGGAATTGGAAGACGTTTGAAGAACGGTCAATCGAATGAAGCCGCACCAAAAGGCCATACTATTCCCAGGGAAAGGCGGGGAAGGTATGGCCTTTTGGTGGTGGGCAGCACTTTGCGCCGCGGCGGTTGCGGTCATCGCCGCGATCGCGTCTCCGGTGCGGATCCGGGTGCGTTATTCCAAAAGCGGGAAGCTGGATCAACTGATCGTCATCGTCAAAGCGTTGTACGGGTTGGTCCGGTTCCGGGCGGTCGTTCCGGCGATTTTGATCCGAGGCCAGAAGGTGCTGATCCGGCGAGAAACGACGATGCAAGTCGCGGGACAGCCCAATCGCGGCGCCGCGGATATTCCGCTCGGCATCGAAGCGCTGCGGAACAAGTGGCAAGGATACCGGGGCGTCCTTGAAGCGACGCGCGGTTTCCGCGAATGGATGGGCCGCACGCTGAAGAAGGTCGAATGCACCCGGTTCCGCCTCGACTTGCGGATCGGTACGGGCGATGCCCCATCCACCGCCATTATCAGCGGACTGCTTTGGTCCTTATACGGCGCCGCGATCGCTTTCGCGGGCCGGACGTTCACGCTCAGAACGAGGCCGCATGGCGCGGTAGAGCCGGTTTATAACCGCAGCGAGTTTTCGGTCGTCTGGGAGGCCGACTTCCGCGTCCGTCTCGGAACGGTGATCTGGTCGATGATCGGACTCGGCACGCGGGTCGTCCGGCTCCGCCCGGCCATCCGCAGCTGGAAGCGTTGGCTGGCAAACCCGAAGAGCGCCGGAGCAACCTGACGAGACATGACCAAAAGGAACATTTCGGGCCTGCGGAGGCACGGGGTGTTCTTTTTGTTTTCCTGCTTAACTTCGCCCCCTTTCGGGCATTCTACTTCCGACAACAATACACAAGCGGAGAGGGTTTGACTTCGTCAAACTCCCTATTAAAGGAGGAAATACGGAGATGTCCGAGCATCCGATCAACGGCCTTATGCAAACGGCCATGGAAAACATCAAGGAAATGGTCGACGTCAACACGATCGTCGGAGAACCGGTCGAAACGCCGGACGGCAGCGTCATTATCCCGATCAGCCGGGTCGGCTTCGGTTTCGCGGCAGGAGGATCCGAATTTTCGGCGGAAGAGGCTCAAAAGAACGGCGGCGCTTCGACCCCGCATAACGCTTCGGTGCAGCTGCCTTTCGGCGGCGGCAGCGGCGGCGGCGTGTCGATTACGCCGATCGCCTTCCTCGTGGTCGGCACCCAAGGTGTCAAGGTGGTGCCGCTCGACAACCAGACGCATATTTTCGAGCGTCTGATCGAATCCGCTCCGCAATGGGTCGATAAAGTCCGCATGATGTTCCAAGGCGGAGGAGCGCAAATGGGCATGTCCGGAGGGGCTTTGTCCGGAATGTCGAGCGCCGGGATGACCGGCGGGACGATGACCGGCGGGACGATGTCCGGCAGCTCCATGGCGCAGAGCAGCATCCCGGCGGGCGGCATGGCAAGCCAAGCCCATGGCGGCACGGCGGCGGGCGGCATGGCAAGCCCGGCCAAAGGCGGCACGGCGGCGGGGGCCTCGACGAACACCGTACCGGTCGCGCCCAAACCGACGGACCACAAAGATTTGAACTGAAAACCGCATTGGAGCAATGGAAAAAACCGGCGAATCGCCGGTTTTTTCCCGTTTCCGATCAGCGGTATACCCGGTGATCTTTCATACTTTAGGACACGCCTACATATATTGAATCGAAAGCCGCGGGTTTTGGACAAGGAGGATCAAGCTTGAATACTGCGGAATTGGCAATACTGCGACGCTGGACGGCCGTTTTGGCCGCGTTGGCGATATGGTTTTCGGCTGCCGGAGCCGCCGATTCGGCTGGACGGACGAAGCTGCCGCCTCCGCCGGGCAATCACGCCAAAGCGGCCTCGCTGATCGACGTAACCTCGGGGAGAATCCTCTTTTCCCAACGGGGGGACGAGCCCATGAAAATCGCGAGCCTGACCAAGATCATGACGGCGATCGTCGCGATCGAGCACGGCAACTTGAACGATACGGTAACCGTCAGTTCGCGCGCCGCCGGCGTGGAAGGCTCCTCTCTGTATTTGAAGGCCGGGCAGAAAATTTCCCTGCTCGATTTGCTTTACGGCTTGATGCTGCGTTCCGGCAACGACGCCGCGGTGGCGGTCGCCGAGCATGTGGGCGGATCCCTGGGCGGATTCGTTTATCTGATGAACAAGAAAGCGGAGGAGCTCGGCTTAAGCCGCAGCCATTTCGCCAATCCGCACGGGCTGGACCAAGAAGGGCACTACATGTCGGCCAACGACTTGGCCAAGCTGAGCGCGTATGCGCTGCGGAACCCGGTGTTCGCCAAAATCGTGAAGACACGCGTCCGAACGGCCCCGAACCCGAACGAACCGTGGGATTACAAATGGGTGAACAAAAACAAAATGCTGACGATGTACGAGGGCGCGGACGGCGTAAAGACGGGCTACACGAAGCAGGCGCTCCGCACCCTCGTCACTTCCGCCACCCGGAACGGCCAGCAGTTGGCCGCGGTGACGCTGAACGACGGCGACGACTGGGCGGATCACCGCAGCCTGCTCGATTACGGCTTCCGGTATTTCCGTCTGCAGGAGGTCGTGCGGAAAGGAGAACCGATCGCCGGTTATCCGTACGCGGCATCCGCCTCCTTCTCGTATCCGTTCAGCGACGGGGAACGCGATCGGCTGCGGATCAAGCTCGTCCCTCTGCGGACCGAATCGCCGGCTTATTCGTTCGGCAGCCGCGGGCAGCTGCGGTTTATCCTGGACGACCAGGTCATCGGAAGCGTGCCGCTTGTCGATCGGTTTATGCCTCGTATGGATAACGGCAAGCAGGGAACGTCATCGGATGCTCAAAGCGATGCCGAGGCGGGAACCTCTCGCCGATCCGCCGCAACGTCTTTCCCGGATGCCTTCCGCAAATCGCTTCGCGCTTTGCTGTTCGGTTGAGAAAATCGGATACTCGGTCAAACGAATCAGGGGAGAGGGGGGACCGGGATGGTGAACTGGATCTGGCTCGGCATGATCGTGGTCAGCGTCATTTGCGGCGCCGCCAACGGCAGGCTCGAGCAAGTGGCCGAAGCGGCCTTCGGCGGCGCGCAGACCGGCGTGACGGTCTGCCTCGGACTGATCAGCATCCTCGTATTCTGGATGGGGCTCATGAAAATCGCGGAAAACGCGGGTCTCGTCTCCTTCTTGTCCCGCTTGCTGGCGCCGGTCGTCCGCCGGATGTTTCCGGACGTACCTTCGGACCATCCCGCGATGGGTTATATCCTGTCCAACATGAGCGCCAACCTGCTCGGGCTCGGCAACGCCGCCACGCCGATGGGCATCCGGGCCATGCAGGAGCTGCAGAAATTGAATCCGGAGCCGCACGTCGCCACGCCGGCCATGTGCACGCTGCTGGCGCTGAATACGGCGAGCATTACGCTAGTTCCGACGACGATGATCGCCATTCGGATGAATTTCGGTTCGGCCCATCCGGCGGACATCGTCGGCACGACGCTGCTCGCCACGGCGGTCGCGACGGCGGCGGCGCTGTTGGCCGACCGCTGGTACCGAAGCCGCAGTCGGCCGAGCGATCCGCCTCCGGCCCTGCCTTCCGCCAAGAGAAAAGGTATCGCGCCCGCAGATCCTGCCGGCGGAGAAGGAAGCGCGGCGCTATGACGATCTGGATCGAGAGAATTTCCGCATGGACGATCCCGATGCTGATCGCGTTTATTCCGCTGTATGCCGCATTAAAGAAAGTACCCGTCTACGAGACGTTCATCGACGGGGCGAAAGACGGCTTCCAGACCGCGGTAGCCATCATCCCGCACCTGGTCGGCATGATGACCGCCATCGGCATGTTCCGCGCATCGGGCGCGCTCGACGCGCTGATCGGCCTGGCACGGCCGCTGCTGGAGGCGATCGGCGTACCCTCCGAAGTGCTTCCGCTGGCCTTGCTTCGGCCGATTACCGGCGCGGGGTCTCTGGCGTTCGTCTCCGATCTGATCAAAACCCAGGGGCCGGATACGTTCGCCGCGAAGGTCGCGGCAACCATCCAAGGAAGCACGGATACGACGCTGTACGTGCTCACGGTATACTTCGGGGCGGTCGGCATCCGCAACGCCCGCTATGCGCTCAAGGTCGGGCTGTTTTCCGACCTTGTCGGGTTTTTCGCGGCGGTGGCGGCATGCTGGCTGATGTTCGGCGCGATGTGAACCGAAGGTACGGCCCTGATTGTACAATCCCTGGAAAAGAGGGTATGATGGGGATGAGGTGAACGTCCCTTTGGAACGACTGCAGAAAATATTGGCGAATGCCGGCGTGGCGTCCCGCCGCAAATGCGAGGAACTGATCCGCGAAGGCAAAGTCGCCGTCAACGATAAGGTCGTGACGGAGCTAGGAGCCAAAGCCGACCCTTACCAAGACGTCATTACGGTATCCGGGCGGCCGATCCGGCGCGAGCAGAAGCTGTATTTGCTGTTCCACAAGCCGAAAGGCGTCATTACGACGATGGACGACCCGAAAGGAAGGTCCACCGTCCGCGATTACTTGAAGGGAATCAAGGAACGGGTATATCCCGTGGGCAGGCTCGACTACGATTCCGAAGGGCTGCTGCTGCTGACGAACGACGGGGATCTGGCCCACAAGCTGACCCATCCGAAGCACCACGTCCCGAAAACGTACCTGGCGACCGTCGAGCGGGTTCCGCACGGCAACGACCTGGAGAAGCTGAAAAAGGGGATCAAGCTGGAGGACGGCATGACGGCCCCGGCCGAAGCGGAGTACCACGACGTCGATCCGGACGGCAAATTCGCCACGATTTCGATCACGATCCGCGAAGGCCGCAACCGCCAGGTCCGCCGGATGTTCGACGCGATCCATCATCCCGTCACCCGGCTCAAACGGATCTCGTTCGGAGGCATTACGCTGGGCGGCCTGCAGCGGGGCAAATACCGCAAGCTGAACGCGGAAGAAATCCGCAAGCTGCGGGATGCGGCCGAGGGCATCGTCGATGACGCATCCGCGGAAGACAGCCACGACGAAGCGGAATAAGCTTCGGCATAGGACCAAGCGGCGCTGCCCTGGGCGTTCGCTTGGTCA
This sequence comes from Cohnella caldifontis, assembly GCF_029360585.1. Taxonomy (GTDB): domain Bacteria; phylum Bacillota; class Bacilli; order Paenibacillales; family Paenibacillaceae; genus Cohnella; species Cohnella caldifontis. Next base: position 259,428 of record NZ_JAQZSJ010000001.1, on the reverse strand, counting down.
CACAATGTTCAAAACCGGAGGCCGGGTTCCATTGCCCGTGCCCCCGGTATTTTCGTTATAATGAAGAGAATGGAGCCAGGAGGTGAACGTCTCGTGAAGCGGTATCGGAAACCGATTCAATATATCGTCTTGTTCCTCGTGCTGTTGATCGGCGGATATGCGGTCGGACATACGCTGTTCGCTTCGACGGCCGTCCTCAAAACCGGCGACGAGCCGCCTGCATTCAAGCTGCTCAGCCTGGACGGGTCCGTGCACGATTCGGCCGAATACGCGGGCAAACCTCTGATCATCAATTTCTGGGGGACGTTCTGTCCGCCTTGCCGGGATGAAATGCCGGCCTTGCAAAACGTCTACGAACGGTGGCAAGACAAGGGCGTCCAATTGGTCGGGATCAACCTGAGCGAGGACAAGCTGAGCGTCGAAAGCTTCGCGCGCCAGGTCGGGGCCCATTTTCCGATTTTGCTCGACCGGAACCGGCAGACGGAGAAACGTTTCGGGCTCAAGCAGTATCCGACGACGTTCTTCGTGTACCCGAACGGCAAAATCGAAGCCATTCTGATCGGAGGACCGCTCACCGAAGAGCAGATCGAAGCCCATATCGAGAAGCTCGTGGCCGGACGATCGTAACCCCGCGGCGAAAACCGCGTCGAACCGAAAGGCAGGGAGGCAGCATCTTTGTTCTCGAACACCAAGTGTGAATGCGGGCATCAGAACCATGCGGGCACCGTGCTGTGCGAAAGCTGCGGCAAGCCGCTGACCGAAGAATGGGCCGGGAATCCGGAAACGCCCCTCGAAATGCGCTACGACGGCGTCGCCCGCCGTTCGCAGAAAGCGAATCCGGACCTGCTTGACCGAGTCTGGAATTTTTTCTCTTCGGTCAAAGTCGCCGTTTGGCTGATCGTCCTGACGCTTATCGGGGCGTCGCTCGGCACGATATATCCGCAGGAAAACACGTTTCTGAACCTGCAGACGTATCAGGAATTCCACGATTATTACAAAGAGCATTACGGAACGGCCGGGGTCGTCTACCATGCGCTCGGATTGTCCAGGGTGTATTCGTCCTGGTGGTTTATCGGCCTGCTCGTCATGATCGGGACCTCGCTCGTGATCTGCAGCCTGGACCGGGTGCTGCCGCTGTATCGCGCGCTGTCCAAACAGCAGATCCGCAAGCATATGCAGTTCATTTCGCGGCAGCAGGTGACCTATTCCGGTCCCGAGCCGGTAAACAAGGAAGCGTGGCTCGATTCGTTCGGCAAGGAGCTGAAACGGAAGCGCTATAAAGTATGGCGGGACGGCGACGCGCTGATGGCGGAGAAAAACCGTTTCAGCCGCTGGGGGCCTTACATCAACCATATCGGCCTGATCATTTTCCTGCTCGCCGTGCTCGGACGCAACGTGCCGGCTTGGAACATGGACCAGTACGTCAGCCTGGACGAAGGGGAAACCGAACAGATTCCGGGCACGAATTATTTCGTCAAAAACGAGAAATTTACCGTCGAATATTATACGGACGCCGAGCTGCCGCCTACGCTGAAGGGCACCGAGAGGCCGAAGCTTTTCGAGACGAAAGCGACGCTGTACGTCTGCACGGAGAGTTGCGACGACCCGTCCAAGGATCCGGTGCTGAGTCCCGTGAAAACCCACGACATCCGGGTGAACCACCCGTTATCCTACAAGGGACTCAAGCTGTACCAGTACGATTACACGCCGAAACCCAAGCTCGTATCCGTCTCTCCTATGCTCGTCGACAAGAAGACGGGAGAGCAATACGGGCCGTTCACGCTGTCGATGCGGAACCCCGCATTGACTTATCGCGCCGGTCCTTATACTCTGACATTAAAAGACAAATTCATGGATTTCGGCCTGGACGACCAGGGTCGCCCGATGACCAAGTCGCGGGAACCGAACGCGCCGGCCTTCGTGTTCATCATCCAAGGCCCGGACCTGCCCGAAACCGGAGAGACTTACATCTATTTCCCGCAGCAGATCGACAAGGTCAAATTCCGGCAGGACGTGCTGAACAAGGCGATCGCGGACAAGCTGGACATACGGGTCCCCTCCATGAGCGGGGTGGTTCTCTCCGAGAATACGTCGACCCTGAACGTCAGGGTGGACCGCGCGATGCCGTTCATTTGGACGGGCGCCGCGATATTCATGATCGGGGTCGCCATGGGCCTGTACTGGCACCATCGCCGCATCTGGCTCCGTTTCGATGACGGCGTGTTGTCCCTGGGCGCCCATACGAACAAAAACAACTACGGACTGCGCATGGAGGTGGCGGCGGCCATGACCAAGGCCGGCCTCCCGGTTTCCGACAAATCGCTCGACAACAGGAGGAAATCCCCTTGAGCTTGCTCGATTTCAGCCAGAAGGCGCTGTTGGCCGCGCTGCTGATCTACAGCGCATCCTTCATCTTTTTCATGATCGCGGTCGGCGGCAAAAAATGGAGCAACCGCGAGCCGGCCGCCCATTCCCGAAGATGGGGATGGACCGGCTTCGGTTTCGCCGCCGCGGGCTGGGCCGCGCACGTGACCTTCTTCGTCACGCGTTGGGTCGCCGGCGGCCATATCCCGACCAGCAACATGTACGAGTTCATGACGATGCTGGCCATGGCGATCATGCTTGCTTTCATCGTCATTTACCTGATTTACAAGAACGCGCTGCTCGGAGCGTTTACGCTTCCTCTGACGGTCATCATCATCGCTTATGCCTCCGTGTTTCCGTCCGAGATTCAGCCGCTCATCCCGTCGCTGAACTCGAACTGGCTGCGCGTGCACGTCACGACCGCCGCGCTAGGGGAAGCGTTCTTCGCCGTCGGCTTCGCGGCCGCGCTCGTGCAGCTGCTCCGAGTCATCGATTACAAGAGGACGGATAAGGCGGGAAAGCGCGCCCGCCGCTGGATGGAAGTGTTTCTGCTCGTGATCCTGATGGTCATCGGCTTCCTTCTGTCGGTCTTCTCCTTCCGGGCTGCCGGCTATCAGGCCGAATTCCATCAAGTGATCACGAAGGAAGACGACCTGGGACAGCAGCAGACGACCGAACGCCAGGTGGTCTATGGCCTGCCTCCCATCGTGAAGCCTTATAGCAGCGACACCGTGGAGATCGACTCCTTCCTGGGAATGAAAAAACCGTTGTTCGCCGCGCCTCCTTGGTTGAAGGGAGTCAATGCGGAACGCAAGCTGAACACGATCCTCTGGTCGATCATCTCCGGTTTGATCCTATACGGCTTGCTGAGGCTGATCGCACGCAAACAGCTGGGCGCGGTCATCCATCCTCACCTGTCCGACATCGACCCGGACGACCTCGACGAGATCAGCTATCGATCCATCGCGATCGGGTATCCTATTTTTACGCTCGGCGGTTTGATTTTCGCCATGATTTGGGCCCAGATCGCCTGGTCCCGGTTCTGGGGCTGGGACCCGAAAGAAGTATGGGCGCTGATCACCTGGCTGTTCTATACGGCATACTTGCATCTTCGGTTGTCGCGGGGGTGGCACGGCGCCAAATCCGCTTGGCTCGCGGTCATCGGTTTTCTCGTCGTGCTGTTCACCTTGATCGGCGTCAATCTCGTCATCGCCGGCCTGCATTCCTACGCCGGAGTTTCTTAAACCGCTGAGAGGAGCATTTTCGATGAGCTTGGGCAATCGGATTCTGGTAGTGGACGACGAGGAACGGATTCGCCGTCTGCTTCGCATGTACCTGGAAAAAGAAGGATACGCGATCGAAGAGGCGGAGGAAGGGGAGCAGGCGCTGCAATTGGCGCTGCAGAACGATTACGACTTGATCGTGCTCGACCTCATGCTTCCCGGCATCGACGGCGTGGAGGTATGCACCCGGCTGCGGCAGCAGAAGTCGACCCCGGTGCTCATGCTGACGGCCAAGGGCGAGGAAGTGAACCGCGTGCAGGGCTTCGAAGTCGGCGCCGACGATTACGTGGTCAAACCGTTCAGCCCCCGCGAAGTGATCTTCCGGATCAAGGCGATTTTGCGCCGTTCGTCCGCGACCGCCTATTTGTCGAAGGACCTCAATACGAGCAACAATATCGTGTTCCCGCATCTCGTGATCGAGCACGACGCGCATCGCGTGACGGCCGGCGGCCAAGAGGTGAACCTGACGCCGAAAGAATACGAGTTGCTGCATTACTTGGCCAGCTCGCCGGATAAGGTGTTCTCCCGGGAAGAGCTGCTCAAGGACGTGTGGAATTACGACTTCTTCGGGGATTTGCGGACGGTCGACACCCACGTGAAACGGCTGCGCGAGAAGCTGAACCGCGTGTCGGCGGAGGCGGCCTCGATGATCACCACCGTGTGGGGCGTCGGATACAAGCTGGAGGCGGCGAAGTAAACCATGGCGATCTGGAGGACGGTCGTCGGCAAGCTCTGGCTGACGATCATCGCGCTTGTCGCGGTAGTCATCACGACGGTCGGGCTGTTTCTGCTGCAATACATCGATCTGCAGTTCGCGGATCCGAACAAAATCAAGCATCTGTTCATTTATACGGGCGTCGTGGGCTTCCTGCTGACGACGTTTTTCGCTTTCTTCCTGCTGACGAAAATCACCCAGCCGCTTCGCGAAATGAAAGAAGCAGCGGATCGGGTGGCGCAGGGAGAATATGGAACCCGCGTGGCCATCCGGTCTTCGGACGAGATCGGGGAGCTCGCGAACACGTTCAACCAGATGGCTTCCGAGCTGGATACGCTGATCCGAGACCTCCAGCATGAGCGGGACCACCTGAGCAGCGTGCTGCGGAGCATGACCGACGCCGTCATTTCGTTCGACGCGGAAGGGGAGGTCATTCTGACGAATCCCCAAGGCGAGCACCTGGTCGAGGCTTGGAGCTCCGTCGATTGGGAGGACGAAAGCGGCTCCGAAGGATACGGGCAAGTGCCGGGACCGCTCCGGGAGACGTTCCGCAACGTGCTGTCTTCCGGCAAAGAGCTGTCGGACAAGGTGCACGTCCAAAACGAAGTTTGGTCCGTGGCGATGACGCCGCTGGCCGGTACGGATGCGGTGCGGGGGGCAGTAGCCGTGCTGCGGGACGTGACGGAAGAGTTCCGGGTCGACAAATTGCGCAAAGATTTCGTTGCCAACGTCTCGCACGAAATCCGCACGCCGCTCTCGATGGTGCAAGGATACAGCGAGGCGCTGCTGGACGACATCGCGGCGTCGCCGGAAGAGCGCCGGGAGCTGGTGCAAGTCATCCATGACGAGTCCCTCCGCATGGGACGCCTGGTGAAAGATTTGCTCGATCTGGCCCGCATGGAAGCCGGCCATATGGAGATGAACTTCCAGCAAGTGGACGTAGACGCGCTGATGGGGCGGGTATACCGTAAATTTTCCGCCTTGGCCAAAGACCGGGGCATCGCCCTCGCGAAGTCCGAGCCGCAAGAAGCTTTGGTGCTCCAAGCCGCCGATCCGGATCGGCTGGAGCAGGTACTGACCAACCTGCTCGACAACGCGTTCCGGCATACGCCCGCAGGCGCGCGGATCCGCATGGAAGCCCGCCGCAAAGAAGCGCCCCGCGGCGGAGACGTGCTGGAGCTGGCCGTTTCCGACGAAGGGGCGGGAATCCCGGCGGAGGACCTTCCGTACATTTTCGAACGGTTTTACAAGGCGGACAAAGCCCGCAAACGCGAGTCGAACGGTTCCGGGGGAACCGGGCTGGGGCTCGCGATCGTGAAGAACATCGTGCAGGCGCATCAAGGCAAAATCCGCGCCGAAAGCGAGGCGGGCAAAGGAACGGTCTTTACGATCGACTTGCCGATGTCCGCGAAACGGGGAAGCGGCGCGAAAGCTTCCTTTAAAGCTTAGCGGTCGCCATCGCAGGGCATGGAAGGGCAACGTCAACCGCTGGAGGGATCTCGCGTGGGCTTGCGGGAAAGATGGCTTCGGGTATTCTCCGGGGGAAACGGCAATTTGTCCAAGGAAGCGTTGATCGCCCTGTTCATCCATGGGTGCTTTCAGGTCGGCGCGTCCATGTCGGCGCTGTTCCTGAATTTGTACCTTTGGAGATTGACCGGGGACCTCTGGATCAATGGAATGTTCAACATCATCGTGTACGGCGTCACGCCGTTCTCCTTCGCTTTGGGAGGCTGGATCGCGAAGAAAAAGGACCGCATGGTCACCTACCGGTTCGGGATCGGCTCGATCGCGCTGTTTTTCCTGGCGGTCATCGCCTTGAAGGAACAGGTGGCCGCCTACTATGCTTGGTTCGGCTTGTTCTATGGCACGGCATTAGGTCTTTATTGGATCGGTTATATCATCCTGCAGTACGACGTAACCGATGCGGACAGCCGGGGAAGGTACATGGGCGTGAACATGATCGTGTTCAATACCGCGGGGCTGATCGGCCCGGCCTTGTCGGGCTACATCATCGGACTTTTCGAGGGGCTCAAGGGGTACATCGTCACGTTTGCCGCCGCGAGCGTGATGTTCCTGACCGCCGCTTTGTCCAGCACGAAAATCCGCCAAAGGACGTCCGCGCATCGCGCGTTCTACTTCAAATACGCATTGCCGATCATGAAGCAAGATCGGGCGTGGCTGCGGGCGTTGTTCGCGTTCCTGTTCCTCGGATTGTTTCAGGGGATCATGCTGTTCCTGCCCAACATCCTCTTATACCAATCGGTGGGAAGAGAGGATTGGGTCGGCCTCCTGACGGTACTGTTCTCGGCGTTCACGATCACGATGGGCTTCGTGGTCTCCAGGCAGAAAGACCGGTCGCGCGTGCGGGGCGAACTGCTCCTGTCCTCTTTATGCGTCTGCGCGGGAGCCTGGTTGCTGCTTTTCCAAGTATCGGCCTGGACCGTGGTTCCTTTCATGATCGTGTTCTCCTTCTTTAACCCGCTGACGATCAATACGCTGACGACTTACTATTATCGGCGGATGGATTTTCTGCCGCTCAAGGGGCACTTCCGCATCGAAGCGATCGTGCTCCGGGAGTTTTTCCTGAATGCGGGCAGGGTGCTGTCCATTCTATTCCTGATCGTGTTCGTCGACAACCCCGCTTCTCCGACATTGCCGGTTGTCCTGGCCATCGCGTCTTTGCTGCAATTCGGCATGATCGCGCTGGTGGAACGGCGGAAGACGGCATTCCGTGCCGTCCGAAACGAAGAAAAAGCCTCCGGCCTGTAATAGGTCCGGAGGCTTTTTCTTCGTTTGTACGGGGGCTCCCCCAAAAGTAATCGGAGTAGGCTGCAAAGCTAAACGCCACTTTTGGGGGACCGAATTAGAACAATTGGATTTCTTTGGCGCTGTTGAGGTCGGGCAGGGCAGTGACTTGCGTCTGCACTTCCTTCGGCACGGCTTTGTCCACGCCGAGCACCATGATGGCGGCGCCGCCGATCACTTTGCGTCCGACCTGCATGGTGGCGATGTTGATGCCGCTATTACCGAGCAGGGTGCCCACGCGGCCGATGATGCCGGGTTTGTCGTGGTGGGAGATGAGCAGCAGGTGGCCTTGCGGCTCGACGTCCACCGGGAATTTATCGATCTGCGTGATGCGCGGGCCGAATCCGTTGAGCAGGGCGCCGGCGACGACGCGTTCTTCTTTGTTCGTTTTCAAAGTAACGCTGACGAGGTTCGTGAAGCCTTTGGTCGCTTGCGTCGTGGAGACGACGACGTTGACGCCCCGCGTTTTGGCGAGGTGGAAGGCGTTGACGACGTTGACCACGTCGGAACCGAGATGGTGAGCCAGCACGCCTTGCACGACGTAACGGGTCAGGGGAGCGGTGTCCACGTCGGCCAGGTCTCCGGCATAGCTGACGGAAATCTCCTTGACCGGACCTTCGGCGATTTGCGCCGCGAAGCTGCCGAGCTTCTTGCCGAGCGCGAAGTACGGCTCCAGCTTAGACATTACTTCTCCCGGCACCGGCGGCATGTTGACCGCGTTCTTGAACGGCTCGCCGCGGAGGATGTGCAGCAGCTGCTCCGAAACGTCGATGGCCACGTTCTCCTGCGCTTCCACGGTCGAAGCGCCGAGGTGGGGGGTCACGATGATCTTCGGATGCTTAAGGAACGGATGATCGGGTGCCGGCGGTTCTTCCTCGAATACGTCGAACGCGGCGCCGGCGACGATGCCTGCATCGATCGCTTCCACGAGCGCGTTCTCGTCGATGATGCCGCCGCGCGCGCAGTTGATGAGGCGCACGCCTTTCTTCGCGCGGGCGAACTGCTCTTTGCCGATCATATGTCGGGTTTCCGGCGTCAGCGGGGTATGGACCGTAATGAAATCGGCGTCGCGGATCACTTCGTCCACGGTCGCCAGGCGCACGCCAAGCTTCTCGGCGCGTTCTTCGGTCAAGAAAGGATCGTAACCGTAGACCGTCATGCCGAACGCCTTGGCTCTCGCCGCTACTTCGCTGCCGATACGTCCCATGCCGAGCACGCCCAGCACTTTATTGCGCAGCTCCACGCCGACGAACGATTTGCGGTCCCAGACGCCGCCGACCGTTTTCAGATACGCTTGGGGAATATGGCGGGCGAGCGCCATCATCATGGCGAAAGTATGCTCGCAGGTCGTGATCGTGTTGCCGTCCGGCGCGTTGATGACGATGATCCCCCGGCGCGTTGCCGCGTCCAGGTCGATGTTGTCCACGCCGACGCCGGCGCGCCCGATGACTTTGAGCTGCTTGCCGGCGGTCATGATCCGCTCGGTGACCCGGGTTTGGCTCCGGACGAGCAGGGCGTCGTATTCGCCGATAATGGCAACGAGCTCGTCTTCGGAAAGACCGGTTTTCTTGTCGATGGCCACGTCGGAAGCTTCGGCCAAGAGCGAGATCCCCAAATCGCTGATCGGATCCGACACCAAAACTTTAAACATACGAGTGATCCCCCTTTAGTTCCCCCGATACGGCCGTTCTCCAGAACGGGAAAGTTCCAAAAAAATCCTCCGCGGCGTCCCCCTTCCGAGCGGGTGACGGCACATGGAGGATGGCTGTCCGGGGTGGACTGCTTTACATCGGATTTTACTATTTTAAAGCAACGGGGTGCTTGTTGCAATGTCCAATCTGCGACAAAAACCGATTTTGGCGCGTATCCTTATTTGTCGGGAATGAAGAAGGGGAGCTGCGGCAGTTGCTCGTTCGGATAAAGCGCCGACTTGCTCGCCAAGAAGTCGCCGCTGCGCACCGCGTCGGTGCCCGTCAGCAGTTCCGCGATGGAGCCGACGGTCGTTTGCTTCATTTTGTCCGCTTGGCCGGAACGGATGAATTCGTCGATTCTAGCCGTCAGGTCATGGGGCAGAAAACCCGCGAACAAGGAATTAGCCGACAAATAATCGGCGATCGCCTTGTTCTTGACGACGAGAGGCAGCGTTTTCCACTTGGATAGCTCGAGAACGGCCGGCGTCTTGTAATCGCCGGGGATTTCCATGTTGACCGTAGAGGCCCATTTGAGCATGGACGAATAGTACTCGTTCTGGGCGGTCAGCGCGAACTTGCGGCCTTCTTTGAAAAACGCCTGTTCGCCCATCGCCTTGAGCAGCTGGTCCCCCGTGGCTTGATTGGCGGTGGAGGACAAGGCCGAGAAGCTCTCCGAAAACAGCTTCAGGCTTTTGAGATAATCGGTCTGCGCCTGCTTGAGCAGCGGGGAAGAAGCCGGTACGAACGCGACGCGGATTTTCTCGTACCGGGCGTCGGCCGTTTTCGCGAGTTCTTTGAGGGAAGCGGCCAGATCGCTGGACGGATCCGACCATTTGTCTTCCGCTTCGAACAAGCTCGTCTGAAATTCACGATAAGGCAAAAATACGGTATGATAAAAGGAAACCAAGTCTTGCTGCTGATAGGCGTTCGGCGCGGACGGTTCGGAAGGCTTGGCGGCCTGCGCGGTTTCGGCGGAATCCCCGCCCGCCCGGTCGGTCCCTACTTTCACTCCGTAAAAAAAGGCTCCGATGGCGATGACGAGCATGAGCAGGAACGCCAGCGAAAAGCCCAGGTCGGTTCGGTTCAAACGCTTCTCCATAAATGCTCCTTTTAGAAGTGGTCGGATTTTCTAGCTTTAAGTATAGAAAAATTCCGGTTGTTTGAACATACAAATTTCGCAAAATGATGAGGGATTATGAGAAAATTCGACATCCGGAATTTAAAGCTCCGCAAAGTGACGGTCGATGATCTGGACGACCGGATGCTGCTGGCCAATTTGTATCTCACCCAGGCACTTACTTTCATTATCGGAATCGCATGGATATTTTTTCAGGGCCGGAATCCGCTCCGACTGCTGGACATCCCCGGGGATTGGAAATTCGCCTTGTGGGGAGCGGGACTGGCCGCCGCGGTATTGGCCGTGGATCTGGCGATCTCCCGATGGGTGCCGGATGAAGCTTCGGACGACGGCGGGGTGAACGAGCGGATTTTCCGCTCGCGGCCGGTCTGGCACATCGCGTCGATCGCGCTGGTCGTGGCCGTTTGCGAGGAGCTGCTGTTCCGCGGGGCGATCCAATACGCGATCGGTCCCTATTGGACCAGCATCGTCTTCGCGTCTATCCACGTCCGGTATTTGCGGCACTGGATCCCGACCGGCCTCGTGTTCTCGATCAGCTACGGCCTCGGCTGGATCCAGGCGTGGAGCGGGACGATATGGGCGCCGATCGCCGCGCATTTCCTCGTCGATTTGACCATGGGACTCATTATCCGTTTTCGGAGTGACAAAGAATGAACGAGAAAGAACCCTCGTCTGTTTGGGCCAAATTCCGGCAAGCGAAGGAGCAGGCGCTGGCTTCGGAAGAGGAACGGGATCCGGATATGAAGCTGTCGCTGGAGGAACTCGAGGCGGCGATCGCCGAGGCGGCCGCCTCTTCGGGGCTGCCCGAGACGGGGCTGCCTCCCCGCGCGGTGGTGCATCCTTCGCAGAAGCGGCAGCTGTCCCGCTGGTTTTACCGGGTGCTGCTCATCCTGTTCGCGGTACTGGTCGGCGGCCTCGTGTGGTGGGGGCGGCAGAAGTACGGGTCGTAACGCGGCATGTGCCCGCGGCAGAGCTTCTGTAACCCGATTTCATTCGAGTTACGGTATTGATTCGCTGAACGTTATAGTGGATACAGGAGTAGTCGGTTTAGCGAAAAGATAGGGGCGATGTACGGAAAAATCGGACAACGGTGGCGGTTTAGCGAAAAGTTGAGGGCGATGTACGGAAAAATCGGACAACGATGCGTTGAGTAGGCCAAAATAACGACAGAACGAACAAACTCCCCTGTATTCGTCCTATCCGGACGATAAAGGGGAGTTTTTCGCATCCGCAACCTTATTTCGCAACGCACGCTTACGCCACCAGGAGGGCGCGCATGCTGCCTTACTCGGTCTTAAGCTCGATCTGGGCGGGATCCACGAAGGAGTACCCTTTATCCTCCAGCTGAGTCAGCAAGCGGTCGAGCGCGTCCGCCGTCCAAGGGAGCTCGTGCATCAAAATGTTGCTGCCCGGGTTCAGCTGCTTCATGACGTTGTCGATGACCGCTTGCGGCTTATCCTTCACGTTTTTGCCCAAATCCCAGTCGAGCGAGCCGTTCGACCAGGTCATGAACATCAGGCCGTTCTCCTTGGCGACCCGATGGACGGCGTCATTCGCCGACGCGAAAGGCGGGCGGAAAAATACGGGCGTTTTGCCGGTAATGTCCAACACCATTTTCTGCACGCTTTCGATCTGTTCCCGGATTTTGTCCTCTTTCTCCTTGCCCAGCATGATATGGTCATAGGAATGGTTGCCGATCGTCTGGCCGCGCTCGTCGATTTCCTTGAGCAGCTCGGGATGAGCTTTGATCCGATAGCCGTTCACGAAAAAGATCGCTTTGGCATGGTGCTTGTCCAACGTATCCAAAAGCTTGCCGAGCATCTCTTGTTCTTTCGGACCGTCGTCGAAGGTGAGCAGCACGACTTTATTCGCGGTTTTTTGTTTGTCGATCGGAACGATGAAATAAGCTTTGTTCATCTTGTAGGCCGGGGCGGGCGGTGCCTTCTCGGTCGGCTCGGGCGACGCCTGCGGGGCGGCCGGAGAGGACCCCGGGGCCGCGGAAGGCGCTGCGGAAGCGCTGGCGGAAGGCGACGCCGGAGCGGCGGATGCGGTCGGCACGGCGGACGACGGCGCGGCCGAAGCTATGGCGGACGATGGTGCCGTAGCGGCGGGACTGGCATCCCCGCAGGCGGTCAAGCCCAACAACAAGGCGGAAGAACATGCGGCGGCGAGTGCAAGGGAAGATTTCCTTTTGGGCATGATCGTAATACCTCCGGGATCGGATCCTGTCGTAATGTCCCGATTGTAACATACGCGGAGGCGGGACGGCACGGGTCTGTTTCCTTATTTTGATGGCGCATGACGCCGGACATGAGGGTCACACTATAAGCAACGCAAAAGGAGGTGTGATGCATGAAACTCGGTACTTTCCTGCTGGGCGGTCTGGCCGGTGCCGCCGTGGTCATGATCATGCGCAGCCAGTCGATGACGGCGATGAGCAACGGCATGGGGCAAATGTGGAAGCAACGCATGAACGACATGAAGGAAAACGTCCTCGAAAAGGGCATGAACGTGAAATTCGGGAGCGGCGCCATGCAGGACATGTTTCAAATGAAGGGCAACGCTTCCCAATCCGCAGCGGGCTCGCATACCGGCGGTTTGGAGGAAGTCAGCCGCCTTGCCTCCAAAGATTCCGAAGTCAAACGGGAAGTCAACGAAATTTTACATGAGAGCGGACAACACCAGCACCATATCTGAAAAAGCGGCCTTTCGAAAAACGGCGCCGATTTCCCGGCATAGGGAAATCGGCGCCGTTTTTTTGCGGCACGATGGTTTTCCCTAGTGCATTTCCGGGGGAGAAATGATAACATGTTGTCAAAGCAGATTTCAATCACACATTATATGAGCTTTCATACGCTGTTATCACCCATCGTGCGCCCTGGTCGTCGACTTCGTCGACTGCTCGGGTATGCGTCCGACAAAGGAGGGTCCTGTCATGAGGATGGAACGGCTTGGACAAGATAAAATTCGCATTTTCCTCACGTTCGACGATTTAACGGAACGCGGGATCCAGAAGGAAGACATGTGGCGCGAGATTCCCAAGGTGCATGAGCTGTTCAGCGAAATGATGGATCAGGCGTACAACGAGCTTGGGTTCGACGCCTCCGGCCCGCTGGCCGTCGAAGTATTCGCGATGCCGGCGCAAGGCATGGTCGTGATCGTGACCCGCGGTAAGCAAGACCGGGGATCCGACGCCAACCTGGAAGAAATGGACGAAGAAGTTTACGACATGGAAGTGACGCTTGAGCAAAGCGAAGCCATCATATATCGATTCCGGGACATCGAGGACGCGATCGGCGCGGCGAAGACGCTGGCCGGACGGCTGACCGAAGAAGGAAGAATGTACCGTTACCAGGACCAATGGATTCTCTGCTTCGATCCGGCGGGCTTGGAAAGCGCAGGGTACCATGCGCTGATCGCGGTGCTCGCCGAATACGGGGAAGCCACCTCGGTGACTCCGGCCGTCCTGGAGGAATACGGGCAGACGGTCATTCCCGCCCAGGCCGTGAAGGTGCTGGCCGAGCATTTCGGCTGAACGCCGTCGTCCGGTTCGGATGCCGCATACGCAAGGACATGCTGCGGGAGCGGGACAACCTGCCGCAGCATGTCCTTTTTGTTTGCGGCGGCAAAGCGAACATCATGTAGCAGACGCCGTGCCATAGTATAATGAAAGACGGATCCAATACGCGGAGCAAACTCCCCGTGAAAGGAGGGACGATCATGCTCCTGTCCGTGCTGGCCGCCGCTATCGCGCCGGGGCTTGCGCTGCTCGCCTACTTTTATTGGAAAGACCGATACGACGCCGAGCCGCTGTCCATGGTGATCCGGCTGTTCCTCGCCGGCGTGCTGATCGTCCTGCCCGCCATGGTCGTGCAGCGCGCGCTGACCCAATGGATCGGAGACAGCCCGCTGGCGTTTTCCTTCGTGATTTCGGCAGGCGTGGAAGAGCTGCTGAAGTTTTTCGTCCTGTATCATATGATTTTCAACCATACGGAGTTCGACGAGCCTTACGACGGGATCGTGTACGCCACGTCGGTTTCGCTCGGCTTCGCCACGATGGAGAACGTGCTGTACGCCTTCTTGGAGCCTTCCACCTTCGGCACGCTGATGGTCCGCGCGCTGCTCCCGGTTTCGGGGCATGCCTTATTCGGCGTGTTCATGGGCTATTCGCTCGGCAAAGCCAAATTCGCTTCCGGCCGGCAGGTCCGGTTCCACCTGGGCATGGCGCTCCTGCTGCCGCTCCTATGGCACGGCGCTTACGATTACATGATGCTCAAGGTTTCCTCGGACTGGATTTGGATCGCCGCTCCGTTCATGCTCCTGCTGTGGTACCGCGGTATCCGCCGGGTAAACCGGGCCAACGCCGTATCCCCGTTCCGGTGGCTGAAACGCGAAGAAGAGATTAAATCTTGACCCTCCCGTCCATAATGGAAGAAGAGATCTTCGTGGCTTTCGTGCCGGAGGGAGCATATGTCCAACACCCGGGTCAAGGTGACCATCCGCTGCAACCGCTGCGGCGAGAAATTCACGCTTCGCGGACGGAAGGAGAGAGGCCGGGTCGATACCGGCTTCAAGCAGTGCCTGTGCAACAATGCCGCCGATTTCGAAATCGAGGAAGAATCGTAGCCGGCAGCCGCGAATAAAGCCGATTCCTTTGTTCCAAACTAACCGCAGTTTGGGAATGAAAGGGGTCGGCTTTCCATGTATGCGCGTCTAAGCTCCGTACTGTTTCCCGTCGCGGCGCTTCTCTTTCTCGGGGCCATTTTCTGGGGATATCAGGAGCATCAGGAGAAGAACTCGATTTTGATCAAGGCCGAAAACCAATACCAGCGGGCGTTCCACGACCTCAGCCACCACATGAACCGGCTGCAGGACGAGCTGGGGCAGACGCTGGCCGTGTCCTCCGCCTCGCACGGCGCCCAGCGCAAAGGTCTCGCCAACGTCTGGCGGCTCACGAGCCAGGCGCAGAACGAAATCAACCAACTTCCGCTGACCATGCTTCCTTTCAACCACGCCGAATCGTTCCTGTCCCGCATCAACGATTTCGCCTATAAGGCTTCGA
This sequence comes from Cohnella caldifontis, assembly GCF_029360585.1. Classification (GTDB taxonomy): domain Bacteria; phylum Bacillota; class Bacilli; order Paenibacillales; family Paenibacillaceae; genus Cohnella; species Cohnella caldifontis. The sequence continues at coordinate 244,370 of NZ_JAQZSJ010000001.1, read as the reverse complement.
TCCGGGATTTGAACAAGCAGCCGCTGTCCGACGGCGAAATGAAGACGCTCAAGTCGCTGTTCGCGAGTTCCGGCGATATCAATAAAGAGCTCGGCAAAATCCAGGACGCCGTCATCCAGAACCGGCTTCGCTGGATGGACGTGGAGACCGCGCTGGCCAGCGAGCACAATCCGCACGACAACACGATCATCGACGGTTTCCGCACGATGAACAAGAAAATCGGGGAATACCCGGAGATAGACTGGGGTCCCTCCGCGATGAACCAACCGCGCAAGTATACGGCGGCGTCGCTGAGCGGCAAAACGATGTCGCCGGCGGAAATCCGGGCGAAGGCCGAATCGTTCCTCGGGTACCGGGAGCTCGGGGCCGGCCAGATGACCGTATCGGAAACCGGCGGCAAAACTTCGTTCAAAGCCTATACCGTGACCATCCCGACTTCCGCCGGCCACCGCGTGCAATTGGAATACACCCAGAAGGGCGGGCACCTGTTGTGGTACATGAACACGCGGGCGGTGCATTCCCGGAAGCTGAACTTCGACACCGCGCGCAACAAGGCCAGCAATTTCCTCGTCCGCAGCCAATACCGGAACATGGCGCCGGTCAGCTACGACGAATACGACCACGTGGCGGTGTTCTCGTACGCCGGCGTCAAGAACGGCGTCCGCATGTACAACGATAAAGTGACGGTCAGGGTCGCCTTGGACAACGGGGAAATCGTCGGCCTTCAAGCGACGGACCACGTGTTCGCCGACCAGGTGCTGACGCCGGGCAAGCCGAAAATGTCCCGGGAGGCGGCGGTTAAACGGCTCAATCCCGAATTCCGCGTCCAGGATTACAGCCTCGCCGTCGTGGAGAACGACGCGCGCAAGCCGGTGCTCGTCCATGAGTTCGTCGGGAAAATCAACGGCGGCACGTACCGGATCTACCTGAACGCCGACACCGGAGAAGAAGAATCGATCGAGAAAGTGCCGGATTCGGTCAAGCCGATTTACCAGACGTAACGTATTTTTCAAAGGGCCCATTCCAAAGCTTCCCTGTCGTGCTATAATGGGAGCAATGCAGGACGAGTCTCCTGTTTGATGCCGACATGGAGGTTACCCGGTGCTTCCGAAAATCAACCAAACGACCTTTTTGCAGCCGTTGCCGGATCAGGATCCGGAAACGGCTTCTACGCTCCGCTCCCGAGTAGCGGATTTGGACGACAAATCGATCTGGCTCGAAATCCCGCTGGACGAGAAAACCCGGCGGTACCACCGCCCCCAGGTCGGCGAGCAGTTCCGATTGTTTTATTTCACGCAGGAAGGCGTCAAACACCTGTTCAACACCACGGTCACGGGCGTGAAGAAGGACACGGTGACGATTTTTTCCGTGCGGAAGCCCGTGCCGGAAGACATCCAGCGGGAGCAAAGACGGAGCTTTCTCCGGGTGGAAGCGCAGTTGGAGCTGGCCGTGCGGATGGGGGACAAAGTCCGCTTCACCGCGATCACCGACGACGTCGGAGGCGGAGGACTGTCTTTCCGCACCGACCGCAAATGGCCGATGGTGCCCGGAGCCGCGCTTTCTTGCTGGCTGCTGCTTAATTATAAGAACGGCAACCTGGCCCACGCCAAATTCGATGGCGAAGTCGTGCGCGTCATGCCGGTGGAGCCCGACAAGCACCTGGTCATGATGCGTTTTCAGGACATCCAGGACGCCGAACAGCAAAAAATCATCCGTTACTGCTTCGAGCGCCAGCTGGACAAGCACAAGGGCTGAGCCGACCGGGCGCCGAAAGCGATGGAGGCTGCGAAATTGAATCGGCAGACGAATCCGCGCGCGGATTCCTTCGAAACGTGGTGGAAGCGGGTCGACCGGGGGCTGCGGACCGCGGTCTGGATCCTTGCCGTGTTGCTTCTGCTGTTCCAGAGCGCTTTGCAGTCGCCGGCGATCCGATCGTTCTGGTCGTCCGCCGACCGCTTGGAAGGAATCCCGTATGCCCAAGATCCCGGCCGGTAGCCGGGATCTTTTTTGCATCTCCCCTCCCGGTTATGCTATAATTCTGGCATCGAAAGCAGGCGAAGCCTGCCTGTTTTTTGCAATGTATCCGCCGTCAAGGAAGGACGATCCCTGTACCCCATGAATTCGCACCCTTTGCCGCGCATCAACATCGCCATCGACGGGCCTGCCGGCGCCGGCAAAAGCACCGTTGCCCGAATGGTTGCCCGGGACATGCATTATATTTATATCGACACGGGCGCGATGTATCGGACGGTTGCGCTGAAAGCTCTCGAGGCGGGGATTTCCCCGGAAGAGGAGGATCGGGCGACGGCGCTTGCCGAACGCCTCGATATCCGGCTTCTTCCCGGTCCGGAGGGCCAGAAGGTGCTGGCGGACGGGGAAGACGTCTCTTCGCGGATCCGCTCTCTGGAAGTGAACCGCAGCGTGTCCGCCTTCGCCAAGATCGAAGGGGTTCGCAAGCGGATGGCTGCCCTTCAGCGCAAGATGGCGCTGGAGAAAGGCGTCGTCATGGACGGCCGGGATATCGGGACGCATGTCCTGCCGGACGCAGAGCTCAAGGTGTTCCTGACCGCTTCTCCGCGCGAGCGCGCGCTGCGCCGATACCGCGAGCTCGGGGACAACCCCGGGATTTCGCTGGATCAGCTCGAGCGCGAAATCGCCGAGAGGGACCGGACCGACCGGGAGCGGGAAATCGCGCCGCTCGTCCAGGCGGACGACGCCCGGTTCTTCGATTCGACCGGACGCCCTGCGGAAGAGGTCGCCGGCGTCATCACCGAATGGGGAATGGCGATCGCGAGAACCATTTCGGCGGAGGAGAAGTAAACTATGTTATACCGATTGAGCAGGGTGATCGTCCGGGGCATCTACCGGTTGCTGTTCCGGCTCGAAGCCGCAGGCATCGAGAACATTCCGGCCGAAGGCCCGGTCATTCTCGCCAGCAATCACCTGAGCGCGCAGGATCCTTTCACGTTGGGCGCTTGGGTGCCCCGCAAGGTGCATTACATGGCCAAAGCCGAGCTGTTCCGCATCCCGGTCGTGGCCCCCGTCATCCGGACTTGGGGCGCTTTTCCGGTGAAACGGGGAGGCGTCAGCAAAGAAGCGATCCGAACCGCGATCACGCTGCTGCAGCAAGGCAACGTCATGGGAATCTTCCCGGAAGGACATCGGAACGAGACGCTCGGCCAGGGCAAGCGCGGGACCGTGGCGATCGCGCTGAGGTCCGGGGCGACGGTCGTCCCCGTGGCGATCATCGGCAAATACCGGCTTTTCCGGAAAATGTACGCGGTTTACGGCGCGCCGGTCGACTTGAAGCCGTATGCCGAAACGGGCACCCCGGAAGCGATGGAGCAAGCCACGGAGCTGATCATGTCCAAAATCCGCGAGATGCTGGACACCGGCGTGCCGTCTTCCTGACGTCGTGCATGATTCATGGAAAGATCTCTCATACTAATTTCGAAATCCCAGGCATTATTTGGTTGACTCATCCCGAAATCGGGTAATGGTAATCAGATTTAGACGCCGCATCGCGGGTTTAAATAAAGTTGTCGCAGAATTGAGGAGGTATTTTCATGTCTGAAGAAACGAAGATCCAAGAAACCGAATCCGCAGCATCCGTGAACGAGAACGCGGAAACCGCGGGCAATGCCGCGGAGGCAGCCGCCGAAACGTCCGCTCAGGATGCGATGGACAATCTCGTGACCTTGAAAAAGGGCGACATCGTCAAAGGGACGATCGTCAAAATCGAGGACAACCAAGCGTTCGTGAGCCTTGGATATAAATACGAGGGAACCATCTCGCTCCGCGAGCTGTCCAACGTGCCGCTCGAGAACGCGGCGGAAGCCGTCCAAATCGGCCAAGAGGTCGAAGCGAAGGTGCTCAGCATCGACGACGCCAAGGAGACGCTGACGCTCTCCAAGCGCCAAGCGGAAACCCCGAAAGCCTGGGACAGCCTCCAGGAAAAATTCGATAAGGGCGAAACGTTCGAAGTGGTCGTAGCCGACGTCGTTAAAGGCGGCCTGGTCGCGGACGTCGGCGTGCGCGGATTCATTCCGGCCTCGATGGTCGAACGTCATTTCGTGGAAGATTTCAGCAGCTATAAAGGCCGCACGCTCCGGGTCAAAGTGAAGGAACTGGACCGCGAGAACAACAAGGTCATCCTGTCGGCCAAGGACGTGCTGGAAGAAGAGTACGAAGCTCAGAAAAACAAGATCATGGAATCGCTCCAGCCGGGCCAAGTGCTGGAAGGCACGGTTCAGCGCCTGACGCCGTTCGGCGCGTTCGTCGACATCGGCGGCGTGGACGGATTGGTACACGTTTCCGAGATGGCATGGCAGCACGTCGCGCATCCCGCAGACGTCGTCTCCGAAGGCCAGACGGTGAAAGTGAAGGTGCTGAAAGTGGATCCTGCCGCGGGCAAAATTTCCCTTAGCATCAAAGCGGCCCAACCGGGTCCTTGGGAAACGGCTTCCGGCCAGTTCCGCACCGGCGACGTCGTGACGGGTACCGTGAAGCGCCTGGTCAGCTTCGGAGCTTTCGTGGAAATCGCGCCGGGCGTCGAAGGGCTCGTTCATATTTCCCAGATCGCCCATCGCCACATCGCCACGCCGCATGAAGTGCTGAAGGAAGGCCAGGAAGTAAAGGCCAAAATCCTCGACTTCAACCCGGCCGAGAAACGCGTTTCCCTCTCGATCAAAGAGACGGAAGAGGCGCCGGCCCGTCCGGAGCGCGCGCCGCGCGGACAGAAGGAATCCTCGAACCTGCCCGAGCCGGAAAGCATGAGCTTCACGCTGGGCGAGAAGTTCGGCGACAAGCTGAGCAAATTCAAGTAATCGCAACGAAGAACGAGCAATCGAAATAAGCCGTTTCCTCGCGCGGACCCGACGGTCCGCCGCGGGGGAGCGGCTTTTCCGCTTTGAGATTCAGTTCAATTTCGGCGAAACCGGATGGGCATGCTCCTCCAGGTTCACTTCCTGAAACAGGTTTTGCGCCTGGTCCTGCGGCTTCGGCGAGGCGTGCGGCCAGTGCGCGGGAAAACGTTCGGAGAAAAAACGTTCCAGTTCCCCTATCGTGACCGGTTTGGCATGCTTCATGTACTCATAGCCGATTTGTCCGTTCAGCTCGACGGTAGCGGTCTTGAGATCGCGGAAGGATTCGATCCCTTTTTCCCGCAGCTTTGCTTCCAACTGATCGACGGTCAATCGCAGCTTCTTCAAGCCCGCTTCCATGATTTCCCCGTTTTGAACCACGGGCGTGGCTTTCCCCATCAACCATCGCTCCATCCAATCGAACTTGAGCGATAAATACTGAACCGTGATCAGCAGGACGGAAAAAATGCACAAGATCGCGACCGTTCTCCATAACCCTTCGTCGGCGACGGCATGTCCGATCATCGATGCCATGGCCAGCAGCGTAATGATTTCGAGTCCCGTCATTTCGCCCACGGATTTCTTCCCGATCCATCGCATCAGGATGAAGCCCGCCGACAAAACCACGGTCGATTCCCATACGAACATCAGGTTCAAGCGCTTCCGCCCCTTCCGTCCAAACAAGACTTGACTGCCTCCGCGATTTCCCGATAACCGGTGCATCGGCAGATGTTCGACTTCAACCACTCGGCCATCCGCGTTTCGTCGGCGTTAGGGTGTCTGGCGAGCAGCGCATGCACGTTCATGATAAAGCCGGGCGTGCAGTAGCCGCATTGGAACGCGAATGCTTCCACGAACGCTTTTTGCACGGGCGTTCCTTTCAGGCCTTCGATCGTGACCACCCTTTTATCCGCAGCTTCGATCGCCAGCATCATACACGATTTCATCGGGAGACCGTCGACGATCACCGTGCAAGCGCCGCAGTCTCCGTTCAAACACCCCGGTTTGGAGCCGGTCAGCCCCATATGCTCGCGCAATACGTACAGCAGCGTATCCGCCGCCCTCATATTTACGATTCTTTCCTCATCGTTAATATTCAAACGCACGTCGTTTTTGAAGAACGGAAACGGGCCCATTCAGTCCCCCTCCATTTCCGATAGGATATCCGCAAGCAAGTTCCGTAAAACGAACAGCCGGTACTCCGGGGATCCTTCCGAGTCGTTCAGAATCGGGGCGGGCAGTCGAAGGATCGCCCGTTCGATTCGGGTCTCCGCCAGAAACGTTCGTTCGTTCAACGCTTCCTCCATCGCAAACGAACGAAAAGGAAAGGGGCATAGGCCGCTGAACGCGACGCGAATACGGTCCTCCATACGCACGGCGGCCGCCGTAATCAGGGGATAGCCCGTTTTCCATTGCTTGCGGATTTTAACGCTCACATGGGGGAGGGCGAGGGAAGCGCGAGAGGTCGTCAGGTTGAGTAAAATTTCCCCTTTGCTTAATCGCGGGGGTCCATTGAATACGTCGTGAATCGACAGCTGTCTCGTTCCGTTCGTTCCGGCTATCGCCACGCGGCTGTCCGTCAGCAGGAATGGCAGCGTCGCTTCCCGGTAAAAAATTTGCCCGCATAGATTTCCGCCGAGCGTAATCTGGTTGCGAGCCGTACGATCGGCAACCTCGCTAGCCGTTTTGCTTAACAACGGGAACGGATTCGCATCTTCCAGCTTCGTAAGGGTTAAGCCGGCTCCAAGCACAAGCTCGTCTTGCGCGAATTCGAGGGCTTGGCATTCCCGGATCCCCTTGATGTCGATGACGGCGCCCGTTCGGACGATATTCAGCCGGCCGAGGGTGATGATTTCCGTTCCGCCGGCGTAATAATGCGGGGATTTCCCTTGTCCGTCCAAAGCCGAAAACATGCGGACGGCTTCCATCGCGGTCGTCGGCCGATAATATTCGAAATCATAAGGAATCATGCGAAGCCCTCTTTCGGCGCCAGATCGTTTCGGGCACGAGCGGCAACCGGTTCAGGTTCGTCCCGGAAGCGAGGGACAGCGCGTTCGCCAGCGCAGCAGGCATGCCGATCAATCCGTGCTCTCCGATCCCCCGCGCCCCGAACGGGGCATCCAATTGCGGGGTTTCCACGAAATCGACGATATATTCGGGATGCTCCCCGAACCGAAGCGGCCGATAGGTGCGAAATTGCGGATTTTGCACGATGCCGCCCGGGGTGAATTCGAACGTTTCCCTGCCGGCGAACGAAAGGCCCATGCTCATCGCCCCCATGACCTGTCCTTTCGCCGCTTTCGGATTCAACACCCGGCCGATGTCGATGACGGAGACGGCTTTCGTAATCACGTACGTATGATCGCGCTCGTCGTATTCCACCTCCACCCCTTGGGCGCCTACCGTCCACTCCGGCCCCGTTCGGCCCGCGCCCGTCTCCGGATCGAGATACGTCAAATGCCGAAGGATGTAATGTCCGCGTCCGACGATCTGTCCGCCGATCGCATTCCCGTTCGGATACGTATAGCCGTATACGATTTGAGGGAAGGGGAGGCCCGTTCGGGGATCGTCCCGCAAATACACCCGTTCTCCCCCTACCTCCAGATCGTCGGGGACGCATCTCAGCACGCAGGAAGCGATGTCCTTCAACTGCCGGATCAAATCGTCGGCTGCCGCAAGCGCGGCTCTTCCCGCCATGAACGTGCCGCGGCTGGCCACCGTTTTCCAATGCTCCGGAATCGTCCGCGTATCGACCTCCATCTTGACGTGAATGCGTCCGACATCCATTTTCAGCTTTTCCGCGACCATTTGGGCGAGCGCGGTTTTGGTCCCGGTGCCGATTTCCACGACGCCGGAGAGCAGATTCAAGCTGCCGTCCGGGTTGAATAACAAGAGGACGCCGGAAGAAGCGAAGGGATCGATGGTCGAGTTTTTCCATATGCCGCTGATTCCTTTCGCGCGTACCTTACGGGCAGACAGTCGGGTCAACCGGCCTTCCCGCCAGTTCATCAGCGCTTCCAGCCGCTCCAGACACCGGGGAAGATTGCCGACGTTGCTAGGGTTCAGCAATACTTGCGTTGGCGTCCGATCTCCGGGAACGATCGCGTTGATCCGCCGCAGTTCGAGCGGATCCATGCCCAGCTTATGGGCCAGCAAATCCATCGTCCTCTCGAAAGCGAATAACACCTCGGAATGCGCGAATCCCCGAAACGGCCCCGGATAAGGGTGATTGGTGTAGACGCTGTAAGAATCGCAGGAGACGTTTTCGATCCGGTAAGGTCCCGTACAGTCGACGCCCCCCGCCCGGCTCAAGTCCGGGGATTTGTCCGCATAGGCTCCGCCGTCGAATAAATAGACCATTTCGGCCGCGAGGAGTTTGCCGTCCGCGGTGCACCCCAGCTTCACTCTCGCGTCCAGTCCAACGTGGCAAGGCGCCGTTAAAATATCCTCCTCCCGCGTGTAGTAAAGCTTGACCGGCTTTCCGCCGACTGCCCGAGAAGCGAGGTAAGCAAGGATCTCCCATTGGATCGTGGCTTTGCCTCCGTATGCGCCGCCGACAAGCGGCGTATGGACTTCGATTTTCCCCACCTCGATACCGAATGCGGAGCTGAGCAATTTTTTGACCATATAGGGTGCTTGAGAGGAGGTAATAATGAAGACAGTGCCGTCCGCGGCGATTTTCACGATGCAGCATTTCGTTTCGATCGCGGCATGATGGGAGGGGGAAAAGGAGATTTCGTTTTCCGCCGTGACCTCGCATTCCGTAAAGGCTTTTTCCGCATCCCCTTTGCGGATCTTCGTCCGGTTGGCGATGTTCGTATTCGCGACCGGATAGATCTTGGGGCTGACTTCATACTGCCCCAGCCTTTCATGAACCAAGGGAGCGCCGGGTTGGATGACGGCCGACGGAGAACCCAGCACCGGCAGCGGTTCGTATTCGACGCGGATACGGTCGGCCGCATCCCGGGCTAACATCGGCGTATCGGCCACCACGACGGCGACCGGTTCTCCGTGATAACGCACTTTGCCGTACGCGATCGGGGGGCGATCGCGGATTTCTTCGCCGATCAGCGGCGCGGACTCGCCCAAGAGAACGGCACGGACCCCCGTCATGTTTCCCGCTTCTTCCCAATCGACCGTTTTGATCCTGGCATGCGCGTAAGGACTGATCCGCAATGCCGCATGCAGCATGCCCGCCATCCGCATATCGTCCGTATAAACGGCCGTCCCCGTCACCTTATCCCAGCCGTCTTTGCGGTAAACGCTTTGCCCTACGGCGTGCACATGAGCGCCTCCTTTGTTCGTATCGTCCCAAAACCTCGCGAAAGGAAAGACCATGCCCTTCATGATGAAGAAGTTCCACCTGCTGTTATCCCGCACCAACCTCGTATGGAAAATGGCGCTGGCCTCGTCCGTCGCATGGGAAGCTGCGCGAGCCGCCGGCTCCCACCATCCCTATCTGGCTCCGTTGTCGGTCATTCTCTGTTTGCGGCCTACCGTGGAGCAAACGGTCCGATTCGGCATCCAGCGCGTGCTGGGGACGATCGCCGGCGTATTGGCCGCCGTTTCCGTCGTTCGGTACGTCGGCATGAACGCGTGGAGTTTGGGTCTCATGATCCTGGCCGCCAATGCCGCCGCGTACGGGATGGGGTTCAAGAAGTCGGCAATGGACCAGGTCGCTTTCAGCATTTTGCTGGTGCTCTATTTCCAAACCCGATTTCCAAGCTACGGCCTTGACCGCGTTCGGGATACCGCCGTCGGATGCGCCATCGTCCTTATCTTTCATGTTTTCGTCTACCCGCCCGACTTTACGAAAAAAGCGGTCCAAGCTTTATATGCTTTCACGGATCAATTATCCGCCCGCTTCGACAACGCCGCCGAGCGGCTGGAGCGCGGCTGTCCCGCTGATCTGGGGAGCATGCTCCAGAAAGAGGGGCGCAAGCTGTTCGACGAGCTGAAGAAAACGGCCGACGAATTCGGCAACGCCGATCGAAGCCTGCGGTATCATCCGTTCGTTCGCAAGAGCCGAACCATCCTGCAGCAATTTGACGAACAGTCGATCCATCTCAAACAGGGATACGCCCATTTGACCGGCATGCTGCGGACTTTGGCGGAGTGGTCGCAGAGCGGGAATATGTCGGAGGAAGACCGCAAATCGTGGGCGGAGCGCATGTCGGCCGCCGCATCCTTGATCCGGGAATGGAAGAGGAAAATGCAGATGGTCGAACAAGGGAAAGGCGCGTATTTCATCCCGGGCGTCGACGCGTCCATCCTGGAAAAACCGCCCGATTCGACCTCGCGATCGGCCGGGGACGCCCGGTTCGCTTATGCCTTGCATAACGATTCGCTGCAGCTGCTGCATGACTTTACCGAGATGTAACCAATTTATGAAGGCCGTTCCATGTCTTATACTTTAACTTCCAGGAGAGCACGGTTATAACCGGGATCTCCCCGTCATAGTGATCAACAACGATGGTGGCGTTGAAAGCCTGTACCCTGGGGGATTACGGACATGACGAGCCTTTACGGCCTGTTGGACGCGATCGGACGATCGGACGGACCGTTCGTGCTGGCGACGATTATCCGCACCTACGGCTCCGCATACCGCAAAGCGGGTGCAGCCATGCTGTTCGGAAGGGATGGCGTCCGGCTCGGGATGCTCAGCGGGGGCTGCCTGGAAGAGGATCTGGCGACCCGGGCGAACGAGCTGGTGGGATCGGAGAGAAGCCATACGGTCGTATACGACATGAGATCCGACGATACGCGGATTTGGGGAATCGACTCCGGCTGCAACGGGCTCGTCGAGGTATTGCTGGAGCCGGTTCATCCCCGGCTGAAAGCGCATCTTCGCATGGCGAAGGTTTGTTTGGACCGGGGAATACCCGTAACCTGCTTGCGCCGGCTGGACCGTGAGAGGTCCGTTACCGGTTATTATTTTGCCCCTCATGACGGTCAGTCGGCGTTCGGAGACTGGACAGGGGACGTCCCCGACTCGCTCCGCATGCGGCAGGCCGGAGAAGGGCTAACGGGGGACATGTTCATCCTCCAACGAGAGCCAGCGGAAGTATTCGCCCAGACCTTATGGCCGAAACCCCGTCTGATCCTGTTCGGGGCCGGTGAAGACGCGAGGCCGGTTGCCGCCTTGGCGGCGAAGGCAGGCTACTCGGTCACGGTGGCGGACTGGCGGCCCGCTTACTGCGCCGAAACTTTTTTTCCCGACGCGGACCGGCTGCTGGTCGGATCCCCGACGGAGATCCAGCGCCAGCTTCGATTGGGCCGGCAAGATTCCGCCGTCCTGATGTCCCACCACTTCGATCGGGACCGGGAGATGCTTCGATACCTGCTTCGGCATGAACTGAAATACGTAGGCATACTGGGTCCGCGCCATCGGACGGTCCGGCTGCTGGACGGCAAGCCGGTGCCCGAGTCGGTTCGTTCTCCCGCGGGGCTGCCGATCGGAGCGGAAGGGCCGGAGGAAATCGCCGTCAGCATCGTCGGCGAATTGATACGGACGTTTCGCGGGCGGCCGGCTGCGGAGGGGCAATGAAGCGCGTGATCGGTTTGTATTTGGCTGCCGGCCGTAGCAGCCGGATGGGGACCGACAAGCTGAGTCTGCCGGCGGGGGGTGCGCAGCTCGGCAGCTTCGCGCTGCTGGCGGCGATCCGTTCTCGGCTGGAGCTGGTGATCGTGGTGACCGGCAAGCAAGGTGAAGATGGAGAAGAAGCCCCGGTTTATCCCTCTTGGATGCATCCGCTGTTCTTCGAGGAACCGGCGCGCCGAAGGTGGCGGCTCGCCGCGTGCGGGAACGCAGGCCAAGGCCAGGCGTTGTCGTTGCGCTGCGGGCTGCAGGCGGCCGCGAAGCACGATCCGGACGCCGTCATGATTCTGCTCGCGGATCAACCGGGCGTCACGTCGGCGATGCTGAACCGGCTGCTGCGCGCATACGACGGCAGCGGGGCGGCTTGCGCGGCTTCCTCTTATTCGGGTCTCTTACGGCCGCCTGTCATTATCGGGAAGGAACGTTTCGACCGGATCGCGGGACTGAGCGGCGACGAGGGAGCGCGGAGATGGATTCGGGACGGCGGTTCCACGGTCGAGGCAGTCCATTTTGCCGATTCCCGTTTGTTCGAGGACGCGGATACCATGGAGGAGTACGTCCGGATCGCCGGCCGTTTGCGGTTCGGCGAAGAGGGAAAGGAAGACGGAGACGCAGCTAGAGGGTGAAATCACGCGAAATTTTACCTCTTGCGAAGCGAATGGGCGCGCAAACGCGACGTTAGGCGAAAAGTTTCCTTTGACAAACATTTTTGGTGCAGTACAATGAAAGTAAGCAACAAGTCATTGAAATGCGCATAGATTGAACCATCCCTTTTTTTTACCGAAAAAGTTGCCCTTGCGCAAAAATGTGAGATAAGCGCCAGATTCGGCGCACGAAGAAGAGGTGAACGACCATGTCGGACAACACGACGCCGCTGGCGCCCGAACGCGGCTGGAGGAACGCGCGGCCCCAACCTACCATGCCCGAGGTTTATCGAAGCCTGAAGATCCCGAAAAACGTCTCGTGGTTCCGCAAATTCCTCGCGTTCGCCGGGCCCGGCTATTTGGTGGCCGTCGGCTACATGGACCCCGGCAACTGGGCGACGGATTTGGCGGGCGGCTCGATGTTCGGCTATACGCTGCTCTCCGTCATCCTGCTGTCGAATTTGATGGCCATTCTGCTGCAGGCGCTGGCGGGCAAGCTCGGCATCGTGACCGGCCGGGACTTGGCGCAGGCATGCCGGGACCATTACAGCAAGCCGGTGACGGTAGGGTTATGGGTGCTGTGCGAGCTGGCGATCGCCGCCTGCGATTTGGCGGAAGTCATCGGAACCGCGATCGCGCTGAACTTGTTGTTCGGTCTTCCGCTCATGTACGGCATCCTGATCACCGTGGCCGACGTGCTCCTGATTTTGCTGCTGCAGAACAAAGGGTTCCGTTATATCGAAGCGCTGGTCATCACGCTCATCGGAACGGTCGGACTGTGCTTCCTGGCGGAAATGATCCTCGCCCGTCCTTCGATGTCGGGCATCCTGAACGGTTTCGTGCCGAGCGCGGAAATCGTAAGCAACCCGGAGATGCTCTATATCGCCATCGGCATTCTGGGGGCGACCGTCATGCCCCATAATCTGTATTTGCATTCCTCCATCGTGCAGACCCGGCGCTTCGAGCAGACCGAGCTGGGCAAACGCCAGGCGATCCGCTTCGCGACGGCCGACTCCACGATCGCCTTGTTCTTCGCCCTGTTCATCAACGCGGCGATCCTGATCGTCTCGGCCGCGGCTTTCCACGCCTCCGGCATGCTCGACGTGGCGGAAATCGGCGACGCGTACCATTTGCTCGCGCCGATCCTGGGCTCCACGATGGCCAGCGTTCTGTTCGGCGTCGCGCTGCTGGCTGCGGGCCAGAACTCCACGCTGACCGGCACGATGGCCGGCCAGATCGTGATGGAAGGCTTCCTCAACATCCGGCTGCCGGCTTGGCTCCGCAGGCTGATCACCCGACTCATCGCGATCATACCGGCCGTCATCGTGACGGCGATCGCCGGGGAAAGCGGCACGGCCCAGCTGCTGATCTTGAGCCAGGTCATCCTGTCGCTGCAGCTCAGCTTCGCCGTCATTCCGCTGGTGAAATTCACGAGCGACAAGCGGAAAATGGGCGCCTTCGCGAATCCGGCCTGGCTGAAAGCACTGGCCTGGACGGTGGCCGTCGTCATCGCGGGACTCAATATTTATTTGCTCGTCCAGACGGTAGGCGGCTGGCTCTCTTAACCGTCTGCCGCAACTTGTCAAGCCACGGCGTTGCGCCGGCCCGAACACTCCTTTTTCCAATCCCGGAAAAAGGGGTGTTTTCTTTTGCCTGTGCATACTAGGAGCCAGGAGGTGGGTGCCCATGCCGTCCGAATATACGGCCGGCTTCCTGTGGCTGGCGGCTTCGATCCTCTGGTGGAGCGGCTGGCGGGAAGAGTCCGCGAAGGGGATTCCGCATGCCGCCGTTGCCGTATTCCTGGCGGGCTGGCCTTTCGCGGCCTGGCTCGAATGGCCTCTCGGCCGGTTAGGCGCGTTGAACGGAGCTTTCGTATGGACGCTCTTGGCCGCGGCCGCGCTGTTATGGAGAATGAGGGAAACGAAACGTTGGATGGCGTTGTCCGCGGGGCTTCTGGTCAGCTCGTTGGCCATGGGGCGGACCGCTGCCGCCGCCGGGAACGCCTTTTTTCCGGAATGGATGTCCGGCGGCTGGGGGCCGGCGGCCGCGGGAGCAGCGGTCTTTCTCCTCGTCGGCGGAGCGGACGGGCAGATCGCGGCCGTCACGCTGTCGTTAGCCGTTCCCGAGCTGTTGGCCGCGGCATGGCATCCCGCCGGCATCTCGGGTTCCGCAGGCTCGTCCGGTTGGATGGACGGCTGGTGGACCGCGGTATTCGCCGCCCGCTGCTTATCGATCGCTTATGCGGCCGTACGGAGCGTATCATTCCGATTCGCGTGGAGAAAGGGAGGGGAACGCACTTGATCGGACATTGGATCCAGTCGCACCGGGACTTGACTTGCGTCCTGCTGGGCACGTTCTTCGGCCTGGCCGCGAGATTGCTGATGCTGCGGTCCGATTACCGTCAATATCCCGCCCATCCGCATGGATTGATCGTAAACCTGGCGCTCGGGATGATCGCGGGCGCGCTCGGTTCCGTCGCGGTGCCGGCCTTGTACCATAACAACTATACCGCCATCACGTTCCTCTCGCTGGCCGCGCAGCAGTTCCGCGAAGTCCGCAATATGGAGCGGAACACGTTAACCGCGATCGACAAGCAGGAGCTCGTCCCAAGGGGAGCCGCTTATATAGAGGGCATGGCGGTTGTGTTCGAGGGCCGCAACTATTTGGCCATCTTCACCGCGCTGGTCACTTCGCTTGCGGCGATGGCGGCCGTATGGTGGATTGGCGTCATCGTCGGGGCGTTCGCTTTGGGCTGCGCGCTCTTCTTCATGCGAGGCAAAAACATCGGGCGTGTCGCCGAGGTGGAACAAGCCCCGATCCGCCTGGACGGGCCGAATGTGTACGTCGGCGGGATTTACATGATGAACGTCGGGCTGGCGCCGGACCGGGAAACGATCGCCGAACGCGGCGTCGGCTTGCTGATCACGCCGAAAAACGGAAATTCGCGGGTTACCCTGGCCAACCTGGGACAGCGGCAGGCGATTCTGTACGACCTCTCGACCCGCTTCGGCGTTTACCGGGACGATGGGGAACCCACCCTCATTCCGCTCGCGAAATTATCGCTGGAAACCGGCCAACTGGCCGTGCTGGCGCTGCCGAGAGAACGCGAGCCGGAGCTTGCCGTAGAAGCCGTTCGGAACGTTCCGCTTCTGGAGTCGGCGGTCCGCCTGCCGGTTCCGGCCAACCGGAAGCAACTGAATGGAGGAAGCCATGGCGAAAATCGCAGCCGTCGTAACGCTGAGCAAGGATGACGTGTCGGGCGGGGCCCCGATCTTCGTTGCCGCCAATCGCGAAGAATTGGAGAAAACGGCTTTACTGCTGGAAAAAACGCTAGATTGCGCCGCGCATCAAGTGAACGAGACGTTGTTCGTCATCGTCGATCACAGGGCGCAAAACGGTTAGCCATCCCGGGTATTTTTTGTTATGATGAGATTTGGCAAATGTCGGGCGACACGGACAGAGTATGTCTACGTTTAACGCCCTGGACGCAGTGGGAGTTTGACTCCGTCAAACTAAAGGAGTGAAATTATGGCAAGACCCGTCATCGCCATCGTCGGTCGGCCCAATGTCGGCAAGTCGACCATTTTCAACCGGATCATCGGCGACCGGCTGGCGATCGTGGAAGACAAGCCCGGGGTGACCAGGGACCGGATTTACGGCACGGGCGAATGGAACGGACGCAAATTCAGCGTCATCGACACGGGCGGCATCGAATCGGGCGAAGAAGACACGATGCTTCGCCTTATCCGCATGCAGGCCGAGCTTGCGATAGAGGAAGCGGATACGATCATTTTCATGGTGGATGCCAAAGCCGGGATCACGAACGCGGACGAAGAAGTGTCGCAGATGCTTTACCGGTCGGGCAAACCCGTGGTGCTGGCCGTCAACAAAGTGGACAATCTGCAGCGGCTGGACGACATTTACGAATTCTACGCGCTTGGATTCGGGGATCCGGTCGGCATTTCCGGCGCGCACGGGACGGGGATCGGCGACCTGCTGGACGCCGTCGTATCCAAACTTCCGGAACTGACGGAGGAGGAATATGACGAAGACGTCATCAAGGTGGCGCTGATCGGACGACCCAACGTGGGCAAGTCGTCCCTCGTCAATGCCATTCTGGGCGAAGACCGGGTGATCGTCAGCGACGTCGCGGGCACGACGCGGGACGCGATCGACACTCCGTTCGAGCATGACGGCCAGCGGTACGTGCTGATCGATACGGCCGGCATGCGCAAGCGGGGCAAGGTTTACGAGTCGACGGAAAAGTACAGCGTCATGCGCGCCATGAAAGCGATCGAGCGGGCGGACGTGGCGCTCATCGTCCTGAACGGCGAGGAAGGGATCATCGAACAGGACAAGCATATCGCCGGTTACGCGCACGAGAACGGGAAAGCGGCGGTATTCGTCGTGAACAAGTGGGACGTCGTGGAGAAAGACGACAAGACGATGCAGCACTTCACGAACGAGATCCGGGAGCAGTTCCTGTTCATGACCTATGCGCCCGTCGTGTTCCTGTCGGCCAAAACGAAAAGCCGCCTGAACCGGCTGCTGCCGGTCGTGAACCGGGTAGCCGAGCAGCACGCGATGCGTGTACCGACGCATCTCCTGAACGAAGTCATCGCGGACGCCGTCGCGGTGACCCCGCCGCCGACGGACAAAGGCCGCCGGCTGAGAGTCAATTACGCCACCCAAGTGGCGGTCAAACCGCCGACGATCCTCATTTTCGTCAATGAACCGGAAATGATGCATTTTTCCTACGAGCGGTACTTGGAGAACAAAATCCGGGCGGCCTTCGAGTTCGAAGGCACGCCGCTGCGCCTGTACGCGCGCCGCAAAGCGGATCAGGAATAGGGGAGACCGGATTGCTATTATCGATCGTGGGGATCGCGGCCAGCTATTTGCTCGGTTCGGTATCCTTCAGCATTCTGATGGCCAAATGGCTGAAAAAAATCGATATCCGCCAGCACGGCAGCGGGAACGCCGGGGCGACGAACACGCTCCGCGTGCTGGGCAAAGGGCCGGCGCTCGCGGTATTCCTGCTCGACATCGCCAAAGGCGTCGTTGCGGTACTGCTCGGGCTATGGCTGGGAGACGGGGAAGCCTGGGTACCGGTCGTCTGCGGGCTGGCGGCGATCGTCGGGCACAATTGGCCGATCTTTTTCCATTTCAAAGGCGGCAAAGGCATCGCCACGACGATCGGGGCGCTGGCCGTCTTGGCGATCGGGCCGGCGGCGATCGCCGGAGCTGCCGCGATCTTGGTGATCGCGCTTACCCGTTACGTCTCTCTGGGCTCGATCGTTTTCGTCGTGCTCCTGCCGTTCCTGCTCGCCGCGTTCGGCTTCGATTCCTCGTACCTCTGGGGCTCCGCGGTCATCGCCGTGCTCGCGGTGTACCGCCATCGCCGCAATATCGCCAAGCTGATTCAAGGAACCGAGAACAAGCTTGGCGGGAACAAAAAGGGTGAGCAACATGGAGCGTAAACGGACGGCCGTTCTCGTCGCCGGAAGCTGGGGCACGGCTTTGGCCAGGGTGCTGGCCGACAACGGCCATGAGGTCCGAATCTGGACCCGGCATCCGGAGCAGGCCGAAGACATCAACGTCCGCCGGCGCAACGCCAAATTTCTGCCGGACGCGGAACTGCCCGATGCCATTCGGGCGACGGCCGATATGGCGGAGGCGTTGAAGGGCGCGCAGCTGGCCTTGTTCGTCGCTCCTTCCGCGGCCATGCGCGAGGTGGCCCGGCAGGCGGCCCCTCATTTGGGGAAAGATACGCTGGTCGTTCACGCGACGAAGGGGTTCGAAGCCGAGTCGCTGAAACGGATGTCCACCGTGCTGGCGGAAGAATTGGGCAGGGACGAGAAAGGCATCGTCTGCTTGTCCGGCCCCAGCCACGCCGAAGAAGTGATCTTCAGCCTTCCGACGACGGTCGTCGTGGCGTCTCTCGACTCGGCGTGCGCGGAAGAGGCGCAAGATTATTTCATGAACCAATCCTATTTCCGGGTCTACACGAATCCCGATTTGGTCGGGGTCGAAATTTCCGGCGCGGTCAAGAACGTCATCGCGCTCGGAGCGGGGCTTTCCGACGGCCTCGGGTTCGGGGACAACGCCAAAGCCGCCCTGATCACCCGCGGACTGGCGGAGATCGCCCGGCTGGGCGCCGCCATGGGCGCGAATCCGCTGACCTACGCGGGCCTCGCGGGAGTCGGCGACTTGATCGCGACCTGCACGAGCAAGCACAGCCGCAATTGGCGGGCGGGCTCGATGCTGGCGCAAGGCTTGCCGCTTCAAGAAGTGCTGGACCGAATGGGCATGGTCGTCGAAGGCGTCCGAACGACGAAGTTCGCGTACGAGCTCGCCGCGCGTTACGGCGTGGAAATGCCGATTACCGTGCAGATGCACGCCGTATTGTTCGAAGGCAAATCGCCCGCGCAAGCGGTCGGGGATTTGATGGGACGGGTACGCACCCACGAGATCGAAGAGATCGCCACGGCTTCGAGGGAGAAGTGGTTGAAGTAACCGACGGATGTCCGCCCACACCATTTGTCCTCCCCAGACATACCCTATCGATGTACGACTACGGGGTTGGAGGAGGGCAGACATGGACAAAAAACTGGCTCATGACATTTTAAGCACCGTCAATAAGAAAACGGGCAAAAACATCACGGAAAACTCGATCAAAAAGATCGCCAGCGGCGTATCCGCCAACACGCTCCAAGACGAAGACCAGCTGCGCGCGCTCATCAAGCAGGTTTCCCAGATGGCCAACGTTCCCGTATCGGAGAAAACGATCAAGGACATCGTGGCGGCCGTCAAGCAGAGCGGGCTGGACATGAACCATCTCGAAGGACTCATGAAAATGATGATGAAAAAATGACCGACCTTCCGCGTTGCGGGGCCGCCGATCCGGCGGCCTTTTTCGTTCCTCGGACGGCACGGCAGGATCGGTGACGCTAGCGGCTCCGGTTTTTGTCAACCGCCTTGTCGAATGGTATAATATACAGCGTTTTGAGAGGCTGGGACCATGGGGGGCGGGCCGGAATGGATCCGATGACCAAAATGTGGGTATCGTTCATCGGCATGGGGCTGATGGTGTTGGCTGCGGTCGTGATCACGTTCGCCCGGCTGAAGACGAAAGGGTGGATCCGTTTCGTTCTATCGCTGATCGCGTTCGCCTTGCTGATCGCGGGCATGATTTGCGGCTTAGCGGCCATCGTGTAGGAGGTTTGCCGGTTTGCTGAATTTGAAAGGAAGAACCGTCGCCCGCTCGGTGGAGGAGAGGCTGGGCTCCACGCTTCTGGAGCAGGCGCTGGCGGCGGGAGTCGATTGGTCGTTCAACTGCTCCCGAGGAACGTGCGCCAGGTGCCGCTGCTTCGTGCAAGAGGGCGCCGATCTGTTAGAGGAACCGACGGACGCCGAGTGGGACCGTCTCGGACCGGACGAGCTGGACGAAGGCTATCGGCTGGGGTGCCAGGCGGTCGTGAAGAAGCCGGGCGACATTTCGGCGGTGAACCGGACTTATTTTTAACGCGAAATCGCATTTCAATTCTGCGGGGGGTGATCCCCATCCCGGAACGGACGTTTCCCGATAAAGCGCTCGCGCTGCTGTCCCGCACGTTGGACGGATGCGGCGCCTTGTGGGTGGTTGGGGGCAGCACGGGACTTGCCATGCGGGGAGCGGATCTCGGACGTCCGCCCCGCGATGTGGATCTGTACGCGGACGAGGAAGACGCCGCCCGGATCCATGCCGATTTGGCCGATTACGCGGTAGACGAGCCGGAAGAAAGCGTGACCGGCATCTATCGCTCGATTCTCTCGCATTACCGGATCGGGGACGCCGCGGTCGAACTCGTCGGGCATTTCCGGATCGACACGGGCAGCTCCCGCTACTCGACCGAAGTCCGCGAGGCGCTTCATCCGCTGGGCGAAACGCGGACGGCGGGCGGACGCCCGGTCCGCCTCGCGCCGCTTGGGCACGAGCTCATCTTCAACGTGCTCAGGGGACGGCCGGACCGCTGCCGAGCGGCAGGAGCCTTGATCCGGCTGGAACCGGACCGGCATTTGCCGGCGCTGCGCCGGCTCCTTGCGCTGAGCGAGCTGTCGAAGGAGGACGCGGATTCGGTCTTCCGGTATGCAGGCGAGTCGGAATAGACACGGACGATGGGAGGGGAGTGCGTTGCCGAAAGTGACGTTCCTGCCGGATGGACGAACCGTAGACGTCCGTCCGGGCATCACGCTGCTCGAAGCCTCCCGAAGGGCCCGCGTCCATATCCGCACCCGATGCGGAGGAATGGCCTCTTGCCTCATGTGCAAGGTCGTCGTCCCGCCCGGACAAGCCTCGTCGCTGCAGGATCCCGGTCCCGCCGAGAGCCGGATGATCGGGCCCCTGCTGCAAGACGGCATCCGCTTATCCTGCCAGGCGCGGGTGAAGGCGGACGTGACCGTCGAGATTCCGGAGGACCCGCTCAAAGCGGCGATCCGCAAAAAGCTGGAAGAACAGCAAAGGGAGAGAGACGAACTGTGGTGAAGAGGAAGGTTCACAGGTGGCTGCCCGCGGCGGGGGTGATGATGCTCGTGCTGCTGTCCGGCTGCTTGTACCCGAAGGACAACACGCCCGGCAACAACTTCTCGGCGCACGCGAGCGTCCAGACGGCGCAGGACGCGGTTAAGCGGTACCAGGAGGCGACGGGGCTGCTGCCGATCCAGAACGCGGACGCTTCGGTCCCCGTCTATGAGAAGTATAAGATCGATTTCGGCAAAATGAAGCGGATGGGGTACGTCGAAAGCATTCCGAAGCTCGCGTTCGAGAACGGGGGCGAGTACGTGTTCCTCATCATCGACGAAGAGACGAACCCCCGCGTCAAACTGCTGGATTTGCCCGTCTACCAGGGGATCGCCGACGTGCAGAAGAAAGTGGACGAATACCGCAACGGGCACGGGGGCGGCTTGCCGGTCGGAGAGGAAGCGTATCCCGGCTTCCGTTACCTGGATTTCAAGAAGCTCGGCATCGACCGCCCGGAGCTTCTCAGCATGTATTCGAAACGGCCGCTGGAGCTGATGGCGGACGAGCAGGGAACCGTGTACGCCGATTACGGGATCGATATCGCGGAAGCGTTGAAGAAGGACGAACTGCCTCCCGGGGCGGACGAAGACCTTCGCGGCCGGCTGGCGTCCTTGTCGGACTTCGTGCCGGTTAAATCGCCGATCTACCGCTGGGCTGGCGACGGCCCGCAAGCCGTCGCGCCGTCTTCGGATTCATGAGAACGGAAGCAAAAAAGAGAACCGCGAGGTTCTCTTTTTTGCGATCTAGGAGAGCCGAAACCCGTTATTCCGCGCGGAGCGGCGCTTCCTGCAGTTCCGCCCGGACGGTCAGGAACCGGAAGAACGCGGAAGCCGCTTCGGCGCGGGTCACGATGCGCGCGGGCTGGAACTTGCCGTCCGTCAAGCTCATGATGCCCAAGCCGACGGCGATGGCCGCTTGGCCTCTCTGCTTCGTATCGGCGGCGTCGCGGAACGTCGCGTTGAACAGTCCGTCATGCTCGGCGAGGGAATTGTAGCCGAGGGCGCGGACGATCAACTCCGCCATCTCTTCGCGGTCGACTTGGCCCTCCGGGTGGAACGAGCCGTCTCCGACGTCGATCCAATTTTGCTCCAGCGCGTTCTGGACGTACGGGAAATAACCGGATTCCGCCGTGACGTCCGCGAACTTGGCGGTTGCGTCCGAAGAATAAACGATCGGCGGCCGTCCGCTGTTGATCGCCAGCACGAGCATTTTGATCAGTTCGCCGCGCGTGATCCCCTGGTTCGGACGCACTTTGCCGTCCGCGACGTCCAGCGCGCGGTAAGCGACCATCAGCTCGAGCTCGCGCTGCGCCCAATGTCCCTCGATGTCCGTCGCTTTCGGCTTGACCAGCAACGTCTCTTCGCCGGTCTCGCCGTTTCTCCATTGGCCGGTTTGGGCGTCGAGCATGACCGGCTCGTCGGCCGGCTTCGGCACGAGGCGGTAGACCAGCTTGACGGTTGGGTTCGCCTTGACCTCGTCGGCGGAAATTTCTCCAGCGGCGATCAGCACCTTGAATTTCTCGACGGGAATCGGCTTGCCGTCATATTGGAACGTCATATCCGTCACGTACGTCAATTCCGTCCGGTAAGCGGTCATCCAGGCGTCGAGCGCTTGGTCTCGGCCGATCAGCTCCGGCGTTTGCGCCGGATAATCGTATGCGGAGAGGTCGGACCAGAAGTTGCGGACTTCTCCCGTCACCGCGTCGATGTCCACGCTTGCGTTGTCGGCCGCGACCCGGGCCTCGCCGGCTTTGCGGATGAACCGGAACGAATACTGGGACACGTCGGGGTTCTTCTCCATTTCCTCGATTTGATCCGCGCTCGGCTCCGTCAGGTACCACTGGTCCGCAAGCCACGGGAGACGCTCCTTCATCAAGTCCGTCGCCTTGCGTTTGGCGTCTGCATAGGAGATCCGCCCCGAATCCTTCCGATCGTCGGCCGTCCGGTAAACGTATTGGCTGTAGCGCCGAATCACGCCCGTATCGCTGTCGACGGTCGCGTAGACGCTGCCGATTTCCTTGTCGCCGTCCTTCAGCTGCCAACTCAGGTCCCAAGAAGCGGTTCCTTTCGCGGCGCCGTCGCCCTGATACTCGTTGTAATTGGCACTTGAGAACGAAGCGCCGTCCGGGATCGGAAACGCCTTCTTCACCGCCTCGATCGCTTGTTCCCGGGTCAGGCTGCGGCCCGTTTCCGGTTTGCCGGCGAGCGGCTTCTCCGCGAGCGGGGAAGCGGCAGGCGTCCATTCGTCCTGCCGGGCGACCGGTTCGCCGGAGACGGCGTCAAGGATTACCGGATCGAAGTTGTAGACGAGTACCGGCCGGGCCGGGGGTTTCATTTGATAGGGGACGACGTAGGCCGGTTCGAGACGGGCCGCCGCGCGCAGTTTCTTGGCCGCTTCTTCCTCCGTAAGAGCGGGTTTGAGCGCTTTGATTTCGATCGAATCGTTCCATTGAACGGAGTATCGCCAGATTTGCCCTTCGCTGTCGACTTCCACGTCGATATAGTTCTCCATGAACGGAATGTCGCCAACGACGCGGTTGAAGCGCAGGTGGTGCCGAACTTGCCCGTTGAGCGGCGGTTTCGCGTCCGCGCCGAAATCCGCGTCGTAACGGACTTGGTCCTTGCGGTTCGGCGAAACTTTGGCGATGAACGCCGTCGCGACGTCTTTCGCCGCTTCCCGGTCGACCTTGAGCGGATATGCCGGTTTGGCGTTCGGATTGTCGACGTATGCGTCGTAGGAGAGCAGCTCGCCGGTGTCCGCGTTTATGCTGACGTTGATGCTGCCTTTCGTTTTGCCGTTTGCGCTCTTCGCGTAAGACAAGCTCCATACGTTGCGTTTGTTCGCCAAATCGAACTGCGTGTACAGGTTCACGTTCTGCAGCTTGTAGTCGTCGGGGACGTTGACGTACCCGCGGGCCAGCGATTCCGCTTTCGATTTCGCGATCGCGGCGTTTACCGGGGCTTCTTTCGCAACGCCGTCCTTGTCGGCCGGAATGCTGACCGGGCCGGACGACGACGGGACGGCCGATTCCGCGAAAGCCGCCGCCGGCATCGAAGCGGCCAGCGCCGCGGCGAGCGGGAGAACGAGCAGCTTCCGTTTGGGATGAGTGCCTAGTCGGTGCGGATGTTTCACGAACGTATCCTCTCCTTTATTTGGCTAACAACTTTTCCCAACTAATGACGCCGCCGCGGGGAAAAAGGTTGCGCGTCCGTTCCCGGAAAAAAGGAAATTTCGGCGGGCAGTTCGATCGATAGGCTGCGCCGGCGAGATCCGGGTTGACATAACCGGTTGTCTATGAAATAATTGTTGTAACAACTAATTGCGCAGGGTGGAAAGAGGGGAACGCGCTTGGATAACCGCGAACACCCGCTGGGACTGGACCATTCGCTGGGCTTCGCGCTCGGCGTCAGCTACCGCAAGATCTCCGCGCTCCTCGCCTCGCGCCTTCGGCCGATCGGCTTGACGCCGGAGCAGTGGTCCGTCCTGGCCCGGATTTCGGAGAAAGACGGCCAGATCCAGAAAGAGATCGCGGAGCGGGCCGGAAAGGACAAGCCGACGACGACGCGGATCCTGGACGGCCTCGAGGCGAAAGGTTTCATTACGCGCAAAATCGGACCGTCGGACCGCCGGAGTTTCGAAGTGAGTCTCACGGAGCAGGGAAGGAACGCCGCGGAGCTTGCGGCTCCCGTCGAGCGGGATACGATCCGGGAAGCGTGCGCCGGCTTTACGGCGGAACAGTACCGGACGATGATGAAATGGCTTGACGCCATCAACTCCAACGTCGATCGGATTTTACAGCCAGAAACGGAGTGAAAAGGATGGAATCGGATAAACGCCTTTGGACCCGATCGTTCATCGTGCTGACGATCGGTTATTTTTTGCTGTTTTTGAGTTTGCACCTCATGTTGTCGCCTTTGCCGACGTACGTTCAGCAACGTTACCGCTCGGATGACGTCACGATCAGCCTGCTTACCAGCACGTTCGCGGTGTTCGCGATCGCTTCGCGGTTCCTTGCCGCCTGGGCGATGAAGCGGATGCACCGCAACGCCGTGCTGATCGTCGGACTTGCGGCCGCCACGGCGGCAATCGCGGTTTACCCCTACGCGTCTTCCGTCGAAGCGCTGCTGCTGATGCGGGCGGTCCACGGGTTCGGCTTCGGCTGGGCCAGCACCGTCATTCCCACGTTGGTCTCGCAAATCATTCCCGGCAAAAGGATCGGGGAAGGGATCGGCTATTTCGGGTACTCCACCAGCGTAGCCATGGCGGTCGGACCGGCGGCGGGGCTCCAGCTGCTGGACGTTGCCGGGATTCACGCGCTGGCCTGGACGGGCGCCGTCTTGGCGGCGGCGATTCTGCCGTTGCTGTTCGCCGGACGAAGCATTCCGAAGCAGCCGGAGCGCAAGGAAACCGTCCGCGCGCCCGGCGCGAAAGACCGCATGAACACGAAAACGCTGCTGCCCGCCGCCCTCAATACGCTG
The DNA here is from genome assembly GCF_029360585.1 of Cohnella caldifontis. Classification (GTDB taxonomy): domain Bacteria; phylum Bacillota; class Bacilli; order Paenibacillales; family Paenibacillaceae; genus Cohnella; species Cohnella caldifontis. The sequence continues at coordinate 219,228 of NZ_JAQZSJ010000001.1, read as the reverse complement.
CTGTCCGTCGTTTACGGAGGATTGCTCGGTTTTCTCAGCCTGTACGGCAAGCAGCTCGGCATCGACCAGATCGGCGTCTTCTTTCTCGTATCGGTCGTCACGGTCGTGGCGGTCCGGCCGATCTCCGGCCGGCTGTTCGACCGCGTCGGGCATCAGGTCGTGCTGATTCCGGGCGCCGTCGCGGTCCTGGCCGGGATGGTCGCGCTGTCCTACGCCCGTTCCTTGGGCGCTGTGCTGGCCGCCGCCTTGATTTTCGGCGCCGGATTCGGCGCCATCCAACTTACCACGCAGGCATGGATGCTGAAATTGGCGGACCGGAGACATCATGCCGCCGCGAACAGCTTGTACTACAATACGATCGACCTGGGGGTCGCGGCCGGGGCGATGCTGCTCGGCGCCGTGGCGTCCGCGGTCGGATACGCGGGCATGTACCGCATTTCCGGGGGCATCATGATCGTGTTCCTCGCCTTGTATCTGGTCGGTCTCGCGGCGGAAAAAAGCAAAAAGGAGACGCTGCAAATGGAGAACGGACGTCCGGTTTCGTAACCGGCGTCCGTTTTTTTTCTATTCTTCGCGATTTCGGAAGCGGGTCTGACATAGAATCTTGTACCCTCTCATATGATTTTTGAGGAAATCCAACAGGAGCGCCGGCGGGCGTACGTCGGCATGGGAAACATTTTGGGCGGAGGGGTCATAATCGGGCCGCGCGCTCATACAATGTTACCAGTCCAATTTCGTGTACGAGTTCCGTCGCGCTGGCGGCACGCGTGGTTTCGCGATTACGATGGGAGGGGAATCTCAAGTGGAAAAAGTGGACATTTTCAAAGATATCGCCGAGCGGACCGGCGGCGACATCTACCTCGGGGTCGTCGGCGCCGTACGGACGGGCAAATCGACCTTCATCAAACGCTTCATGGAGACCGTCGTGCTGCCCAACATCACGCACGAGGCCGACCGCGTCAGGGCCGTGGACGAATTGCCGCAGAGCGCGGCAGGGCGCACGATCATGACGACCGAACCCAAGTTCGTGCCGAACAACGCGGTGCAGATCCGGGTGGCCGAAGGACTCGAAGTCAACGTCCGGCTCGTGGACTGCGTCGGTTATACCGTAGAAGGCGCCAAAGGCTTCGAGGACGAAAGCGGTCCCCGGATGATTTCGACCCCGTGGTTCGAGGAGCCGATCCCGTTCCAGGAAGCGGCAGAGATCGGGACCCGCAAAGTCATCCAGGAGCACTCCACCCTGGGCGTGGTCGTCACGACCGACGGCACGATCGCGGAAATCCCGCGAAGCGCGTACGTCGAAGCCGAAGAGCGCGTCGTGAACGAGCTCAAGGAAGTCGGCAAGCCTTTCGTGCTGATCATCAACTCCACCCGGCCCCGCAGCGAAGAAGCGCAATCGCTTCGCGGCGAGCTGGCCGCCAAATACGACATTCCGGTGATGACCCTCTCCGCGGCGACGATGGGCGAAGACGAAGTGATGGGCGTGCTGCGGGAAGTGCTCTACGAATTCCCGGTGCACGAAGTCAACGTCAATCTCCCGAGCTGGGTCATGGTGCTGAACGAAGGCCACTGGCTGCGCTCGAGCTACGAAAATTCCGTCCGGGAGACGGTGAAGGATATCCGCCGGCTGCGCGACGTCGACCGCGTCGTGGCGCAGTTCATGGAATACGATTTCGTCGCCCGCGCCGGCCTCAGCGGCATGAACATGGGCCAGGGCGTCGCCGAAATCGACTTGTATGCGCCCGACGAACTTTACGACCGCATCCTGATGGAGGTCGTCGGCACCGAGATCCGCGGCAAGGATCACCTGCTGCAGCTGATGCAGGAGTTCGCCCATGCCAAACGCGAATACGACCGCTTCGCGGAAGCGCTCGAGATGGTGAAAACGACCGGCTACGGCATCGCCGCCCCGACGCTCAAGGAAATGGTGCTCGACGAGCCGGAGCTGATCCGTCAAGGTTCCCGGTTCGGCGTCCGCCTCAAGGCGACCGCTCCTTCGATCCATATGATCCGGGTGGACGTGGAATCCGAATTCGCGCCGATCATCGGCACCGAGAAGCAGAGCGAGGAGCTCGTCCGCTATTTGATGCAGGATTTCGAGAAGGATCCGATCAAGATTTGGGAATCGGATATTTTCGGCCGCTCGCTGCACTCCATCGTGCGCGAAGGCATCCAAGGCAAAATCGCGATGATGCCGGACAACGCGCGGTACAAACTGCAGGAAACGCTGGGCCGCATCATCAACGAAGGCTCGGGCGGACTGATCGCGATCATCCTCTAAACCGGAAGACACCCTTTTTCGCGAAGGGTGTTTTTTCTTTGGGCTGTTTTTACGCTAGGAGGCGCGCTTGGGAAGGGAGAAAGGGAGGACGGGAGGACGGGAGGTGTGAGGACGGCAGGTGTGAGGACGGCAGACGGGAGGATGGAAGGGCGGAAGGAACGGATGACGGCATTCGGAAGGATGGAAGGGCGGAAGGAAGGGATGACGGCAGGCGGGAGGACGGAACGACGGAAGGACGGAAAGCAGGGATGACCGGCAGACGGGAGGATGGAAGGACGGAAGGGCGGAAGGAAGGAATGACGGCAGACGGGAGGACGGAACGACGGAAGGGCGGAAGGAAGGATTGACGGCGGACGGGAGGATGGAAGGGCCTGAAGGAAGGAATGACGACTGACAGGAGGACGGAACGACGGAAGAACGGAAAGAAGGAAGGAAGGGAGACACCGGGGATCGGGCCTTCAGGGAGAGAAACTGCCGTCGCTCTCCCCATTCGCCGGCGAAGCAGGTTCCCGCTGCGGGAATTCTATCGTTTGGCGAAAGTTGTAACGGACACACAGGACGTTATGGATGGGAGAATCGTCATTTTGAATTTCTAACGGACACGGATGCACTTATTTGGCAATAATCGTTATTTCGGCGGTGATTTTGGGGCAAATAAGGTCCTGTATGTCCGTTAGATCTAATAGGGAGCGATTCGTCGCGAAATAGGGGCATTCCTGTCCGTTAGACTCATCCTCCAAAGATGGGGAACGCATACCCGGGAACGAGGGGGCGAGCAGCCGTACGGACCGACGCCCCCAACCCACGCACCCGGCCAACCAACCAACGCCACGAACCGACGCCACGAACCGACGCCACGAACCAACGCCACGAACCAACGCCACGAACCAACGCCACGAACCAACGCCTCCTAACAACGCACCAAGCCCCGACCTACGCACCAATTAAGCAAAGGACATTCTACCGAAGATTCGACAAATTTTTTCATAAACCCGATTGACGCACTCGGATTTAACGTGATAATGTAAATCTAGTTTTGGTAGGGACAAGTTTGTGGGGAGGAAGAAACAAAGATGAAAAAGACGAAACAAACGGCCGTATGGCTCTCGCTGATCCTGGCGTTCGCGCTGGCGCTTTCGGCGTGCGGCAAAAACAGCGAAAAGACCGTCAGCTCGCCATCCGCAGGGCCCGCGAGCCCTTCCGCGGCGGCGTCCGAACTGCCCGCCGAAATACAGGCGTTGGTCGGCACGCCGGAAGTCGATGCGCTGAAAGGCAAAAAGATCGCCCTGATCATGCGTTTGAACACGGGTACGTTCTCCGCCCAGTACGTGGACGGCGTGAAAAAGCAAGTCGCCAAATACGGCGGGGAAGTGACCGTCATGACTGCCGATAACGACCTGGCGAAAATGGCTGCGAACCTGGATTCCGCGGTCAACCAGCATTTCGACGGGATCCTGCTGGACCACGGCGATCCCGGCGCGCTGACGGCCGGCGTGAACAAAGCGCTGGAAGCGAAAATCCCGGTCGTGGCGTTCGACTCGGCCCTGAACGGCGTCCAAGGCGTGACGAACCTGGCGCAGAACGACCAGAAGCTGGCGGAAATGACGCTGGAGCAATTGGCGAAAGACACCGGGGGCAAAGGCAATATCGTCAAAGTATGGGTGGCCGGGTTCCCTCCGATGGAAAGCCGTCAGATTTCCTATAAGAAATTCCAGGAGAAATATCCGGACCTCAAGGAAATCGCGGCGTTCGGCGATGCCAGCAACCCGCAGCTCGACACCCAGAACCGGATGGAAGCCGTTCTGAAGCAATATCCGAACAAAGGCGACATCTCGGCCGTCTTCGCGGCATGGGACGAGTTCGCGAAAGGCGCGGCCAACGCGATCAAGCAGGCCGGACGCGACGAAATCAAGATTTACGGCATCGACCTCAGCGACGAAGACCTGAAAATGATCCAGGATCCGACCAGCCCGTGGGTCGCTTCCGCCGCGGTCGATCCTTCCTCGATCGGCACCGTCCAGGTCCGCTACCTCTACCAAAAGCTGCACGGCGACCAAACGGAAGCGACGGTGGAGCTGGAGCCGATCTTCGTGCAACGCGACATGCTGCCGAAAGATAAAGCCGTCACGACGGCCGACCTGGCGCAATACGTGCCGGGCTGGGGTCAGAGCGACGCCGGCAACACGGATTACCTGAAAGCACTCGAGGCGTCCGTTGGCAAATAACGGCGGCGAAAAAAACGGCGCGGCGCGGTAAACAACCGCGCCGTTTTCTGTTACTCTATGAGGAGGGAGTGAGGTTCAGATGAAACCGGACGGAAGCGCAAGCGTGCTTCGCATGCGCGGAATCGCCAAGTCGTTCGCGGGCGTGCCGGCGCTGAAAGGCGTCGATTTCACCTTGCGCGGCGGCGAGGTTCACGCGTTGCTGGGCGCGAACGGAGCGGGCAAGAGCACGCTGATGAAAATATTGTCGGGCGCGTACGAAACCGACGAAGGGACGCTGGAAATCGACGGGAAGCCGATCGTCCTGCGATCGCCGGCGGACGCCAAACGCGCGGGCATCCACTGCGTGTACCAGGAAGTGGACACGTCGCTCGTGCCGCATTTGACCGTAGGCGAGAATATCATGCTGGACAAGCTGGCCTCGCCTTCGGGCGATCGGTGGATCCGCTGGGGCGCGCTTCATGAGGAAGCCGCGCGCGTGCTGGAGCGGATCGGGCTTCCACTGTCCACGCGCCGGCGGGTCCGCGATTTGACTTTGTCCGAGAAGCAGCTCGTGCTGATCGCCCGGCTGCTGGCGGAGAAAGCGAAGTTCGTCATCCTGGACGAGCCGACGGCGCCGCTCAGCCTCGAGGAAGCGGAGACGCTGTTCCGCATCATGGAGGGGCTGAAGCGTGACGGTATCGGCGTCGTCTTCATTTCGCACCGGCTTCCCGAAGTGTTCCGCGTCTCGGGCGAAATCACGGTCATGCGGGACGGGCAGCGGGTATGGACGAAGAGCCGCGGGGAGACGGACATGCTGGAAGTCGTGCGCGCCATGCTGGGCCGCAGCTTCGAGGAAGAATACCCGAAAATGGAAGCCCCGATCGGCGATACGCTGTTGTCCGTTCGCGGCCTGGCCGCCGGCACGAAGGTCCGGGGCGTGGACTTCGACGTCCGGGCGGGAGAAATCGCGGCCGTCGTCGGGCTGGTCGGCGCGGGCAAGACGGAGCTGTCGCGGCTGATGTTCGGGGCCGATCCGGCGGAACGCGGCACCGTGACGGTCGCCGGGAGGCAAGCCGACTTGGGTTCGCCCGCCGGCGCGATCGCGTCGGGCATCGCTTTGGTGCCGGAGGAGCGCCGCAAGGAGGGCATCCTGGTCCGCGAGTCGGTGCTGCATAACCTCAGCTTGCCGATCCTAAGAACGATCAGCCGCTCGGGCTTTCTGTCGGGCGCGGCGGAACGAAGGCACGGCAACGATACGGTAACCTCCCTGGGCATCAAGACGGCGGGCCTTGGCCAACTGACCGCCTATCTTAGCGGAGGAAACCAGCAGAAGGTCGCGATCGGCAAATGGACGGCCACGGACGCGAAAGTGTTCCTGTTCGACGAACCGACCAAAGGCGTCGACATCGGCGCCAAAAGCGACATTTTCCGGATCATCGGGCAGTTGGCCCAGCAGGGAAAAGCCGTCGTGTACCTGACGTGCGAGTTCGCGGAAGCGCTCGGGCTCGCCGACCGGATTCTCGTCATGTGCGACGGCCGGATCGTCAAACAATTCAAACGCGGGGAAGCCACGCAGGAAGACCTGCTTTACTATGCCAGTGCGGGGAGAGAGGAACCGTCGTGAAAAACCGAATCCTGCATTACACGTTCCAGTTCGGCGCCTTGGCCTTCATCGCCCTCGTGGTGCTGTTTTTCTCGCTGTACAACGAGCATTTCTTCACGTACAGCAATTTGACCGATATCTTGCGCTCCATCTCGATCGTGACCTTCGTCGCCATCGGCGTGACGATCTCGCTCATGGTGGACGGCTTCGACCTGTCGGTCGGGGCGACGATGTCGCTGTCCACGGTCGTGACCGCCGCCCTCATGGTCTGGTACCAGATGCCGCTGATCGTCGTCCTGATCGTGCCGTTGCTGATCGGGGCCGCCGTCGGCTTGCTCAACGCCTTCCTGATCGTGAAAATCCGCATCCCCGACTTGCTGGCCACGCTGGCGGTCATGTATATCGTCAATGGCATTCATAAGACATATACGAAGGGATATTCCGTCTACAACCACATGCCGCTGCAAGACGGCACGACGGCGCCCGGGGAAATGCTCAAATCGTTCCTCTGGATCGGCCAAGGCAAACTGCTGGGCGTGCCTTTTCCCGTCATTCTGATGATCGTCGCGGTCGTTTGCGCCCACGTCTTTTTCAAATACACCCGATGGGGACGCCAAATGATCATGACCGGCGGCAACGAGGAAGCCGCGCGCCTGTCGGGCCTTCGCGTCAAACGGGTCCGCGTGGCCGCCTACATCGCGTCGGGCGTGCTGGCCGCCATCGGCGGCATGCTGTTCGCGGCGCGGATCGGCTCCGGGCAAATCGACGCGGGCGCGCCGTACCTGATGGACTCCGTCGCGGCCGTTTTCGTCGGTTATTCCGTGTTCGCGGCCGGGCGTCCGAATATCGTCGGCACCTTTTTCGGGGCGGTTCTCATGGGCGTGCTGGTCAACGGACTCACGATGATGAACGTGCAATATTACACGAACGACATCATCAAAGGGGCCGTCTTGGTGCTCGCGCTGGCCGTCACGTTCATCCACATGAGCCGCAAAAAGACGTGAATCTCGCGCCACGCTTGAAACTTCGGGTTTTGCGCGTGTATAATTTCTCTGGAAACGGATAAACAGATATTAAGCCACGTTCCGTTCCGGGAGGTGAAGGACATGAACAAAACCGAACTGATTGCCAAAGTTTCCGAGCTGACCGATCTGTCCAAGAAGGATGCGACGCAGGCGGTAGACGCCGTATTCGACGTCATTTCCGAAGCGCTGCAAAACGGCGATAAAGTACAGCTCGTCGGCTTCGGCAATTTCGAAGTGCGCGAGCGTTCCGCCCGCAAAGGCCGCAATCCGCAGACGGGCGAAGAAATCGAGATCCCGGCCGGGAAAATTCCCGCGTTCAAACCGGGCAAGGCGCTGAAAGAAGGCATTAAATAAAGGAATTTCGGCTTGATTTTGTGGTGGTTTAGGGGTTGCGCCGAAGGAATGGCCTGTGCTATACTCAATCGGTGCCCGTTTTTCGGACCCGACGAGACGTAGCGCAATCTGGTAGCGCGCACCCTTGGGGTGGGTGAGGTTGCAGGTTCAAATCCTGTCGTCTCGACCATTACATATCGCCCTCGAAGACGATCGTATGCCGCGATCGTCTTCTTTCTATCCGGGGAGCGGGAGCGGAACGGGCGGCGCGGATTGACAGGCATCCCGCCGTTCGGTCATGATGGGAGAAAAAGGAGGCCTGGTACCGATGGAGGGGAATCAGTCGGATTACGTCGTCGTGAAAGCCAAAGAAGGCGGCGTCCAGGTGATCGGGCTGACGCGAGGCCTGGACACCAAGTTCCACCATACCGAGAAGCTCGACCGGGGCGAAGTGCTGATCGCGCAGTTCACCGAGCATACCTCGGCCATTAAAATCCGCGGGAAAGCCGTCGTAATGACCAAGTTCGGCACGATCGAGACGGACGCCTGAGGCTCGCGTCCGCAAGCGCAGGCATAGCCTGCTTTTTTTCTTTGTACAATGGGGTATGGACATCGCAGCCGTCAAGGAGGGACCCGCCATGCCCCATACCCGAATCTTCGCTTTCTCGGCCATATTCGGACTCGCCGCGATTTTCGCGCTGGGCGCGCTCTCGGCGCTGGAACCGCAGGTACGGGCGCGGCATGCCGCCGCCGTCACTGCCGCTTACCGGCAGTGGACGCTCGCCGAAGACAACCTCGCCGACGCCTTAGGGGGGATCCCGCTGCATCATCGCTTGACGAGGGTGGGCTGGGACCATGCCATGCTTTCCGTGGACCTGCAGGTCCGGGAAAAGGCGGCCGGACCCGAGGCGCTCTGGGCGGACGCGGCCGCGATTATCCGGTTCTCCTTCGCGGACGCAGGCAACGTAAGCCGCGTTTTGATTCGCGTGTACGGCGGGGCGGAAAGCCGCCGCACGCTTCTGTTCTACGGGGATCCCGGCAAGGCGGAATGGCCGGCCGACCGGCTGGAGAAGCTTCGCAGCCTCTCATCCTGGGCTGGCGGCGAGGCTGCGGAACGGCTTTCGCTCGCGGCGACCCCGGCGGGGGAAAGATGGCTGCGAAATTTTGCAAAATGATGAACAAGAGATGCGTCTTATGCGACTCCGCCGGGGTTATGTTATAATAGATTAAATCTAGAGCCGTTCCGACACCGGACGGGAGTTTCGGACGGCGGCAGCTCGGAGGATGGAGAATGACAAGCTATCGGGTGGAGCAGTTGGCCCATCAATATATGAAACATGACATGATCTCGCTCCATACGGAGCTGCCCGCGTTTCCCGACGGCCGAATCCGTCTTCTGTACGCCGTCCTGAGCCAGCAGCCGGCGGTTTCCGCGAGCCGGGAATTGTTCTCCGTCGTCACTTCGCTGGTCCAGATGGGGCTCGACACCCACGAGATGGTCGAGAACGGGATCCTGGGCGGGAAGGAAGGCACGCCGGTCATGCGGGCCCGGCAGCTCAAGGTGCTCGCCGGCGACTATTTCAGCAGCCGCTTCTACCACTTGCTGTCGCAGGCCGGGCAAATCGAAGCCGTGAATCGGCTGAGCCAGGCCGTGTGCGACCTGAACCGGATCAAAATGAACGTCTACGCGAGCATGAAGCAGTTGAAGCTGAACGCCGAGGACTATATCCAATACGGGGCGGAGATCAAATCCGGCCTGTTCCTGTCGTTTACGGGATTCATGCACGGTTTGTACGAGAAGCTTTGGCCCGAAATGGTCAAGCGGTTTTCGCGCTGCGAGCTGCTGCTTCAGGAACTGAAGGCCGCCGAACGGTCGGAGCCCTCCGCGGCGTACGGGTGGGGCTTCTGGCATGTCATGCAGGTCGGCACCGACGAAGACCGCCGTGCGCTCGCCGAACGGAGGGACGACAGCGGATTGATCCGTCACCTGATGGATCAGTACGGCGTCGTCGAGAAATTGTCATCCATGCTGCGCCAATCGGCGGTACAGCTTCGCGAGTGGGCGGGTCGGCTCCCTTCGGACAAGCTGATCCGCGAACTGCAGCCGCTCATCGAGCCGTTCTTCGCGGCCGCGGCGCCGAAACCGGCGGCCGCGCTCAAGGAATTGGGGTGAATCGGGGCTTGGACAGAAAGCTCGAGACCAAGGAACACGTCCATGCCGTATTTGAGAGCATCGCCCCCAAATACGACATGATGAACGATATCCTCAGCTTCCGCCGGCATAAGGCGTGGCGGAAATTCACGATGCGCAAGATGGACATCAAACCCGGGCAGAAGGCGCTTGACTTGTGCTGCGGCACCGCCGACTGGACGATCGCGCTGGCCCGGGCCAGCGGGGTGGAGACGGTCGGGCTCGATTTCAGCCGCAGCATGCTGGACGTCGGACAAGCCAAAGTCGACAAGGTCGGGCTGTCGGACCGGATCCGCCTCGTCGAAGGCAACGCCATGTCGCTTCCGTTTCCGGATAACGCGTTCGACTACGTGACGATCGGTTTCGGTCTTCGCAACGTGCCGGACATCGACCAGGTGCTGCGGGAGATGCGCCGGGTCGCGAAGCCGGGCGGCAAAGTCGTCTGCCTGGAGCTTTCCAAGCCGGATTGGCAGCCCTTTAAGGGCATTTATTATTTTTACTTCGAGAAATTGCTGCCTCTGCTCGGAAAGTGGCTGGTGAAACGATACGACCAATACCGTTGGCTTCCCGAGTCGCTCGCCCAGTTTCCTGATTTGCAGGAACTGGCGGAGCGATTCCGGGCGGCGGGCTTGCGCAACGTCCGGGCCTATCCGCTGACGGGCGGGGTGGCCGCGCTGCATATCGGAACGAAAGGGACTGACGGGGCATGATCCGCAAAATCCGCATTTTTCTGGAAATGATCAAGTTCGAGCACACGCTGTTCGCGCTGCCGTTCGCGTTCGTCGGCGCGATTCTGGGCGCGGTGACGGAGCAGCATCGGCTGCCGGAGTGGAGCGAAGTCGGCTGGATCCTGCTGGCGATGGTCGGCGCGCGGAGCGCCGCGATGGGCCTTAATCGGCTGATCGACAAGGCGATCGACGCCCGGAATCCCCGGACCGCCGGCCGAGCATTGCCGGCGGGGCTGCTGAAATCCGGCGAAGTGCTGCTGTTCATCATCGTGTCGTTCGCGCTGCTGTTCTGGGCAGCCTCGCAGCTGAATTCCCTCTCGGTGAAGCTGCTGCCGATCGCCGTCTTCATGACCGTTATTTATTCTTACACGAAGAGGTTCACCTGGCTGTGCCACGTCGTGCTCGGACTGACGCTCGGGCTCGCCCCGCTGGGCGGCTGGATCGCCGTGACCGGCGAAATCACGCTGCCCGCTTTGATTCTGTTCGTCACCGTGGCTTTGTGGTCGGCCGGCTTCGATATCATTTACGCCTGCCAGGACGTCGATTTCGACCGCGAGCACAAGCTGTTTTCGATCCCGTCCCGCTTCGGCATCGCCGCGGGCCTCAGGATCGCCCGTACCTTCCACGCGCTGACCGCGGTCGGCTTCGTCTTGCTGCTCGTGCTGACGGACCTGAGCTGGTGGTACTTGATCGGCATCGCGGCGGCCGCCGTCCTGCTGTTCTATGAGCACCGACTCGTCAAGCCGAACGACCTCAGCAAGCTGAACGCCGCCTTTTTCACGATGAACGGGGTGCTGAGCACCGTCGTGTTCGTCTTCACCTTCATCGATCTCGTGGTGGTGAGAACTTGGTGACGAGCGCGGAACGTCAGGCGACGCCGTCTGCCGCCAGGCGCTGGGTCGTCGGCATCACGGGCGCCAGCGGCGCGGTTTACGGCGTTACGCTGTGCCGCCGGCTGCTGGAAGCCGGCATACAGGTTCATCTCGTCGTCAGCGATGCCGGCTGGCGCGTGCTGAAAGAAGAGCTCGCCTGGGACGCGGCGAGACGTGCGGAGGCGCTGGAAGCGGCGTACGGAGAAGACGTTCGGAAAGGACGGCTCGTATACCATCCCTTCGGCGACATCGGAGCGTCCATCGCCAGCGGCTCGTTCCGCTGCGAAGGCATGGTCGTCATCCCTTGTTCGATGGGTTCGCTGTCGGCTATCGCCCACGGCGCATCGACCAATTTGCTGACGCGGGCGGCGGACGTGACGCTCAAGGAAGGACGGCCGCTCGTGGTCGTGCCGAGAGAGACGCCGCTGCACGCCGTCCATTTGGAGAACATGCTGGCGCTGGCCCGTCTCGGGGCGAGAATCATTCCCGCCATGCCGGCCTTCTACAACGGCCCTCGGACGATCGAAGACATGGTCGCGTTCCTGGTCGGCAAAGTGATGGACAACATGGGCATTGACAACAACTTGTACAACAGATGGGGAGAATAATATGAACGTCGGCCCAAAACGGCCGCTTCGCATCGGCCGGATCGATTATGCGAACGTGTGGCCCGTATTCCACCATTTCGATCCTTCGAGCCTCCGTTATCCGGCAGAGCTAGTGCCCGCGATGCCCGCCGTGCTCAACCGCAAGCTGAGGGAAGGGGACATCGACCTCGCCACGATCTCTTCGTTCGCCTACGGCGTTTCTTCGGATGCGTACTATCTGCTGCCGAACTTGTCGGTCAGCGCGCTGGGGCCGGTTCAATCGATCCTGCTGTTCATGAAATCCCCGCTCGAGAAAGTCGTCCGCGGGCGGATCGCCCTGACGACGACGTCGGCGACCTCCGTCAATCTGTTGAAAATCATCATGAAAAAGTTTTACGGCGGCGATCCCGTCTACGAGGACGCCGAACCTTCCTTGGAGCGCATGCTCGAGAGCGCCGACGCGGCGCTCCTGATCGGCGACCACGCCATTCGCGCGTCCTGGAGCAACCCCGGGTACCGCGTGCTGGATCTCGGCGACGTATGGCATTTATGGACGGGCCATTGGATGACGTTCGCGCTCTGGGCCGTTCGCAAAGAAACCGCCGACGCCCGGCCCGAAGAGGTGATGAGCGTCTATGAAGGGTTGCTGGAGAGCAAACGCCGCACCGCTTCGGACGTCGAATCCCTTGTCCATAAAGGGGTCCGCCAAATCGGCGGCACTCCGGATTACTGGCGGGGATATTTCCGCACGCTGCGCCACGATTTCGGTCCCGGCCAGCAGGCCGGCTTGATGCAGTATTTCCGGTACGCCCGCGAGCTCGGCCTGATCAACGGCGATGTCTCCTTGAACGAATGGCCGTACGCCAGCTCGACCGGCAACCCAACCCAACCGCAGGTGAAGCTATGAACATTCTCCAGATCTATTCGGCTTTGAAATCGGACCTGCAGGCGATCGAAGAGGAAATGACCCGAACGGTCGCCTCCGATCTTCCCTTGCTCAGCGAAACGTCGCAGCACCTGCTCAAGGCGGGCGGCAAGCGCATCCGTCCGTTGTTCGTGCTGTTGTCCGGCCAATTCGGCGCCTATTCGCTCGATACGCTGAAGAAAGTCGCCGCGGCCCTGGAACTGATCCATATGGCAACGCTCGTGCACGACGACGTGATCGACGACGCTTCGACCCGGCGGGGACAACTGACCGTCAAGTCCAAATGGGACAACCGGATCGCGATGTACACGGGCGATTACATCTACGCCAAGGCGCTGACGGTCATCACGCAGCTGCCCAATCCGAAGATCCACCGGATTCTGTCGGGCGCGATCGTCCAAATGTGCATCGGAGAAATGGAGCAAATCCGCGATTTCTTCAACGTAGACCAGAACATCAGGCGTTACCTGCTTCGCATCCGACGCAAAACCGCCCTGCTGATCGCCGTCAGCTGCCAGCTGGGCGCGCTCGCGGCCGAAGCGCCGCCCATGGTGAGCTCGACCCTGTACCGGTTCGGTTATAACGTCGGAATGGCGTACCAGATCGCGGACGACCTGCTCGACGTATGCGGGGCGGAGAAAGCGATCGGCAAGCCGCCGGGCAGCGATTTGCGCCAAGGGAACATCACGCTTCCTGTCTTGTTCGCGCTGGAGGATCCCGATGTCCGCGGCGAGCTGCTGGCGGAAATCTCCGCGATCCAGCGCAGCGAAATTCCGGATTCCGCGAAAGCGGTTCGGCTCGTCCGTTCCAGCCGCGGCGTGGCGTCCGCGGAACGATTGGCCGACCGGTACATCGCCAAGGCGCTGGCCGCGCTGGACGAGCTGCCGGACATCCCGGCCCGAAAAAGCTTGGCGGATATCGCGAAGTTCTCGACGGAGCGCAGCTACTAAACGTTGGATTATGGTAAAATGGCGTGAAGCGGGTCAGTCGGAAATCCCGTCCCCATTTGTCCTTGCAAAGGAGAGAGAGAGCATGGAACGTACCTATTTGATGGTGAAGCCGGACGGCGTTCAGCGCGGGCTGATCGGCGAAATCGTCGCGAGGTTCGAACGGAAAGGGCTTAAGCTGACCGCGGCCAAGCTGATGCAGGTCCCGCTGGAGACAGCCGAGAAGCATTACGCCGAGCATAAGGGCAAAGACTTCTACCAGCCGCTGCTCGATTTCATCACGTCGGGCCCCGTGTTCGCGATGGTCTGGGAAGGGGACGAAGCCGTCGCGCTCTGCCGTCAGCTGATCGGCAAGACGAACGCCCTCGAGGCCGCGCCCGGCACGATTCGAAGCGATTTCGCGATACATACGCGGTACAACCTCATTCACGGCTCGGATTCCCGCGAGAACGCCGAACGGGAAATCTCGATCTTTTTCCGGGAAGACGAGCTGGTCTCGTACGAGAAAGCGATACAGAACTGGATCTGAAGCGAGGAGAGCGGGATTCATGGGAGAGGCCGGAACGAATCCGCAGGTTGGCTTTGCGGAAGACGACGCGGATTTCGCGCGGTTCGTCGAGGATATCCGCAAGCTGACTTCCATCGATTTGTCGTTGTACAAAGAAAACCAGATGCGCAGGCGGCTGACGACTTTGCGCCTGAAACACGGTTTTTCCGCGTTTTCGGCGTACTATGAGGCTTTAGCCCGCGACCCCAAGCTGCTTGGCGAGTTTCTCGACCGCATGACGATCAACGTGTCGGAGTTTTGGCGGAATCCGAATCGCTGGCAAATGTTGAAGGAACGGTTTTTGGAGCCGATGGCGCAACGGCCGGGACGGCTGCTGGTGTGGAGCGCCGCCTGTTCGACGGGGGAGGAGCCGTATACGCTCGCCATGCTGCTCGATTCCCTCGGGGCGCTGGAGCGCACGACCCTGCTGGCCACCGACATCGACGAAACGGTGCTTGCCAAAGCGAAGGAAGGCGCCTACGCCGACCGTTCCATGCGGGATGTGCCGCAGGAATACCTGCTGCGGTATTTCCGACAGGAGAACGGCATGTACCGCGTGACCGACAAACTGAAGCAAGCCGTCCGATTCCAGCGCCAAAACCTGTTGCTGGATCCGTTTCCGGATCGGTACGACCTGATCGTCTGCCGCAACGTGATGATCTATTTCACAGAGGAAGCGAAATCCGGTCTCTACCGCAAATTCGCCCAAGCCTTGAAGCCGGGCGGGATCCTGTTCGTCGGAAGCACGGAACAGATTTTCAGTCCGGGCCAGTACGGATTGGAAGCCGCCGATACGTTTTTTTACCGCCGCGCGGACGCCGGCGTATGAGCCGGACATTCCCTTGCGATACTATGGACAGCCATCCATCCGGAGGGAATCATGGACAAGCGCAAAGTCATCGCCGCCTATCGCAGCGGCCTGATCTCCGTGCAGGAATGCGCGCAGATCCTGGGGATCGACAACGTTCATTTGATCGGTTTGATGCGGGAAACCGGCTCGGCCAAACGAATCGCGAAACCCAAGCAGTCCGTCCGTTCGTGACGGACTGTTTTCTTGTCAAACGCTTTAACGCTGTACTATAATAAACAACAATGAAAGATGAACCTAGACGGCTTGGTTCGACAAGGGAGGAACCGGATTTGAGTTTACGGTATTTGACCGCCGGGGAAACGCACGGCCCGCAGCTGACGGCCATCATCGAAGGGCTGCCGAGCAACCTCGAGCTGGATTTCGAGGCTTTGAGCTTCCAGCTGCAGCGGCGGCAGAAAGGCCACGGCCGCGGCCGGCGCATGCAGATCGAGACGGATACGGCCCAGATCGTCGGCGGCGTGCGGCACGGGCGCACGACGGGGGCGCCAGTCGCGCTGGTCGTCGAAAACAAAGACTGGAAGCACTGGACGAGCGTCATGAACGTGGAGCCGATCGAGGGCGGGGACGAAGCCAAGCGGCGCGTACACCGGCCGAGGCCCGGGCATGCCGACTTGAACGGCGGCTTGAAATACAACCTGAAAGACCTGCGCAACGTGCTGGAGCGTTCCAGCGCCCGCGAGACGGCCGCCCGCGTGGCGGTCGGGGCGGTGGCCCGCCAGCTGCTCGAGAAATTCGGCATCCAGGTGGCCGGGCACGTCGTTTCGATCGGAAACGTCGAGGCGGAAGCCCCGAATCTGCCGATCGACGAGCTGATCCGCGTCACGGAAGAATCGCCGGTGCGCGTCGCCGACAAGGCGGCGGAACAGCGCATGATCGAGCTGATCGACAAAACCAAAGAGGAAGGCGATTCGATCGGCGGGGTCGTCGAGTGCATCGTAACCGGCGTTCCGGTCGGCCTCGGCAGTCACGTCCAGTGGGACCGTAAGCTGGACGGGCGCATCGCGCAAGCGGTCGTGTCGATCAACGCCTTCAAGGGCGTGGAGATCGGCATCGGCTTCGAAGCCGCGCGCCGGCCCGGCTCCCAGGTGCACGACCCGATCCTGTACAGCGAGGAGAAAGGCTACCATCGCGCGTCCAACAACGCGGGAGGTTTCGAAGGCGGGATGACGAACGGGGAGCCGATCGTCGTCCGCGGCGTCATGAAGCCGATCCCGACGCTCTACAAGCCGTTGCCGAGCGTAGACATCGACACGAAGGAACCGTTCACCGCGCAGGTGGAACGTTCCGACGCCTGCGCGGTTCCGGCGGCGAGCGTCGTGCTCGAGCACGTCGTGGCATGGGAAGTCGCCAAGGCGTTCCTGGAGAAGTTCGGCGGCGATTCGATGGAAGAAATCCGGGCGAACCTGGACAACTATCTGCGTCAGGTGGCGGAATATTGATGGCGGAAGCGAAGACTGGCGGCCGAAGGGAACTGACCGTCGACCTGGGGGAACGCTCTTATCCCATTATCATCGGAACCGGACTATTGGAGACGACGGGAAGCCTGTTCGCGGAACGGGGCTTTCCGCTCAAATCCCCCATCCTGCTCGTCACCGACGCATCCGTGGCGGACCGGTACGCGCCGACCGTCGAAAAGTCTTTGCGCGATGCCGGGTATGCCGTTTCGCGGAAAGTCGTCCCATCGGGGGAAACGTCGAAATCGCTGGCCGTTTTCGAAGAATTGATCACGGCCGCCCTGGAAGCGGGACTGGACCGGAAATCGACGATCATCGCCCTGGGCGGCGGAGTCGTCGGGGATTTGGCCGGCTTTGCCGCGGCCAGCTACATGCGGGGCGTCCGGTTCGTGCAGATGCCGACGACGATTCTCGCCCATGACAGCAGCGTCGGCGGCAAAGTCGCGGTGAACCACCCGCTGGCCAAAAACATCATCGGAGCGTTCTACCAACCGGAGTTCGTGCTGTATGATCTGGATACGCTGAGCAGCCTGCCCCCCCGCGAAGTCCGGTCCGGGCTGGCCGAGGTGGTCAAACACGGCTTGATCTGGAACGCGGAGTTCGCGCGCTGGTGCGAAGAGCATGCGGACGCGCTGCTCGCGCTCGAACCGGACGCGTTAGGCTACGCCCTGTACGAAGGCTGCAAGGTGAAGGCCGCCGTCGTGTCTCGGGACGAGAGGGAGAACGACCTGCGGGCGATCTTGAACTTGGGCCATACGATCGGGCACGCGCTGGAGGCGGTGGCGGGCTACGGCCAGCTGCTGCACGGAGAAGCCATCTCCATCGGCATGGTCGGCGCCGCAAGGTTGGCGGCGCGCTTCGGATATTCGCCGGAGATCGAGGACGCGACCGAGCGGCTGCTGCGGAAAGTCGGCCTGCCGGTGAGGATTCCGTCCGGCATCGACCCGGATGCGGTGATGAAAGCGATGAGGCATGACAAAAAATTCAGCGAGGGCAACATGGTGTTCGTCGTGCCGACCGCCGTCGGAACGGTGGAAATCCGCAATGACGTGCCGGCCGTTTGGGTGCGGGAGATCGTGGAGCAACTTCGGGAGGGGAACTAGGGAACGATGTACACGAGGGGAATCCGCGGCGCCATTACGGTGGACGCGAACGAAGAGTTGCCGATTTTGGACGCCACCATCGTCCTGTTGAACGAGATCGTAGCGGCGAACAGGTTCCAGCCGGAGGATATCGCCTGCGTCTGGGTTACGGTGACGCAGGACTTGGACGCGACGTTTCCGGCCAGGGCCATTCGGCAAATGGAAGGTTGGGAGCTCGTGCCGCTGATGTGCTCCATGGAAATTCCCGTCAAGGGGGGCCTGGAGCGCTGCATCCGCCTGATGGTGCTGGTGAACACCGAGGCATCGCAGTCGGAGATCCGCCATGTCTACCTGGGCGGAGCGCGCGTGCTTCGGCCGGACTTGTCCGGAGCGTAACGCGGATTCCCGCGGTTGACGGGGCAGAAGCGTCATGCTATATTGAAACCAATACGCTGCGCGGAACGGTCGGCCGGAGGGACGATCACTTACGCGAGAGGCGGAGCAGAGTTTAGCGGAGTGGAGCCGAGCTGAGCAGAAACACCGGTCCGAATGCGCCAACGGCGTACCGGATAGCGGCGTTTTTCCGGGTTGTCCTTGGCAACCGGCATGGCACATGCATGAATCCGCGGCATCTCTGCGACGCAGAGATGCTTTTTTGTTTTAAAACAGGGGGCTCCCCCAAAAGTAATCGGAATAGGCTGCAAAGCTTAACGTCACTTTTGGGGGAAAAAGAAAGGAGTGGATGGAATGGATCCGAAGGAGCTGCAGCAAGTCATCGCTTTGGCAGGCGCGTATAACGTCATTCCGATCGCAAGAACGCTCATGGCGGACACGGAAACCCCGATCCGGGTGTTTCAGCAGTTCAGGCGGGACAAACGGGCTTTCTTGCTGGAAAGCGTGGAGGGCGGAGAAAAGTGGGCCCGCTATTCGTTCATCGGGACGGACCCGTTCCTCGTCATCCGGCTGAAGCGCGGGGAAGTCACGCTGGAGCAGGGCGGAACGGTCGAGAGACGGGAAACCGGCGATCCGCTGCAGCTCATCCGGGAAAAGCTGAGAGCGTACCGGAGTCCGGCGCTGCCGGAGCTGCCCCCGTTCACCGGCGGCGCGATCGGCTTTTTCGGCTACGATTTGCTTCAATATTACGAGAAGAAGCTGCCGGCGCACCGCAAGGACGATTTGAACATGGACGACATGCACTTCCTGTTTTGCGACAAAATCATCGTGTTCGACCATTTCAAGCAGCAGGTGCAGGTGATCGGGAACGTCCACGTCAAGGACGGGGCGACCGACCGGGAGATCGAGGCTGCCTGCCTGGAGACGGAGAAGGGCATCGAATCCGTGATCCGGCGGCTGCGGCAGCCCGTTCCGCAAGCACCGTCCCGCGGCGCTCCGCCGAACGATCCGGACTTGGGTCAAGTGGAGTCCAACCTGACGAAGGAGCAGTACATCGCGAACGTCGAGCAGGCCAAAGCATACATCCGGGCCGGCGACATTTTCCAAGTCGTGCTCTCCCAGCGCTTCCACATCGAGACGGACGTCGATCCGTTGCAAGTGTACCGCGTGCTGCGCACGATGAACCCTTCGCCCTACATGTACTGCCTCAAGCTGGACGACGAAATGATCGTCGGGACTTCGCCCGAGGCGCTGGTCAAGGTGGACGACGGCAAGCTGGAGACGCGGCCGATCGCCGGAACGCGGCCCCGTGGCCGCACGCCGGAGGAGGACGAAGCGCTCGAGCGGGAGCTCCTGGCCGACGAGAAAGAGCGTGCCGAGCACGTTATGCTGGTCGACCTCGGGCGCAACGATTTGGGACGGGTGTCGGAATTCGGCAGCGTGAAATGCGACAGCTACATGCAGATCGAACGGTATTCCCACGTCATGCACATCGTGTCCAACGTGATCGGGAGGCTGCGGAAGGACAAAGATTTCTTCGACGCCTTCCTGTCCTGCCTGCCCGCCGGAACGGTATCGGGCGCGCCGAAGCTGCGGGCGATGGAAATCATCGCGGAGCTGGAAAACGAAGCGAGAGGCGCCTACGCCGGCGCGATCGGCTATCTGGGCTTTTCGGGCAGCCTCAATACGTGCATTACGATCCGGACGATCATTTTCAAGAACGGGAAAGCTTACGTGCAAGCCGGAGCCGGCATCGTATGGGATTCCGTGCCGGAGAAGGAATACGAGGAAACGGTCAATAAGGCGAAAGCTTTGTTGAAAGCGATCCGCGCGGCGGAAGCGGCGTTCCCGCCGCTGGCAACGGCCGGAGACCGCCGGACGAACCTGGATTACGATTAATCGGGGAACGGGAGGAGATTCACATGGACGCAACGGTTGCAAACAAAGCGGAAGCTTTCACGCTGCCGCAGGGGCTGGCCGCGATTACGTCGGGCCGCGACTTGACGAGGGACGAAGCTTTCCATATCATGACGGTAATCATGAAGGGCGAAGCGACGCCGGCCCAAATCGGCGCGATCATGGTCGCCCTGCGCATGAAGGGAGAGACGGTGGACGAAATCACCGGTTTCGCCGAAGCGATGCGCTCCTTCTCCAACCGCGTTCGGACGGAGAACGTTAACCTGCTCGACACGTGCGGAACCGGGGGATCCGGCATCCATAAATTCAACATCTCCACCACCTCGGCCGTCATCGCGGCGGCCGCGGGGGCCCGCGTCGCCAAGCACGGCAACCGGGCGATGTCGGGCAAAGCCGGCAGCGCGGACGTGCTCGAAGCGCTCGGCGTCAACATCGAGCTGACGCCCGAGCAAGCCGCCGAATGCCTGGCGCGCGAGAACATCTGCTTCATGTTCGCGCAGCTCTATCATCCCGCGCTGAAACATGCATCGGCTCCGCGGAAGGAAATCGGCGTTCGATCGATTTTCAACATGCTCGGACCGCTCGCCAATCCGGCGGGCGCCGATCGCCAGCTGATCGGTCTGTATGACCGTTCGCGCACGGAAGCCGTCGCTTCCGTGTTAGGCCGGCTGGGCCTTAAGCGGGCGATGGTCGTCGGCAGCCACGACGGGCTGGACGAAATCAGCCTGTCCGCGCCGACGCAGGTATCGGAGCTGAAGGAAGGTGCCGTGAGGACGTATGACATCACGCCGGAGGAACTCGGCTTGTCGACGGTGCCGCTGGGCGCGGTGAAAGGCGGCGACGCGCTGGCGAACGCGCAGATTATCTGCCGGGTGCTGGGCGGGGAGAAAAGCCCGTACCGCGACGTGGTACTGCTCAATGCGGGCGCCTGCATCTACGTGTCGGATCTGGCCCCGACGCTGGGGGATGGCGTGCGGTTGGCCGCCGAGATGATCGATTCCGGCAAAGCCGAACAAAAACTGCGGCAATGGATCGCCGTGACGGGAGAACTGAGCCATGTTTCTTGATCGCATCGTCGCCACGAAACGGCGCGAAGTGGAAGTCCTTCGGGAATCGCTGCCGATCGCCCGGGCGGAGAAAGAAGTCGCGGCGCTGCCGGCTTGCCGGGGCTTCGAGAACGCCCTGCGGCGGAGGCGCCGTCCGGTCGGCCTGATCGCGGAGGTAAAGAAGGCAAGTCCGTCCAAAGGCTTGATCCGGCCGGATTTCGATCCCGCGGCGTTAGCCCGTTCGTATGCGGACGCGGGGACGGATTGCATTTCCGTACTTACGGATACGGATTATTTCCAAGGACGCAACGAATATTTGAATGTAGTCCGCGAGGCCGTCCCGGTTCCGCTGCTCCGCAAGGATTTCACGATCGACGGGCTGCAAATTTACGAAGCCCGGCTAATCGGGGCGGACGCGGTGCTGCTCATCGCCGCGATCCTGACCCCGGAGCAGCTGGCCTCGTACCATCGACTGGCCCGGGACCTCGGCTTGGACGTATTGGTCGAGGTGCACAACCGGGAGGAGCTCGAGACCGTTCTGGAGTTTGGGGAGGCGACGTTGATCGGAGTCAACAACCGGAATCTCCATACGTTCGAGACGGATCTCCGGGTGACGGAAGAGCTGATCGGGCTGATGCCTTCGTCCGCCGTCGCGGTGAGCGAAAGCGCGATTTCCACGCCGGACGATATCGCTTTCGTTCGCAAAGCCGGCGCGTCGGCCGTCCTGATCGGCGAACACTTCATGCG
This sequence comes from Cohnella caldifontis, assembly GCF_029360585.1. Lineage (GTDB taxonomy): Bacteria > Bacillota > Bacilli > Paenibacillales > Paenibacillaceae > Cohnella > Cohnella caldifontis. Next base: position 197,475 of record NZ_JAQZSJ010000001.1, on the reverse strand, counting down.
CCAGCCGGATCCCGGCGAAGCGGTGAATCGGCTGCTCGGGCCGGCGGCGCCGAGGGAAGAAGGCGCGTCCCGATGACGGAGAGCAAAGCGCGGCCGCTGGTGAAAATCTGCGGGCTGCGGGAGGAAGCGACGGTTCGGGATATGGACGGGCTTCCCGTCGATTACGTCGGCTTCGTATTCGCGCCGAGCAAGCGCCGCGTGACGCCGGAGCAGGCGGGCAGGCTGCGCGCCGCCGCGATGCGGACGTCCATGAGGGACGGCAATCCGCCGTGGACGGTCGGCGTGTTCGCGGATCCGACGCCGGAAGAGCTGGAGCGCACGCTGGCGGCCGTGCCGCTTGACGTCGTCCAGCTGCACGGCCGGGAGACGCCGGCATACTGCCGCGAAATCGGGCGGCGGTTCGGCGTCGAGGTGTGGCGCGCGATGGCGGCGGAGGAGGAAGGCGTCCCGGCAGGGCCGGAACGCCTGGCCGAGTACGAAGGTGCCGTTTCCGCGGTGTTGATCGATACGGCCGGAGGAGGCACGGGGCGGACGTTCCGCTGGGAGCTGATCCCCGCTTACGCGGCACAAGCCCGCCGCCACGGCCTGCGCTTGTTCGTGGCCGGAGGGCTGTCGCCGGACAACGTCGGCGAGTTGATCTCCTCCTATAGGCCGGACGGCGTGGACGTATCGAGTGGAGTGGAGACGGACGGGACGAAAGACAGCGGCAAAATCGCCGCATTCGCGGAAAGGGTGAACCTAGCATGAGTCAACAAGTCGTTCCCGATCTGCACGGGCGTTTCGGCCCGTTCGGCGGCAAATACGTGCCGGAGACGCTGATGAACGCGCTCATCGAGCTCGAAGAAGCATACAACCGGTACAAGGACGATCCGGATTTTCTCGCGGAGATCCGCTATTTGCTCAAGCAGTATTCCGGGCGGCCGACGCCGCTTTATTACGCCGAGAGGCTGACCCGCCACGTCGGCGGCGCGAAAATCTACCTGAAGCGCGAAGATCTCAACCACACGGGCGCCCATAAAATCAACAACGCGATCGGTCAAGCCGTGCTCGCCAAACGGATGGGCAAAACGAAGGTGATCGCCGAGACCGGAGCCGGCCAGCATGGGGTCGCCTCCGCGACCGTCGCGGCGCTGCTCGGCCTGGAGTGCAAAGTGTTCATGGGCGAGGAAGACACGATCCGCCAGCAGCTCAACGTGTTCCGGATGAAGCTGCTCGGAGCCGAAGTCGTTCCCGTGATGTCCGGCACCCGCACGCTGAAGGACGCCTGCAACGAAACGCTGCGGTACTGGGTCAGCAACGTGAACGACACGTATTACATCCTGGGCTCCGCGACCGGACCGCATCCGTACCCGATGATGGTCCGCGATTTCCAACGGGTGATCGGGCTGGAGACGCGGGACCAGATTCTCGAAGCCGAGGGCCGGCTGCCGGACGCGATCATCGCGGCGGTGGGCGGCGGCAGCAACGCGATCGGCATGTTCCATCCGTTCGTGGGCGACGAAAGCGTCCGCTTGATCGGCGTGGAAGCGGCCGGACGCGGCGTCGATACCGAATTCCACGCGGCCACGATGACGAAGGGGCGCCCCGGCGTTTTCCAAGGCTCCATGAGCTACGTTCTTCAGGACGAAGGAGGCCAAGTGCTGCCGGCCCATTCGATTTCCGCGGGGCTGGACTATCCGGGCATCGGACCGGAGCATTCGTATCTCAAAGACATCAAACGCGCCCAATACGTGCCGATCACCGACCTGGAGGCGCTCGAAGCGCTGAAGCTGCTGTCCCGGACGGAAGGCATCATCCCGGCGCTGGAATCGGCGCACGCCGTTGCCCAGGCTTTGAAAACGGGCCGGACGATGAAACCGGACGAAATCCTGATCATCAACCTGTCCGGCCGGGGAGACAAGGACGTCGAGTCCATCATGAAATACGAAGCGGAAGGAGGGCCTCACGCATGAGCGCGGTCATCACGCCAAACGCCATCGACGAAGTGTTCGAAAAGCTCAAACGTACGGGTGAGACGGCGCTCATCCCCTTCCTGACGATGGGAGATCCCGATCTGGAAACGTCCGTCGCGCTCGTGCAGGCGGCCGAGGAAGCCGGAGCGCACATGATCGAGCTCGGCGTTCCCTACTCCGACCCGCTCGCGGACGGTCCGGTCATCCAGCGGGCGTCCGAGCGGGCTCTGCGCAGCCGTATCTCCTTGACCGATTGCATCGAAGTGGCTTCCAAAGCCCGCAGCCGGGGCGTCAAGATGCCTTTCATCATTTTCACGTATTATAATCCTGCTTTGCAGCTCGGACTGGAGCGCTTTTTCGGCTTGCTCAAGGAGAACGGCTTCAGCGGCGCCATCATCCCCGACCTGCCGATGGAAGAAGACGAAGAGCCGAGGAGGCTGGCCGAACGGGCAGGCATCCACCTGATCCCGCTCGTCGCCCCGACGTCGGAAGCGAGGGTGGAGCGGATCGCCTCCCGGGCGACCGGCTTCGTGTACTGCGTGTCGTCTCTTGGCGTCACCGGGGTCCGGACCACCTTCCATGAAGGAATCGATTCGTTCCTGGCCGCGGTCCGCAAAGCTTCCCGCGTGCCGATCTGCGTCGGCTTCGGGATCTCGTCCCGCGAGCAGGCGGAACGGTTTTCCGGCGTCTGCGACGGCGTCATCGTCGGCAGCGCCATCGTGCGCAAGGTCGAAGAAACGCTGCCGCAGCTGGAGTCCGCGGAGGCTTCCGAGAAGGAAGCGGGCATCGCGGCCGTCCGGAATTTCATCGCCGGGCTGAAGCCGCAACGTACGGTATAGCCGCAGCGTCCCGCACCCGTGCCGCATTTTTCGTCTGTACAGGGATCAGCTCATGTGTCACAATAAAATCATCGAATGTCCATGCGGAGCGTTCAACGCTCCGTTTTTCATGAAAGGGAACAGGAGGCCACCGCCATGCAACCGAAACCGAACATCGTCCATCTGCCGGCATACCAGCCGGGCAAACCCGTCGAAGACGTCCAGCGCGAGCTCGGACTCGCCGAAGTCATCAAGCTGGCGTCCAACGAAAATCCGTACGGCTCCTCGCCGAAGGCGAAGGAAGCGATCGCCCGCGAAGCCGCGAATATATCGGTTTATCCGGATGGAGCGTCGATCAAGCTGACCGAGGCGGTCGCCCGGCATTACGGCGTCAATCCCGATCAAGTCATTTTCGGAGCGGGTGCGGACGAGGTCATCATGATGATCGCCCGCGCTTATCTGAGGCCCGGGGACGAGACGGTCATGGCCGCTTCGACGTTCTCGCAATACCGGCACCACGCGGAGATCGAGAACGCCGTAACGATCGAAGTGCCGATGAAGGACGGCAAACACGACCTGCCCGCCATGCTCGCCCAAGTGACGGAGCGCACGAGAATCGTCTGGATTTGCAATCCGAACAACCCGACGGGCACGATCGTGACCCGGGACGAGCTGGAATCGTTCCTGACCGGCGTTCCGTCTTCCGTCATGGTCGTGCTGGACGAAGCTTATGCCGAATACGTGACCGATCCCGCGTACCCGAACGGCTTGGAGCTGCTCAAGCGGTTCCCGAATTTGGTCGTGCTGCGGACTTTCTCCAAAATTTACGGGCTCGCTTCCCTTCGCGTGGGGTACGGGATCGGAGAAGCTTCGGTCATCCGCTCGATCAATCCCGTGCGGCTGCCGTTCAACACCACGCGTTTCGCTCAAGCTGCCGCGCTGGCGGCGCTGGAGGACCAGGCGTTCGTGGGGGAATGCCGCCGGAAGAACCATGAGGGACGGCAAGTTCTGAAGCAGGCGTTCGATCGGCTGGGGCTGGATTCATTCCCCGCGCACGGCAATTTCGTATTGGTGGACGTTCGCCGGCCCTCGACCGAAGTGTTCGACGCCCTCTTGCGCAAAGGCGTGATCGTTCGCCCCGGCCATAAAGGCTACCCGAACCATATCCGCATCACGGTAGGCAGTCCGGACCAGAACGGCAAGCTGATCGCGGCCTTGGAGGCGGTCCTGCGGGAAGACCAGGTGCCGCGCGCATGAGTGAGGGCGGTTTTCGGCAGGGCGATCCGATCCGGATCGCGATTTTCGGCGTCGGCTTGATCGGCGGATCGCTGGCGCTGTGCTTCAAAGACAAGCCGGGAGTCACGGTCGTCGGCCATTCGGTGAATCCCTCCTCGGTGCGGAAATACGTGGAGCGGGGCGTGGTCGACGAAGCGACCGTTTCCGTCGAGGAAGCGGCGAAGGACGCCGATTTCCTCTTCCTCTGCGTCCCGGTGGGGCGGCTGGAGGATTACGTGGACGAGTTGGCCCGCCTGCCCTTGAAGCCCGGCTGCGTCGTGACCGACGTCGGCAGTACGAAAGCGTCGGTCGTCCGGCACGGGGAGAAGCTTCGGGAGAGCGGAGCCGCGTTCATCGGCGGCCATCCGATGGCCGGCTCCGAGCGGACGGGCGTGGAAGCCGCCAGCTCGTATTTGTTCGAGAACGCGTTTTACGTGCTGACGCCGACGGAGGACACGCCGGGCGAAGCGCTGTCGCGCCTGGAAGCGCTGCTCCGCTGGACGAAAGCGCACATCGTGAAGATGGACGCGGAACTTCACGACGACGTCGTCGCCGCGATCAGCCATTTGCCGCATATCATCGCGGTCGGCTTGGTCAACCAGGTCGCCGGGTACAACGATTCGAACGATCTGTATGCCAGCTTGGCGGCGGGCGGCTTCCGCGACATCACCCGGATCGCCAGCGGCGATCCGCTGCTGTGGCGGGACATCCTGATCCGCAACCGGAAAGTGCTGCTCAAGCTGCTCGACGACTGGCGGGACGAAATGGACGGTTTCCGCGCCATGCTCGAGAACGCAGACGGGGACGGGGTGGCGGAAGCGTTCCGCCGGGCCGGCGAGTTTCGCGGCCGTCTGCCCGAACGGCGCAAAGGCGTGATCACTTCCCTTTACGAATGTTACGTGGACGTGCCGGACCACCCGGGCATCATCGGCAAAATCGCGACGGAGCTCGGACAAGCCCGCATCAACTTGAGCAACCTGCACATCATCGAAAGCCGGGAGGACGTACCCGGGGTGCTGCGGCTGTCGTTCCGCGAGGAAGGGGACCTGCAGCGCGCCGTGGAACTGCTGAAGTCCCTTCAGTACTCCGTGCATTATTGAGAAGAAAAAGCTTGCGGACGAATGGCGAATGCGCTGTCCGCAAGCTATTTTTTGGTTTCAGCCTTCATCAAAACCAATAATTAGGTCATCTCAGTGCAGCCTATTTCTAAATCGAAGTCGTTCGGACGGATCGCAACAAGAAATTGACGACTGCGGAGGATGGGGGAAGACCTGCAATTTCGCGCTTGGTGCATCGTTTCGGCGACTAGGCGGCAGGGTCGGCGAAATAGCGTATGAGGTACGTGAATTCAGCGGTTGAACGGCAGGGTTGGCGAAATAGCGTATGAGGTACGTGAATTCAGCGGTTGAACGGCAGGGTCGGCGAAAGAGCGTATGAGGTACGTTAATTCAGCGGTTGAACCGGCAGGGTCGGCGAAATAGCGTATGAGGTACGTTAATTCAGCGGTTGAACGGCAGGGTCGGCGAAATAGCGTATGAGATACGTGAATTCAGCGGTTGAACGGCAGAGTCGGCGAAATAGCGTATGAGGTACGTTAATTCAGCGGTTGAACGGCAGGGTTGGCGAAATAGCGTATGAGGTACGTTAATTCAGCGGTTGAACCGGCAGGGTCGGCGAAATAGCGTATGAGGTACGTTAATTCAGCGGTTGAACCGGCAGGGTCGGCGAAATAGCGTATGAGGTACGTTATTTTAACATTTGAATGGCAAGAACTGCAAAATCGAGTGTGTGGTGCTACATGCGGAGGCTATTGGAGGAGAGTGACGCTAATGGCAAAGTCGAGAAAAGTGACGAAATCGGCACGGATATTCCTTTATGAAAACGCTTATTGACAAAATGAAAACGGATACATATAATAAAAGTACAGTATGGTTTCTCTCCACTCCTATCCAATACTGGCACTCTGTGCAGCCACCCTCCAGAGGGTGGATTTTTTTTGTCCCGGCGCGGCTTGTCCGGTGGAACCGCAAATCGATCCCGCCGAACGGTCGCTTAGGTCTTAGGGCCGGCTGATTCTGTCTCGCTCCGGGGGAAACGACTGTTAAGTCGCCGAGAACGACGTAACGCCTACTGTCCCGTGCCGGGAAGTTCCGTTTAGTCGCCGAGAACGACTTAACGCCTACTGTCCCATGACGGGAAGTTCCGTTAAGTCGCCGAGAACGACTTAACGCCTGCTGTCCCATGCCGGTAAGTTCCGTTAAGTCGCCGAGAACGACTTAACGCCCGCTGTCCCGCGCCGAGAAGTTCCGTTAAGTCGCCGAGAACGACTTAACGCCTACTGTCCCGTGCCGGGAAGTTCCGTTAAGTCGCCGAGAACGACTTAACGCCTGCTGTCCCATGCCGGTAAGGTCCGTTAAGTCGCCGAGACCGACTTAACGCCCGCTGTCCCGCGCCGAGAAGTTCCGTTAAGTCGCCGAGAACGACTTAACGCCTGCTGTCCCATGCCGGTAAGGTCCGTTAAGTCGCCGAGACCGACTTAACGCCCGCTGTCCCGCGCCGAGAAGTTCCGTTAAGTCGCCGAGAACGACTTAACGCCTACTGTCCCGTGCCGGGAAGTTCCGTTAAGTCGCCGAGAACGACTTAACGCCTACTGTCCCGTGCCGGGAAGTTCCGTTAAGTCGCCGAGAACGACTTAACGCCTACTGTCCCGTGCCGGGAAGTTCCGTTAAGTCGCCGAGAACGACTTAACGCCTACTGTCCCGTGCCGGGAAGTTCCGTTAAGTCGCCGAGAACGACTTAACGCCTACTGTCCCGTGCCGGGAAGTTCCGTTAAGTCGCCGAGAACGACTTAACGCCTACTGTCCCATGCCGGGAAGTTCCGTTAAGTCGCCGAGAACGGCTCAACGCCTGCTGTCCCGTGCCGGGTAGTCCCGTTAAGTCGACGAGAACGGCTTAACGCCTACTGTCCCGTGCCGGGAAGTTCCGTTCAGTCGCCGAGAACGACTTAACGCCCGCTGTCCCGTGCCGGGAAGTCCCGTTAAGTCGCCGAGAACGTCTTAACGCCTACTGTCCCGTGCCGGGAAGTTCCGTTCAGTCGCCGAGAACGACTTAACGCCCGCTGTCCCGTGCCGGGAAGTCCCGTTAAGTCGCCGAGAACGTCTTAACGCCTACTGTCCCGTGCCGAGGAGTTCTGTCAAGCCACTGGGAACGTCCTAAATCAAGCTCCCTAGGAGCAACTTGCCGATGACCGGTGGCGCATTCACGACAACAGGCAGCCTAACGCTCATTCGCGGACATAACACGAGGATGCCCCGTTTTCAGGTTTCGGGACAACGAGCCGTTGGAAAATTTTCCGCTAGGTTTCTCTCGGTTTTCCCTGTAAAATAAGGCAATATCTCCTGTAATGATGAGGATTTTGAGAAATATTTAAATTCATGCGGCGCTTTTATGTGTTAGAATGAAGATATCTTTTGTAAAAATATGGGTAGCTCCAGCGACTTCGCTGACGAAGGCGCAACTTTTTCGTTTTTGGCCGGTATAATGGTTGGAACCGGCTGCGAACGTCACCCTGAAAGGGGGAGGGTCGCGGATCATGATGACCGATTCCCAGCTCATTCGGGAAATCAAAGACGGCAACGTGGAATTATATTCCATGTTGATGAGCCGATATCAAAAGAAGATATTGGCGTTCGTTTACCATATGCTCAGAAGCGCCAAGCTGGAGGCCATGGCCGAGGACCTCTGCTCCGAAGCTTTCTATAAAGCCTACAGAAGCTTGCACTCTTTCCGCGAGCTCGACGCTTCGTTCTCGACTTGGCTGTATACGATCGCGCGGAATACGGTGCTCAGCGAGCTCCGCAAACAGAAGACCGCGCACGTGTCCCTGGACGATACCGCCTACATACCGGCCGCGCCTGCGGAATCGGGCCCGGAACAAAGCTTGCTGCGCAGCGAGAAAACGCTGAAAGTCCGGGAAGCGATCAACAGCCTCCCGGAAAAACAGCGTTCCGCTCTTATTCTTAGGGAGTACGAAGGTTTGGATTATCAGGAAATCGCCAACATCCTGGATCAGACGGTGAGTTCCGTCAAATCGTTGTTGTTTCGGGCCAGAGCGAGCGTGAAATCGCAATTGGAATCGTACTTCAACGAGCCGGTCATGATGAAGGAGTACGAGGAGATGAAACTGCGATGAACTGTGAACAGGTCACGGAATGGCTCGGCATATACCGGGATTTGCCGGAAGATTCGCCCGAGCGCCTCGCCGTCGATCTGCACGTGGCGGGCTGCGCGGATTGCGCGGAGCAATTCCGGCTGTGGGAGGAGAGCGCGGAGCTGATCCGCGGTTTGCCGCTCGATGATGACGAGCTGGAGAGGACCTGGGTCTCCGACAGCCTGAACCGCCAGGTCATGGACCGGATTTATTCCGAACAGGCGTGGTATATGCCGGCGGCGCGCCGGACCTATGCCTTCTCCAGCGGGTTCCGGAAGAAGGTGGCCGCGGTGCTGGCCGCCTTGCTGGCGGTATTTTGCGGTTCGTTCCTTTATACCGCGTGGAAACACATGACCGCCGGCAACGATACGCCGGAAGTACTGGATGCCACCGGGTCGCTGTCTTCCGGCTTCCAGACGGTGGACGTTCCCGTCGCCAGCCTCAGCGACGTTTATGCGCTGCACGTCTCCCCGGTCATGCCGGAGTATTGGGTCGCGCTGTCGCTCCTCGGCATGATCATGATGCTGCTGATTCTGAACTGGTTTTCGCGGGTTCGCTCATGAGTGAACGGAAAACCCGCATCGGATGGATTCGGCACGGCGTCACGGAGTGGAACTATCTTGGCAAAATCCAGGGAACGACCGATATTCCTTTAAGCCTGGACGGGATCCGGCAGGCGGAATTGCTTGCCCGGCGGCTGGTTCGGGACGGAGGGAGCTGGAACGGCATCGTGTCCAGCGATTTGAGCCGGGCCTCCCACACGGCGCGGATCGTCGCGGAACATCTGGGCATCCCGCTTCGTACGGACGCGCGGTTGAGGGAACGCGCTTTCGGTTCGGCGGAAGGAACGACGCTGGAGGAGAGGCTGTCTCGTTGGGGCGACGATTGGAGAAGCCTCGTTCCGGATCAGGAAACGGACGAAGCCGTACTGCGACGGGGAACGGATTTTCTCTCGGATTTCGCGGCCCGCCATTCGGGCGAAGCTTGGCTCGTCGTGACGCACGGCAGCTTCCTGGCGCGGATGCTGCATCTGATGTGCCCCGGACTGCATGACGACCATCTCCAGAACGCTTCGCTCACCGTGCTCGAACGGTCCGGCGAAGGCGGCTGGATCCCCTTGCTGCACAATTGCACCTCCCACCTGGCTGAAGGCGCCGCCGGGTAATGGAATTCGCAAACGACCTCCGGTTCCGCGTCATTCGCGGCATTGGAGGTTTTTCTATATCCACGTTCTCGCTCGCCGTTTGTCTAGTCCCCGCGTTGCGGCACCGCAGCGGGAAGCACGTTTAAACCGGCCCGGATGAACCGATACTGGCAAGTAAATCATCCGGAAGCGGGGGTTGCCGATGAACCTGGCGGACATGCTGTGCTACGCCGATATCGATCAGTTGACCCGAATCGCCCGGACGTACGACTGCGGGTGCGGCAGCCACTCCAAAAACGAGCTGATCCAGTCGATCCTCACCGTCATCCAACGCCGGGACGCGCTCGAGAGCCGGGTGGAGGAAATGAACGCGGACGATCTCCGTTTTCTGAACTCCCTCCTATTCGATACCCGGGCGTCATACAGCTTGGAAGAGCTCAAAGCCCGGGCAGGGGGGATGGCGGCGGACGGCACGCTTGTCCTGAAGGCGGCGGCGGAGCCGAACGTGCCGCCGGCTCCGCCCGCCCAACCCGCGAAAGGATCGCGATCCCGCAAAAAAAACGCCGCCGCGAAAGCGGAACAGCCCGAAACGGCCGAGGATGCCGCAAGGCAGACGATCAGCCGGTTCAAACGGTACGGGTGGCTGTTCAACGGCTTCTCCCAGCAAACCCGGTACCTCTATCAAGTGCCGGACGACGTCAAGCGGAGATTGTGCGAGGCGTTGGAGAACCGATACTCGCAGCGTCTGGACGTCCGGCAGGAGCCTCCGGCCTACCGGGACGAACGGGGGCTGCTCGCGGACGATCTGGTTGCGTTTCTCCGTTACGTCCGGGACCATGACGTCCCGCTGACCTCGGAAGGCTACATGTACAAGCGGCAATTGGGCCAGGCGCTGGAACTGATGTCGGTCGGGGAAGGAGTGCCGGGAAAGGCCGGATGGCGTTTCGGCTATGGCAGAAGGTTCCGCGATTATCCCGACCGTTTCTCGCTGCTCTACGATTACGCTTTTCACGAGGGCATGATCCGCGAAAACCCGGACCGGCTGACGGTGACCGAAGCGGGATTGGCGGCGGCGGAAAGCCCGGAACCGTTCGATCCGGCGCGGTTGTACCGGTTTTGGATGCGGCTGTACAAAAAGCCCGTCGCCAACTTGGCGGCGCTCGTGCAATGGGTGGCCCGGCTGGCCGGGTCGTGGACGACGGTGTCGTCTCTTTACGAGGTGCTGCAGCCGATCGTCCGTCCCTATTACTATGATCAAGAAAAGGAAGTACTGGAGCTGCGCGTTTTGCGGATGATGATGCATTTGGGGCTGCTGCGCTGGGGGGAGACGGAGACCGGCGAAACGGTGGTCCGCATGACCCCTCAGGGCAAGGCGGTCGTCACGGGCGTCAATGTCCCCGATCGGGAATCGCAGCGGTGGGATGACGGGGTTTTTCCCCATGTCTGAACCGCCCGATCGCCGAGCCGAGCAGGAAATGGGCGGGGATACAATGATTGTCAGCAGGGCCATCGTACGGGGCGGCAATTCTCCCGGTGAATATGCTTTAGTAGCCGGATTTCGGAGGTGCAACCAATGGATAACATGAAAGTCGCCTATGAGACCATGTTGGGGTTGGCGGCTGAGATGATCCTGGACGAAGCGCTGCGCAAATACCGGACGGAAACGATCTACAAAGAGATTGACGTAGCGCTTGCCCAGGGGGATTCCGAGCGGTTCAGGCAGCTGACCGACGAGCTGAAGGCGATCGGCTCGTAAGCGTACGGGGAATCCATCCAACCGAAGACGCAAGGAGGGGACCGTCCGGATGGGATCCGGGCGGTTTTTTCGGACGCCGGCCGTGCCAAGCCCCCCCGGTTGTCTTTCCATCGGCGGCCATTTGAAGTAGGATGGTATTGGTAGATGCCAACCTGCATGCAAAGGATGACAGCCGAAATGAAATTCAGCGAACTCACCGAAGCTTCCTGGCCCGATCTGCAGCCCTACATGGACACGTGCCTGCTTCCGGTCACCGGGCTGGCGGGGTTCGAAGCCCCGTGGGAGATGGCGGAGCGGGCAGCGGATACCGGGGACTGGCTGCTTCCTCTGGAGAAAGCCTTCAAAGGACGGACGGTGACGCTGCCCGCCCTCCACTACGACGCCGCATCGGACAAGCTGAAAGAGCTGTGCGGCCGCTGCCGAACCGCCGGATTCCGCTACGTGATCCTCGTCTGCGGCAAACCCGGGTTCGTCGGGGACGACGCGGGGGCCGATCTCGTCGTGCAGCCGTCACGCGAAGGAGAAGAACCCGATCCCGACGCGTTGTTCAAAGCGGTGTCGGAGCTGTGGAAACGCCCGGCCGCAAGCGCGGGAGACGCCCCATAACCGGAAGGCCGGGCGGCGCATAGTTTGGCCTGTTTGGGGTAAACCAAAGGCAGTGCGGATGCGGTGAATTGTGACAATTTGAGAACATTTTAGCCGGACCTTTCGCGGCAAAGGCGGAAACGGAACCCAACCGTTCTTGACGCTCCATATGGCGTGGGCTATTATAGTTATGTCCTTGTCAACAAAAGGGAAAAGTCCGCGCGGGACGCGAGTTTGTTTGGGCGAAGGGGGTTGGAAAATGGACCACAAGGAGCAGCAAGAAACCGTGCACAAGCCGGTCAAGCGGAAAGAGATGACTCGTCGACAATTCCTGTCGTACACCCTTGGGGGAGCCGGAGCATTCATGGCCGGCGGAGCCGTCCTGCCGATGATCCGCTTTGCCGTCGATCCCCTTTTGCAACCGCAACAAAAGGGTAATTTCGTGAAAGTCATCGAGGAAAGCAAAGTAACGGGCGAGCCGCAGCAGGTGGAATTCAAAGTCCACCAGGTAGACGGCTGGTACGAGAGCGATCCGAAGATGCAAGCATGGATTGCGAAGGACGACAGCGGGAAAGTTTTTGCCTTGTCTCCGATCTGCAAGCATCTCGGCTGCACGATCGGCAAATTCGGCAAGGAAATCCCGAATCACTATCTATGTCCTTGCCACGGCGCCGAGTACGACAAGCTCGGCAAGAACCTCAAGGTCGCGCCGAAGCCGCTGGACGAGTATCAGGTGAAAGTGGATAACGGCTGGGTGTACCTGGGACCGTTGGAACCGAACCAGCACGTGAAGTAGAAGGAGGGCGTTTCGTCTCATGTTGAAAGGCATGTATAACTGGATCGACGAACGTCTGGACATCACGCCGATGTGGAGAGACATTGCCGACCATGAAGTGCCGGAGCACGTCAACCCGGCGCACCATTTCTCCGCATTCGTTTACTGCTTCGGCGGTTTGACGTTCTTTATCACGGTCATCCAGATTTTGTCGGGGATGTTCCTGACGATGTACTACGTTCCGGACATCGTCAACGCTTATTACAGCGTCGACTACTTGCAGCATCAGGTCGCGTTCGGCGCGATCGTGCGCGGCATGCACCACTGGGGCGCGAGCCTCGTGATCGTCATGATGTTCCTACATACCCTTCGCGTCTTCTTCACCGGCTCCTACAAGGCGCCGCGCGAAATGAACTGGGTTGTCGGAATGCTGATTTTCTTCGTGATGCTGGGTCTCGGCTTCACGGGTTACCTGCTTCCTTGGGACAACAAAGCCTACTTTGCCACGAAGGTCGGTCTTGAAATTGCCGGCTCCGTGCCTTGGATCGGCGAATACATCAAGATACTGATGAACGGCGGAACGATCGTAGGCGCGCAGACGCTGACGCGGTTCTTCGCGATCCACGTATTCTTCCTGCCCGGCGCGCTGCTGACGCTGCTTGCCGCTCACTTCTTCATGATTCGCAAACAGGGCATTTCGGGGCCGCTGTAAGAGAGAGGAGTGGCAAAAGAACCGATGGCACATCATCACGATCCGAATGAAAAAATCGTCTACGTGGGCGATTCGCGGATCCGCAAGCGGGACCGCTCGAATGTCGCTCCGCCGGATTATACGGCTTTCCCCGGCAAATCCGAAGCCTTCATCCCGAACTTCCTGCTCAAGGAATGGATGGTCGGCGTCGTCGTACTCGTCGGGTTCCTGGTTCTCGTCATGGCCGAACCGGCTCCGCTCGGTTATCCGGCGGATCCGCTCAACGGCTCCTTTATCCCGATGCCGGACTGGTACTTCCTGTTCCTGTATCAGCTGCTGAAATATCCGTACACTTCCGGCAGCTACGTGGGATTCGGCGTCGTCTGCATGTCCGGCCTGCCGTTCGTTGCCTTGCTGCTGGCTCCGTTCCTGGACACCGGCAAGGAGCGCCGCTTCTACCGCCGGCCGATCGCTTCGTCCTTGATGGGGCTGACGCTGGTCGCCATCGTCTACCTGACTTGGTTCTCCTGGAACCACTATCAGGAAGAGCTGAAAATCAACGGCGTCATTCCCGAGCATATCGAGCGGGAAGAGAAAGCGCGCGAAGCGGTGGAGAAAGGCCTGCCCCGTCCGGTTCCGGGCAGAGAGAACATCCCGGCGATGGTCGCGGCCGACGATCCGGCGTTCAAGACGATGCAGGAAGCACAGTGCATCGCCTGCCACGGCGGCGAACTGGAAGGCGGCAACGCCCCTGCGCTCCGCGGCGTCGGAGACCGCTTGAACAAGGAACAGCTCGTGGAAACGATCACCAACGGTCGGAACAACGGCGCGATGCCGGCGTTCAAGGATCAGCTGTCTTCCGATCAGATCGACCAAATCGCGACTTGGCTGGAGAAGCAAAAAGCCGAAGCCGCGCAGTAATCGATAGGCTTGAACCTATAGCGGCACTTCGGTGCCGCTATTTCGTTGTTGCGGCAATCGAAAGCGGGGAATCGTTTACGCGAAGTCGATGCCAAGTCCGCGGCCGGGCATTCGCCGGAACCCGCAAGGAGAGATGAAGGTTGGAGCTTCGCTGGTATTGGTCCAGGGCTTTTCTCATGCATCCGGCCATTCTCTGGCCGATGATGATCATTTATTTGCCGGGCACGGTTTACGGGTATTATTGGTATCAAGACCAATTGGTCAAAACCTGGAACGAACATCCGCATTGGCAAATCGTTTTCGTGCCGGACAGTCCGACCGCCTCCCTCTGGTTCGCTTTAGGCGTGCTCTGGCTTTGGGTGAGTCCTTACCGCCAAGGCGCCAACCGCTGGATTCGAGGACTGCGGGGCGTGATCGAAGCGCTGGGCGTCGTCACCTCGGTCAAATACGGCATTTGGGCGACGGCGATCATTCTCGCCGGTTATTCCCAAGGAACGCCGCTGGACTGGGCTTCCTGGATGCTGATGATCGGCCATACGGCGATGGCGATTTGCGCGCTGTTGTACGCCCGATTTTTCCGCTTCGGGCTTGCGGCGCTCGCTGGGGCGGCTGTTTGGACGTTCCTGAACGATGCGGTGGACTATACGTTCGGCGTCTATCCTTATTTGCCGGAGGAGCTTGATCCCCATCTGACGGCCGTTTGCGTTTTCACCGTGGCGCTTACGGCGCTCAGCGTCCTCGCGGCGTGGGCCGCGCGTTTCTTGCCGGCGGACGCGAAAACGCCGATCCCTTCGTAATGGATCCGAAACGGAAGGCTCGTTCTAAATATGGACATCCCCTCATACCGTTAAGGGAAGGAGGGGATGTCCGTGTTTTGGAGGTCGCTTATGGCGGCGGCCATCGCCGCGGGAGTATGGATGCTGTCGATTCATTCGGCGGGCGCGGCAGCGCAAGGGGAACCGTCGGCTCCGCAAACGTTTCTCCGCACCGCGGAGGCTTTGTACGCTGCGGCTTTGGACGGGGATGCGGCCGCCGTTCGCAGATATACCGAGGACGCGGACGTGTTGCTGCGCGGATTGCCGATGCAGCAGGTCGCTTCGGCGGAAGGGGTAGAGGCGCTCGCCGGCAGCGTGGCGAAATTGAAGCGGTCCGTCGCGTCGGCGAAAGCGGACATCGAAGGATGGCGGAACGCCTCCGCGGAAATCCGGCTGGCGGCCGACGCCTTGGTCCACCCGGACAAGCCGATGTGGCACCGGTACCGCACCGTCCTGTCCGACGATCTACGCGGGTTGGAGGAGGCGATGGCGGTTCCCGGCAGGCGATCCGAAGAACCGGGGCTTCTGAAACGCATTCAGGGTCACTACGCCTTGATCCGTACGGCAGCGATGCTTCATGCCGAACCTTATGCGATCGAGAGAGCCGATTCGGTACTCCGTTATGCCGAAAGGGTGCTGAAAGCGAAAACCACCGATTCGAGGCTCAGGAAAACCCTCATTCCCGCCATGCGCGAGGCGCTGGAAGGGTTGTTCCCGAGCCAGCAGGCCGCGGATACCGCGTTCATCGCCCCCGCGGCGGGTCCGTCCTGGGGCTGGCCGGCGTTCATGGGAACGTTCATCGTGTCGATCCTGTCTTGGGCCGGCTGGCAGCGCTATAAGCACGCAACGCCCGTCACTCCTCGCGGAAACCTTCCCCCAGAACGTCGTGAACGTCGCTGATCACGATAAAAGCCCGTTTGTCATGGTGACGAACGAGGCTTTTTAATTTGCGGATTTCGAATCGGCTGACGACGCAGTACACGACCGTTTTGGCGTCTTTGGAATACGCGCCGACCGCGGGCATCAGGGTGACGCCTCGGTCCAGCTCCCTCGTGATCGACTCGGCCAGCCGTTCCGGTTCGTCGCTGATGATCGTGAACGCTTTGGCGGCATAGGCTCCTTCCTGGATGAAGTCGATGACTTTGGAGGAGATAAAGACGGATACCAGCGTGTATAAAATTTTCTCCTTCGGGACGTATATCAAGGAAGTGCCCAAAATCAGCACGTCGAAGGTGAGGATCAGCTGCCCGATGCTCCAGCCCGTGTGCTTCTGCAGTATCCGGGCCACGATGTCCACCCCGCCGGTCGTGCCACCGGCGCGGAACACGAGCCCGAGACCCGTTCCGAGCGTCAGCCCCGCGTACAGGACGACCAGGATAAAATCGCGGTCCGTCGTAAACGGAACGATCCAACCGATATGAACCGCCCGTTCCATCACCCAGAGGAAAAAGGAGAGGAGCACCGTACCGCCGACCGTGAGGCCCATCGCGCCCCGCCCCAGCTGCCGCCAGCCGAGAAGAAACAGCGGCAGGTTGATGACCAAGGTGGAAAGCGATACCGGCACCGAGGCGGCGTAATTGAGGATGACGCCGATCCCGGTGACGCCGCCTTCCATTAATCGGTTCGGCAAAATGAAATATTGCAGGCCGAACGCGTATAAAGCGGTGCCGAGCGAAAGTTGGCTCCATATGCGCAGGTGGGACCAGAAACGGGACTTCATGTTCGGTAACCTCCTCCGGACTAAAGACGGAACGAAAAATGGATTTGTTTTCAGAAACGTCTTACGCTAACATAGGGATAAAACCTGATGGGAAAGGAACCGATGACATGGGAGACTCCGGGATCGCCGGACGCGTTCTCGCCGAGAAGACGCTGGCGGATATCCAGCGCGAGGTGGACGCTTACATCACCCAGTTCAAGGAAGGCTATTTTTCCCCGCTTGCCTTGCTGGCCCGCATGGCCGAGGAGGTCGGGGAGCTGGCCCGGGAAGTGAATCACCGGTTCGGCGAGAAGCCCAAGCGCAAGGACGAGGCCGAAAATTCCGTCGAAATGGAGCTTGGCGACGTATTCTTCATCGTGCTCTGCTTCGCCAATTCCCTCGGCATCGACTTGACCGAAGCCCACGACCGCGTGATGCATAAATTCAACACCCGCGACGCGGGCCGTTGGACGAGAAAGCACACCGAGTCCCCGTAGCCTTCATATGCTGTACCATCCCCGAATTTACGGAAAAGGAGGATGGACGGCATGACGGACAAGGACCGGTCGAACCTGGAAAACAAGGACGGCATGGACGGGGAAACCTGTCTCCGGCAAGCCTACGACGCCATTTTCCACGGAGATTTCGAATCCGCGGCGGCTTGGTTCGACCGGGCGATCGGGCTGGAACCGGACAATGCGTCTTATTATTATAAAGCTTCCATTACGCTTGCGAGAAGCGGGAAAACGGCTGCCGCGGAACGATACGCCCGGAAAGCGGCGGAACTCGATCCGGAAGACCCGGTATACGCCATGAACGTGGACGCTTTGGAAGCCAAAAGGCTCGTTTCCGAAGCCCGCGGTCTGCTGGAGCTTCCGGTCCCGGAACCGGACCTGGCGGCAAGGCTGCTCCGGGAAGCGGAGTCGCTCGATCCGCTGTCGGCGGAAGCGAAGCTGCTGCTGGGGATGGCCAACCATATGCAAGGAGACCTGCGTTCGGCCATCGCCAACTTGCGCGAAGCGCTGAACCTGGAGCCGCAGCATGAAGAGGCGGGCCGTCTGCTCCGCGAGTGGCGGAAAGAAAGGCGGCGTCTCGTCCAATCGCAATTATCCTCTCCCAAACCCTACAGAAAAAGGTGAGCCGCATGTCGAAACCCATTACCGTAGCCGTGGCCGGCGCGACCGGCCGGATGGGCCGCGAGACGGTCCGGATGATCCTGGAGGACCCCGAGCTTACGCTCGTAGCGGCCGTCGCCCGCACTTCGGGGCCGGTCGATGCCGGCAGCCTGGCGGGCAAGCCGGATACCGGCGTGCTCGTCGCGAACGATTTGGCGTCCGCGTTGGAAAGGGCCAAACCCGACGTGCTCGTCGATTTCACGAACCCCAAATCCGCCATGCCGAACACGGAGACGGCCATTGCCCACGGCGTTCGACCGGTCATCGGAACGACCGGATTCACGCCGGAGCAAATTTCCGAGTTGGACAAGCAGTGCCGCGATCGCGGAATCGGCGGCTTGATCGCGCCCTCTTTCTCGATCGGCGCCATTCTGATGATGAAATTTTCGGCGATGGCTGCCAAATATTTTCCCCATGTGGAAATCATCGAATACCACGGGGATCAGAAACTGGACGCGCCATCGGGCACGTCGATCCGCACGGCCGAATGGATTTCGGAGACGCGCCGGGAGCTTCGTCAGGGCAACCCGCACGAAGAGGAACTGATCGAAGGCGCGCGCGGCGGATACTATAACGGGTTCCGCATTCACAGCGTGCGGCTACCCGGCGTGTTCGCGCAGCAGGAGGTCGTGTTCGGCGCGTTCGGGCAGACGCTCAAAATCCGGCACGATTCGTACGAACGGGCCGGCTACATGCCGGGCGTGAGCGTCGCGGTGAAGAAAATCATGTCGGTCACCGGCATGATTTACGGATTCGAGCATTTGATGGACTGAAGAGAGGGGAAACCGGGTCATGCTGGAAATCGCGCTGATCGCGCACGACCGCAAGAAGGACGAAATGGTCAATTTCGTCACCGCTTATGAGCATGTCTTCAAACCTCACAAGCTTTACGCCACCGGAACGACGGGACAGCGGATCATGGACGCCACGTCGCTGTCCGTCCATCGCTTCGCGTCGGGACCGCTTGGCGGGGACCAGCAGATCGGAGCCTTGGTGGCGGAGAACGTCATGGACTTCATCATTTTCCTGCGGGATCCGCTGATGGCGCAGCCTCACGAGCCGGATATATCGGCCCTCCTGCGATTATGCGACGTGCAGGGCATTCCGGTCGCGACGAACATCGCCACGGCGGAATTGCTGGTTCGGGCGCTGGACCGCGGTGATTTCGCCTGGCGGGAGCTGGTACATAAATACAAGCCGGGGATCGACGAATGAGCGGAGCGGACGATCGCCGGCTCGATCTGCTGATCTTCGCCGCGCATCCCGACGACGCGGAGATCGGCATGGGCGGAACGATCGTGAAGCATACGGCGGCCGGCCGCAAAGTCGGCATCATCGATCTTACCTATGCCGAGTTGTCCTCCAACGGAGACGTCGAGACTCGGCAGCGAGAAGCGGCCGCGGCCAGCCGCGAGCTGGGGCTGTCCGTCCGGGAAAATCTCGGGCTGCCGGACCGGGGGCTCACCCCGGTTGCCGCGCAGCTGGACCTGATGGTATCCGCCATCCGGCGCCATCGCCCCCGGTTCGTCTTCGCGCCTTATCCGATCGATCGGCATCCGGACCATGCCGCCTGCGGCCGAATGGCCGAGGAGGCCGTCTTTAACGCCAAATTGCGCCGTTATCGGCCGGAAGAACCGGCTTGGACGGCGGACATGCTGTTATTTTACTTCATCAACGACGTCCATGCGCCGGGACTCGTCGTCGATATCACGGAGGAGCAGCCTCGCAAAATGGCCGCCCTCCGGGCGTACCGATCCCAATTCGAGCCGGCCGGGGATTTGGCGGACTGGGTGGAAACGCCTCTGACCCGGGGATATCTCGACAACGTGGAAGCGAGAGACCGCCTGTTCGGCCAGCCGCACCGGCTGCTTTACGCCGAAGGTTTCATCGCGAAAGGGCCGCTGAGGGTCGGATTGTTCTAACCGGAGCAGAATCATCGTCCGGTGCGGCAAGAGAGCAAGCCGTAGCGGAATACAATCGATCAGAGACTCCATTAAAGGAGGAACTCCATGAAACGGCTGAAAATCGGCATAACGTGTTATCCGTCTTTGGGCGGATCCGGCGTCGTGGCGACCGAACTCGGCAAAATTTTGGCCGAAAAAGGCCACGAAATCCATTTTATCGCGCACAGCATGCCGTTCCGACTCGGGAAGTTCCAGCGCAACATTTACTATCACGAAGTCGAAGTAACGGATTATTACGTCTTCCGTTATCCTCCTTACGACTTGTCGCTGGCCAGCAAAATGAACCAGGTCGCGCAGCGCGTCGGTCTCGACATTTTGCACGTGCATTACGCCGTCCCTCATGCGATCTGCGCCTATTTGGCCAAGGAAATGTCCGGGGACGGGCTGAAAGTGGTCACGACGCTGCACGGCACGGACATCACCGTGTTGGCGCAGGACGAGACGCTCAAGGACATCATTCGCCTCGGCATCCGCAAGAGCGACGCCGTGACCGCGGTCAGCCAGGACTTGATCAAGGAAACCCGGGAGCTGCTCGACATCTCCGAACCGATCGATCTCACCTATAATTTCGTGGATAAGCGTATCTACTACCCCCGGGAATGCAGCGACCTTCGGCGCGAATACGCGGAGCCGGGGGAGAAGGTGCTCATGCACATTTCCAATTTCCGCCCGGTGAAGCGGACGTCCGACGTCGTGGACATTTTCGCCAAAGTCAGCCAGCGGATGCCGGCCAAGCTCATTCTCGTCGGGGAAGGTCCCGAGCTGCCGAGACTGCAGCATAAAATCGAGTGCATGGGCCTGCGGGAACGGGTAATCCTGCTCGGCAAGCAGGACGACGTCGCGCAGGTCGTGTCGATCGCGGATTTGATGCTGCTGCCTTCCGAGAAGGAAAGCTTCGGGCTGGTCGCTTTGGAAGCGATGGCCTGCGGCGTGCCGACGATCGGCTCCATGGCCGGCGGCATTCCGGAGCTGGTTCAGCACGGCGTGACGGGGTATTTGGCCCCGATCGGGGATACCGACGCCATGGCGGCGTATGCGCTGGAATTGCTGGAGGACCGGAAAAAGTACGCGGATTTCCGGGAAGCTTGCTTGAAGCGGGCCCATGAGGAATTTTGCGACGAAAAAATCAGCGCCCAATACGAGCGAATCTATTATCGCGTGCTGGGGTTGCCGGCGGAAGTCCCGATGACGGCATGCCAAGCGTAGGACGGCAGGAAGACGAAGCCCTCTGGGGCGCGGGGCTGGACGTAGTCCGGAAGCTGGCCGCCTGCGGGCATGAGGCTTACCTGGTCGGCGGGTGCGTTCGGGACCGCCTGCTCGGGCGGCCGTTGCACGATGTCGACATCGCCACGTCGGCCTGGCCGGAGGAAGTTTCCGCGGCGTTCGACCGCACGATTCCGACCGGCCTGCGGCATGGCACCGTGACGGTGCTTCATAAGGGACGAACGTTCGAAGTGACGACGTTCCGGACGGAGTTCGGCTACGCGGACGCGAGAAGGCCGGATCGGGTCGAATTCGTCCGCGAGCTCCGCCGGGATTTGGCGCGGAGGGATTTTACGATCAATGCGATGGCCGTAGGGCTGGACGGCAGCGTCGTGGATCCGTTCGGCGGCCGGGAAGATCTCGGGCGCCGGATGATCCGCTGCGTCGGGGACGCCGCGGAACGGTTCGGGGAGGATGCGCTTCGGATGCTCCGCGCGATCCGCTTCGCGGCCGCCTTCGGCTTCGGACTGCCGCTCTCCGTCTGGCGGGGGATTCGTTTGCAAGCGCCGAGGCTGCGCCTCGTCGCGATGGAGCGGATCGGCTCGGAATGGGAGAAAATGATGGCGGGAGCCGATCCGGAGCGCGCTTGCCGGCTGCTGCTGCGCTCCGGCCTGCTGAAGGCGGTCAAGGAACCGCTGCCCGCATGCGTCACGGCCATGACCGCGATGCCTATCCGCTCGGGGATGCGCGAATTGTCCGCCATCCGGGATCCGGAAATCCGCTGGGCGTCGTGGCTGATCCGGGCCGGCGCGGCGGCGTACGAAGCCGAGACGCTTTGCCGGACGCTGCGGTACAGCGCGAAGCGGGTGACGAGAATCGCCGCCATGCTGCGATTCGAAGAACGGATGGCGAACGGATTCGGAAATCGGCAAGCCTTTATCGAAGCCGTGTTGGACCTCGGACACTCCGTTGCCTCGGATTGGACGGAGACGAGGGAGCAGGCGGGCCTGTACCGCGGCTGGCTGGACGAGCTTCCGATTCATTCCGCGGGCCAGTTGGCCGTTCGAGGCGACGAGTTGGCGCGGAGGCTGAACCGGCAACCGGGGCCGTGGATCGCGGCCGCGCTGCGGCGACTTTTGCATGACGTCGCTTTCGGGCGGTTGGCGAACGAGAAAGAGACGCTGCTGGAAGCCGCTGCTCGGCAGGCGGACGGTCCGACGCCGAAACCCGCAAACGCGGATACAGGAGATGAGTCATAAGTTGAGCCATTCGACAACCCTGCTGGCGCTGCTGGAGGAGGCTTCGGGCGCTTACGTTTCGGGGGAGGACATCAGCCGCAAGCTGAACGTGAGCCGGACCGCGGTCTGGAAGCAAATCCGCAAGCTGGAAGCGGAAGGATACGTCATCGACGCCGTTCCGAGGCTGGGGTACCGGCTGTCCGGCCGCCCTTCCCGCCTTTCCCTGCACGACCTGCTGCCGAAACTGACGACCCGCTCCTTCGGACGCAACTTGAAGCTGTATGAAGAAGTCGGGTCCACGCAGGACGAATTGCGGAAGCTGGCGGCGGAAGGCGCGCCCGAAGGAACGCTGGTCATCGCCGAAAGCCAGACGCAAGGCCGCGGCCGGATGGGCCGTTCCTGGCTGTCTCCGCCCGGCAAAGGGGTCTGGATGAGCCTGCTCTTAAGGCCGCAGGTTCCGCTGGTGTTTACCCCTCAGCTTACGCTGCTGGCCGCCGTGGCGCTCAGCCGGGCCATTGTCCGGGTCGTTCCGCTGGACATCGGAATCAAATGGCCGAACGACCTGCTGGTGAACGGGAGGAAAATCAGCGGCATTCTGCTCGAGTCCGCGGCAGAAGACGAAAGGCTGAAATACGTAGCGGTCGGCATCGGGATTTCGGCGAACCTGGACGAGGAAGACTATCCGGAAGAGCTTCGGACGAAGGCGGTTTCCCTCAAAACGGCGTCCGGCCGTCCCGTCGACCGGGCTTCGCTCATCGCGGCGGCGATGGAGGAGTTCGAGAACCTATACGCCTTGTACCAGCAGGAAGGGTTCGCTCCGATCCGCATGCTGTGGGAGGCGCATTCGGTCACGCTCCATCGGCCCGCGGCCCTGCTCACTCCGCAGGGCGTCGTGGAGGGCGTGCCGGAAGCGTTGGACGATTCTGGAGGGCTGAAAGTCCGTCTGAAGGACGGAAGCTTGCGCACGGTTTATTCGGCGGAAACCCCGAACTCCTGAGACGCGGCTCTTTCGGGAGCGGCCTATTGGACGGCCGCGGGGAGCCGTGTTATACTGGTTTTGCGCAAGGTGGTATCGCCCCGTGCGAACCGCACTTGCCGAAGCTTGCGCTAGACCGATCTACAATGGAATACCGTCCAAGAAGCACGGCGGATTCTGCTCAGAGCCGAAGGGACCGAGACAGAAGGACGTGACTGACGTTCGATGTGTTGGAAACCCTTTTGCCTCGGGCAGATGGGTTTTTTTGCCGTGTAGGACGAAGTTGGGCCCACCCCCGTCTTTCCCCAAAAAGTGAAGATAGCCTTCGAAGCGCATTCCGATTACTTTGTGGGGACCCCAACTATCGGAATAAGCGGCAGAGCTTCCCGTCACTTTTGGGGGAGAAATTAAGGAGGACCATCCGAATCCAAGGAGGACCATCCCATGAAGCAAGCATTGACCGTACCGAAATTCAAAGCCATGAAAGCTTCCGGCCAACCGATCGCGGTGCTGACGGCCTACGATTATCCGTCCGCCCGCTTGGCGGAAGAAGCCGGCGTCGACGCGATCCTGGTCGGCGATTCGCTGGGCAACGTCGTGCTCGGCTACGACACGACCGTTCCCGTCACGCTGGAGGACATGATTTACCATACCCGGGCCGTCGTCCGGGGAGCGCCCGGGACGATGATCATCTCCGACATGCCGTTCGCCACGTACCGCTTGGGACCGGAGGAAACGCTCCGGAACGCCGCCCGTCTCATGCGGGAGGGCGGAGCCCATGCCGTGAAGATGGAAGGCGGAGCCGATCTGGCGGACGAGATTCGCCGGCTGACCGCAGCCGGAATCCCGGTGATCGGCCATCTCGGTTTGACGCCGCAATCCGTCCATACGATCGGCGGTTACAAGGTGCAAGGCAAAGACCGGCAGGAAGCGGAAAAGCTGCTGGATGACGCCCATGCGCTTGAGCGAGCCGGCGTGTTCGGCATCGTGCTGGAACTCGTGACCGAACCGCTCGCCGCCGCCGTATCGAAATCCCTGCAGGTGCCGACCGTCGGCATCGGGGCCGGGCGGGGCTGCGACGGGCAGGTGCTCGTCTTCCACGACATCATCCGGTACGGCTCCGGGATAAGGGACAAACGATTCGTGAAAACTTACGCCGATGTCGGCGAAACGATAAGGCAAGCGATCGGGAATTACGTCGGCGACGTGAAATCGCGCCAATTTCCGGAAGAGAAGCACGGGTTTCCGCTGGATGACGCCTCCGCCAAGGATTGGGCCCTGTCTTCCCGGCTATACGGAGGAGATCCGACATGACCCCCAAAGTCGTTCGGCAAATCGCCGAACTGAGGGAAGAAATCGCGGCTTACCGCCGCGCGCACGCGGCAAGCGCCCAAGTCGGGCTCGTTCCGACGATGGGTTACCTGCACGAAGGGCACGCCAGCCTGATCCGCCGTTCGGCGGAAGAGAACGGCTTGACGGTGCTCAGCATATTCGTGAATCCGATCCAATTCGGCCCCAACGAGGATTTCGACCGCTATCCGCGCGACGAAGAGCGGGATTTGAAGGTCGCGGCGGAGGCCGGGGCGAACCTGGTGTTCCTGCCGTCGGTGACCGAAATGTATCCGGATAAGCCCCGCACGACCGTGAGCGTGTCCGGCGTGACCGAACGCCTATGCGGCGCGAGCCGGCCGGGACATTTCGACGGCGTCGCGACGGTCGTTTCCAAACTGTTCCATATCGTGCAGCCGGACCGGGCTTACTTCGGTTTGAAAGACGCCCAGCAGGTGTCCGTGATCGCCCGCATGACCGAGGATCTCAACTTTCCGGTCGATATCGTCCCTTGCCCGATCGTGCGGGAACAAGACGGGCTCGCCCTGAGCTCGCGCAATGTCTATCTCAACCCGGAGGAACGCCGGCAAGCCTTGATTTTGTCCCAGACTTTGTCGCAGGTGGCGGGCTGGATCGAAGACGGGATGTCCGAAGCCGAGCTGACGGTCCGCATACGCGGACGGATCCGTTCCCAGCCGCTGGCGGACATCGAGTACGTGGAAGTCGCGACGTATCCGGAGTTGGGCCACCCGCCCGCGGATCGTCCGCTCAGAGAATCGCGGGAACCGCTGCTCGTCGCATTGGCCGTCCGTTTCGGGAAAACGCGGCTCATCGACAACGTGCTCCTATTCCCTTCGGAGGTGAAATGAACATGTTCCGGCAAATGATGAAGTCCAAAATCCATCGCGCGACCGTAACCGAAGCCAACCTGGAATACATGGGCAGCGTCACGATCGACGAGGACCTGATGGATCTGGTGGACATCCTGCCCAACGAGAAGGTCCAAATCGTCGACAACAATAACGGCGCCCGTTTCGAAACGTACGCCATTCCGGGTCCGCGCGGCTCCGGCGTGATCTGCCTCAACGGGGCGGCGGCCCGATTGGTCCACCCGGGAGATAAGGTCATCATCATCAGCTATGCCTTGATGTCCGAGGAAGAATGCCGGCGGCATCAGCCGAAAGTCGCCTTCATGGACGACAAAAACCGGCCTGTCGAATTGATGGCGCAAGAACCGCATTCGACCGTTTGGCAAGGCGTATGAAAGCATCCCCCGCGACGCAGAATGAGCAGTACAGCCTGCGAGAAGGGGGTACGCGCATGTCTGTCATCCGGCAATGGTTCTCCGCTCTTCACGAATCGCTCGACGAACTGATTCTCCGTTATCCCGGGGCCGACGAGGCGGAACGCGGCCGCATGTTGGAACAGTGGACCGCGCTCAAAGCGATGAGCGACGATCTGGTGGAGCAATGGCTGCAGCTGGAGGATAAACTATCCCTGTTCCGGGAGCTGCAGGAAGAAGGCGCCGCCCCGCCGCCGGCGGAACTGCTGCTCGGCACGTTTCAAAAAGGGCAGGGCTATTTCAAGCTTCACATGTTCGACCAGGCGGCGCGGCATTTGGAGGAAACCGTGCGGACTTACCCCGACCTGCTTTCCGCCAGGCTGTATTTGGCGATGTCACGCATGCATCTGAAGGAGTGGAACGAAGCCCAGCGGCATTTTCGACTGATCGCCGCATTGGCCGACGAGCCGAAGCTGAAGGCGATCGCCTTGAATGCGCTCGGCTGCATCCAGGCCGTGTTCGCGCAGCTCGACCAAGCGCGGCAGCTGTTCCGGCAAGCGATCGAAGCCGACCCGACGTTCGGCGAAGCCCGGCGCAACCTGGACCGCTGCCGCAGCGGCGGCGGGGATCTGGAATTGCAGTTCGGAAGCGCGGAGCTGCATGCCACGGTATAAGAAAGCCTCCGCGTAGAAAGGAAGTCCGTTTTCATGAAATTCGCCGTGCTCGATTTCGAGACGACGGGATTGTCCGAGACGAAAGACGAAATCATTCAGGCGGGACTCGCGGTCATCGACGAAGCGGGTGCCGTCTGTTCCACGTTCGCCAGCTTCGTGCGTCCGGAAAAACCGATCCCGGAAGAGATTTCCGCCCTGACCGGCATTACGGACGAGGACGTGCGCGAAGCCCCGGAACTCGAGGACGTGCTCGCCCGAATGGTGCCGCTGCTTCAAGACGCGGTGCTGGTCGGCCACAACGTCGGCTTCGACGCCGGGTTCCTGCAGGCCGCTCTGGACCGTTGCGGCTATTTGCCCTACACCGGACGCTTGCTGGACACCGCGAAGCTCGCGCGAATCGCGTATCCTTCCCTGCCGTCCTATCAGCTGTCGTCCCTCGCGTCGTCTTTCGGGATCGGCCACGACAGGCCGCACCGGGCGGACAGCGACGCGATGGCCACGGCGGAGCTGTTCCGCATCGCGACGGACAAGCTGCGTTCGATGCCCTTGCTGACGCTGCAGAGGGTGGGGGCGCTGTTCGATCCCGACCTCAGCGACCTCGGCTGGTACATCGGCTTAACGCTGCGGGAGCGGGAAACCCAATTGCTGCCGGATCCCGAAGGCTACCATTACCATCGTCAATTCGCCATGAAAGCCGGCGAATGGAGCGACGAAGATTCGTCCGGCCGGCAGGACGAGACGGCAGAAGCGGCAAAAGTGCTGTCCGGCATGACCTTCGAAGAACTGTCTTCCGAAACCGCCCGCAAAATGAAAGAAATGCTTCCCGCCTACGAGGAACGCGAAGGACAGTCCATCATGTTCGGCGAAGTGCTTGAGGCGTTCGCGACGGACTCCCATCTGCTCGTCGAGGCCGGAACCGGAACGGGCAAATCGCTGGGTTACTTGCTTCCTTCTCTCTATTATGGGCTGAAGGAATCGAAAAAAATCGTCGTCACCACCCACACGATCCAGCTGCAGGAACAGCTGCGGCAGCGCGATCTTCCTTTGCTGCAGGAAGTGCTGCCCGTGAAGTTCCGCGCTTCCGTATTCAAAGGGCGCAGCAATTACTTATGCCTCCGCAAATTCGAGAACCGCGTGACGGTGCCGGACTATGCGCTGGGAGAAGACGAGGCGGTTGCCCGCGCCTCCATGATCGTCTGGCTCTCGGAGACCGAGCGCGGGGAAGGGGAGGAGCTGAACCTCGGACGCGCGAAAGAGGAATGGGACGCCGTCGCGAGCGACGCGGCTTCTTGCCTGAACCGCGCCTGCCCGTGGTTCCACCGCTGCTTCTACCATCGGGCCCGGCAGGAAGCCGGCAAAGCGGATCTGATCATTACGAACCACGCGCTCGTTTTCACCGACATGCGGGCGGAACACCGCCTGCTGCCTTCGTACGACCGGCTGGTCGTAGACGAAGCCCATCATCTGGAGGAAGTCGCCAGCCAGCACTTGGGCCGCAAAACCGGGTACAACTCGCTAGCCGTGCCGTTGCAAAGGCTGTGGCGGGATTCCCGCACCGGCCTTATTCCCCAGCTGTCGATCGCTCTGGCTTCCATCTCCCACGGGAAATCGCAAGCCTGGATCGAGAAAACGGAGGAGATGCCCGGCAAGCTGAACCAGATCCGGGACGCTTGGGAGCGATATGCCGAGTCGCTGTTCGGCTTGCTCGCCGCCGAATCGGCTGCAGACGAAACCGGCAGTCTGACGCTGCGCCTGAGGCCAAATGCGCTCCCGGCCGGGTGGCAGACAGTCAAGACGGACGCGGAGAACGCGATCCAGCTGCTGTCCGATTTCATCCGTCCGATGGAAAGGCTGATCGCGGAAATCCGCGAGGAGACGGACGAATACGCGCTGCAGGGATTGTTGACCGATCTGAGCGGCGCCGTGAAGGACGTTGCGTCCGTCCGGGCAGACACGGCCGCGTTCCTGGCGTTTAACGAAAAGGATTACGTCTATTGGGCGGAAGGCCATTTCCAATACAGGGGACGCTCCGTCTGGATGTACGCGGTACCCGCGGACGTGAGCGAGCTGCTCAAGGACGGGTTGTTCGACCGCAAAGCCAGCGTCGTCATGACGTCGGCCACCCTCACGGTCGACAAGTCGTTCCAGTACGTCACGGAGCAGCTCGGTCTGTCGGAGCACGAGAAGGAAGGGAGACTGCGCACGGCCCGCCTGCCGTCTCCGTTCCGCTATCGGGAGCAGGCGCTGGTGCTCATCCCCCGGGACTTTCCGGCCATTCGCGGCAGAGACGGGGAAGCGGAATTCGTACGGGCGCTGACGGCGTCATTGACGGACGTCGCGCGGACGGTCGGCGGGCGGATGCTGGTGCTGTTCACCTCGCACCGCATGTTGAAAACGGTCTATGCGCCGCTCAAGGAAGCGCTGAAGCCGTCGGGCATCGACGTGCTCGGCCAAGGGATCGACGGCTCCAGCCGAAGCCGGTTGACCCGCCAGTTCCGCGAACGGCCCGCTTCGGTGCTTTTGGGAACGAGCAGCTATTGGGAAGGCGTGGACTTGCCGGGCGACGCGCTCACCTGCCTCGCGATCGTGCGGCTGCCGTTCCAGCCCCCGAACCATCCCGTCGTCGAAGCGAAGTCGGAAAAGCTGCAGGCGGAGAACCAGAACCCGTTCATGAAGCTGTCGCTGCCCCAGGCGGTCATTCGCTTCAAGCAAGGATTCGGGCGGCTCGTCCGAACGGCAAGCGACCGGGGCATCGTGATTTTGTACGATACCCGCGTGATCGATACGCGGTACGGGAAATATTTTCTCTATTCGCTGCCGGGGCCGAAAATGGAGCATTTGCCCGCCGCGGGTTTGGCCGAAAGGGTGAGAGAATGGCTGGAGACGGATCGAACGGACGGAGGGGAAGCGGGATGAAGCAGGATAAAATTTCGGAGGCGGTCGTGCGCCGGCTGCCCGTCTATTTGCGGTATTTGAACGAACTCAGCTTGTCCGACGTCCAGACCGTTTCTTCCCAGGACTTGGGCGAGAAGCTGGACCTCAATCCCGCCCAAATCCGCAAAGACCTGGCATTTTTCGGCGAATTCGGACGCAAGGGCGTCGGTTATAACGTCGCGTACCTGATCGAGAAAATCCGGCAAATCCTGAAGCTGGACCAGATGCTGAACGTGGCGCTGGTCGGCACCGGCAATTTGGGCAGAGCCCTTTGCAACTACAATATGTACACCAAGGATAACATGAAAATCGTGGCCGTCTTCGATGCCGACAAGAGCAAAACCGGCAGCCAAATCAACCATTTGAACGTGCAGGCGATGGATGAGCTGAAAGAGACGGTGGAGCGGCTAGGCATTACGATCGGCATCATCACGGTGCCGGCAGCGGAAGCCCAGAACGTGGCGGACCGGTTCGTGGCCGCGGGCATTAAAGGGATTCTCAATTTCGCTCCCGCCGTACTCAGGGTTCCTTCGGGCGTCCGGATCCATTATGCGGATTTCACGGCGGAGCTGCTCAGCTTGGCTTATTACATGGATGACGACAATCGCAAAGGACAAGGGGACGTCGAAGCATGAAAAAGTGGCTGATCCGCGGGGGATACTTGGCAACGTTGGAGGAAAACCGTCCGTATTTCGCGGGATGGATGGCGGTCGAAGGAACGAGGATCGCCGAGATCGGGGAAGGGGAACCGACGCCGGAACGGCTCGAATGGGCCGACGAGATCATGGACGGCAAAGATCTGCTCTTCTTGCCCGGGCTCGTCAATACGCACGGCCACGCGGCAATGTCGCTGCTGCGCGGTTACGCGGACGACCGGGTGCTGCAGGATTGGCTGGAAAATTACATGTGGCCGATGGAAGCCAAGTTTACCGGGGACGACGTGTACTGGGGAACCGCGCTGGCGGCCGCCGAATTGGTCCGCACGGGGACGACGACCTTCCTGGACATGTACGACCATATGAACCGGGTCGGAGAGGTCGTGGAGCAGTCCGGCCTGCGGGGCGTCCTGACCCGGGGCATGATCGGATTGGTGCCGGAAGACGTGCGGAAAGCGAAGCTCGAGGACGCGGTCTCCTTCGCGAAGGATTGGCATGGCGCCGCCGACGGGCGGATCCGCGTCATGATGTGTCCGCATGCGCCGTATACCTGCCCGCCGGACTTCATCGTCAAAGTCGTCGAGGCCGCCCATGATTTGGATTTGCCCTTGCATACGCATATGTCGGAAACCCGGTTCGAAGTCGAGCAGAACGTACGGGATTACGGCGTTCGCCCGCCCGAGCATTTGGACCGGCTCGGCTTTTTCGGCAAGCCTGGGGCGCTCGTCGCCCACGCCGTGCATTTGACGGACGAGGAAATCGCGCTGCTCGCGGCACGCGGCGTGGCGGTATCGCATAACCCGATCAGCAATCTGAAGCTGGCCAGCGGGGTCGCCCGGGTGCCGGAGCTGCTGGCCGCCGGCGTAACCGTCGGCTTGGGCACGGACAGCGTCGCCAGCAACAACAACCTCGACCTGTTCGAGGAGATCCGGATGACCGCGCTGCTTCACAAAGGCGTGACCGGCGATCCGACGGTCATCCCCGCCGCGGAAGCTTTGCGTATGGGCACGGAATACGGGGCGCGGGCGCTCGGGCTTGGGGGAGTGACCGGCGCGCTGCGTCCGGGGATGAAGGCCGATTTCATCGCGGTATCGACGGCGAACACCCGTTTCGTTCCCCGCACGGATCTGATTTCCCACGCCGTTTACTCGGCGTCGAGCGCCGACGTCCGCCACGTCTGGGTGGACGGCCGGCAGCTGCTCCGGGACGGCGAGCTTTTGACGCTGGACGAAGAGCGGATCCGGTACGAGGCCCAAGCATGCTTCGAGAGGCTGCGGGGATGACCCCGAGCCGTACCGAGAGCCGCCGGCGTTTGCCGGGCATGACTTTGTCGCGCTGGCTGGCCGCTTTCGTTACCCTTGTCGTGCTGGCGGTCCTGGGCGTCGTGCTGTACGTTCGCTCCGCGGACGCCGGATATCGCGGGGAGGAAAGAAACGCCGTCCGACTGGCGGAGTCGCAGGCCGGCCTTACGGAGATCGAAAGCGCCGTCTCGTACACTTGGAACGAAACGCTCTGGGTCGTGTTGGGGAAAGACCGGGACGGGGTGGAATGGTTCGTCTGGGAGCGGGAAGGCGGCATCGAGAAAATGAAGCTGAGCGACGGATATTCCGAAGCGCGAATTCGCGAACGGTTCGCGATCGACCGTCCGTCCGCCCGGGTGATCCGGATCCTCCCCGGGTGGGCGTTCGATCAGCCGATTTGGGAAATCCGTTACAAGAAAGCGCCGAGAGCCGACCAGCAAAGCATCGATTTCTACTCGTTCCGCGACGGAACGCTGCTGAAAACCTACGACTTGCCAGGCAGTTGAATCGCTGATACGCTTCGTGCGGCCGCATGCAGCCATGGAAACATGGCGTGTTTGCGGCTTTTTTCCGTGGCGGGGTCGTTCGCGAATCAGGAAGCGCGATCGCTTTCCATGGCTGCGTTGCCAGTCTTTCACGCAACATTCGTCTATCAAAAGATGATATACTCGGATATGTTCGCTCGTTGAACGAGCCTATCCATCCCATCCAATGAACTCATCATACTTGCTAGGCAAGGAGGTTAGACGAATGAAAATCAAAGTGGTGCCTTTGCTCGCGACGGCCGTAGTGACTGCGGGCTTGCTGTTCGGCGGTTGGACTTTCTACCGGCAATACGCCGTCGAGAAGCCGCTCGACCGGGTCGCGGAATCGCTGGCGGGCGTGACCTCCGCCCAAACCGACATGACCTCCGGAGAAGTCACGGTCGATTTGAAGCTGACGCCCGACGCCGATTTGGCCGACATCTACCGGAAATTGAAGGACAACGGTGCGGTCTCCGGCAAAAAGCTGGAGCTGAACGTGCAATCAGACGCTTCGAACGGAACGCTGGAGAAAGCATGGAGCTACTCGCTGTTCGACGTCGCGGAATCGATGGAAACCCACCGCTATACCGGCATCCGCACCGCCATGGACCAGCTGTCGGCCCGTTTCCCGGGCGTGAAGGCTTATACCGACATGGACGACGATAACGTCTATATTCGGCTGGTTGACGGCAAAGCGGCGAAATTCGTCGTCCTGCCCCGCGAATCGGCGACGATGGGGGTGTGGCCGAATGCGTAACTTCAAATCGTACCGCAAAGAAATCGCGATCGGCTTCCTGTCCGTCCTGGCGATTTTCCTGCTCTATGCCGGGGTTTCACCGATGCCGCTCGTCGCGGTCGGCGTGCTGGCAAGCGCCGCGTTCCTGATGACCAAGTCCCGCGGGGGGCTGGCGGTCGGCGCGGCCGGCGGCAAGCGCCCGGCCAAGGCGCCTTCGCCGCTGTCTTTCGAGGACATCGGAGGCCAGGAACAGGCCAAGAAAGAGCTGATCGAAGCGCTCGACTTCATGGTCAAGCGCGAGGAAATCCGGAAGCTCGGCATCCGTCCGCTGAAAGGGATCCTGCTCACGGGACCTCCGGGAACGGGCAAGACGCTGCTTGCCAAAGCGGCCGCCCACCGCACGAAGTCCGCCTTCGTCGCCGCTTCGGGCAGCGAATTCGTGGAAATGTACGTCGGCGTGGGCGCGAGCCGGATCCGAGATTTGTTCAAGGAAGCCCGGAATCAGGCCGTCAAGCTGAAGCGCGGCTCGGCCGTCATTTTCATCGACGAGATCGACGGCATCGGCGGCAAGCGCGACGGCGGCCAGCAGCGCGAATACGACCAGACGCTGAACCAGCTGCTGACCGAGATGGACGGCATCCAAGGGGACGAGTCCGTCCGCATCCTGCTCATCGCGGCGACCAACCGCAAGGAGCTGCTCGATCCGGCGCTGCTGCGGCCGGGGCGGTTCGACCGGCATATCCAGGTCGATTTGCCGGACAAGAAAGGCCGCGAGCATATTTTGCGCCTGCATGCCCGCAATAAACCGCTGGAAGACGGCGTCTCCCTGGAGCGGGTCGCGGAAGAGACGTTCGGCTTCTCCGGCGCCCAGCTGGAGAGCGTCATGAACGAAGCCGCGATTTACGCGATGCGGGACGACCGCGATCAGGTGAGCCAAGCCGACTTGACGCAGGCGATCGACAAAGTGATGATGGGCGAACGGACCGACCGCGAGACGACGCGGGAAGAGCGCGAGCGGGTGGCCATGCACGAGCTCGGCCACGCCTTCATGGCCGAGACGCTGCGTCCCGGCAGCGTCGCGCAGGTGTCGCTGACGCCGCGCGGCCAAGCGCTCGGCTACGTCCGCCACCATCCGCGCAAGGACAGCTACCTGTACACGAAGCAAGCGCTCGAAGATCAAATCATGATCGCCCTCGGCGGGGCGGCCGCGGAAGAGCTCATTTACGGCGGCCGGAGCACCGGATCGAGGGGAGACTTCGAACAGGCGACGGGCATCGTGCGCACGCTGATCGAATCCGGCATGTCCGAACTCGGCATCGTGCATCCCGAAGCGCTGACGCAAGTGGAGTGGGCCCGCGAGAACGCCAGCATCCTGGACGGCTTGATGGACCGTACCCGTCAGCATCTTGCCGTTAATAAGGACAAGTTTTACGAAATGCTGGACGTTCTGGCGAAGGAAGAAACGCTGTCGGGCGACCGGCTGCGCGAATGCCTCGCACAGGACGCCGGCGGAGGCGCTTCTTCCGCTCATGCCGCATCTTGACGATTGAATAGGGCCTTTCCGCTGACAAGCCGGAAGGCCATTTTTGCATTCGCCGATTTTCCGGAAGAACTTTTCGGCTCCATTTGCGTCTGAAAGATTGAACCGAACACCGATTCGGATCGTCTAACGAATTGAGGTGCAAGGGCTTGAACTCCGAGACGAACGTGGAATACCTGAAATATATCGTGGAAACGGACGATCCCAAAGCGCTGCTGGATGAGCTCATGACCGCCTACGGCAAAGAGGTCTGGAACTACGCTTACAGCATCACGCGCAAATGGGACATGGCCGACGACATCACGCAGGAAGTGTTCCTGAAAGTGTATCGGCACATTCACTCGTTCCGGCGCGACGCTTCCGTGAAAACCTGGCTGCTGACCATCACGCGAAACACGGCGATCGATTTTAGGCGATCCGCCTTTTTCCGCAAGGTAACTTTATCCGACTGGATGGAGGAACGGGGGGAAGCCCGTTCGGTGGAGCAGGAAGCGATGGAAAAATGGGCGGTGGGGGACCTCTGGGACCTCGTCTTGAAGCTGCCGGTCAAATACCGGGAAGCGATCATCCTGTTCGCCCACCATCAGCTGTCCATGAAAGAAATGGCCGAGGTTCTCGGCGTGACCGAAGGAACCGTCAAGTCCAGGCTGTTTCATGCCCGCCAGAAATTGTCCAAGATGAAGGAGCAGATCGACCATGGATGATGCCTTCGACAAGGAGCTCAAAGACCAGCTGTCCCGCGATCCGTTTCCCCGGCGAGGCTTCGATGCCCGCCTGCGCAGAAGGATCCTGGAACGGATCGACGGCAAACCGGAGCGTTCCGGCCGATTTCGCGGATCTTCCCGGATGGTACCCGCATACGCGTTGTCCGCGTTCGTCGTGCTGCTCTTCGGAATGGGATTATGGGTATGGAACGGACAGCATCAAGGCGGGACCCAAGAGGCGAAGATTCAAGCGCCCGCTTCGGCCCCCCTCGCGGAAACGACCGCCGCACCGGCCTTGCCGACCACCCGGTACGCCCTGCTCATCGGGCTTCGGGAAGACACCGGGAGCGGAGCGACCGGAACCGTAAGCCGGTACCGTACGGTCCTGATCGCTCCGCAAGGAAGCGATCCCGACCGGCTGGAGCTCGCCGCCGACGTCGCGGGACTGTACATGCCGTATGGCCAGAATTTTTGGGAAATCGCCGTGAACGAAACGGCGGACGGCCGGCAGGCCCTGCAGGCGATCCAAGCCACGGGCCGCAAGAGCGTCCGCGCGGATACGGCGCTTACGGGCGCTTCCATCCCGGATTATTTGCTGAACGAACGCGTCGTCTATGCCGGCAACCGTTATTTGAGCATCCGTTCCGAAGTCCGGGACGCGCGAGGCGGCATCGCCGACAATCTCTGGGTGAAGGACATCGCCCAGCTGGGGGCCGCGCGGAACGATCCGGCCGCCGAACCTCACGTCGCGCTGGAGGAACTCGTCCCGAACGCCGGGAACGCCGATCCTTCCGGCAAACGCCATGAGCAGTGGGGGATCAGCCGCATTCCGGGGCAATGGGCGGCGCAGACGCCGGGCGGCGACCTCCTGGGCGTTGAGCTGCCGACGGAAGCGGTGCAGCACGATCAATTGACGCTGAGCTGGGAACAGATCCAGCGGCTGGAACCCGGCTCGCTCGACGCCTTTACTTACGGCAATATGCTCGGGGTCGTGACGAATGTCGGGGGAATCCGCGTCCGCACCGTCCGGGACGGCGAATCCGTCTCGGATCCCGTTACGGTGCCGCTCGCCAAAGGCGAAACGGTGGTCATGATCCAATGGGCGCAAGACCCTTACGTGGACCGCTGGATCGAAGCGATGCGATCGTTCGGCGGGCAACAGCCATAATCTCCGAACACGGAACCGTCCGGGGCGCACAGCCTGCCGGACGGTTTCGTTTTCCGGCGGCTTGTTGTCATCGATCCGCCTTTTCTGCCGTTACCGCGGAAAACCCGGTTATGATAAGATGGAATTGATCATCTATTACTGCAGTGTCATCGTCATAAAGGGGGATACTTAAGCATGCTTCGCAAGATCGGGGTCGTCGGCGCAGGCACGATGGGCCGCAGCATCGCGGAGATGCTGGCCGAGAAAGGACTGGACGTGCTGCTCCTCGACCGATCGCCCGAGCAGCTGGATTCGTCCTTAACCTTGCTGGAAGCGAGCCTGGACCGGCAAATGGAGCGTTGGGCGATCACGCCCGCGGAGAAGAAGCTGATCCTGAATCGCATACATAAACAAAGGTCGCTGCAGGATCTCGGGGAATGCGACCTGGTCATCGAGACGATATCGGAGGACCTGGACGCGAAAAAACGGGTGTTCGAAGAATTGGACCGGCATTTGCCGCCGGACGCGATCCTCGCCAGCAACACGTCCACGCTGAGCTTGACGGAGCTGGCCGGGTCGACCCAACATCCGGAACGCGTCATCGGGATGCATTTCATCTACCCGGCCGTCCGCACCGAGGTGGCGGAAATCGTCCGGGGACTGCAGACTTCCGAAGAGACGTTCGCGCGCACCAAGGCATTCATGGAAAAAACGCTGGGCAAAAAAGGCGTGATGGTCTACGAGTCCCCCGGATTCGTCACCACCCGGCTGATCTGCCTGCTGATCAACGAGGCGCTGCACCTGCTGGAGGAAGGGGTGGCTTCCCCCGAGGATATCGACGACGCCATGCGGATCGGTTACCAGTTCGACCGGGGACCGCTCGCCATGGCCGACCGTTTCGGCCTGGATGCGGTGCTGGCGGCGCTTGAAAGGATGTTCCGGGAATTCGGCGAGCTCAAATACCGGCCGTCGTTCCTGCTGAAAAAGAAGGTTCGCGCCGGCCATCTCGGCGTCAAGACCGGCATCGGTTTTTTCGCCTACGACAAGGACGGTGAGCGGGTCGTATGAACGTGCTCGTCATCAACTCCGGAAGCTCGTCGCTGAAATACCAGCTGTACGACATGACGGACGAATCCGTCCAAGCCAAAGGCAAGGTGGAGCGGATCGGCATGGAATCGTCGATCTTGTCCCATGAAGTGACGGATCGGCCGGAAGTCCGCGAAGTCAGCGAAATCCTGGACCATACGACCGCCGTCAAGAAAGTGCTGGACATGCTGACGCATAAGCGTTTCGGCGTGCTTCGCTCGATCGAGGAGATCCAGGCCGTCGGCCATCGCGTCGTCCACGGCGGGGAATCGTTCGGGGAGTCGGTGCTCATCACGCCGGACGTGAAGCAGGAAATCCGCCGGCTGTTCGACCTCGCGCCGCTGCATAATCCCGCTCATATGATCGGGATTCAAGCCGTGGAGGCCAACCTGCCCGACGTGCCGCAAGCGGCGGTATTCGATACGGCGTTTCATCAGACGATGCCGCCCAGCTCTTACATGTACGCGATTCCGATGGTGCTCTACCGGAAGCATAAGATCCGCAAATACGGCTTCCACGGCACTTCGGTGCAATACGTCAGCCGCAATGCGGCCGAGTTCCTGAAGCGGCCGCTGGAGGAGCTGAAGCTGATCGTGTGCCATATCGGCAACGGAGCCAGCTGCACCGCGGTTCTCTACGGCAAGTCGTTCGACACCAGCATGGGGATGACGCCGCTCGAAGGTTTGATGATGGGAACCCGCAGCGGAGACCTCGATCCGGCCGTCGTTCCGTACACGATCAATAAGGAAGAGCTCACGCTGAACGAAGTCAATTCCATGCTGAACAAGCACAGCGGATTGTTGGCCATCTCAGGCATCAGCAGCGACATGCGGGAAGTGATTCAAGCGATGGAGGAAGGCAACGAGCAGGCGCGGCTGGCGTTCGAGATGTACGCCTACCGCATCCGCAAGTACATCGGGTCCTATGCGGCCGCGATGGACGGCCTGGACGCGGTCGTGTTCACGGCCGGCGTCGGGGAAAATTCCGACGCGCTGCGCCGCAAAGTATGCGAAGGCTTGACTTTCCTCGGCGTGGATTTGGACGAGGAGAAGAACCGGATCCGTTCCGGCGAGCCGCGTTCCATTACGAAGGACGGCTCCCGCACGGCCGTGCTGGTCGTGCCGACCAACGAGGAGCTGCTGATCGCGCGGGATACGTACCGGCTGATCCGGCAAGGCAGCTCGGCGTAAAACGATAGAGGAGGAAGTTCGCCTATGGAAAACCGATCCCTGATTACGATTTCGGAAGCCGGGAGCCATGTCGGGGAATCCGTCACGATCGGCTGCTGGCTTACCCGGCGGCGGTCGAGCGGGAAAATCCAGTTTCTGCAGCTGCGGGACGGCACGGGCTTCATTCAAGGCGTGCTGGTGAAGGAAGAAGTCCCGGAAGAAACGTGGGAGGCCGCGGGCAGCCTGACCCAGGAGAGCTCCCTGTACGTGACCGGCACCGTCCGCAGGGACGAGCGGAGCCAATCCGGCTACGAGCTGTCGGTGACGGGACTGTCGATCATCCAACTGACCCGAGATTATCCGATCACGCCGAAGGAGCACGGGGTCGATTTCCTGATGGACCATCGCCATCTTTGGCTGCGCGCGCCCCGTCAACGGGCCGTCATGCGGATCCGGGCCCGGATCATTTCGGCCATCCAGGAGTTTTTCGACGAACGGGGCTTCACGCTCGTGGATCCGCCGATCTTGACGCCCTCCTCCGCGGAAGGGACGACGGAGCTGTTCCACATCCGATATTTCGACGAGGACGCCTACTTGACCCAGAGCGGGCAGCTTTACATGGAAGCCGCCGCCATGGCGCTCGGCAAGGTGTATTCGTTCGGGCCGACGTTCCGGGCGGAGAAGTCCAAAACGAGGCGCCATCTGATCGAATTCTGGATGATCGAGCCGGAAATGGCATTCGTCGACCATGAGGAAAATTTGCGCGTGCAGGAGCAATTCGTCTCGCACGTGGTCGGCCGCGTGCTCGAACACTGCAGGCCCGAGCTCGAGACGCTGGGACGGGACGTCGCCGCGCTGGAGCGGATCAAACCGCCGTTTCCGCGCATCACGTACGACGAAGCGATCCGCATGCTGGCCGAGTTGGGCATGGAACTCCCTTGGGGCGAAGATTTCGGCGCGCCCCACGAGTCGGCGCTGGCGGAGAAGTTCGACCGCCCGCTGTTCATCACGCATTACCCGACGGCGATCAAAGCGTTCTACATGAAGCCCGACCCTTCGCGGCCAGAGGTCGTGCTTTGCGCCGACATGATCGCGCCGGAAGGATACGGGGAAATCATCGGCGGCTCGCAGCGGATCGACGATCCCGAGCTGCTTCGGCAGCGTTTCGACGAGCATCGCCTTTCGGACGAAGCGTACCAGTGGTACATGGATTTGCGGCGGTACGGCAGCGTGCCCCATTCCGGATTCGGCCTGGGGCTGGAGCGGACGGTCGCCTGGATTTGCGGACTGGAGCACGTCCGGGAGACGATCGCTTTCCCCCGCATGTTGTACCGTTTGTATCCTTAATTGGAATGACGGTGACCCGATGAACGGACAACGCTGAAAATGGGGGCTGGGAGAATGGACGACAGGGGCGGCATTGCCCGCGGTTTGGCGGAAGCTTATTTGGACGGCGCCGTAAGCATCCCATATGCGCTGCTGAGAACCTACCGGGCGCTGAAGCTGAGCGACACGGAGGGGATGCTGCTCATCCATCTGCTGGCGTTCCGGCAGCTGGAGCAAAACGAGTTCCCGACCATCGAGCAGCTCCAGGAACGGCTGGGCTCCTCCCCAACCGTGGTGGGCCAAGCGCTGCAGAAGCTCGTCAAGCAAGGGCTGATCGGCATCGACGAAGTGGTGGATCCGGTAACCGGCGTGCAATCGGACCGCTATAATTTATCCGGGCTGTTCCAGAAGATCGGCGCGCTGCTCGCGGTCGGGGAGTTTCCGATGCGGACCGGCGGAGGAGAACCTGCCTCGCCCACGGGCGAAACGGGGGATCCGCGCGGACCCGGGCGTACGGCGGCTTCCAAAACCGCGGTATTCGGAGGCGCGACCAATCTGTTCGCCGTGTTCGAGCAGGAGTTCGGGCGTCCGTTGTCGCCGATGGAAGTGGAGACGATCAACGGCTGGCTGGACAAGGACGGTTACGACGAGGATTTGGTGTTGTTCGCGCTCAAGGAGTCCGTGTTCGCCGGGAAGCTGCATTTCCGCTACATGGACCGCATCCTGCTGGAGTGGAGCCGCAACCGGGTGACCAACGTGGAGGAAGCCCGCGCCCACACCCAGAAATTTCGGTCCGGAAACCGAATATGAATGGAGATTTCGCAGGGGCTGTCCCGATCGGTCGTTACCGACCGCCCGGGACGGCCTATTTTCGTTGTGCGGCTCACGATGGCAGACAGTCCTCCGTACCGTACAAAAGAACAAATAAGCGGCAATCAGGCATTGTCATCAGAACCGGAAGGCTCCCCCGCTCATAAACATGCAATACAGACAACCTCTCATGACGGATGTTCGGCATGGTGGGATCAAGGAGGCGATATCGTTGGAATGGCTCCTGCTGTTGCCGATCGCGCTTGCCGCCGCGGGACTGTATGCGCTGTTTAAACCTCCCGCAAGCTCCGAACGGCCGAATCTCCCCGCGGAACCGGACGGGCTTCAGGTTCCTGCTTTGGAGGCGGAGGGCGAGCAAGCGGTCGCGACCGTGCATGCGGTCTCCGCGCCGGTCACGACTTCCGCCGAGGGGTAAGGGAACGGCCAAGGCAGGAAGAGAGGGGAGGATCAACATGTACTCGCCTGCCGTCATCTCCCTCACGATATTTTCCTTTGCGCTAACCGTATTGCTCATGATGTGGCGTCCCAAAGGAGTGAACGAAGCCGTTCCGGCAACCGGAGGCGCGCTGCTGGTTTTTTTGGCGGGGAGCGTCTCCTGGTCGGATCTGGTCCGGATCGGGGCGACGGTCAGCGGCGCGGCCATCACGATCATCGCTACCATCGTCATCGCCATGGTGCTGGAGAGCATCGGTTTCTTCCAATGGGCCGCCGACGGGCTGGCCGCTCGTTCCCGAGGGTCGGGGTATCGGCTGTTCGTTTACGTGAACCTGGTCTGCTTCCTGATGACGCTGTTCTTCAACAACGACGGAAGCATCCTGATCACGACGCCGATCTTGATTTTATTGCTGAACCGGCTGGGACTCAAAAACCATCAGAAAATTCCGTACCTGCTTTCCGGCGCGTTAATCGCGACCGCCTCCAGCGCCCCGATCGGGGTCAGCAACATCGTCAACCTGATCGCGCTCCAAATCGTCGGCATGGATTTGTACATGCACACGCTGTTCATGTTCGTACCGGCGATGCTCGGCCTGCTGTTCCTTTTCGGCCTGTTGTTCATCGTCTGCTTGCGGGATATTCCCCGCCGGCTGCCATCGTCCCCCAGAGTCTGGGGACAAGCCCCCGGTTTCTCGTCCCGCCATCCGCTGATGGATCCTCCGCCCGCCGAACGGGTGAAAAACCGGAACCGGCTGATGGCGCGCATCTTCCTCTACGTGTTCGCCGTAAGGGCGGCCCTTTTCGTCGCCTCCTATTTGGGCGTTCCGATCGAATACGTGGCCGTGGCCGGATCGGTCATGCTGCTCGCTTGGAGATGGAAAACGAGGGGGATCCCGCCTTACGACATCGTGAAGAAGACGCCGTGGCACATTTTGGCGTTCGCGTTCTGCATGTACGTGATCATCTACGCGCTGCGAAACATCGGGCTCACCGATTGGCTGCTGGAAGCGATCCGCCCGGCGGTTGGCGCCAGCTTGCTCAACACGAGCCTGGTCATGGGCGGATTGGTGTCCCTCCTGTCGACCATCGTCAATAACCACCCGGCTTTAATGATCGGGACGTTGGCTTTGACGGAGATGCATCTGGATCCGCTTTCGCTGAAAGTGGCTTACTTGGCGGGGGTTGTCGGAAGCGACCTCGGCTCCTTGCTGCTGCCGATCGGCACGCTGGCGTCCCTGATCTGGCTGCATATCCTGCGGGTGCATAAAGTCCGGGTCGGGTGGAAGGAGTACGTCCGGGTCACGATCCTCGTGATTCCGCCGTCGCTGCTGTTCACGCTGATCACCTTGTACTACTGGGTGAATTGGATCGCGCCGCTGGCCGGTTTGCAGCGCGGCTGACGCCGGATCCGCCCGCGAAATCCTTGTCCGCAAGACGGGCGGGGATTTTTTTCGGGTTTCGCGTAACATTCGGACAGTCGCGTCGTATGTATCAGTAAGAAACGGTTGGCATGGCCGGCGAACGGGGGAGGGAGAGCCGATGGACGGAATGGAACCCGGATTCGGAGCGTTCGGAGGCGGATTCGGCGCGATGGGCGGTTTCATGACCTTGTTTTTCGTCGTCGTCATCGGGATCATCGCGTTCGGCGCGATCCGGGGAGTCGCGCAATGGAGCTTCAACAACGCGTCGCCCGTCCTGAGCGTGGAAGCCCGGGTCGTCAGCAAGCGCACGCACGTGTCCCACCATCATCATCATGACGGCAACGATTCTTTCCACCACTCCGTGAACTCCAGCACGCAATATTTCGTGACGTTCGAGGTAGAGAGCGGGGACCGGATGGAGTTCCGGGTGGACGGAGCCGAATTCGGCATGCTGGCCGAAGGAGACCATGGCCGGCTCTCGTTCCAAGGGACGCGGTATTTGGGCTTCAGCAGGGTCCGCAGAGCGGAAGCGTATTAAACCGGGGTCGTAAAGGAAAGCTGCCCGCGGGCCGATCGGTCCGGTCGGGCAGCTTTTTTCGGTCTCAGCGTCTGGCGGCTTGCAGCAGCTCCCAGCGGTATGCGTACTCGAAGAGGTATTCGAACGCTTCCAGATGCCGTTTGGCCGCAAACGCGTCTTCACCCCAAGCGTAAATGCCGTGCTTGCGCAGCAGGATGCCGGGAATGCGGGGATCGAGCCGCTGCGTCACCTCCGGCACGATGCGGGGCACGTCGGCGAAGTTGGAGACGATCGGAATGTCGATATGCGCGTCTTCTTCCCAGACGTTCAGCGCCTTGATCAGTTCGACGCCGTCGATCGGCACGGCGCGCCGTTCCCAGAACAGCTCGGACACGAGGTTGTTGAACACGGAGTGGATGTGGAAAATGGCGCCGCAGCCGGTGAGCCGGTAGATTTCGCAGTGGATCGTCGTTTCCGCGGAAGGCTTCAGGCGGGTCGCTTCGCAAGGCTTGCCGCTTTGGTCGACGAACAGGAAGTCTTCCGGCGTCGTTTTCGTTTTGTCTTTGCCGCTGGCCGTGACGGCGAAGTGGAACGACTCCGGCGAGAACCCGCCGATCCGCATCGAGAGGTTGCCGCCGGTGCCGGCGAACCAGCCGCGGGAAGCGAAATCGGCCTTGACGGCCGACAGCTCGCCGATCACGCGTTGTTTCTCTTCCGTCGTGATTTCCAAGAAGCTCATGAGGACTTTCCCCCTTTTTTATCCCACAAAAGTGAAGATCGCCTACGCAGCGTTTTCCGATTACTTCTTTGGGGCCCTGATCTCTAGATCCCTTACGATGTCGTGGAACGTTTCGAACGGAATGTGCGGGAGGCCGAGCTCCTTGCATTTTTCCGTGAGATGCGACCGGGAGAAGACGAGATCGACCAGCTTGGCGCCGGCGAAATCGGTGATGCTGTCCCCGATCAGGATCCGGTAGTACTCGTCCCTGGGGAAGCGGCGGATCACCGTCGTTTTGCACATGCCGCAGTCGTTGCCGCATTCCTCGTCGCAGGCGTGCGGCCAGGTGATCCGGATGCGCTCGCCGCTGAAATCGCTGCCGTTGCAGTAAATATGGTCGGCCGGAATGCCGAACGGCTCCAGCAGCGGATAGACGAAGAAGTCGATGCCGCCGCTCGTGACGTAAAAGGGGACGCCGTTCGATTCGCACCATTCGAGCAGTTCCCCGAAGCCGGGGCGGATGCCCGCCGTCTCCAACACGAAGCCGCGGATTTCCTCCTTCAGGGAGGAGGGCAGCAGCGCGAACATGGCGCCGACGCCTTCGCGGATCGAGACGCGCTCGTGCACGATGTCGTCGATGATCTTCTCGACGCCCGGAGGCCGGAACTTTTTCATGATCGCCACGATATTGTCGCTCAGCGTAATCGTACCGTCGAAATCGCAGAACAAAACGGGCTGCCGGGGGAAAGCCGTTTGCGCGGTCGCTGCCGTTTCGCTCATGCGCTGCGTACCCCCCAGCGGTCGATGGCGGCTTTCAGCTCGGGATGCTGCGCCGCATAAGCTTCCAAAGTTTGTCCGCTCAGGACGGCGTCGACCGCTTGCCGGAAAGCCCGCCCGCCCGCGGCAGCGCCGCCGGGATGGCCGTGTACCCCGCCGCCCGCGTTCACCACGACTTCCGGACCGAAATCGCGGAGGATGAGCGGCACAAGCCCCGGATGGATGCCGGCCGATGGGACCGGGAATACCGTCCGCTGCGGAAGCTCTCCGCCGAGCAGGGCGTCCCGCACCGCGAAGTTCTCCTCCTTCGGCATGACGACGGAGCCGTAGGGAGAGGGGAAGAGGGACAGGTCGGCCCCGGCGATCCGGATCAGCTTGCCGAGCAGCAGGGGCGCGGCGATCCCATGGTACGGGGAAGGGTAGAACGCTCCCGCCATGGCCGGATGGGCGGCGATCGGCACGGCGATATCCGGATCG
This sequence comes from Cohnella caldifontis, assembly GCF_029360585.1. Classification (GTDB taxonomy): domain Bacteria; phylum Bacillota; class Bacilli; order Paenibacillales; family Paenibacillaceae; genus Cohnella; species Cohnella caldifontis. The sequence continues at coordinate 152,694 of NZ_JAQZSJ010000001.1, read as the reverse complement.
GAAGCGAGCGCGGCCAGCGCGTCGAAACCGTACGCCAGCACGTTGAACAGCAGTCCGTTCGCGCCGGCTTCGATCGCCCTTAACGCGTTCTCCCGCAGCTTGAACGTTGGGCCGGTCAGGTTGGTGAAATAAATCAGCTTCTGCCCGGTTTGCTGCTCGGCTTCGCGGGCCGCTTCGATACAAGCGGGCACGCGTTTCTCGAGCGGGGTCAGCGGGTTCTCGAACAGGATTTCGTCGTCCTTGATCAGATCGACGCCGCCCAGCGCCTGCTGCAGGAACTGCTCCCGCAGGCCCGCCAGGTCGTAGCCGATGACGGATTTGAAAATGCTCATCACGAGCGGCCGGTCATGGACGCCAAGGCGTTCGCGGACGCCCTGGATGCCGAACTTCGGTCCCGGAAACGCGGACAGGAAATCCGCCGACGGCTGCAGGTCCAGCAGCTTGATGCGGCCGTCCATCGACAGTTTGCCGAACGTCGTGACGAGCAGGGCAGGCAGGTCGCGGCTGAAGTTGAGGTCGGGATACGCGATCTTGATATCCGCGTATCGCCCGCCGGACGCCGCGTCTTTCGGATCGTGAACCGCAACGGAGACGACCCGGCCCAAATATTTTTCCATCCGCTGCTTGGCCACTTCGGGGAGCTCGGTCCAGCTTCCGACCGTCAAACCTTCCGCGATGCCTCTCGCTTTTTTATCGAAGTCCGCTTTGTCGTCGTAAAGACGGTAAGTCGCGGTACTGTAAGCTCCGTTCATGGATTCTCCGTCCTTTCCTTGCTATTCGCCGCTTGGGGAAGAGGAGGCCGCCGCTTCGGAACGGATCGTTTCGCCCATTTCCCGCGCCCTTTCGGCGCAGCGGCGAATGGCGGCGTTCATCCCTTCCTGGAAACGGTAGCCCTCCAGCGTCTCGATCGCGGCTTGGGTCGTACCGCCGGGGGAGGTGACCTTCCGGCGCAGCTCGGCCGGATTTTCGCCGGTAAGCCGGACCATCTCGGCGGCGCCGCGAACCGTCTGCACGGTCAAGTCCCGGGCCGCTTCCTCGCCGAGGCCGAGCTCCATGCCTGCCGAGATCATCGCTTCCATCAAATAATACACGTAGGCGGGGCCGCTTCCGGAGACGCCGTTGACCGCTTCGAGCAGCGGTTCTTCCACCACGGAGGCGATCCCGACGGCACGGAACATGGCCAGCGCCAGTTCACGCTGCGTTGCCGTCGCCGCGGGCGAGAAGCTGATGCCGGTCGCCCCGAGACCGATCGTGCTGGACGTGTTCGGCATCGTGCGGGCGATCGCCCGGCCTTCGCCGAGGATCATCCCGATCGTGCCGATGGTCAGGCCGGCGATCGCCGAGACGATCAGCTGCTCCGGCCGAAGCAGGGGAGCGAGCGCGCGCAGCGCCGCTGCCGAGTCCTTGGGCTTCATGCCCAGCACGATCACGTCGGCGCCGGCGAGCGCGTCCTGCTTGGCCGCTTCCGTGACGGCGGGAATCACCCCGTAGCGCTGCTGCAATTCGGCCAGCCGCAACGCGTTCTGGCGGTTCGTGACGGTGATTTGCGTCGGGTCCGCGAGCTTCGCTTCGATCAGGCCGCGGAAAATCGCTTCGGCCATCGATCCGGCGCCGTAAAAACAAATGCGGGCGTTCCCCAGCGGGGAGGATGCGGTTGCGCTCATGGGTTCAGATACTCCTTATTTGCGGATTTGGCCGTTGCCGGTCACCTGGTACTTGGTGGAAGTCAGCGCCGGAAGCCCCATCGGGCCCCGGACGTGCAGCTTTTGCGTGCTGATGCCGATTTCGGCGCCGAAGCCGAATTCGAAGCCGTCGGTGAAGCGGGTGGACACGTTATGGTAAACGGCGGCGGCGTCCACTTCCTGCAGGAAACGGTCGGCGTTCGCCTGCGTTTCGGTGACGATGCACTCCGAATGCATCGTGCCGAAACGGCGAATGTGGGCCAGCGCCTCGTCCAGGCCATTCACGATTTTAACGTTCAGGATATAGTCGTTGTATTCCGTCGCGTAATCCTGCTCGGTGGCGGGAACGACGTCCGGAACGAGCGAACGGGTGCGTTCGCAGCCCCGGAGCTCGACGCCGGCTTCCCTGAATTTGGCGGCAAGAGCGGGGAGATGCCGCTCGGCGAACGCTTCGTGCACCAGCAGCGTCTCCATCGAGTTGCAGACGGAGGGACGTTGGACTTTGGCGTTGATCGCGATCGCTTCGGCCATTTCCGGCACGGCCGTGTCGTCCACGTACGTGTGGCAGACGCCGGCTCCGGTCTCGATGACCGGCACGGTGGCGTTCTCCACGACGTTGCGGATCAGCGACGCTCCTCCGCGGGGAATGACGACGTCCAGCAGGCCGTTCAATTTCAGCATTTCGTCGACGGAGCTCCGGTTCGGGTCCTCGATCAGCTGCAGCGCCTCCGAAGGAAGGACCGTCGCGGAGAGCGCGTCCCGAAGCACCCCTACGATCGCGCGGTTGGAGGAGAGGGCGGAGGAGCCCCCGCGCAGCACGACCGCATTGCCCGTCTTGAGGCATAGGGCGGCGGCGTCGACCGTCACGTTAGGGCGCGCTTCGTAGATCATGCCGACGACGCCGAGCGGCACGCGGAATTTTTTTACCAACATGCCGTTCGGGCGGCTGAACGATTCCAGCAGGTCCCCGACCGGGTCGGGCAGCTCGATGATTTGCCGCACGCCTTCGGCGATGCCGGCGATCCGCTCCTCCGTGAGCTTGAGACGGTCCAGCAGGGAGGAGGAGGTACCTTGCTCGCGGCCGCGTTTCAAATCGTCCTCGTTGGCGGCCAATATTTCCGGCGCGCGCGTCACGAGCGCTTCGGCCATCCGGCGCAAAGCTTCGTTTTTCTGCTCCGTCGCGAGTCCGGCGAGAATCGCCGCGGTCTCCTTGGCGGCTCTCGCTTTTTCTTTGACTTCACTCATGGGAACCTGCCTCCTTCATAATCGGGGTCGCGACCCATTCGTCGCGGTGAATGACTTCGGCCCGGGCGGCTTCGACCCGTTTCGCCGCTTCCTCGCTGCCCATCCCGGCCACGGCCGTGATTTGCCAGGCGGCGTAGTTGGACACCCCGCGCCCGAGCGTCCGGCCGTCCGGACCGGCGACTTCCACGACGTCTCCCGGATGGAAGTCGCCTTCCGCCGCGATGACGCCGGCGGGCAGCAGACTTTTGCCTCCGCGAATCAACGCTTGCTCGGCGCCCGCGTCGACGCGGATTTTGCCCTGCGGAACGGACAGGAAACCGATCCAGTGTTTCTTGGCGGATAAGGAGTGGAGGGAGGTCATGAAATAAGTGCCTTTGCCGTCTCCCGCGACCGCCTGCCTAAGATCGCCCGGTTCGGCCACCCGGCCCACGAAGGTCGGGATGCCGCCCTGCATGGCGATTCGGGCCGCTTCGATTTTGGAACGCATGCCTCCTGTGCCGACCGACGATCCCGCTCCGCTCGCGATCCGGTACAGGTCTTCGGAAATGACGTCGACGCGGCCGATTTTCGAAGCGCCGGGGGACTTCCGCGGATCCGCGGTGTATAAGCCGTCCATGTCGGTCAGGATGTAGAGCCCGTCGGCCTTGACCAAGTTGGCGACCAGCGCCGAGAGCGTGTCGTTCTCCCCGAATTTGAGCTCATCCACCGCGACCGTGTCATTCTCGTTGAAAATCGGGAGGACGCGCTGCTTCAGCAGCTCTTCCACGGTCCGCTGGGCGTTCTGGGCGCGGTCGCGGTGCCCGAAATCCGGCCGGGTGAGCAGGAGCTGCGCGACCGGGATTCCGTGCCGGACGAACGCCTCCTGGTAGGCTTGCATGAGCAGCGCCTGTCCGACGGCCGCGGCGGCTTGCTTCTCGTGCACCAGCTTCGGCCGGGACGCGTAGCCGATCTGCCGGAATCCGGCGGCGACGGCGCCCGACGTGACGAGCAGCACTTCATGGCCCGCGGCGTACAGGGACGCCAGCTCATCCGCCATGAAATCCACTTTGCCCCGGTTCAACCCGCCTTCCTCGGCCGTCAGCGAACTGCTTCCGATTTTCACCACGATTCGTTGGCCCATCGTTCCTTACTTCCTTTCCGTCCTTCAATTCGATGTCGTAATTCCGATAGGGATGAGGCAAACGGAGCGCAAAACGCAAAAAAAGCTCCCGTCCGCAAAGGACGGAAGCTTGGCTTCCGCGGTACCACCTTTGTTGACGGCGGGCATAAAGCGCCATGCGGCCGTCCTCTTCAGGTCCTGATAACAGCAGGCACTGTCCGGCTTGTCGCCGGCCGCTCGGGGATGGGGGAGGCGGGGATCACGGTAAATTTTCACAGCCCACGAAATTTACTCTCTGAACATGTCCGATTCCGCTGTTTGGTTCCCGTCAACGCGTTTTTATCAGAATACCACGCCCCGCCGGCCTTGTAAAGAAATCCAGGGGCCGTAAGTTCGGCGCCGCTTCGCTTAAAAAAGGCCGAGCCGTCCGATGCGTTCCGCCGCTTCTTCCAACCGCGCTTCAGGCGCGAGCAGGCCGAGCCGAACGTAGCCATCGCCGCTCGTTCCGAACCCGCTGCCCGGCGCGACGACGACGTCGGCTTCCTCCAGCAGCTTGTCCGCGAACGCGACGGACGTATAGCCTTTCGGAACGGGCAGCCAGCAGAAGAAGGAGCCTGCCGGCTTAGCGGACGTCCAGCCGATCCGGTCGAGCGCGGCGAACAGAGCATCGCGGCGCTTCTCGTACGCCGCGACGAGTTCCCGCACCGGCTGCTGGGTTCCCGTCAGCGCCGCGGCGGCCGCTTCCTGAATGCCGCCGAACAAGCTGCAGTAATAATGATCTTGGATGAGGTTGAGCATTTCGACGATTTCGGCGTTGCCGAGCGCGAACCCGACGCGCCAGCCGGCCATGTTGTAGCTCTTGGACAGCGTGTAGAATTCGACGCCGACTTCTTTGGCGCCGGGCGTCTCCAAGAAGCTCACCGGGCGTTTGCCGTCGAACCCGATCGCCCCGTACGCGAAGTCGCTGGCCACGGCGATGCCGTGTTTCCGGGCGAACGCCACGGTTTCTTCATAGAACGCCGGCGTCGCGGCCGCTCCGGTCGGGTTGTTCGGATAGTTAAGGAACATCAGCTTGGCCCGGCTTAGGAGACCGGGATCGATCGCGCCGTAATCGGGAAGGAAAGCGCGGTTCTCCAACAGCGGCATGAAAGCCATCTCCGCTTCGGCCAGCGCGACCCCCGACCAGTAGTCCGGATAACCGGGATCCGGCACGAGGCAGACGTCGCCCGGGTTCAGCAGGCATTGGCTGATTTCCACGAGGCCGGTTTTGCCGCCGAACAGGATGGCGACTTCGCGGGCAGGGTCGAGCTCGACGCCGTAATCTTCCTTGTAGCGCATGGCTACGGCCTCCTTCAAGAACGGAAAACCGCGGAACGGCGGATAGCGGTGGTATTGCGGGTTGACCGCTGCTTTCTGCAGCGTCTCCACGATATGGGGAGGCGTCGGCAGATCGGGATTGCCTTGCCCCAAGTTGATGACGTCGCGCCCCATGGCGGCGCGGGCGTTCGCTTTGGCGACCAGGGAAGCGAAAAATTGCTCGGGCAGCGTCCGCAGTCGGTCTGCCGGTTGAATGAAAGACATGGGTACCCGTCACGCTCCGTCTCACTTCTGATAGGTTTGACTTTAGCACAACCGCAGGGGTTCGGCAACGGATCGGGAGGCGGCGGGCGTATTGCCGAACGGTCCCGGATGGAGTACGATGGGAACAATTCATTTTCGTCGCGAACCGGAGGAACGAACATGAGCGGAACGTTGCGTATTTCGTTGATTCAGATGAACATAGAGGCCGGGAATCCCGAGGTCAATTTCGCCCGCATGGAAGCGCGGCTGAAGGACGCGGTCGTCCGTCAGCCGAAGCCGGATTTGATCGTGCTGCCCGAAATGTGGAACGCGGGCTACGCCCTGGACCGAATCGGCGAGTTGGCCGATCCGGACGGGGAGCGGACGAAGGCGTTTTTCTCGGACTTCTGCCGTGCCCACGGCGTGAACGTGCTGGCGGGATCGATCGCGGAGAAACGGGACGGCGGCGTATATAATACGATCCGCATGTACGGCAGGGACGGCCGGGAGCTGGCGGATTATTCGAAAATCCACTTGTTCCGTTTGATGGACGAGCATTTGCACCTGCAGGCGGGCGACCGGCTGTGCCGCTTCGAGCTCGAAGGCGTGCCGGCCGGGGCGATGATCTGCTACGATATCCGTTTTCCCGAGCTGGCCCGCAAGCTCGCCTTGGACGGCGCGAAGCTGCTCTTCGTGCCGGCGGAGTGGCCGCACCCGCGGCTGCACCATTGGAGAACGCTGCTCCAGGCGAGAGCGATCGAAAACCAAATGTTCGTCGTGGCCTGCAATACGGTCGGAGTGAGCGGAAAATCGAACTTTTTCGGGCACTCGATGGTGATCGATCCCTGGGGCGAAGTGATCGCGGAGGCGGGCGAAGAGGAGACGATCCTTACCGCCGAAATCGATCCGCGGCTGGCCGAAGAAGTCCGCGGGCGCATTCCGGTGTTCGAAGACCGCAGGCCGCATCTATACCAGTAAACGCAAAGCGCCCCGGCCGCCGCAATCGACGAGCCGGGGCGCTATGTTCGTGCAACGCGAGTCAGCCTTCCGCTTAATCCAGCCAGCCGTTCCGCTCCGCGACGGCGATCGCCTCGATGCGGTTTTTCGCCTCCAGCTTCTGGATCGCTTCGGACAAATAATTCCGCACCGTCCCGGCGGACAGGTAGAGCCTCGCGGCGATGTCGCCGGCCGGCAGTCCGTCCCGGGCCAGCTTCAGCACTTCGCGTTCCCGTTCGGTGAGGGGGTTCTCCGCTTCGTAAAGCGTAATCGCCAACTCCGGACTGACAGCCCGGCCGCCTTCGAACACCCGGCGCAGCGAAGCGGACAGCTCGTCGAACGGAGAATCCTTGAGCAGGAATCCCCGAATGCCCGCCCGCATGGCCCGCTGGAAATACCCGGAGCGGGAGAACGTCGTCAAGATGACGACCCGGCACGGGTCGCCGTCCGCTTTCAGCCGTTCGGCTACGTCCAGTCCGGAAAGCTTCGGCATTTCGATGTCCATCACGCACAGGTCGGGACGCAGGTTGCGGATCATTTCCAGCGCCTGCTCGCCGTTCTCGGCCTGACCGACCACCTCGATATCGTCTTCCAGGTCGAGCAGCGCGCTCAGCGCTCCCCGAAGCATGCCCTGGTCTTCCGCCACGATAACCCTCATGCGTGCGATCCCTCCGTTTCTTGCTGTCTCGCGATTTTCGGAACCGTAATCACGACGCGGGTTCCACGGCTGCCGGCCGGGCCGAATTCCATTCGTCCGTCCACCAGCTTCAGCCTTTCCCGCATGCCGTTCAGCCCGTTCTTGCCGGGCGATTCCGCTGCCGAAACCGACGCCGATCCGACTCCGTTGTCCGACACGGTAAGGGTGTAGCGGTCCGGCCCCTCCGCCCAAGCGATCCTGCATACGCCGGCCCGGCTATGCTTCACGACGTTGGTGACCGCTTCCTTCAAGCACATGCCGAGAATGTTGTCGACGAGCGGGGGAGGAGCGTTTCCGTCCCCGAGCGCGCATTCGGTTTCCAGGACGATGCCCGCCGCGGCCAATATCTGCTTGGCGCTCGTGAGCTCGTCCCGGACGGTCGCGGCGTTCATGCCGGTCACCAGCTCCCGAACCTGCTTGAGCGCGGAACGCGACGTGAACTGAATGTCGCGGATTTCCTGGATGGCCCTGTCCGGCTGCTTGACGACCAGCTTTTCGGCCAATTCGCTCTTCAGCGTGATCAAGGACAACGTATGCCCCAAGGTGTCGTGCAGGTCGCGGGAAATCCTTTGGCGCTCTTCGATCTTGGAAAGGCGCGCGATTTCTTCGTTGGCGAGCACCAGCTTATCCCGCAGTTCTTTGGAACGCCGGCCGATCCGTAGCATGACCGGCATGAACAGCATGATGAGCAGCGCCGGCAGCAACTGGATCGCCATGTCGGGATGCGACGGCAGATGATGATGCCAGCCGATGAAGACGAATAAAGCCACCAAGGCCGACGCGCCGGTCAAAGACTGCCATAGCTTCGGAAGCATTCCGATCAGCGGCGACGGGTAAAAGCCCAAGTACAGGAAATTCACGTCATAGCGGTAAGCGAAATAGCCGATAATGACGATCTGGCCCAGCACGAACAGCAGTTTCCCGCGTTGCAGCAAGTAGCTGAGCATATAGATAACCGTGAAAACGGCAACGATGGAGAAGCCGAGAACTTCTTCCTCCCAAGGCTTCGCGAGCAGCGCGCTGATCGGAAACACCATATAGCAAAGCCAGACGAGGGAAAAGGCCAAAGGCGGCCCCTCCCGGGGCCGCTTGCGCAGCAGCTGCGGCAATTTCATCTCAGACCGCTTCCTGTTTCTTCATGATATAAGCCGATATTAGCATAAACACGACCGCATATGCCGCCAGAATGCCGACCCCGGCCCAGTCGATCGCTTCTCCGCCGACCAGGTTCCAGGCGCCTTGGCCGAGACGGTACGTCGGGGTGATTTTGGCGATCGTCTGCATCGCGCCGGACATCGTGCTGGTCGGGAACCAGAGGCCGCCCAGGATCGAGAGGGACATGTAGACGATCAGAGCCAATACCTGCACCGCGTCGGGATTGCGCATCGAGCCGATCAGCGTGCCGAGCGCCATGAATGCGAACCCGCCGATCCAAATCCACAGCCCGCTTTCCAGCCAGACGGAGACCGGCAGATCGATCTGTTTCCCGATCCCGCCGACGACGAAGACGACCAGGATGATCGCCAGGTTGATCACGCCCTGCGCAACGATTTTCGAAAGGACGTACGACCAGGATGGAAGAGGGGTGATGCGGAGCAGCCGGATCCAACCCTGTACGCGCTCTTTGGAGACGCGCTGGGCGAACGAGGTGAGGCTCGCGCCGATGACGCCGTAGACGGTCATTGACATCAAATAATAGGAGGTGAAGTCCACGCTGCCGATTTTCACGTCGCTGCCCACCGTGCTGGAGAAAATGAAGAAGAAAGCGACCGGCATGATGACCGAGAAGAAGACGAACCGCCGGTTCCGGATCGTGCGGAGCAGCTCCGCTTTGCATTGGGCCCACGTGGCCGAGAAAGTCGTATTCATCGTTTCATCCCGCTCCTTTTACGCTTCTTTGGCCGGTTGGACGAGCGCTTGGAACGCTTCTTCCAAACCGCCGCTTTGGATTTCGATGTCGCGCATGTCGATCCGGTTTTCCACCAGGGCGAAAATCAACCGGTCGGTGTCGCCGCTGTACAGCTTCACCCGGCGTCCGCTCCATTCGGTGTCCGTGACGCCCGGCAGTCGCCTGAGCGCGATGTCCGTGACGCCGGCTCCCGCCGTGAACGAGATGATCCGGCCCGTAGTGCCGGCCTTGATCTCGCTCGGCGTGCCGTCGGCGATGACCCGGCCGCGGTCGATGACGACGATCCGGTCGGCGAGTTGGTCCGCTTCCTCGAGATAGTGGGTGGTCAGCACGACCGTTTTGCCCCGGGAAGCCATCGCCCGGATCGTGTCCCAGAACAACTGGCGGCTCGTGACGTCCATGCCGACGGTCGGCTCGTCGAGGAAAATAATGTCCGGGTCGCCGGCCGCCGCCATCGCGAAGCCGAGCCGGCGCTGCTGGCCGCCCGAGAGGGCCGTCGCCATTTTGTCCTTCTCTTTCTCCAACCCGGAAATCAGCAGCAGCTGGTCGAGCGGCAGGGGACGGGAGAAATAGCTGCGGAACAAGTTGATCGTCTCGCCGACTTTCAGATTGTCGATCACGCTGATCTCTTGCAGCATCGCCCCGATCCGGTCCCGGACTTTGGGGCTGCGGGGATCGTCTTCCAGCAGCTTTACCTTTCCGGAACTCGGCTGCTGAAGCCCCAGGATCATGGAAATCGTGGTCGTTTTTCCGGCCCCGTTGGGCCCGAGCAGCGCCAGCACCGTACCGGCCTCTACGGTCAGCGACAAGTCGTCGACGGCTTTTTTTCCTTTAAACGTTTTCGTTACGCGCTCCAATTGAATGGCAGCTTTCAAACCTAACACGCTCCCGTCCGTTCGTTATGGATCAACCTTGCAAAACCATCATAACGTGTCGGAAGGAACTTCCATATTCATGAATGTAATGGATTCGGGATGACAAATGTCATATCTGGCTTGTCTTACTCGCGGCGGAGATTCCGGATCGTGCGGGTGAACGTTTCGATGAACGCTTCGGCCGCGTTGGACAAATAGCGGCCTTTGCGGTAGGCCAGCACCAGCGTCCGCGTGGGGCGTCCTTCCAAAGACAAATAGACGGGCGCGCGTCCGCTCCAATCGCCCCGGACGATCATGCGGGGGACGAAGGAGATGCCCATGCCCGCCGCGACCAGCGCCTGCACCGTCTCGATGTTTCCGCTCTCGAACACGACGCGGGGCTCGAAACCCGCCTTGCCGCACAAGTCATGCGCGATGGCGCGGAAGCCTTGTCCTTTCTTCAATAAAATGAACGGCTCGTCCCGGAGCGAATCCAGGGGGACAAGGCCGCCGCGGCTTGCCGAGGCGATCGGATGGTCGGGCGGCACCGCCAGGCAAATCTCTTCTTCAATGACGGGCTGGTAGGTGAGCGCCGGTTCGTTCAGGGGGAGGGAGAGCAGGCAGACGTCCGTGTTGCCGCTGACGGTCAGCTCCTCCAGGTTGCGGCTCGTCTCCTCGATGAGCACGACTTCGATCTCCGGATAGGCCGCCCGGAACGCGGGCAGGACATCCGGCAGCACGTGGGCGCCCGTCATGGGCACGCTGCCGACGACGACCCGGCCTTTGCGCAGATCGGCGAGGTCTTCCATTTCGCGCCGGAGCTGCTCCGTCATGTCCACGATATGCCGGGCTTTGTTTACGAATACCGATCCCGCGTGCGTCAGCTCCACGGAGTTGGTGCTGCGCTTGAACAGCAGCACGCCCAGCTCCTTCTCCAGCTTGGACAACTGCTGGCTGAGCGAGGGCTGGGCGATGTGCAGTTTCTCGGCCGCGCGGGAGAAGTTGCGTTCGGAGGCGATTTGGATGGCGTAAATCAATTGGCGGAATTCCACGTTTCCACATCCCGTTCATAGTCTGGAACTATTACCCTTATAGATATTATATCTTGGAACAATGAAGGAAGGAATGCTATGATGTTATCAATCGACGAGAATACCGAAATTCGGGGTGAAAACGATGAGTAAACAGACCATGTTCGAGAAAATTTGGAACAACCACGTCATCGTCGCGGAAGAGGGCAAGCCGAGCATTTTGTACATCGACTTGCACCTGGTCCACGAGGTGACCTCGCCGCAGGCGTTCGAAGGCCTGCGTTTGAGCGGCCGCAAAGTCCGCCGTCCGGACCTGACGTTCGCGACGATGGACCACAACGTGCCGACGAAAGACCGCTTCAACATCGCCGATCCGATCTCCAAGCAGCAGGTCGACACGCTGACCAAGAACGCGTTGGAATTCGGCGTCAAGCTGTACGACCTGAACACGATCGACCAAGGCGTCGTGCACGTCATGGGACCGGAGCTGGGCCTGACCCATCCGGGCAAAACGATCGTCTGCGGCGACAGCCACACCTCCACGCACGGCGCGTTCGGCGCGCTGGCTTTCGGCATCGGCACGAGCGAAGTCGAGCACGTGCTGGCTACCCAATGCCTGCAGCAAGCCAAGCCGAAGACGATGGAAGTGCGCTTCGTCGGCAAACGCCCGGCCGGCATCACGGCGAAAGACTTGATCCTCGGCCTGATCGCCAAATACGGCACCGACTTCGCGACAGGCTACGTCGTCGAATATACGGGCGAAGCGATCCGCAGCCTCTCGATGGAAGAGCGCATGACCGTCTGCAACATGTCGATCGAGGCGGGCGCGCGCGCCGGCATGATCGCTCCGGACGAGACGACGTTCAACTATCTCCGCGGACGCGAATACGCGCCGCAAGGCGCCGAGTTCGACCGCGCCGTCGAGCGCTGGAAAGCGCTGCGCACCGATGAGGGCGCCGCATTCGACAAAGTCGTCGAGTTCGACGTCGATACGCTCGTGCCGCAAGTGACCTGGGGAACGAGCCCGGGCATGGGCACCGACATCACGGGTTCCGTTCCCGTGCCGGAACGGCTGCCGACGGAGAACGAGCGCAAAGCGGCCGCGGCCGCCCTGGAATACATGGGCCTCAAGCCGGGCACGCCGATGACGGAAATCCCGATCGACTACGTCTTCATCGGCTCCTGCACGAACGGCCGGATCGAAGACCTGCGCGCGGCGGCGTCCGTCGCGAAGGGCTACAAAGTGAACCCGAACGTCACCGCCATCGTCGTGCCGGGTTCCGGACGCGTGAAGCTGCAAGCCGAGAAGGAAGGGCTCGACAAAATTTTCGTCGAAGCCGGATTCGAATGGCGCGACGCGGGCTGCAGCATGTGCCTCGCGATGAACCCCGACGTGCTTCAGCCGGGCCAGCGCTGCGCTTCGACGTCCAACCGCAACTTCGAAGGACGCCAAGGCCGCGGAGGCCGCACGCACCTCGTCTCGCCGGAGATGGCGGCAGCCGCCGCGATCGCGGGCAAGTTCGTCGACGTGCGCCATTGGGAATTCAAGTCCGAAGTAACGGCTTAAAGCGAAGGAGGACACGAACATGCAACCATTTGTGAAATTGACGGGTCTCGTCGCGCCGGTCGACCGGGTCAACGTGGACACCGACGCCATCATCCCGAAACAATTCCTGAAACGCATCGAGCGGAGCGGCTTCGGCCAATTCCTGTTCTACGAATGGCGCTGGGACGAGAAGGGGAACGAAATCCCGGAGTTCAGCCTGAACCAGCAACGCTACCAAGGCGCGTCCGTGCTGATCTCCCGCGCCAACTTCGGATGCGGCTCCTCCCGCGAGCACGCGCCGTGGGCCATTCTCGACTACGGCTTCCGCTGCGTCATCGCGCCGTCGTTCGCCGACATTTTCTATAACAACTGCTTCAAAAACGGCATTCTGCCGATCAAGCTGAGCGAGGAGCAAGTGGACGATCTGTTCCGCCGCACCGAAGCGAACGAAGGCTACGAGCTGACGGTCGACCTGGAAAACAAAACGGTCACCGACAAACTCGGCCTGTCGATCTCCTTCGACCTTGACGAACATCGCCGCCAGTTCCTGCTCCAAGGTTTGGACGACATCGGCCTGACGCTCAAGCACGAAGACGCGATCGCCGCTTACGAAGCCAAGCGGGCTGCCGCAGGGTATTAATCCGCTTCCGTCAACCGCCGAAGGGCCTTCCGACGCCGAATCGCCAAAATTCGGGTCGAAAGGCCCTTTTTTCCGCTTTTTCGCAACTTTTGCGCTTCCTAGGCGTCTAAAATCACGTGGACAAGCCGGGGAGTCCGCCGCTCCCCGGTACGGCCCGCAACCGATTTTCAGCACCGAGGTGAAGCATGAAGAAGTGGATTTCCTTGTTGTTCGTCACTGCCCTCATGCTGTTCGCGGGAGTCGGATGGACAAGCGCGGCAGCCCAGAAAACCGCGCCGACGCCGGTACAACCGAAGCTGTACTTGAACGGGAAGGAACTCGCTTCCGAAGTTCCGCCCGCTCTGGTTCATGCATCGGTCCTCGTGCCGATCCGGACGGTGGCGGAAAATCTGGGTTACAAGGTAGGATGGGACGGCAAGAAGAAGCAGGTGTCGGTGAAGGAAGGCTCGACGGAGATCTTGATGACGCTGAACGATCCGAAAGCGAAGGTGAACGGCAAAACGGTCCAGATGACCGAACCGCCCGTGCTGCAATCGGAAACGACGCTCATCCCGATCCGTTTCGTCGGAGAGACGTTCGGCCTCCAGATTTTGTGGGACAACGGTTCCAAGTCGGCGTTTCTGTTCACGGACGCCGAGACCAAGCCTGCGGACGGCAGCCAGACAGGCGGCCAAACGGCAGATAACGCCGGAAACGGTACCGGCGGCGGAACGGGTACCGATAAAGGCGCGGATTCGGGAAGCGGCAGCGCAACCGGTTCGACATCCGGCAGCGGGGCGAACGCCGGGAACGGCCAATCGGATGCCGGATCGACTCCGGCAACCGGCAGCGGCTCAGGCGCTTCGTCCGGAAGCGGAACCCAAACGGGTTCGAATCCCTCGGACGGCGGATTAATCGGCGTCGTCGAGCCGGGAGAAGGCGACGACGCGGCAGGCGGAACAGGGAACGCCGCCGGAGCGAACGGATCGGGCACGACGGACACGCCGGGCAATCCCGGCAGCGGGACGGCCGATCCGAACGCGGCAACGGCACCCATCCATCAGTTCCTGTACGAGCCGAACCTGGTCACGGTTACATACGACGGCTCCATCGCTCCCGTGACGAACGTGCTCACCGGACCGGACCGGATCGTGATCGATCTTCCGAACGCGGATTTCGCGGACGATTTCGCCGCCGGATTCTCGAACGGAATCACGCCCGGCTTCATGACCGTCAACGCAGGGCGGCCCGCTCCCGGCACGGTGCCGGAGCTCACGGGCGTGGGGCACGAGGCGCTGGACAAAATCCGCTACTCCCTATTCACGGACAGTCCGAAAACCGTGCGGATCGTCTTGGACCTCAATCAGCCATGGGGCTACGAAGTCGACACGAAGACTTCGCCGAACCATATTTTCATCCGGTTGAAGAAGCCTGAGGCAGAGACGCCCGCCCCCGCCAAATCGGGGTATACGGTCGTATTGGACGCCGGACACGGAGGCAGCGACCCGGGCGCCCGCAGCATCACCGGCAAATGGGAGAAGGATTTTACGCTGGCCGTGGTGAAGAAAGTACAGGCGATCTTGTCGAACGAGCCCAAAATCAATTTGGTGCTAACGAGGGATGCCGACACGTACCCCACGCTGGACGATCGGGTGAACCTCGCCAATAACTTGAAGGCGGACTTGTTCCTCTCCGTTCACGGCAACAGCTTCACGGCGTCGACGAACGGTACGGAAACGTACTACACCCGCGCCGACAGCCTCGCCTTCGCGAAGCTGCTGCACAAAAACGCCGTAGCCGCGACCGGCTTCAAGGATAACGGGGTGCGCACGGCGAATTACAAAGTGACGAGGGCGACCACGATGCCCGCGGTTTTGCTGGAGGTCGGCTATTTGACCCATACGGGGAACGAGAAGCAGTTGTACTCGGCTGCGTTCCAAGATCGCGTAGCGGCCGCCATCGCGGCGTCCATCAAGCAATATTTCAATCTATCCTAAAGCATACCGGCCCTCTCCCAGGGGCCGGCATGTCTGTATCCGGGGAAAGGGGAAGCTTATGGCAGGCAAGACGCATTACAAGCAATGGGTTTCCGCCGTCGCGTTGACGGCGACGATCTGGTCGGGGGCGGCGGGATCGATCCCCATGGCTTCGGCGGCGACGAATCCGTTCAGCGACGTCAAGTCGGGACACTGGGCCGAGAAGCACGTAACCAAGCTGGCTTTGCAGGGAATCATCCTGGGCAGCGAAGGCAAATTCCGCCCCTCCGATACGATCCGGCGCGAAGACGCCGTGATCGTGGCGTTGAAATTCATGGGTCTCGCCGACGAAATCGACACCTCCAGCGCCATTGCGTTCCCGAGCACCTTCCAAGTGGACGATTATGCCAAACCTTACGTGATGGAGGCTTTCCGGAGAAAACTGCTGCTCACCGACGAAGAGTACGCCCTCGCCAACTCCGAGAAACAGTCCTGGGGCAAAGCGGGAGCTTCCCGCGAATGGGTGGCCCGCCTGCTGGTGCGGGCGATCGGCAAGGAAGCGGCCGCCGAGGCCAACGCCGGCAAAAGCACTTCGTTCTCGGACAATGCCAAAATCGATGACGTCTACCGGCCATATGTGTTGACGGCGGTTCAGGAAGGTTTGGTCGCCGGGGTGACCCCGACCACTTTCGAGCCGAAGCAGGCGATCAACCGCGCCTCCATGGCCACCTTGTTCAGCAAAGCGGAATCCAAAGTGAGCGTCGCCTATTCGGGTCAAGTGTCCGGCGTGCTGATGTCCGTCAAAAACAATCAATTGACCTTGCTCCATGACGACGGCAGCCTCCACGTCTACACGCTGACGCCCGAAACGATGTACGCCCGTTACGATTCGGACAAGCCGATCGACGCGTCCGCCCTCAAGCTGTACAGCAAAGCGATCCTGATCCACGATTCGAACGGCGCCATCGGGTACGTCGAGCAGACGGACGACAACGCCTACGTCAAGACCGTGGACGGCACGTTCACCAAATACAGTTCTTCCCGCTCGTCCGTCTATTTGACGGTCGGGGACGCCATTACGGAATACTTCTACGATTCCGCGTCCGAACCGGCCGTTACCGATGCACAAGGCAATACGATCAAGCTGGCCGACATTCCGGCGAACGCGCCGATCACGCTGACGGTGGACACGATCCGCTCGCAGCCGAAAATCATCGCCGTCGCCGTCAAACAAGCGTTGGTGAACAAAACCGGCAAAGGCAACGTCGTTTCCTGGAACGCCTCGACCGGCGAGCTCCAGGTATCCGACCCGTCGACGGGATCGACGGAGACTTGGTCCGTCTCTCCGCAAGCCGCGTTTACGCTTGGCGGCATCCCGGTAAAATCCGACGCCCTGAAAGCGGGCAATTCGATTTCGTACGAAATCAAAGCGGGCGTCGTGACCGGCGTCGCGATCGACAAGCCGCTGACGACATCGGCGAGCGGGACGTTGTTCGACGTAAGCAAGACGAGCAGGACGATCCAGTTCACGGAAAACGGGGAATTGAAAGCGAAGTTTCTGGCGGACACCGTGAAGGTCGTCATCCAAGGCATGGCGAGTCCGGGGATCGACGACCTCCAGAAGGACGACAATATCGCGCTGACGCTGGATTCCAACGACAAAGTGACGCAAATCACGGTCACCAATCGAAGCGTCCAATATTTGACCGGCGCGACGGTCGTCGGCTATTTGGCGGACATCAAGCAATTAACGCTGAAAGACGCCTCCGGCACGCCGCATAATTTCATTTTGGACACCAGCGTCAAGTACGATCAGAACGGGTTCGCCATCGACGCTTCGCAAGCCCTCGCCAAGCTGACGACCGGGAAAAAAATCACGGTTTCCTACAGCGGCGACAAGGCGATCACGATTTTCTTCAACGCGAAGTACGACGGCACCGTGCTGGAGAACAACTTGACCTCGAAGCAATTGACGCTGCGTCTGGACGCAACCAACGTCGTAACGGTACCTTATACGTACCCGTATGTCGAGATCTACGGGGTGAGCACGGCTTCGTTCGCCGACATCAAACCCGGAGACCAAGTATCCGTGATGCTCAACGACAACCAGGACCAGGTTTATTCGATCATGGTGCAGAAGTCCGCGCAGTACCAGATCGTTTCCGTCGACGTGTTCGGCAACAAACTGCAGCTTCAGAAGCCGGACGCCACGACGAGCGAATCCGTCTCGGTTCCGATGAACGCGACGCTGCTCGACGAGAACGGCTCGGCCATCACGCTGTCCCGTTTGGTCGCAGGCAACACGGTTAACGTCACCCTGAGCGGGAAATCGACGCTGACGAAGCTGAAGGTCGTGCCGACGGTATACGGCAAAGTCGTCGCCGTCAACGCGGCCGCTTCCACGGTTGACCTGCTGCTGCCGAACGGATCGACGGTGACCCGGACGATCGAGGCTTCGCCGCTCATCCTGAAAAACTCGACCTCCAACACGTCCTTGTCGGTCCTTCAGCCGAACGATCGGGTGGAAATCCGCAAGGACGAGAGCGACAAGACGATCATCGAAGTGATCCCCGGCCTGCAGCGGGAATTCTGGCAATCTACCGGCTCCACGTTCAAAGTCAAAGTGACCAACGTGAACGAGAACAACGTGTACAATTTCAGCACGTCGACCTACATCCACCAAGGAACGACGCCGCTTGCCATCACCCAGCTGGCGAACGGGGACAAAATCACGATTTACGTATGGAAGAATCAAGTCATGGAAATCGAAAAATAAGCCGGAATTCCGAGACAGGCCGCCCCGGGGCGGCCTGTTTTCGTTGGATTCGGATATTGCCGGAATCCGCAAGATTCGATACACTTGGGAGGAATTTCGACGACGGGAGATACGGACGCATGAACGCACAAGCGATGAGACGCACGCTGGACACGTTGGCCGGGATGTTCCCGGACGCCCGCTGCGAGCTGAACCACCGCAATCCGTTCGAACTGGTGATCGCGGTGCTGCTGTCGGCCCAATGCACGGACGAGACGGTCAACAAAGTGACGGCGACGCTGTTCGAGAAATATAGAACGCCGCAAGATTATTTGAACGTGCCGCTCGAGGAGCTGGAGAACGACATCCGGCGCATCGGCTTGTTCCGCAACAAAGCGGCGAATATCCAGAAGCTGTGCCGAATCTTGATCGACAAATACGGCGGGGAAGTGCCGCGCGAGCACGAGGCGCTTACGGAGCTGCCGGGGGTCGGACGCAAAACGGCCAACGTGGTCGTGTCCAACGCCTTCGGGGTGCCGGCCATCGCCGTCGACACGCACGTGGAGCGGGTGTCCAAGCGGCTGGGCGCCGCGAAGCCGGACGATTCGGTGCTGGAAGTCGAGAAAAAACTGATGAAGCTCGTTCCCCGGGACGAGTGGACGATCACCCACCATCGGCTTATTTTTTTCGGCCGGTATCATTGCAAGGCCCAGAATCCGAAGTGCGAGGTTTGCCCGTTCCTGGACACGTGCAAGGAAGGCAAAGCCCGGATGAAATCGACGCTTCGGAAAACGACCGCGAAACGAACGAAAAGGAGCGCAACGCCTTGAATCGACTCGATGCTGCCCCATTGTCCCCTATAGGCACGGAGAGCCTGCGGCGATCGCTCGAACGCATGGCGGAATTCGTCACCGCCGAGGGAGACGGGGAACAAGGGGCCAAATACCGCGAACTGGCTGCCAAGCTGGAGCGCGGCCTGCTCACGCTGGCGTTCTGCGGACATTTCTCGGCCGGCAAATCCACGCTGGTGAACGCGCTCTGCGGCGCGAACCTGCTGCCGTCCTCTCCGATCCCGACGAGCGCCAACGTCGTGACGATCGCGGACGGGGCGCCGTCCGCGCGCATGAGCTTTCGCTCCGGGGACGGCACGGTGCTTCCCGAGAAGGAAATCCCGATCGCGGAGCTGCACGGCTTCGCCGTGGACGGGGAAGGCGTCGCTTCGCTCGAGGTGACGTACCCCGTACCCTTGCTGGGCGGAACCTTGGCGATCGTGGACACGCCGGGCGTCGATTCCACGGATTCGGCGCATCGGGCGGCGACGGAATCGGCGCTGCATCTGGCGGACGTCGTGTTTTACGTGACCGATTACAACCACGTGTTGTCCGACGTGAACTTCCGGTTTTTGCGGCAGCTCGCCGACTGGGGCAAGCCGGCTTACGTCATCGTGAACCAGATCGACAAGCACCGGGAATCGGAGGTGGCGTTCGAGTCGTTCCGGGACGGCATTCGCCAAGCGTTGGAAGCGTGGAAAATCCGCCCCGCGGGACTGTTGTTCCTCTCCTTGAGAGTGCCCGGGCATCCTTTGTCCCAATGGGGGGAGCTGCTGACCCTGATTGAACGGCTGAAGCCGCTGCGCGGGGAGCTGATGCGACGTTCGGCGGCGCGATCCGCGGTTTATTTGGCGGAGTTGTTCCGCGAATCGTTGCGGGAAAATCACCGCGAAGAGCGGGAGAGGCTTCACGGGGAGATCGGCGACGCGGAGGAAGGGGCGTACGCGCGGCTTGCGGAAACGCGCCGCCGGCTGGAAGAGGAGCTCCGGCAAGTCCGCGGGGCGGGCAATGCCCATAAGGACGCCGTCCGTACGGAGCTGGACCGCCTGCTGGAAAATGCCAACCTGACGCCCGCCGAGACGCGGGACAAAGCGGGTGCGGTGCTGGAGAGCCTGCAGCCCGGGTTCAAGGTCGGCTGGTTCGGCGGCGCGGCGAAGACGGAGGCGGAGCGCGAGAGCCGGCTGTCGCTGCTCACGGACGATTTGAACCGGCAAATCTCCGCGAATCTGAACGGCCACGTCCGGGAGCTGCTCCGGCGCGAAGCCCGAGAAGCGGGATGGGAAGGCGAGGACATGGAGGCCGCGCTCGAAGCCGCCTTCGAGCCCGCGACGCCGGGGTGGCTGCGGGAACGCGTGAAACCCGGCATGGGCGCGGACGGGCAAGCCGTGCTGAACTTCGCGGCGGACGTCAGCGCCGAGATCAAAAGCCGCTATCGCAGAGCGGCGATGGGCTTCATGGATCGAATTCTCGCGCTTCGCCAGCCGGAGCTGGACCGCGAAGCGGAGCGGCTGACGTCGGAGCTTGCGGACCTGCAGCGACGGGAAACGGCGGCCGCGGCGCACTCCGAGCTGGAGCGGTCGGAGGAGGAGGTAAAGGAGCGGCTGCTGGCGCTTCTCCCCGAACGCGCGTCCGAACCGGAACCTCGATTGCCGCAGCCGGCCCAGACCGCCGCGAGTGCAGGCGTCTTCGAGCTTGCTGACGTTGACGAGTTGGCGGACGATCGGGAAACGCCGGAGGAAGCGGCGGCGGATTTCGGCTCTGCCGAGCTGTCGCTGGGCGCCCCGGCAGAGGCGGTGTCCTTGCTGGAGCAAGCGGCGGCCCTGCTGAGGCCGATTCCGGCGCTGGCCAAAACGGCCGACGGGCTGACGGCCAAAGCGGAGCGCTTCCGCAGCCGCCGGTTTACGATCGCGTTGTTCGGCGCCTTCAGCGCGGGCAAATCGTCGTTCGCCAACGCGCTGATCGGACAACCGGCGCTGCCGGTGTCCCCGAATCCGACGACGGCCGCGATCAACCGCATCGTCGCCCCGACGCCGGAGCATCCGGCCGGCACGGCATATATCACGATGAAATCGGGCGAAGCGATGATGGAAGATATCCGCCATTCGCTGCGGCGGCTTGGCGTGCCCCAGGCGGAGATCGACGGTGCCGGTACGGCCGAAGCTTTGCTGGGTCTGGCCGTCCGCATGAACGGGGACGACGTTCATCCGAGGGGCAAGCCGCACCTGGCTTTCCTGCGCGCGGCGTCCGAGGGCTGGTCCCGCTACGGCGGCTTGCTGGGCACGCGGTTTCCGGAGACGGGCGAAGGCTACCGGCAATATGCGGCCGACGAGCAAGCGTCCTGCTTCGTGGCGGAGATCGACTTGTCCGTCGATTCGCCGCTGACGCGGGGCGGAGCGGTGCTCGTCGACACGCCGGGAGCCGATTCGATCAACGCGCGCCA
The DNA here is from genome assembly GCF_029360585.1 of Cohnella caldifontis. Taxonomy (GTDB): domain Bacteria; phylum Bacillota; class Bacilli; order Paenibacillales; family Paenibacillaceae; genus Cohnella; species Cohnella caldifontis. The sequence continues at coordinate 131,455 of NZ_JAQZSJ010000001.1, read as the reverse complement.
TACCGGCGTGGCGTTCGAGTACATCAAAAACTCCGACGCCGTGCTGTTCGTGACGTATTACAACCACGCGTTCACCGAGGCGGACCGGCAGTTCCTGAACCAGCTGGGAAGCGTCAAAGACGTTTTCGAACTGGATAAAATGTTTTTCCTGATCAACGCCGCCGACCTTGCTTCCTCGGAAGATGAGCTGGCGGCGGTGCGGGAGCATGTCGCGAAACAGCTCCTGAAGCACGGGATCCGCAATCCCCGGCTGTTCGCCGTATCCAGCCTGCGGGGGCTGGACGCGAAATTGGCGGGCAACGCGCGGCAATGGGAATCGTCCGGGCTCGCGGCGTTCGAGCAGGCGTTCCATTCATTCGCCCGCACGGAGCTGGGCGGCTTGGCCGCCGCTTCCGCCCGCAAGGAAATCGAACGCGCCGGCCGCCAGCTGGACGGGTGGCTGCAGGCCGCGACCGCGGATGCCGACGCCCGCAAAGCGGAGGCGGACCGCTGGATGGCGCTGGCCGAGACGTGGAGGGAGAACGGCCGCCGGGACGCGCCCGGCGCCGCGGTGCAGCCGCTGCTGCAGGAAGCGGCCGAGCAGCTGTACCATTTGCGCCAGCGGGCGTATTACCGGTTCGGCGAACATTTTCAGACGGCTTTCCATCCTTCCGTGCTTCAGGACGACGGCCGGGATTTGAAGAAGCTGCTGGTCGCCTGCTGGGAAGACCTTAAGCGCGGCCTAGGGGAAGACTTGGCGCAGGAGCTGCGTTCCGCGGGGCTTCGGCTGGAGGGGACGCTTGAACGTTCGGTGGGGGAAGTGCTGAACGCCGCGGCCGCCGAACTGGCGAAGGAAGGATTCGCCTTGGAGCCTTCCGCGCGGCCGGCCCTGGAACTGCCGATCGGCGAACCGTATCGGGACGGTCCGTTGCCCGATGCCAAGCGGTTGTGGCAAGCGTTCAAATCCCCGAAGCATTTCTTCGAAAACGAAGGGAAAAACGCGCTCCGCGACTGGGCCGCCGAACTGCTCTTCCAAACGGCGGACGAATGGTTATCCTCCGTGCGGGAGACGTGGAACGCCCGGCTCGCGGAAACTTACCGCCGAACGCTGCGCGACGCTTACGCCGAGTTGTCCGGGGAGCTGGCGGAGTATGCTTCGAGCCTCGGAGCGTCGATGACGGATCCGGCACAGACGGCGCGCCTTCAGGAAATCCGCGGGCAATGGGAGCAATGGGTCCGCGGGATCGGCAACGGTTGAACATCACGTTTCTAAAGCCTCTATTCCCCTTCATCGGGCGAATAGAGGCTTTTTCCTTGTGACATCCTTTCCTAGAGAAGTCGCAATAGAAACGAAAGGGGACGCTCCCGAATGGCGGAATGGAACGACATGAAACAAACGATCGAGTATTTGAGTTCGGAAATTGCCCGGATCGAGACGATGGCGGGGACGTTGTCCAGCGTGGAGCACGAGCACTACCGGAAGTTAACGGGGTTCGAAAAGCAAGAGCTCGTCGACATCGCCGTCGAAGAGCAAAGCGCCGCCCGCCAGCTCGGGACGATCAAGCAAATGTGCCTGAACATGTCCCGGCGTCTGGACGGCATGCTCCAGTCGATGGAGCCGGGTGCGGGCCATGAAGTTCATTGAGAACCTGATCCGCTCCATCGCGAACGAAACGGCCGACAAAGCCATTTCCCGCATGGTCAATGACCAGTATACCGAGAATTTGTCGGCGACGATTCCGGTCGGACAGAAGATCGGAATGGCGAACCTGATGGAGATCCTGATGCGTTCCGCCCACGGCACGCCGGTTCCCCGTCCGCTCGGCAGCCCGATCCATTTTTCGCCGTGGGAGAAGCTGCTCTTCAACCCCGTCCACCTGTTCCGGATGCCGACGCCGGAGAAGGTGGCTATCGATACGTCCGTAACGATCGGCCCGCGCGCCCGCAAGCCGCTGACGATCTCGATCCCGATCATGATCGCGGCCATGTCGTTCGGGGGAGCGTTGAGCAAAAACGCGAAGCTGGCGCTGGCCAAAGCCGCCACGGCAGCCGGAACGGCCACGAATTCCGGGGAGGCGGGCCTGCTTCGGGAAGAACGGGAGGCGGCCAGCCTGTTCATCGGCCAATATAACCGCGGCGGATGGATGAACACGCCGGACAAGTACATGCAGCTGGACGCGGTCGAAATCCAATTGGGACAAGGCGCCCAAGGCTCCGCGTCGCAGCGGACGACGCCGAAGAACATCGGGGAAGATTACCGGGAAGTGTACGGATTGAAAGAAGGCGAACCGTCCGTGATCCATTCCCGACTGCCGGGCGTCGATTCCCCCGAGGAATTCATCGGACTGGTCGGCCGCCTCAGGGAGGAGACCGGGGTGCCGGTCGGCCTTAAGATCGCGGCCACGCACCATCTGGAGAAGGAACTCCAAATCGCGCTCGACGCCGGGGTCGATTTCATTACGCTCGACGGGGCGGAAGGAGGTACCCACGGCGGGGCGCCGACGCTGCAGGACGACGTCGGACTGCCGACGTTGTTCGCGGTCGCCCGGGCATCCCGTTACTTGGCCCGCAAAGGCGCCGTCGGCCAAGTCAGCCTGATCGCCACCGGAGGATTGGTCACGCCGGGCTGCATGCTGAAAGCGATGGCGCTCGGCGCGGATGCCGTCTATATCGGCACCGCCGCCATGATGGCCTTGATCGGGGATCAAATCGTGGAAACGGCGCCGTTCGAAGCGGCGACCAGCCTCGTCGTCTACACGGGCAAAATGACCTCGGAGCTGGATGTCGACCGGTCCGCCCGCAACCTCGCCCGCTATTTGGGGGCCTGCGTGACGGAAATGGAGCAGGTGGCGCAATCCCTCGGGAGAACGGCGCTGTCCGACATTTCCAAAAGCGACCTGTGCACGCTGGACGCCGACATCGCCCGCACGACCGGTCTCCAGTGGGGGTGGGCGTCTCCCGACATGCAGGACGAGGCGCTGGAATGGCGGACGTTTCCGGCGGCCGTTTCCCCCGAGCGGCAACCCGGCCGCCCGACACGGGAGACGGAAGAGGTTTCGGTCTCCGCTTATTCGATTTGACGGCTTGAACAATCAGGCATCCTCCTTCGCGATTGTTGGCGCACGGGCGCCGAGATCAACGCGGAGGAGTTTTTTTGCGCTCTCAGGGGCTTCCGTCGGCGGATCTTCCAAAATGGGAGGAAAAGGCACGATAAACGACGATTTAAGCGATTACGCCGTTCTCCGTTTCCCTAACTCTGCCTGCTTCCGTTTGAGCCGTTCTGAAGGTGCCAGACCGAAATTGCCCCGCCTGCCAAAACGGGTTAAACTTCCGGGGTAACCAAATGCGGGGAGAATTTGGCGCCGCCAAACTCCCGATTACAGGAGGTTCGGTCTTGGACATCTTCCGGGGATTGAAATCCTACTACTGGCAGGACAAACCGTTTTTGGCGGGATCCATTCTCGGATTGGCCATGGCGACGGCGCTCGGGCTCGCGTATCCGCTGCTGCTGCGCAGGCTGATCGACGACATGATTTTGCCCGGCCGTTTTGAAGGCGTTTTCGGACTGGCATTGCTTGCGGTCGGCATCGTCATCGTGAAGGCCGGATGCCAATACGTCCACGGGTTTTGCGGGGGACGCCTGGGGAACCGGCTGGCCACCCGGCTGCGCAACGGCTGCTATGCCAAGCTTCAGCAATTGTCCTTCTCGTTCTACGACAACGCCAAGACGGGCGACCTCATGTCGCGGTTGACGGCGGACATCGAGGGCCTCCGCAACTTCATCGGCTTCGGCATGGCGCAGCTGATGAACACGATGTTTTTGGTGCTGTTCGGCTTCGCCATGATGGTGTTCATCGACTGGCAGCTGACGCTGATCTCGCTGTCGACCATTCCGGTCCTCATTTTCGTGGCCATCAAATTCGAGCAGCAAATTCATCCGGTTTTCCGGGCGATCCGCTCGGCGATGGGCAAATTGACCGTCAGCGTGCAGGAGAACGTCATGGGCGTCCGCACGGTGAAGTCATTCGCCCGCGAACCGTTCGAAATCGACAAATTTTCCCGGCGCAACGAGGAGTATCGCGACATCAACCTGGAGATCGCGGGCGTATGGGCGCGGTTCTTCCCGGCCATGGAATTCATCGCCAACTTCAGCGTCGCGATCCTGATCCTGGCCGGCGGCTGGCGCGTCATTCGCGGTTACATGTCGCTCGGCGATCTGGTGGCGATGTCCAGCATGCTCGGCATCATCGTGGCGCCGCTCTGGTCGCTCGGCTTCCAGATCAACGGCTACACGCAGTCCAAGGCGGCCGGGGAAAGGCTGCTCGAGCTGCTGAACCAGCCGATCGCGGTGAAAAACGCCCGCAACGCCGAGGCGATCGACAAGCTGGATGGCATTGGACATATCCGTTACGAGGACGTCCAATTCCGATACGGCAGCCATGACGAACATGCCGCTGCGCTCGCCGGCTTCGAGTTGGACGTTCCGCCCGGCTCCGTCATCGGACTTTTGGGCGGCACCGGATCGGGCAAATCGACCGTCGTGAACCTGCTGCTGCGGGCCTATGACGTAACCGGCGGATCGATCACGCTGGACGGCAAGGATATCCGGCAGCTCGAACTGGCCGGGCTGCGGGACCACGTCGCCGTCGTATTCCAGGAATCGTTCCTGTTCTCGACGACGATCATGGAGAACATCGCGTACGGCCGGCCGAACGCCACCATGGAAGAGATCGAGGAAGCCGCCCGGCTGGCGATGGCCGACGGGTTCATCCGCGAGCTTCCGGACGGCTACGAGACCGTCGTCGGCGAGCGGGGCATGGGCCTCTCCGGCGGCCAGAAACAGCGGATCGCCATCGCCCGCGCGTTCCTGCGGAAGCCGAAGGTGCTCATCCTCGACGACTCCACCAGCGCGCTGGACATGGAGACGGAGCAGGCCATCCAGAGATCGTTGCGGGAAGTCATGAAAGGGCGCACGACGTTCATCATCGCCCACCGCATCTCGTCGCTCATGCACGCCGACGAAATCGTCGTTCTCGACCGAGGGCATGTCGTGCAGCGGGGCAAACACGAGAAACTGCTGCGCCAGCCCGGATTATACCGCGAGACGTATAAAATCCAATTCGCCGATCGGCCGGATGAGCTGGATCTTGCCCCGCTCGAAACCGTCTCCGTGATCGAGAGGAAGGTGACGGGATGAGCCGGAAATTCGTCTACCAGGACGACGTCCTGATCGACAAGCCGTTCAACTGGAAGCAGATGGCCCGCTTGATGCAATATATCCGCCCGTACAAGTCGGACGTGGCGAAAGTGTCCGTCGTCATGCTGCTGTTCGGCATGCTGCCGCGGCTGGCGATTCCGCTGCTGCTCAGCGCCGCCATCGACCGGGCGATCCATCCGAAGGACGGCCCCGGAAGCGTGCCGCTGCTGGTTACGATTGCAGCCGTGATGCTGCTGCTGTACGCGGTCCGCTGGTGGTCGTCGCACTATACGATCAACAAAACGAACCGGATCGGACAGTTCGTCATTTTCGACGTGCGGTCCGCGCTGTTCAAGCATTTGCAATCGTTGTCTTTCCGGTTTTACGACAAGCGGCCTGCCGGGTCCGTCTTGGTCCGGGTCACGAACGACGTCAACTCGCTGCAGGAAATGCTGACCAACGGCCTCGTCAACTCGATCATCGACATTTTGCAGCTGTTCGGCATCATCGTCATCCTGCTCGCGCTGAATTTCAAGCTGGGCCTCGCCGTCATGATCACGGTGCCGGTCATGTTCCTCGTTTCCACCTCGCTTCGGAAACGGATCCGGCTCGCCTGGCAGATCGTGCGGATCAAGTCGTCCCGCATCAACTCCCACTTGAACGAAGCGATCCAGGGCATCCGGGTCACGCAGGCGTTCACGCAGGAGGACGAGAACAAAACGTTTTTCGAAGGCATGGTCCGGGACAATCTCCGTTCTTGGAACTTCGCATCCGCGATGAACCAGTTGTTCGGTCCGGTGATCGAGATCACGTCGGCCGTCGGCACGCTGATCCTGATCCTGTACGGCACGCACCTGATCCAAACCGGGGCGGTAACGGTCGGCATTCTCGTCGCGTTCGTCAACTACGTCGGGAGCTTCTGGGAGCCGATCACGCGGCTCGGCAACATGTATTCCCAACTGTTGATCGCGATGTCGTCGGTCGAGCGGATTTTCGAATACATGGACGAAAAGCCGGCCGTTCCCGAGAAAAAGGACGCCTTTCCGATGCCCGCCCTGCAAGGCGCCGTCAAGTTCGATCGCGTGTCTTTCGCGTACGACGCGGACCGGCTGGCGCTGCGGAACGTCAGCCTGGACGTCAAGCCCGGCATGTCGGTCGCGCTCGTCGGCCATACCGGTTCGGGAAAAAGCACGATCGTCAGCTTGCTGTGCCGGTTCTACGACGTGACGGAAGGCCGGGTGCTGCTCGACGGCGTCGACGTGCGGGACGTCACCTTGGACAGCTTGCGGTCGCAGGTCGGGATCGTGCTGCAGGACACGTTCATCTTCTCGGGCACGATCCGCGAGAACATCCGCTACGGCCGGCCCGACGCGACGGACGCGGAAGTGGAAGCCGCGGCCCGGTCGGTGCTGGCCCACGATTTCATCGTGAACTTGCCGGACGGCTATGATACGCAGGTGCAGGAGAGGGGCAGCGCGCTGTCCGTCGGCCAGCGGCAGCTCCTCTCGTTCGCGCGGGCGCTGCTCGCCGATCCGAAAATCCTCATCCTGGACGAAGCGACGGCCAGCATCGACACCGAGACGGAGCTGCGTATCCAGGAGGCGCTCGGCCGGCTGCTGGAAGGCCGCACGTCCTTCATCGTGGCGCACCGGCTGTCGACGATCCGCCATGCGGACACGATCGTCGTGCTCGATCACGGCGAGATCGTGGAACAGGGCAACCACGACGAGCTCATGAAGCGCCCGGGGCATTACCGCAGCCTCGTGGAGGCCCAGTACCGTTTCTTGACGGCGTAATGGGTGCAGCAGGGATGATCAGTAAATGAAGCAATGCGAACAACCCGATCGGCTTCGGCTGGTCGGGTTTTGTTTGAAAATAACGGGCGGAGAAACGTTCGCATTCCGTGTCCCCTTCACACGGGCTCTGCATCAACTTGTCAAGCTCAAATGCCAAAATACATCTAAAAACCGGGGGAGCCAGCAAAATCGAAGTGTCAAGAACCTAAGTGCATTTAGTTTCGCAGGAATTGGTTAGAAAAACCGATTTTCAAACAAATAAATGCGCATTGGCACTTAAGTACTAAGAAAACCCTTGATCTTGCGGGAATTAAGTGCATTTTAGTACTACGCTAAAAGGGGAGCGGGTGAGGCTCATTGCAGCAGCCGTTGTAAATGGAAGCCAACTTGTAACCGATCCGCACGAATGCGCACGAAACGGTTGGTTGAGGCAAAGAAATACCTGTTGCCAGGAATCGACGTAAGTCTCTCCACTCTCGTAACTCTCCTGCTAGAAGTCGTCATGCGGGTGTCCAGAGGGCGCAGCGCCTCGGGGTCCCCCTTCCGGGGAAGGGGGACTTAGGGGGATGGCGAAAGGTTAGGGGGATCCGGGGGTAAAGTTTTAAGGGTTGTGGAGGTTGGCGGCAATGTATCGGGGGATGGGGGAACACCCCGGCATTTGAAAATGTCGCCGCAAACCGTTATCGTGAAAGGATAGCGGAAAGAAGCGTTTTTTTCCAACGAACGGGGTGGAGAGAGATGAGACCGACTTCGTGGTTGTGGCGCGGGCTGGGCGCCGTGACTTTGGTTTGCCTGATCGTGCTGCTCGCCGGTTTCGGCTTGGCGCTGAAAGATCACTGGGCGCCTTCGGCCGGCATGGCGATTCCCGAGGCTTCGAAGCCTCCGGCCGCGGCGGCGGGATCCTTGGCATCGAAGCCGGAGCTGAAAATCACGGCGCTTGGCGATTCCTTGACCGTCGGGACCGGCGACGAAACCGGCAACGGGTACGTCAAAACCGCCGCCGCCGACCTGTCGAAAGCGATGGGCAAGCCCGTGCGGGTGATCAACAATCTGGCCATCGGCGGACTGCGGGCGGATCAACTGCTGGAGCATTTGGACGACAAGGGATACGTCGACGCCATCGTGCAGGCCGATATCGTCATGTTGACCATCGGCGCCAACGATTTGTTCGAATTCGCGACCGACGGCGGATCGCTGGCCCAAGGAAGCGAAATCTCCCCGGAGCAATTGGACAGCCGGCTGCCGGTCGCGGAGAAAAGGCTGAGCGACGTGCTCGCTGCGCTTCGCATGCTGAACGGGGCGGCGAGGATCGTTTACGTAGGCTTGTACAACCCGTTTTACGACGTGGAGAGCCTCCGCATCCCCGCCAGCGATACGATCCAGAAATGGAACGCATACGCCCACGGCTTCGCGGCCGCGGACGGCAACGCGACCGTCGTGCCGACGTTCGATCTGTTCGAGTCCGACATCGGAAGCTATTTGTCTTCGGACCATTTCCATCCGAACGAAGCCGGTTATGCCCGCATAGCCGCGCGGATCGTCCAAGCCCTGCAGTAACCGAAGAGGAGGCGAATGCCGTGATGAACGCGAATCCGATCGAAGGCGGCGACATCGTCCTGTCCGTGCAAGGGCTTAAAAAGAACATCGGGGGAAAGCCCATTATCCGCGGCGTCTCCTTCGACGTGAGGGCCGGCGAAATTTTCGGTTTCCTGGGCCCGAACGGTTCAGGCAAAACGACGACCATCCGCATGCTCGTCGATCTGATCAAGCCTACGGGCGGCCGGGTGCTGGTGTGCGGGGAAGACGTCAGCCGCTCTCCGGAAAAGGCGCTTCGGCACGTCGGCTGCATCGTGGAAAACCCGGAGATGTACGGTTATTTGACCGGATGGGAAAACCTGGAGCATTTCGCGCGGATGCAGAAGGGCATTACCCGCGAGCGCATCCTGGAGGTCGCGGAGATCGTCGGGCTGGATAAACGGATCCATGACAAGGTCAAAACCTATTCGCTCGGCATGCGCCAGCGGCTCGGCATCGCCCAAGCCCTTCTCGGAAGTCCGAAGCTGCTCATCCTGGACGAGCCGACGAACGGCCTCGATCCGCTCGGGATCAAGGAACTGCGCGCCTTCATCCGGCGGTTGGCGGACGAAGGCATGAGCCTGTTCATCTCCAGCCACCTGCTGAGCGAGATCCAGCTCATGTGCGACCGCGTCGCGATCATCTCCCACGGGGAAGTGATCGCGGTAGGCAAGGTGGAGGAGCTGATTGCCCATGCGGATACATACACCCTCTGGCTGCTGGACCAGCCCGGCAAAGGACGCGGGATGCTGGCGGCCGACCCGAACGTTCGCCTGGTCGGAGAGCATGAGCACCGGATCGACGATGCCGTGCTGGCCGGGATGAAGGAGGCGATCGTCACCGTGATGGACGAGGACCGGATTCCCGGCATGGTGGCAGAATTGGTGCGGGCAGGCGTCGAGGTGCGGGCCGTCCAGCGGGTCACGCCTTCGCTGGAGGAGCTATTCTTGAGTCTGACGGAGGGTGAGGGAATTGGCTGAATGGCTGGCGCTCGTGCAGAACGAGACGATCAAGGTGTGGAAAAAGAAACGTTTCGCGTTCGTCGTGCTCGTTTTGCTGGTCCTCATTCCGGTGTTCGTTTACGCCCAGATGAAAATCGCGCAAAACAGCGCGGAGAAGTTCAAAGGCGACTGGCGGGCGGAACTGCAGAACCGCATCACGGACAATACCCGGGCGCTCGGCAGCGAACGCATTCCGGAAGAATGGAAGAAGTGGCGGCGTGCGCTCGTGCAGCAGCTTCAATATTATTTGGACCATGACATGAATCCGAACACGCCGAACGCGGTCACGTTCACCCGGGGGTACTTGGACAACTCCGTTACCCTATTCATCCCCCTGATGGTGCTCGCGATCGCTTCGGACCTCGTGTCCGGGGAACGGTCGACCGGGACGATCAAAATGCTGCTGACCCGGCCCGTCCGACGGTGGCGGATTCTTTTATCGAAACTGGTTACGCTTACGTTATACGTTTCCTTGATTATCGTCACGAACGCAGCGTTGTGCTACTTGATCTCCGGTCTCGCCTTCGGGTACCAGGGTTGGGGGGAGCCGATTTTCACGGGGTTCCGGGTGAGCGGCGCCGACGTCAACGTCGCGACGGTTCACGCGGTTCCGCAGTATATGTACCTGCTCATGCAGGCCGGGCTGGTCTGGTGCTCCGCGATGACGGTAGCGGTGCTGGCGCTGATGGTGTCCGTGCTCGTCCGCAGCACGGCGGCAAGCTTCGTCACGATGATGGCCGCGGTCATTGCCGGCACCGTGCTTACGAACATGGCGTCTTCGTGGCATTCCGCCAAATACCTGTTCAACGTCAACCTGGAGCTTACCGATTATTTACAGGGAACGCCCCCTCCGATCGAAGGCATGACCCTCGGATTTTCCCTTGCCATGCTGGGGATCTGGGCGGCTGCGGGGTTGGCCGTATCGTTTGCCGTCTTTACGAAGCAAGATATCTTAAATTAAAATAGGACGAAGGTAAAGACTCGAAGGAGGTCCGTTCGTGGCCGAACAATTGGACCTGTTCGCGGAGAGCGCGGCGCAGGCAGGAACGGAATACAGCGCGGATGACATTCAGATCTTGGAGGGACTGACCGCGGTCCGCAAACGGCCGGGGATGTATATCGGCAGCACGACGTCCGCAGGGCTGCACCATCTCGTATGGGAAATCGTCGACAACGCGGTGGACGAGCATTTGGCCAAGTTCTGCTCGAAAATCGACGTCACGATCCACGCGGACAACTCCGTCACGGTGACGGACAACGGACGGGGCATCCCGACCGGCATGCACAAATCGGGCATTCCGACGCCGCAAGTCGTGTACACGATCCTGCACGCGGGAGGCAAATTCGGCGGCGGGGGCTACAAGAAATCCGGCGGTCTGCACGGGGTGGGCGCGTCGGTGACGAACGCGCTGTCGGAATGGCTGGAAGTGGAGATTTACCGCGAAGGCAAAATACATAAAATGCGTTTCGAAACTTGGGTCGACGCGAAAGGCGTCGAGCACGTCGGCGAGCCGGTCACGGACCTCATAGTCGTCGGCAACACGAACAAGACCGGCACGAAGGTGACGTTCAAACCGGACGCCAAAGTGTTCCACGGCTCGATCAACCTCAGCTACGACACGCTCGCGGAACGGCTGCAGGAAATCGCGTTTTTGAATTCCGGCCTGAAGGTCACGCTGACCGACAAACGGACCGGCCAAGCGGACGTGTTCCACTACGAAGGCGGAGCCAGACAGTTCGTACAGTATTTGAACGAGGACAAGACGGTGCTGCACGACGTCATTCACTTCGCGGCGGAGAAAGACGACATCGAGGTCGAGGTGGCTCTTCAATACAACGACGGCTACACCGAAACGATCGCATCGTTCGTGAACGCGATTCCGACGCGCGGCGGCGGCACGCACGAAACCGGCTTCAAGACCGCGTATACCCGGGTCATGAACGAATACGCCCGCAAGACCGGACAGCTCAAGGAGAAGGAGAAGAACCTCGAGGGCGCCGATTTGCGCGAAGGCATGATGGCCGTCATCAACATCAAGATGTCGGACGTCGAATTCGTCGGGCAGACGAAAGACCAGCTCGGCAGCGCGTCCGCCCGGAGCGCCGTCGACGCGGTGGTGTCCGAGAAGATGGCGGTATTCCTGGAGGAGAATCCGCAGGTCGGAGGCATGCTGATCCGCAAAGCGGTGCAAGCCTCCAAAGCCCGCGAGGCGGCGCGCAAAGCGCGCGAGGAAGTGCGCAGCGGCAAGAAGCGCAGCGACAGCCCCAGCCTCGGCGGCAAGCTGTCTCCCGCGCAGTCGAAGGATTACACGAAGAACGAGCTGTTCATCGTCGAAGGGGACTCGGCCGGCGGTTCGGCCAAGCAGGGACGCGACTCCAAGCATCAAGCGATCCTGCCGCTCAAGGGCAAACCGATGAACCCGGAGAAGGCCAAGCTGCTCGACATTCTGAAGAACGAGGAATACAAAGCCATTATTTCCGCGATCGGGGCGGGCATCGGCTCCGAATTCGACGTGGACGAATGCAATTACTCGAAAATCATCATCATGACCGACGCCGACACGGACGGCGCCCATATCCAGGTGCTGCTGCTGACGTTCTTCTACCGGTACATGAAGCCTCTGATCGATGCGGGCCGCGTGTTCATCGCGCAGCCGCCGCTGTACAAGATCACGCGCAAGTCCGGCAAGCTGGAGACGATTCGGTACGCCTGGACGGACGAACAGCTTCAGAACTATTTGAAGGAGTTCGGCAAAAACGCCGAGCTGCAGCGGTACAAAGGGTTGGGGGAGATGAACCCCGAGCAGCTGTGGGAAACGACGATGAACTACGAGTCGCGCACGCTGCTGCAGGTGCAGATCGAGGACGCCGCCAAGGCGGAGCGCCGCGTATCGACGCTGATGGGGGACAAGGTGGATCCCCGCAAGCGGTGGATCATCGAGAACGTGGACTTCACGGAGTACGAGGAATGAGGAGAGGGCTCCTCCCCTCCTTTTTTCATAATGCCGGTGCGTAACACCGAAATCCGCTCTCGTGCCCCTTTTTGCAAAACATTTTTCCAAACCTCTTCGCCAACCCCCTAAGTCAGGGGTACCGCCAACCCCCTAAGCTCCCCCTTCCCCGGAAGGGGGATTCCGAGGCGCTGCGCCCTCTGGACACCCGCAATACGACGTTGGCGCGTTTGAGGTACGGTGTGGTGGGACGGGAGGATGATGGGCGATGGATGAAGAAGAGATCAGAGAATGCATGGTGACGCTCAGGTCTTGTACGTCTAACGGACACGTGGGCCGCTAATGGTAACAAATTCGGGTTTTTGGAATTCTAACGGACACAGGTGCTCTTATCGGACGCTTATCGCCGGTATTGAAGAGGAATCGGGGGAAATAAGGTCGCTGGTGACCGTTACATTTTTATGACATGCGTTTTTACCGAATAACGGACAGGATGTCCGTTAGCGCCTAAGGGTACGGCCGACCAGCCGTCCTTTTGGCGGCGAGTTGCCGTTACTACCAGCCTTCCTTGAAGGAGGAACCAGGGTTTGAGCATTCTTGAGAACTTTTTGCCGGCGTTTCTGGAGGAGGTCGTAGGGGACCGCTTCGGGCGCTATTCCAAATACATCATCCAGGACCGGGCGATCCCCGACGTGCGCGACGGACTGAAGCCGGTGCAGCGGCGGATCCTGTACGCCATGTACGATGCCGGCAACACGCCGGACAAGCCGTACCGCAAGTCGGCGAAAACCGTCGGCGACGTGATGGGCAACTACCATCCGCACGGGGACTCGTCCATCTACGAAGGCATGGTCCGCATGGCGCAGCCTTGGAAAATGGCGCATCCGCTGATCGACGGTCACGGCAACTGGGGCTCGATGGACGACGATCCGGCCGCGGCGATGCGGTATACGGAAGCGCGGCTGTCGCCGATCGCCATGGAGCTGTTACGGGACATCGAGAAGCGCACGGTCCCGTTCAAGGACAACTTCGACAACTCGACGAAGGAGCCGGTCGTGCTTCCTTCGCGGTATCCGAACCTGTTGGTGAACGGCGTCAGCGGGATTTCGTCCGGTTTCGCCACCGAGATTCCGACCCACAACCTGAGGGAAGTCATCGACGCTTGCATCGCGGTGATGAACGAACCCAGCCTGGACGTCGCCGACCTGATGAAAATCGTCAAAGGCCCGGATTTCCCGACCGGCGGCTTGATCATGGGCGAAGAGGGAATCCGCGAAGCTTACGAGACGGGGAAAGGGCGCATTTACATCCGCGCCAAAACCGCCGTCGAAGACGTGCGCGGAGGCAAGCAGCAGATCGTCATCACGGAAATCCCGTACCAGGTCGTCAAATCCAAGCTGGTGCTCGCGATCGACACCTTGCGGCTGGAGAAGAAAGTCGACGGCATCGCCGAGGTTCGGGACGAGAGCGGACGGCAAGGGCTGCGGATCGTCATCGAGCTGAAAAAAGACGCGGATGCCGATGGCATCCTCGCTTACCTGTTCAAGAAGACCGATCTGCAAATCGCATACAGCTTCAACATGGTGGCGATCGTCAACAAAGCGCCCCGCCAGCTGGGACTGAAGCCGCTCCTGGAGGCGTACATCGAACACCAGAAAGAAGTGGTGACCCACCGCACCCAGTACGACCTGGAAAAAGCGGAGGACCGCGCCCACGTGCTGGAAGGCCTCGTCAAAGCGCTCAACATTCTGGACGCCGTGATCGAGACGATCCGCGCGTCGAAGAACCGCCAGAACGCCCAAGACAACTTGGTGGAGAAATTCGGCTTTACCGAGCGGCAAGCCGATGCGATCCTCACGCTCCAGCTGTACCGGTTGACCAATCTGGAAATCAATCAGCTGGAGAAGGAACTGGAGGAGACCAACAAGAAAATCGCCCAGCTGCGGTCGATCCTCGACAATCCCCGCAAGCTGCTGAAAGTCATTCAGGACGAACTCACGGAAATCCGCGACAAATACGGCATCGACCGCCGATCGGTCATCCAGGGCGAAGTGGAGGAAATCAAAGTCAACCTGGAGGTCATCGTGCCGGCCGAAGACGTGCTCGTCACGATCAGCCGCGGCGGATACGTGAAACGGACGAGCCTGCTGTCGTTTACGCGCTCGGGCGGCGAGCTCGATAACGCGGGCGTCAAGGAAGGCGACGTCATCCGGTGGAGTTTGAACGTGAGCACGCTGGACCCGCTGCTGCTGTTCACGCAGAAGGGACAATACTTCCTGCTTCCGGTCCATCAGATTCCCGAATTCAAGTGGAAGGATACCGGAACGGCGATCGTGAACGTGCTGCCGCTGGCCAAGGACGACCGGATCGTATCGGTCATTCCCGTCAAAGCATCCGAACTCGCGCCGCCGGAAGGCGGACCGGCGGGAGAAGGTCCCGCGCTCGTGTTCGTGACGAAACGGGGGCAGGTGAAGCGGACCTTGCTGACCGAATACGCGACCAACCGCAACATGGCGATCGCCGCCTGCAAAGTGGGAGACGGGGATGAAGTCATCAAGGTGCTGCGCTCCGACGAACCCGCCGACCTGCTGCTCGTCTCCGAGCAAGGCATGAGCATCCGCTTCACGGAACAAGAGGTCAGCCTGCAAGGGCGCGTCGCCGGCGGCGTCCGGGGCATCAACCTCAAAGAGAACGACGCGGTGGCCGATGCCGTCCCGGTAACCGGAGACGAGGGGGAAATCCTCGTTCTGACCGATTACGGTTACGCGAAACGTTCCTTGCTGCTTGATTATCCGCTCCAAGGGCGGGGAGGGAAAGGGATCCAGACGTTCGAGTTCAAAGAAGGCAAACGGGTCAAACCGAACGGCACCCGCCTGGTATCCGCCTTCCACGTGAAAGAAGCCGTGACCCTGCTGGCGGTAACGGCCGGAGGCGGGACAGCCGAGTTCGGATCCGAGTCGGCGCCGATCGAGGATCGCCGGGCGCAAGGGAAAGCGGTCGTAACGGCCGGGCGAGACGACTTGATCGCGGAAGCGTTCGAAAAGCCGCTGCAAGCTTGATCTTGAATCGCGTTTAGTCGAAAGGACCGTTTTGCGGATCCATCCGATCGATCCAACGGAGCAGCGTATCCAACAAGACCCACAGCGGCACCGGCTCTTCGAGCCGTTCCAGCCACTGCGGGTCTTCGATCAGCCCTGCCTCTAGCGCCATCTGGCCGATCATCCGGATCCGTTCGTCGGACATGGACATTGTCATGGTCAGCCTCCTTGCCCGCATTCGCCGCGGAGTGCAAGATTTGTCATTAGTATATGTAATAGGCTGTCGCCTGGTTCTGGAATTTGCAAATTCATGTCGTAAATATTTAATCGCGTTAAACTATCATTCGACATCCCCCCCGAGTATAATAAAAGAGAAGGCATGGTTCGGGGAGGCGAGACGGTTTGATGGATACGGCGGCGGAATTTGTGAAAATCTGGATGAGGCTTACGAAAGAATGGAACGCTTCGCTGGAAGAGGAGCTGGCTCCGCAGTTGACGGCCGGCCAACTGGAGGTTCTGGAGCTTCTGCTGTCCAAGGAGCCGATGAAACCGTCGGACCTGCTTCCGTACTTGGAGACGACCCCGGCAGCCATCACGACGCTGCTGGATCGGATGGAGAGAGCCGGACTCGTGGAACGGAAACGGGACGAGCACGACCGGCGGATCGTCTGGATCCGCATGACCGAGCTCGGCCGGTCGGAGGCGGATCGGGGGCTGCGCGTGCGGGCCGAGGTGGCGAACCGGTCTCTGGAGCGCATATCCGCCCATAACCGCCAGCTTCTCGTCTATTTGATCGGAAAGGTGGCCGGATCCAAGGACAAAGCCCAAGCCGGCTCGGATCCGCCGCAAAACGCCGCGGGATCGCCGCAAAGCCGAGAGAGCGGAGAATCGGCGCAGCCGGCGGAATCCGCTAGGGAAAACCAAGAATTGGGCGTCTGAACGTCCGGTCCGCATGGATTCTGTACGCCAAAAGGAAAGCCTTGA
The DNA here is from genome assembly GCF_029360585.1 of Cohnella caldifontis. GTDB lineage: Bacteria > Bacillota > Bacilli > Paenibacillales > Paenibacillaceae > Cohnella > Cohnella caldifontis. Next base: position 114,934 of record NZ_JAQZSJ010000001.1, on the reverse strand, counting down.
AGCGCTTCGGCCGAGTGGTTTCCACCCCGCCCGACGGCAGGCCTCAAGGCTTTTTGCGTTCATTGAACAGGATGATAAGCTAGGCGCGCGCGAGCTCACTTCGCTTGTTGGTAGGAATGCAAATGACGGTCGATGCCGTCGAGCAAAGTTTTCATTTGCCGGTACTCCGCATCGGTCGCTCCGGGAACGTCATGATTCGCCAGCGTTTGTTTCAGAGGAAGGATCGTATAATAGCGCTTGCCGCCTTTTTTGGCGATCCAGACCCACGTCGGGGTCGTTTCGACGCGATCCCAACCGGTTAAGTACTCGCCGTCCGCGCCGCGGGTTTTGACCAGATGGACGCCGAAAATCAATCCGACGTCCTTGCCGTTGCCGGTCTGGTTGGAAATGAAATTGCCCAGCGAATAAATCACGATCCCTCTGCGGACGACGCCCAGCGCGCTTTCGGACGCCGGAATCTCGACGATGTCGTACGGCTGCGCCACATGCGGATGCGAACCGAGCACGATGTCCGCCCCGGAACCGACGACCGCGCGGACGATTCGCCGCTGTTCGTCGTTCGGCAGCTTCTGGTACTCGATCCCGAAATGAAGCGATACGGTCACCGCATCCGCGCCCGATTCCCGCAGGCGCCGGATATCCGACGCCATGCGATCCGGATCGATCAAGGCAACCGCAAATGCTTTGTCTGCCGGTACGGGGATCCCGTTCGTGCCGTACGTATAAGCCAGAAATCCCATCCGGATCCCGTTCCGTTCCACGATCGTCAGGCGCTCCGCCTCTTCTTCCGTTCCGGCCGTGCCGACCGGAAGGAGACCGGCTTTCCGCACATTGGCCAAAGTGCGCTCGATGCCCGCGAAACCGCGGTCCATCGCGTGATTGTTGGCCGTGGATACGAGGTCGAACCCGGCATCCCGCAGCGCGTCCGCCAATTCGGCCGGGGCGTTGAAGCGGGGAAAGCCGGTATATTTCAATTCGGCGCCGGCCAGCGGCGTCTCCAAATTGCCGATGACCCAATCTCCATGTCGGAATAGGGGAGCGACCCGTTCGAACCAAGGGGAAAAATCGTATCGTTTGTTGGCCGGGTCGTAGTAAGCGGGGAGTTGGGGCATATGGACCATGATGTCGCCGACGGCAAGCAGCGTCGCTTCGGCGGGCGATTCGTTATCCGGTTCCTGCGATGCCCATTCGGCGGGTTCCGATTCGGATGGGCCTGGAAGCGCGACTTTGTCGATCCCGGTCGCGGCGGGCGATGCCGGATGGGAGGACGAGGGAGATCCCCCGTCCAGACAAGCCGACAGCATCAATGCCAAGAAAACCAGAAGGGGAAACGGACGGGCCCATCCCCATAGGCCCGCCGGTTTCCCGTTCCGACTTCGTTCAAGCATCGCTTTCCCAGCGGCCGTAGATCCCGCAGGGGAGCACGAGTCCGCTCTTCGTGATCGGCAAGCCGATTTCCCCGCAGCTGACGTTGCCTCCGTGCTTGCGGCGAATGGCCATTTGCAGCAGGTTGCTGAGGACGGTAGGGGAAAAACCCGTCGTATAGGAATTCACCAACACGAACAGCGGCCGGTCCGACAGAATCGAAGCGCACGACTCGAGGAACGGGTAAAGGCTGTTCTCCAGTTTCCACACTTCGCCGTTCGGCCCTCTGCCGTAGGATGGGGGATCCATGATGATCGCTTCGTACTGCCTTCCCCGACGCTGCTCCCGCTCGACGAATTTGAACACGTCATCGGTGATGTAACGGATCGGAGCATCGCTGAGCCCCGACAAGGCCGCGTTTTCCTTGGCCCATTGCACCATGCCTTTCGCCGCGTCCACGTGGCATACTTCAGCGCCCGCGGCAGCCGAAGCCACCGTCGCGCCGCCCGTGTAGGCGAACAGGTTCAACACGCGGATGGGACGGCCGGCGCTCCGGATTTTCTCCATCATCCAGCTCCAATTGACTCCTTGCTCCGGAAACAGTCCGGTGTGCTTGAAGTTGGTCGGCCGGATATGGAACTTCAAGGGGCCGTAGGCGATTTGCCACCGTTCCGGGAGCGTGCGACGGAACGTCCAATGGCCGCCGCCGGAGGAACTGCGGTGGTAATGGCCGTCCGCTTGCTTCCAGAGCCCCGTCTCCGAGGCGATGGGCCAGAGAATCTGCGGGTCGGGACGCCGCAGAACGACGTCGCCCCAGCGCTCCAGTTTTTCCCCGCCGCCGGTATCGATCAGTTCGTAATCTTTCCATTGATTCGCCAGTTGGATCAAAGGTTACGCTTCCTTTACTGTTCAAATAGAGGCAACTTCCGCCCGGCCTCCGCCGCCGTCCGGGGAAAAACGATAGCCGAAGCCGCGGACGGTCTGGATCCATGTCGGACGGGAAGGATCTTCTTCGATTTTCTTGCGCAAATTGCTGACATGGACCATGAGGGTGCGGGTGTCGCCCATGCTGTCGGTTTGCCAGACTCTTCGGTACAGCTCTTCCAGCGGGAACACGCGGTTCGGTTCACGCGCCATCACCGCGAGCAATTCGAATTCCTTGGCCGAGAGAAGGATCGGTACACCGTTGCGCCGCACTTCCAGGCACCGAAAGTCGATCGTCAGGCCGGGATAGGAGATCGCCGGCTGCTGGACGTGCCGGCCTTTGCCGTACACCCGGCTTCTCCGGAGGTGCGCGTGCACGCGCGCCACGAGTTGGCTGGGACTGAACGGCTTGGTCATGTAATCGTCCCCGCCTTCGGACAGCCCGGTGACGACGTCGCAATCGTCCCCTTTGGCGCTGAGGAAAAGAATCGGGACGTCGGGACACGCACCGGAGCGCAGCATCCGGCATACTTCGATGCCGTCCGGCTTGCCGAGCAGGACGTCCAGGATGACCAAGTCCGGCTGCAGGCTTCGCGCCATTCGGACGGCGTCCTCGCCGTTATCGGCGGCATATACCGCGAAGCCTTCCCTCTCCAGGTAAAGCGTAATCAAATCGGTAATCTCTCTCTCGTCGTCGACGACCAGAATTTCGGCAGTCGTCCCCTTCACGGCGGCATCCCCCAAACGAAACGGACTTCGCAAGCTTCCATCCATTATAACGAAAGCGTTGACGCCTCCGCAACGCACCGTTACAATGACCTCGTTGAGAGATGGAAGGGACCGGCTCCGGCAGGCAGGGGGGACATCCATGGAGGTTCGGCTGGGACAAGACTGGATACGGAATATCGGGACGCCGCTGCTTGTCTTCCTGTCGGCGCTGCTGATCCTGGGCAGCTTGCCCAAGTCGGAACCGAAGGCTTCGCCCCGGGCCGTGCAAGGCGTGCTGGATTTAACCGCATGGGACTGGGAGCGGGACGGCACGGTATCCTTGTCGGGACAATGGAAATTCCGGCAGCTTGGCGTGACGGCCGATCCCGCCCGAACGCCGGACACGACGCTGGACGTGCCCGGTACCTGGGGGAGCTTGCGAGACGGAGAGGGTCGGCAAGTGCCGGATCGGGGGACCGCGCAGTACAGCTTGACCTTGAAGCTCGGGCAGCCGCACGGGCTGCTGGCGCTGCGCATGCCGAACATCGCGACGGCGTACGAGCTGTACGTGGACGGAAAACCGAACGCCTCGCGGGGCGTCGTCGGCAACGACGCCGAACATACGGTTCCTTACCAGAAGCCGCGGATCGTATACTTGCCCGATCTCGGGAGTTCCGCCGAAATCCGGCTTACGGTAGCGAATTACCATCACCGGCAGGGCGGCATCCGAACGGATGTCATCCTGGGCACGGCCGGCCAAATCGACCGGCTGCAGAACTTGAAAGCCGCGCAGGAGTACATCGTGTTCGGCTGCCTGCTGATGATCGGCTTGTATCACGTCGGCTTGTTCGCGCTGCGGAGGAAGGAGTCGGCGAATCTGTATTTCGCCGCGCTGTGCCTGTTCGTCGCGCTCCGGATGGGCTTGATCGGCGAAGGATTCCTGTTGGGCTGGTTCCCCGCGCTGGACTGGGCAACCGCCATCCGCTTGGAATATACGTCCTTCGCGCTCAGCGGTTTGGCCGGGATCACGTATTTCCACAAGATGTTCCCGCATGAGCTTAGGCGATTCTGGGTCCGGGCGGCCGGCGCGGCCGCGGTGCCGCTCGTGATCGGCATCGCCGTGCTGCCGACATGGACGCTCTCCACCGGACTCGCGGCATATCAGGCCTACGTACTGGCGCTCTGCGCCCTCGTCATGGCGGGGCTGATCGTCAGCGCCGTTCGCAGGCGGGAAGGAGCGTGGCTGGCGCTGATCGGTGTCGCGGGCATGGCGGCAGCCGTCGTCAACGACGTGTCGGTATACAACGGCTGGAGCCGGTCGGTCGATCTCGTTCCTTTCGGCTTGCTGTTTCTGATCGTGATGAATTCTTTCATTCTCTCGCTGCGTTCCGCCAGGACGTTCGCGAGAGCCGAACAAATGTCGGCCGAGCTGAAAGAATGGAACGAGCGGCTGGAGGAAAAAATCGCCGAACGCACGGACGAGCTGCGGAAATCGTACGAGACGCTGGAGGCGGCCAATTCGGGCTTGGAGCGGATGGAACAATCCAGACGCCGGCTGCTCGGCAACATTTCCCACGATTTGCGGACGCCGATCACGCTGCTGCAGGGGTATCTGGAGGCGCTGAGGGACGGGGTCATCCGCGACCCCGGGCAGCGGGATTCCACGATCCGGCTGATGCTCGGCAAGGTAGAAGGGTTGAACGTCCTGATCCAGGATCTATTCGAGCTTTCGATGCTGGAAGCGGGCAAAGTCGAGCTCCAGCCCGTCTGTCTTCGTCTGGACGATTGGCGGGACCGGATCGCGGAACGGTTCGACCGGGATCTGAAGGAGCGGGGAATCGGATTTTCCTGTACCGTCTGCCGGGAAGCGGACAAAGCCGTTACGGCTTGGGTCGACCCGAGCCGAATGGACCGCGTGTTCGCCAATCTGCTGTTCAACGCGGCGCGCTATACGCCCGAAGGAGGCTGGATCCGAATCCTGCTGGCTTTCCGCGAGGGGGACGGCCGAATCGAAATCGCGATCGAGGACAATGGGACCGGCATCGCGGAGGAGGATTTGCCCCACATTTTCGAGCGATTCTATAAGAAGGACAAGTCGCGCCATTCCTCCTCCGGCGGAAGCGGGCTCGGGCTGGCGATATCGCGGGAGATCGTGGAGCTGCACGGGGGCACGATCGGGGCGGAAAACCGGCCCGATGGCGGGGCGGCTTTCCGCATTCGGCTGCCGCGGCATGACAGCGGGTCGGCGCCGACGTCCGAGTATGGATCCTGAATATTGAACATTCATTCGCGAAGGTGGGAAAAACGTTGAACGTAAACATTTTGCAAGCGGAAATGACGCACGCCGATCAGGAAGGGTATCGGGGAAGGGTAACGTTCGAGGTGGAAGGACACAAGCAGCCCTATGAACTGACTTTGCAGAGCGACGAACGGGTGGACGACTGGAATTACTCGCTCCACTTCGCCGGCGAGTCCGGCAGCGAGCAGGAGATCGAGGCCGTGGACCTGGCCCTCGAGGAAGACGGAGAGCTTTTCGACCGATTGGTGGAGGCGGCGCTCCGCGCGGGGAAAGCGTGACGCGCGCGCTCTTGGCAGCATAGGCCGGGAACCTGCCGGATCCTCCGTACATAAGCTGTAGGAACGCCCGGGTTTCGAGATGTTCCGGCGAATAGCTCCAGGAGTGAAATCACATGCGCGAAGAGAGCGGTATCCGTCATCCGGACAGAGGGAGGGCGCCGGAGGAGCGGTCCATGCAGCGCCCGGTAGACCCGCATGCCGGCGGGCCGGAGAGGCCGGAGGAACGGCCTCCGCACCATGTGCGCGTGGACTGGTCGTCCAAATATCCGAACGAAGTGATCCTGCGCGGTCCCCGCCGTCGGGCGGTTGCCCTGACGTTCGACGACGGCCCGGATGACCTGTGGACCCCGAAAGTGCTCGATGCGCTGGCCCGTTTAAAGGTGCCCGGGACTTTCTTCGTGGTGGGTCAACGCTGCGAGCGCGTCCCCAAGGTTCTGGACCGAATATCGCGCGAACGGCACGCCATCGGCAACCATAGCTGGAACCACGCCAATTTATCGAAGCTTCGGGCGGAAGCGATCCGTTCGCAGATTTCGCGCACGAATGCGACGATCCGCAGGCTGACCGGCAAAACCCCCGACATGCTGCGGCCTCCTTACGGAGCGATAAGCGACGCGGTCGTGAACGAGGCGAGGAGCGCGGGAATGAAGATCATTCTATGGAACGTCGACAGTTTGGACTGGATGCAGCTGAACGGCGAGCAGGTGTCCGCGAATATCCTGTCGAACGTATCGCCGGGCTCGGTTATTTTGCAGCATAGCGCGGGAGGGACGGGGCAAAATCTGCAGGGCACCGTGGACGCGCTGCCCGACGTCGTCGGCTCGCTGCGCGAGCGGGGATACCGGTTCCTGACGGTCCCGGAGCTGCTCGGGACGCGCGTTTAATCCGCCTTTCGTTCGGACAGCCGCCTGCCGGAGGGGAACTCGCCGTCTTCTCCGGAAACGCTGCGGATGAGGTCGCTCATCAGCCGGATCGTTTTCTTCCGCTGATCTTGGTCCATGTTCCGCAGCAAATGGAGGATTTCCCGCGTATCCCTGGCTTCCATCGGTTCCGATCGGTGCTTGGCGGCGGATCCGCCCAGCATGTAATCGATCGAGACATCGAAGAACGCGGCCAATTTGATGAGGGTTTCATATACGGGCTGACGGTTGTTGATTTCATAGTGGCTGTATGCCGAACGGGTAATGCCGATATGACGGGCGACTTCTTCCTGCGAGATGTTGCGGCTGAGACGCAACTCCCGCAGGCGTTCTCCTATATTCATCATATGAGCCATAACTCCTTATCAAAAAGCGTTTAGAGGCACTCGTTATTAGTACTTTATGATACAAAATGTATCGTGTCAAGGGATTCGGCCGAATCGGCGTTCGGGATTTCAGGATCGCCGCGTCAAACGGGGGATCGCGCTGCAGGATCTCCCGGCGGAAGCCGTACGATACCATGGGGTTATCGCGTGTTCGCGCGGTTGTCCAGAAAAAACGAAACGTCCGGCCCTTGGCTAGGGCCGGACGTTGTGTCGCGAAAATCGCACGAACCAATATCCGTCGATGTTTTCAAGCGCCGGCGGGCGGTTTGATTCCGTTCACGATCCGCACGGGGGGAAACATCCGCCAATGGGGGCCGTCGATGCGGACATCTGCGGCCCCGTGCCGTTCGAAAGTCCCGGCGTATTCCCGCGCGTGCCGGAAATCCAAAACCGCGAAACGGCCCCCGGGCTTCAGGACGCGCATCATTTCGCGGATCGCCGTGGTCCGTTCGCCGGGATCGGAGATGTTGTGAACGGCCAGACTCGAGATCACGACGTCGAACGTCCCGTCCGCAAAGGGAAGGTCGCGCGCATCGCCGTCCTTGATATCCACCCGATCCTCCGTTCCTTCCCGCCGCGCGTTCCTCCAAGCGGCTTCCGCTCCGTTCCCGGATTGGTCTTCAAGGTTCCAGATATCGACGCCGACCGCTTTTCCCGTAGTCAGTCTGCGGGCGGCGGCAACCAGCAGGAGCCCCCGTCCGCAGCCGACATCCAGCACCCGTTCGTTCCCGCGCAGTCCGACGAGGTCCAGCAGCCTTTCCCGCACGCGCAGCTTGCCGACTTTGCTGCTCCATACCATGTAGAGCGCCTCGACAATAGAGACCAGGGCGGTGATCAGGCAGACGGCTCCGATCCCGACGGCCAACCAGCGCAGCGAATCGGGGATCCAGTACAAAGCCGCGAATCCGGCGAAGTTAGGGATTCATTTAAAAAACGATGCAGACTTTCCCGAAATGAGTCCCTTTTTCCAAGTACCGGAACGCTTCGAGGGATTGCTCGAAAGAAAACGTACGGTCGACGACCGGACGCAGCCGGTGGAACGCGATCGCCCGGTTCATGGCTTCGAACATCTCGCGGTTTCCGACGTTGATCCCTTGCAGGCGGATACGTTTCTGGAACGTCGGAACGAGCCGGAAATTTTCTACCTCATGGCCGGACAGGAGGCCGATCAAGCTGATCTGTCCTCCGAACCGGCAAGCGGCGACGGAGCGGTTTAACGTCGCGGCTCCAACCAGCTCCAGGACGTGGTCGGCGCCGCGGCCGTTCGTCAGCCGTTGCACTTCTTCGTCCCAGTCGGGCGTTGCGCGGTACGACACGAGGTGGTCGGCGCCAAGCCGGGAGACGCGCTCCAGCTTGTCTTCGCTGCCGGACAAAACGATGACCCTCGCGCCGTTCAATTTGGCGAATTGGAGAGCGAACAAGGCTACGCCCCCGGTCCCTTGGACGACGACGGTATCTCCCGCTTTCACGCGGCCTTCGGCGACGACGGCTTGCCAGGCCGTCACGCCTGCGCAGGGCAAACAAGCGGCTTCCGCGTCCGTCAGATGCTCGGGCACGCGAACCAGTCCGTCTTCATGCAAGACGGCGTATTCCGCCAGCATCCCGTCCAGAGGACCGCCTAACAGGCCGTCCAGCCATTCCTTCGTCGGCTCGCCTGAAATCCAACGCTGCGAGAAGGTGCCGCTCACCCGGTCTCCCATGCGGAATCTCGCGACCTGCTCCCCGACGGCCGCAACCTCGCCTACTCCGTCCGAAACCGGAATCAGCGGGAATTTCATATCCGGATAATAAAATCCGCCGATTACCCCCAAATCGCGGGAGTTGAGGGAGACCGCGCGCATTTTGATCAGGACTTCGCGCGGCCCGGGAACGGGAATGGGGCGTTCGGCCATGACCAGACGGTCTAGACCGAAGCCGTTTTGCAATTCGAACACTTTCATTGAGCCTCTCCCCTTTGGTAAATTATAGGTAAATCATATGGCACGCCGCAGGCCGCGTGAAGACGGCACTTTCCCGTTCGTGACGAACGAAAAAGTGCGTGCCTTGGGAGGGAGCTCGGTTGGAAGAGAGGGAAAGGACCGCCTCGGACGTGTCGCTCGAGGCATGCGGGTATCGGCGCGTGCTCGAGATCATCTCCAGCAAATGGACGGTGCTCGTCCTGCATGTTCTCGACGAGGGGACCAAGCGTTACAGGGAAATCGAGAGGAGGATCGAAGGCATCTCGCAAAAAATGCTGACGCAAACGCTCCGGCAGCTGGAACGGGATGGTTTGATCAGCCGAAGCGTGACGCCGACCGTTCCGCCCATGGTCGATTATTCGCTTACTCCGTTAGGGGTATCGTTGATGCACCATGTCCGTTCGTTCAAAGAATGGACGAATGCGTATTACCCTTACGTGGAACAGGCGAGAGAGCAATACGACGTCAAGGCGAACGCGGGCGGGCGTTCGCCGGGGGACGAGATTACGAGGGGATCTTCTGAAGCGCGATCACTTTCCTCAAGGTGACGCTCCGAAAACAGATCGTTCCGGAAAGCGGATTGACGGAAGTGCCTTGCCTGATAACGACGGTCGGCGATCCGAACAGCGGATTGGTCATTTTGACCAGACGCCCGTGATGGATTCTGATGCCGGATGCGGTCCATTGGGCGACGGCGACCGCCGTGCCGATCGGAACCGGACGGATGTACGCTCTTTTCATCTGGTCTCACCTTCCTTATGATCGGGATCAAGATAACATATTCCGGTCGGAGAAGAACGGCTTGTACGAATGCATCGCATCGATTCCTATTCTAGAAACCGAGGTTGTACGCATAAATTGGATACGGGAGACGTCAATCGCGTGTCCGAAGGGAGAGGAGAAGCCGGCGAAGGAGCATGACCCTTGACATGGAGGTGCTGACATGAGGGCGGATTTGCTCATTCAGCTGCTTGTGCTCATCGTCATGATCATCGAGCTGGCGACCCGTTCCGGAAAGTCTTGATCGTCTCCCGGCGAAACCGAAGCCCCCCGGGCTTCGGTTTTTTCGCGCGGAAGCAAACCGTTACCTCCGGAATGCGCCTGCGGACGGAGGAAGCGTGTCGGCTCAATGGCCGCGGCTCAAACTCCGGCATACGATTCTGAGCATTTCGCTGCGGATGACGCCGCTGAAAAAGCCGATGAGCCTCCAATAGGCGGCAAACCGTCTCGCCGCCTTCGCCGACGTCGATCGGATACGCGTCTCCGTTCCGACGGCGGTCACGCGGCCGTCGCGCCTCTCGTAATGAAAATTCCAAGCGACTTTGACGTAATCCGGCTGGTCGAACGTTTGGAACCGCTCCGGGTCCATTTTCCGGATGTTCCCCGTAAGTTTCCACGGCTGCGCGACCAAGCCCATCACGATTTCATCCTCGGTTCGATCCAAGAGAATGAATCCCGCGTTCAGAAATCCCTCTAAGGTGAGCATGCGCCGCGGCAGTCCTCGGAACAGAAAGAGCAGCCGGATGATCGGGGACTCTCCGAAGTCGATTTCGAGCAGGCGGGAAATCGGGGGAGGCGCGGCCAGGTCGACGGAACGCCGATTGCGTTTGCCCAGTTGCCATTGCGGCATTTGTTCATCGATCAACATTCGAATTCCTCCCTTCCGGACGAATGGCTTGATCGCTCACGAATCGGCGCAGCCGCAAAATGCCTTCCTCGACGTCTTCGTCCGGCACGTTGCCGTAGCCCAGCAGGACATGTCGAACGTGTCTGCCTTTGACCATGCTGTATTCCTCCACGCAGCCGACCCGAACCCCGTATTCGACCGCTTTTGCCCAATCGACGGCACGCGGCGCCTCGACGAATTCCGCCTGCACGTGCATACCCGCTTCATCGCCCCGGATCGCCGCGCCGGCCCCGAAATGCCGATGCAAAGCGCCGACGAGCAAGGTGCGGCGATTGCGGTAAACGCTCTTCATTTTATGGATGTGGCGTTCCAGCCGTCCGTCCCGGATCATTCGGGCCAACGCGATTTGCGGAACGGACGGGGCGCGGTGGTTCCACTGTTCCCTTAAGGCAGCGAATCGTCCGGCCAATCGGCGGGGAACGACAAGGAAGCCGAGACGCAGCGCGGGCGCCAACGTTTTGCTGAACGTTCCGACGTATATGACCCGGTCGGGATTCAACGTGTGCAGGGGAGGAATAGGTACGCCCTTCAACCGGAAATCGCCGTCATAATCGTCTTCGATGAGATAGCTGCCGGCTTGCTCGGCGAGCCATATGGCCCGGCGGCGGCGCTGGATCGACAGGATGCTGCCGCTCGGGAATTGGTGGGACGGCGTGAGCAGCATCAGGCTTCCGTCCTGGAGCCGGTCGAGCTCGTGAAGCTTCATGCCGGATTCGTCGACCTCCACCGGAAGGAGCCGGTAATCCGCTTGTTCGAATACGTGCCGCGATAACTCGATCGTCGGATCCTCCAAATAGACGGAGCGATAGTCCGTCCGCAGCGCGCGCGCGGCAAGCGCAAGACCGTCCGCCGAACCCGAGACGACGAAAATCCGGTCCGGATGGCAACGCATCCCCCTGGCGCGGAGCAAATAGGATGCGATCTCCTGCCGAAGCTCATCTTCGCCCCGGATATCCCCGTAATCGTATCGTTCGATCGGCGCCGCTTCCGCGGCTTCTTTCAAATACCGGGCCCACCGAATCCTCGGAAAATGCCTTAAATCCGGCGTACCCGTGGAAAAATCGATGATTCCATCGTCGTACGGGAATTCCGCGGACGGCGAACCGTCCCCCGGTTCCGATTCGTCCTCCGACACGCATCCGTTCGCCAAGATCCCGCCGGCGACATAGGTTCCGGATCCCGTCTGGCCGATCAAATAACCTTCCGCGATCAACTGCTCGTAGGCATCGAGCGCGACGTTGCGGGCGATGCCGTATTCCGCCGCCAGTCGGCGCGTGGCCGGCAGGCGAGTGCCTTCCGCCAGTTCACCGGATTCGATTTTCCCGCGGAGCTGGCTGCACAGCTGGGCCGTGATCGACCTCTCCGACCGCGGATCGAGATAGATTCCGTACAACTCCGCCTCTCCCTTGCAAGGAAAATTGGCTCCTTCAAATGATGTAAAAGTGGCTCTAAAAAATGCCAATTATCCTGATTATAATGTCACTGAAGCCACAAAGGGAAGGAGCGCGACAACGTGCAAAAGCGAAAATTGGGCAAAACGGGCCTGGAGGTCAGCCCGGTCGGGTTCGGCGGTTGGGCGATCGGAGGCCCGTTTCGGCTGGACGGGCTGCCGGACGGATGGGGAGAGGTAGACGATGCGGAGTCGATTCGCGCGATCGGCCGGGCGCTCGAACTCGGCGTCGATTTCTTCGATACGGCGGACGCGTACGGCACCGGACACGGCGAGGAGATCCTGGGACGAGCGCTGCGAGGGCGGAGGCACGAGGCGGTCATCGCCACGAAATTCGGCTTTACGTATGACGCCCGGTCCCGCAGCGTCTTTACGAAGGCCGACGTATCCCCGGAGTATATCCGCAGCGCCTGCGAAGCTTCGCTTCGGCGGCTGGGGACGGATTATATCGACTTGTACCAGATTCACCCCGGGGATATTCCGTATGAGCAGTTCGATTCCGTGATCGACGCGCTTGAAGGCTTGCGGGACGAAGGCTGGATTCGAGCCTACGGCTGGAGCACGGACAACGCGAAAAAGGCCGAACCGTTCGCCCGGCGATCTTCCTGCGCGGCCATCCAGCATCCGTTCAACGTGCTGGTCGGACATTCGGACATGGTGAGAGTGTGCGAAAGGTACGGGATGAGCAGCATCAACAACGCCCCGCTGGCCATGGGCCTGCTAAGCGGCAAATTCGGGAGAACGAGCGTTTTGCCGCCTGACGACGTACGGGGCAGCTCTCATGAATGGGTGACGTATTTCAAAAACGGGAAACCGCTGCCCGAATATTTGGACGCCTTGGAAGCGATTCGCGCCATTCTGACGTCAGGCGGGCGGAGCCTGGTGCAAGGAGCGTTGGCCTGGATCTGGGGCCAAAGCCGGGTCACGATTCCGATCCCCGGGCTCAAAACGGTTGCGCAGGTAGAGGAAGCGGCGGGCGCGATGCGGTTCGGCCCGCTTACTCCGCGGCAAATGACGGAGATCGAAGAGATCCGTAAGAGCCGGTTAGGGCTTCCGACGTGAAACCGTCCTTCGCCCGGCCCACGTCCCGGATCGGCGGAAGGCCGAACATGCGGGCGTATTCCCGGTTGAATTGGGAGGGGCTCTCGTAACCGACCCGGAACGCGGCTTCCGCGGCCGCCAGCGAGTCTTCGATCAACAGGCGGCGCGCTTCCTGAAGCCGAAGGGTTTTCTGGTACTGAAGCGGGCTCATGGCGGTGACCTGCTTGAAATGCTTGTGCAAGGAAGAGGGGCTGAGGTTCGCCTCTTTCGCCAGCTCTTCGATCCGCAGCGGCAGGCGGAAGTCCCTGCGGATCCGCCCGATCGCTTTCGCCACGGCGTCGGCTTGGCTGCTCGCGCCGAAAAACTGCTTGATTCCGTTCCCTTGTTCGTCCTGCCAGATGCGGTAGAGGATCTCCCTTCGATACAGCGGCGCAAGAGAAGGGATATCGGCGGGCGTATCGACCAATCGGACCAGCCGCAGCACGGCGTCCAGCAACAGGGGATGCGTACGGTTGACGTAAATGGCCCGATCCGTTTCGCGGCTCCGGTCCCACGACGGATCGGTATTTTTCGCGATGTCCAGGATATCCTGGATCCCGAAGGTCAGCTGAAGGCTGAGAAAAGGCGATTCCGGCGATGCTTCCACGACTTGGCTCGTCACGGGCAAATGAACGGAAGTGATCAGGAAGGACGATGGGTCGTAACGAAAGCTTTCTTTGCCGAGACGGGTCGTCTTTGCGCCTTGCGCGACCAAGCACAAGGCGGCGGCATAGACGGCGTGAACGGGGCTGTTCGGACGGGAAACGCGCATCATCCTGAGCGAGGGGATGCCGGTATCCTTCGTGCCGTCTTCCTTCATGAACCGATCGATGACCGAAGCCAGCTCTCGTTTCGCCTCTTCGAAGAACCGCTCTTGTTCCATTTTCCGAACCTTCTTCCCGCGTTGATGAACGGTATCGTACCAGATGGAAGAGGAATAGGCAATCCTCTGCGATGATCGTTCTACCGGGTCAGGACGCGGATTCCCTACAATAAAGCTGCAAGGTTCGAAGAATCCTGCGAAATCGGCAGAGGAAGAGGGAATCCGATATGCATTTGCAAGGGAACGTCGCGATCGTGACGGGCGGTTCGAGGGGGATCGGGCGGGCAATCGCCGAACGTCTGGCGTCGGACGGCGCTTACGTGGTCGTCAATTACGCGGGCAACCGCGGAAAAGCGGAGGAAACGGTGCAGGCGATCGTCCAGGCCGGAGGGAAAGCCGTTGCGATCCAGGCGGATGTCTCCGGCGTACGAGAGGTGGAAAGGCTGTTTTCCGAAACCGCGGAAAAGTTGGGCAGGGTCGATATCCTCATCAACAATGCCGGCATCATGGAGACCCAACCGATCGGGGAAGTGAAGGAAGCCGATTTCGACAAGCATTTCGCCATTAACGTCAAAGGCACTTACTTCGCTTGCCAGCAAGCGGCGAAGCACATGAAACCGGGAGGCAGAATCGTCAATCTCTCGACATCCGTCGTCGGCGGCATGTTTCCGGGCTACAGCGTCTACGCGGCGACGAAAGGCGCCGTGGAGCAGATCACCCGCCAGCTCGCGAAGGAACTCGGACCGAAAGGCATAACGATCAACGCGATCGCTCCGGGACCGGTCGCCACGGAACTGTTTACCGCGGGCAAGACGGAGGAGCAGATCGAGGCGCTGAGCCGATTGAACGCGTTTCAACGTCTGGGCCGGCCCGAAGATATCGCGGGAGCCGTGGCGATGTTGGTCCACCGGCAGTCCCAATGGATCACGGGCCAAACGGTCCGGGCGAACGGCGGGTACGTCTGAGGATCGGCTTTCCGGAGTGTAGACGGCGGAAGATCCGGGTGCGTATACTCAAGGTATGCCGATATCCATTTTATCCACGAAAATCTATATGCCGCCGCCCCGATCCGCCGTCGTCGCGAGACCGAGGCTGATCGAGCGCCTGAACGAGGGGAAACGCCGCAAGCTGACCCTCGTTTGCGCTTCGGCCGGAAGCGGCAAAACGACGCTGGTGAGCGAGTGGCTGGGGCAACTTCCCGTTCCGGCCGCGTGGCTGTCCTTGGACGAAGGGGACAACGATCCCGCGCGTTTTTTGGCTTACTTGTTCGCAGCCTTGGGGACGGTCTCGAAGGAGATCGGGGCAGGCGCGCTCGGACTTCTGGACTCTCCCCAGCCTCCCGCGGCCGAAACGGTTCTGACGGGACTGCTGAATGAACTTGCGGCCATCCCGGATGCATTCGTACTCGTGCTGGACGATTATCACGCCATCGCGTCCGAAGCGATTGACCGGGCGGTCGCTTTCCTGCTCGAGCGCATGCCTCCGCAGATGCACGTGGTCATGATGACCCGCGCGGATCCTCGCCTGGCCGTCGCCCGGCTGCGCGTCCGGAACCAACTGACGGAAATTCGAGCCGAGGATTTGCGGTTCACGGCACAGGAAGCGGACGAGTTCTTGAACCGGGTCATGGGACTGAAGCTGTCTCCGGAGGAAATCGGATGGCTGGAAGACCGGACGGAAGGATGGATCGCCGGGCTCCAATTGGCCGCCCTTTCCCTGCAGGGTCAGCCGGAAGCCGGACGTTTCGTTTCTTCGTTCACCGGCGGCAACCGATACGTGCTGGACTATTTGGTGGAAGAAGTGCTTCGGCAGCAGCCGGATTCCGTACGGGAATTCCTGCGTCGAACGGCGATCTTGGACCGGATGTGCGGCCCGCTCTGCGATGCGGTTTTCGGAGGGAACGAAGGGGAACGCCGTGTCGACCGGCCCTCCGGTCAAGCCATGCTGGAGTTCCTGGAACGTTCCAATCTTTTCGTCATTCCGCTGGACGACGAGAGGCGCTGGTATCGCTATCACCATCTGTTCGCCGACTTGCTGCGGCAGAGGAAACTTCACGGGGATGAGGCGCCGCCGAACGGGGAGGCGGGCACGGCGGAGGCCGATCTTCACCTTCGGGCCAGCTTGTGGTTCGAGCAAGAAGGCTTGGAGATCGAAGCGTTCCGCCATGCCGCCGCCGCGAATGACACCGCGCGCGCCGCCCGCCTGCTGGAAGGGGGCGGGATGCCTTTGCTTTTCCGCGGGGCGGTGGCTCCCGTGCGGCAATGGCTGGAATCGCTGCCGGAGGATGTTCTGGACGCCCATCCTTCGCTTTGGGTCCAATCGGCCTCCGCCTTGTTGTTGGCCGGGCAAACCTCCGGCGTCGAGCCGAAGCTGCTCGCGGCGGAACTAGCGCTGTCTAACGTGGAACATCATGCGAAAACCCGGGACTTGATCGGGCATATCGCCTCGATCCGCGCCACGATGGCCGTCAGCCGGCACGAAGCGGAAACGATCCTGTCCGAGTCCCGGCGCGCTTTGTCGTTCCTGCATCCGGACAACCTTCCGGTCCGCACCGCCACGACTTGGACGCTGGGGTACGCTTATCAGCTCAAGGGGGATCGTGCCGCTGCGGGCCAAGCGTACGCCGAAGCCTTATCGATCAGCGAAACGATCGGCCACGTCATCGTCGCCATGATGGCCGCGCTCGGACTGGGCATGATCCAGGAAGCGGATAACCGGCTCTATTCGGCCGCCGCGACCTACGAACGCGTCATCCGCATCGCGGGGAACCCGCCGCCGCCCGCGGCTTGCGAAGCCTATCTGGGCTTGGCGCGGATTCACTATGAATGGAACGACTTAGACGCCGCCGAGCGTTATGCCGCGGCAGCCGCCGGACTGGCTCGGCAGCTGGAGCAATCGGACCGGATCGTGGCGGGAGAGGCGTTCCAAGCCAGGCTGAAGCTCGCTAGGGGCGAATTCGGCGCGGCGGCCGCGCTGCTGGCTGCAGCAGAGGATGCCGCTCTCCGCCATGGCTTCGAGAATCAGTTGTCCCGAATCGCGGATATACAGGCGTTAACGCTGCTGCGCCAAGGCCATTCGGAGGCAGCCGCGCGACTGGCGCAGGCGTATGGACTTGACGGCCGCTTGGTTCAAGCGTACTTGGCGCAAGGAGATGTTTTCGCGGCACGGGCCGCCTTGGAAAAATGGAGACGGGATGCGGAAACGAAAGGCTGGGCCGATGAAAGGCTAAAGGCTTTGGTTCTCCTGGCGGTCGCGCAGCGGACGCAAGGAGACGAACGCCTGGCGGAGCGGACGCTGGCGGACGCCTTAGCCATGGCGGAGCCCGGAGGTTACGTACGTCTCTTCGTCGAAGAAGGGGAAGATTTGCTCCGTTTGTTGGACCGGATCGCGGCCCGCAATTTCATGCCGGAATACGTCGGCAAGCTTCTCTCCGCTTTTCGAGCCGGGATGTCCGTGGACGATGGAGTCTACGATCGGGCCTCCTTCAAGCCGTCGAAGCTACCCGCATCGCTCCCCGAACCGCTGAGCGAACGAGAATCCGAAATTCTGGGGCTGATCGCGCAGGGACTCTCGAACCAGGAAATCTGCGACCGACTGTTTCTCGCGCTCAGCACCGTGAAAGGGTATAACCGCAATCTATTCGGCAAATTGCAAGTCTCCCGGCGCACCGAAGCGGTGGCGCGCGCCCGGGAACTGGGGCTGCTGTAAGGCGAACCTTCAAGACCATACTTAAGTATCTACCCCGCCGTGCCGGCAGGCAGGTATACTGATCGCAAATGCGTTCCAGGAGGACGAACATGAAAGCGATCTTATGCACCCGGTACGGATCGCCGGACGTGCTGCAACTTGCGGACATCCGGAAGCCGACGCCTAAAGACCATGAAGTGCTGATCAAAATCCATGCGACGACCGTGTCCGCCGGGGACCTCAGGGTGCGGGGCTTTCACAGCCCCCTGCTCATGTGGATCCCCATGCGGCTTTTTCTAGGTTTGCGCAAACCGAGGAATCCGATCTTGGGCGCTGAAATCGCGGGAGAAATCGAATCGGTCGGCAGCCGGGTCTCCCGATTTCGTCCGGGCGACCGGATCTTCGCGCTAACCGGGTTAAGACTCGGAGGGTATGCCGAATACACGTGCCTGCCGGAAAAGGCCCTAATCGACGCCAAACCGGGAAATCTCGGTTACGATGAGGCCGCCGCGATCCCGTTCGGGGGAACCACCGCGCTGTACTTTTTGCGGAAAGGGAATATCCGTAAAGGATGCAAAGCGCTGATTTACGGAGCTTCGGGAGCGGTCGGCACGTCCGCCGTGCAGCTCGCCCGACATTTCGGCGCGGAAGTGACCGCGGCGTGCAGCGCCGCGAATTTCGATTGGGTACGGTCCCTTGGGGCCGATCGGGTGATCGACTATACGAAGGACGATTTCTCGCACGGCGGAGTTCGGTACGATCTGGTTTTCGACGCCGTCGGAAAAGCCGATAAGCGGACTTGCAAACAAGCGCTGGCCCCGAACGGGAAATACGTGACCGTCGACGGGCAAGGCATCGCCAAAGTGAAAGCGGAAGACCTCGCGTTCCTAAGGGAGCTTGCCGAAACGGGAACGTTCCGGCCGGTCATCGACAGGCGCTATCCGCTGGAGCGGATCGCCGAGGCCCACCGGTATGCGGATACCGGGCGCAAGCGGGGAAACTTGGTCGTGACGGTGGCGCGATCGAACGAAAACGACTGAAACGGCTGCATGAAGAATCGAATCGCGACAATCAAACCGACCCGCGCGCCGCCGCGCGGTTTTTTTCTTTTGGCGCGGCGAAGCCGGCTGTGCTAATCTGGACATGTAAATCATCCCAGCCTGACGGAGGACATGATGGACGATCCGCGCGCGGAGATTGCCGAGTCGATATCGTACATGCAGCGCAATCTCTATGAACCGCTTACATTATCAGATATCGCGAGGCACGTCGGCTACAGTCCCGCCCATTTTCTGCGCCTGTTCAAATCGCAGACGGGACTGCCCCCGCATTATTACCTTTCTTCCGTCCGGCTTCAGCGGGCGAAAGACTTGTTGTTGCATACCCGTCTGCCTGTCCGGGATATCGCCCAAGAAATCGGCCAACAGAGCCTGGGCACGTTTACGACGCGGTTCACCGAGAAAGTGGGCGTCACGCCGGCGGGTTTTCGGAACCAGCTGGACACGACCGAAAGCCAGCTGGATCTGCTCAAGCGGCTCGAAGAGGGGGAATATGCCAAGCAGATCGGCATCCAGCGAGGAGCGAAGGTGGCGGGGCGCGTATTCGCGGAAACCCCGTTCGAGGGCATCGTCTTCATCGGCTTGTTCCGCAAGCCGATACCGGAGTCGTTTCCCGTTCACGGCACCCTGCTTCTGTCCCGGAGAGATTATCAATTCACGAATGTCCGTCCGGGCATTTACTTTCTCATGGCCACCACCGTCGCATGGGGGATGAAATCCAAAGAGATCCTGCTGCCGAAAGCCACGCTGCGCTCCCGCCGGCACGAACCTTTGACCGTCGGAGCAAGCGAAGACGCGATCCTCCGGAACGTGACGCTTCACGCTCCGCGATTCGACGATCCTCCGATCTTGATTTCCTTGCCGCTTCTGATGAGCCGGTTCATCGCGCGGACGAATCCGAACGGATGTGCGCATTTTCGCAATTGAAGAGAAACCTTCGCCGGCAACATCCTCTAGAATAGACCCGTGCCTATTCAATATCGAAGAGAGGATGTCGGTCATGGGAGTATTGCGGCCTTACATTTCATCGACGGATGCGAGAAGTCAAGCGCAGTTCTATGCAGGCGCGCTGGGAGGAGAAATCAAGTCGGTCCTGACGTACGGGCAGGCGATGGGTTCCGGACACGACCACAAGGACAAAGTCATGCACTTGTGCGTGCACGTGGCCGGAGACAACGCGATATTCATGGAGGACGCATTGGACCCCATCAGGCCCGGCGACGGCATTTCGTTTAACGTATCGTACCGGAAAGAATCCGAAGGCCGCGCGGCTTTCCTGAACCTGGCCGCGGACGGCGAGGTCAAGTCGCCTTATGAGCTTCAGCCGTTCGGGATTTTCCACGGCATCGTGAAGGATCGGTACGGGATCACCTGGATGATCACGGCCGACGAACCGGATGAAAAACGATAATCCGAATGGGAGGAGCGTAATTTGGAAATCACATCAAACATAATATTTGAAAGGTTGATCAGTTGAGCTCTCTGCAAAAAAACTACGGTTGACTAATTGACATACAGAAGATTGGCCTTATGCCGATCGTTACGGACACCACAGCCGTTATTGGAGCAATGTCAACGTTTTTCAAATCGTAACGGACAACACGGACCTTAAGCGCAACACTTCGCTGCTAATCAGCGGTATTTTTGCTGAATAAGTGCAATCGTGTCCGTTAGAATACGATAGGTTGAGGAATGCCCCCGATAACGTCCTCCGTGTCCCTTAAAAAGTGTTTGTTGGTATAGTTTGCATTCTTTTGGCGGCGATCATCATTGGTTTCATACGATCCGAGACTTTATTGAAACAAAAACACGTTGCCGAGATGAAACGCATCATTGAAGACCGAGGTGGACGAATCGAAAGCTACGAAAAAGTGAGTTTAAAGGAAAGTCCATTTGACAGTGCTAGTTCAGGTAATGTGATTTACATGATTACTTATTCGTGAACCACAGCCTGCCGAAGTTTCGATTGACAAAAACACAACCCCCGACCCGGTTATACCGGATCGGGGGTTGATGCTTCATTCGGCGATGTCCGCCCACATCTCGTCTTCGACGTCGAACGTGATGTCGGAAGGGTAGACGCGGCGGCCATACTCCTTTTCCACATAGCGCATGACGGCTTCTTTCATGTTGGCTTCGATCAGGAAGCGGCTGCGTCCTTGCACCCACACCTCGGCGGAGAAGCCTTGGTCTTCGTCGTACAGCAGTTCCGTTTGGATCGACTCGATCGGCACCTCATGCCGTTCCGCGAGATGCAGGCAAATCGCGTTGACGATCTCGTCCATGGTCAAGCGCATATCGGCTTACCACCTGCGGCCCTGGTTCGGGTAATCCGGACGGGGCGGATCTTGCCGCCTGCGGAAGAACAAGGCGCGGATCACCGCGATCAAGAGGATGATCCCGATGACGTTCACCATGAAGCCGAGCACGTTGCCCATGAAGCCCATGCCTCCGAACATGCCGCCGAACAGCATGCCCGCGAGTCCGCCGACCATCATGCCTTTCCAGAAGCCGCCGCCGCTGAAAAACCCGCGGTTCGCGGTCGAGGCCGCAGCCGACGTGCCGGTCGTGGATTTGGACGTCGTGCCGTTATTCACCGAGCCTTGCGACTTGGACGGCGTCTTGGAGTACGATTTTACCCCGGAGCTGAACGAACGGGGCTTCGCGTCCGCGTGGCCGGCCAGCGGAGCCGATACGGCGAACACGAACGCGAACAGACTAAGAACCAGCAGAGCTTTTTTCCACATGAAGGACGTTCCCCCTGTTTGTCGGTTGTTGATGGGTTTGCAATCGGTAATACGAAGGGCGCGGATCGTGGTTTCAAGAAATTTCGGATGCCGGATCGTTTTTTTTGCGTTATGCTGAAGGCGAACCAGATGCAAGCGAGGAGAAGACCCGACATGAACGTTCCCGACACGGCGCAGTCCGTTCCCTATCCCCAGTCTTATCTCCGATACTTGGCGGAATACCACGGCTCGCGGGATTATTTCGAATGCCACGAGATCATGGAAGAATACTGGAAAGAGCAGACGGGCTCCCGGTACGAGGGGAGCTGGCTCGTGCTGATCCGCGTCGCGGTCGCGAGCTATCACGCCCGGAGAGGCAATTGGGCCGGCGCGCGCAAAATGATCGCCAAAGCGGCGGACGAGATCGAACCGGCTCGGATGAACGAGTTGGGATTAGACGGCGGACGTTTGGCGGAAATGCTGAGACGGGCCGCGCGCGAGTGGGCAGAGGGGGATAGCCGGACGTTCCGCGACCTGGAGCTTCCGATCGCCGACCCGGCTCTGCTTCGCGAATGCCGGCGCATTTGCTCCGAGAACGGGTGGAGCTGGCAGCCCCCGGTCCAAGACGTGCCTTCCGAAATCGTGAACCGCCATCTGACCCGGGACCGCAGCGGCGTCGTCGAAGCCCGCCGGCAAGCTGCTTACCGGAAGAAGAAGGGCAGGGAAAAGGACTGAACCCCGAGGTTCAGTCCTTTTGTCGTTCAAAAACGATTTTCTAAGCGGTACTGGTCGGATCACGTAACCGAGCGATCCGCTAGGACGTTTTTTTCCGATAATCCAGTTCGATCACGCCGTTCGAATAGGTTCGGTGACTCGACAATTCCAATTCGAGCTTCGTTTCGGCCGTATCGAACAGTTTGTCGCCGGAAACCACGACGGGATGGATGAACAGCCACAGGTCGTCGAATAAATCATGACGGATAAATGCTTGCCAAGTTCTCACGCCGCTTTCGACGGAGAGGTTTCCGGTTTCTTGCTTCAATCGGGCCACTTCGCGAACCGGGAATTCCCGGTTCGCGTAGAGAATCGGTTGCGAATTTCTCCAGACCGGCTCGAGGGGAGAGCGGGAAAGCACGTATTTGGGCTTGTCGTTTATTTGCCTGGCGATTTCGCGTTCGACGCGGGAGTCCGAAAACGTTTCCGCATGCTGCCAATATTCCGCCATGGAAACGTAAGTTCCGCCTCCGACGACGATCGCGTCCACGGTCCGGTAATACGCCAAGTACCGTTCCAGCATCTCGTCCGTCATGGACATCCAGGACTCGACGTCCGATACGACGCCGTCCAGAGACATATGCAGGGTCAAAATCGCTTTTCCCATTCGGGTTCCTCCTTGAACGCGGATCACAGTCCGGCGTACGCCCTCTTTAATGTCTCGATGTCGATTTTCGTCATCCGATCGATCGCTTTCATTACCCGTCGGGATTTATCGGGATCGGGATCGTTGACCATCCCCCAGGCGATCGCGGGATTGATCTGCCAATACACCCCGTATTTGTCCCTCAGCCACCCGCAAACTTCCTTGACGCCGCCTTCCGAAAGCTCTTCCCACAGCTCGTCGATCTCCTCCTGCGTCTGGCAGGTCACGTACAGGGAGATACCGTCGCTGAACTTGAAAGACGGCCCTCCGTTAACCGCGATCATCTCCTGACCGTCCAACTGGAACCGGATCGTTCGCACGGTGCCGGCAGGTCCCACCTCTCCTTCCGCGTAACGGGTAACGTTCAGAATCCGGGAATTCCTGAATACCGAGACATAGAAACGCACCGCTTCTTCGGCTTGATGGTCGAAACAGAGATGGGGAGTGATTTTCGGCATGGCAATGGTCGAGATGGGAATTCCTCCTTTATTTCACTTTGATGATGATAGTAATATAACACACTTCACTTCGATAATCAAAGTGTTATAATGGAGACATGAAAAGAGAAGAGAACAAATCCCGCTGTCCGATTAATTTCACGGTCGAAATTTTCGGCGACATCTGGTCGCTGCTCATCATTCGGGACATGATCGCCCTTGGGAAAAAAACGTACGGCGAATTCCTGGATTCCGCCGAACGGATCGGCCCCAGCGTATTGGCGGACCGTCTGGCCCACTTAGAAAGGAAGGGCATCATAGCCAAAAGAACGGACGAAGCCGACAAGCGGAAATTCATCTATTCGCTCACGGAGAAGGGCCTGGACGTCATTCCCATCGTTTACGAATCGGCCGTATTCGGGTCCCGGCACAGCCCGGATCCGGATGCGCCCGACGTCTGGTTCGAATCGCTGAAGCACGATAAGGAAAAAGTGCTGAAGCTGTGGCGCGAAGCCGTCGTTTCCGGCAGCTCTTTCTTCAACGGCCCCGACAGCGTGGTGAGGAAACTGAATCTGGCATCGGGGGATTGAAATGCGAACAGCCCTCCCGGCTTCCCGGAAGAGCGGGAAGGGGGAGGGCTGTCCGAATCGAGTACGAACCGGAATCGGCTGAAACAGGGGAAGGTTAAGCTTCTCCTTTTACGTAATCATAACCGTTCGCCACGAGCTCGAGCTTGCCCGTTTCCGGATGGATGATCAATCCGTGCACCGGCGTGTTCGGAGGCAGCAGCGGGTGGTTGCGGACGATGTCCGCGCTGTTCACGACGCTCTCCTGAACGCTGTTAAAGCCTTGCAGCCAGCGTTTGAAGTCGACGCCGGAATGCTGAAGCGTCTGGATGACGTGATCGGGCACGCCGCGCTCGATCATGTGTTCCACCACTTGTTCCGGGTCGATCGACGCCATGCCGCACTCGTGATGGCCAATGATAAGCACTTCGCGCGCGTTCAGCTCATACAGCGCCACGATGATGCTGCGCATGATGTTGCCGAACGGGGCCGTGATGATGGCGCCGGCGTTTTTGATGATCTTCGCGTCGCCGTTGCGCAAGTTCAGCGCCTTGGGCAGCAGCTCCGTGAGCCGGGTATCCATGCAGGTGACGATGACCAGCTTCTTGTCCGGAAAACGGGTCGTCAAATATTTTTCGTATTCCTTACGCTCGATGAATTGTTCATTAAACGACATGATTTCATCCAATTTGCGCATGCTCATACCTCCATTTACGAATTCTTTTGCGTTAGGCGTTCGCCGCGGCTTCATGGCGGCGGTCGGCCAGGATCAGCCGCGAGGTGTAGATCTGGCTGTCGCTGGATAGCCGGAAGCTGCGGTTGTCCGATCGATAATCGATGCGGAGGGCGTCCTCGAAAAATAACGCCTGCCGCGGATCGATCGACAGGGCGAAAGGCTCGCTTTCCGCCGTTTCGTGCCCCGGCGCCGGCGCGTCGACTGCCCAGAGAGCCGGTACCCCATTCACCGCGCAGCCGCATCCTTCCGTGTCGTAGACGAGCCGAAATCCGGTCACGTCCGGTCCGTACCGTTCGCGAAGCTGCCGGACAGCCTCTTCGCTCCATGCCATTTTCATGCCCTTACCTCCTCGTCCATCCGGAAAACGTGCCGAATGGAGTCAAGTCAAGTTGATTATAGATTTTGCGATGGGTATGATCAAGGGGACACCTTATTTTGGGAAAGGGCGGATCAAGGTGACCAAACAGACGCCGCAAGCCGGCGCGGCATTGAAGCGTTTTCGCGAATTGACGGGCAAAATCAAGCATTTCGAAGAAATATTGGGCGTCGTTTACTGGGATATGCGGACGGGGGCTCCCCGCAAAGGAATCGATCTGCGCTCGGAGGCTTATGGGGACCTGTCGGCCGAATCTTTCCGACTCGCCACGTCCGACGAACTCGGAGAGCTGCTGCAGAAGCTCTCGGAGCCGAAAACGTTCCAAGGCTTGGGCCGGGTCGACAAACGGCTGGTGGAAGAAGTGAAGAAGGATTACGACCGCAACCGCAAAATTCCCGCGGAGCTGTACCGGGAATACGTCGTGCTGTCCTCGCAGTCCGAAGCCGCCTGGGAAGCCGCGAAAGAGAACAACGACTTCGCGGGATTCGCGCCGTATTTGGAGAAGGTCATCGATTACAACCGGCGGTTCATCGAGCTTTGGGGGCCGAAAGCCACGCCGTACGATACGCTTCTCGATCTCTACGAGCCGGGGATGTTCACGGAAGATCTGGACCGGCTCTTCGGCGAATTGAGAAGCCGTCTCGTGCCGCTGGCCGAAGCGATCGCGCGGGAAGGGGATCGTCCGGACACGTCCATGCTCGAGGGCACGTTCGACAAGGAAGCCCAGAAAGCGTTCAGCCGCTTTATCCTGAACGAGATGGGCTACGATTTCGAGGCCGGCCGGCTGGATGAAAGCGTCCACCCGTTCATGACCGGTCTCAATCCCGGCGACGTGCGGATCACGACGCGTTTTTTGCCGAACGATATCATGAGCGCCTTGTTCGGCACGATCCACGAGGGCGGGCACGCGCTGTACGAGCAGAACCTCGATCCCGAGCTGTTCGGCACATTGCTGTGCACCGGGACGTCCAACGGCATCCATGAGTCCCAGTCCCGCTTGTGGGAAAACATGGTCGGACGCTCGCTCGGATTCTGGCAGCGTTATTTCCCGGAGCTCAAGAAATTTTTCCCCGGCAAATTCGAGAACGTGCAGGCGGAATCGTTCTATCGGGCCATCAATCGCGTCGAGCCTTCGCTGATCCGGATCGAGGCCGACGAACTGACGTACAACCTGCATATCATGATCCGTTACGAGATCGAGAAGATGCTGTTCAACGAAGGCTTGTCCCCTCGCGAGCTGCCGGAGGTGTGGAACGCGAAATACGAGGAAGCGCTGGGCGTCGTCCCGCCGAACGATTCGGTCGGCGTGCTCCAGGACGTCCATTGGTCCGGCGGCTCGTTCGGCTATTTCCCGTCCTATTCGCTGGGGAATATGTACGCGGCGCAAATCATGAACGTCGCCAAGACGAGGCTTCCCGTCGAGGAGCAGATCGCGGCGGGCCAGCTGCACCCGCTGAAGGAATGGCTGACCGAGCAGGTTTACCGCTACGGCAAATCGCTCAGCCCTTCCGAACTGATCCTCCGGATCAGCGGGGAGGAGCTGAAGTCGTCGTACCTGTGCGAATACCTGGAAACCAAGTACCGCGAAATCTATCGCTTGAACGTCGTATAGCGTTTGCGCGGTCGCGCAAAATCGAGCCGGTATCCCGCAAGGGACGCCGGCGATTTTTTTGCGCCCGCAATGTCGAATTTTGGAGGATTACGGAAAATGGCGTCGAATTGGAAATACAGCTTCATGAAAACGCGTACAACGCTACGAAAATCGGAAGGAACGGGGTTGGGGCAATGAATCGGACAGCATCGGAATCCTTATTCTCAAGAACGCCTTACGAATCGCTCAGCATGGAAGAGAAGGATCTGCTTCGCCGCAATTTCGTCGTTTTGATCGCCATGGCCGTCTCGTCTCTTATGGTGATCGGCAGTATCGCCAGCATGGGGGCCGCTTCTTCGGACGGCAGCGCCGCCATCATGTTCATCCAGCCGCTGACCACGATCGTGCTGGCCGGTCTGCATTACCTCCGAAAAGGGATCCGGGTTTTCGGATACGCGGCGATCGTGCTCGTGCTGCTCACCAACTTGAACACCACGCTGCAAACTCCCGCGCTCTATAACATTCAGTCGGTTTATTATTTGGCCGCCATGTCGCTGATCTTCATGAACTTGCCGATATTGCTGATCGGTTCGGTCGGCGGCCTCGGCGTCATCCTGTTGATCTTGTTCGGGCAGCAAGACCAGTTGCACGTAACAAGCGACGATCAATTCACATATTTGCTGCTTTACTTGCTGATCTCCATGCTGTTCTTCTGCCTCTACATCGTATCCCGCAGGCTGATGCGCAACATGGAGGAATCCCGCCGGCAAACCGAAACGCTGCTCCGCGCCCAAGAGGAGCAGAAGCAGGCGCTGATCGGAAGCGCGGCGGCCGTTAACGAAAAGATGAAGGAAATCGCCGGCATGGGCGCCGAAAACAACCGCATCTTCGACGAGATGAGCGGCGCCTTCCAGGAAATTTCCGCGGGAGCGGGACTGCAGGCAGACTCCGCTTCCACCATCAGCGAGTCCGTGCAACGGTTGAACGCGTTCGTCCAAGAGATGTCCGTTTCCAACGATACGCTGCTCGAACGGGCGGGCGACGCGGCTCGGTTGTCCCAAGACGGACAGGGCCACATGCAGGACCTGGCGGATATTTACGAGTCGTTCAAATCCGAAATGGGAGATTTGACTTCCCGGTTCGCCGAGCTGACTTCCCAATTGGAGGAAACGGGCAAGATCAGCGATACGATCCAAGAGATCGCCAACCAGACGAACCTGCTGTCCCTCAACGCGAGCATCGAAGCCGCACGCGCGGGCGAGCAAGGCCGGGGCTTCGCCGTCGTCGCAGGCGAGATCCGCAAGCTGGCCGACATGACCGCCCGTTCGGCGGAATCCATTTCGATGCAGATCGTCGATTTCCGGAATCGCACGGAGGTCACCCGCGAACGGCTCGATCAAGCGGCCCGGGGCATGCAGCATACGGAAGAGGTTCGCGAGCAGGCGGCGAAGGCGTTCCATGCCATCGCTTCCGCGGTCGAAACGCTCAAGCGGCTCACCGACCGCCAGAACGAAATGATGGACAAGCTGGGGGAGCAGGCGGGTCAGATCGGGGATTCCACGAGCCACTTGGCCTCGACCAGCGAACAGGCGTCGGCTACGCTACAGGAGCTGACCGCCACGCTTCAATCGTTGTCCGAAATGAACCGGGTCAGCCTGGAGCGCATCCGCCAAGCCGAATCCAACCTGCAGGAAATGATCCGTTAAAGCCGAAGTCTTCTTCTCTTCCCGCGATCATATTCTATAGCTTGAAAGGGTTTGTGCATGGATACATTTTTGTCACTCTAGACGAATGTCCTGCATAGACTTAGATTGAATTGATCGCATGGAGGAGGTCTACCGAATGGCTATTGCGGATAGACGGCTGCAGCGGAGGGAAATCATCACGAAAGCGGTATGCGGCAAAGGCCGGAAGTTTTCGACGGTAACCCACACCGTAACGCCGCCGCACCATCCCTCCAGCATTTTGGGGGCATGGATCATCAACCATCAGTACGAAGCCGTAAGATCGGGGGACGGCATCGAAGTCATCGGTTCCTACGATATTAACATCTGGTATTCGTACAACAAGAACTCGGAGACGGACGTCGCCAAGGAAACGGTGAACTACGTTGAACTCGTTCCCCTGTCTTACGTGGATCCGAAACACCGCCCCAATTCGGTGGAAGTAACCGCGGAAGCCACCCAGGAACCGAACTGCGTGGAAGCGTCGGTGGCCGGCGGGGGTTCGAGCGTCCAGATCCGGGTGGAACGCGAGTTCGCCGTGGAAATGGTTGCGGAGACCAAAGTGAACGTCCTGGTCGATCCGACCGCCTACGACGACGACAAAGACGAGGATTTCGGCCTCGGCGTGGACGACGGCGATTACGAGGATCTCGATTCCGACTTGCTGGAAGACGATCTGTAACCCGCCGGGTGCGGGTCGGTACTTAAGCTTATGACAACGCGGGCGCGAAATCGAGGGCGGATGCCCTTTGGCATCGTCGGGAACGGCCCATTTTGCGGGAAACGTTCCGCGGATGGATCGCCGTTCGGGATGGGAAAAGGGAAGGGTCATTCGGCTTCGGCGTATACGCGCCGGCGGGACGGCCCTTCCCGTGTTTTTGCGCCGACGCGTGAGGAGGCGTGGCCTTGAAAGCCGGAACGGAATCGGGAAACGCCGCGGCGCGGCTGTCTTCGGAGACTGCGAGGCGTCTGGAGCGGGAAGGTTTGAAAACCGCGGAAGGGGGGCGGGAGGGCGTCCGCGCGTTCACCGTCACGGTGATCGATCTCCATGCCACGGATGTCCGGCGCCTCTACGGGAACCGAAGGTTATCCGGCGGGGCGGAGCCGGACGACCGGCTCCGGAAAATAGCGGCCCGAGCCGCGGCGAGGGCGTTATACGTGCTAGGCCGGGATTTCGGACAAGTCGTCGTCGTGACGGACGAGAACGGCCGGCCGGCCGTCGCGGGCGTATCCGGGGCGCCGCGGCCTTCGCCGGGGGAAGGACGGCGCCGTACGGCGGCTGCCGCCGCGATGCGGGAGACGCGTCTGACGATGGAAAAGGAAGGCGTCAGGGCGGTGCTCGGCGCCGATCCCGAGTTCGTGCTGCGGGCCGGGGACGGCAAGTTGGTGCCGGCTTCCCGTTATCTCCCCCCGGGCGGCGCGGCGGGGTGCGATTCCGTCGTGCGCCGGGGCATCCGGCACTGGGTGCTCGCCGAGCTGAGGCCCGCTCCCGCGGAAGAGCCGGCCGAGCTCGCGGCGTCGATCCGCCGGCTGCTGGCGGCGGCCGCGAGGCGCATCGGCACCGGCGCCGACCCGGCGTGGCTCGCGGGCGCCTGGCCGGTGCCCGGCCTTCCGCTCGGCGGGCATATCCACTTCAGCGGCGTCGCGCTCACGGGCGAGCGTCTGCGGGCGCTCGACAACGCGGTCGCGCTGCCGCTGCGGCTGCTGGAGCCGCTCGGCGCCGCGGCGCGCCGCCCGCGTTACGGCGCGCTCGGCGATTTCCGGCGCCAGCCGCACGGCTTCGAGTACCGCACGCCGCCGAGCTGGCTCGTTTCCCGCCGGTTGGCCGCGGGCGTGCTGGCGCTCGCCAAGATCGCCGCCGAACACTCGGGCGAGCTGGCCGCCGGACGTCCGCTGGACGACGACCGGCTGCGGGACGCGTTTTACGGCGAAGGCGAGGAGGAGATGCTCCGGTCTGCCTTCGGGCGTTACTTCGAGACGATCCAACGCACGGCGGGGTACCGGAAATACGCGCGGGAAGCCGATTACGTGTTCCGCGCCGTAGCGGATCGGCGGCAATGGGACGAACATGCGGACATCCGCGCCAAGTGGGGCCTCCTTACGGAATAGGGGGCCCCATTTCCGCATTCTATTCGCCGCTTTGATAGGGTTGCAGGGGCAGTTGTGTCGGAAAGTTACATAACTCCGCCGCTTTGACGGGGTTGCGCGGGCCGTTGTGTCGGAAAGTTACATCACTCCGCCGCTTTGACGGGTGTGCAGGGGCAGATGTGTCGGAAAGTTACATACCTCCGCCGCTTTGACGGGGTTGCGCGGGCCGTTGTGTCGGAAAGTTACATCACTCCGCCGCTTTGACGGGTGTGCAGGGGCAGATGTGTCGGAAAGTTACATACCTCCGCCGCTTTGACGGGGTTGCGCGGGCAGTTGTGTCGGAAAGTTACATAACTCCGCCGCTTTGACGGGTTTGCAGGGGCAGATGTGTCGGAAAGTTACATAACTCCGCCGCTCTGATGGGTTTGCAGGGGCAGTTGTGTCGGAAAGTTACATAACTCCGCCGCTTTGACGGGGTTGCAGGGGCAGTTGTGTCGGAAAGTTACATAACTCCGCCGCTCCGTCGGGGTTGTGCGCCGCATTGACAGGGCTAACCGCCCAAGACGTATCGCCCATGCGCAGATGATCGCGGCGATCTCGCCCCAAAGACACGACTTCGAACCGAATCCTTGCTATAATGGACCATGTCGTCATCTATCATTTCACATTCTGGCATTTTTATCGGAGGATCGACATGGCCGGATACACCCCCATGATGGAACAATATCTCTCCGTCAAACAAGAGGCGAAGGACGCGTTGCTCTTCTTCCGCCTCGGCGATTTCTATGAAATGTTTTTCGAAGACGCGTTGACGGCCTCCCGGGAGCTGGAAATCACGCTGACGGGACGGGACGCCGGACAGGAAGAACGCGTGCCGATGTGCGGGGTGCCGTACCACTCGGCAGAAGGATACATAGCGAGATTGATCGAAAAAGGCTACAAAGTCGCGATCTGCGAGCAAGTCGAAGATCCGAAGGCGGCCAAAGGCGTCGTCCGGCGGGAAATCGTCCGCATCGTGACGCCGGGCACGGTGATGGAAACGAAGCAGGTCGGGGACGCCGCCAACAACTTTCTCTCCGGCGCGGCGGCCGTCGGCGACCGTTTCGGCTTCGCCGCCTGCGACCTGACGACTGGAGAACTGTACGTCACCTCGTTTTGCATCGCCCCGGAAGCGGTTAAGAACGTCCTGAACGTCTATCGTCCCGTGGAAGCCGTCGGAGACGAGTACGCGCTCGCCATCCTCAGGGAGCAGGCAACGGCATCGGGCCGGACGATTCTGTGCACCGAGCGTGAAGAGGCGGATGCCGCCTTGCTGGCCGAGCAGTTCCCGGACGAGCCTTGGGACGCGCACGACGAGGCGAGACGGGCTGCGGTGGCGCGGCTGATCGGCTACCTCGGCGAGACGCAGAAGCGTTCGCTGGCGCACCTCCGCACGGTGAAAGCTTTCGAACCCGAAGCGTTCATGGCGCTGGACGCCTTCACGCGGAGGAACCTCGAGCTGACCGAGACGGTCCGCGACCGCTCGCGCAAAGGCTCGCTCCTGTGGCTGCTGGACCGGACGCGGACCGCCATGGGCGCCCGTCTGTTGAAACGCTGGATCGACCAGCCGCTGCTGAACCGGGGCGCCGTCGAGCGCCGGCTGGACGCGGTAGAGGCGCTGCACAGGGACTGGATGCGCCGGGAGGAGCTGCGGACGGAGCTTGGCGAGGTTTACGACATGGAGCGGCTGGTCGGCCGAATCGCCTACGGGACGGCCAACGGACGGGATCTGAACGCGCTGAAGGCATCGCTTGACCGGGTGCCGGCCTTGCTCCGCCTCTGCCGGGAGATCGGCTCGAAGCCGCTGGAGGCGCTGAGCGACGAGATGGACGCCTGCGGGGATTTGGCCGAAGCGATCGGATCGGCGATCGCGGACGAGCCCCCCGTCTCCGTGCGCGAAGGCGGGCTGATCCGCCCCGGCTTCGACCGGAAGCTGGACGAGCTGCGCGAAGCCAGCCAGAACGGAAAACGCTGGATCGCCGAGCTGGAACGCAAGGAACGGGAAGCGACCGGCATCAAGTCGCTCAAAATCGGCTTCAACAAGGTGTTCGGCTATTACCTCGAGGTCACGCGGGCGAACCTGGGGGCGCTGCCGGAAGGGCGCTACGAGCGCAAGCAGACGCTGGCGAACGCCGAACGGTTCGTGACGCCCGAGCTGAAGGAGAAGGAAGCCCTCATCCTGGAAGCCGAGGAGCGGATGGTCGATCTCGAGTACGAGACGTTCGTCCGGCTGCGCGACCATATCGCGTCCCAGATCCCGCGGCTGCAGAAGCTGGCGGAAGCGTTGGCGGAGCTGGACGCGCTGCAGTCGCTCGCGGAGGTCGCGGCGGAGCGCCGCTATACCCGGCCGTCGTTCCACGACGGCTATGACCTGCGGATCGAGGACGGCCGCCACCCCGTCGTCGAAGCGGTGTCGGAAGGCAAAGGCTTTATCGCCAACGACGCGTCGCTGTCGGAGGACAGCTCGATCCTGCTGATCACCGGGCCGAACATGGCGGGCAAAAGCACGTACATGCGGCAGGTGGCGATCATCTGCCTGATGGCCCAGATCGGCAGCTTCGTGCCCGCCAAGCGGGCGGAGCTTCCGTTCGTGGACCGGATTTTCACGCGGATCGGGGCAGCCGACGACTTGGTTGGCGGCCAAAGCACGTTCATGGTCGAAATGAAAGACATCCAGGTGATGACCGAGCAAGCCACCGAGCGAAGCCTCGTCATCATCGACGAGCTGGGAAGGGGCACGTCGACGGAGGAAGGAATGGCGATCGCGCAGGCGGTCATCGAATACGTCCACGACCACATCCGCTGCAAAGCGCTCGTATCGACCCATTTTCACGAATTGTCGCACCTGGAATCGACGCTCCGCGGCCTGCGCAACGGCTGCATGGCGGTGAAGGAAAGCGCCGAAGGCGTCACGTTCCTGCGGAAATTGGCGCCGGGCGCCGCCGATTCCAGTTACGGCATTTATTGCGCGCAGCTCGCCGGGCTGCCGGACACGATCGTGAACCGGGCGTACTCGCTGATCAATGAAGAGGCGTCCCGTCCAACGGCCGACACGATAAGGGAAACGGCGGCGGCTTCCGATTCGCAGCCGGTACATACGCCGGATCCGGCGTCGCCGCAAGTGGTCCAATTATCCATATTCGCCGATCCAGCCCCCCAGCCCGCTTCGGCGGATAAGCCGAAAAAAACCGTTCTCCCCGCGCGGGAGAAGCTGCTGGACAAGCTTCGCAAGGTGGACGTCATGCGAATGACCCCGCTGCAAGCATTGGAATGGTTGAACGACGCGAAAAACGAACTTATCGAGAGCGGGGATTCCTGAGATGAAACCATTGAACGTGATCGCGAAACGCCTGTTAACGGCCTTGCTGGCCGCATTCGTCCTGATCGGCGTCTGGCCGGCGGCCCCTGCGGGAGCCGAGACGAAAGAGCAGGTCGACGAAGTGCGGGAAATCCTGGAACAATTGCATCTGAGCAAGCCGGACGACAGCGATCTGAACCAGACGGCGATCGACGCCATGGTGGAATCCCTGCACGATCCTTACACGGAATATTTCGATCCCGAAGAATGGAAGTCGTTCTCCGACAGCCTGGAACAGCATTTTTCGGGCGTCGGCATCGTGCTCGTTCAGGACGCCGGAACGATCTACGCGGAAGACGTCATTCCCGGCAGTCCGGCGGAGAAAGCCGGCGTGAAGCCCGATGACGTCATCGTTTCGGCGGCCGGCGCGCCCGCGAAGGGGCTGACCATCGCCGACCTGCAGCAGAAGCTGCGGGGCAAAGAGGGGACTTCCGTCCAGCTTGGCGTGGAACGGGGAGGAAAAACGCTGAGCTTCACGCTGGTTCGCAGCTCGATCCAACTTCCCGTTGCCGAAGGGCATCTGCTGGGAGACGGCGTCGGTTATTTGTCGTTGTCCGGCTTTACGTCCGACGCGGGCAGCCTGTTCGAAGAGGAACTCGGGAAGCTGGAGAAGTCGGGGATGACTTCGCTCGTCATCGACTTGCGCGACAACGGCGGCGGCTACGTCAGCGCGGCGCAGCAGATCGCGTCCCTGTTCATCCAAGACGGCGTGCTGGCGCATCTGAAGGACCGCGACGGGAACGATACGCCGATCGAAGCGAAAGGCGGCGGCAAGGATTACCCGGTCACCGTCCTGGTGAACGGCAGCACCGCCAGCGCCTCCGAACTGCTGTCCGGGGCGCTGCAGGACTACGGAATCGCCAAGCTGACCGGCACCAAAACGTTCGGCAAAGGCGTCGTGCAGTCGATCATCCAATTGGAAAGCGGAGGCGTCATCAAGGTCACGGTACAAGAGTATTTCACGCCGAACGGCCGCAAGGTGGACAAGACCGGCTTGACGCCCGACCATGCCGTGAACGGGACCGAAGAACAGCTGATCGCGGCCTTTCAGGACGCGGGAGGCCGCGCGCTGACCGTCGAATTCGGCAAAAGCTCGGTTCTGATCAACGGGATCCGTACGGCCCATCCTGGCGCGGCGGTTCAGAACGGGAACGGCTGGTCCGTTCATCTGAGGCTTGCCGCGGCGTTGGTCGGCGCTCAGATCGGCTATGACGCCAAGGCGAAAACCGTAACCGTCAGCCGAGGCGGCGTTGTCCACAAACTGTCGGAAGGGGATGCCCGCCTGACCAAAAAGAACGGTTGGAACCTGATCGACCTGCAGACTTTCGCCGGTTGGTTCCCCGAGTTGAAATCGGACGCGGCCGGCGGGACGCTGAAGCTTTCGGTCCGATAAGTAAGAAAGGGGAGATCTCGGATGGGCATCATCCGGCCGCTCGACGAGCATCTGGCCAACCAAATCGCCGCCGGCGAGGTGGTAGAACGTCCGGCTTCCGTCCTGAAGGAGCTGATCGAGAACGCCGTCGACGCGGGCGCCGCCCGCATCGAGATCGAAGCCGAAGAGGGAGGGCTGACGTTCCTCCGCATACAGGACGACGGTTCCGGCATGCTGCCGGACGATCTGCTGACGGCGTTCGAACGGCACGCCACCAGCAAAATCGCCAGCGCCCGCGATCTGTTCCAGATCGGCACGCTCGGATTTCGCGGGGAGGCGCTGCCCAGCATCGCTTCCGTCGCGAAAGTCCGCTGCGTCAGCGCTTCGGACGGCAGCGGGCTGGCCCGCTTCGTCGAGATCGAGGGCGGGACGCTCGCGGGCCAGGGGGAGACGAACGCGCCGCAGGGTACGGAGATGGTCGTCCGCGACTTGTTTTTCAATACCCCGGCGCGATTGAAGTACATGAAGACGATCCAGACGGAGCTCGGGCATCTGTCCGACGTCGTGTATCGCCAGGCGCTGGCCCGGCCGGACATCTCCTTCACGTTCAAGCATAACGGTTCATTGCTGCTGAGGACGGCAGGCACGGGAGACTTGCGGCAGGTGGTTGCCGCCATCTACGGAACGGCCGCCGCCAAAGCGATGATCGAGCTTTCCGGCGAAAGTCCCGATTACGGGCTTTCCGGCCTCACGGCGATGCCGGTGGAAACCCGGGCCAACCGGAACGCGGTGACGATTCTCGTCAACGGCCGCTTCGTCCGCAGCCAGGCGGTCGTGCAGCCGCTGATGCAGGCGTACCACACCTTGCTTCCGGTCCACCGGTATCCGTTGTCGGTCCTGCATTTGCGCATGCACCCGTCTCTGGTGGATGTCAACGTGCATCCCGCCAAGCTGGAAGTCCGCTTCAGCAAGGAGGCGGAGCTTCGCGCTTTCGTCGAGCAGCAGGTCAAGGAGGCGCTTTCCGGACAAGCGTACATCCCGTCGGGAGGCTCCGTTCGAACGCCGAAACCGGCTCCATCCTGGGTGCAGGATCAAATCCGGTTCCAGCTGCCGCCCGCGGAGAGCGTGCCGGCCGAAGCCGCCGAATCCGCTGCGTATACCGCATCAGCCGCGCCCGCCGAATGGACGGGAGTACGGGAAACCGGCGAACCTTTCGCGGCGAAGACGGCAGCGCCGAACACGGCTTCGTACCGAGAAGCCGCCGCGGCTGGCGCCGCCGCCCCTAAGCCGGATATTCCCGAGCGAGGCTGGTCTTACGGCCGGGACGGCGGCTCTTCTTCCGGCATGCCCGTCCGCAAGCCGGCGGCGCCTGAACCGGACAAAGTCCCGGAAGCCGTCTGGCAGGCGGCCTTCGCCGCTCCGGCGGACCGGGAGGAGCAAAGTCCCGCGTTCCCCGAGCTGAGCTGGATCGGGCAGCTGCATGGCACGTATATCGTGGCGCAGAACGAGAACGGCCTCTACCTGATCGATCAGCATGCGGCTCACGAACGGATTCACTACGAATATTATTTCGATAAATTCGGCCGTCCGGAGGAAGCCAGCCAGGAGCTGCTGCTTCCGCTTACGCTCGAGTTCGCGCCGGACGAATTCGCGCTGCTGCGGGAGAGAATGCCCGTTTTCGAAAGCGCCGGCGTATATCTCGAGGAATTCGGGGGCAATACCTTTATCGTACGGGCGGTACCGCACTGGTTCCCGAAAGGGGACGAAGCGGAGATTGCCCGCGAAATGGCCGAATGGGTGCTGCAGGAGCGCAAAGTCGACCTGCACGCCCTCCGGGAGAAAGCGGCCATTCTCTGTTCCTGCAAAGCGTCGATTAAAGCGAACCAGGCGCTGACCCGCGAGTCCGGGGAACGGCTGCTCGAGCGGCTTGGGCGCTGCCGGATGCCGTATACGTGCCCCCACGGACGGCCGATCGTCGTCAGCTTCACCAAGTACGAGCTCGAGAAATTGTTCAAGCGGGTGATGTAAGTGGTCGTCACGACCGCGGAAGCGCCGGACGCCGGGCTTCGGGAGACGGCGGCCCGGCTGGCCCGGGAGCTGGGCGTGCCTTACGTTCCGAGAAGGCGATATACGCTTCGGCAAATCGAGCGGCAACACGGCTCGGATGGGGTGCTGGTCGCGTATTCGGATCAGCTGAAATACATATCGGACAACTCTCCTCCGCTGTTTTTCCACCCGAGCATGGGCCTGATCCGGGCCAAACGGCTATTGTCCGGAGGCAGCGACGCCATGATCGCCGCGTCCGGCGCGGGGCCGGGGGACGTCGTGCTCGACTGTACCGCCGGCCTCGCGTCGGATGCGATCGTGTTCAGCTGCGCGGCGGGAGAGAAGGGCCGCGTCATCGCCGTCGAAGCTTCGCCGCTGCTGTACGTGCTGATTCGCGAAGGACTGACGCGCGCGGACACCGGGCTGCCGGAAGCCGACGCGGCGTGCCGCCGGATCGAGGTCCGGCTAGGCGATCACGGGGAGGTGCTGCGCGGGATGCCGGACCGCAGCGTGGACATCGTCTACTTCGACCCGATGTTCGACAGGGCCGTCGCTTCCTCCTCGTCCATGCGCCCTCTAAGAGCCCACGTTCGGCACGATCCGCTCACGGAGGAAGCCGTCCGGCAGGCCGTGCGCGTCGCACGCAAATCCGTCGTGCTCAAAAACAACAGCGGCAGCGCGGAATTCGCGCGGCTTGGGTTCACGCCCGCGCGCCATTCCGCCTCTGCCGTCGCCTATGGGGTGATCCGAATTGACGAAGGCGACATCGGCCGCCCGTGACGACCGGCCGCCGCTGCTCGCGCTGGTCGGGCCGACGGCGGTCGGGAAGACCGCGGTCAGCTTGCGGATCGCGGAGGCGCTGGACGCCGAAATCATCAGCGGGGATTCGATGCAGGTGTACCGCCGAATGGACATCGGCACCGCCAAGCTGCCTTTGGCGGAGCGGGAAGGCATTCCCCATCATCTGATCGACATCTTGGAGCCCGAGGAGCCATTCTCCGTATCGATGTTCCAAAGCTTGTGCGCGGAGAAAATCCGGGAGATTCACGAGCGGGGCAAGCTGCCGTTTCTCGTCGGAGGAACCGGGCTCTACGTGGAGTCGGTCTGCTACGGGTTCGAATTCCAAGGGGATTCCGGCGACGAGGCGTTCCGCGAGCGGATGCGGCATTTCGCCCAAGCTCACGGCGCGGAGGCGCTTCACGCCCGTTTGGCGGCCGTCGATCCGTCGACGGCCGCCCGGCTGCATCCCAACGACGAACGGAGGATCATCCGGGCGCTGGAAGTGTTCGAGACGACGGGCCGTCCCCTGTCCGAGACGCAGGCCCAGACGCGGGCCGCACCCAAAACGTCCCCGTACCGCCTGTGCCTGATCGGGCTGACGATGGACCGCGCGGCGCTGTACCGCCGCATCAACGAGCGGGTCGACGCGATGATCGCCCAAGGTCTCGTGGAGGAAGTGGAGGCGCTCATCCGTTCCGGAGTCCCGCAGGATGCCGTTTCGATGCAGGGGCTCGGCTACAAGGAAATCGCTGCTTATTTGCGCGGGGAATGCAGCCTGGCGGAGGCGGTCGAACGGCTGAAGCGGGATACCCGCCATTTCGCCAAGCGCCAGCTGTCCTGGTTTCGGCACATGCAGGACCTCGTCTGGGCGGAAGCGGACGAAGAAGGAAAAATCGACGATCTTTTCAAATCGATTTGTGCTATAATAGCAGGAAAGTTTCATCTCGATCTTGAATATATTCGTTGAGAAAACTTTGCGTTTCGATTCCGGCAAGCGTGGAACCGCATTTTTTTCATTTTGGCGATGGGGGTTTTAAGCCGATGAACAAATCCATCAACATTCAAGACACTTTTCTCAATCAAATCCGCAAAGACAGCGTACCCGTTACCGTCTATTTGACGAACGGCTTCCAAATCCGCGGCGTCGTCCGCGCGTTCGATAACTTCACCATCGTCATCGACAGCGAAGGCCGCCAACAAATGGTATACAAGCACGCCATCAGCACGTTCATGCCGCAGCGGAACGTCTCGCTGATGCAGCAGGACAGCGGTTCCGACGCTTAATCGCGCTGCGGTTGCGGCGGATTTCCGCCCGGGGCGTTTCGAAACTTTTCGGTTGTCCCTGTCGTTTAATTGAATAGTGATGGGCCGGAGCAACCCTTCAAGGGTTGTTCTCTGTTTCATGGGGAATGTTAGGCGAAAGCATAGAGAGAAACAGGAGTGCAAGGGGGAAACGAATATGCAAGAACGCACGCCTGCGGGACAACCCGCATCGGCATCGAACCGCGGCAAGGCAGGGGGCGGCAACAAACGTCCGGGCAAAGGTCCCCGCAAACGCGGCGCGCGCAGAGGATGGCTGTGGCTGCTCTTCGTCGCCGTGCTGGGCGTCATCTGCGCGGTGATCGCCTATCTGCTCGTGATTTTGAACGGAGAGCGCATCCTCAGCCAAAACCTGAACAAGCTGAATTTGGACCAAGCGTCCGTCATCACCGACCAGAACGATAAACAAGTCGCCAAGCTGTATGTTTCGGAGGGCAACCGCGAAAACGCGCCGATCAACGAAATTCCGAAGCTGGTCCGGGACGCGTTCGTGGCGACGGAGGACAAGCGCTTCTACGAGCACGGTGGCGTCGATCTGTTCGGCATCGGGCGGGCGCTCGTGACAGACATCATCCACCGCAGCGCGCAGGAAGGCGCCAGCACGATCACCCAACAGCTGGCCAAAAACCTGTTCCTCAATGCCGATAAGACGCTGTTCCGAAAAGGCACGGAAGCTTCGATCGCGCTGGCGCTGGAACGGCATAAGAGCAAGGACGAGATCCTGGAGCTGTACTTGAACCGGATTTATTACGGCAAAGGCCAGTACGGGATCAAAACGGCGGCCAAATTTTATTTCAATAAGGACATCACGAGCAAAGACCCGAAGCAGCAGCTGGAGATTTGGCAAATCGCGACGCTGGCGGGGATTCCGAAGGCGCCCAACACCTACAATCCGATCTCGAATCCGGAGAAGTCCAAGGAACGCCGCGCCGTCGTCCTGAACCTGATGCGGGATCAGGGACTGATCACCGCGGAGGAAGCGGAAGCGGCCAAGAAGGTGGATTACGACCCGAGCGTCTCGAAAACGAGCAACAACCAGTACTTGACGTACATCGATTACGTGGTGGACGAAGCCCAAGCCGTCACCGGCCTGAGCGAGGAAGAGCTCCGCAGCGGCGGGTACACGATCAAGACGGCCATCGACACGAAAGCCCAGAAGGCGATGGAAGACGCGTTCAACAACGACAAGATGTTCGAGCAGAGCAAGGACGAAGTGAAAATGCAAGGCGCCATGGTCATCATGAACCAGCATGACGGCACCTTAGTCGCCATGGTCGGTGGCCGGGACTACGCGAAGTCGGGCTGGAACCGCGTGACCAAGCAGCGGCAGCCGGGCTCTTCGTTCAAGCCTATCGTGGCCTACGGCGCCGCCATCGAAACCGGGAATTACTTCCCTTGGTCGACCTTACGGGACGACAAAACGTGCTACAACAACGGCAAATATTGCCCCGGCAACGACGACGGGAAATATAAAGGACCGATCCCGATGACGCTCGCGATCAAAGAATCGCGCAACCAAGCCGCGGTATGGCTGCTGAACGAGATCGGCGTGAAGACCGGCATTAACTTCGCGGCCAAACTCGGGATCAAGCTGGATTCGGAGGACCGCAACCTCGCCATCGCGCTCGGCGGCTTGACGCACGGGGTTTCGCCGCTGCAGATGGCGCGCGCCTACGGCGCGTTCGCGAACGGCGGCATCCTGGAGGATCCCCATTCGGTTCTGTCGATCACGAACGCCAAAGGCAAGGTCGTCTACGAATATTCGGCGCCGAAGGCCCAGCGGGTCATGGCGCCCGAAACGGCCTATTACGTGACGGAAATCATGAAAGGCGTCACGCAGACCGGCGGCACGGGGGTGCGCGCCCGGATTTCCGGACGCACCGTCGCCGGCAAGACGGGGACGACGCAGCATGGGATTCCGGGGCTCAAATCGAGCGCCAACCGGGACGTCTGGTTCGTCGGCTACACGCCGGAGCTGACCGCCGCCGTGTGGATGGGTTACGATTCGACGGACAAGAACCATTTGGTCAAGAAGAGCAGCGGCCAGGCGGCTGCCATGTTCTCGGCCGTCATGTCCAAGGCGCTGGAAGGAAAGAAGAAGCAATCGTTCCCGAAACCGGAAGGCGTCGCGGATCGGCAGCCGGTCGCCGGCGTAACCGCGCTGTCCGGCGCTTACGATCCGACCTCGGTGTCGATCCATCTCGAATGGACCGCGGAGAACGCCACGGATAAAACCGTGTACAGGGTGTACCGCAAAGGCCCGTCGGACGGGGCGTTCGCCAAACTGGCGGAAGCGGCCGATCCCGCGTTCGACGACATGGCGATCCTGCCGGACCAGACGTACACGTATTACGTGACCGCCTTCGATCCGGACACCAATCAGGAGAGCGAGCCTTCCGGCCAAGTTTCCGTGCTCGTCGATTCGGCGCTCAATACGCCCGTGGTTCCTCCTGTCGATCCGAACGCTCCGCTGCCCGGGGAACCGGGCGCCGGGGATGGCGGAACGGACGTTGGAGGAGTCGGCGACGGCATGGGCAACGGCGGTGCTGGCAATGGCGGGATAGGCGACGGCGGCTTCGACAACGGGGGCGTGAACAACGGCGGTACGGAGAACGGAGGCCAAACCGGCGATCAGACCGGCGGCGGAGCGAATTCGCCGCCACCGAGCCTGGGAACCGAATCCTCGCCCAATCCGTCTACCGGCGAGCCTTCGAGCCCCGTGACGTCATCATCCCCGAATAGGTGAACCCGCACCCGGCATCCTCGGATGCCGGGTTTTGCATGCCGGCGCCGGCTTTCCGACGGAGTCGTCCTACCCGTCAACTGGTGAGCGCGGCGAAGATGTGGTAAGCTTTGGGTAATTGTTGTTGACTCACTCCCTGGCGAAACTCCTGACGAGGAGCGCCGGCCGAACGGAAAGGAACGTCCGCCATGAAACGTAAATTTTCGGACCGGGCCAATTGGCGCCGCATTTTGAAAAAGAATTACGCCTGCTTCCCGATGGACGACCCGCAGTTCCGCGGCTTCGTGACGTTGTATCGCATCCAGGAGCTTCGCGACCCGCTGTGGAAAGAATACAACGGCCGGAAGATGTGCCTGGCCGACCGGGGCTATTTGTGGATGCAGCATTTCCCGAAGGGCGAACACTTCGTCGTGACGACGATGTTCGATCCGGCGGGCAACGTCGTCCAATGGTACATCGACATTTGCAAGACGCAAGGCCTGACCGATCAGCAAGTGCCCTGGTTCGACGACCTGTATTTGGATATCGTCACGCTGCCCACCGGAGAAGTGCTGCTGCTCGACGAGGACGAGCTGGAGGAAGCGTTGGACGACGGCCTCATCACGCAGAAGGATTCCGATCTGGCCCAGCGGACGGCGGCCCGCCTGCTGGAATGGATCCGGAGCAAAAAGTTTCCTTATTTCGACATGAGCATCCGCCATCGCAAGCAGCTGTTGGACAAACTGGGCTGGGAGAAAGGAACGTCGATCGGATGAGCTTGCCGGTATCGAATCTGGCGGGGCTGGAACGGAACCGCGGGAAGCGCAGCCGCAAAGCCCGATATTTCCTTCGGGCGGCGGCGGCCTTGGCCGCGGCGCTTCTCGTTTGGCTCGGATGGCTGTATGTCCGCATCGCGACGTTCGACGGCATCCCGGAGCCGGACGTGACGGCGAAAGCGGACGCGGGGATCGTGCTCGGCGCCTCGCTCTGGAACGACAAGCCGAGCCCTGGACTGCGCGAAAGGCTGGACCAGGCTTTGAAGCTGTACCGCGAAGGCGCGTTTTCCTCGATCATCGTCAGCGGCGGGCTGGACGCCGGAGGCGCGACGATCACCGAAGCGGAAGGCATGCGGAATTACCTCCTCGAACAGGGAGTGCCGGACGGCGCGATCCGGATGGACAAGGACTCCTTCAGCACGTATGAAAACCTGAAGTTCTCCAAGCGCATCATGGAGGAGGAAGGCTGGCGCACCGCCGTCATCGTCACGCACCGTTACCACGGGGCCCGCGCCGCCGACATCGCCCGGACGCTCGGGTACGACCCGGTGCAAGTCAGCGTGATCGATTCGAAAGTGATGAACATGGCGTACCATAAGACGAGGGAAGTTCTGGCGTTTACGAAATGGGAGCTCACCAAGCTTCGTCTCGCGTTCGGATGACTAGCCGCCCCGTTCCCGGAATACATTGGGATATGGCGGCGGTGACTGGCGGAAGGCTGTCCGGAACCCGCGCGCCGATTTTGCCTTCTGGGAGGAAGCGAGATGAACGCGAGGGCGGGACAACCGAACGTCCGGGAGACGGCAGACGCGATGCGGCCGTCCAGGCAAATCAACATCATCCTGCGCAAAAGCGATTCCGACGGATTCGGCGGCGCCGCTTCGTCCATCGGCACGGAAACGGCTTCGGGCGGGCGGACGCTGCCGCAGCACGGCCCGTGGGCCGAATGGCAGCGCGAGCTCGAGAAGCTGACCGGGCTGGATAACGTGAAAGAGCTCGTCTACGAGATCTACGCGCTGCTCCAAGTGAACCAATTGCGCCAGGAAGCCGGCCTGCAGTCATTATCCCACGTGTACCACATGATCTTCAAAGGCAACCCCGGCACGGGCAAAACGACGGTCGCCCGGCTGCTCGCGCGGATGTTCCAAGGGATGGGGCTGCTGTCCAAGGGGCACTTCATCGAGGT
Organism: Cohnella caldifontis; assembly: GCF_029360585.1. Lineage (GTDB taxonomy): Bacteria > Bacillota > Bacilli > Paenibacillales > Paenibacillaceae > Cohnella > Cohnella caldifontis. Next base: position 71,048 of record NZ_JAQZSJ010000001.1, on the reverse strand, counting down.
CGAGCGGGCGGACCTGGTCGGGGAATATATCGGGCATACCGCGCAGAAGACGCGCGATTTAGTCAAGAAGGCGCTGGGCGGCGTCTTGTTCGTTGACGAAGCCTACAGCCTCGCGCGCGGCGGGGAGAAAGACTTCGGCAAGGAAGCGATCGATACGCTGGTCAAAGCGATGGAAGACTACAAAAACCAATTCGTGCTGATCTTGGCGGGGTATACGCTGGAGATCGACGCGTTTTTGCTGACCAATCCGGGGCTGCCGTCTCGTTTTCCGATCCAAATGGAATTTCCCGATTATTCGGTGGATCAGTTGATCCAAATCGCGGAAGGCATGGTGAAGGAACGCGAATACGCGATGCTGCCCCAGACGCTGTTTAAGCTGCGGGAGCTGATCCTGCAGGAAAAGGCGGAATCGATGTACCATTTCAGCAACGCCCGGTTCGTCCGCAACGTCCTGGAGCGGGCGATCCGCAATCAAGCGGTGCGGCTGCTGTCGCAGTATCCGGCGGGTTCGCCGGGCCGGCAGGAGCTCATGTCGCTGCGGCCGGAGGACGTCCGGACGAACTGAACCGCGGAATCGAAGGGAGACGGAACTTGAAACCGAACCACTACGAAACGGGGGCCGGCGGGCAAGAGAAGGCGCTGCTCGTCAGCCTCGTCACCGACGAAATCAGAAGAAGCGGCGCCGATCCCGAACACTCGCTCCAAGAGCTCGTCGCGCTGGCGGAGACGGCGGGCGTGGAAGTCGTCTCCACCCTCATGCAATTCCGCGACGTTCCGGATTCCAAATGGTTCATCGGCAAAGGCAAGGTGCAGGAGCTGAAAGCGCTGGCGGCCGAAACCGGGGCGGAGACGGCGATTTTCGACCAGGAGCTGTCCGGCGCTCAGGTGCGCAACCTGGAAGAAGAATTGGATTTGAAAATCATCGACCGCACGCAGCTGATCCTGGATATTTTCGCCGGTCGGGCGAAAACCCGGGAAGGCATCCTGCAGGTCGAGTTGGCTCAGCTGTCCTATCTGCTTCCGCGCTTGTCCGGGCACGGCGTCAACTTATCGCGCCTGGGCGGCGGCATCGGGACGAGAGGCCCGGGGGAGACGAAGCTGGAGACCGACCGCCGGCATATCCGGAATCGGATCTCCGAGCTGAAGCGGCAGCTGGAGGCGGTAACGCAGCACCGGACGCTTCACCGGGAGCGCCGCCGCAAGGCGGGCGCCGTGCAGGTCGCGCTGGTCGGGTATACGAACGCGGGCAAATCGACTTTGCTGCGTCAGCTGACCCAAGCGGACGTGCTCGCGGAGGACAAGCTGTTCGCCACGCTGGATCCGACTTCGCGCACGATGCGGCTGCCGAGCGGCAAGGAAGTCGTGCTCACCGACACGGTCGGTTTCATTCAGAACCTGCCCCACGATCTGGTGGCGGCGTTCCGGGCGACGCTGGAGGAAGCGAACGAAGCCGATCTGCTGCTTTACGTCATGGACGCTTCGTCTCCGATGCGGGAACGCCAGAAGGCGGTCGTGGAGGAAGTGCTTGCGGAATTGGGCGCGGCAGGGAAACCGACGCTTCCGGTATGGAACAAAATCGATTTGTGCTCCCCTGCGTCGCTTTCGCTGCTCGGCGGCGGGACGGACGCGATCCGGATGAGCGCGCTGAACGAACGGGATTTGGAACGGCTGCGGGCGAAGATCGAGGACAAGCTGCTGGGCGAGACGTGCCGGCTGCGCATCCCCGCCGCCCGCGGGGACCTCGCCTCGCTCGCGTACCGCGTCGGGGAAGTGACGGAGTCGGAGGCGTCCGAGGATTGGCTGCTGATGACGGTCCGCTTGAACCCGGCGGACATGGAGAAATGGGGCCGGCCGCTGGAACCGTTCCGACTCGGCGAACCGGATGAACGGCAGATGTAATCTACGACAGGGGCAAGGAGAGCGGAGAGCGTGACGGATCGGATCGGGGAAAGGTTCCCCGCGTTATGGGAACGATGGTCGAAGGCGGCGGAGGAAACGGCGCGGGAACGGCTGTACGGGGCGGACGCGATCGTGGAAAAAAACCAGGAGAAAGTCATCCGCGCCTTTCAGAAACAGAAAGTCAGCGATTATCATTTTGCCGGTTCCACCGGCTACGGGTACAACGACAGAGGACGCGAGGTGCTTGACCTCGTGTATGCCGACGTGTTCGGCGCGGAGGCGGCGATCGTCCGGCCGCACCTGGTGTCGGGCACGCACACGATATCGGCGGCGCTGTTCGGGTGCCTCCGCCCCGGCGACGAGCTGCTGTTCGTGACCGGAAGCCCGTACGACACCTTGCATAAGGTCATCGGCAAACCGGACGACGGCACGGGTTCGCTGTCCGACTGGGGCGTCGTTTGCCGCACGGTCGGCCTCCGGGAGGACGGCTCCGTGGACTGGGAAGGCGTAAGGCGGGCGGTGACGGAACGAACGAAAGTTTTCGCGATCCAGCGGTCTCGCGGCTACAGCTGGCGTCCTTCTTTTACCGTTGGGCAGATCGGGGAGATGGTGCGCCGGATCAAGGAGCTGGCACCGGACGGCATCGTATTCGTCGATAACTGCTATGGCGAGTTTACGGAGGAGATCGAGCCGCCGGAAGCCGGAGTCGACCTGATCGCGGGCTCTTTGATCAAGAACCCGGGCGGCGGGTTGGCGCCGAGCGGCGGATACATCGCGGGCCGGGCGGATTTGGTGGAGCTGGCGGCCTACCGGATTACGGCACCCGGGATCGGCGGTGAAGTCGGCGCCATGCTGGGCACGACGCGCTCGCTGTTCCAGGGGCTGTTCCTCGCTCCTCTAATGGTGGGTCAAGCAGTGAAAGGAAGCATTTTCGCGGCGGCGGTGTTCGAACGGCTCGGCTTCCAGACGCATCCGCGCTGGAGCGATCCCCGGACGGATCTGATCCAGGCGATCCGATTCCCCTCCGCGGAACCGCTGATCGCCTTCGTGCAGGCCGTCCAGAAAGCGGCCGCGGTCGACGCTCACGTCGTGCCGGAGCCGTGGGACATGCCGGGGTACGAGCATCCCGTCATCATGGCGGCCGGCACGTTCATCCAGGGCGGCAGCTTGGAGTTGTCGGCCGACGCGCCGATCCGCGAACCCTACATTGCCTATATGCAAGGCGGTTTGACATACGCGCACGTGAAGCTGGCCGTTCGGCAGGCTTGCGAGGATTTGGCGGCCAAAGGATATTTGAGCATGGGATCGCGATCATGATTACCTGGCTTGCTCGAAACGCCAGAAAGCGGCGTTTGACGGCAAAAGCTCCAAAACGTGCGGATTCCCACCCGATTCGGTCATTAAACCTTACATTCCTTGACACGTTTTTGGAAGAACGCTACAATGAAAGTGGCTTCAACCATTAGTCCTGATGGAAGGTTGATATGACATGGCTGGCGATGAAATACGCAGGAACATGGCGCTTTTTCCGATCGGCATCGTCATGAAGCTGACGGACCTGACGGCGCGCCAAATCCGCTATTACGAGCAGCATGAGTTGATCCAACCCGCCCGGACCGCGGGCAACCAACGCCTTTTCTCCTTCAATGACGTGGAGAGGCTGCTCGAAATCAAGGCGCTCATCGAGAAGGGCGTCAACATCGCGGGAATCAAGCAGGTGATGCACCCGGCCGGCGACGGATCGAACGAACCGACCGTCATCAACGAGCAGTCGGAAGTCAAACGCCGGGAGATGACCGACTCGCAGCTGCATCGCATGCTCAAGCAGCAACTGATGTCGGGCAGCAAGCGGCCCGGACAGGTCTCTTTGATTCAAGGCGAGCTTTCCCGTTTCTTCAAAACCAAGTAGACCGTAAGGTCGCGTTCTTAAGGAGGCTGTCAGGAATATGGGTTTCACTCGCGACGACATTTTGCGCAACGCCAAGGAACAGAACGTCCGTTTTATCCGTCTTCAATTCACCGATTTGCTGGGCACGATCAAAAACCTGGAAATTCCGGTTAGCCAATTGGAAAAAGCGCTGGATAACAAAATGATGTTCGACGGCTCCTCGATCGAGGGTTACGTCCGCATCGAAGAATCGGATATGTACCTATACCCGGATCTCGACACCTGGGTCGTGTTCCCCTGGGTGACGGAAGACCGCATCGCGCGGCTCATCTGCGATATTTACATGCCGGACGGCACGCCGTTCGCGGGCGATCCCCGCGGCATCCTGAAGCGGGCGCTCCAAGAGGCGGAGGAGATGGGTTTCACGGCCATGAACGTAGGGCCGGAGCCGGAATTTTTCCTGTTCAAGACCGACGAGAAGGGCAACCCGACGACGGAGCTGAACGACCAGGGCGGCTACTTCGACCTGGCGCCGACGGACCTCGGGGAGAATTGCCGCCGCGACATCGTGCTGACCCTGGAAGAAATGGGCTTCGAAATCGAAGCTTCCCACCACGAAGTGGCGCCGGGACAACACGAGATCGACTTCAAATACGCGAATGCCATCAAGGCGGCGGACCAGATCCAGACGTTCAAGCTGGTCGTCAAAACGATCGCCCGCCAGCACGGCCTGCATGCCACGTTCATGCCCAAGCCGCTGTTCGGCGTCAACGGCTCCGGCATGCACTGCCACCAATCGCTGTTCCGCGGCAAGGAGAACGCGTTCTACGACGAGAACGACAAGCTCGGCCTGAGCGCGGTCGCCCGCCATTACATGGCCGGCATTCTGGCCCATGCCCGCGGCTTCGCCGCCATCACGAACCCGACGGTCAACTCGTACAAACGTCTTGTTCCGGGTTACGAAGCGCCGTCCTACGTCGCTTGGTCCGCGAGCAACCGCAGCCCGATGGTCCGCATCCCGGCTTCCCGCGGGCTCAGCACGCGCATCGAGGTGCGCAGCCCGGACCCGGCCGCCAATCCGTATCTCGCGCTGGCCGTCATGCTGAAAGCCGGTCTGGACGGCATCAAGAACAAGACGCCGCTGCCGGCCCCGGTCGACCGCAACATCTACGTGATGAGCGGGGAAGAGCTGGAGGAGTCCGGCATCCAAAGCCTGCCGGAAAACCTGATCACCGCGCTGAAGGAGATGCTCCGCGACGAAGTCATCTGCGACGCGCTCGGCGATCATGCGCTCAGCCATTTCTACGAGTTGAAGGAAATCGAGTGGGATATGTACCGCACGCAAGTCCACCAGTGGGAACGCGATCAGTACATGACGAACTATTGATCGCATGAGAATGGGAAGGGGCTGCCTCAGGGTCGAATGGACCCGAGGGCAGCCCCTTTTCTTTATCGGCATAGGGCGGGAGCGTAAGTCAAGCCGTGGGTGGGGGAGAGGGATGCCAACGGTTGTGCGGAGGGAGAAACTCCCGCTGCAGCCTCCGGCCTCAAAGATTAAGCGATCGGCGTGCCGTTAGGGACGGTCCCGTCCGGCCTGAGCAGCACGACGTCCCCTTCCGCCGGAACGCCGCCGAGCACCAATACCTCCGATTCGAATCCCGTAATCCGCCGCGCGGGGAAGTTGACGACAGCGGCTACTTGACGGCCGATCAGCTGCTCGGGTTCGTACCTTTTCGTGATTTGCGCGGAAGAACGCTTCAAGCCGAGTTCGCCGAAATCGATTTCCAGTTTGATCGCGGGTTTGCGCGCTTCCGGGAAAGGTTCTGCTTTGACCACCGTTCCGATCCGGATGTCCAGTTTCAGAAAATCTTCGATCGTTGCCATTCGTGCATGACTCCTTTTTCTCGGCGTTTCCATATCCCCTGTAAATAATGGAACTCCCGCCAGCAGCGCCTGCGCGGGAGTTCGTCCATGTCGATGAAGGCCGGGTCAAGAGGGAACGCTTGTCCAAAGTAATATCGGGCGTATAGGGGTGTCTTTCGCGCAAGATGGACCGTGTAAAGCGGAACGCGCTAAGCCGTGACAATGGAATGCGCTCACATGAACGACCGGATCAAGCCGACGACCTTTCCCAGGATGCTTACGTTTTTGAGCCGGATCGGCTCCATCGTGGAGTTTTCCGGCTGGAGCCGGATATGGTCGCGTTCTTTGTAGAACGTCTTGACGGTCGCTTCGTTCTCTTCCGTCATGGCCACCACGATGTCTCCGTTATTGGCCGTCTGCTGCTGGCGTACGATGACGTAATCGCCGTTATGGATGCCCGCCTCGATCATGCTCTCGCCGACGACGGAGAGCATGAAGACCGGCTGGTCGCCTACCATATGGACCGGCAGCGGAAAGTATTCCTCGATGTTCTCCGTCGCGGTGATCGGCACGCCCGCGGTGACTTTGCCGACGATCGGGACGGGACGGACGGAAGGAGCAAGCGCGTATGGAGAGTCATCGTCATCCAAAATCTCGATGGCGCGGGGTTTGGTCGGGTCGCGGCGGATCAGGCCCTTCTTCTCCAGCCGGTCGAGGTGCCCGTGCACCGTGGAACTGGAAGCCAGTCCGACGGCTTCGCCGATCTCGCGGACGGAAGGGGGATAGCCTTTCTCGCGGACTTCGTTCTTAATGAATTCCAGGATCGCGTTCTGGCGATTGGACATCTTGGACACGTGTGGCCCTCCCTATGTACGTTTCATTATGACAAATTATAACACAGAACCCGAGTTCGCACAAACATTCGTTCTACCGAACAAACGTTCCGAAAATCGTTGACTCAAACGTATGTTCGTGTTATGATGTGCTCATAGCCAATCAGAACAAACGTTTGGGGTGCATGCCATTATGGTACAAGCTTGGGCATTGAATTCCGTTCCCGCACCGTCCGCTTCGGGACGAACGAACGTGGTACATAGAGAATCTTCTACCGGAAAGGATATGGGGAAGGAGCTGCGATTGGCGAGAGCCGTATTTTTCTCCCTGGCGTTCGTGCTGCTGCTGGTCGGTCTGTCCTGGGCACATACGTTCGCGTCGGAAGAGGATGTACGGCCTGCCGCCGCTTCCGAAGTCGTCATCTATGCGGACACCGGCGATACGCTCTGGAAGCTGGCGTCGTCCGTCAAGAAGCCGTCCATGGATACGCGCAAAGCGGTTCACCTGTTGATGAAACGCAACGACCTGTCGAACGCTTCGCTGCGGAGCGGACAAGCTTTGATCGTCCCTGCCGAAATCTTGCCTTGAATATTCGGCTATCGGATATCAAGGAATAAGAACGAATGTTCTCGATATTTTTCGAATATATCGGGTTGATGGACAACCGATTCATTTCATTAACCAACCGTGCCGCTGGAGGGGGTCCCCTTCGCGGCTTTTTGTATTGTCAGATCAGCCGGAGAGCCGAGACCTGATTATGAAATGGTCTGATGGCTCAATCAGAACCGTTAGAAAACCATATGATAAACATGCAAATGACTTCTTACATGAATTGGAGGCCGTATCTTGAGGAAACGAGGGAAATACGCGTATGCTCAGATAATGAAAACGGATCCCTTCGTTCGTTCATCGATCCCGGATACGAAATTTTTCACAGGGGAAAGCTTTAATCGGATGATTAACCGGTATGGGACCGTAATCGTCAAGCCGAATTGGGGTTTAGGCGGTGCAGGGGTAATCAAAGTGTCCCGAAGATCTTCGGGAAAATACCTGATTCATGTTGGAACGAATCGGAGAGTCTTCTCCAGTCAAACAGCCGCGTTGGATTTTTTGAGACCGTATACTTCGCGTAAACCCTACATCGTACAACGTTACATTTCCATGTGTAGAGTAAAAGGCCGCCCATTCGACTTGCGTATCATGGTACAGAGAAAAAAGGGCGTTCCTTGGACCATCACCGGTAAACTCGCCAAAGTTGCCGGGCCTAATCGGATCATCACGAATACGGCAAGAAGCAAGGGGTATGTTCTTCCGGCAATAAGCGCATTAACCCATACATTTTCGAAAAGCCGTTCTAAGGCAATTCTGAATCGAATGGAACAAATTTGCCTGCGCGCGGCCAGAAAGTTGGGAATGGCATATGGGATTCGAACATACGGCTTTGACATGGCTGTTGACCGTAAAGGGAATACATGGGTGTTCGAAGCGAACGAAAAACCCGCTATCGCATTCTTTAAGAGGTTGAAAGATAAGAGTTATTACCATCAGATTCTGGCTACTGCCCCTACAACGCAATATCATAGACATTTTACGGGTAAAATTTAGCTGATTCATCTGAGCCCATTCGCTCCCCTGGCAGGGAGGCGGATGGGCTTTTTTTGTATTCCGCGACGTCTCGGAGGGGGTCGTTGTAGCAGATTTTGGAACAAAGACGAAGGAGGTCTATATGTTATAGTCATTACATAGCAACTAGATTCTACTACTGGGAGGAATAACAGCCAATGCATCCAAAGAAAATTATGGGTAAGATGATCGGAGCCACGCTTGGTCTGGCTTTAACCGGAAGTCTTTTCATCGCCAATCCGTCAGCCTATGCCGCGACGGGTACCGCGGTCCTCACTTCGGCTGAAGCCCAAGATATCATTGCACATGGGAAACAATTGATAGGCAAGGTTGAATATCATTTTGGCGTGAATGACGCTTCTAAGCTGTGGTTCGATTGTTCTTCCTTTACGAAGTATTTATATGCCCAAGAAGGTATCCGCCTGCGTTGGGGAGCGCGTTTGCAATACGCGGACGGCATTAAAATTTCGCGAAGCGAGCTTCGTCCGGGAGACCTGGTATTCTTTTCTACCCCCGCAACCGTCAAATATTCAAGTACCTACGATAAAATCGGACACGTGGGCATTTATATCGGAAACGACCAAGTGCTTCAAAATATCAGTCCTCTATACGATGTCCGAATCAGCAGCATCAAATCCGGTTGGTGGAATACGCATTACGTAGCGGCTGCGCGCGTGGTTGCGCCTGCAAGCTCGACACCTGCTCCGTCAACCGGCAATTCGGCTTCGTCTAACGATTCGGCTTCGTCTAACATTTCGGCTTCGTCTAACGATTCCGCTTCCTCCAATAACAGCACGGCCGTATCGAAAACCGGGACGGTCGTGAAATCGGTCGCCTTTTTGGACAGCCCCTCGCTGAAGGGCAATCGATATCGCTACTTAAAGACGGGAGAAACCTTTACGATCGTAAAAAAAGTCAATCCATGGTGGTACCAAATCAAAGATAAAAACGGCAAGGCCGGATATGTCACCACAATGACGAAATACGTGCGCGTGTAAATTCAGATTGATGAACGTTTAGTCTCGTTGGAAGCCCCTTGGAACATTGGATCATTGCATCCAGTGCCAAGGGGTTTTTTACGGTGAAAGCGATTCTAATCTTTTTTTAATAATCAAAGAGAAACCCTTCTGCCGCCTACACGTGAGCAGTTCGTAGAAATATATGGAGCCCAAACCTCTGTCGTATCTGTGTTATATTAGGTCCTGCCGACACCAAATCAAACAACTAGGAGGCATAACATCACATGAATATCACGCGTAAAGTTATCGGAACTACGATCGGTATGGCATTGTTCGGAAGCTTGATGCTTACTCCTTATGCAGCCCATGCCGCAACGGCCAAAGTGTTGACAACGGTCGAGGCACAACATATTATTGCCAATGCTGAACGGCTTCAAGGCAAAGTCCAATATCATTGGGGGGTTTACGATACTTCCAAGATGTGGTTCGATTGCTCTTCGTTCACGAAGTATTTGTACAAGAAAGAAGGCATTAACCTTCGTTGGGGAGCCAGAAAGCAGTACGTGGACGGGATCAAAATTTCGAAGAGCCAGCTGCGCGCCGGGGATTTGGTATTCTTCTCGGTTCCGTCGACCGCCAATCGAACGACGAAATACGATAGAATCCAGCATGTCGGCATTTATATCGGGAATGGGAAATTCATTCACAATCTGAGTCCCAAATACGATGTTACCATCAGCAACCTGAACGTAGGATATTGGAAGAATCATTATGTTGCCGCTGCACGGGTTAAAGCAAATTAAGTTTGCAATGACCAAAGCGTTCGTCATTCGATCGTAAAGTTCTAGCAGACAAGCCTCTTGGCACTTTGGATCCCCATCCGGTGCCAAGAGGCTTTTGCTATTGTTCTCGGATTAAACCTTGCCCGTAAAGTACCTGTGATATTCCTTCGAAGGAGCCAATCGCAAAATGTGCCGGTAGTAACTCTTGTTTTTCAGTCTCTTAAAGAACCCGATGGCCGGTTTTGGATTGGCCTCCAAAACCCATACTTTTCCCTTGCGATCGACAGCCATGTCGAAGCCGAGCGTTCTTCTCCCATAGGCGATTCCAATCTGTCGGGCCGCTCGCAGGCAGATCCGGTCCAACTTTTTAAGAATGACCTCGGATTGTTTCCTTGAAAAAGTTTTGGTTAATGCCCCCCTGGCCGAAAGAACGTAACCCCTGCTTCGTGCCACGTTCGTGATGATGTGATGGGGTCCGGCGACCTTGGCAATTTTGCCCGTCACGGTCCATGGGACTCCCGTTTTCCTCTGAACCATTACGCGCACATCGATCGGACGTCCGTTTACCTTTGCCAAAGAAACGTAACGTTGCACGATGTAGGGTTGGGCCTTTGCAAACCTTCTCAGATAAGCCAATACGCTCGTATTGCCTGTAATGACCCGATTCGTCGTTCCAAAATGGACGGCATACTTTCCGCCGTTTATTCGGGATACCTTGATTACCCCGGCCCCTCCGGTTCCGAAATTCGGTTTGGCGATAACGGTTCTATATTTATTGATCATCTCGTGCAAGTTTTTGCTCGTGAAGATCCTTGTCTCCGGTAAGGAATGACGAATGGACGCATCCCGTCCCATAACCTGCATATTCATGTATTTTCCTCTTTTGGTCATGGATTTTCTCCTTCAATGTTGGTTTTGAACTATTCAATTTTATGTACTTACTTCAGATCATGGCAGTGACATCAAACTAGATCCATAAAAACGATGGCAAAATTTTAAAGGCTGCCGTCGCAAATAACGAATTGGGCGGGATGCCGGGTGTTTACCGTTCCTGTATCGGGTCCGACGTAATACGATACGGTATAAAAGCACCGAATATTTCCACATCGGATAAGGTCATGGGAGGGAAATATGACACGTGCAGGGATGGTTTGCTCAGGATGCGGGAAGCAGAAGCCTTTCACTTATGAGGAATTAACCTGCGAATGCGGCAGTACTTTTCTGGTTGATTATGATTTGGAGTACGTTAGAAAAACATTAACGCAACAATCGATTGTCAATCGGGCGACTACGATGTGGAGATACAGGGAATTGCTCCCGGTCCAGTCCCCCCAGTCAATCGTATCACTGGGAGAAGGCTGGACACCGCTTACTCCGATCGACGTAAGCCGAATCCCGCTCTCGATTCGGAAGTTATGGATGAAGCGCGAAGAACTCAATCCGACCGGCAGTTTTAAATCACGGGGATTATCGGTTGCTGTTTCGCTGCTGAAAGAACGCGGAATTCGCAGGGCCGCGATTGCTTCCAACGGTAATGCAGGTACAGCCTTGGCCGCTTACGCAGGGTGCGCGGGAATCGATTCGATCGTATTCGTTCCCGAGGACTGCCCGCCGTTGATCATTCGGGAATGCCAACGGTACGGTGCCCATACGTTTAGAGTAAAAGGCCTCATTCAACACGCAGGACAATGGGTGGAATCCTACAAGCACATCTTCGATTGGACATCGGTCTCCACGCTGAGAGAGCCCGGACGCGTCGAAGGGAAGAAGACGTTGGGGTTCGAATTGGCGGAGCAACTGGGGTGGAGGCTGCCGACGGTGATTATTTACCCGACAGGCGGCGGCTCCGGAATCATCGGCATGTGGAAGGCTTTCAAGGAGTTACGGGAACTCGGGTTCATTCAAGGACCTATGCCGCGCTTTGTTAGCGTGCAGGAAATCGGGTGCGCGCCGTTGGTTCGCGCATTGGGCAAACAGGTTGATTCGGCTGAGGCGGCTTCCCCGACAGGCATGCGCGTTCCTCATCCGCCCGATATCGTGCTGTTATTACGAATTTTGAAAGAGACGGAGGGAACGGCAGTAGCGGTAAGCCGCGGCGAAATCGAGGAAGCGCGGCGTATGCTTGGCAACCGTGGAATTTCCGCTTCTCCGGAGGGGGCAGCGACATGGGCAGGCTTGCTGAGATTAAATGAAGAAGGCTGGTTCGGTCAGGACGATCAAGTCGTTCTTTTCAATACAGCCCATGCGCTCCCTTACGAAACATTGGCAGGAACATCGAATATTCCATTGTTAACGAATCTCCATGACCTCATCAACACCCTAAGAAAATAAGCCGGATGCCATTCATTCAGACGGACTTTCAGAAGCGGTTTGCTCGGAGAGATAAGCAATGCTGTGGGTTTGAATGTTCGTTATGGAATTTCCATCATCAACAAAGACCACTTTCGGTTGCAGTTTCAAGGCCTCACCGCGTTCAAACTTGCCAAGACTCAGAATGATGACTTTATCCCCGGGCTGGAATAGATGAGCGGGAGGTCCATTCAAACAGATCCTGCCGCTCCCTGCCGCGGCGGGGAGCGCATAGGTCTTCCATCTTGTCGCGTTTCTCAGGCTCGTGATCTGGACCATCTCATAGGGAAGGATTCCGGCTGCCTTCATGAGGGTCTCGTCGATCGTAATGCTGCCCACATAATCAAGGTCTGCTTCCGTCACGGTTGCCCGATGGATTTTGCCTTTGCACATGAGGAGTTCCACGAATACAAACCTCCAACCATTTCATGTCATCCGTTCCTGCAAGGTATATTATTCAATCGGTCCGGAAACGGAAACGACGGTTCCCAAAATCGCTGGATCATCGGATGAATCGTTTATCGAATCGGCGGGTTCCTTTATAAAGGGGCTCGCTATTTTTGATCCTTTTCGCCTTGACAGCACGGGGATGCGAGTGTCAAAGTAGAAGGGATGCTTGAAAGGAGGATTCCCCGTGGAGAAATTGGTGGCCAGGATCAACGAGTTGGCACGCAAGCATAAAACCGTCGGGCTGAACGATGAGGAGCTCGCCGAACGCGAACGGCTCCGTAGACAGTATCTGCAAATTTTCAAAAGCAACTTCCGCCGGCAGCTGGACAGCATCGAATGGACGGACGAGAAACCGTCGCTGCCGCATTGACGTATAGATTGTTATTCAGGTGGCCAGGAACATTCCGGAAGGGATGCCGCAGAACAGGAGGAGCTTCATGTCCCGCTCTTGGGAACGAATGGTGCAACGCAACGCGAAACAAGTAGACAAGCGCCGCAAGAAGGAAGGGAAACCTTCCGTGACCGCCAAGGTCAAACAGGCGGATAAGTATCAGGGACGCAACTATATTTTCCCGGTCCTATTGGTGCTGTTGATGGTCTTTTACGTGGTCATGTTCGCTCCTTGGGCGACGGATCTCGAACAGGACGTCACGATGTTCTGGGTGACTTTGGGCTGTTATGCTCTGCTGGCCTTCTTCTATTTCATGCGCCGCCCGTATTTGGCCGTGACCCGCGATACGCTCGAAACCCGGAAATTCACCGGTTACAAAACGCTCCGTCCGGGAGAAATCCGCAAAATCGTGCTGTCTCCGGGGTATGTGGTGATCGAGTCGATCAAAGGCGCCAATTGGGTGTTTTCGCGGATGATCAACCGGTTCCCGACGGAACGGATGGGGGAGCGGCTGAAAGCTTTCGCGGATCAGCATCATATCGAGTTTGAAGTCAAGGCAAAGTGAGGAGTCTGGAAGATGGCGGTCAAGGCGGTTTTGTTCGACTTGGATGACACGCTGCTCTGGGATGACCGGAGCGTGAAGGAAAGCTTCGAGGCCGTGTGCGCGATGGCCGCGAGAGAGGTCCCGTCCATCCGGCCGGACCAACTGGAGGAAGCGGTTCGGCGCGAAGCTCGGGCTTTGTACCAAACCTACGAGACGTTCCTGTTCACGCAGATGATCGGGATCAATCCTTTCGAGGCGTTATGGGCGCGTTTTACCGGAGGGAGCCGGCCGGAATTCCGCCGTCTTCAGGAATTGGCGCCCGGTTACCGGACGGAAGCGTGGACGAGGGGCTTGAACGCCGTCGGCGTGGACAACCCCGACCTGGGTTACAGGCTGGGGGAAGCCTTCGTTTCGGAACGCAGGTCCAGGCCGCTCGTATACGACGAAACGTTCGAAGCGCTGAACCGCTTGAAGGGCGAATACAAGCTGTTGCTGCTGACGAACGGGGCGCCCGACCTTCAGCGGGAAAAACTGGACGGCGTGCCGGAATTGGCCGGATATTTCGACCACGTCGTGATCTCCGGCGATTTCGGGGAAGGCAAGCCGGCGCCGTCGATTTTCCGGCATGCGATGGAGCTGCTCGGCATCGAAGCGTCCGAAGGGATCATGGTGGGGGACAAGCTCACGACCGACATTCTCGGTTCGAATCGGGTCGGGATGCGCAATTTGTGGCTTAACCGCCATGGCGTGACGAGGGATGACAGCATCGTGCCCGCATTCGAGGCGCCGAACCTGCTGCCGTTGTTCGATATCCTGGAGACGCTGTAATTCGACGGAATCATTTTATGATCTTTAACGGCATTAAAAAACGGGCGTTCCCTCGTCATCGTGACGACGGGAGCGCCCGTTACGTTAGTGCCGGGTGTATTTATGCCGATACGAATGCCGGATCGTCGAACGGCTTGGCGATCCATCCGTCTTTCTCGATGAAGAGGCGGACGGCGACGATTTTCTTGTTCTCCATCAAGGTGAAGAAGTGAGGGGTGTTCTCCGGAACGGAGATGACGTCCCCGGCTTCGAGCTCCACGTCGAAATAGCCGACGTCGCCTTTGCCCTTGATGATGAAGATGCCCTTGCCGGCCGTGATCGCGCGGATTTCATCTTCGGTATGCGTATGGACGGACTCGAACTTCTTCAGCAGCTCTTCCAGATTCGGCGTCGCTTCCGACAGCGTGATGATGTCCCAAATCTGATAGCCGCGGCGGGCGGCCAAATCCCGGATTTCCGGATCGAAAGTGTTAAGGATTTCCGCTTTCTCCTCGTCGGAAAGCACGAATTTCTCCTTCAAATTCGCCGGAAGCTTGCCCATGTCCCAGTGTTCGTAGAGCACCTCTTGAGCGTCCAGGAATGCTTTGACTTTCTCATCTCCTGCGATGCGTTCGTTCGTGTTGCGAATGCGAATCTCCGCCATCGCGAATCCCTTCCTTCTCCATAGAAATGCGGCATATACGCCGGTCAACTTCGACTGTAATTTGATTATAGTGGAATTGATCGAGATTGTCGACGTGAATTCCTACGCGTTCGCTAGGAATTGTGCGGTTTTCATTCTTTTCATCCATTTTCGATTCTGCTACACTAAGGCATAGTTATCGGCGCAAAGGCTTGACCGGATTGGGAAAGGAAGATGCCGCATGCGGAAACCCGCACTGCAGGAACGACTAACACGTAAAATCATGATCCTCGACGGCGCGATGGGCACCATGATCCAACAAGCCGGCTTGACGGCCGACGATTTCGGGGGAGAAGCGCTGGAAGGCTGCAACGAGATGCTCGTCCTGACCCGTCCGGACGTCATTTCCGGCATTCATGAGGCGTATTTGGCCGCCGGGGCGGATATCGTCGAGACGAATACGTTCGGGGCCACCAGCGTCGTGCTGGCGGAGTACGACATCCCGGAGAAGGCAAAGGAAATCAATCTCGCGGCGGCCCGCCTGGCACGGGAAGCCTGCGACAAATATTCGACGGAACAATGGCCGCGTTACGCGGCGGGCGCGATCGGACCGACGACCAAAACGCTCTCGGTCACCGGCGGCATCACGTTCGGGGAGCTTGTCGACAGCTATCGGGAGCAGGCGGCCGCGCTGATCGAAGGCGGCGTCGACTGCATCCTCATCGAGACGAGCCAGGACACGCTCAACGTCAAAGCGGCCAGCATCGGCGTCCGCGACGCGTTCCGCGATACCGGCATCGAACTTCCGATCATGATCAGCGGCACGATCGAGCCGATGGGGACGACGCTGGCCGGCCAGAACATCGAATCGTTCTATGTTTCGCTGGAGCACCTGAAGCCGATTTCGGTCGGACTGAACTGTTCGACGGGGCCGGAGTTCATGCGGGACCATATCCGGACGTTGTCCGGCATCGCGCGGTCCGCGGTCAGCTGTTATCCGAACGCGGGCATGCCCGACGAGAACGGCCATTACCACGAGACGCCGGAATCGCTTGCCGCGAAGCTGCGTGGATTCGCCGAACAAGGCTGGCTCAACGTGGTCGGCGGCTGCTGCGGCACGACGCCGGCCCATATCGCCGCGATGGCGGAAGCCATGAAGGATATGTCGCCCCGCGGCGTGGAAGGGGAACACCCGCCCGCGGTTTCCGGCATCGAGACGGTGTATATCGAGGACGCCAACCGGCCCTATATGGTCGGCGAACGGACCAACGTGCTCGGCTCGCGCAAGTTCAAGCGGCTGATCGCCGAGAAGAAGTACGAGGAAGCGTCCGAAATCGCCCGCGCCCAAGTGAAGAACGGCGCGCACGTCATCGACGTGTGCCTGCAGGACCCGGACCGGGACGAGACGTCCGACATGAAGGAGTTTCTGTCCTTCGTGACCAAGAAAGTCAAAGTCCCGTTCATGATCGACTCGACGGATCCGGCCGTGGTCGATATGTCCTTGCAGTATATCCAAGGGAAATCGATCATCAACTCGATCAATCTGGAGGACGGCGAGGAGAAGTTCGAAAAGGTCGTTCCGATCATTCACCGGTACGGCGCCGCGGTCGTCGTCGGCACGATCGACGAACGGGGGCAGGCGATCTCCCGCGAAGACAAGCTGCAGGTCGCGATCCGGTCCCATGACCTGCTCGTGAACAAGTACGGCCTGAAATCGGAAGACCTCATTTTCGACCCGCTCGTGTTTCCCGTGGGTACGGGAGACGAACAGTACATCGGCTCCGCCAAGGAGACGGTCGAGGGCATCCGCCTGATCAAGCAGGCGCTGCCGAAGTGCCAGACGATCCTGGGCATCAGCAACATTTCGTTCGGCTTGCCGGAAGCGGGCCGCGAGGTGCTGAACTCCGTCTTCCTGTACGAATGCACGAAAGCCGGACTGGACTACGCCATCGTCAATACCGAAAAGCTGGAGCGCTATGCTTCGATTCCGGAGGAGGAGCGGCGTCTGGCGGAGGAGCTGCTGTACGACACGAACGACGAGACGCTTGCCGCGTTCGTCGCCGCGTTCCGGGAGAAGAAGGTCGAGAAGAAGGAAAAGAAAACCGACCTGCCGCTCGAAGAACGGCTGGCGGGTTACGTCGTGGAAGGCAGCAAGGAAGGCCTCATTCCCGACCTCGACGAAGCGCTGCAAAAATACGCGCCGCTGGACATCATCAACGGTCCGCTCATGGACGGGATGTCGGAAGTGGGCCGCCTGTTCAACAACAACGAGCTGATCGTCGCGGAAGTGCTGCAAAGCGCCGAGGTCATGAAAGCCGCCGTGGCCCATCTTGAACCGCACATGGAGAAGAACGAGTCGGCGACCAAAGGCTCCATCATGCTCGCCACCGTAAAGGGCGACGTGCACGACATCGGCAAAAACCTGGTGGAGATCATCCTTTCCAATAACGGCTACCGGATCATCAACCTCGGCATCAAGGTGCCGCCGGAGCAATTGATCGAAGCGTACCGGGCCGAGAAACCCGACGCGATCGGCTTGTCGGGGCTGCTCGTCAAGTCGGCCCAGCAGATGGTGCTCACCGCCCAGGATTTGCGCGCCTCGGGCATCGACGTGCCGATTCTCGTGGGGGGGGCGGCGCTCACCCGCAAGTTCACGAAAACGCGGATCGCGCCCGAGTACGAAGGCATCGTGCTGTACGCGAAAGACGCGATGGAAGGGCTCGATTTGGCCAATCAGCTCAGCGATCCCGAGCAGAAGGCCCGCATCGCCGAAGAGCAGCGTGCCGCATTGGCCAAGCTGGCGGATGAGTCGGAGAAGCCGAAAGATTTGCCGGAGCTGACCCGCGCCCGCCGCTCGAACGTTTCGCAGGACGCCCCGGTGTTCCGCGCGCCGGATTTCGAGCGGCACGTGCTAAGGGACGTTCCGTTGTCCCAAGTGTATCCGTACGTGAATATGCAGATGCTGATGGGTCACCACTTGGGGCTGAAGGGCAACGTCGAGGAATTGCTGGCGGCCGGAGACGAACGGACGGTCCAGCTGAAGGAAACGATCGACGGACTGCTCCGCGAAGCCGAGAGCAAGGGCTGGCTGAAGCCGCAGGCGATGTACCGCTTCTTCCCGGCGCAATCGGACGGCAACGACATTCTCGTTTACGATCCGGAACATCCGGGAACCGTTCTGAAACGGTTCTCGTTCCCCCGGCAGCAGGTGGAGCCGTTCCTCTGTCTGGCCGATTTCCTCAAATCGGTGGACAGCGGCGTCATGGATACGGTCGGCTTCCTGGTCGTCACGGCGGGGCCGGGAGCCCGCGCGCAGGCGGAGATCTGGAAGGAAAGCGGGGATTACCTGCGTTCCCACGCGCTGCTGGCTTCCGCGCTTGAGACGGCGGAAGGGCTGGCGGAGCGGGTGCACCAGCTCATGCGGGACCGTTGGGGTTTCCCCGATCCCCTCGAAATGACGATGAAGCAGCGGTTCGGGGCCCGCTACCAGGGCATCCGCGTCTCTTTCGGGTATCCGGCCTGCCCGGATCTGGAAATGCAGCAGCCGCTGTTCGAGCTCATGCATCCGGAGGATATCGGCGTCGAGCTGACCGAAGGCTTCATGATGGACCCGGAAGCGTCGGTCTCCGCGATGGTATTCGCCCATCCGGAGGCGCAGTACTTCAACGTGGAAAAAACGTAAGGAAATCGGGCAGAAAAAACGGGAGGTCTCCGCGCTGAGATCTCCCGTTTGCTTGCCTCTGGTTTTTATTCGCGGGCTTCGTCTTTGATTTCTTCGCGGAAGCCCTCGATGCTTTGGCGGCGATTCTCGTTGTTTTGCCGGATGGCTTCCCGCTCTTGGGGAGCGATCTCTTCGCCGTGCTCATCCAGGTATTCTTCGGATTCCTCGAGGTTCTGGATCGTGTCCTGGACCATGTCCTGCAGCTTTTCCACGTTGTCCGAACGGTCGTCCGGCTTGGCCATCATATTCCGCTCCTTTAATGGGGTGATAAGGATGCTTGAACCCGTGGGATAGGATGGCATCCCGCGTTCGGCTTTATGCGGAAACGAAAAACTTTTCCCGGGAAAGCGCAGAACCCGACACGCCGTGTCATGTCCGGGGGAATCGGCGCGATTCGGAGGCGGAATTGACGGCATGGAAGAGGCTAACTTGTCGAAATTGTGCGGCAATTCGGAAGAATGGCATCCAAAAAGCTGCGGCTGGCGCACGTCCGGACCGTTTGGCGGGAAATATCGAATCCCCTCGAGGATCGATTGCCGTGCGAACATATATTCTGTACAATACAAGAAACGCGGCATAGCACTTTGATCCGATCGAAGCGTCGTTTACATAGGAACGCGAAACGGAAAACGACCATGGGAGGCGGAAGAAACGTGAACCGATTGACGGGCAAAACCGAATCGATGGAGGAGTGGATCTCCGAGCTTCGCGCCCGGCCGGAAATCATGGAAAACGTGACGTTCTGGCATACGCAGCCGGCGAAGCCGCCGCGCACCGTGCCGATGCCGGGCGAGATCCATCCTAAGCTCGCGGGCGCGCTCGCCGCCAAGGGCATCCGCGAGCTGTATACGCACCAGGCGGCGGCGTTCCGCGGCACGGCGGCGGGTCGCAACGTCGTCACCGTGACCCCGACCGCCTCGGGCAAAACGCTCTGCTACAACTTGCCGGTGCTCCAAGCGATCTTAAGCGACGACAGCGCCCGGGCGCTGTATTTGTTTCCGACGAAAGCGCTCGCGCAGGACCAGGTGGCCGAGCTGCAGGAAATGGCGAACCTGATGGACGTCGATATCAAGACCCATACCTACGACGGAGATACGCCGCCGACGGTCCGGCAGGTCATCCGCAACGCCGGCCACATCGTCGTGACGAACCCGGACATGCTGCATTCGGCGATCCTGCCGCACCATACGAAATGGGTCAAGCTGTTCGAAAACGTCAAGTACATCGTCATCGACGAGCTGCATGCGTACCGCGGGGTATTCGGAAGCCACGTGGCGAACGTGATCCGGCGCCTGAAGCGGATTTGCCGGTTTTACGGCAGCAACCCGCAGTTCCTGTGCGCGTCCGCGACGATCCGCAACCCGAAGGAGCACGCCGAACGGCTGATCGGCGAACCGACCCTTCTCAACGACGATAACGGCGCTCCGGCGGGCGAGAAACACCTCGTGTTCTACAATCCTCCCGTCGTGAACAAACAGTTGGGCATCCGCCGCAGCAGCGTGCTGGAATCGCAGAGGCTCGCAGGCTTGCTGCTCAAGGACGGAATCCAGACGATCGTGTTCGCCCGCAGCCGCGTTCGGGTGGAAATCCTGCTCACCTACCTGCAGGAACTCGTGAAGCGGGAGCTCGGTCCGAAATCGATCCGCGGCTACCGGGGCGGATATTTGCCCAAGCTGCGGCGGGAAATCGAACGCGGGCTGCGCAGCGGGGAAATCCGCGGCGTCGTCAGCACGAACGCGCTGGAGCTCGGCATCGACATCGGCCAACTGCAGGCGTGCGTGCTGAACGGCTATCCGGGCTCGATCGCGAGCACGTGGCAGCAGTCGGGCCGGGCGGGGCGGCGGCATGGGAGCTCGATCACGTTCCTCGTCGCCAGCTCGAATCCGCTCGACCAGTATTTGATCCAGAACCCGGATTATTTTCTGGGCCGGCCGCCGGAGGAAGCGCGCATTCACCCGGACAATCTGCTGATCCTGCTCGACCATGTCAAATGCGCCGCTTACGAGCTGCCTTTCGAAGAAGGCGACGCGTTCGGCGAGGAGAAGCTGTCCGACCTGCTCGAGTTTCTGGCGGAGGAGAAGGTGCTGCATCGGGTCGGCAGCAGATGGTACTGGATGGAGCAGGGATTCCCCGCCCACAATATTTCCTTGCGTTCCGCCGCGCAGGAGAACTTCGTCATCATCGACATGACGGAAGGGCACCGCGTGCTGGGCGAGGTAGACCGGTTCAGCGCCCCGACGCTCATCCACGAGGAAGCGATTTACTTGCACGAAGGGGTACAATACCAGGTGGAGAAGCTGGACTACCCCGAGAAGAAAGCTTACGTGCGCGAGGTCAACGTCGACTATTTCACCGACGCCAACCTGGCCACGGAGCTGAAGGTGCTGCACGTCGACCAGGAGCGGGAATCCGGTCCGCTGCTCCGGCAATACGGCGAAGTGATGGTGACGGCCAAACCGACCATTTTCAAAAAAATCCGCCTGCGCACGCACGAGAACATCGGCTCCGGTCCGATCCACCTGCCGGAAGAAGAGCTGCATACGAGCGGGTACTGGTTCTCCTTCTCCGAGGAAGAGACGGCGAAACGCTCCGCCAACGACATGCAGATGGCGCTGCTCGGCCTGGCCAACGTTCTGGTGCATTTGGCGCCGCTGCATCTCATGTGCGATCCGCTCGACATTCGCGTCGTGCCGCAAGTGAAGGACGTCCATAATAAGCGGCCGACGATCTATTTCTATGACCGCTATCCGGGCGGCATCGGCCTCAGCCGGCGGCTGTACGACCTGCACGACGATATCCTGCGGGAAGCCGGGCATCTGATCCGCGGCTGCGGCTGCCAAAGCGGCTGCCCGGCCTGCGTCGGACCGATCGAGGAAGTCGGGCTGCTGGGCAAGGATTTGGCGCTGTCGCTGCTGGAAAGCGCGGGAGCGCCGGCATGAGCGGGCTCAAGGAGCGGCTTGAACGGCTGCGCCAAACCGCCCGGGCGGCGGAGGCGAGCCGGGAAGCGGAAGCGCAGGCGGAACGCGATGGGGATTCAGGGGCGGCAGTTGCAGGCACGCAGCCGGGTGAAGATCGTCTGCATCCGGGCTTTCGCCGGTTGGGCGTGACGGAAGAGACGAACGAGGCCGGATCGTTCCTGCTGCGGCGGATCGTTTATCCGCTGCCTTACAAGCATGGGCGCTGCGGACTGGAGGAACTGTTCGGCGTCGCCCCGTTGCTGCATCCGGTGGCGTGCCGCCAGAACGGCATCCGCAGAGGTTCGCGCCGCGTGCCGGCCGATCCCGGGGAGACGCCCGTGCCGCAAGCCGCCGGCTTGCTGTTCTTGGATACGGAGACGACCGGCCTTGGCGTGGGCGCGGGCAACGTGCCTTTCATGATCGGGATCGGCCGCTATACGGACCGGGCGTTCGTGGTCGAGCAGACCCTGATCCGTCACCCCGGCGAAGAGAGGGCGATGCTGACCTGGCTGCTGACGCGGTTTCAGGGCGTGACGCATCTGGTCACCTACAACGGAAGGTCATTCGATTGGCCGGTGCTGGCAAATCGGTTCATCTTGAACGGATGGCGTCGCAGCGGGCCCGAACCGGGGCATTTGGATTTTCTCCATCCGGCGCGCGCGTTGTGGAAAAACACGCTGCCGACTTGCCGCCTCGGCACGGTAGAGGAGGAAAGGCTCGGCATCGTCCGGGGAGAGGACGTGCCGGGCTCCCTGGCTCCCGAGCTGTACATGCGCTTCTTGTCGGACGGGAACGCGGAGCATCTTTCGGGCGTCTATGTCCATAATGAGAAGGACGTGCTGACGCTGGCCGCGCTGGCCGTCCATTTCGGACACCTGCTCGCGGGCCGGTTGGGGGATGCCGTTCCCGTGCCGGACGACGCGGAGGAACGGTTCCGGACCGGCGCTTGGCTGGAGCAGCACGGCCGAAGCGAGGATGCGATGAGGATGTACGATCTGCTGGCTGCGGAACCGGAACCCGCGGAAGACGGCAGCGAGATCGGCTGGCGGCTGGCGCTCGCGGCCAGGTACAAGCGGCTCGGCAACCTGGAGAGCGCGCTGGCGCTCTGGCAGCAAGCGGCCGCGTTCGCGGAAAGCTCGCGGCTGCCGAGGATCGAAGCGCATTTGGAGTTAGCGATGTACTACGAACACAAAACCAAAGATTACGGGCTCGCGCTGCGGTACGCGAATACTGCGCTGGAATTGACCGTCCGGCGATTGTCCGCGTTTCGGGCGTCTTCGGCGGCCCAAGAAGAGAAAGCGCGGCTCGTACGGCGGATCGATCGCTTGAAGCGCAAGTTGGACCGCCGGCCGGTCGTTCCTGACACCGCCGGCAGCGAAGTTGAAGCCATATGGGGATGGAGGCAGAACGGATGAACGCGGAAGGTTTACCGGGGGAGCCATGGAACTTGCTTTCCCCCTTGCCGAAGCCCCGGGGCCTGCTTTTCGATTTGGACGGCACGTTGTACCGGGGGAAGGAGCGGGTGCCTGACGCGGACCGCTTGATCGCGCAACTTGCCGAGCGGGGCGTTCCGCATTGGTTCGTGACCAACAATTCTTCCCGCACGCCGGAAGATGTGGCGGAACATCTTCGGGAGATGGGGATCCCGGCAGTCCGCGAGCAGGTCGTGACTTCGTCTCTGGCCGCAGCGGACTATGCCGCGGCCGAGTTTCCCGGGGCGGCCGCATACGTGATCGGTGAACCGGGTCTCAAGCAAGCGTTGGCCGAAGCCGGCATCCGCGTGCTGGACGAGGCGGCGGATATCGGCGAACGGGCGGATCTGGTCGTGCAAGGGATCGACCGGTTGCTCACGTACGCCAAATTGGCCGCCGCGTCCGCGCGGATCCGGTCCGGAGCGGCATTCGTCTTGACCAATCCGGATCTCGCGCTGCCTTCGGACGGCGGCTTAATCCCCGGCGCGGGAAGCATCGGGGCCGCGCTGCGCGCCGCCTCCGGGCATGAGCCGACGGTCATCGGCAAGCCTTCGTCCATCTTGATGGATTACGCCCTGAAGCGGGCAGGACTCGCGGCCGAACAGGTTTGGGTCGTCGGAGACAATCCGCTGACCGACATCGCCGCGGCCGTTCGGGCGGGCTGTCCGTCCGTGCTCACGTTGACCGGCGTCTGCTCGGCGTCGGACTGGGAATCGTCTTGCCGCCGTGCCGAGGCGTTTCCGAACGCGGTGTGCGCCGGACTGGACGAGCTGAGGCGATTGCTGCTGCATCACGGCATGATGTAACGCCCCGGCGTCTGGCCGGACGACTGCCTTTATCGTACATAGGAAGGGAAGATCACCATGCCGGAATGGCCGGAAATGGAAACGTACCGCAGATTGCTGAACGACCGCCTGTGCGGCCGCAAAATCGTTCGCGCCACCGTGAACCGGGCCAAATCGATCAATGAGCCGGAGGACGCGTTCGTTGCTGGCGTAACGGGGACACGCATCCTGTTCGTGGAACGCAGGGGCAAACAACTCGTATTCCACCTGGACGACGGGAACCGCCTGCTGCTTCATTTGATGCTGGGGGGCTGGCTGGCCTGCGGGCCGGAAGGTCCCAAGGAAGACGACGCGTTCCAGATCATTCTGGAATTCGACGACGGGGACCATCTGTATTTCGGCGGGCTGCGGCTCGGGCATCTGCACCGGATGAGCGCCAAGCAGGCGAACGAAGAGCTAAAGCCGTTAGGACCCGATCCGTTCGATCCGCGGCTGACGCCGGACGCGTTCCGCAGCCGGCTGGCGGCAAGGCGCGGCAAGCTGAAATCGGTCCTGACGGACCAGAAGCTGGTGTCGGGCATCGGGAATTGCTACAGCGACGAAATCTGCTTCGACGCGTTCGTGTACCCGGGAACGGCCGTGCCTTCGCTGGACGGGGAGACGGTTGAGCGGCTCTACGGCTCGATGAAGAAAGTACTGGCGGAGGCCGCCTCCTACGGAGGGTACATGGACAAGCCGCTGACGCCGAACGATCGCTTGACCGGGGGTTACGACAGCCGCTGCCGGGTATACGACCGGGAAGGGGAGCCTTGCGTCCGCTGCGGCACGCCGATCGTCAAGGAAGAGTTGGCCGGCCGCAAAATGTTTTACTGTCCCCATTGCCAAAAGGCGGAATAACCGATGCGCATCGGAGCCCACGTCAGCACGAGAGAAGGGTACCGGGGCGCGGCGGTCCGGGCGGCCTCCATCGGAGGGACCGCCTTTCAGTATTTTCCGAAAAACCCCCGCAGCCTCCAAATCAAGGCGTTCGACCGCCGCGAAGCGGAAAGCTGCGCCGAATGGTGCCGGGAACGCGGCATGGTATCGGTCGCCCACGGTCCTTATCCGGTGAATCCGGCCGCCGAAGGCGAAGACGCAGCCCGGATGGCCCAATCCACGCGGAACGATCTGGACATCGCGGAGGCTTGCGGCTCGGTTGGCGTCGTCGTGCATTTCGGCGTCTATAAAGGCCCGGATCTGTTGCAAGGCTATCGGAATGTTATACAATGGATCAATACGGTGGCTTCCGCCTGGAAGGGGAAAGCCAAAATCCTGCTGGAAAACCTGGCGGGAGATCACGGCCTTTTCGGCGTTACGCCGGAGGAGCTGGTCCAAATCCGCGGCCTGTGCGATTTCCCCGAATCCGTCGGCTTTTGCCTCGATACGTGCCACCTGTTCGCGAGCGGGGAATGGGCCCCGGGAGCCTGGCGGCGGTTCGAGGAACGGGCCCGGAAGCTGGGTTATTGGGACGCGCTCGAGGCGGTGCACCTGAACGATTCCCGGTATCCTTCCGGTTCCCGCCGGGACCGGCACGCCGTCATCGGAGAAGGATGGATCGGCGAGGCGGAATTCCGCGCCTTGCTGCGTACGCCGGAAATCCGCCGGGTTCCGCTGCTGCTCGAAACGCCAACGGACATAAGCGGGACGCATAAAATCCAGGTGGAGTTGATCAAACGCTGGTGGGAAGAGGAGGCGGCGACGCCTTGATCAACGTGTTTTTGGACGACTTGCGGCCATGTCCGCGCGGCTTCGTGCCGGCCCGGACGGCCGAGGAGTGCCTGCTTCTGCTGGCGGAATGCGACGTCCGCCTGCTGTCGCTCGACTACGAGCTCGGGTACGGCCAACCGAACGGCATGGCCGTCGTACGGGGGATCATCGCGAGCGGCGATTATCCCGAGGAAATCTACGTCCATTCCTCCAGCATGTCCGGGAGGGCGGCCATGGCGCGCGCGCTGCGCGAAGCCGCGCCGGCCGGCGTCGTCGTGCACGACGGTCCGATGCCGGAGGACGTGCTTGAGCGCGCCGCGGCGGGGGCGGAACCGGATGCGTGAGTGGTCGCCGTCGGAATGGAGAAGGGAATGGACCGCGGCCAGAGGGCCGATGGCGCTGTTCGTGCATACGCCCCTGTGCGGGACCTGCAAGGCGGCGCGCCGGATGCTGGAGGTTGCGGCGGCCATGCTGCCGGACCTGCCGATGGCGGAAGCGAATTTGAACGTCATGCCGGATTTGGCGCAAGCGTTCCGCATCGAAAGCGTACCGTGCCTGCTGATCAAGCGGGCGGACGGATCGGTCGCGAAGTTTTACCGTTTCGGCTCCGTGCAGGATGTGCTGGACCGGCTGGAAGCGGCGAATCGAACAGGGAGGATCAAGCCGATATGATTCATTTGCGACAATTGACTTTGCAGCGCGGTGAACGCGCTATTCTACGCGGAGTGAACCTGGAGGTGAAATCCGGAGAGCATTGGGCGCTGCTAGGCCGCAACGGCAGCGGGAAAACGTCGGTGTTGGAAATCGTCACGGGGTATCAATTTCCCACGACGGGGACCGTCGATGTCCTTGGGCATCGGTACGGACAAGTCGATTTGCGGGAGGTCCGCAAACAGATCGGCTATATCAGCTCGAATCTGGTGGAGAAGTTGACGCTGCGCGATCCGGTATGGGAGGTCGTCGCCGGCGGCTATTATGCTTACCTTCGGTTGTATCAGGAGGTGCCGGAGGAAGTGAAGGAACGGGCGCTGAGCGAGCTGGAACGGGCGGGCATGCGGAAGATGGCCGACCAACCCTTCGGGACGTTGTCCCAAGGCGAACGCAAAAAAGCGCTGCTGGCCCGCACGATGATGGCCTCCCCCGAGCTGCTCATCCTGGACGAGCCTTGCGCCGGCCTCGATTACTACGAACGGGAGAAATTCCTGGATACGCTGGGCGCTTTCGCTTCGAAGGAATTATCCATTCTTTATGTGACGCATCATATTGAAGAGATCGTTCCGTTATTCACGCACGCCGCCTTGATGACGGACGGCCGGATATCCGCGCAGGGACCGAAAAGGGACGTGCTGACGGCCGAGTTCATGCAGGAAGCTTACGATTTGCCTTTGCAGGTGGAGTGGGTGGACGACCGCCCTTGGCTGCGGGTCGGAGGTGCGAAGTAAAAACGATGGCTACATACGTGGGCACGGCGAATCCCGGATTCGCGCCCTATGCGATGGAAGAGCTTCGGCGGCGGATTCCGGGAACCGAGATTTCCGGGCTCGCGTCCGGGGAGACGTTCCGGTTCACATCCGGCAGCCGCGAGCCGGTTGAATTGGTGAAGGAGCTTCGGCGGGACGAGCCCGTGTTTCTTCGCCACTTGTTCCCGCTCGAAACCGAAACGCCGCTGACGGACAGCCGGGAGGATGCCGAAGCCGCGTTGTCTGCCTACGCTCGTTCGCTGGACGGCCGCGTGCACGGACGCAAAGTCGCCGTTCAGGTGCGCAAAGCGATGAACAGCCCGTTTCCGTTCTCGTCGGCGGAAGCGCGGGACATCGCGGCGGCGGTGTTGCGGGAGCTGGGCGCGGAGCCGGTCGTGAAGGAGGCCGACTTGATCGTGTCCGTGTATGCCGCGGCCGGGTCGCTGCTGCTCGGCTGTTCCGATCCCCGCGACAATCTGTCGGACTGGCCGGGGGGAGCCGTTCGGTTCCGCCGGGAGGAAGGGCTGCTGTCGCGGGCGGCGTTCAAGCTGCTGGAGGCGGAGCGGGCGTTCAAGCTGCCGCTGGACCGGTTCACGAACGCGCTGGATTTGGGCGCCGCGCCGGGCGGATGGACGTCGGTCCTGCTCGACCGGGGGCTCAAAGTGACGGCGGTCGATCCGGCCGAGCTCGATCCGTCGCTGTCAGGACATCCGCGTCTGCATCATCTGCGCAGCAACGCGGCGGAGGTCTCGTTCGCGCCGGGCTCGTTCGATCTGCTCGTCTGCGACATGAGCTGGGATCCGCACCGCACTTGCCGCATCGTGTCCGGGTTGTCCTCCGCGCTGTCGGCCGGCGGATCCGGCATCATCACGCTGAAGCTGATGTACCGCAAGCCGCTGCAGACGCTCCGCGAGCTGACGGAGGAATACGCGGAGGCGTTCGATATCCGCAAGGTCAAGCAGTTGTTTCATAACCGCGAAGAAGTTACAATGTGGGTAAGACGCAAACCATAGATCGCATCATGGCCCGGGAAAGCATCCCGCGCCGGCCGGCTCCCAGGAATAGGGGGCTTCGCCGGTTGCGGGATTTTTTGCGTTTTGAAGGTTTGGTTATCGGGGTTCCGGGCATGCGTTATCCGAACAGACCCGGTTAGAGGGCGGGAAGCGTGCGAGTGCAGAGCCGTAACTGGATCAGACCCGGTTGCAGGGTCGGACGCGCGCGAGCGCTGAGCCGTAACCGGAACAGACCCGGGTAGAGGGCCGGACGCGCACGAGCATTACGCTGTAACCTGATCAGATCCGGTTGCAGGGTCGTACGTACGCGAGCGCTGAGCCGTAACCGGATCAGACCCGGGTAGAGGGCCGGACATCCGCGAGCAATACGCTGTAACCTGATCAGATCCGGTTGCAGGGTCGTACGTACGCGAGCGCTGAGCCGTAACCGGATCAGACCCGGGTAGAGGGCCGGACATCCGCGAGCAATACGCTGTAACCTGATCAGATCCGGTTGCAGGGTCGTACGTACGCGAGCGCTGAGCCGTAACCGGATCAGACCCGGGTAGAGGGCCGGACATCCGCGAGCAATACGCTGTAACCTGATCAGATCCGGTTGCAGGGTCGTACGTACGCGAGCGCTGAGCCGTAACCGGATCAGACCCGGCTAGAGGGCTGGACATCCGCGAGCATTACGCTGTAACCCGATCAAACCCGAATACAGTCCCTCCAACGCACCAATCGCTAGCTGTAAACCGATGAAATCGGGTTCTCAAACCGAATGCCTACGGTTTTACCTTGCTACCCGGAAAAATCGGATGACGGAGCCGTGACTGGTTAATATGCGGGGGTGTTAAGAAAGAAAGTTTCTTAACGGCTGGCTGTTCGCGGGTTATGCCGGGGCGATAAGAAAGAAAGTTTCTTAACGGCTGGCAGTGGGCGGGTTATGCGGGGGAGTTGAGAAAGAAAGTTTCTTTACGGCTGGCTGTGGGCGGGTTATGCGGGGGAGTTGAGAAAGAAAGTTTCTTAACGGCTGGCTGTAGGCGGGTTACGCGGGGGAGTTGAGAAAGAAAGTTTCTTAACAGCTTGCTGTTCGCGGGTTATTCGGGGTGTTAAGAAAGAAAGTTTCTTAACGGCTGGCTGTTCGCGGGTTATGCCGGGGCGATAAGAAAGAAAGTTTCTTAACGGCTGGCAGTGGGCGGGTTATGCGGGGGAGTTGAGAAAGAAAGTTTCTTTACGGCTGGCTGTGGGCGGGTTATGCGGGGGAGTTGAGAAAGAAAGTTTCTTAACGGCTGGCTGTAGGCGGGTTACGCGGGGGAGTTGAGAAAGAAAGTTTCTTAACAGCTTGCTGTTCGCGGGTTATTCGGGGTGTTAAGAAAGAAAGTTTCTTAACGGCTGGCTGTTCGCGGGTTATGCCGGGGCGATAAGAAAGAAAGTTTCTTAACGGCTGGCAGTGGGCGGGTTATGCGGGGGAGTTGAGAAAGAAAGTTTCTTTACGGCTGGCTGTGGGCGGGTTATGCGGGGGAGTTGAGAAAGAAAGTTTCTTAACGGCTGGCTGTAGGCGGGTTACGCGGGGGAGTTGAGAAAGAAAGTTTCTTAACAGCTTGCTGTTCGCGGGTTATTCGGGGTGTTAAGAAAGAAAGTTTCTTAACGGCTGGCTGTTCGCGGGTTATGCCGGGGCGATAAGAAAGAAAGTTTCTTAACGCCCGGGTGTGTGCGGGTTATACGGGGGCGTTGGAGAAGAGAGTTACACAACGGCAAGCAACTCTCAGGTAATTCGAAGCAATGATCCGCTCGAAACGATTAAGGAGAGCAAAGGAGGTTCCCTCGATGGGAGACAGCAGCAGAGAAGTGCCGGAGCTGGAAATCGGATCGTTGTACGGCGGCCGATACCGAGTTCTCGCCCCGATCGGCAGAGGAGGGATGGGACGCGTCTACCTGGCCGAAGACGTTCGGCTGGGAGGGAGGCGCCGGGCGCTGAAAGTGACCGCTTCCCCGCGGGACCAGGAGGAAGCGTTTTTCCGGGAAGCCCGGCTGCTCTCGGAGCTGCACCATCCCCAGCTTCCGGATATCGTCGATTACGTGCCTCCGGATCCGGACGGCTGGGCCGTTATCGTCATGGAGTACATCGCCGGGGAGTCGCTCGGCGACCGGTTCGCCCGGAACGGGAATCGGATGCCGTTCGCCAAGGTCAGCAGGTATTTCGGCCAGCTGTGCGAGCTGCTCGTGTATTTGCACGGCAGGCAGCCTCCGATCGTGTTCCGGGATTTGAAACCGTCCAACGTGCTGGTCGATCCGCAAGACCGCGCGGTGCTGGTCGACTTCGGCATCGCCCGGCCCTACCGGCCGGAAGCCGCCGCGGACACCGAGCGGCTGGGAACGCCCGCATTCGCCGCGCCGGAGCAGCTCGGAGGAGAGCAGACGGACGCCCGTTCCGACCTCTATAGCTTGTGCGCGCTTGCGTATTACTTGCTCTCGGGGGGACAAGCGGCCATCCGCCGGACGTCCGGCGGGGGGAACCGGTTGCCTCCCGACGTGCCGCCGTACTTTCGGGAGCTGCTCGAATGGGGGCTGGCGGAACATCCGGCGGATCGGCCGCAAAGCGCGGCTGCGCTTCTGGAGCGGCTGCAAACGGCGGAACGAACGTTGGCAGCCCCGCCGCGTATCGGCATTGCGGAAGGAACGCCGTTGCCCGGCTTGCAGGAAGAGGGAGTGACGGTCGTGGCCGTCATGTCCGCTTATCCGGGAGCGGGAGCCACCTTGGCGGCGATGGGGCTGTCCCGATATCTGAACGCATGCCGCATCCCGCACGCGCTCGTGGAGTGGCCGGCGGGCGAACCGGAATTGCACGGCCTGATGAACGGTTCGGGCAGCATGCCCAAGTTCGCGGTCTGGGCCGATCCTTCCGGGCAAGGCGGCGCCGTGCCGGCTTGGCAGGAAGGTTGCGCCCGCTATTATCCGGCCAAGCTGGAAGCGGAGGCGGAAACGATGCCCGCGATGCCCGGATTCGCGGCATGGCTTCGCCGCCTCGGCGCGCCGATCGTCGTGATCGACGCGTCCAGCCGATGGGAGCTCCCCGGGATGACGGAGCGGTTGGCCGTTTGCGGCATTCGGAGCGTATGGTGGGTGGCGGACTGCCAACCCGCCAAATGGTCCGATCGCCGCCAAGCGGCCGCGGCGGATTTCCGCCGGCAGACCGAAGCCTGCGGCACGCGCCATCATTGGATCGCGAACCGCGATCATCGGTTCTCCGGCCGGGGAGAATGGCTGGCTTGCCTGCCGGCGGCTCCGGCCGTGAAATTGCCGCTGCTGCCGGCGGAAGACGTCATCCGGGCGGTATGGCGCGGCGAAGGGTTTCCGGCCGATCGGCTGCGGGACGAAACGATCCGGCGGGCGTTCCGGTCGTGGGCCGGCGCGCTGGGACCGGTTTCGGCGGCAGGACGGTTGATTTGAGGCATTTTTCAGACTCGCCCCGCTCATGTTACAATGAAGCCATGAGCGCAGAAACTTCGAAACCGACGCAAGCGAAGCCGATCGCCGCCGTTCCGGGCTGGGTGGAGACGGGCTTAACGGCCCTCAAGCTGGGCCTCGCCTCCTTCGGAGGACCGGCCGCGCATATCGGCTATTTCCGGGAGGAGTACGTCAGGCGCAAGCAATGGCTCGACGAGGCGGCTTTCGCCGACTTGAACGCCATGTGCCAGTTTCTTCCCGGGCCGGCGAGCAGCCAGCTCGGCATGGCCATCGCCATGCGCAGAGCGGGGATTCCCGGCGCCATCGCGGCCTGGGCGGGGTTTACGCTTCCGTCCGCGCTGCTCATGACCGCTTTCGCATACGGCTACCACGCGCTGGACGCTTCGGCATCCGGCATCCTGCACGGCTTGAAGCTGGCCGCCGTCGCCGTCGTGGCCCACGCGGTCTGGAGCATGGGCCGGACGCTGACGCCGGATCTCATGCGCATCGGCATGGCGCTGATCACCGCCGTGTCCGTCTTGCTGTTTCCGGGTATCGCCGGCCAGCTTGTTCCGCTGGCGGCTTGCGGCGCCGCCGGCTGGATCTTCATGCGCAAACGGATGCCATCCGCGCCGACTGCGGAAGGGACTCACGCGCCAACAGGCCTCAGCCGCCGTTTCGCATGGGGATGCTTGATCCTATTCGCCTTGCTGCTCGTCCTGTTTCCCTGGCTCGCCCGGGAGACGGGGTCGGCATTCGCCCGGATCGCCGACATCGGCTACCGCGCGGGCGCTCTCGTGTTCGGGGGAGGCCACGTCGTGCTGCCGATGCTCGAGCAGGAATCGGTTCGTTCCGGTCTGCTCGGCGAAGAGCAGTTCATGGCCGGCTACGGTGCCGCGCAAGCCGTTCCCGGCCCGTTGTTCACGTTCTCCGCGTATATCGGCGCGGCGTCTTCGAACGGTTGGGACGGCGTCTTGAGGGCGGCGGCGATGCTCGTCTCCATATTTCTCCCGTCCTTTCTGCTGGTGGCGGGAGCGATGCCGTTCTGGGAGCGGCTGCGGGCGAACGTCTCGGCCCGGGCGGCACTCGCCGGCGTGAACGCCTCGGTCGTCGGCCTGTTGCTGGCGGCGTTGTACGACCCCGTTTGGAAGACCGCCGTTTACGATCCCGCCGATGCCGCGGTTTGCGCCGCCGCGTTCGCGGCGTTGCTGTTCCGGAAAATTCCGCCGCTCTGGATCGCGGCCGCTTGCGCCGCGGCCGGATGGCTCACCCATGGATAAGGAAGGGGACTCTCGCGATGAAAGACACCAAAGACGCCAAGGACAATATCCTGATCATCGAAGACGAAGACGGAATCGCGCGCATCCTGCAGTTGGAGCTGGAACACGAAGGCTATGGCGTAGGGAGGGCGGCGGACGGCCGCACAGGGCTGGAGATGGCCCAATCGGGCGACTGGCACCTGGTGCTCCTCGACGTGATGCTTCCCGAGCTGAACGGCGTGGAAGTGCTGCGCCGGCTGCGCCAAGGCGGTTCGACCATTCCGATCATCCTGTTGACCGCCAGGGATACCGTTCCGGACAAAGTGAGCGGCTTCGAGCACGGCGCGAACGATTACGTCACCAAACCTTTCGCCATGGAAGAGCTGCTGGCGAGGGTGCGGAACGTCCTGCGCATGTTCAAGGCTTCCCGCGAAGGGGAAAGCGAGGACGTGCTGAAAATCGGCGATTTGACGATCGAGCTCATCACGCGGAAAGTGTTCCGCAAGGATCACTCCATCGACCTCACGCCGCGGGAGTTCGAATTGCTGTTATACTTGGCCCGCCATAAAAACGAGGAAAAAACGCGGGAAGAAATCTTGTCCGACGTATGGGGGTACGAATACATCGGAGACACGAACGTCGTCGACGTCTACATCCGTTACCTCCGCCAAAAGATGGACAAGGGCTACCGCCATAAGCTGCTGCACACCGTACGCGGCGTAGGTTACATGCTGAGGGAGCCCGACGCATGACGCTAAGGTCGCGGTTTACGTTATTCACCGTTTTTTGGTTGATTTTCATCTTGATCTTGTACAATATTTTCGTTTATTTCTTCGTCATCCGGGTCGCGACGCGCGGGGAAATGCAGCTGCTGGCCAACAAAGCCGAGTTGGTGGCCGATACGCTGCGCAAGCAAAACATGCAGGGTTACGACGATCCGAAGCTGCTCACGGACCTGTACAACGCCAACGAAATGCTGCGTGTCGTACTGACGGGAGGCCATATCGTCAACAAGATCGGGACCGACGAGAAACTGATGAATTTGCCGATCGACGGAACGTCCTCGCTGATTTCCGAATCCTTGCAGGCCGACGGAAATCGGATCATATTTCTGACCGTTCCCTTGTACGACGCGAAAGGGAATTACTTCGGCTCGGTGGAGGGCGCCAGACGCCTCACGGTGTTGGACAGCTACGTGAAAATCCTGCTCAGCGTGCTGGTCGCCACCAGCGCCGGCGCGATCGTGGTGGCGATTTTCGGAACCTACTGGTTCACGTCCCGCATGACCGGCCCGATCTCGCAGATGGTGCAGACGATGCGGGAAATCGACCGAAGCGGCAAGCTGCACCGGGTCAAGCTGGGCGGACGGGAGGAATCCGTCGAGCTGCAGCAGCTTGTCCGGGCGTTCAACGAAATGATCGACCGGCTGGACCGGACGATCGAGCACCAGAAGCAGTTCGTCGCGGATGCTTCGCATGAGCTGAAAACCCCGCTGACCGTAATCGGAAGTTATGCCGACATGCTCAAACGCTGGGGAAGAGACAACGAGGCGATCCGCGACGAGGCGATCGAGGCGATCTCCGCGGAAACCGAACGGCTGCAGAAACTGATCCGATCGATGCTCGCGCTGGCGGAAGCGGAGCAAGACGACCGGGTCATCGTGTCCCGGTTCGACGTGGCGGGCGTCGTGCGCGAACTTGCCCAGATGCTCGGCAAAACGTTCTCCCGCGACATCCGGGTGCACGCGCCCGGATCTTCCATCCCGATGAAAGGCGACAAGGACAAAATCCGCCAACTGCTGCTCATTTTGCTGGACAATGCGATCAAGTACAGCAAGGAGCCGATCGACGTTCGCATCCGGCAGGACAAAACGAGCGTCAAGCTGGAGGTGTCCGATTACGGGATCGGCATTCCGGAAAGCGAAATCCCGTATCTGTTCGAACGGTTCTACCGGGTGGACACCGCCCGGCATCGGCGGACGGGCGGCAGCGGTCTCGGGCTGTCGATCGCCAAGCGCATCATCGATTTACATAAAGGCAGCGTGGAGGTGTTCAGCAAGCCGGGCAGCGGGACGACGATATCGATCCAGCTGCCGCGATGACGCGTAAACCGGAATCGGCGCGATACGGAAATGCGGAGAGAAATGGGGAGGAGAGATGGGGAGCATGAAACTGGAACATGGAAAAAAACTGCTGTTCATCGGCGACTCGATCACCGACTGCGACCGGCAAAGACCGGATGGGGAAGGGTTGTTCGGAGCGACGGGCAAAGGATACGTTACCCTCGTGGACGCCTTTCTGCAGTCGTCTTATCCGGAGCTCGGCATCCGGGTCGTCAATATGGGCGTCAGCGGCAACACCGTCCGCGATTTGGCCTCCCGCTGGGAGACGGACGTGACCGACCGAAAGCCGGATTGGCTTTCGGTCATGATCGGCATCAACGACGTTTGGCGTCAGTTCGATACCCCATTCATTACGGATTGGCACGTGCTGCCGGAGGAGTACGAAACGACGCTCCGCGAGCTCGTCCGCCGTACCCAGCCGTCGGTGAGCGGTCTCGTTTTGATGACGCCGTTCTACCTCGAGCCGAACCGGTCCGACGCCATGCGCGCGCGGATGGATCAATACGGGGCGATCGTCCGCAAAATCGCGGAAGAGCATGGGACGCTGTTCGTGGACACGCAGGCGGCGTTCGACAAGGTGCTGAAGACGCTGTACCCCGGTACGCTTGCCTGGGATCGGGTTCATCCGACGCAAGCCGGTCACATGGTGCTCGCCCGCGCTTTCCTGAACGCCGTCGGTTTCGATTGGAATCGGTAATCGCTTCCCCCAAAACAAAGGAACCAGCGATCGGCCTATAAAAAACCGGCGACTCGTCCGTTTTCGGGACCGAATCGCCGGTTTTCCGTGTCCGCGCCGTGAACGTTAAAGCACGCGCCGCGCGGTAACGTAATTGTCTTCCCAGTATCCGTCCAGGGTGGATACGGTGACGCCCGTGGATTTGTAGGTGTGCAGGATTTTATTATTGCCGATGTACACGGCGACGTGACCGATTTTGCTCCCCGTGCGTTTGGGAGTTTTGAAGAACACGAGGTCGCCTTTCTTCAGGCTGTCTTTGGCGACTTTGACGCCTTCTTTGGCTTGATCGGCGGAGGAGCGGGGAAGCTCGACGCCGTTCTCGCCGAATATATATTGGGTGAAGCTGGAGCAATCGAACGCTTTCGTGCTGCCGCTGGGCGCGCCGAGGCGGTATTTGACGCCCAAATATTTCTTGCCTAACGAGATGACTTGATCGGCTGTGTTGACTTTGGCTTGCGAGGCGGAAACGGCCGGAGCTTGCGCGAACGCGATGCCCGCCAGGCCGAACGCCAGGCCGAGGACGAAAACCATCGTTTTCCGTACGAGCGAGTGTCGCAGATGCATGGTGTCCCTCCATCTTGCAGCGGATTCGGCTTCCTTTTCAAATCGAAGTATATCGTCTTGAAAAATGCTAATATTTACCAAGGAGAAGACGAAGGTTCGATTTTATAGCGCTTCCAAACGTTTCTTAGAATTCCATTAGAATATTCTCATTTCCGACGGCGAACGATGAAGATTTCCCCGGTCCGGTTCCAGGGGCCTGGTTCAGGGGGCAC
Source organism: Cohnella caldifontis (assembly GCF_029360585.1). GTDB lineage: Bacteria > Bacillota > Bacilli > Paenibacillales > Paenibacillaceae > Cohnella > Cohnella caldifontis. The sequence continues at coordinate 34,540 of NZ_JAQZSJ010000001.1, read as the reverse complement.
AGTGGTAACTGGTTCCGGAGTCGCAGGGGCTCGTTCTAGGCCGTTAGGATCACGGTTCGGGGAGGGCGAAATCCCGTTTTCAGCGTCTCCGAAAACCCGGTTCCGACGCCTGAGCCCTTTCGCGAATCGCCCGGCGGGTGGTATCTTAGAAGGAGTTTGGCGAAAGAAGGGATTTCCGGATGAACAAGATGAGAGTGTCCGCCGTGCAATTCGGACTTCGGGATGTCGACAGCTTCGAGGAATTCGGCCGCCAGGTGGAGCACCATGTCCGCAACGCCTCCGAATACGGAACGCAGTTCCTGCTGTTTCCGGAATTCCTCACGACTCCGCTCCTCTCCATCGGAGGGGGGCTGTCCGGCGATCCGATCGGCAAGCTCCCGGATTATACGGACGCGTATACGGGGCTGTTCGGCCGATTGGCCCGTGATTACGGGACGTGGATCGTCGGGGGAACCCATGTCACGCGTTCGGGCGGCCAATTGCGCAATACCGCGTTCCTGTTCGCACCGGACGGATCCGTGCGGACGCAGGACAAGCTGCACGTCACCCCGACCGAGCGTTCCGATTGGAACATGAAGGAAGGGGAAGGCGTGCAGGTGTTCGATACCCCGTATGGCACGATCGGGGTGCTGACCTGCTACGATATCGAGTTTCCCGAAATCGTCCGGATGGTCAGGGCGAAAGGCGCCGACGTCATTTTCTGCCCTTCCTGCACCGACGATCGGCACGGCTTTCACCGGGTGCGGTATTGCTGCCATGCGCGGGCGGTGGAAAACCAGATCTACGTCGTGACCACCGGCACGGTCGGTTCCCTGCGGCGCGTCGATTTCATGCGGGCGAATTACGGTCAGGCCGTCGTCATTACGCCGAACGACATTCCGTTTCCGCCCCGCGGCATTCTGAGCGAGGGCGAGATCAACGAAGAAATGCTCATTACGGCGGATCTGGATCTCACGCTGCTCGAAGAGGTGCGGCGGAGCGGCTCCGTGTTCACCTGGCGGGATCGCCGTACCGATTTGTATCCCGATTGGAAATAGGGGGAGGCCGATGCGCAAACAGCTGCGGGTGACGGACGGGAGCCGGGTGCTGCCCGCGGTCATCCGGAATTATACGCGCGAAGATTTCGATGCCTTGATCGGCGTGCAGGCGCTGAGCTTCCCTCCGCCTTTTCCTTCCGAGCTCTGGTGGAACCGGGAGCAGCTTACGGAGCACGTCTCCCGGTTTCCCGAAGGCGCGTTATGCGCGGAGGCGGAAGGCAAGGTCGTCGGATCGATGACGGCGCTGAGGGTCACGCTGGAGCATGACGAGGATCACGATTGGGCAACCGTGACGGACAACGGGTATATCCGCAATCACGATCCCGCCGGAGACACGTTGTACGTGGTGGACATCTGCGTTGCTCCCGAGTATCGCAAATTCGGACTGGGCAAATGGCTGATGTTCTCCATGTACGAGACGGTCGTCCATTTGGGCTGCAAAAGGCTGCTTGGCGGCGGGAGGATGCCGGGTTACCGCTCCGTGTCCGCTGAGGTTACGCCGAGGCAATACGTGGAGCAGGTCGCAAGCGGCCGGCGGAAAGATCCGGTGCTCACCTTCCTGCTGAAATGCGGGCGGCTGCCCGTCGGCATCGCCGAGCGTTACCTGGAAGACGAAGAGTCCTGCGGATACGCCGCCTTGATGGAGTGGCGGAATCCGTTTCTCGACTAACGACAACGCAAAGGGTGTGCGGTAATTTTGGAATACGTTCGCATTCAATCGATCCAGGACCCGAATTTCGTTTCGATGCACCGGCTGATGAGCCGGATTTTTCCGCCGGAGGAAGTGCTGGCATTCGAATTGTGGGAAGGCCCGCTGCAAGATCCGGATATCCAGGTGTACGCGGCCGTCCGCGAAGGGGAAGTCGTCGGCGCGACGGAATACCGGTACCAAGCCCGGCTGCGCGTCGCCATGACCGACTTCACGATTATCGGCCGGCCCGGGCTCGGCATCGGCCGGTTCCTGTATTTGAACCGGGAGAAAGACCTGCGGCGGCTGGAGCGGGAATCCGGCACGGAATCGTTCGGCATGTTCGCGGAGATTTACGACCCCGTCGCGGCCGGTTCGCTGGAATTCGGGCAAGTGCTGCCGATGCACCCCGCCGTGCGGCGGGAAGTGCTGTCGCATCTCGGATACGGCAAATTGGACATCGACTATGTCCATCCTTCCTGGGACCACGAAGGCAAAGCCGTCAAAGGGCTGGACTTGGGCTTCCGCCCGGCGGACGAAGGAACGGGGTCCGTGCCGGCGAAGCTCGCGGCGGATTTCCTGCGCTGGTATTACGAGGCGCTGCCGAACAAACCGCAGGAATGGCGGGACATGGTCGCGGACTTGGAAAACCGGCAGGAGATCCGGCTGCTTCCTTTGTAATAGGCAGGGGTCAAGCTGGATGTTGGCAATGGGGGGGATTGAGCTCGGATGGATATCACGGTGCTAGGGCAAGGGGACTCGATGGGCACGCCGCGCGTCTACTGCGATTGCGGCGTTTGCGCGGAGGCGAGGACTTCCGGGATCAACCGGCGGCTGCGATCTTCCCTCTGGCTGCTGGAAGACGGGGAGGCGCCGCTTCTGCTGGATTGCGGCCCGGACTGGCGGGAGCAAATGGAGCGTCTCGGGGTGCGGGAAGTGACGCAGGGGCTGTTGACGCATGCGCATTTCGACCATATCGGCGGCGTCGTGGATTGGTATGACGCCTGCCGGTGGCTCGAACGGCCCGCCGAGGTGTACGCCCCGCGGGAAGTGTTGGAGGAATTGCGGGTACGGTTCCCTTGGATCGGATCCCGGCTTCGGTTGAACGCGAACGACGATGGGATGGCCTACGGAAAATGGCGCATCCGTCCTTGGAAAGTCAATCACGGCAAAAACGGCTTTTCCTACGCGTACCGCTTCGATGATCCGAAGGACGGAAAAGCTTGGGCGTATTGCTCCGACGCGATCAACTTGTCCGCATTAGAGAAAGAGCCGCTGCACGGGCTGGACCTTCTCATTCTGGGCACCGGATACGTACGGGAGCCGTTTCCGATGGAGACGCGCTCCCTGTACGACATGGAAGAAGGTCTGCGGCTGGTGCAGGAAGTCGGGGCGAAACGGGTGCTGTTTACGCATCTGTCCCACGACGTGGACGCGCGCCTCGATTACGCATTGCCGGCCCACGTCCGGCTGGCCGAGCTGGGGATGCGAATCCCCGTCTAATCGCGGCTGCGGATGACGAGAAGCAGCCCGTCGGACAAGGAGATGCTTCCCGTCCCGGCTTCCAGCACGTTGCTGATGCCGATCGACCAGCCCAACTGCAGCGTGGCCTCGTGAAGCGGGTAGCGAAAACCGTCCAAGGTGACGCCGGTAACGATCACCGTAAGGGGAAGCAGGGATACGTAAGGGTAACGCGGATCCGCCTCCAGCCGGCACTTGCCGTCGCAGAGGCGGATTTCGTTATACTCGTCCGCCAACACCGCCTGGGCTCCGCGTTCTTTCGCCTGCCGCAGCAGGTGGACGTTGGCCAGGCTGTGGTCGAACCGGCTGCCGAGCCCTCCCGCGATCCGAATGTCGGCGAATCCGCGGTCCAAGGCTTCCCGCAGCGCCAGCTCGGTATCGGTCCAGTCCTTATCCACGGCGTCGACCGCGATCGTCTCCCGGGCGGCGTCCCGGATCCGGGACAGCCTGTCCGGCGGGACCGAATCGAAATCGCCGACCGCCAGGTCCAGGACCCGGCCATGGACGAGCAGGAAATCCGCGCCGCTGTCCGCGCCGATTAAATAGTCGTCCGGACGGAGTTCCTCCAGCGCCCAGGGGCCGAGGCGGCCCCCCGCGAAAATGACGGCCCGCCGGCCGTTGTCCGATGCCCGTTCCATGATGACGTCTCCTCCCGATGTTTGGCTATTCCTGTCACCAGTATAACCGATGCGGAAGCGGAACGCGCCATGGTTCGCAGGTCCGAAAACCGCGGAAAATTACCATTGCGGAAACTTCGGCCGCCGCCATACAATGAGGAGGGTTCGCAAGACCGACACGGACGGAGGATCGAATGCGGTGGATTTCGACATTTTTCAATTGTTCAGCTTCATCGGCATCGTCGCTTTCGCCGCCAGCGGCGCGCTTGTGGCGATGGAAGAAGAGTATGATATATTGGGCGTGTTCGTGCTCGGGCTGGTCACGGCTTTCGGGGGCGGCGTCATCCGGAACTTGCTCATCGGCGTGCCGGTCACGACGCTGTGGAACCAAGGCGTATTTCTGAAAACCGCGATCGTCTCCATTCTCGTCGTGTTCGTGATGCCGATTTCCTTGATCCACCATTGGAAGAAAGGGGAAGCCTTCTTCGACGCGATCGGGCTGTCGGCCTTCGCCATTCAAGGAGCGCTGTACGCGGTCCACGCGGGATTGCCGATCAGCGCGGTGATGACGGCGGCGATGCTGACCGGCATCGGCGGCGGGATGATCCGCGACATGATGGCCGGCCGCAAACCGCTGGTGCTGCGCGACGAGATCTATGCCGTATGGGCGATTTTGGCCGGACTCGCGGTTGGCGCTCTGCATCTGACGGCATCCTGGCATCTGATCGGATTGTTCCTATTGGTCGTCGTGTTCCGGATGTTGTCCGTGTATTACCATTGGAAGCTGCCCCGGCGCAAATTGCCGGCCGGCCGGCATACGGGAATTGGAGGGTGACGGAACGTGGGCATTTCCGTTTTGTTCGTCTGTTTGGGCAATATTTGCCGTTCTCCGATGGCGGAAGCGGTGTTCCGGGATCTGGTCCGCAAGGAAGGGTTGGAGAATGCGATTTCCGTCCATTCGGCGGGCACCGGGGACTGGCATCTCGGCAAGCCGCCGCACGAAGGCACGCGTCGGCTGCTGTCGGCCCACGGCATTTCCTTCGAGGGAATGCGGGCCAGCAAGCTGACCCCGGAAGACGGGGAGCGGCATGACCTGATCGTCGCCATGGACGCGAGCAACGAGAGGGACATCCGCGCACGGCTGCGGCCCGGATCGCGGGCGGAAATCATCCGTTTCATGTCGCTGTTGCCGGAGAAAGGATTCGAGGACGTGCCGGATCCGTATTACACCGGCAATTTCGAGGAAGTGTACGAGCTCGTGGAGGCCGGCTGCAGGCGGCTCCTGGAGCGGATCCGGAAAAAGGCGGAAGTTTGACTCTCCGTCAAACGCCCGATTAGAGGAGGGACTGCGATGACGGCGTTTCCCCCGGTATCCTTCGCGAATTTGCGAGTCGTGTCGGACGACATGCTCGCGGAGCGTCTCGAGACGGTCAAGACGCTGGCCGATGAGGAGAACGAAGCCTACCTCGTCGAGAAAGACAAAGAAACCGGCGAGCATTATTTGCATTACGCCGTTCGGCACCTGAACGTGGCCGCCGGCGGAGCCGAAGAGATTTACCACCATCTGATGCCGCTGGAACACGACGACGTGATCGCCCTTGCGCTGGGCGCTCCGGAGTTCGCCTATCCCGAGTTTTGGAACCGCCCCTATTTGCGCAACGGTCCGTCCGGCGGATACGCGTGGTACGACCCGTCGGGTGCCGCGGACAACGCGGAAGCTTACGACGGCATCGCCGCGGAAATCCGCGCCCGGCTCGAAGCGTTCCACCGGGAGGGGCGCGGCGGGGAAGACGAAATCAAGCGCCTCATGGACGAGATGGGACGGTTGTTCGACGGGAAATGAGGGATCAGGAAAGAGAAGAACCGTTGGGTGGAGGCTGGATCAGCCGGATCCCCTGCGGTTCTTTTTTTGTTTCCCGTTCTCGATTTGCGTACAGTCGGCGGGTATCCATTTCAGCCGAGGAGATCTTTCCGGAATTCGGGTTCAATTCGATACGCCGTTCAATTGGGAATTGGATGGAAGCCCGTCTTCGCATTCGATAAGGATTGTGCTGTTGTTGATTTTAACGGACACCAGCGCCGCTATTTGACCCAAAACGCTCATTCTCGAAACGTAACGGACAGGACAGCCCTTATCGGCCACGAATCGCGGTTGCAAGCCGTGAATCGGACCCAATAAGTGCGGCGATGTCCGTTAGAATTCGAGCGGTCGAAGTATAAATCCAATAACGGCAACTGTGTCCGTTAAGCGGAGCGACGGAGATGGGAAAACGGTAGTTTGAATTCGACCCTTCTTCGGATCGGCCAGATTGCGGCACCATTATTAGATCGATTGACCCCTAACGGGGGGGGACCTAGCGTTTGGGGAGCGAGGCCTCGGATTTACTTCTTTTCTAGGGCTATCATGGTTGACGGAGGTTGTGTCCGTCGGGTTAAGCTCGCGAGGAGGGTTAACATGGGTGACGGGGGATTGAATCCGCCGGATAAGCCCCCGAGGAGGGCTTATGTGGAGGACTGAAAAGTGATTCCGCCGGGATAAGCCCCTGAGCGGGGCTTAGTCAGGGGTTCGGCGATAGAGAGGACACGGTTTTAGAGCGGACGTTCTATCGGTGACTAGCGGCGAAACAGCTTCATTCGCGATCGGTGACCGAACAGGTAGAGACCATGCCGTTACAGCACCGGCGAAGGTCCGAGGAAAGCCGAGAGCGCCTCCGGCAGTTCCCGCTGCCAGAAGCCCCATTTGTGCTCGCCGTCTTTTTCGCCATAGCGGATAACGGCCCCTTTAGCCTCCAGCAGCCGTTTCATGTCCCGGTTGAGCGCGAGGAAATCGAACGTTCCCCGATCGGTTTCGTACGCGGTCTCCTGCAAACCCGCCAGCATCCAAATCCGCAAGTACGACAATTCTCTTTGCACACGGACTTGTTCGATGGAACCCTCGTAGTAAGCGCCGGACAAAGACAACACGCGCGTGAACAGGGAAGGGTACCGGAGCGCCAGGCTGAGCGAGACCGAAGCGCCGAGCGAATCGCCGGCCAGCACCCGTTCGGCGGGCGAACGGCGGACGGAGAAGCGGGACTCGACGTCCGGCAGCAGCTCTTCGGCGAAGAAACGGGTATACGAGTCGTGGCGCTCCCCGCCCGGCATGTATTCGGAAGTCCGGAGCTTTTTGTCGACGTCGACGCCGACGACGACGAACGGTTCCCAGTCTTCCTCCAGGATCAGCTTCTGGGAAATCGTGGCGATACGGCCGAAATTGAAAAAGTCCTCGCCGTCCTGACAGTAAACGACCGGGTAGCCGATCGTTTCCTGGTAGCCGGGCGGCAAGTATACGCGGAGCGAACGCCCGCCCTCCGGCAAGTATCGGCTCGTCGTTTCGTGTCGAACGACGGTGCGCTTGGTGTACGGTTCTGCGGTCATGGAATCTCCTCCAGCGGCAAGGTATGGGATTTCGCGCCCAAGGGAAAACCAATGGGGGAATTTGAAGGAAAGTGTACTAACTTGTTATACAATAATTAAATTACTGTTATATAAACAAAATGCGCGACGAACCTAACAAATACAAGGGAAATCAGCGTTTTTCTTTGACCAAATGACTTAAACAGAAGTATAATAATTCTATAACAGAAACTCCTCTTCCACAAATCAAGACGAGGTGAACCCGATGAGCAAAGTATCGATGGAAGTTACGGCTCCGGCCGCCGGCGCGCGCGCCCACGAAGTGCGTTCCGCCGATGTCGAGCCGCTGCGCGTATTGTCCCCCGAGGGGGAAGTCGTCAATTCCGAATTTTTGCCGGATTTGTCGGACGACCAACTGAAAGAAATCATGTACCGCATGGTGTTTACCCGCACGTGGGACGAGCGGGCGATCAACCTGGGGCGGCAAGGGCGCCTCGGCTTCTACGCGCCGGTCTCCGGCCAGGAAGCGACGATGGTCGGAAGCGAATACGCGCTTACCAAGGATGACTATATTTGCCCCGGTTACCGCGACATGCCGCAGATCGTCTGGCACGGCCTGCCGCTGTACCAGGCGTTCTTGTACTCCCGCGGCCACCAGCACGGCGGGCAAATCCCCGAAGGCGTCAACGTGCTCATGCCCCAAATCATCATCGGGGCGCAAATCCTGCATGCGACGGGCATCGGCATGAGCTTCAAGCTGAAGAACGAGAAACGCGTCGCGATCACGTACACCGGCGACGGCGGCTCGTCCGAAGGCGATTTTTACGAAGGCTTGAACTTCGCCGGGTCGTTCAAACTTCCGGTCATCTACTTCGTGCAAAACAACGGCTACGCCATCACCACGCCTTTCGCCAAGCAGACGGGCGCACAATCGATCGCGCATAAGGCGCTGGCGGCGGGCGTCCGCGGCATTCAAGTGGACGGCATGGACGTGCTCGCCGTCATCGCCGCGGTCCGCGAAGCGGCCGAAATCGCCCGGAACGGCGGCGGCGCGACCTTGATCGAGGGCTTGACGTACCGCTATCGCCCGCACTCCATGGCGGACGACACGACGAAGTACCGCACGAAAGAGGAAGAAGCGGCGTGGAGCGAGAAAGACCCGCTCGTGCGTTTCGGCAAATATTTGGAGAAAAAGGGCCTGTGGTCCGAGGAAGACACGGCGCGCGTGAAGGAAGAAGCGAAAGCCGCCGTGAACGAGCATATCAAGAAAGCGGAACAGACGGAGAAAATGACCGTGCCCGGCCTGATCGACTCGATGTTCGAGCAAACGCCGCCGCACCTGGAAGAGCAAAAAGCCGATTTCCTGGGTTAACCGTCGATCGCTTCAAAGGCGAAGATCAGGTTGACGCAACGTGACGAATAATCTTGGTTCGCATTCGGATCCATAGACGGGGGAGTTAATCACCATGGCGCAAATGAATATGAAAGAAGCGATCCGCGACGCGATGCGGGTCGAACTGAAGCGCGACCCGAACGTTCTCGTATTCGGCGAGGACGTCGGCAAGGTCGGCGGCGTGTTCCGCGCGACCGAAGGATTGCAGGGCGAATTCGGCGAAACGCGGGTATTCGACACGCCGCTCGCGGAATCCGCCATCGGCGGCTTGGCCGTCGGCCTCGGCACGCAAGGGTTCCGCCCGGTCGCCGAAATCCAGTTCGTCGGGTTTATTTTCGAAGCGCTCGACCAAATGTTCGTTCAAGCCGCGCGTTTGCGTTACCGTTCGGGCGGCCGTTACAACGCGCCGATCGTGTTCCGCACGCCGTTCGGCGGCGGAGTCAAGGCAGCCGAGCTGCACACGGACGCGCTTGAAGGCCTGGCCATCCAAACGCCGGGCATCAAGGTCGTCATTCCTTCCAATCCGTACGATGCCAAAGGTCTTCTGATCTCGGCGATCCGGGACAACGATCCGGTCTTTTTCATGGAGCATTTGAACTTGTACCATGCATTCCGGGACGAAGTGCCGGAAGGCGACTACACGGTGCCGATCGGCAAGGCGAAGGTCGTTCGGGAAGGCAAGGACGTCACGATTATCGCATACGGACTCATGGTTCATACCGCGCTGAAAGCGGCGGAGGAGCTGGAAAAAGCCGGCGTGCAAGCCGAGGTCATCGACGTTCGCACGCTGGTGCCGCTCGATATCGACACGATCGTCGCTTCGATCCAGAAGACGAACCGCGCGATCGTCGTGCAAGAAGCCCAGAAAACGGCCGGCGCCGCCGCCGAAATCATCGCCCAGATCAACGAGAAGGCGATCTTGCACCTGGAGGCGCCCGTGCTGCGCTGCGCCCCTCCGGATACGGTATACCCGTTCGCGCAGATCGAAGACGTCTGGCTGCCGAATCCGGCGCGCATCGTCAAATACGTCAATCAAGTGCTGCAGTTCTAAGCGGATTCGTTCTGCAGGGGATCTAGAGGAGGGTGTCACGTGGCCAGATTCGAATATCGGTTTCCGGAGCTCGGCGAAGGGCTGCATGAAGGCGAAATCGTCAAAATGCTCATCGCGCCGGGCCAGACGGTGACGGACGAAGATATCATCATGGAAGTTCAGAACGACAAGGCGATCGTGGAAGTGCCTTGTCCGGTGAACGGCAAAGTGCTCGAAGTGTTCGCGAAGGACGGGCAGGTCATGCATGTCGGCGAAGTCGTCGCCGTCATCGAGGCCGAAGGGGATTTGCCGGAGCAAGCGCCGGCGGCGGAAGGCCATGCCCAGGCCGCAGGCGGCGCGAGCGGCAATAGCGCGGTCGGCGGCGCCGACACGAAAGGCCAGCCCGCGCAGGAACCCGCGGCTCCGGCTCCGGCCGCAGCGCCGGCGGCGGCTTCCGCGACCGCGGTTGACGGCCCGGTGCTGGCGACCCCGAGCGTGCGCAAGTACGCCCGCGAGCTAGGCGTCAATCTCGCCGAAGTGAAGGGCACGGGCAAAAACGGACGCATTACCCGCGAAGACGTGAACGCATATAAAGCCGGCGGCGCAGCAGCCGCGCCCGCAGCAACGGCTCCGGCCGCGCAAGCCGAGGCTCCCGCGGCGGCTCGTCCTGCGGCGGCAGCCGTCCCGGCCGGTCCCGGCGCCGAGGAACGCGTGCCGTTCAAAGGCATCCGCAAGGCGATCGCGAACGCGATGGTCAAGTCGGTGTACACGGCTCCGCACGTCACGCTGATGGACGAAGTCGACGTATCGGCGCTGGTGGCGCTTCGCAGCCGCGCGAAGCCGATCGCCGAGAAGAAAGGCGTCAAGCTGACGTACCTGCCTTTCATCGTCAAGGCGCTCGTCGCCGCATGCCGCGAATTCCCGGCGCTGAACTCCATGATCGACGAAGCGGCGAACGAGATCGTTTATAAGAAATACTACAATATCGGCATCGCGACCGATACGGACAACGGACTGCTTGTCCCGGTCATTTTCGACGCCGACCGCAAGAACGTATGGACGATCGCGAACGAAATCCGCGACCTGGCGTCCCGCGGCCGTGAAGGCAAGCTCTCGCCGAACGAGATGAAGGGAAGCACGATTTCGATCACGAACATCGGCTCCGCCGGCGGCATGTTCTTTACGCCGGTCATCAATTTCCCGGAGGTCGCCATCCTCGGCACCGGCCGGATCACCGAGAAACCCGTCGTCAAGAACGGCGAGATCGTCGCCGCACCCGTCATGGCGCTGTCGCTGAGCTTCGACCACCGGATCATCGACGGAGCGACGGGCCAAAATTTCCTGAATTACATCAAGAACTTGCTCAGCGATCCGGAACTTCTCGTCATGGAGGTGTAACATATGGTCGTCGGAGACGCTTCGCTCGATATCGACTTGCTCGTCATCGGAGCCGGACCTGGCGGTTATGTCGCCGCCATCCGCGCCGCGCAGCTGGGGCAGAAGGTCATCATCGCGGATAAAGCCAAGTGGGGAGGCGTCTGCCTCAACATCGGCTGCATCCCGTCCAAGGCGCTCATCAACGCCGCGCACCATTATGAAGCGATGCAGCATGCCGATACTTACGGCCTGAAGGCGGACAACGTCGGCGTCGATTTCGGCAAAGTCCAGGAATACAAAATGTCCGTCGTGAACCGGATGACCGGCGGCGTGGAAATGCTGCTGAAAGCGAACAAGGTCCAGATGTTCGCGGGCGAGGCCATGTTCATCAACGAAAACGAAGTCCGGTTGTTCAACGAACAGGAATCGCCGCGTTACCGCTTCAAGAACTGCATCGTCGCGACAGGCTCGCGCCCGATCGAGCTGAAGCCGTTCCCGTTCGGCGGGCGGATCCTGTCCTCCACCGAGGCGCTTTCGCTGCAGGAAGTGCCGAAGAGCCTCGTCGTCATCGGCGGCGGCTACATCGGCATCGAGCTCGGCCAAATGTACAGCAAGTTCGGCACCCAGGTAACGATCCTGGAAGGCTTGGACACGATTCTGGCCGGCTTCGACAAGGACATGAGCCAGCTGGTGGCGAAGAAGCTGAAAAAGGCGAACGTCGACATCATCACCGGCGCGAAAGCCCAAAGCGCCGAGCAGTCCGACAAAGACGTCACGGTCACGTATGAAGTCGGCGGGGAAACGAAAACCGTCACCGCCGATTACCTGCTCGTGACGGTCGGCCGCCGCCCGAACACGGACGGGGATCTCGGTCTCGACATGATCGGCGTCAAGATGACCGACCGCGGATTGATCGAAGTCGACGACCAATGCCGGACGAGCATCCCGCATATTTATGCCATCGGGGATATCGTGCCGGGCCCCGCGCTCGCGCACAAGGCGTCCTACGAAGCGAAGGTGGCCGCGGAAGCGATCGCCGGACTGCCTTCGAAGGTCGACTACAAGTGCATTCCCGCCGTGGCGTTCTCCGATCCGGAATGCGCCAGCGTCGGCTACACGGAGAAGGAAGCCAAGGAGAAGGGCCTGAACGTCAAGTCCAGCAAGTTCCCGTTCGGAGGCAACGGCCGCGCGGTAACGCTGGGCGGCTCCGACGGCTTCATGAAAATCGTCCACGACGCCGATACCGGCCTCGTGCTCGGCGCGCAAATCGCGGGCGTCGAGGCGTCGACCATGATTTCGGAGCTGGCGCTCGCGATCGAGATGGGGACGACGGTCGAGGATATCGCGCTGACGATCCACCCGCATCCGACGCTCGGCGAAATCACGATGGATACGGCCGAACTCGCGATGGGCCACCCGATCCACACGGTCGCGCCGAAGTAAGCCAGGATTGCATTTACAGGAATAGCCCTCCGCGTTTCCGTTACGGAACGCCGGAGGGCTTTCGCATTCATTTGCGAGATCACCTTAGGGCATAGACGGAATGTCCCGCAAAATATCGTTTCATCGAGAAGACGCAAGATCGGGTTGCCGGACTTCCGTCTGGGATAAAATAACATCGAGCGGCGCAAGATGAACGACATCTTCTTGGAGTCGGTCATACCGGTAGCTCCTTCCCGATATCGCCCATATGTTTCCATATTCATTCAGCCCTTCAAGGAGGTCGTCCCATGTCCGACAGCCCGAACGCCGGAAAACCGATGAGCGCGTCCCGAACGGTCATGACCGAGCTCGTCTTTCCGTCGGAGACGAACCATCACGGCACGATGTTCGGCGGAACCTTGATGATGTACATCGACAAAATCGCGGCCATCGCCGCCACCCGGCACTGCAACCGGCCCGTCGTCACGGCCAGCACGGACAGCCTGGATTTCCTGTCGCCGATCCGGATCGGCGAGGCGGTCGTGCTCGAAGCGGTCGTCACTTGGACACATCGAAGCTCGATGGAGGTGTTCTGCTCCGTGCAAGCCGAAAACCTGTTCACGGGAGAAAGAAGGATGACGGTAACGGCGTTCTCCACGTTCGTAGCGGTCGACGAGAACAACCGTCCCATTCCGGTGCCCGGCGTCTATCCGGAGAACGAGGAAGAGAAGAAGCTGCACGAGAGCGCTCCCTCGCGGTACGAACAGCGCATGCAGAGACGGAAACAGCGCTACTCCGCATCGACAGAAAACAAGCCGGAATGATAGAATACGAAGAGGCCAATTCGAGAAACAGAGGTGTCGCTTCGTGCGCAATTATTTGGATTTGCTTCAGGACGTGCTCGATCACGGGACGGTCAAGCAGGACCGGACGGGGACCGGCACAATTTCCGTATTCGGCCGCCAGCTCCGGTTCGATCTGAACGAAGGGTTCCCGCTGGTCACGACCAAACGCATCCACCTGAAATCCGTCGTCCACGAGCTGCTCTGGTTTCTGCGCGGAGACACGAATATCCGGTACTTGAAGGAGAACGGCGTGACGATCTGGGACGAGTGGGCGGACGAAAACGGGGATTTGGGTCCGGTCTACGGCTCGCAGTGGCGTTCTTGGGAAGGGCCGGAAGGCCGTAAAATCGACCAGATCGCGCAAGTGGTCGAAGCGATCAAGAACAATCCCGATTCCCGCCGGCATCTGGTCAGCGCTTGGAACGTCGCCGTCATCGACCAGATGAAGCTGCCCCCGTGCCATCTGCTGTTCCAATTCTACGTCGCGGGCGGCAAGCTGAGCTGCATGCTGACGATGCGGTCCGTGGACACGTTCCTCGGTTTGCCGTTCAACATCGCCTCTTACTCGCTGCTGACCCATATGGTCGCCCAGCAGTGCGGACTGGAAGCCGGGGAGTTCGTCTTCTCCGGCGGCGACGTGCATATCTACCTGAACCATCTCGAGCAAGTGAAGCTGCAGCTGTCCCGGGAGCCGTTCCCGCTTCCGAAACTGATCATCAAGCGCAAACCGGACTCCATTTTCGATTACGAATTCGAAGATTTCGAGTTCGCCGGGTACGAACACCATCCGGCGATCAAAGCGCCGGTAGCCGTATGACGGGCGGATCCGCAAAGCCGGCCGAGCTGGTCTTCCGGCTTGACGGTCCGGAAGCTGCGGCCTTGAAGCAAGCAGACGAGCGAATGGGTTGGCTGATCGACCGCGTCGGGGAGCTGACGATCCGCCTCACGGCGGACCCGTTCGAATCGCTGGCGATGTCGATCGTCGGGCAGCAGCTGTCCGTCAAAGCGGCGGCGGTCATCCGCGGCCGCGTCCGGGCGCTCGTTCCGGCGATCGCCCCGGAAGCGCTGCTCGCTTTGGACGAAGAGACGCTGCGGGGCGCGGGCCTGTCCCGGGCTAAGGTCGCGTCGATTCGCGACTTGTCCGCCAAGGCGCTCAGCCGGGAGCTCGACCTGGAACGGCTGGACGGAATGGAGAACGAGGAGATCATCCGGATGGTATCCGCCGTCCGGGGCATCGGGCGCTGGACCGCGGAAATGTTCCTCCTATTTTCACTGGGCCGCCCGGACGTGCTGTCTGTCGGGGATTTCGGCTTGCAGCGCGCGGCCAAATGGCTGTACGCCATGGAGGAAAGGCCGGACAAAAAATACCTCGAGCAGCACGCGCACAAATGGACGCCTTATCGTTCCGCCGCATCGTTTTACCTCTGGGAGTCGATCAACCGGGACATCATCAAGGAATAGGGATCGCTTGCGTCATCCGGCGACGGATGCGCGGGCGATTTTTTTTCGTTCCCTCAAACCGTTTCCGCGAACCTTGCGTTTCCTTGGATGAATTTGGGTACGAAAGGGGAAACGTTCATGGGAAAAAGGTTGAAGGAACTTGCGGCGGCGTTATTGCTCGCCGGCGCGATCGCGGCGCCGCTCGGCGCGTATGCGGCAGAAGGCGGAGGGGGAGCAGGCTCGGCAACCCCGGCGGCGACAACGGAACCGACGGCAACGGCACCGGCGAAGGCGGCGTCAGCGGAGCTGCAAATCTACCGCGCTTCCGATCTGGCGGCGCGAATCGGCGTGTTGCTCGGCGACGGGCAAGGCGTAACGGAAGCTTATCTCGCGAAGCGTACAACCCGGCTGCAAGGCGCGATTCTCACGCTTCGGCTGCTCGGCAAAGAGAAGGAAGCGCTGGCCTTCGAGGGCCAAGACACGTTCGCCGACGCATCGTCCGCGGGTACGGCGGTCCGGCCGGTGCTCGCCTACTTGAAGCAGCATCCCGAGATGGGATGGAGCGGCACCGGCGGCGGCAACTTCAGCCCGAACGCTCCGATCACGGCCCAGCAAGTTTACAAGGTGATGCTGGAATCGCTGTCGTACCGGACCGGCACGGATTTCGCCTATCACGATACGCTGTCTTTCGCGGCCTCCAAGGGGCTTTCCCGGGCGGCTGCCGCCCAGCCGTTCACGAACCGGGATCTCGCGGCGGCGCTGATCGAGACGCTGCAAGCCGTGCCGAAAGACGGCACGAAGCCGCTCTCCGGCGCGCTCGCAGACCGCGGCGCCATAGCCGCGGACAAAGCGTCGTTGCTGGCCGGCAGCCGAATCGACCTCCGTAAAGCCGCGGACGGCTCATTCTATCTGACGGACGGCAAAGGCATGACCCTCTACCTGTTCACGAAGGACATGGCCGACCTGAACTCCTGCACCGGCGCTTGCCTTCAGAACTGGCCGGTTTTCGGCGCCGACCGGCTTCTGCTCGCCGACGGGCTTGACGGCAAGGATTTCGGAGCGTTCGTCCGCTCGGACGGCACGAAACAGATCACGTATCAAGGATGGCCCCTGTACTACTGGGCGAAAGACGCGAAACCCGGCGACACGACCGGCGACGGCGTCGGCAAAGTATGGTACACGGTGAAAATTCCGTTCTTTTCGGTCGCTATCGGAACCGATCCGACGCTGAACATCAACTATTTGGTCGACGGGAAAGGCATGTCGCTATATTACTTCGACAAAGACCCGAAGGGAGCCAGCGTCTGCTCCGGGGACTGCCTGGTCAAATGGCCGGCGTTCCACGCCGACCAAGTCATCGTTCCCAGCGGTCTGAGCGCAGCGGATTTCGGGGAAATCATTCGCCCGGACGGGGCCAAGCAGACGACCTACAAAGGGTATCCGTTATACTATTGGTACCAGGACGCCGCCCGGGGAGATACGAAAGGGCAGGGCGTCGGCGACGTTTGGTTCTTGGTCGATCCGGCGGCGTTCGCGGAGACGGCTGCCGAGAAAGCGGTGCCGGATCACGCGACGATCGAAATGAAAAACTACGCGTTCTCGGCGTCCGAAATCACCGTCAAAGCAGGCTCGACCGTTACGTTCGTCAACCGGGACGACGATTTCCACAACGCCGTCGCGGTGAACGGCGAGTTTCGGACTCCCCTGATCTCGCAAGGGGAATCCGTAACGATCCAACTGGATCAGCCGGGCACGTACGAGTTTTACTGCGAACCGCATAAGACCCACATGAAAGGGAAGATCATCGTTCAATGACGACCCTGGGAAAACGACTCGCGCTGTATGCCGTCTTGTCTTTGACGTTGGCGGCGTCGGCTTGCAATCGGTCCGATCCGGGGGCCGCGGAATCGTCCCAAGCGGCGTCGGCAACGGCCTCCGCTTCGGCTTCCGGATCCGCAGCCGCGTCAGCCGGCGCGTCGGCCGCGACGTCCGAGGCATCCGACGCGCCAACCGACACGCCAGCCGAGACGCCGTCGGTTTCCGCGGAAGCACCCTCGCCATCCCCGGCAACTTCCGCGTCCGAGAAACCGGCCGCTGCGAAACCCGCGCCTACGCCGTCCGCCGAACACGAACACGAGCACGAAGCGGCGGAAAAACCGGCTGGCAACCGCTCCTCCGGCCAAGATAGCGCGAAGCCGTCCGCAAGTTCGTCCGCGCCTGCCGCGTCGGAGAAACCTTCAGCTTCCCCAGGCGGGGAAGACGATGGAAATGCGGAAACGGCCGTCGTGGAAATCAAAGACTTCGCTTTCGCTCCGGCCGAAATCCATATCGCCACGGGAAGCAAAGTGAAATTCGTCAACCGGGATGCCGTCAAGCATTCGGCCGTCGGAGACGGCGGGGAATTCGACACGGGCATGCTGGGCCAGGATGAAGAAAAGACCCTTTCATTCGATCAAGCAGGAACTTTCGGTTACTACTGCAATCCCCACACCGGCATGAAAGGAAAAATCATCGTTGAAGCCCCGTGAGAACGCGGCGGACGGGAAAGCCCCGTCCGCCGGTTTTTCTGTTAAAATGAGGAAGCAAGGATTCGGGCGAAAAAGGGGTATCGAACGGATGCCGTCCCACACCGACGCGGAATTGATGCAACTCATCCGCTTGAAGCGGAGAGAAGCGCTGGAGCTCTTGTACGACCGTTATGCGAGGCTGGTCTATTCATTCGCCAAACGTGCTTCCGGCAACGAGTCCCTGGCCCGGGAAATCGTCCAGCTGGTGTTTACGCGGCTTTGGACGACGAAAGCGGAATACGACTCGTCCAAGGGCGCTTACGCGAATTGGCTGTTGACCGTTACGCGGAATATCGCGATCGACGTGCTGAGGCGGGAGCGCAGGCATGCGGGATCCGTTCCTTTGGATCGGATCGGCGGGATGCCGGGCACCGAGCCGTCGGATTGGCCGGAGGCGGAAATCGTCCGCCGCTCGGAGTACTCGGAGGTCGCCGCGGCGGCTTCCCGCCTAACGCTGCCGCAACGTCGAGTGATCGAGCTTTTATATTGGAAAGGGTACACGCTGCAGGAAATCGCGGAGATGGGCGGAGAGCCGGTCGGCACCGTCAAGAACCGGCTGCACCAAGCGCTTAAAGCGCTGCGGCGGAATCTTCAGGGCTTCAGGGAGGAACGTTGATCATGGAGAACAGGGACACGGCGCTTTGCCAAGGTCTTGCGGATTATATGACCGGCGAAATGTCGGACGTGGAACGCAAACGGTTCGAGCGCCACCTGGACACTTGCGCCGCATGCCGGGAAGACGCCGCGGAATGGCGCCTCGTATGGGACCGACTCGCCGAAGAAGCGCCGCAGCTGGAGCTTCCCGCCGATCTGAAGGAAGAGGTGTTGGGTGCCGTTTTCGGAAGCGGCCAATCCCGCTCGGGCGATTCCGCGTCACCTGCGCGCGCATTCAGTACGGTGCCGTCGCGCGGAACCGCTTGGCGCCGTCTGGCGGTGATCATGGCCGTCGTCGCCGCGTTCGCGGCCGGGTTCGTTTTACGGGGCCCGTTATCGTCTTCGCTCATGACCGCTCCCGCTCCGGCGGCTTCCGCATCGGTTTCGGAAATCGAACGAATCTACCGTCTGACGCCCGCCTCTGAAGCGTCCCCATACTTGTCGAGAAGCGGAGCGTACGGCGTCGCTTGCCTCATGAACAACGGGGGAGAGCGGAGTCTGGCCGTATACGTATTCGGAACGGCAAAGACGGAGGGCGATCAGGTGTATCACGTCTGGCTTCTTCGGGACGGAAAACGCGACAGCGCGGGTACGTTCAAAGTCGGTTCCTCGGGCGTCGGGCTGCTGACCGTACCTTGGACGGATCGCCGGCAGGGGTTCGACCAAGTCGGCATCACGCTCGAGCAGAACGGAAATACGACTTCTCCGCAAGGTCCGAAAATATTCGGAAGCGCGGATGCCGCCGAAGGCTGAAACGTTCGGAACTCCCCGTACAATCTTGCCCGATCGCTACAGATCGCGAATCGAACCGTGCCGTCCCGGCATTCCCGGGCCGGCTTTTATTTTCCGCCAAATCTTAACGATTGGGAATCGTTACCGGGATATCGTTCGGGTAGGCAGCATCTCTCCCATGTGGTAAGATAATAAATATCGTCGTTAAGCTTGCATCGGAAGAAGGTTTTCCGGATATGACCGTTACCTTAATCGCTGCCGCCGCATCGAACCGCGTCATCGGCAACGAGAACCGATTGCCGTGGAAATTGCCCGCGGACATGGCGTATTTCGTAGAACAAACGAGAGGAAAACCGGTGCTCATGGGGCGCAAAACGTTCGAGTCGCTGCGCAAACCCTTAAAGGATCGTCTGAACGTCATTTTGTCCCGCACATGGACGGAAGCGCCGGAGGGGTGCATGATCGTCCGTTCCCCCGAAGATGCGCTTGAGCTCGGCGCCGGCCGGGAATTGATGGTGATCGGCGGCGAGGAAATTTACCGGTTGCTGCTGCCCTTTGCCGACAAAGTGCTGCTGACGGAAATCGGGCGGCCTTATGAAGGCGACGCCTATTTCCCGGAGCTGGACTCCGCCGAATGGGCGCTGGTCTCCCGCAAGCCGGGCGTTCGGGACGAGAAGAACGATTTGCCGTACGCGTTTTGCGTCTATGAAAGACGTTAGCAGGAAAATGCAAACAATTAACCGGAAAATCCATTCTGGCTTCCCGCCTGCATTTGATAGCATATTTAAATTAAAGATTAAGAGAGATCACACCGCAGACGAAACACCGAATGATGGGGGAAACCGACATGTCCACACCTACCGGATTCATGGAATATAAGCGGGAACTGCCCAGCGACCGCGATCCGCTCGAGCGGATCAAGGACTGGAACGAATTCCACAAGATGTTCTCGGAAGAGCAGCTCCGCACGCAAGGCGCGCGCTGCATGGACTGCGGCACGCCTTATTGCCATACGGGCATGGAGCTGGCGGGCAACGCCTCGGGCTGCCCGATCAACAACCTGATCCCGGAATGGAACAACCTCGTGTACCGCGGCCTTTGGAAGGAAGCGTACGAGCGGCTTTCGAAGACGAACAATTTCCCGGAGTTCACGGGACGCGTATGTCCCGCCCCGTGCGAAGGCTCTTGCACGGTCGGCCTCATCGGCGATCCGGTCACGATCAAGACGATCGAGCAGGCGATCATCGACCGCGCTTTCGAGGAAGGCTGGGTCGTTCCCCAGCCTCCGAAATCCCGCACGGGCAAAAAAGTGGCCGTCGTCGGTTCCGGTCCGGCCGGACTCGCCGCCGCTGCCCAGTTGAACAAAGCCGGACACACCGTTACGGTTTATGAAAGGGCCGACCGAATCGGCGGCTTGCTTACCTACGGCATTCCGACGATGAAGCTGGAAAAGCACGTCGTGCAGCGGCGCGTCGATCTGCTGGAAGCCGAAGGCGTGAAGTTCGTCACGAATACCGAAATCGGCAAAGACGTCCCGGCCCGGAAGCTGATGGAAGAGTTCGACGCGGTCGTTTTGTGCGGCGGCGCCACGAAAGCCCGTACCGTCGGAAACGTGGAAGGCGCGGACTTGAACGGCATTTACCCGGCGATGGACTTCCTGAACAGCACGATCAAGAGCTATCTGGACAATGGGCTCCAAGAGGGCACTTACTTGTCCGCTAAGGGCAAGAACGTCATCGTCATCGGCGGCGGAGATACCGGCACGGACTGCGTCGCGACCGCGCTGCGCCACGGCTGCGAGTCGGTCACGCAATTCGGTACGCACGCCAAGGCGCCGGATCGGCGCGATCCGGTGAACAACCCGTGGCCGGAATTTCCGAACGTTTATACGCTGGATTATGCGCATGAAGAAGCCAAAGCCCTGTACGGCGAAGACCCGCGCGCGTTCTCCGTCCTCACGAAGAAATTCGTCGGCGACGAGAACGGCAACGTGAAGGAGCTGCACACGGTGCAAATCCGCCGTTACGTGGACGAACAAGGCCGCAAGATCTACGAAGAGATTCCCGGCACGGAGAAAGTATGGCCGGCCGATATCGTCTTGATCGCCGTCGGCTTCGAAGGTCCGGAGCGGACGCTGATCGACCAATTGTCCCTGGAGACGGACCGCCGTTCGAACGTAAAAGCCCGCTATGGCCAATACAAGACGAACGTGGACAAAGTGTTCGCCGCAGGCGACATGAGACGCGGACAGAGCTTGGTCGTCTGGGCCATCAACGAAGGACGCGAAGCCGCCCGCGAGGTAGACAAATATTTGATGGGAAGCACGATGCTGCCTTAAGGCCGC
Organism: Cohnella caldifontis; assembly: GCF_029360585.1. Lineage (GTDB taxonomy): Bacteria > Bacillota > Bacilli > Paenibacillales > Paenibacillaceae > Cohnella > Cohnella caldifontis. The sequence continues at coordinate 13,477 of NZ_JAQZSJ010000001.1, read as the reverse complement.
ACCTGGGCGGTTTCGCGCGATCGGCGGAACCGCCCGTTTTCCGTAACGCCTCCCGTTCGTAAGGAGACCGATGGATGATACGCTATGGAGACGAGACTTGGAATGAGCTTTCGTTTACGGGGTTTCGCCCAAGCGCGGAGAAACGCGACCGCCAATGGGTGGACGTGGAGCTTCGGGTGAAGACCGCGGAGGAGACGCCGCTTCCGACCGACCTGATCGATTTCTCGATCCTGGTCGTCTGCACGCACGCGGGATTTCCGATGCAGATCGCGCCGCAAGACGAAGGGTGCGATTGCGAGTATCAGTTAACGGCGGAAGAAAAAAGGCAAATCGAGGCTTATATCGCGACCGAGCCGGTACAAGCCCTGATTCGGCAAGCGGCAAACGAATAAGCGGTTGATTCGGTTCGCCGATCGGCGAAAACGGGGGAGCAGCTGATGGAGAACGCCGCGCTGTTGTCTCCGGCGGATGTCCATGTCATCCGCCGCTACGTACATACGAAATACGCTCCGCTGCCGGAGGCCAAACGCGCCGACATCGTGGCGGATGCCATCCGCCGCACCGTGCAGCGCAGGATGCCCGAGCTGCCGGCCGAGTTCAAAGACCGGATCACGGACGAGCTGATCCGGAAATGCCTAGTGCTCCAGCGGCGGGAAATCAAGCCGGAGGACGTGCTGGACGTCTGCGCGGAAATCGAGCTTCCCGATCCGGCTTCGGAAGCGATGATCCTGGATCCCGTCCTGCGGTGGATGAACGAGAAGGCGCCGGGGGCGTGGAACCCCGAAGGCGTCGCGGCTCGACTGTTCCCCCGGCGGAACGCTCCGGATGCGTACGGGACGGCAGCGTCCTCCGTAAACGCGAATTTGGAAGCGCTGCCTGGAGGCTCTGCAGAGCGGCTGCCGATCCGGGTCCGCATTCCGAAACTCGCCTGGCTGCTCGCTTCGGCGATGCTGGCGGGAGGCATTCTCGCCGGCGTATGGCTCGGTCAGCCCGCCCGCGAAGAGGCGGCGCTTCCCGCGCCTTCGGCGGACGCGCGGATAGAGTCGCCAATCCCGGACGTCGGGATGCCGCTTTTCCTTCGTTACCGGGACATCGACGCGGAGGCGGTCAAAGCGTATCTCGACACCCGGGATTCTTTGCTTGCGGAAGAACCTTATTTCGGGGCGATCGTGGAGAACGCGCGGGTTTTCGACGTTCATCCGCTGTTATTGTTCGCCATCACGGGACAGGAGCAAGGCTTCGTTCCGAAGTCGAACAAGAACGCCAAGAAGATCGCGAACAATCCGTTTAACGTGTTCCACAGCTGGGAAGAGTTCAACACGGACATCCGCCATTCCGCGGAGATCGCCGCCCGGACGGTATCGAACAGAGGCAGCGCCCGGCCGGAAGGGGAGGAGCCGTTCGCTTGGCTGAACGGAACGTACGCCGAAGATCCGAATTGGGCGGACGGCGTACGGAAAATATTCGAAAAACTGAGCAGCCTGTCCCGATCGTCCCCCGCGCCTGCTGCCTCCGAACCGTGAATCCTCCGGGATTCGCGGTTTTTTTCATTTCCGGCGATCCCCCTCAGCCATTTCGACTGAATTGCGGAAAGATTGGTTACCCTATACAGCGACAATTCTTTGAATCCGCTGCAAAACTGCCCAGGGGGTATCCAACGTGAATAAAACAACCGTCACATTAGGCGCGGTGCTGGCCGCAAGCTTGGCCTTGAGCGGCTGCGCCAGGAACAACAACAACGGCACGGCCTCCCCAACGGCTTCGCCCACCGCCTCCCCGACCGCGTCGCCGACCGCGTCGCCGACCGCTTCTCCCGGAGGAACGGTGACGGGCGCCTCGTTCCAGAACTGGGGCTCGTACGGCTACGATTTGGGGAACAACCGCCATGTCCCGTTCAAACAGATTACCGCCGACAACGTCAAAGATCTTGGCACGATTTGGTCGGCCGAACTGAAGACGCTGGACCCGGACGTCAAAAACGGCAACCAGTGTTATCCGGTCATGATCGACGGCGTGCTGTACATCACGACCGCAGGCAACCAGGTGTTCGCTTTCGATTCCATCACCGGGAAGCAATTGTGGCACTGGAAGCCGTCGGCGGACCAAGCGGCCACGTTCTCCAAAGCCGGCGTAATCGCCAACCGCGGCGTAGCGGTGGGAGAAGGCAAAGTGTTCATGCTGACCGTGGATAACCAGCTCGTCGCGCTCGATCAGAAGACCGGACAATTGGTGAAAATGGTCAAGCTTTCCGACTCCATCGACGGCGTCACGCTGGAGAACGGCTACTACGAGACGACGGCGCCCCAGTATTACAAGGGCAATGTCTACATCGGCAGCAGCGGCGGCGACAACGGCGTCCGCGGTTTCGTGGCGGCATTCAAGGCCAGCGATTTGACCCCGGCCTGGGAATCCCCGTTCTGGACCGTGCCCCCGAAAGGACAGGATTGGCTCGCGAAGAGCAGCTTCGGAGGCGGCGGCACGGTCTGGAACCCGGTCGCGATCGACGAAGAAACGGACATTATGTATTGCAGCGTCGGCAATCCCGCGCCGGACTTCTATGGCGCGAACCGGCCGGGCGACAACCCGCATACCGACTCCGTCGTCGCCCTCAACGCCATGACCGGGAAGCTGGTCTGGGCGAAACAGGAAATCAGCCACGACCTGTGGGACTACGACGCCGCGGCGTCTCCGATGATCATCAAGGCGACAGTGAAAGGCAAGCCGCAAAAGCTGGTCGTGCAAGGCGGCAAGTCCGGCCAATGGTGGGCTTGGGACGCCAAGACGGGCGACGTGGTATGGGACGGCGTCGCTTTCTCCAAAGTGGACCACCCGAAGCCGACGACCAAGGGCGTGGTCTCCTATCCGGGCGTACTCGGCGGCGAGAACTACGCGCCGGAATCGTATGACCCGAACACGAACTACGTGCTCATCCCCGGCATCGAGGAGCCCAACTTGACGACGGCGGCGAAGTCGGAAGCGGAGGCGGCGACGCCGGACGCGCCGGGCGCCGCGGCTTTCGGCACCTCGTCGGGTCAAGCTCCGGGCAACCTCCCCGTGTACGGTACGATCACGGCGATCGACGTGAACACGGGCAAACAGGCGTACCAAGTGAAAACGAAAGACCCGATGCGCGGCGGCATCACGACGACGGACTCGGGACTGGCGTTCTACGGCGAGCTTGACGGAAAGATCAATGCGCTCGACGTCAAGACGGGCAAAGTGCTCTGGACGTTCCAGACGTCCGGGAACAATATCCAAGCCGCGCCGGCGGTGTTTACCGTGGACGACAAGCCTTATGTCGCCTTCACGTCCGGCGGTCCGAAACCGATGGTGCACGTGTTCGGCCTCGGAGGCGACAAAACGCAAGGGGCGGGAGGCCAAGCCGATACGGGCAGCGCGCACACGGCGCAATAAACGAACCGGAGTGAGTCGGGATGAATAAGGCAGGAATCGCCGCTTTAAGTCTCGTATTGTCGCTGGCGATCGTCGGCTGCGCAGAACGGAACCCCGGGTTCCGTTCTGCGCTTGCTTCCGTCGAGAAGGATCGCAAGGCGGATGTTGCCGCGAAGATCGAGCTTTCCCAATCGGAGTTCCCGCTCCGCACGTGGAAAGCCGACGGGTCCAACGTCCAAGACGTGCAAGGCCGGGTGCTGCTGGGCGACCGGCCGGTGGAGAACGCGGTCGTGTCGGCCGGGAAGGGGAGGAAGACGATCCGGACCGAACCGGACGGGACGTTCCGGTTGTCGGTCGATCGGAGCCTCTTGACCGACACGCCGGTTCGGGTCGTGTCGACCGACGAGGCGAAAATCGAAGGCCGCCCGGTCGGTTCCGAGACGTCCCGGAAGATCATGGCGGCGTCGGCGTCGATCCGCGTCTATTTTCCGATCGAAATCGAGAACGTGGAGGCGGATCCCGCGAAAGCCGGACAAGTCAAAGTGCATGCGCGAATGCTGAGCCGGCCCGGGGAAACCGTATCCTTTTTCAAACTCGACAAATACCGGGTCGGGGGCCGGGTGACCGACGCCGACGGTCATCCTGTACGCGGCGCTGTCGTCTGGCTGGACCGGGACCGGGGCGAAGGCTTCGCCAAATCCACGCCGACCGACGAGAACGGCGATTACGAACTGTATTATTGGCCGGAGAACGAGGAGACCAACCTTAGCGTAACGATCGGCAAAACCCGATACACCCTGCCGGAAAACCGCGTGTACGTCATCCCGGAGGACACGAGCGTCGATATCCGCATCCGGCTGCCACGCAGCGGGACGGTCATCCGCGACCAGCCGCCCGACCTGGTCAGCAAGACCTCCCAAGGGGCGATGTACACGGGCGTGATCGCAGGGCTGCAAGTGCCGCCCGGTACGGCATACACGGTCACGGTTCCGGACGATCAAGGCCGTTTCGTCGTAACGGTGGCCAAGCAAGCGTGGGAAAAGCAACCGGGATTTTTCGAAACCGTCCTGACCCGCTTTTTCGATCGGAAAGAGCCGCTCAAGGCGGGCGATCCGCTGCCTTCGGCCATCCTGAAGGCAGGTCCCCGCGATCCGGCCGGCATCATGCCGGGTGCGATGACCGGCCAGCAGTAGGAACGCACGGGTCGGCTTTACGCGAAAAAACCGCCTCCGCATTGGAAGGCGGTTTTCGTTTTAAGCTTCGGGAAGATGGGAATGAAAATACCGGGACCAATTGCCGTAGGCGAAGTGCCGGACGTCTTCCTCGGAATAGAACTTGAGCAGCGTTTCGATGACTCTTGGATAATGTCCGGCGTGCTCCAGGCCGCTCACTTTCTCCTTAATGCCGTCGAAGTCCGACCCGAACCCGACGTGCCGGCTCCCGCCGAGCGAACAGATATGGTCGAGGTGGGGCAGGAGGTCTTCGATGGAAGCCGTCCCATCCGGATGGAGGAAAGGCGGCACGAAAGCGAGGCCGATCACGCCGCCCGTCTGGATGATGGCTTTCATCTGCTCATCGTTCAGGTTACGTTGCCGCGGACTTACGGCCGCGGCATTCGCGTGGGAGGCATGAACCGGCTTGGCGGCCCGCTCGGCAAGCTCCCAGAAGCCCTTCTCCGAGAGATGGGAGACGTCCAGCAACAGGCCCAGCTCATTGCACTCCCGGATCAGGTCGAGCCCTTTGACGGTAAATCCGCTTTTCCGGGGCTCCAGGACGCCGTCGGCTGCCCAATTCGCGTAATTCCAGGTGAAGCCGACGCACCTTACGCCCAAGTCGAACAAAATCCGCATATACGCCGGGTTGCCTTGAAGGGCGCCTACGCCTTCCAGGGACAAAATGGCGCCGATTCGGCCTTCCGCTTCGGCGGTCCGCAAGTCCTGATTCGAGCGGATTTCCAGCAGCGCTGGATGAGTCAGAACCCGTCTGCGGAATACATCCACGCTTTCCAATACATAACGGAATTCCTCGGGGTATCGCTCGGGCAAATAAATCGCGAACGTTTGGACGCCAATCTCGGCTTCCCGCATTCTTTCCAGCGTAACGTCCAGTCCTTCCGTCTGCCGGATGAAGTCGAGGCCGGGATTCTCCAGCAGCTTGCTCAGGACGTCGCAATGCGCGTCAAAGATTTTCACCCGTTGTCCTCCAGGTAAAGCCGCCCGCTGCCTGTTTAGGCGCGCCGGAGACCGTTTCGGCGACGAGACGGTGATGGGGGGAACGATGGCAGACGGGATCGGTCTGTCCGGCGTCTCCGGCGAGCAGGTAGGCCTGGCAACGGCAGCCGCCGAAATCCAGCTCTTTGCGCTCGCAGCTTCGGCACGGCTCCGGCATCCAGTCCGAGCCCCGAAACGCGTTAAAGGAAGGGGACTCCCGCCAAATCCAAGCCAAATCCCGCCGCTTGACGTTTTCGAATTGCAGCGTGCGGATCTCGGATGCCGCGGTGCAAGGCAACACGCGCCCGTCGGGAGACACGGTCATCGACCATCGTCCCCAGCCGCCCATGCAGGGCTTCGGATATTCCTCGTGATAGTCCGGGATGACCCAGATCAGTTCCATCCGATGGCCGAACCGTTCCTTGGCCCGGCGTAACGCTTCCTCCGCCTCGCGGAGTTCTTCCCGGGACGGGAGCAGGAGGGAACGGTTCCGCAGCGCCCAGCCGTAATACTGGGCGTTGGCGAGTTCCAGGCGCTCCGCTCCCCAGGAAGCGCACATTTCGGCGAGTTCCTCGACCAACTGCAGGTTGAGCCGGTGCAGCACGGCGTTCATGTGCAGGGGAATGCCCGCTTCCCGAATCCAGACCGCAGCCTGCCGTTTGCGCTCGAAGGCGCGGGTGCCGGCAATGAAGTCGGAAAGCTCGGGCACGGAGGCTTGCACGCTGAGTTGGACGCTGTCCACGCCGGCATCGGCCAGCTGCTGTGCGCGTTTGGCCGTCAGCCCGACGCCGCTCGTGATCAGGTTGACGAACAGCCCCGCCTCCCGGGCTTTGCGGATAAGCGGTTCCAGATCGGCTCTCGCGAGCGGTTCGCCTCCGGTGAAGTGGACTTGCGCGACGCCGAGCCGGCCGGCCTGGTCCAAGACGTCCAACCATTCGTCGGTCGTCAGTTCGGCTTCCCGGCGTTCCAGTTCCAGCGGGTTCGAACAATAAACGCATCGGAGGGGGCACCGATGCGTGAGCTCAGCCGTCAGGGCGTAAGGGTAACCGATGTCCATGGCTCCAACCATCCTTTGTCGGCCGCCGTCGCGAGAAACTCGAGCACGTCTCCCTTCAAATCGCTTCCGGGATAATTCCGTTCCAATCGTTCGATGATGGCGGCGACGGAGCGTTCCCCGTCGCAAAGCCGGAGGATCGCTCCGGCCGAGGGGTTGAGGCGAACGACGCGTTCCGGAAGCAGGAGCAGCTCCGTCTCCCGCGCCGGGTCGTATTTCAGGCGGGCCGGGCGGCGCAGCTTCGGCCGGTCCGACAAGGCCGGCTGCTTCATCGCATCGCCTCCTCGTCCGGATAAGCCAATTGAAGCGCGTCCAGCAGCGCCCATAGCACTTCGCATTTGAAAGCCAGCGCGGCGACCGCCGCTTCCTGGTCTTCCCGGTGGCGGCATTCCCGCAGTACAAGCAACAGCCCGTGATCGGCGTCCCGCGGCGCCTGGTGCAGCCGGTTGCGGAAGTATTCCAGCCCTTCGGGCCGAATCCAGGGATACAGCTGCTCGAAAACGGCGATCCGTCTGGACACGAGATCCGGAGCGAACAACTCGGTCAGCGAAGAAGCCACCGCTTCCGGCCACGGCTTGAGGCGGCAGAAATTGACGTAGGCATCCACGGCGAACCGCACCGCGGGGAGGACGCGGCGCTCATCCAACATTTCTTCGCGCGGAATGCCGGCCGCCTCTCCCAAGCGAATCCAGGCTTCGATTCCGCCTTCGGCGCCTTCCCTGCCGTCATGGTCGATGATCCGCTGGATCCATTCCCGCCGATCTTCCCGCGAAGGGAGCTTCGCCAAGATCAAGGCGTCTTTGACGGGAATGTTTTTCTGATAATAAAACCGGTTGGCTACCCAAGCCCGCAGCTGTACGGGGCTCAGCTTGCCTTCGTGCATGCGGATATGGTAGGGATGCTTGTCGTGATACCGCCGCTTCCCGACCTCCCGCAGATTGGCGATGAATTCGTCGTTTGACCACAAATGACCGCTCAAAATCAAACCTCCGCTTCCCATCCGTCATACCCGATTTCGATGCCCAGCCGCAACGCCTGAAGCCGTTCTTCCGCATCTTCCCGCAAAATCGGGTTGGTGTTGTTGAGATGGACGAGCGCTTTACGTGCGGCGGAAATGCCGGCAAGGCGGGAAAGCGTGCCGCCGTCCGGTCCAGTGAGTGGAACGTGTCCCATCTCGGCGGCGGTCAAACCGCCGATCCCCAGGCACCGCAGTTCGTCCGAACGCCAGAACGTCCCGTCGAGCAGCAGGCAATCCGCTCCGCGCAGCATCTCTTCCAGCTCCGGTGTCCATCGCTCCAGGCCGGGCGCATAAACGGCCGCGCCGCCGGTTGTCGTGTCTTCCAGGCGGTAGCCGACCACCCAAGCGGACGCTTCGGCGCTGCCGGAGATCGAGGCGGCATATCGGGGCGGTTTGCCGCCCAGGCGGAACGGGCATACCTTTATTCTGCCCCCAAATAGTGGAAACCAGTCCCCGGGCCGTATCTCCAGCCACTCGAAGCAGGCATACGGTTCCACGATGCGTTGGATCGGGAAGAGGCCCGATAGGGCTTCCATAACGGGAGAAGCGGCGTAAACCTCCAGCTCCGCACCTTGACGAAGCTGCAGGAGACCGATCGTATGGTCCAGCTCCGCGTCGGTCAGCAGCACCCCCCGGATCGGAGAGCCGCGTTTTCCTTCGAGGGCGGAGGGATGGAACGCGGGATAGGCCTCCAGCTGAGCGCAGACGTCGGGGGAGGCGTTGATGAGATACCAGGAGGAACCGTCCGCGCTGACGGCCAAAGAATCGTTCATCCTGCGGGCAATGACGGGCTGGCCGGCTCTTGCGCCGGCGCAGTTCGGACAAGCGCAGTTCCATTGAGGCAGGCCGCCGCCCGCTGCCGAACCCAGCAATCGGATCCGCATGTCATCCCTCCCAAAAAGCAAATGCCGGATGGCTCCGGCACGTTGCGGTTACTTCTGGTAGGCATAGGCGGTGACTTCGGCGCAAACCTCGATGACTTCGAAATCGGGCTTCATCCACATCGGCTTCACCTCCCGTCAGCGAGCCTTCAGTTTCCATCCTATGCGGGAGGTTTTGTCCGTTAGGCACGATTCGTTCAGGGAGCGACGTTAATGGTTCCGGTCATGTTGTCGTGGCCCGTCCCGCATTGCACGGCGCAGTAGAAATCGAAACGGCCGGATTTGTCGGCGGTGAATTTGGCCGTCTGTCCGCCCCGCAGGTCGACGCCGAAATCGGGGATCGCGAGGCCGTGGACGCCGTCTTTGTTCTGAAAGGTGATTTGTACGGTGTCTCCGACGTGAAGCTGAATATCCGCCGGATCGAAGGCGAAGTTCGTCGCCGTGACGACGATATTGCGAGGCGCTCCGCCTCCGGCAGCCGGCGATCCGCTGGCGGCAGGGGAGCCTCCGGCTGCCGGTGAACCCCCTGTCCCGGGTGCGGGACTGCCGGCATTGTTGCCGCCGCCGCAAGCGGTTAAGGCGAGCATCGGCAAGATCGCGATGAGAAGCGGAATCCACAGGGATTTGAGTTTCTTCATGAAGAGCCCTCCCGCAGGCAAAATGTCGGATACGATCATCCCTACGGTGCCCGGTTTCGGAAACGCTCATTCGCGAATCTAAGCGGAAGGAAGGCGAGGGAAGCTAGCGGCAATGGTTCGTTCCATCGAAAAAACCGTCCCCGCAAACGCGTTAGGACGGTTTCATGTGACCTTCGGCCGCTGAAGGCATGAGATGCAAAAAGCGGCGAATGGCGCCCGGGACCTCGGTCAGCGATTTTAACTTCAGGAAGGCGCCTTGCGGCGGATGTTCGATCTCCACCATATTGAACTTCCATTCGTTCTCCTGCTCCAGGTAAACGGAATGCAGACCGCATTGCAGCGCCGGCATGACGTCCGTCCGCAAGGAGTTGCCGATCATCCACGTCCGGCTGCGGTCAAATGCGCGGGACAACACGATTTGCTCCAGCGCTTGCGCGTTTTTATGCTGACGGATGTAGATGCGTTCCCCGAAAAAACGCTGCAGCCTCATTCGATCGATTTTATTTTGCTGGATTCTCGGTTCCCCTCCGGTGTAGAGATGAAGCTCGTGGCCTTCGCGGGAGAGGGACTCCAGCGTTTCCTCCATATGGGGATAAGGCTCTACTTCGAAGTCGTAAACGCTCATGCCCAGCTTCCAAAGCCGATCTTCTTCCGAATGGAACCTCTTTCGTCCGGTGAGGTGGCGGAAGTGCCGGTACGTGTCCACGAACGACTGGGGAAAATGCTCGCTTTTGAAGCCCAGCACCTTCACGCCGGCGATATCGATTTCGGTGTGCTTGCTTAGGATTTCTTTCCGCGAGACGCCGAGGGGACCGAACCATTCCTCCATCAAATCGGCGAATTGCTCCAGGATCAAGTTGAAATATTTGTTGCAGTGGATCAGCGTGTCGTCCAAATCGAACAGTAAAGTTTGCTTCATAAGCGAAGGTGCTCCCGGTTTCTGGAATGATTCTTCTATTATCCCTTTGACGGACGGGTTTGTAAATGTCGGCGGAAAGGAAAACTATACAAATAAAGCCCTCCCGGGTCGGAAGGGACGGAGGTGATACGCAATGCCGCACAACAAAAGCACCAAGGCGGACGACCAGCAGAACGAATCCCGTTTCAAAGAGAACGTTCGCACGCCCGGCCTGGAAAAAATGGCCCGCCGGCCGGCCAGCTTGAATCGGATCAACAAAAACCTGCCGTAATGCCGGGGCGGCGGACGTTACGCGTATTTGGCGATTTTCGCATGCAGATCCCGCTTGATCAAAGCCATCCGCTGGCGCACATAGAAGTCGTAGCAGCCCCCGCTCAGTTCGCGGGGGTTCATTCGGTTGCCCGTATCGTTGTCGATAATCTCGAGTTTGCCGTCGGTGTAAAATTTGAAGGTCAGATCTTTCGACGGCCTGGTTCCCCTTGAAGGCTCCACGTATCGGAAATTCTCGCAGTTCGCCATCCATCATCCCACCTTATTCGATTGTGGGGAACGAATGTTCCCGTTTCCATTATAGCAAACATTTGTTCGTATGGAAAGCCGTTTCCGAATGAAATAAACTAGATTTATCCTGTTTTTCGAAGGGGTTTGTCGACTCGATGATCATCATTCGCGGTTTGACCCGCAAGCTTCCCGAAGGAAAAACGATTCTGGACGGAATCGACCTGAGGCTGGATCCCGGCACGTTCATCGCCGTGGCGGGGGCGAGCGGGAGCGGGAAGTCAGCCTTGCTGCGCTGTCTCGCGCTGCGCGACCGTTGGACGTCCGGACAATACGTCGCGGACGGCAACGATATTCTCAAGGCCGGATGGGCGGCCAAGCTGAAGTTCCGCCGCCAAATCGCCTTTTTGGAGCAAAAGCCTGCCCTATTGGAAAAGAAATCGGCTCTCAAAAACGTGCTGATCGGCAATGCCGAGCAGACTCCGCTATGGCGCCGGATCACCGGCATGGTGAGAAGCGACGATTACATGGGCGGCATGGACATGCTGGAAAAAGTCGGACTGATGGACCATGCCCATCGGCAAGTCGAGAAGATGAGCGGCGGAGAGCGCCAGAGAGTGGCCATCGCCCGAGCGCTGGTACATGGGGCCCGCATTCTGCTGGCGGACGAGCCCGTTTCCGGCCTCGATCCCCACTCGTCGGAAGCGCTGATGGCGACGCTTAAAAAGCTGTGCGAAGAGAGAGGTACGATCGTCGTCGCCGCGCTGCACCGGATCGAGCTCGCCGAGAAGTTCGCCGACGAAATCTGGGGCCTGAAAGACGGACGTCTGATCGTGCAAGTGCAGGGCCGCAGGTTGACCGCGGCTGAGAAAAACCGCCTGGCATAAACGGCCTTGTTGACGGGGATCAGGCAGGCGGCAACGGGACTAGGCACGTCCGGATTCGAGCGGATGGCGTGGAGGCCTTTGTCACAGTTTGGTCGGATCGGGTTTGCCCTCGGGATCGGCGTCGTTCGCCAGCCCGTGCAGGGACGGGATTTTGCCGTGGGGATTTTGGGCCTCCTTGCGGCTTTTCCATGCGTTTTCGCGGCGTCGTTTGGATGAAGTCATGTCAGGTCGGAGCTCTCCTTTCGACTGAGTGTATCATTAGGCTTGCGTTAGCGGCTTGCGGTTATTCGAGCGGGAGAAAGGGAGAGATTAGCAAATGGACGGAGAGATCGTGAAGGAATTTTCCCTGGTTTCGGTTAACGCGGGCCGCGTCCGGAACTCCGATTACCGGGGAAGGGAAGCCGTCTCCGGAATCTTCAAAAATCCCGTGGCGGATGCCGTTGTCGTTCGTCCGTCCGGCGTATCCGGCGATGAAGTGGCCGACCTTGTCAACCACGGCGGTCCGGATAAGGCGGTGTGCGTATACAGTCTCGTTCATTATCCGCATTGGGAGCGGGTATTGGGCCGTCCATTGGGATACGGGGCGTTCGGGGAAAACTTCTCGGTGGACGGCTTGATGGAAGAGGAAGTCCATATCGGGGACGTATTCCGGGTCGGAACGGCCGCCGTGCAAATCAGCCAGCCGCGTATCCCGTGCTGGAAGCTGGCCATGAAATGGGGGCTCGACACCTTGCCCGAGCTGGCCGCGAAAAGCGGGAAAACCGGCTTCTACCTGCGCGTGCTGGAAGAAGGGACCGTGCGGACCGGCGACAGGCTGAAGCTGATTCGGGCGCACGAGGATCGGATATCCATAGACGAGGCGAACCGGGTCATGCACCGGGACAAACAAGACGTCGAAGGGATCAGGAGATTGCTGGAGTTGCGGGAAGTGCTGGCCGGCAGCTGGATCGGCATGCTGGAAAGAAGGCTGGCCAAGCTCGAAACGGAAGGATGAGGACGGGATGTTCCAGGGGTTGACCGTGGTCATCACCGGCGCCGCGGGCGGCATCGGCCGGCAACTCTGCCGCGCCTATGCGGAGAAGGGAGCGAACGTCTTCGCGACCGACGTCCGGGCGGCGGAAGGCGCGGCCTTGGCCGAAGAAATCGCCGGGAGCGGCGGCAGCGTTCGATTCCGTGCGGCGGATTTGAGGAAGCCGGATGACATCGTTGCTTTGTTCGAAGAGGCGGAGGCTGCGTTCGGCCGAATCGATCGATTGGTGAACAACGCGGGCTACGGCGTATGGAAATCGCCGTTCGAACTGACCGTGGAAGAATGGGACGGCGTGCTGGAAACGAATTTGCGCGGGACGTTCCTCTGCTCGAAGGAAGCCGCTCTGCGGATGAAACGCAACGGCGCGAAGGGCGCGATCGTGAACATCGCCTCGACCCGCCATCTCATGTCGGAGCCGAATTCGGAAGCGTACGCCGCTTCCAAGGGAGGCATCGCTTCGTTGACGCACGCCCTTGCCCTTTCCCTTGGCGAATTCGGCATCCGCGTCAATTCGATCAGTCCCGGTTGGATCGAGACGGGGGACTACGGCCGCCTGCGCGCAGAGGATCACGCCCAGCATCCGGCGGGCCGGGTGGGGACGCCGGAGGACATCGCGCGGGCATGCTTCTACCTGACCGATCCGGCCAACGATTTCGTGACCGGCATCGATTTGGTCGTCGACGGCGGCATGACGAAGAAAATGATCTACGTGCCGGATTAAGCTCGGTTCGCTCTGCAGAAGGAGAAATTCACTATTTGCGCGTCGATTCGGCGCAACCTCCCTGAGGAAGGGGGAGGAAGTTACTTCACTCCGTCCGATCGATGTGGGCACGAGGGAGTTGTGTAAGAAATTAACATAACTCCACCCAATCGATGCGGATATGAGGGAGTTGTGTAAGTAAAATCACTGGCGTTGCATATAAGCTAACACGAAAAATTTCTCTTCTAT